>NZ_KI912479.1:0-225975 GCF_000518705.1 Shewanella colwelliana ATCC 39565
ACTTTCTATTTGTCTCGTTTTCGATAAAAAGTCCCTGTTTAATTTTTCTGGTTAGCATCAGTCTGTGTGGTTAATGCCAAGCAGCCGTTGGCATTACTCTTTGCACCATATTGGTCGAGTCTTCGACTAATTCACTACCACAACACACTGAATTAGCGCTCGCTGTTAGACGTTTGTCTGATAGACGTTTTGCTAATGTTTCTTTTTTGTTAACTCCGTCATATTCATTATGATAATAATGATTAGGGAGAAAACAGATGAAACAAGCAAAACTATCACTGATAAGCGCTGCAACCTTGTTGGCTTTGAGCTCAACAGCTGTCGCTGGTGATACTGAGTTTAAGTTTGGTGGTTATGTAAAAGCGGATGTGATGTTTAGTGATTACAGCAATGGTGCCCCTGACTCAGGTAACCTATCGCGCCAATTTTACGTGCCAGGAACAATTTATGGTACGCCAGGTAACGGTGAGCAAGTGGTTGACTTTCAGGCCCGAGAATCACGGTTTAACTTTAAGACCAGTACCGATGTTGGTGGCCATAAACTCAGTGGTTTTATTGAACTTGATTTTATGACCCACGCAGATGGTAATGAGCGTGTCTCTAATAGTTACTCTCCACGTATTCGTCATGCATTTGTGAGTTTCGATAATTGGACTGTGGGACAAACGTGGTCGACATTCCAAAACCCAGGTGCATTGCCAGAAAACTTAGATTTTGTTGGTGCAGCCGAAGGTACGCCGTTTGTGCGTCAAACCCAGGTTCGTTATACCAATGGCGGCTTTCAGTTTGCCATAGAAAACCCAGAAACCACATTAACACCAAACGGTGGTGGCTCGCGAATGACGAGCGGTAGTGGCATGGTGCCAGATTTTGTCGCCCGCTATAACTTTAAGACTGAGGGAGGCGCTAAATTTACGGTTGCAGGTTTAGCGCGCCAACTGAATATTGAAAATGCAAGTTATGACTCGCAAACCATGGGCTATGGTGTGAGCTTTACGGGTGTGATCCCTGTGGGAAATGATGATATTAAGCTGTCAGCGACTGCTGGTGATGGTATGGGCCGTTATATGGCGCTTAACTATGCCAATGCCGGTGTATTAGATGCTAACGGCGATATCAAGACTATTAGTTCTTATGGAGGCTTTGCCTCCTATCGTCACTGGTGGAATGATAAGTGGCGCTCTAGCTTCACCCTGTCAGGGTTTAAGGCTGATAATGATGTCGCCTTAACGGGTGGATCGGTTAACGAGGAGTCTTACTCTGGATACATCAATTTACTGTATTCACCCGTTAAACCTATGACGGTTGGTGTTGAATATATGTATGCCGAGAACACTAAGCAAAATGGTGATAAAGGTGAGTTAAATCGAGTGATGTTCTCAGTGAAGTACGTACTTTAGAAATAATAAAAAAGGAGGCGTAAGCCTCCTTTTTTATACCTAACTTTGATTAAAGCAGGTTATTGTCACGTACATATTGTTCGAACTCAGTACAACCGCCGACATGAACTTGGTCTACAAAAATTTGCGGCACAGTTTCAACTGGCTTACCAACCGTTTTTTCAAGATCGGCCTTACTGATCCCTTCTGCGTGAATATCGACATATTTAAATTTAAAATCATCACGAGCTTCAACAAGTTGCTCTGATAACTGGACAGCTCTAACGCAGTACGGACAGCCTGGACGGCCAAAGATTACAACAAACATATAAGCTCCTGAAAAAGTAGTTCGGCTCTTTATACCATAGGCTTGAGCTGATTGCATATTCAGAATCAGACAAACTTATTCTCGCTGTGATACCGACCTTGATAATCAAAGAATCGTTCGACTAACTCCCAGCCTTTCTTGCCTTTTTTTAATAGAAGTAGATCGGGTTTTCTGAAGCTGGATTCAGCAGAAATAACATCCTCAATGGCCTTAAAATGTGGTTGCTTATAGCCTGGGGTACGCGTATGAGTGTGGACAAAAATCCCATAGAAGGCGCGGATTTGAGCCGGTGTTTCAAAATTAAAGTAACAGTTAAAATCATTTCCCTCACTATCGATATAGCGGACTTTTAATTTGTCCTTCTCTTTTTCTAACAGCATATCCTGGCAGCGAAATAGGTGGTGATGTTTCTGCTGTAATACCTCTTTCAGGCGCTTGTCTGGGTCTACCAGTACGCAGTCACAGTGCTGGCAGATTTTGGCTGCAATATCATTTTCCTCTCCACAATTTGGGCAAGATTTAGAGCGAAAGCGAAAGTCGCATTGCTGCTTACCATGACTTGTTTCAAGCACTGCTTGGCAACGTCGGCCAAAGTGTTCAATGAGGTCACCGTCATCATCGACTAATCCCCAAAACACATTGGCAAATTGGCACACAGGGCAGTGGACTTGTACTGGCACACTTTTGCTATTTGGCCGCACTTGGCCAACTTCAGGAAAAAATAGATCGTAGCCATTTGCGGCATAGTCGATGATTAAACAATCATGTTTACCTTCACAAATTCGCAGCCCTCGACCGACCATCTGTTGAAATAGGCTGACCGATGCCGTCGGCCTTAATATGGCAATGAGATCGACATGGGGGGCATCAAAGCCTGTGGTCAGAACAGCAACATTAACCAAGTATTTAAGCTGACGTTGTTTAAAGCGATCAATGATAAGGTCTCTATCATCAGATGAGGTTGTGGCAGTAATTAATCCCGCTTGCTCACTGTCTAGTAGTGCCATGATCTCTTGCGCATGCCTAACGGTCGCGGCAAAGATGATAGTGCCTTGCTTATGTTGTGACAGTTCCACAATCTGTCTAGTGATAGCTTGGGTAGCCCGGCCTGCAACATTAAGGAGTGCGTTAACTTCCTGTTCGCGATACTCACCACTGTTTGAGGCTTGAAGATCACTGAAGTCGTACTGCGCGGATAGACCATCAAACAGTTTAGGTGTGGTTAAAAAGCCTTGTTTAATCAGCGGCCTCATTGGTAGCTCGAAAATACACTGTTCGAATGCGGGTTTGTCGGCATTTCCCATTTTGCCATGATAGTGGTGGCGATAAATCCAACCAGAGTCTAATCGGTAGGGCGTAGCGGTAAGGCCCAATAGTTTAAGCTGTGGGTTTTGTTGTATCAGGTGCTTTAGGAGTTGTTGATATTGGCTATCATCGGTTGCAGAGACCCGGTGGCATTCATCAATGATCACAAGCGAGTAGGGTTCATTAAACGCTTGTGGACTCTTTACCGCCGATTGAATGCTTGCAACCACCGTTTTATTGGTGGTTGATTTCTGCTTGAGTCCAGCTGAAAAGATACTCGCTTCATTAGTCAGTAGGCCGACTTTCTCTGCATTTTGGGCCACCAGCTCTTTGACATGGGTGAGCACTAACACTCGACCTTTCGCAATGCGAGCAAGCTCGGCAATGACAATACTCTTGCCTGCACCAGTCGGTAGGACGAGAACCGCCGAATCATTGCTGACTTTAAAGTGGTTGATAGCGGCATCAACCGATTGTTGTTGATAGTCTCGAAGTTGCACGTGGATTGATTTAATAGCTTAATATGAGCTACAGAATAACAGTGTGCTTTGGCGACGACCAGCAGTGGTGGCATAAAAAAGCCCCTCATTGGAGGGGCTAATAGAATCATTTTTGTTTCATCGCTCAGTGATTATTCGCTGCGGTTAAGTCTGCTTTCAATCAAGGTGTCGATAACCGCAGGATCAGCCAAGGTTGATGAGTCACCTAAGTTGGTCACCTCATTGGCTGCAATCTTACGCAAGAAGCGGCGCATAATTTTTCCTGAACGAGTTTTAGGTAACCCACCTGCCCATTGAATAAGATCTGGTGTTGCCAATGCGCCAATCTCTTTACGTACCCACTGGCGTAGTGCTTGACGAAGCTCTTCACTCTCTACAGTGCCCTTAGTTAGCGTGACGTAAGCGTAGATGCCTTGACCTTTAATGTCATGGGGGTAACCCACAACGGCGGCTTCAGCAACATGCTCGTGAGCCACCAAGGCGCTTTCAACTTCTGCGGTCCCTAAGCGGTGACCCGATACGTTAATCACATCATCAACACGGCCCGTGATCCAGTAGTAACCGTCTTCATCTCGGCGGGCACCGTCACCGGTAAAGTACATGCCACGGAAGGTTTTAAAGTAAGTTAAGGCAAAACGGTCATGATCGCCAAACACGGTACGCATCTGGCCTGGCCATGAATCGAGAATGACTAAGTTACCTTCGGTCGCGCCGTCAACGATGTTCCCCATGTTGTCGACCAATGCAGGCTGTACACCAAAGAATGGGCGGGTGGCAGAGCCAGGTTTTGTGTCGGTTGCGCCCGGCAGAGGACTGATCAGAATGCCGCCCGTCTCAGTTTGCCACCAAGTATCGACAATTGGGCACTGTTCGTGACCAATGACCTCATGGTACCAACGCCATGCTTCAGGGTTAATGGGCTCACCTACCGAACCCATTATGCGCAAAGAGCTGCCATCGAAGTTATCAAATTGCTCTTTGCCTTCAGCCATCAAGGCACGAATAAGCGTGGGAGCTGTATAGAGAATATTGACCTTATGACGGTCGACCATTTCACCTAAACGGGCAGGGGTGGGATAATTAGGTACGCCTTCATGGATAAGTACCGTTGCACCGTTTGCTAGTGGACCGTACACCATATAAGAGTGCCCCGTGATCCAACCGACATCGGCGGTACACCAGTAGACTTCACCCTCTTTGTAGTCAAAGACATACTCATGTGTCATCGACGCATAAACCATGTAACCACCCGTGGTGTGTAACACTCCTTTAGGGTTACCGGTTGACCCTGAGGTGTAAAGCAAGAAGAGGGGATCTTCCGCGCCCATCTCTTCTGGGATACAGTGCTCAGAAGCGGTATCCATTAGTGAGTTCCACTTAATATCACGACCTTCTACCCAGTTGACATCGTTGCCTGTGCGTTCATACACAATTACCTTTTCTACGCAGGTAACATCAGGATGCGATAATGCCTCATCGATGTTGGCCTTGAGCGGAATGATGCGTCCACCACGTATACCTTCATCGGCGGTGATAACCACTTTTGATTTACCATCGATAACTCGCGATGCGATAGAATCTGGTGAGAAACCACCAAATACCACAGAATGAATAGCACCTATGCGGGCACAAGCTAACATGACAACTGCGGCTTCTGGCACCATTGGCATGTAAACTGTCACCACATCACCACGGCGTACGCCTTGGCTACGCAGGGCATTAGCAAACTTACACACTTCAGTGTGAAGCTCGCCATAGGTTAGGGTACGTTGATCGACTGCGTCATCGCCTTCCCAAATGATAGCAACTTTGTCGGCACTTTTTTCTAGGTGTCTATCAAGGCAGTTAGCTGAGGCATTCAATGTGCCGTCATAAAACCAATTAATAGAGAGATTATGATCATCAAAAGAGGTTTTTTTCACTTTAGTGAAAGGCTTTATCCAATCGATGCGTTGGCCATGCTCTCTCCAGAAACCTTCAGGATTTACCACTGACTCCTGATACATTTTTTTGTATTGTTCTTCATTAATGTGTGCTTGGTTTGCTATGTCACTTGGAACTTTATAGAGAGACTGCGTACTCATCTGGAATCCTTTATTTCAATTGTGCGTGGTCAAAGTATGGAATGCTTAGGCTAGTGAGCTCTATTAGACCTTGGTCTAGTAAAAAAATATCCTTTATTTTTAGACTGTTGTGAATATATTAGCACTAGATTTACAAGCCCATTTAGCGCAGAATAATTAAAAAACAGGAAAATCGATGAATCTGACCATCATTGTGGGTGTGATTGCCGTTCTCTATGTCTCCTTGCTGTTTCTACTAGCGTGGGGGGCGGAGCGTTGGTTTGGCGGCATTACCAAGAAAATTCAAACATGGATTTATGGGTTGAGTTTGGCGGTATATTGCTCATCTTGGAGCTTCTTGGGCACTGTCGGTCAGTCGGCCCAGGATTTATGGTCGTTTCTGCCTATCTTTCTTGGGCCGATACTCATTTTTACCTTCGGCTTTGGGCTGTTGCGAAAAATGGTCATCGTCTCTAAGGCGCAAAACATCACCTCGGTGGCAGACTTTATTGCCGCACGTTATGGTAAGTCACAAACGATTGCCGCTATCGTTACCCTTATCGCGCTGTTTGGCATCATGCCCTATATTGCGTTGCAGCTTAAAGCCATGGTGTTCAGTCTAAACCTATTTCAGCCAGACGATTCGCCTTACGACGGGGCGCGTGTCTCGTTAATTGTTACCGCTCTGCTGGCCATATTTGCCATCTTATTTGGCACACGAAAACTAGATGCTACAGAACACAACCCGGGAATGATGTTGGCGATTGCCTTTGAATCCTTGGTAAAGCTTGGCGCATTTCTACTGGTGGGGATAGTGGTCAGTTTTGGGGTGTTTGATGGTTTTGGCGATATCTGGCAGCAAGCCACTGAACGTGATTTGATCAGCCACCCCGAGTTGAGGCTCGAGAACCTGATGCCGCAATTATTGGTTGGGATGGCGGCATTTTTATGTATGCCGCGCCAATTTCACGTGATGATGGTGGAGTGTAGCGATGAAAACACCTTACTCAAGGCGAGATGGATGTTTCCGCTCTACCTGCTGTTGTTTGGATTGTTTGTTGCCCCGCTAGCGCTGGCTGGCAAAATTGTTTTGGGTGATAGCGTCGCTGCTGACACCTATGTCATCAATTTACCTCTGGCATTAGAGCAGCCTGTGGTGGCGGTGATCGCGCTACTTGGTACCTTATCGGCTGCAACAGGTATGGTTATTGTGGCCGTGGTGACGATTAGTGTGATGGTGAGCAATGAGTGGCTGGTGCCTCTGATGCTGCGCTCCGGTAAAATCCGCCAGAAAAACTTTAGCCAATTTTCACAGTTTCTCCTAAACGCACGGCGAATCGCTATCGTGCTGATTTTAGGCTTGGGTTATTTTAGTTACCTCAGTTTTATCGACAGCGACTCGTTATCAGCGCTGGGGATGCTCTCTTTTGGTGCCTTTGCGCAATTAGCCCCCGCCCTGATTGGTGGTATGTACTGGAAGCATGGTAACCGCGGTGGCGTGTATTTAGGTCTAATCGTTGGCTTTGGGCTGTGGTGTTACATCTTAGTGCAAGGGATAAGCGATACTCATGGCCTATTTGGTAGCGAGTTGCCGCTGCTTGATTCGATTAACCCCAATGTACGGGATATTTTAACAGCGTTATTGGCTAACCTGGCTTGCTATATTCTTGGTTCACTCTGGTTTAGGGCAGGGGTATCCGAACGTATTCAAGCCAGTGCATTTGTGACGCCCGGTCAGCTTAAAAACAACGCCAACCGCAAAAGCTCGCCTATTTCGCAGCAAGATCTCTTGATCTTGGCCAGCCGATTTGTCAGTCCCACTCGAGCTTACGAAAGTTTTTCCCGTTTCTCTGAAGAAGCAGTGAGAAGTGATAGTTGGCATAAAGTGGCGCCACCCGAGTTAATTGCCCACACCGAACATATGCTTGCTGGGGTTCTCGGGGGCTCTAGTGCATCTTTGGTGATGGACTCAGTGTTACAAGGGCGAGATCTGGCTCTTGATGAGGTATTTAACTTAGTCGATGAAGCTTCATCGAAAATCATTCTCAGCCAAGATATGTTGCGAGGCGCTATAGAGCACGCATACGAAGGGATGAGTGTGGTTGATAAAGAGCTAAACTTGGTGGCTTGGAACTATAAATACGCTGAACTATATGATTACCCAGAGGATTTTCTTCAGGCCGGAATGCCAATTGCCGATGTAGTGCGATTTAATGCGAAGCGAGGTTATTGCGGCGTTGGAGAAATAGAGGAGCAGGTCGCTAAGCGGGTTGAGCATATGCGTAACGGCAGTGCCCATGTGTCTGAGCGGGAACGCCAAGATGGTAAAGTGATCAAAATCCAAGGTAATCCAATGCCAAGTGGTGGTTTTGTCATGACCTTTACCGACATTACCCAATATCGGGCCCAAGCCAAGGCGCTGCAAGAGGTGAATGAGAACCTTGAGGCGCGCGTTAAAGAGCGCACCTATGAGCTGGCACTGCTCAATAGCCAACTGCTTGAAGCCAAGGCGCAAGAGGAAAATGCCAACGCGTCTAAGAGCCGATTTTTAGCCGCCGTCGGCCATGATTTAATGCAGCCATTGAATGCGGCAAGATTATTTACTGCGTCCCTAGCGCAATATCCAAATTTGGATCAGGAAGGGCGAACCACTCTGTCTCACGTCAATAGCTCATTAAAAATCGCCGGTGAACTGTTAACCGACCTTTTGGATATCTCAAAACTTGACTCCGGCATGGTCGATGTTAATCAAAGGGACTTCTCGGTAGCGGATCTGCTCGATGGACTAGCCGTAGAGTTTGATGCCATGGCGAAAGACTACGCGATCAAATTTTCTATGGTGCCAAGCAATGTCACTATTAGCTCAGATCTCTCCTTATTGCGCCGCGTATTGCAAAACTTTCTGACCAACGCTTACCGTTATGCCAAAGGTAATCGAGTGTTACTTGGCTGTCGTCATCGTCCGGGGGCGTTGGAGATTCAAGTTATTGATACTGGTTGTGGCATTGATGACAGAGAGGTGAGCGAAATCTTTAAGGAGTTTAAGCGCTTAGACAACCCACAGAGTAAAAGTGTCAGCGGCCTAGGGTTAGGTTTGGCGATAGCTGACCGTATTGCCAGAGTATTGCAACATGATATTCGTGTGGTATCTAAATTGGGCCAAGGTTCTTTGTTCTCAATCATAGTGCCTCTTGGCGAGAAGACCAACCTTGCCGCGCCCAAGAAGTCAAACATGGTGATGCAGCCGCTCGCGGGCGTAAAAGTCTTATGTATTGATAACGAAGAGGCGATTCTTGCTGGTTTAGAAAGCCTACTGAGTCGTTGGCAATGTGAGGTTATCTGCGCCACTGATTTGGCAGATGCGCGCATAAAATTGGGGTTAAAAGGGGTTGCTCCAGATATCGTGTTGGCCGACTATCATTTGGATAATGACCAAAATGGTGTGGATGCAATGGACGGTATCCGTGCACTTTATGGAGAGCACCTGCCTGGTATTTTGATCACAGCCAATACTCGTAAAGAGATTGTCGATGATGTGCAGCAGCGAGGCTACCATTACATGGCGAAGATGGTAAAGCCGGCCGCATTGCGCGCACTGATCTCGAGTTTAGTTAAATAGTTAAATGACAATTATTTGTAAGGTATAGCGCCTATTTTAAGGCGTATGGAGTCTAGAGTGAATCAAGTATTGTGTGATGGCATGCCCATCACTCCGAGTAAAATCGTCTGTGTGGGACGTAATTATGTTGAGCATATTAAGGAACTCAATAACGACGTTCCCGAGCAGATGGTGCTGTTTGTTAAACCTAATTCGGCAATTTCCTCGGTACTCATGAGTCAGCACCAAGAACCACTGCACTACGAGGCCGAACTCTGTTTCATGGTGGCAGATGGCGCTTTTAAGGCTGTCGGCTTAGGGTTAGATCTTACTAAACGGCAATTACAAAGTGAGCTAAAAGCAAAAGGCCTGCCGTGGGAGCGCGCCAAGGCGTTTGATGGTTCTGCGCTGTTTAGTGAGTTTGTCACTATTGCCCAAGATAGCGATAAACTCTCCTTTACCCTGCATGTGGATGGGGCGTTGCGTCAACAGGGGGATATTGGGTTGATGATCCATAAACCCGATGCCATTTATAAAGAAATCAGCGAGTTTATGACACTCAACGATGGAGATATTGTAATGACTGGTACCCCAAAAGGCGTTGGAGTGATTAATCCTGGCGAGCAGTTTGAGATGAGGCTCCAATTGGATCAACTCCCCCTCGTTGAGCATTCATGGTCGGTGATCTAAACCTGGTTAACACTATCATGGCCTGAGCTGCAATAAAAAGGGCGGTCAATGACGATTGACCGCCGATAGAGATATTTAGTCGTTAGGGTGAAAGTGGCCTCGTTGTGAGCCCTGTCCCCGCATTGTCTAACGCACCGTAAAAGTAGGATGATTGATCGCCGCGCTGCAGATCATGAATGTTCTCATTACCTAGTCCCACGCCCACTTTCAATAATCTCGCAATATCGCCAAATGCTGTGCGTCTGCCACTTAAGCCTGGTCCTCCTGCCGATGAGTAACTCGAGTAGGCGGCCTTAAGCGTGAAACCAAACTTGCCAGGTTCAGCGAGGAAGCGTCCCACTTTTTTGAGCATGCCAGAGTTACGAGGGAAGAATTTACCCGCGACAGCACCGCCAATGGCCCCCGTGATACCTCCAATGATCACGCCTTGTGCAACGGGGAGAAAGAGGTTTTCAACGCCGCCACAGCCAGTGGCACATGCAATGGCCTGTTCAAGCCCTCCAGCCGCTGCACCAACTAGAGCTCCTGCGGCAACGGTACCGGCAAAGGACGTTATGCCGCCTGCAAAGAAGAGTGACGGTGCAAAAGCTACTGGAATTGCGGCGCCTACCAGCGCCCCTAGCACCAGTCCCGTGCCGGCCGCCTGCCAAAATGCGCCAGTATCGACGGTTTTACCCTGAGACAATGCAATGCCGCCAAAGGTGGCAAATCCGGCCGCAGCCCCAAGCCCGCCAAAGGCTGCAATCGCCCCTAAACCGCCACCTGCAGCGATAGCCGCTAATCCTCCTGTTGCCACCACCACCACCACGATTAACACCACTACAGCAATGATAGCGATGACGGTGAGGATTTCTGCGGCATGATCGGCAATCCAGTTTCCTGCATCCTCAAAGGCACCAGGTAATGTATCGGTAAAGAAATCGCCCACCGACGACCAGAAACTCCTACCCGTTGGGTCGACGAACTGTATCGGGTTGCCTCCAGAGAAGGCGTAGCGGTTAAAGGTGCGTGGGTCATTAAGGTCGGCTACCACTGTGTCGGCACTCATGAAGCGGCCCAGCTCAGAGTCATAATAACGAGCTTTGAAATTGTATAAGCCGGTATCGTCATTGAACTGTTGCCCTTGGAAGGTTTGTAACACTTCACGTGGGCCAGCGTTTGCACCTTGCCAATCGATAGGATCACCATAGGGGCGATAATCTCGTTGCGCCGATATTTCAGCGTCTTCGTCTGTGACGATGTTTACGCTACCAAGATGATTTGCATGGTAATAAAATCGCTGTTCACTGTCTAAATCTGTGCTTGTATCGCCTCTGGCAATACTTGGCGATGTTGAGATAGCGATCACCAAGATTAAGGCAATTTTTTGCGGATTATCCCGACAGGTATTAACACATGCCCAGAGCTGTTGACGAGTGGTTGCACTCATTTTGAAATAGCCCCACAGCAACAATAGCAAACTAGCTATACTGGGAATGCCCGCCATGTACAGCTCGCTATAGTCAGGAGCGTGGGCTGCGCTAATGAGCTCAACATGCGTTTTAGGGGTAATCACGGTGGCAACCAGTAATGTGCCTGCGTGTATGTGCCTTGAAACGTGAGTTTTTCCCTCTTCATAGAGTCCGTCAATGTAAATGGTTTTCTCGTTCCTATCTTGTTTAACAATTAGGGCGCCGCTAGCATCATAGCGATTGATCTCAATGGTTCGTCCTTTTTTGTCAGTGGAGCGAACCAGTCGATTCTCATTGTCGTAACCATAGCCTTTTTCACCCTTAGCAATGACATTGCCTCTGCCATCATACTCAATGGCAAATGCACGGGTGATGCTCGCCAGATCGATGCCCGCAATGGCCTCAACACATGGGTCAAAACTGTGTTTATTGGCTTTCTTCCCTTTCGCCGCCTTGCCTGTGGTTGTGGTGCCAAGTTGCGCGGCGCACACTGCACGTTGTGGGGAGAGGGGGTCATGACTAAAGTAGAGATCGCCTTTTTTCACAAGGTTACCGACGGCATCATAGGCATAGGTTTCTTCGCCGTAGTTACCATTGGCTTTAATTAAGCGATTGGCTTCATCGTATTCAAATGATTGATTGTTGCCCGAGGCCAGATTGTTCATCGACAGCACATTATTGGCCGCATCATATTGATAGGTCAGCTCTTGCAGTGTAATGCCAGCTTGAGTCTGGGTTTGCGAAGCTAACATGCGCGCCATCACATCGTAGTGATAGTTGGTGTTGACGCCGTTACCAAAGTCAAACTCTGTAATGCGTTGCGAAGCGTTGTACTTAAACCCAGCGGCAATGGGCTGATTGTCATCGTCGGTGATTTCGGCCAAATTGTTGCCAGCATCGTAGCGATAATGCGCTACAAACCCATCGGGATAGATAATTTGGCGAATACGATTCATCGAGTCATACACAAGCCCGGTGACATAGGTTTTATTATCGACAGTACGTCGACGTTCAATGACGCGTCCGCGAGTGTCGTAAAACAGTTCCATGGTGCCAGACATGTCGATCACTTTGACCAGCTGTCCCAAGGCGTTAGGCATATCACCCGTGCCATAAATAAACTGTTGACGTGTGCCGTCGGCAAATTGCTTTTCGACGAGCTGACCATTTGCCGAGTAGTGCATCACAGTGGTTTTACCATCTGGGGCCGTTTCATGGGTTAACCGGCCTTCGGCATCGTAGCCGTATTGATAGGTTCCGCTGTTGGGGTCAACTAACTTGGTTTTTCTGGCTAAGCCATCATATTCAAGCAGTGTTTCATGGCCCAGAGCATCAATTACGGTTAACAAGCGCCCTGAGCTATCGTATTTGTATTGGGTCGTTTGAGTTTGTCCATCAACGCTTAACACGATGAGTTCAGGGTTGCCTGCGGGATCAACGGTCGATTGTGTGGTGTTGCCACGGCCGTCAAGAATATTAATTTGGAACCCCTCATAACTCATTTGAATTTGTTGATTGAGTGGGTCGGTTATCTTGACGATGCGACCCAAGTCATCCCGCTCAGAGGTGAGCATTTCAGGTGTATCGCCATCAAAGTAGGGCAGTGATGATGCACTCGCTTGGCCATCATTGCCAAACTCCACCACCATGACAATCGGCACACCATCAGCACCTTCTTGCTCGGTGCGGTAGACTTTACCGAGTGCATCGAAATAGGTCTTTTCTTCAAATACTTCACTGGTCCCTGCATTTTCTGTACTGAGTTGTGTGTAGAATTGCGCGTTGGGATCGCCTATCGGGGAATATTGATAACTGACAGTACCAAAGGGAGAGGCTTCATCGCCAGGGGCGGTTATTTTTACCTTACGTCCAAAGGTATCATAGTCTGTCGTGGTGGCATTGCCGTCTGCATCGATGTCGACTATCAGGGTACCAAAGCCTGAGTCATATAGGCTGCGCCTGATATGGCCCAATGGGTCGGTGGCCTGTACGCGAAAACGGCCCGTGGCATCATAAGCAAATTGGGTTGTTTGGCCAGTTCTGTCAGTTACTGTGGTGACATTGCCATATTCATCATAGGCAATTTGGGTTTCAACAAATTGATCGTCTTTAATCCACTCCTTACTCGAAATGGGCAAGCCTTGTGCATTGTATGCGGTGATGGCTTGAGACATCTGATTGTTGTTACCATCGAACGCTGTCACTTTGCTGATTGACGCCCAAAAGCCCAATGGGATGCCTGTGCTCGTTTGATGCCATTCATATCGCGCGGTGCTTTCATCGCCGATAACTTCTTCGCGAAGATCGTTATATACCGACAAGGGCTGCATAAAGGCATCATAGGTGCGGTCTACCCAAGAGGTGGTCGTCAAAGCTCCCGTATTGGAAAAGCGCTGGGTTTTGGTTGATTTCAACATCACTTGTGTAATACCCGTGCCGCCAGCACGCACTAAGGTGTCTGATTCACTTAACGCGCGCAGCACATTTTGCGAATCAAATGAACGAATTTCGTAGGGCTGGAAAGTACGGTTAGTATCTTGGTAAAAATAGGTTTCTGTGGCAAGACCAGCAGAGGGGTGTTGTTTCACCACGCTGAAGCCTAAAAATCCTTCACTGGTGTACTGGCCACCTTGGTAGTCAAGTTGGGCACTAAAACTGTTGCCGCGGCCATCTGCGCGTATCACTTGTCTGACAAGCGACAAGGTAACAGGCAGTGTTTGGACACCATTGTTAGTGTGGGTAAATTGTGTAGAGGGCACCCAAGTGATCTCTGTTGTTTGTCCCAATGCAGACACCGCACGCGTGAGCTTACCTGAGCGCAAATTATCACCCAGTAAAATACGATTGGTTTCGGCTTCTTTTGCCACGATAAGGTCGACAATGCCATTACCATCGACGTCGGCCATGGTTGATCCGGTTGCTTTGCCATCGCTGTCTACAAACTTAACATTGCTGCTTTGCAATAGGCTCGACATTGTCGCATCAAACTGCCATGAGGTTCCTGTATTGCGATACACTTGGCTGTCGCTGCCACCTTTGGCTCGCATATAATCCACAAGACCATCATCGTTAAAGTCGATAGGGATTAACCCTTGGCTGCCAAAGTCGCTGTCTAGTGCAAATAAAGACTGGCTTGTCATGGCGTCGGTATAACCCGAGTCGAAATGCCAACCAGCTCCGTTACTGAGATAGACCGCTTGTTTATTTTCTATCGAGCGAATGATGTCGGCTAAACCATCGCCATTGACATCCATAAATGAGTAGCCTTCATAGGCATTTTCAACCACAAATGCACCCGCTGCGCCATCTTGATTTGTTAACACGTTGGCCAGGGCACCCGATAAGCTATCACTTTGATACCAACCTAAATGTTCGTTGCCGCCATTCAGGAAAATGGCTCTGATAATACGTGGGGTTTCGGCTAAGAAGGTCGATTGGTCAAACTTGAGTGACCAGATGATATCGACACGGCCATCGGCATTAACATCAGCGAATTCAACGCCTGTTGATTCGCCCAGTTCACCCACAAGCGAGAAAGGTTCGGTGGCAGGCGAAGAGTAGTTTGGTGAGCTTTCACAAAATGGGGCCGCCGTTTCCCCCTCTTCAAGCGTTAAGCAATCATCAGGATCTGTCTCTTCATCGCCGCTACAATAGGGCGCAGAGCAACCTGCTGGTGCGGATGAGCCAAAACTAGAACAAAGCGGTGCCCGACAATCGGTTGAGGCGCCGGCATCCACCAGTGCAATGGAGAGCGCAGACAAGTTGGCTAAATTACTGCTCCAAGCGCTGCTCTGCTGCCAACCGCTACCTGTATTAAGCCAGACTTCTGTTCGAGTGGGGGTTGCGACTAAAATATCGACTCTGGCATCACCATCCACATCTAAAAAGCGCACGCCAGTGTCGATCCCCTCATTATCGACAATACTCGCGTCTGCATTGATAAGCGAATTGCTCCATAGGCTGCTGTTACTGAAATCGCCTTGGCCATTCCCCAAGAATACGGCAAGACCATTGTTAATGATGTCGGCAAAGCCATCGCCGTTCACATCCATCAGCTGTGCCCCTGTGCTACTTGCCTCGGCATCAGCTAAGTCAACAGGGAGATTAACTGGGCCATTGATGGCACTCCAGTTTAAGTCACGCTCACTGTAACTGAGCGTGCGTAGAGTGATTGCCGACACTTGGTCTCGGCCAATGAGTTGTACCGTACTTAATAGCGATATACCCTGCTGATATTGAGCGTAATCAAGACGGTATGCTCTAACAAATTGTCCCTCAGCATAGATTGATACCTGCTTTAGTCTGAGGTTTTGTGCTTCGCGAACACCGCGGTTGTAGGCGACCTTGATGTCGGGTCTGGGTTCATATTCAAAGGTCACGCGGTTAGCGCCGGTATCATTGGTTGGCGCGTAACCTGTGTAATTGATTTCGCTAAGAAAGCGGGACTGGTTTTCACTGTCGCAAGCAGCCCCGGCAATGGTTAATTCGCATTCACTGCTGTAGCCATAGGTAATGGTGTTTCCTGAGGGGTCTTGAACAGTATCAATGAGCCACGCTTGACCATCAATACGGCTGCTGGCAACGCTACCAAATAGATAGCTAACGCCTTGGCCATCATACATCTGCCAGCCGTCTGCTATCTTCTTAAACGGGCGATAAACACTTTCAATGCGTGCGCGGTAAACACCGTCATTGTCTTCATCATGCAGTTCACCACCAGCACCCGCTAACGAGTAGGAAAACCTATCATTATTAGTGCCGTCGATAATGGCGTTGACACTGGGCGTCCCGTTTCCACGCCAACGTTCAATGCTACCTATGCCCATTGCCCAACCTTGTCCGGCAATCCCACTCCCCCCTAAAGAGCTGTAGGTCAGGCTTAAGTTGGGCTTCATTCCACGCCTGCCTGTGGGGACATCTATAGCGATACGATCGGAGACCGAACCCATAGCACCTGAGATCCCAACACTATTGGGTTGTCCAAAAGCTTTGGGTAATGGCACCTGTATGTCACTGGATGTGTTGATGTTTGCCCCTGCCGAGAAGGAGATGAGCATTGCCAGTAATGCGCCGCGTTTAAACTTGGCGTGGTGCGGTGGAAAGCGCGATGGACTGAAGGAGGCAATAGGAGTGACATGGTGATGATTGTTGGCGACGATTGATGATCTAGCCATTAGGGTTGCCTTTAATGTTGGCGTTAACGTATGACTAAAAAGTATAGAAGAGGGAACTTAGGCTGGATGAAAAATGAACAACTATTTTGGCAATGCCTTTGCCTGCAGCGGCTTAGCAGTGAAAATACCATCCCTAATGGTATGACAGGCTGGCACGGTTAGGTATGGCAAGGGGGCAGATAAAGGTCATTGATCGCCAGTATTTCTCCTAGTTGACCTGCGATTGAACTTCTATATACTCAAATAACAAACACCTTTGTAAAAAATATAAAACAAAGCTTTCGCCGAGCAACTTAGGAGCCTTAATGTCATTACCGCGCTGCAATTCTTACTACAACGCCACCATCAACCAAGAAACTGATTTCGACCAACTACAAGGCGAGGTAGATGTTGACGTCGTTATTATTGGCGGTGGGTTTACTGGGGTAGCCACCGCCGTTGAGCTGTCGGAGCAAGGCTATAAAGTGGCCATTGTTGAGGCGAATAAAATCGGTTGGGGCGCAACGGGGCGTAATGGTGGCCAGGTCACTGGCAGCCTATCTGGCGACGGGGCGATAACCAAGCAACTGCGTAATCAAATTGGCACTGAGGCAGAGGATTTTGTGTGGAACCTGCGCTGGCGAGGTCACGACATTATTAAAAACCGCGTGGCCAAATATGGTATCGATTGCGATCTTAAATTTGGCCACCTGCACACGGCTTATAAATTTGCTCATATGGGCGAAATGCAAAAGACTTTTGATGAAGGCGTGAACCGCGGCATGGGCGATGAACTGATTTTATTATCAAAAGCCGATATTCCTCAGTATTTAGACACGCCGCTTTATCATGGTGGCTTACTCAATAAACGCAATATGCATCTGCATTCGGTCAACCTATGCATTGGCGAGGCGAGGGCCGCAGTGGGCAATGGGGCGCAGATTTTTGAACACTCAACAGTGCTTGATATTATTGAGGGTGATCGTCCAGTGGTGAAAACGGCCAAAGGGCAGATCACTGCTAATAGTGTGGTACTGGCGGGTAATGCTTACCATAAGTTAGCGCGCAAAAAATTAAGTGGTTTACTCTTTCCAGCATCGCTGGGTAACTGTGCCACGGTTAAGTTAGACTCAGCCCTGGCCAAGCAACTCAATCCTCATGATGTCGCCGTGTATGACAGTCGCTTTGTGCTCGACTATTACCGTATGACTGCAGACCATCGCTTAATGTTTGGCGGTGGGACTAACTATTCTGGCCGCGATTCAAAAGATGTGGCGGCAGAGCTTCGCCCCGCGCTAGAGCGCACTTTTCCCCAGTTAAAAGGGGTAGAGATTGAGTTTGATTGGACTGGCATGGCGGGCATTGTGGTTAACCGTATTCCACAGCTTGGTAAAGTATCTCCCAATGTATTTTACTGCCAAGGCTATTCCGGTCACGGCGTGGCAACTTCGCATATTATGGGGGAGATCATGGCCGCAGCAGTGGTGGGGCAGCATAAAGAGTTTGACCTGTTTGCCAACATGAAGCAGATCCGCCTGCCTGTCGGCGAATGGTTGGGTAATCAAGGCATGGCGATTGGTATGCTGTATTACCGCATGATGGAGAATTTTCGCTAATTGACGCGATAGCTCGATCTTCGAATGAAGGTGTTGGCATTTTTGTGGTTTAACATTTGGCTGAATTAGTGTTGGTAGAGTGTCTTTGAAATTTGTATCTTCACTGTAACTAATCGCCTGTCCGGCGAGGAATGTGCAGATACTGCTGCTACACGGAGAGTTTGGCAACAGCCATATGCTTGCGAACGAGAGACAGGGATTGTCGAACTGGCTTTTAGATAGGGATATCGTTGTGAATCCTCCGTGGAGGCTCGACGATGGCATCTGAAGTGAATGGATTCACAAATGCCGCGATGACATGGATGTCAGAGAGCGGCCATGCCATCAACGTTCGCACCCGCATCTACACAGGGTCATTTTGTCTCTTCGATTTAGCTTCATTTCATGCGAGTAGCTAGTTAAAAAGCTAACTCGGTTTTGGACAGAAATGTGTTGGCCTTCGAATGAAGGGGCTGGCATTTTTGGCTTATAACATTTGACGAAGTTGTTTTTATTTATTGATGGTAGCGTTGACTTTCATTGTTTTGAATTGCTTGCAGCAGGCTATTCGTGCAGGTACTTCTGTGACACGCCGCAAGTACGTTCCCTGTAGGCTCTGCCGTGACATCCATGTCACGGAAGGCCACAGCCGCACCTACACCCAGTTTCCATTCTCTTCGATTTAGCCTTATTAGTATGACTTAGGCAATCACAAGTTAAATCGTTTTTGGACAGAAATTGGTTAGAGTCAAAGCTCTTAAAGTGATGATTCTTATTAGGGAAAGTATGGCAAGCTGATATACGGTAACGCTACGTTACGCGGCAAATAATAGCAGGCTAAAATGTGTGAGGCACGAACAACAGCCAGCTGTTATTTGTCCATTTTAACGCCTTGTTAGTTGCTGATTACTGACTTACTCGTCGTTATTTTTTTCTTGTTTTTTCTTTTGTTCTAAGGCTATAGCGGCGCCAATTGCAATCCCAATCCCAATCCCTAGAGCTAGATTTCCAAGAGCTACACCAATACCAGAACCAATAGCGATCCCTATACCAAGACCAAATGCTACTGGATTCTTTTTAGTACGACAATCTTTGTTCCAATTACCCATTTGAATTCCCTAAGCAACTAACGCCCTGTTAACAGAAAAAAATAGTTGGTTAAAATTAGCGACGAAGGAGCAAAACCAACTGTTTTTTGTCCTTTTTTAACAGCTTGTTAGCTCTCTATTGCTTATAGGTATCAATATCTATAAGTGCCCCGATTTCACCGAGAAAGCTTATTGTACTTGGCTCAAAGCCTATTGCAGGAGTTGAATGTTTTTCATTAACTGAAAACCATAATACAACTTCAAGCCTAGGAACCAAGTTATACGTTTCAATTACACGTTTAAGCTTGTCTTTTATTGGCATAAGAGTATCAGTAATAGATTCTGCCATAGAAAATACGTCAATGTACTCGTTAACTATATTCTCCGTAGATAACTCCCAAGAATTTTTAGCCGGAAGTTTATTAGGAACTTTGGATCCTTTTATCTTCACAGACGTTGGCAATATGCCTAAAAGTTCTGTGACAACATCAGGCTCAAAGTCATCACCATCAAGTGCGAAATAAACCCTACCTTCGTTTGTTGCCAAACTTGCCTCCTACTCCTAGAGAGCTAACGCCCTGTTCTAGGGAATCCCCAGATAATTTCTTTTACAATCAATTAGTAGACACGCATGGTGCTGTTTGATCTAATCAATTTCGCCAAAAACAAACTAGAACAACACCATGCGCGACATTACAATACTACATGACTCTCTTAGCAATCAATGCTCTTCCATCCACAAAAAACGTCTTAATTCTCTTATGGTTGCCACTAAATCATTACTAGATTGCTGCCAGTCATTGATGCCGAGTTTAAGCGCCTTGAAGACGCTGGCGAGCTCAGTGATATCATCGAGGCGGCTGAGACTCGAGTGATTGCACACCAGCTTTTACAGTAATAGGGGCTGCCCCACTGTACCAGTATACATAGTGGTATCGTTTTTGGCCGAGTAGGACAGCGTTATCGAGTCCAGTAAAATCACTTAACATCCCTTGCTCAAAAAGTGCTGTGCCCAATACGCCCGTTTTGCCATGAACGTTTTGCTAAGCGTGGCATTTATAATCTAGATAGTAGTATTGCTCTGCTTGTTATTTGCTAAGCTTTGTTTATGTCGTTGTAAGAGCATTGGCTTACAAGCCTTTGCTAGGTTGCACTGTTTTCTCTAAATTGAATCTTGGCCTTAAAGTAAGGGAAACGTTTGAAAATTATATTTGCTTGCTGCGCTTTATTGCTGGTGCTGATAACTCAGGCTGCCTGCGCTGCTGATAGTCCGCTACAGACAAGCTACCGGTTTGCGTCTATTGAGTATTTGATAGAGCAAGAAGTGGCGCATGAAGTGATCCCTCAGATTTATCGAGGCTTAGACATTAAGGTCGATATATTACCTTTGCCTGGCAACCGTGCTCAATACGCTGCAGTGTCGGGAAAAATGGATGGCGAAGTAATGCGAATATGGAGCTATGGGGAAGACAACCCCAGCATGTTACGCGTGCCAACCCCCTATTATTATCTTGAAACCATGCCTTTTGTGCGTGCTGATAGTGGTATTTTGATCCGTGAACCCAAGGATCTGCAACCATATCGCGTGGTGAAAGTGAGGGGGGTTAAGCATACCAATAATATTACTGAAGGCCTGCCATATGTGAGAGACGTTGACAGTACCAAGATGATGTTTGAGTTATTGCAGAATCATCAGGCTGATGTTGCATTGACGAATAATCTAGATGGGCAGATCATGATACAGCGCTACCATTTTGACGATATTGCCGTTATGCCAAATCATCTGGGTCGCCTTGCGCTTTACCATTATTTGCATCCTAAGCATGCTAGCTTGCTACCTGTGATTGATGCAGAGCTGAAACGTCTTAAAGCGTTGCCAACCCTTAATAATATCATTAAGGCGGCTGAGATCCGTGTTATAGAACGACAACTCTTATTTGAATAACCTTCCTTTGTGGATGCCAAGCCATCTCGTGAGTCAGATGCCCGAATAACGACTTTGGGGTCAATCAGTATTCATCGCCCTAACCTAACTCTTTTCTGCTGCCTCACTCTGATATAGCGCCACTATTAAGGTAATTTCGCAGCTAGGAAATCGACCATTAATCGTACTTTTGGTGATAAATGACGATTATGAGGGTAGAGCGCCCATACGCCTTCGTTGGGTTCTTGGTATGAATTTAACACAGGCACCAGTGCGCCAGTTTCTAGATCATGACTTATGTAGTAATTGGGCAACTGTGCTAAGCCTAATCCTTTTAGCGCCGCGTCTCGCAGGCCGTGACCAGTGTTGCATTGTAGTGTGCCCGCCACTTTAATCTGCCGTTCACTCCCTTGGTCAATGAATCGCCAATAGTCATGATTACCCATTAAACAGTTGTGTTGACTCAGCTCTGATAGCGTATGAGGTTCGCCAAAACGTTTAAGGTAGGCTGGGGAGGCGCACACAAAGTTTATTCGCTGGCTAATGCGTTTTGCCATTAGGGTCGAATCTGCCAATTTTCCAATTCTAATAGCAAGGTCGATACCCGCATCAATCAAATTAACTTGCCGGTTTGTCAGCTCCACATTGATATCCACACTGGGGTAATTAAGCATGAAGTCATTGACGATAGGCAGTATATACTTTTCCCCGTAAGCCACTGGCGCGGTTATTTTTAGTAACCCTTGAGGCGTACCTTTTAAGCTGCTTAGGGCTCGTTCTGCTTCATCTAAGCCGTCGAGCACCTGCCGACAATGACGGTAGTATAGGGAACCTTCTTCGGTTAGCGATACTTTTCGTGTCGTGCGATACAAGAGCTTGGTATCTAGCCTGCGCTCCAATGCGCCGACTTGGCGGCTAACTTGCGCAGTGGAGATCCCAAGCCGTTTAGCCGCAGCAGTAAAGCTATCTGTTTCTGCGACCGCAACGAATTCACATACTCCTTCCCAACTTTGCATTGTTACTGTCTCGTAAAAATCATTTGCAGATTGACTAGATTATCATTCATATAGAAACAAATACAATAGGTGTCATCGTAAGACCAGAAATACTCAGTCAATTGCCACACCGGTTGCTCACAAAGCGACTAAATTGTAGGTGGCGCATCTACATCATCGAGGGAGTTAGAACCATGTCAGATAAATTTATTAAGTCAAAAGCCGCTATTGCTTGGGGCCCAGGTCAGCCGCTATCGGTAGAAGAGGTGGATGTAATGCTGCCTCGTGCTGGTGAAGTGTTGGTGAAGATTGTGGCAACAGGTGTTTGTCATACCGATGCATTTACCCTCTCGGGTGATGATCCCGAAGGCGTTTTTCCTGCTATTTTAGGTCATGAGGGTGGCGGTATCGTTGAGATGGTGGGTGAAGGTGTCACTAGCGTAAAAGTGGGGGATCACGTCATTCCGCTTTACACCCCAGAATGTGGTGAGTGTAAGTTCTGTAAATCGGGTAAGACCAACCTGTGTCAGAAAATCCGTGAAACTCAAGGTAAGGGGTTAATGCCCGATGGCACCACTCGTTTCTATAAAGATGGTGAGCCTATTTTCCATTACATGGGTTGCTCTACGTTCTCTGAGTACACGGTTTTACCTGAGATCTCATTAGCAAAGGTGAACCCTGAAGCCCCGCTTGAAGAGGTATGTTTACTAGGCTGTGGCGTAACAACCGGCATGGGTGCTGTATTGAATACCGCCAAGGTTGAGCCGGGTGCGAGCGTGGCGATATTTGGTATTGGCGGTATTGGTCTGTCTGCCATCATTGGAGCCACCATGGCAGGTGCTACGCGCATTATTGCCGTTGATATTAATGACAGTAAGTTTGAACTGGCACGCCAACTTGGTGCCACAGATTGCATCAACCCAAAAGACTATGACAAAGCTATTCAAGAGGTGATTGTTGAGCTAACCGATGGTGGCGTTGATTACTCTTTTGAATGTATTGGTAATGTCGATGTTATGCGCAGCGCGTTAGAGTGTTGTCATAAAGGCTGGGGCGAGTCGGTTGTTATTGGTGTGGCCGGTGCAGGGCAAGAGATCTCAACGCGTCCATTCCAGTTAGTGACAGGCCGCGTGTGGCGTGGTAGTGCCTTTGGTGGCGTAAAAGGGCGCTCAGAGCTGCCTGAGATTGTTGAAAAATACTTGCGTGGCGATTTCAAGTTGAGCGATTTCATTACCCACACTATGCCGCTTGAAGAGATTAACAGCGCTTTTGATCTGATGCATGAAGGCAAGAGTATTCGCTCTGTGGTGCACTTTGATAAATAACCGTTAAGCGTTAACCCCGAGCGCGACCGGTGAAATGTTGGTCGCGCAAGGTTAGGGACAGAAAATGACGATAGAAAATATTAGTAGTACTAAGAGTTTTGCCGGGTGGCATAAACAATATCATCACCAGTCGGGTGTGCTTAATTGTCAGATGCGCTTTGCGATTTACTTGCCACCTCAGGCGAGTGAGCGCAAGGTGCCTGTGCTGTATTGGTTATCAGGCTTAACCTGCACCGATGAGAACTTTATGCAAAAAGCGGGGGCTATGCGCATTGCCGCAGAGCTTGGCATCGCCATTGTGGCGCCAGATACCAGTCCGCGCGGACAAGGTGTTGCCGATGACCCTTCTGAGAGTTATGACTTGGGCTTAGGCGCAGGTTTTTACCTGAATGCCACACAAGCGCCATGGCGTGAGCATTATCAGATGTATGACTATGTTGTGCAGGAGTTACCTGAACTAATTGAACAACATTTTCCTGTCAGTAATGTCAGAGCCATTGCTGGGCATTCGATGGGCGGCCATGGCGCGTTAGTTGCTGGTTTACGTAACCCTGAGCGTTATCAGTCGATATCGGCATTTAGCCCGATAGTTAATCCGATAAACTGTCCATGGGGTCACAAAGCGTTTTTAAACTACTTAGGTAAAAACCGCGATAGTTGGATGCAGTACGATGCTTGTGAGTTGATGAAAGCGTCAAGCAGCGATATACCAGTGTTGGTGGATCAGGGAACAAGTGACAATTTTCTTGAAGAACAGCTTAAGCCCCATGCGTTAATCGAGGCGGCAGCGATAAATGAATACCCGTTAATCTTGCGTATGCAGGAGGGCTATGATCATAGCTACTACTTTATCGCGAGTTTTATTGAAGAGCATTTACGCTTTCATGCTAAGCACATGGGATAAGGGTTATCTGGTCATTAAAAAGCCGAACTAAAGTTCGGCTTTTTTGTATCGGGTACACGATAAACGATAGGTTTTAGCGGTTAAATTTCCACTCTGTCCATCTCAAGTTGTTGTAGCGCTATCACAGCTTGGGTGCGGTTGCGTACGCCAAGCTTTCTAAAAATTGCCGTAGCATGGGCCTTAATGGTGGCTTCAGAGACGCCTAAATCGTAGGCTATCTGTTTGTTTAGCAAACCTTCTGCAAACATCTGCAACACTTTATATTGCTGAGGCGTTAGGTCGGCAAGTTTGGCTGCCATCTGATCGGTGGCATCTTCATCTATCTGCTGCAGCTCCACATTGGCAGGTAACCAGATATCTCCGTATAACACGGCCGTGAGTGCATCGGCCAAGGTTTCCATTGATGATGATTTGGGAATAAACCCAGCACTGCCGTAATGCACCGCTCGACTGATTGTCATGGCATCTTCATGGGCTGAAATTACCACTACGGGTAACTCAGGAAAATGTGTGCGCAGATGAATGAGGGTCGAGTAGCCGTGGGACCCTGGCATCTGCAGATCCAATAACACTAGATCGTATGGGGCGTCAGTTTGCTCTAACAAGGTTTGCAGTGCGTCAGCACTATCTGCTTCAAACCAGTTGGTTTGCGCAAATGATCCACTTAATGCTTGCCGTAGGGCGTTTCTAAAAAGTGGATGATCATCGGCGATGATGATATTTAAATTTTCTAGCTTCATTGCTTTTTGATTATCTTTGTTGCACGTGAAGGTGAACACAATGTAACAGATAACAGGCTTAATATTCTACGGATTTTGATTGCGCTGAGGATAAATTTTAAAACAACATCTCAACCATCAGACTTAAGTCTAATGGTTGAGATGTTAAATGGGGAGTGGTTTTGCTAGGAGTCGGTCACCGCGTGATTAGCTGGATGCTAATGTGTTTAAGCACCCGTCCAGACTTTAGTCGGTTTACGCTCCTCATCGACGGCAACAAAGGTAAATACACCGCGAATAGCGTGTTCACGCAAGTCTTGATACATATCTTCGACAAAAATATTAACTTCGACTTTTAGTGAGGTGTTACCCACATGGATAACTTTGGCGATGATCTCTGCTAAGGTGCCCGCAGGAATCGCCTTATTAAAATCGATTCGGTCAGAACTTACTGTGACTAGAGGTTTGCGGCAAAATCGAGTGGCAGCAATAAACGCCGTTTCATCCATCCAAGCTAAGGCTTCACCGCCAAATAAGGTGTTGTGGTGGTTAGTGATTGAGGGAAATATCGCTTTAATAACGCGAGCTTCTGATTGCTCAATACGAGCGCTAACCGCGTCAGAAAATTGAGGCGGTGTTTGAGTTAGGGGCATACGGCAACCTATAGGTTATGCATTAAATACATTTCAAGGTTTAGACACTAAACACTTGCTGGGTATACAAGGACAAAAGGCTTCGATTAAGAAGCCTTATATTGGGATCACTAAGATTAAGCGAGCTTATTGATACGATGACGAGAGGCTTTGGCGAGTTTGCGCAGCAAAGTTTCAGACTCGCTCCAGTTTAAGCATGCATCAGTGATGCTTTTGCCATAAACCAGTGGTTCGCCTGCTACCACTTTTTGATTACCCTCTTCGATGAAGCTCTCAGCCATGATACCGGCAATGGCTGTTGAGCCATTTTCCATTTGGCGAATAATCTCATCAGCGACAACCAGTTGTTGTTGGTGCTGCTTTTGACTGTTGCCGTGGCTAAAGTCAACCACCATACGGTGAGAAACACCTACAGCGGTAAGCTGATCTGCAGCGGCTTCAATGTCGGCTTCATGGTAATTGGGTTGCTTGCCACCACGTAAAATAATGTGGCCATAGGGGTTACCACTGGTGCGGTACACTGCCATGGCACCATCTTTATCTGGCGAGTAGAAGATATGTGGCTCTTTAGCGGCGCGTACAGCATCGATAGCAATATTGATATTACCGTCAGTACCGTTTTTAAAGCCTACAGGGCAAGACAGCGCTGACGCCATCTCTCGGTGAATTTGGCTTTCAGTGGTGCGTGCACCCACTGCACCCCAAGTGATCAAGTCGGCTATATACTGGCCGTTTACCATGTCTAAGAATTCAGTCGCAATAGGCAGCTTAAGCTCGGTGATCTGCTGCAGCAGATGACGTGCTAGACGCAGACCCTTGTTGGCGTTAAAGCTGCCATCAAGATCAGGGTCGGATATCAAGCCTTTCCAACCGACTGTGGTGCGTGGCTTCTCAAAGTAGACGCGCATCAAGATACATAAATCATCTTTGAGCTCGTTATGTAGCACAGCTAAACGTTGAGCGTAATCAATCGCGGCATCAGTATCATGGATAGAGCAGGGGCCAATGATCACTAGAAGGCGCTTATCGTCGCCCGTAAGAATTGCTTCAACTTCTCGTCGTTGTTGTACTAAGTAGTCGGCGGCGTCTTGAGTAAGCGGGTATTCAGATGCGAGTTTTGCAGGTGAAATGGCCTTACATAGTAATGTGGTGCGTAGTTCGTCTGTTTTAATGGTCATTCAGTATACCGAGCATGTGTCTTGGCATTTCGCCTTATTGCCTCGGATTATAACCAATAGTTTGATGCTGCACAGTGCCTAAAACATGAAAATTACCAGTATTTGTAGACAACTGTGCAGTTGGGCGAAGATTTTTGGCTAATTTGGCTACCAAATTTGATGCCAATTTAAAACATGTGACGAGCCAACCCGGTTTTGTCGAGGATCTTGGTAGCGATCTCTTCAACTGAGTGATTGGTCGTATTAACAAAGGGAATTCGTTCCCGTTTGTACATCATTTCGACCTCTTTGACCTCAATACGACATTGGCGCAATGACGAGTAGCGGCTGTTTTCCATGCGGCTTTGACGGATCTCATGCAAGCGGACTGGATCGATCGTTAGACCAAATAGTTTGTGTTTATTCTTTTTTAACGCCTCTGGCAGTTTTAAGTTGTCCATATCATCTTCGATAAAAGGATAGTTTGCGGCTTTTATCCCAAACTGCATTGACAGATAGAGGCTACTTGGGGTCTTACCACAGCGTGAAACGCCCAATAACACTAGGTCTGCCTTGTCTATATGTTTGAGTGTTTGGCCATCATCATTTTCCATAGCGAAATTAATCGCATCGATACGAGCCTCATAACTATGATTGCCTTTACCGTGGGTACGATGCACCACAGGCGAGGCTTTGACACCGAGTTGATCCTCTAATGGGGCGACGAAAGTGTTCAAAAAATCATAATCTATGCATTCGCTACTATAGATGATGTCTCTGATCTCCGCTTTTACAATAGAATGGAATACAAGTGGTCGTTCACCTGTTGTAATAAAACAATCATTTATTTGGGCCTTCACGGATTCAGCTTTCTTAACTGTCTCTACAAATGGAATGGTAAGCGCTTCAAATTCAACTGGAAATTGAGATAGAACGGCGTGACCAAAAACCTCTGCTGTGATCGCCGTCCCATCTGAGATATAAAAGACTTTACGTAACATTCTGACCTCTTGTAGTAATAAAATTACAAATAAAATTATACATTTACGCGTGTTGTTAGGGAGTGTAAAATGCCGCTGCCCTCGTGTGAAGGGCCACACTGAAATAAACTTGCGGAGATAGAACTGTGCAGCAATATGTACTCTGGTATCAAGAATTAGGCATGGGTGACGTCAACAAGGTCGGCGGTAAAAACGCTTCTCTTGGGGAGATGATCAGCAATCTAGCTAATGCAGGTGTTCAAGTGCCTGGTGGCTTTGCGACCACCTCTTTTGCGTTCAATGAATTTCTTGAACAAAGCGGACTTAACCAGAAGATATACGACATTCTAGACGCTCTAGATGTAGATGACGTGAATGCACTCGCTACAGCCGGTGCACAGATCAGACAGTGGGTTATCGATACCCCATTCCATAGTGAATTCGAGCAGGTTGTACGTGAGTCGTATGACAAGCTTTCTTCAGAAACTCAAGATGCATCTTTCGCCGTGCGTTCATCAGCAACCGCTGAAGATATGCCAGATGCTTCTTTTGCCGGTCAACAAGAAACATTCCTGAACGTGAAAGGTTATGATTCTGTACTGGTCGCAATTAAACACGTATTTGCATCGTTATTTAATGACCGAGCGATCTCATACCGTGTACACCAAGGCTATGACCATAAAGGCGTAGCACTTTCTGCAGGTGTACAGCGTATGGTTCGCTCAGATACCGCAGCATCGGGTGTAATGTTTACCATGGATACTGAGTCGGGTAACAACGATGTGGTATTTATTACATCATCATTTGGCCTAGGTGAAATGGTAGTGCAGGGTGCGGTTAACCCTGATGAGTTTTATGTACATAAGCCAAGTCTAACTGCTGGTCACATGTCAGTGGTTCGTCGTAACATCGGTAGCAAGCTGATTCAGATGGTTTACTCAGATGACTTAAGTCATGGTAAGCAAGTTAAGATTGAAGATGTTGCTGCTGAAAAGCGTCGCCAATTCTCCATCAATGATGAAGAAGTCATGGAGCTTGCTAAACAAGCGATGGTCATCGAAAAGCACTACGGTCGTCCAATGGATATCGAGTGGGCAAAAGATGGCAATGACGGCAAACTTTATATCGTTCAGGCTCGCCCTGAAACTGTCCGTTCTCGCGAAGATGTGCAACTCATTGAACGCTACCACCTTAAAACTAAAGGTGATGTGATTGGTGAAGGTCGCTCAATTGGTCATAAAATTGGTAACGGTACTGCTAAGGTACTGGCTTCTATTGAAGATATGGACCAAATCCAAGAAGGCGATGTACTGGTTACCGACATGACTGACCCAGATTGGGAGCCAATCATGAAGCGTGCTAGTGCGATTGTCACGAATCGTGGCGGCCGTACTTGTCATGCCGCGATTATCGCGCGTGAACTAGGTGTACCTGCAGTTGTGGGTTGTGGCGACATCACTGACAAGATTAAACATGGTCAAGAAGTCACGGTATCTTGTGCTGAAGGCGACACTGGTTTTATCTACGAAGGTATTCAAGATTTCGAAGTGATGTCATCACGTGTCGATTCAATGCCTGAATTGCCAATGAAAATCATGATGAACGTGGGTAACCCTGACCGAGCGTTTGACTTTGCTCGTCTGCCTAATGAAGGTGTTGGTCTTGCGCGTCTTGAATTTATCATCAACCGTATGATCGGTATTCATCCGAAGGCCTTGCTAGAGTTCAACGACCAAACTGCTGAGCTACAACAAGAGATCCACGAGATGATCGCAGGTTATGAATCGCCTGTTGAATACTACGTAGCGCGTCTGGTTGAAGGTATTGCGACTATCGCATCGGCTTTCCATCCGAAGAAAGTGATTGTACGTATGTCAGACTTTAAGTCTAACGAGTACGCTAACTTAGTCGGTGGTGACCGTTACGAGCCAGAAGAAGAGAACCCAATGTTGGGATTCCGCGGTGCGAGCCGTTATATCTCTGAGTCGTTCCGTGACTGTTTTGCTCTTGAGTGTGAAGCGATTAAGCGTGTACGTGGTGAGATGGGTCTGACGAACGTTGAGATCATGATCCCATTCGTACGTACCCTTGAAGAAGCGGCGCAAGTGATTGAGCTACTTAAAGAGGAAGGCCTTGAGCGTGGTAAAGATGGCCTACGCGTCATCATGATGTGTGAACTACCGTCAAACGCCTTGCTTGCTGATCAGTTCCTTGAGTATTTCGATGGTTTCTCTATCGGTTCTAACGATTTAACTCAGTTGACCCTTGGTCTTGACCGTGACTCAGGCATCATCAGCCACCTGTTTGATGAGCGTAACCCAGCGGTGAAAGCCCTATTAGCGATGGCAATTAAGTCGGCTAAAGCGAAAGGTGCTTATGTTGGGATTTGTGGTCAAGGGCCTTCAGATCACGCTGACTTTGCAGTATGGCTAGTTGAACAAGGTATCGATACTGTATCACTAAACCCTGATACCGTTATCGACACTTGGTTATACCTAGGTGAAGCTCACGGATAATTATTCTTGAAATAGAATAAGCTAATTCGATAAAAGCCGCTTTTTAGCGGCTTTTTTTTGTTTATAATGGCTGCACTATTTTAATAACGATAAAGACAGAAACCACCATGCTACCTAAGTTATCTCATCAACAAACGCTTGAGCCTGTGTATTTCGATTTTCTCGACGCATTGGCCGAGAGTGGCTTTACGGGCGATATCGATAAACGCTATAGCGCGCGTCTTGCTCAGGCAACGGATAACTCTGTCTATCAATTTTTACCTCAAGCGGTACTCTATCCAAGAAATCAAACCGATATACGCATAGCACTCAAGCTGGCGGCCTCTGTTGAATTTGAAAAAGTGGTCTTCAGTGCGCGTGGTGGCGGCACGGGAACCAATGGCCAGTCATTGACTCATGGGTTGATCTTGGACTTGTCGCGATACATGAACCGCGTGCTTGAAGTGAATGCTGATGAGGGCTGGGTGAGGGTAGAAGCAGGCGTCATTAAAGATGCGCTCAATGATGCGCTGCGTCCACACGGTTTTTTCTTTAGCCCTGACTTGTCGACCTCAAACCGCGCAACCTTGGGGGGCATGATCAATACCGATGCATCTGGGGCGGGTTCACTGGTATATGGTAAAACCTCGGATCATGTATTGGCGCTTTCAAGCGTGCTTTATGATGGTAGTGTATTGGAAACCGGACCGTTGAACCATGAGGCGTTACAACTGCTCGAGCAAAATGCCTCGCCATCGCTGGGTCAGCGTTTGCAAAGGGATATTGCTAACTTGACGCTGCAACATCGTGATGAAGTTGCGGCGCGATTTCCTAAGCTTAACCGTTTTTTAACCGGTTACGATTTAAAAAATGTGTGGAATGAGTCATATGATGAGTTCAATCTTTCACGCATTTTGACGGGGTCAGAAGGGACCCTCGCGGTGATCACCGAAGCTAGGTTAGATATCACGCCGCTGCCAACAACGCGCATGATGGTGAATATTAAGTATGACTCGTTTCAATCGGCGTTGCGCCATGCTCCCGATCTGGTGAAAGCCAAAGCGACCGTGGTTGAAACGGTTGACTCAAAAGTGCTTAATCTCGCCAAGCAAGACATTATTTGGCATTCAGTTTCGTCATTGATAGAAGAGGTGCCAGGCAAGTCTATCGACGGTTTAAACATGGTCGAATTTGCGGGAGAGACTCAAGAGGTCGAAGATAAGGTCAAGCGCTTGTGTGAGCGGCTTGATACACAGATTGAAGCCCAAACTACGGGGCTGCTGGGTTATCAGATCACCGCCGATAAAGGCTCTATCAATACTATTTATGCCATGCGTAAAAAGGCGGTAGGCTTGCTGGGCGCTACCAAAGGCAGCCGCAAGCCAATAGCTTTTGCAGAAGATACAGCGGTACCACCAGAAAAACTGGCAGATTTTATCATGGAGTTTAGGGCCCTGCTCGATAGCCACAACTTACAATATGGCATGTTCGGTCACGTCGATGCTGGTGTGTTGCATGTACGTCCCGCATTAGACATGTGTGATCCCGCTGATGAGCGGTTGCTTAAAACTGTATCGGATCAAGTGGCGGCCTTAACCCTTAAATACGGCGGCTTAATGTGGGGCGAGCATGGTAAAGGCGTTCGCGGTGAATACGGCCCTGCCGTGTTTGGTGACACGTTGTTTGGTGTGCTCGAAGAGGTCAAGGGCCTGTTCGATCCGCTCAATAAACTTAATCCTGGTAAGTTAGTTGCACCCAAAGAGAGTGGCGCACTGTATTACAACGTAGACAGCGCTAAGCGTGGTGCTTTTGATCGACAAATTCCAGTTAATACTCGCGAAGCCTTTCCTGATGTGATGAACTGCAATGGCAATGGATTGTGTTTTAATTACAGCGTCTACTCGCCTATGTGTCCTTCGTTTAAAGTCACTGGAGATCGAGTGCAATCGCCTAAAGGGCGTGCAGGGTTAATGCGCGAGTGGTTGCGCTTATTAGAGTCAGAAGGCGTGGATGTTGAGGCGTTGGCAAAAGCTAAGCCATTAGGCTGGCTACAACGCACTCAAAACACGTTAAAGATGGACAGAGAGTATGATTATTCTCATGAGGTGATGGAGTCATTAAAAGGTTGTTTAGCCTGTAAGGCTTGCTCTTCTCAGTGTCCCGTTAAGGTCGATGTACCAAAGTTCAGAGCGCAGTTCTTTAATATTTATTATCAGCGTTACCTGCGTCCAGCTAAAGATTACCTTGTTGCGGGGATTGAGGACTCTTTGCCTTTGATGGCGATGATGCCAAAGATCACCAATGCCGTGTCGCAAAATCCGCTTAGCCAATGGGTCATTAAAAAGTCTTTAGGCTATGTTGATGCACCTGCTTTATCAGTACCAACACTGAAACAGAAACTTGAAAACCATTCTTGTCGTGGTTATGACCTCGCGGCACTTAATCAGATCCCAAGCGGTGAGCGGGATAAATATGTGCTGGTGGTTCAAGATCCATTTAATAGCTTCTATGAAGCTGAGACGGTTTATCACTTTATTAAACTGATAGAGAAACTGGGCTATAACCCTGTGCTGTTGCCGTTTAAACCCAATGGTAAACCAATACATATCAAAGGTTTTTTATCAAAATTTGCCAAGACCGCCCAGTCGAGTGCCGATTTTCTTAATCAGGTGTTTTCTCTTGGTATGCCAATGGTTGGTGTCGATCCTGCGATGGTGCTTTGCTATCGCGACGAGTACCAAGAGGTGCTGGGTGATCACCGAGGAGAGTTCAATGTGCTACTGGCCAATGAGTGGTTACTTAAGGTGGTTAATGAGCGACCAAAGAGTAAGGAGATAACACGTAACTTTACCTGGTTCAGCCATTGTACTGAGTCCACTACAAAACCCAATACTGGTAATGAGTGGAAAGTTATCTTTGAAAACTTGGGCGCAACACTTAGTACGGTCAATCTTGGTTGTTGCGGTATGGCGGGTACCTATGGCCATGAGAGTGATAACCAGACACGTTCTAAAGCATTGTTTGATATGTCCTGGGATAGCGCCATAAAACAGCTTCCGAGGGAGCAAATCTTGGTATCGGGCTATTCATGTCGTAGCCAAGTGAAACGGTTTGGTGGCTTTAAACCTCAGCATCCAGTACAGGCGCTCTTAGCACTACTAAATGATGAATGATAACAATTCGGCTCAGCATCAGTTGCAAACACTGATGTCGAGCCAAAACTTATGTCATGAGCAAGCGCTGTTTGAGATTGATGCACAAGGCAACTGGTTCTATCAGCAAGGCCCACTGCCTGACAAGTTCAGTCGGCTATTTTACTCTATTTTACACGGTATCGATGGGCAGTTTTTATTGATCACGCCAGTTGAGCGGGTAAGGGTAGAGGTGGCGGCATTTCCATTACTGATTGTCGATTACAATGTGGTTCAAGACGGGCGACTGTGTTTGACAACATCTATTGGCACTGAGTTTATCGTCGAAAATCATCATGCCTTTGAGATCCAAGCGCAAGATATCTTCGTATCATTACCAAGAGGATTGTCGGCAAAGCTTGGCCGTGCTTGTTACTATCGATTTGTAGATGAGTACCTGCTCGATAGCGATTAGCGCGACTGTTGACAATATTTATCTTGATTTAAGGTTAGGTAAGTTGCTCTTTGATAAGACTAATGGATTTCGTTACCAAATTTGTTGCCATCTTACCTAGTTTCTTGATCATCAAGTGGTAATATTAAATGAAATCTATGGATTTTAGGTGGGAGGTGCTGATTGAAACATTATGAAAGTTTGGGGTACTTAGTGTCTCACCTCAATATCGAGCTTCAAAAGGCGTTGGATGAGCGACTTAAGTGCTATGAATTAGACATCAAGTTATGGCCTGTGCTGTTTGCCCTATGGCAAGAGGAGGGGATAACGCAAACTGAACTGTCTAAGCGTTGTGATGTGGCAAACTACACAATGACGCGGCTCTTGGATCAATTACAGGTGCAGGGGTTAGTGACACGTCATCAAGAAGCAGACAATCGTCGTGCTTTTCAAATTTTCCTGACAGACAGCGGTAAAGCATTAGAGCAAGATTTAGTCCGTGAAGCTGAACGCGTCAATGAGCTGTTTTTAGCCAATTTAACCTCAGAAGAGTCTGTCGATTTTATTCGTTTATTGAACAAGGTGAATCGACTTAAGGCTGATGACACTCAATAGTCTCTATGACGATTGAGTAAATGCAAGAGCGTTATGTATGCCGCTTTAATTGTTTTTGTCCTGTAGAAATGACAGAGTAGACAGTCATTTTTGATTGTACTAAAAGGAATGTTTGAGATGATGAAATGCTTTGGTGTGGCGCTACTGGCAGTATCTTTGTGTGGTTGCTCAGTGAATATTAATAAACCTGCTAAGCAAAAGTCCAGCAGTGAAGTCGTGCAAGCTGACACAGGTTACAGCCAAGCGCTGACGTTGGCCAATGGTTACAGCTTAGTGGTGTCAGAAGGCGCCCTTGAGCCACGCTCTATAGGTAGTGTTACTGTGGCGCTCTATCGAGATTTAAGTGTGGGTGACTTTGTGTCTGCGGTCTCCTTTATGCGAGATGGCAGTGTATTGAAATCAAGTTTGGTTGAAAATGGTTCAGATAGACAAAAGATTACAGTCACCATGGCGACTACTGGCAGCGGAAATTATCAAAATAGCCAAAGTGTTTGTGTGGTGAATCAAGGGGTGTCGCTTTGCTAATGATATGGATGCTTGTCTGCGAGCAAGGTTAGGCTTCGACCTTGCTTCTGCTGTTTAGCTGATGTTGTCTAACTCAAGAGCAGAAATCCTAAGCTCGAAATTGCACAAAACATGACCGCACCTTGAAGTAGCTGCCTGCTGTGCAATAAACTCTCTTTTCCTTGCTTGATGCTGGCGATTAAACGATTTTGTTTGTAGATGCGGCAGATCATCTGGTCACTGCTTGGGTCAATAAGTAATTGAAATTTACAAGGGTTCCCATCGTGTAGCTGGACTTGGTGCTCACTGTTCTGACCGAAATTAAGCTTACTAGACACGCGTTTCCCATTGACATAGACCTGCTCTAATCCACTCCAGTTGCTGGCCTGTAATTCGACCAAGTCTTGGTTGAAATCATATTTGAAACTGACCATTAGCGTTCCTTGTCGATGATGTCGAGCCTCTAAGTCAAGCAGAGGATTATGACATTTACCAGTACGGTTTTATGAAAAAAATGTGTCCAAAGTTTATCCCTTTGGCAGCAATAGGAAATATGCCTTTATCATTTTTTTACCCTTTTTTGGCATTACTTATTCCTTGTGGATTCAAAATAAACAGGTTTAATTGGGAGATGAAAGACTTATATCCATGAGTATGAGCTCTGATTGTTTAGCGAGAGTTTAGCGGGTTTGAAGCAAGGTCCTTAATGGCTCCTCGGATCTAGCATCCTCGGTAATCACTCCATGCGTTACCCTACCTTCTAAATCCTAAATCCCTTTAGTGGTGCTTCGCCCTATTACCTATATCCATATAGTCGTGTTTTAAAGGTATTTAGCAACGAGTGAGAAGATGGCATCGGGTGGGCTAAAATTTACCTTTTAGACGTATTTGGGGCTATCTATTTCTGCGTTGAATAGGCTCACAAGGGAGTAACCTGTCTATCATCAGTCGTTGCCACAAACACACACTGAGTCGATCACATTCTTGTTCTGATTGGTATTAGGTTGACTCGTCTCATTTTAAGCTTGGCTATCGCGTTATTAGAGATGAAAAAAGCCACAGCAATGATCGCTGTGGCTTCTACTGTTTTGTCCCAGCGGCTAATAGCTTAGCGTGTTAGCCGTTAATAATTGCTCGTGCAAGTTCATCTGCAACATCTGCAGTGGTGCGGTTCTGCGAATCAGACATTTCAAAAACTTTGAGCAGTGTGTTGTAGATCTCTTCCACTTTTTTAGTCGATTTCTGCTCGTCGTAGTCTTTTTCAAATGACACATTGATAATGCCACCAGCGTTGATCACATAATCTGGCGCATACAGAATACCAAGTTCTTTAAGTTTCTCACCGTGACGGCTTTCAGCTAGTTGATTATTGGCACAGCCAGCAACGATTTTAGCCTTAAGCAGCGGGATGGTGGTGTCATTAATGGTGGCACCTAATGCACAAGGCGCATAAATATCGACATCTTGATGGTAGATATCTTGTGGCGCAACAACTGTGGCCCCAAACTCGGTAGCAACCTTGTCTAGTGAAGACTGGTGAATGTCAGTCACGATTAACTCAGCGCCCTCTTCATGGAGATGACGGCAGAGGTAGTATCCAACATGACCTACGCCTTGTATCGCGATTTTTAGCCCTTTTAGACTATCGATACCACGTTGATGCTTAACAGCTGCTTTAATACCTAGATACGTACCTAGTGCAGTAAATGGAGATGGATCGCCACTCTTGCCTTCAAGACCCGCCATGTAAGGTGTTTCTTGGTGCGCAATCATAATGTCACTGGTGGAAACGCCAACATCTTCTGCTGAATAATATTTGCCGCCAAGTGTATGAATACAACGACCGAATGCACGGAAAAGGGCTTCTCTATTTTCGACTTTAGGATCGGCGATAATCACAGACTTGCCACCGCCCATCGCCAAGCCAGCCAAGGCATTTTTATAGGTCATGCCACGAGATAGGCGCAATACATCCGTCAATGCTTCGTCATCTGATTCGTAATTCCACATTCTACACCCGCCAACGGCTGGGCCTAGGTTGGTATTGTGGATAGCAATGATAGCGCGCAAGCCGCTTTCTTTGTCATGACAAAATACGACCTGTTCATGATCGTCAAATGAGATATGGTTGAATACTGCCACTGAGTGTTCTCCGCTTGGGAATTAAAACGCCGAGCAGCAAAAAATGCCTGTTCGACGGCTTGTTATATTTATTGCAGAACGATAGCATTTAGCGATACTCTCACAAAGTAAAGATTTGGATTAATTGTGATCTGCGTGGCAATTTAGGTTTCCACCTTACGTTAACGTAAAGTCGGTGGTTGTTTTCGTCTGAAAACTACTATAGCCATAGTCTCGATAGCCAGTTCACAACATAACTATAAAAACAGGAAGTAGTATGACGGAACAAGCAGTCGATCAAACTCAACCTTTGAGTGAAGAACAAAGAGAAGCGCTGACTCAGCAGTGGATTAAAGAGCATTTTCAAAAAGCGAATCGCTTTCTGGCTGAGCAAGGTGTGATCCCAAGCAAGGTGATTGCTGAAGATAGCCGTTATCTTGCGCCGCTGCTTGCGGTGTGGAAGATGGAGTCTAAGCAACCTAAAGCACAGACGTTTTGGGTGATGTCTGGCGATTTACCTTCTGATTATGTGGATGTGAAAGTCGCTACTACAGCCCGTGACGCGATTCGTCACTTTTCGATGATGTGGCAATTGAAAGCGGAAAATTTGACGAATTCTGGTGCGATTAAAGATAAAACTCAAGCACAGTTTGCACAACTGTTAGTGTCTCGTGCTGAAAGCTTGTACCAGATCCACAATGACGAAAAACTGTGGAAAGAATCTTAAGTTATAGGTTCTGTTTTAAACAGGGATTGACAGGTTTTAGTTGTTAGAATGAAAATGGAAAGGCCGCCGTCTAGTCGTTAGATGGCGGCCTTTTTTATTGATTGATATAACTATGCCAGATAGGCGTAACCTTGATTGACTAGCCATAAAAAGTAGTCGGTTAACGTTTTATTGCTGCATAACGCCAATGCTTGTTGATGATCAAAGCTAAATTGATTTGCCAGTGTATCAAGCATCTCGTCAGTGAGGCCTTCAAGCGGGTATATCTCGCCGTTAATAAACAGACGTTGAACACTATCACCTTCAAGGCGAATGACTTTCAGGCCACCAATCCGTTGTAACAGCGCCCCTTCTTCGAAGGCTTCTAGCAGCTCATCTTGGCTGTATGGACCCTCTTGTTCACAGATATCTAATTCAAAGCGGTTTTGGCTTAATAGCTGTCCTAGCACCTGTTGATAGTGTTGAGGTTGGCTAAGTAACTCACTTAATAAGTTAACCATGCCCGATTGCTGCGCTTGAGTGAGCAAGCCTGCAGTGCTTGGCTCTGACAGAGAGGTAAAACGTTTCAGCCCAGTATTATTGTCGATTAAGTGATCGGCAATGCTGCTCATGAGTTCTTGCTGACTAGGCGCTCGAAAGCCAATGGAGTAACTTAGTGCAGTTTCGATGGTTTCACCACGATGAGGGAAGCCTGGCGGGATATAGAGCATATCGCCTGGCTCAAGAACCACATCGATCATTGGCTCAAAATCATCGATAAGTGCAGTATGTGTGTCTCCTCCACGCGGCGAATATTGCCCCAAAGGACCCACTTTCCAACGACGTTGGCCTTCACCTTGTAGTAGAAACACATCATAGTTGTCGATATGAGGGCCGACTCCGCCGCCAGGGGTGGCAAAAGAGACCATCAAATCATCAAAGCGCCAGTCTGGAATAAAGCGAAAAGACTCAACTAATGGGGCGCTATCTGGAAACCAATGGTTAACAGCTTGCACTAGCAGTTGCCAGTTATTTTCACCAAATGGTGTGTAGTCTTCGATAGGGCCTTGAATGATCTCCCAGTTATTGCCTTTGGTTAAGATGATCCGTGAGCTGATCTCCTCTTCACATGCTAGACCGGCCAGCTCTTCGGCTGTAATCGGATCGCTAAAGTTAGGAAACGCATTTTTGATCACTACAGGTTGCTTTTGCCAGTAGTGTTCAAGGAAGTCTGCATGGTCGAGATTGAGTGTGTACATGGTGTTTTTGGCTCACAGTAATAAGAGTGCACTGAGGGTAGTAGAGTATAAAACAATAAAGGCGGTAAGCATGTGCTCACCGCCTTTATTAACAAACGCCCAAAGGGTTTACTTTAACTCGTCGACAAACGCTTCAGCGCGGCCGATGTAGTTAGCTGGGGTCATTTTTTTCAGTTCAGCTTTAACCGCTTCAGGTAGTTCTAGGTTATCAATAAACTGGGCTAGTTGCTCACCATCGATACGTTTACCACGCGTAAGCTCTTTGAGCTTCTCATATGGCTTTTCGATGCCGTAGCGACGCATAACCGTTTGTACAGGCTCTGCTAAGACTTCCCAATTTTGATCAAGCTCATTGCGAAGTTGAGTTTCGTTCACTTCAAGCTTGCTGATCCCTTTAAGAGTGGCTTGGTAGGCGATAAGTGCATGAGCCATACCGACACCTAAGTTACGCAGAACGGTAGAATCGGTAAGGTCACGTTGCCATCTTGACACTGGTAGTTTGGCGGCAAGGTGCTGCATTAATGCGTTAGCAATGCCGAGGTTACCTTCAGAGTTTTCAAAGTCGATTGGGTTCACTTTATGCGGCATGGTTGAAGAACCAATTTCGCCAGCAATGGTTTTTTGCTTAAAGTGGCCAAGAGCAATATAACCCCAGATATCACGGTCAAAATCGATAAGCACTGTATTAAAGCGCGCGACAGCATCAAATAACTCGGCAATATAGTCATGAGGCTCGATTTGGGTCGTGTAGGGATTCCAGTTTAGACCTAGGCTGGTGACAAAACGCTGTGATAGCGCATGCCAATCGACTTCAGGGTAGGCTGAAAGGTGTGCGTTGTAGTTACCGACGGCACCGTTAATTTTACCCATCACTTCAACAGCTTGGATTTGCTTAAGTTGACGCTCTAAACGCACGGCTACGTTAGCCATCTCTTTACCTAACGTCGAAGGAGAGGCTGGCTGACCATGGGTACGAGACATGAGAGGGACTGAGCGGTACTCAGTTGCTAGATTTTTAATGGCATCAACAATCTGCTGGCAATATGGCACTAATACTTGCTCGCGCGCTTCAGACAACATTAAACCATGAGATAGGTTATTAATATCTTCTGAGGTGCAGGCAAAGTGGACGAATTCGTCAATGGCAACAAGTTCTGCATTGCCAGCAATTTTCTCTTTGATAAAGTACTCAACCGCTTTAACGTCATGGTTGGTCGTGGCTTCGATGGCTTTAACGCGCAGTGCGTCTTGCTCACTAAAGTTATCTTTGATTTGATCGAGAAGGGCTAATGCTGCTTCGCTAAATGGTGGAACTTCTTCAATTTCTGGGCAGCTAGAAAGCAGCTTTAACCAGTTGATTTCGACTTGAACACGGTATTTGGTCAGGCTGTACTCGCTGAAAATCCCTCGTAATGAGGCGGTTTTACTACCATAACGACCGTCTACCGGAGAGATAGCAGTTAGTGCGGAAAGTTCCATTAGAAGCTCCTTTAATGAACTTGACTTATTATTTATAGGGTGAGGCTTTTATTAGCTATGTCGACTATTGTTTTTCTTGAGAAGACAAGGTGTCTACGCTTGCCTCCTAATTGGCGCCATAATACGGCACTGCGCATGGCAGCAAGTAATAGAGCGCGTATTTTTTGTTGTACTAGCGGTTGTTTAAGAAATTCAGGGTTACCTGCTATCTGTATTTTTGGGCCCAAATTACTAATGATATCGCTGTATATTCCAGCAAAATTACCGACAACCTGATCATCAGTAATGGCAAAGTGATGCAGCTGACGATGTACCTGATTGATGCGCTCGCTGAGCATACCCATAGAGTTTGAAGCTCTAGATAGTTTACGCTCTAGGGCTAAAATGCCGATTAAATAGCGAGTGATCTCAACATCTTTTTGCTTATCATCACCAAGTTGATTAATGATTAGCTGATAGCCCTGCTTCAGTGACACCTTATCGGCATAAACATCGCTAGTATTGTCTGGGTTAGTGACTAATATGGTATTTAAACAGGCGGCGAGGGCTTCGCCATCGGCTTGACCGTGACGGGCAACGCGCTGCACCTGCGAGATGGCTTGCAGGATACCCGCAAAAGCCATGGTTCTGTCGAAAATTGGCTCGCTCACGTTTTACTCTCTTATCAACGAATCGATAATACTGCCACCAAGGCAGACTTCACCATCATAAAAGACCGCTGATTGGCCAGGTGTAACCGCGGCAACAGGCTCATCGAAAATGACTTTTATTCTATCATCGCTTTCATAGGTCAATGTGCAGGCAACATCTTGCTGACGGTAGCGGGTTTTAACGGTGATTTTAGCGCCATCAGCTGGCCCTTTTCTGTCGACCCAGTGCAGTTGGTCGGCATAAAAGCCGATCGACATTAGGCGCGGGTGTTGACCACCTTGCCCGACAACTAAGACATTACGCTGTAAATCTTTGTCGACGACATACCAAGGATCGTCGTTACTGTTCTTCATGCCACCAATGCCCAGACCTTTGCGTTGGCCTAAGGTGTGGTACATCAGTCCTTGGTGTTCGCCAATGACTTCACCTTCTGCGGTTTCGATTTTACCCGGTTGGGCTGGCAGGAAGGTTTGCAGAAAATCGGTAAATTTGCGCTCACCGATAAAACAGATGCCGGTACTGTCTTTCTTGTCGTGAGTGATAAGCCCCATCTCTTTGGCGATGTCGCGAACTTCACTTTTTTGCAACTCGCCGACAGGAAACAGCGAACGAGCGACTTGCTCATGGCTGAGTGTGTAAAGAAAATAACTTTGGTCTTTATTGCTATCAACCCCACGCAGCATCTGGCTTTGACCCGATGCGTCGCTACGTCGTACATAGTGCCCCATAGCGATATAATCGGCATCTAAGATTTCGTCAGCGAACTCAAGAAACGCTTTAAATTTGATCTCTTTGTTGCACATGATATCGGGATTAGGAGTACGTCCAGCTTTATATTCAGCTAAAAAGTACTCAAAAACATTGTCCCAATATTCGGCTGCAAAGTTAACGGTATGCAGGGTGATCCCCAATTTGTCACAGACAGCCTGAGCATCTTTTAAATCGTCAGCGGCAGCACAATACTCATCGGTATCGTCTTCTTCCCAGTTTTTCATAAACAGGCCTTCCACTTGGTAGCCCTGTTTCATCAGCAAATATGCTGAAACAGATGAATCAACACCACCAGACATGCCGACGATGACTTTTTTTCCGTTTGGATTGGGTTCGATTAATGCCATAGATCCTAAAAACCGTTTAAAAATAATGTTGCTACGGCACCCTTAGTAAGTGACTAACACTTACATTAAATGGCTAATCTCCTCGACTCAATTGTCTTGGATTTTAGCGACCTAAATTGCCGTAATATGCGGGGGCGTATTCTATCATGCATTATGCGTTGGAGCTAACTACAGAAACTGACAATTAACAATTTCTGCAGAAAATTGTTTTCCAGATAAGTGGTCATCGATGCAATGCAGTACCAATGGACTCCGTAGCTGCGGCGCTAAGACTTTTATTTCTGCATAACTTAACCATAGGGCCTGGTTAATCGCCTTGTCTTGTGGTTTAGGTATGGGGCAACTTTCAAGCTCGCAAAAATAGGTGAATCTCAAAAATGCCTGTTCGCTAGATGCCTGAAACTGATAGATGCCAAGCAGGCTCTGCGGTGTCAGTTCAATACCGGTTTCTTCCAGTACTTCGCGTTGACATGCATCAATCAGCGATTCGTTTGGCTCTAAATGACCGGCGGGTTGATTGTATTGCAGTTGGTCATCAATCAACTCTTCGACCATTAAATATTTATCCTGTGATTTAATCACACAGGCTACAGTGACGTTGGGTTTATAACGTTCCATTTAATCCCCTTTAAATCGGTCAGCAATCATTTGCGCTGAGCTAAGGCTCAATGACGCGATATTCGCCGTTGGCGATATCGTCTAGGCTCCATTGACCTATTTTATAACGAATCAATCTTAATGTTGGGTAGCCCACATGAGCGGTCATGCGTCGTACTTGTCGGTTACGCCCCTCACAAATCTCTATGGCTAGCCAAGTAGTTGGGATGTTGGCACGCTCTCGGATAGGGGGGTGTCTTGGCCAAACCGCAGGGGCATTCATAACATTGACCTTCGCAGGTAGGGTTGGCCCATCTTTAAGTTTGATACCTTGGCGTAAGGCGTTAAGCGCCTCAAGTGTCGGCTCACCTTCAACTTGTACCCAATAGGTTTTAAAGGTCTTCTTTTTAGGCTCAGTAATCCGCGACTGAAGCTGACCGTCGTTAGTTAACAGCAGTAATCCTTCGCTGTCTCGGTCTAATCTTCCGGCGGCGTAAACCTCTTTAATAGGGATAAAATCTTTTAATGTTTGGCGCCCTTGTTCATCGGTAAATTGGCACAGCACATCAAATGGTTTGTTAAACAGAACTATCAGCGGCTTTTCTGCACGCGGCTTTTGTGGTTTTCTGCCACCCTTATGCCGTAAGGCTTGGCTGGCGGAAGACTTGGGCTTCTGCCTAGCGATAGGAGAAGCATGAGTAGACTTGGCTCGGTGGGATGAATTCACGAATAAAACTTCTGGCTTAGTGTATTCCAATCATGACATTGTACGTGGCATTCGCCCTTAGTGGAATTTGAATATTACTGCGAATGATTTATGATGTCGGCCATCAAATGTGATCGATAACAAAACCTTTGTGGGTTTTGAGATGTAAAACGCAGGTGCCGCAATGCAGTAAATTGGCGGTAATGCCACAAGGCAAGCCCTGCTACAAAGCTTGATGGCTGATGCCATTAGCGACAAAACTATTATAAAAATTAAAATAATCTTTCGATTTATTAACGCTTTATTTTACAATTACGTAGGACACAAAATGAACGACAATCCAACGATTATCTATACCGAAACGGATGAAGCTCCGGCCCTAGCAACGCTCTCTTTACTGCCAATTATCGAAAGTTTTACTGCGGCAGCAGGTGTGGGGGTTGAAACTCGCGATATCTCTTTATCTGGTCGTGTAATCGCTAATTTCCCTGACTACCTAACGCCAGAGCAACAGATCTCTGATGCATTAAGTGAGTTAGGTGAATTAGCAACAACGCCTGAAGCTAACATCATTAAGCTACCTAATATCAGTGCCTCAATTCCACAGCTAAAAGCGTGTATTAAAGAGTTACAAGCTAAAGGCTACGCACTACCTAATTATCCTGATGAACCACAGAATGACACAGAGCGTGATGTACAAGCACGTTACGACAAGATCAAAGGTAGTGCGGTAAACCCTGTATTACGTGAAGGTAACTCAGATCGTCGTGCCCCGGGTTCAGTTAAAAATTATGCCAAGAAAAATCCCCATTCAATGGGTGCGTGGGCAAGTGACTCTAAGTCACACGTTGCGCACATGGATGCAGATGACTTTTATGGTAGCGAGCAGTCGGTAACGCTAGAGAAAGCGACCTCTGTCGATATCATACTCGAATCTAGCACTGGTGAAACGCAGAGACTTAAAACAGGTTTAGCGCTGCAAGTGGGCGAAGTGATTGATGCGTCAACCATGAGCCAAAAAGCGTTAGTGGCTTACATGGAAAAAGAGATCCAAGCAGCTAAAGCCGAAGATGTTCTGCTCTCTTTGCACCTTAAAGCCACTATGATGAAGGTCTCAGATCCAATCTTGTTTGGTCATGCCGTAAAAGTCTACTATAAAGACCTTTTCGCCAAGTATGGCGAGTTGTTTGCTGAATTAGGTGTGGATGTTAACAATGGTTTTGGTGATGTTTATGCCAAAATCGCAACACTTCCAACAACAAAGCAAGCCGAAATTGAAGCGGACATTGCAACTATTTATGCTGAGCGTCCTGCATTAGCTATGGTTGACTCAGACCGCGGTATTACCAACTTACATGTACCAAGTGATGTGATCATTGATGCCTCTATGCCAGCTGCGATTCGCTCTTCTGGTCAGATGTGGGGACCTGATGGCAAGCTGAAAGATACCAAGGCGCTGATTCCAGATCGCTGCTATGCCGGCGTTTATCAAGAAACCATTCAGTTCTGCAAAGAGCACGGTGCGTTCAACCCAACAACAATGGGCAGCGTGCCTAACGTTGGTTTGATGGCGCAAAAAGCTGAAGAGTACGGTAGTCACGACAAGACTTTTGAAATCGCTACAGATGGTGTTGTTTCTGTTAAAGACAGCGATGGCAACGTTTTGCTATCTCATGCGGTTGCTGCAGGTGATATTTGGAGAATGTGTCAGGTTAAAGACGCACCCATTCGCGACTGGGTTAAACTGGCCGTTAATCGTTCACGCCTTTCATCAACACCAGCTGTGTTCTGGTTAGACGCTGCACGTGCACACGATGCGCAACTTATTACCAAAGTGAATCAGTACTTGCTTGAGCATGACACTGATGGACTTGAACTGCATATCATGTCTCCAGTTGAAGCAACGCGTTTCACATTAAAACGTACCAAAGAGGGGCTAGATACCATCTCTGTGACGGGTAACGTATTGCGTGATTATCTCACCGATCTGTTTCCAATTTTAGAGTTGGGCACCAGTGCTAAAATGCTGTCTATTGTACCGCTAATGAATGGTGGTGGATTATTTGAAACTGGTGCGGGTGGTAGTGCGCCAAAGCATGTGCAACAAGTCGAGAAAGAGGGTCACCTTCGTTGGGGTTCACTCGGTGAGTTTTTAGCATTAGGGGCTTCGTTAGAGCATCTAAGCCAAAACTACAATAACCCTAAAGCACAGGTGTTGGCTGATACGCTAGACCTTGCTATTGGTCAGTTCCTTGATGAGAACCGTTCTCCATCACGCCGTGTGGGTGAACTGGATAATCGTGGCAGCCATTTCTATCTTGCTATGTTCTGGGCACAAGCACTTGCAGCGCAAGACAGTGATGCGGCATTAAAAGCACACTTCGCTCCAGTAGCAAAAGCTTTGAGCGACAATGAAGTACAAATTGTTGCAGAGCTTAATGATGCACAAGGTGAAGCGGTCGATTTAGGTGGCTATTACCGTTTAGATGCAGCTAAAGCCGTTGCAGCAATGCGTCCAAGCGCGACGCTTAATGCAATATTTTGCTAATTAGCGCTAATGTTTAAAAAGGAGCCTAGTGCTCCTTTTTTGTTGCTAAAATTTGCTGGTAAAGTCGCTGTATGACGATAGGTAACTTATAGGTACTCAGAGCCGATGGCTAAAAGGCCTAATATCTGGTTGGTATCGTTATTTTCGGTTCTGAATTCATTGGCGTTAGAGCAATAAAAAAGGCAGGGATAACCCTGCCTTTTTTTAACTTTCACCAACTATTTTGTTGGCGAAATCGCTGACGCGTGCATACCTTTTGGCCCCTGTTCGACCTCGAATTGGACTGGTTGGCCTGCTTTTAGAGTTCGATAGCCTTCCATTTCGATGGTAGAATAGTGTGCGAAAACGTCTTCACCACCAGCTTCAGGGCAGATAAACCCGAATCCTTTGGCGTTGTTGAACCATTTAACAGTTCCGTTTGCCATACTTCCACTTCCTTCTGTTGTTTACTGACCAGTAAGATAGTAAAACTAATGATGCGGGGATAATTCACCGCTCGACAAACAGAATGAAACCAGTGAAAGCGTATGTCAAGAGTAATTTAACAAAGAGGCAACATTTGGCTAAAAAACTAAGAACAATTGGTTTTATTGGTCCGATGACTGTTATGTTTAGTTGTAGTGAAGATCAACATTTGGTAGAAGCCAAAACTAGAGGCTAATATTTAAAGATGGGTAAAGCAGGAAATATTGAACATATTGAAGAACGCGTTGAATCAGAAATTGCTCCGCCTTCAATGTATAAAGTGATTCTCAACAATGATGATTATACCCCGATGGATTTTGTTATTGAGGTATTACAACTCTTTTTTAAAAAGAATGAGCAAGAAGCAACAGACATCATGTTGGCAATACATCATCAAGGTAAGGGAATATGCGGTGTTTTTCCTTTTGGTATTGCCGAGACTAAGGTGGCTCAGGTAAATCAGTTTGCAAGACAAAACCAACATCCGTTACTGTGTTCATTAGAGAAAGCCTGAATCTCGAAGTTGTGTGATTAATTTAGGGGGTGCTTATGCTAAATAAAGATCTTGAGGTCACTTTGAATCTGGCATTTCAACAAGCCAGAGACGCGCGCCATGAGTACATGACTGTAGAGCATCTGCTACTGGCTTTGATTGATAATCCCGCTGCACAAGAGGCGCTGGTCGCCTGTGGAGCGAATCTTGATAAACTTAGGGAAGAGGTTGCTAATTTTATTGAGCAAACTACGCCGATCATTGCAGATCCTGAAGATGAGCGAGAAACTCAGCCCACGTTAGGTTTCCAACGCGTTCTGCAGCGCGCTGTATTCCATGTTCAGTCATCGGGGCGGAATGAAGTAACTGGTGCAAATGTGCTGGTGGCAATCTTCAGTGAACAAGAGTCTCAAGCGGTTTACTTGCTGAGAAATGGTGAGATAACACGTTTAGATGTAGTTAATTTTATCTCGCACGGTGTGGGCAGGGATGAGATTGATAATCCTCAAGAGCAGGAGCAAATTGAGGATCAGAGTGAAACTGAAGAGCGCAGCAAATTATCTCAGTTCACCGCTAATTTGAACGAAGAAGCGCGCAAGGGGAATATCGATCCGCTGATCGGTCGCAGCGATGAAATTGAACGTTCTATTCAAATCTTGTGTCGCCGTCGCAAGAATAACCCATTACTTGTCGGTGAAGCTGGTGTTGGTAAGACGGCGATAGCGGAAGGTTTAGCCTATCGCATCGTAAATGAAGAAGTACCTGAAGTGATGCTGGCCGCGACGGTCTATTCTTTAGACTTGGGTGCATTATTGGCTGGTACCAAATATCGTGGTGATTTCGAAAAACGTTTTAAGAGCTTATTGCGTGAACTTGCCCAAGATGAACATGCCATTTTATTTATCGATGAAATCCACACCATTATTGGTGCTGGGGCTGCATCGGGGGGGGTCATGGATGCCTCTAATCTCCTGAAGCCACTATTATCGAGTGGTAACTTACGCTGCATGGGTTCTACCACATTCCAAGAGTATCAAAGTATTTTTGAGAAGGACCGTGCGTTAGCTCGTCGTTTCCAAAAGGTCGATATCAATGAGCCATCGGTGGCTGAAACCACCAAGATTCTTCAAGGGCTCAAGTCCAAGTATGAAGAGCATCATGGAGTGCGGTATACCTTGGCAGCACTGAGCGTCGCGGCACGTTTATCGGATAAACATATTAATGATAGACACTTACCCGATAAAGCCATTGATGTTATTGATGAAGCGGGGGCACGCATGGCGATGCAACCTGCAAGTAAGCGTAAGAAAACTATCGGTCAGGGTGAAATAGAAGCCATTATCGCTAAAATGGCTCGCATTCCTGAAAAATCCGTATCTGCTACTGATAAAGATATGCTTAAGAATTTAGAGCGTAATCTGAAGATGGTCGTCTTTGGTCAAGATAAAGCCATTGAAGCCTTGAGCTCGGCGATACGGCTATCTCGTAGTGGATTGAGCGGTGAAGGTAAGCCTGTGGGGAGTTTCTTATTTGCCGGACCTACTGGTGTTGGTAAAACAGAAGTGACTAGTCAGCTTGCCGTGTGCTTAGGGCTTAACTTGGTGCGCTTTGATATGTCTGAATACATGGAAAGCCATACGGTGTCACGTTTGATTGGCGCACCGCCAGGTTATGTGGGTTACGATCAAGGTGGATTGTTAACTGATGCAGTGATTAAGAATCCTCATTGTGTCGTGCTCCTCGATGAAATTGAGAAAGCGCATCCCGATGTCTATAACTTGCTGTTGCAGGTGATGGATCACGGTACCTTGACCGATAACAATGGCCGCAAAGCTGATTTCAGGCATGTGACCTTGGTGATGACGACCAATGCTGGCGTGCAGGAAACCGTGCGTAAATCAATTGGCTTTAAGCAACAAGATCATAGCCAAGATGCGTTGTCTGAAATTAACCGTGTCTTCTCGCCAGAATTCAGAAATCGCCTGGATGAGATTATCTGGTTTAATCACTTAGATATGACTGTTATTGCTAAGGTCGTAGATAAGTTCTTGGTTGAGTTACAGGCACAGCTTGATGACAAAGCCGTTGTATTAGAAGTCAGTGACGAAGCTAGAACTTTATTAGCAGAAAAAGGCTATGACAAGGCGATGGGGGCACGACCAATGTCTAGAGTGGTCACTGAATTAATTAAGCGACCATTGGCAGATGAGATATTGTTTGGCCGATTAGAGAAAGGTGGGGTGGCTCATGTCGATATCGATGGCCAAGAGATTGTCATCAATATTGAACAACCTGAAAAAGTCACTTAACCGGTTTTAAGTTGATAAAAAAGGCTGCAATTGCAGCCTTTTTTTTATGGCAAATCTCATCTGTTCTTATCTTAAGCCTTGGATGATTTCACTTCATCACACAAGACTTTAAGGCACTAGGTTTAGCCAATAAAAAAAACCGGCAATGCCGGTTTTTTATAATATCGTTAGCTAACTTTAGCGTGAACGGAAGACGATGCGCCCTTTGCTCAAATCATAAGGGGTCAGCTGAACTGTGACCTTGTCACCCGTAAGAATACGGATGTAGTTTTTACGCATTTTGCCTGAGATATGGGCGATTACTACATGTCCATTCTCTAGCTCTACTCGAAACATTGTATTTGGCAAGGTCTCAAGAATAGTGCCTTGCATCTCAATGTTGTCTTCTTTCGCCATTAATCAGTTATCCTGTTAGCCTTCAAATATTAAATCGGGCGTATCATGCCGTAAATTACGCCCGCTGTAAAGGGGAGCTTAGTTTTCCTCTTAAATAATTCCATGTGGATCATCGCTTTTACAATACACTTAGTTGCCATCCTTTGCTGGTAAGGATCTCATTGGGCTGGTACGACTTTTTGTAATTCATTTTCCGTGAATCATCAATTTGATAGCCCAAATAGAGATAGTTTTTTCCCATCAGCTTAGCTAAACGACATTGCAGTAGGATCATTAACGACCCTAAAGAGCGTTTGTCTTCACTGGGGGCAAAAAAACTGTAGATGGCCGAGAGACTGTTAGGCAGTTGATCTGTCACTGCAACGCCTATAAGCCGTCCTTGTACACGTAACTCAATTAAAAGCGGCTGATGCCAACTGCATTGAATAAATTGCTCGTACTGCTCTTTGGATGCGGGATACATAGGGCCATCATAGTGTCGCTCATTGATGTACTGTTCATACAATTGATATTGCTCTGGAGTGCTCTGAGCAACAATGGCGAAGGAGATATCTCGGTTATTCTTCAAATTACGCTTTTGTCTACGTGATGGTTGGAACTGTTTAACCGGAACACGTATTGGCAAGCACGCCTGACACGCAGGGCAGTGAGGTTTATATATCATCTGCCCGCTACGACGAAATCCCAGTGCTAATAAGCGCTCGAATAGATCTACGTCTAGAGTTTCTTCCTGTAAAACTAGTAACTGTTCCAGTTGGTTTGCAAGATAACTACAAGGGAAGGCATTGGTCATCCCGACTTGGATAGTGTCTGAATTAGAGCTCAAGATAAACCTCAGTGGGATGCCAAGTATCGCTAGCGACTTCAATATCTCTAAAGCGCTTTAATAGATTAATGAAGTCTGATCGTTTGAGCGACTTAGCACCTAAAGATGCGAGGTGGGGATTCATTACCTGGGCATCAATTAATCGAAAATTATGGGCCAGTAGGTGTTGATGTAGCATTACCATGGCCGCCTTTGATGCATTGGTTTGCCGGTGAAACATAGATTCACCACAAAAAACTTGGCCAATAGCAATGCCATATAACCCACCAATAAGCCGGTTTTGATCCCAGACCTCTATTGAATGGGCTCTTTTCTGTCGGTGCAGTACCTTGTAAGCTTGCTGGATTTCGCTTGTTATCCAAGTGCCTTCCTGTCCGTCTCGAGTGGTTGCACAGTGCTCTATGACACGATCGAAGGCCTGGTTAACACTAAAACGCCAATTTACTTTTTTTAGATGACGTTTCAGACTCCTGCTTATGTTCATTGAGCCCGGAACGAATACCGCACGAGGGTCTGGTGACCACCAAAGGATGGGGTCATTTTCATTGAACCATGGAAAAATGCCATCATAATAGGCGCTGAGTAAGCGTTTAGGGTGAAGGTCACCACCGATAGCCAATAAACCATTTGGATCGGTCAGTGCAAATTCTGGCGATGGAAACTGAGCCAGCTCATGATTTAAATAGGACAGTGAGTTCACAATTGAGTAAAATTAGTAAATGGCCTCTTTATAAGTTAGCGGAAAATGCCCCATGTTGAAACCTAGATTGTCTTTCTTTAGCTATGTTCGCTTAGTTTTTATCAGTTTCTTCTTAGCGGGGAGTAGCAATGTGTCATCGGCACCCTATGAGCGTGATCAGGCGGTACCCGTCGAAAAGGTTGTATATGGTCATGTTGTGTCTGTGCGTAACATCACACAGCAGCAGTTGGTAGAGGACCGTAATCGGGGGTGGAAGACATTTGGTGGAGCCCTCGTGGGTGGGGTGATTGGTCATCAGTTTGGTGGTGGTACAGGCCAAGATGTCGCAACAGTGCTGGGGGCACTGCTTGGTGCTGGTGCTGCTAACCGCTACAGCAGTGATTACTATGAGCAGCTCCTCTTAGTCGAGATGATGATTAAGTTCGAAGATGGCGAACAAGTGATGGTTATCCAAGATCGCGATCCTGGGATGATATTTAATGTTGATGATGAGGTGAGGGTGGTTTACCTGCCAGGAAGAGTCAGGGTCGACATCGCTATGTAATAAAAAAGGCGCTTTAAGCGCCTTTTTTATTTGAACTGTCATGCTTATTTAAAAACCGCGAGGTAACTGATCTTTACCTGCTAGCTTAGCACGCCATAGTTCTTTGGGTGTCATACCATTACCTGATGAGGCGGTTGTTGCCTCCTTCTTATCAGCCTTTGGCTTTGCAGCTTTTTTAGGTGCAGCTTTAGGTTGCTCTGATTTGGCTGTTGCTGCTGGGGCGTCGCCACCTAATTCAGCAAGCATAGTTTCTAGATCGCTAAAACGAAGCGACTTACCACCATCGATTTTATACCAGCTTCCTTTCTGCTCGATCGTCACGCTTTTGCCTTGTGCCTGACTCAGGGCAGACTCTAGCGCGTTGATCACCTCTTCTTTGGTCAACTTAGACATAGTATTAACCTATTTCTTTTAATGTGTAATTGAAGGTTTCGGCTAATTTTATAGGTTAAACTGTCAAAAAGTCCAATTTTCACAGAAATTCAACGTATTTCTATGAACTGGAACCCATATATGGCTAGACTAAACACGTATATTTACTGTTAATATTGATAAAAATATTCTCATTTAGCCCGTCAATTGCCAATTTATAAGTGATTGGGACTAGGTGAATTTGGTTAGGAGCACCAATGACACGTTCAGAATTAACCCAATATCTAACGCAATTTTTACATGTTTCAGATTACAAAGACTATGCGCCGAATGGCTTACAGGTTGAGGGATGCAACGAGATTGCCACCATAGTGACAGGGGTAACAGCATGCCAAGCGTTAATCGATCGTGCGGTAGCGCTGAATGCCGATGCGTTATTGGTACATCACGGCTTTTTTTGGAAAGGTGAAAGTGAAGTGATCACTGGCATGAAGCATCGGCGAATCAAGGCGCTCATTAATCATGATATCAATTTGTATGGTTATCATTTGCCGCTCGATGGGCACCCTATGCTGGGCAATAATGCTGAGCTTGCCAGAGAGTTGGCTATTATTGATGCAGAGTCTATCGAGGGCGTTGCGCAAGGTTTAGTGTGGCAAGGGCGTTTGGATGTGCCAATGTCCGTCACGGCTTTTCAAACTAAATTAAATCATGTGCTTGGGCGTGAAGCGTTACATCTGGGTGACACTAATAAGCCGATTCAGCATTTAGCTTGGTGTAGCGGCGGTGCGCAGGATTATATCGATATTGCAGTGGATCTCGGTGTCGATGCCTTTATCAGCGGTGAAGTGTCAGAAAGAACCTTCCACAGTGCAGTCGAGCAAGATATTCACTATTTTGCTGCGGGGCATCATGCGACAGAGCGGTTTGGTATTAAGGCGTTGGGAGAGCATTTGGCGCAGAAATTTGAGCTAACCCATCACTTTGTGGATATTGATAATCCAGTTTAAGCGGTGCATGGCTCAATATGAAAACATGAACCAACATTAAGTGCTGTTTATCGCCTTACTGTGGTCACAATTACGCCGTGTGAATATAAGTTAGTAATAAAAAAGGCCGCTAAGCGGCCTTTTTATGGGTTGCAGTTAATTGATGTTACTTAACACGCATACCTGGCTGAGCGCCTTCATGGGGCTCTAGAATCCACAAATCTTTCTTTCCGGGGCCAGCGGCAAGCACCATCCCTTCAGATAGGCCAAAACGCATCTTGCGTGGCGCAAGGTTAGCAACCATAACAGTGAGCTTACCTTCTAGATCTTCAGGTGCATAGGCTGACTTAATGCCAGCAAAGACCTGTTTGGTTTCGCCACCTAAATCCAGCTGAAGTTTAAGGAGCTTGTTGGCTTCTGGTACATGCTCAGCTTTAGCAATTCTTGCAATACGTAGATCAAGCTTCGCGAAATCATCGAAACTTATCTCTTCGCTGATTGGGTCAAGATCCAGTTGGCTTTTTGGTGCTTCTGTGACTTGTAAGTTTTCGGTTGAAGCGTCGATAATTGCTTCAATACTCTTCATTTCAACACGTTGCATCAAGGCCTTGAAGGTGGCTATTTCATGTCCTGCGAGGTCGCGACCTAAGTCTTCCCAAGTCAACGATAGCTGCAAGAAGGCTTCCACATCTTTGGCAAGCTGAGGCAGTACAGGCTTAAGGTAGGTCATCAGGATACGGAACAGGTTGATCGCATTACTGCATACCTGATGGGCTTCACCTTGCTTGTCGTCTTGCTTAATTAGTTGCCATGGCGCTGCATCGGCAACATAAGCGTTGGCCAGATCGGCTAAGGCCATGATTTCACGCATCGCCTTACCAAATTCTCGAGTTTCATAAAATTCGGCAATCGCCGCTTCTTTAGCCAAGAAGGTGTTAGTCAGAGAGGTATTTTCAATTTTGGCTAGCTTACCGTCAAAACGTTTACCGATGAAACCTGCCGTGCGTGAGGCTAAGTTAACCAGTTTACCGACAAGATCTGAATTAACGCGTTGAGCAAAATCTTCAAGGTTAAGGTCAAGGTCATCAATGCGGCTGCTAAGTTTAGCGGCATAGTAATAACGCAGGTACTCAGGGTTTAAATTATCTAAGTAGGTGCGAGCCTTAATAAAGGTACCTTTAGACTTAGACATTTTCGCACCATTAACGGTGACATAACCGTGGGCATACACGCTATTGGGTTTACGGAATCCCGCACCTTCTAGCATCGCTGGCCAGAATAGGCTGTGGAAGTAGACGATATCTTTACCGATGAAGTGATACACCTCTGCGGTAGAGTCTTTTGCCCAGAAATCGTCGAAATTGAGATCGTCACGTCGGTCACAAAGGTTTTTAAATGACCCCATGTAGCCGATAGGTGCGTCTAGCCATACATAGAAGAACTTCCCAGGAGCATCGGGGATCTCAAACCCAAAATAGGGAGCATCACGTGTTATGTCCCATTGCTGCAAGCCCTGTTCAAACCACTCACCAAGTTTGTTGGCCATCTCTTGCTGCAATGAACCGGAACGGGTCCACGCTTTAAGCATCTCTTCAAAGGCCGGAAGGTCAAAGAAAAAGTGCTCAGTGTCTTTCATGACCGGTGTCGCGCCAGATACCGCTGACTTAGGGTCGATAAGCTCCGTAGGGCTGTAGGTTGCACCACAGCTATCGCAGTTATCACCATATTGGTCGACAGATTTACACTTAGGGCAGGTGCCTTTGACAAAACGATCGGGCAGGAACATCGACTTTTCTGGATCGAAAAGCTGAGAGATCGTCTTTGATTTTATGTAGCCACCGTCACGTAATTTTAGGTAAATTTCGCTAGCTAACACACGGTTTTCTTCGCTGTGTGTGCTGTGAAAGTTATCAAACTCAATGTTAAAGTCGGCGAAATCCTGTTGATGCTCTTTTTGCACCTGAGCAATCATCTCTTCTGGCTCAATACCAAGTTGCTGTGCCTTCAACATGATTGGAGTGCCGTGGGCATCATCGGCACAGATATAGCGACATTCGTGGCCACGAAGCTTTTGGAAGCGAGCCCAAATATCAGTTTGAATATACTCTAGCATGTGACCTAAATGGATCGGTCCATTTGCGTATGGAAGTGCGCTGGTCACGAGAATTTTACGTTGTGAAGTTGCCATCTTGTCTCAAAATCAGTAAGTGCCCAAAAAGAATGGCATAGATACTAACCGATCATAGTGAAAGTTTCATCAAAAGCTGCGTTAACTGGACTAAAACTACCCGAATATTATGAGATTTTCTGATACACTTAGCCAAATTATTTATAGGGGGTAGTCGTTTTGTCTTCAGCTTCTTCGCAATATCATCTCAGTGATGAACTTCTTCAGCCAGTTTTGGCTATTTTGGATGCGTATCAAGATCCATATTTATTACAAGGTTTAGTGACCGCGGGTTGTGTCACTAAGCTCGATATTGAAGGCAAGCGCCTGCAACTCGGTCTGTGTTATCCCTACCCCTGCCAGAGCCTTTATCGCGACACAGTTATGGCTATCACCAATAAGCTGGCCGTTCTTGATGCTATTGATGAAGTTGAGTGTGAAATTGATTTTCAGCCTGCGGTGATCTCCGCAGGTGCCGTCGACCCCCTCCCAAATGTAAAGCAAGTGATAGCGGTTGCCTCGGGCAAAGGTGGCGTGGGTAAATCGACCACCTCGGTTAACCTTGCGTTAGCCCTTGCCGCAGAAGGTGCCAAAGTGGGTATTTTAGATGCTGACATATACGGCCCATCGATGCCGATTATGTTGGGTGTCCCCGATTTCAATCCAGTGTCGCCAGATGGCAAAATGATGACCGCTGCGACGGCTCATGGTATTGCGGCTCAATCAATAGGATTTATGTTGGGTGGCGATGAAGCGGCCGTATGGCGTGGCCCGATGGCAGCTGGGGCATTGGCTCAGCTGCTTAATGAAACCCTTTGGCCTGAACTCGATTACTTGGTGATTGATATGCCACCAGGAACCGGTGATATTCAGTTAACCTTGTCGCAAAAAGTGCCAGTCAGTGGCGCAGTGATTGTGACCACGCCTCAAGATATCGCATTGGCCGATGCGAAAAAAGGGGTAAGCATGTTCCAGAAAGTTAATATTCCGGTACTGGGAATTGTTGAGAACATGAGCTTCCATCTTTGCAGTGAATGCGGTCATAAAGAACATCTTTTTGGTGAAGATGGCGGCGTAAAAATGGCACAACGATATGGCGTACCGCTGCTTGGTCAGTTGCCGTTAAAGCTAAATATTCGTGAGGATGTAGATAAAGGTATTCCAACAGTCGTTGCCGACAGTGAAGGCGATGTGGCCAATATCTATAAAGAGATCGCTAGACGGGTTGGTGCGCAGCTAGCACTGACTCAGACACAGAGTGTCGTTTCAATTTCAATTTCAGATGATGAGTAAGGTTTAATCGATGAATTCACAATGTGTCATTATTGCCATTGCTGGTGCGTCAGCGTCAGGTAAAAGCTTAATAGCGAAAACTATTTTTGAAGAACTGTGTCGTGATTTAGGAACAGATCAAATTGGCGTTATCGCTGAAGATGCTTACTACAAGGATCAGAGCCATCTTTCGATGGATGAACGTGTACTGACGAATTACGATCACCCTAAAGCACTTGATCACCTTTTATTGAGCCAGCACCTTGAAGCGCTTAAAAATGGTGAGGCGGTCGATATTCCACAATACAGTTATACCGAGCACACCCGTATGGCTGAAACTGTCACAATGACACCGAAGAAAGTGATCATCCTAGAAGGGATTTTGTTGCTGACAGATCCGGTACTGAGAGAGAAGATGGATGCAAGCGTATTTATGGATACGCCATTGGATATCTGCTTTATGCGCCGATTGACGCGAGATGTTGCAGAGCGAGGTAGAACCATGGAGTCAGTGATGCAACAGTATACGCAAACGGTACGACCTATGTTTCTGCAATTTATTGATCCATCGAAGCAATATGCCGATATTATCGTTCCTCGCGGCGGTAAAAATCGTATTGCTACCGATATCCTCAAGGCCAGAATTCAACACCTGTTAGCAAAATAATAGGGCTGGGAGTTCAAAAGGGATGCGTTTGACTGAAGTTGAGGTGAAATCCAGTGTACATGGCACAATGGTTATAGAGCCGTGTTTTGATGCTGATGCCATTAACTGTGTCGGTGTAGATATCATATCAGGCGAACAATTCCCCGTATCTCAATACAATACCGTTTCTTCAGTCGATTTCAGTGGTCTGATTGAAGCGGTACATATGGCACTTGAGTATGTGATGAGTGATAAAATGGTTATCTCTGAACGCGATGCGTTATGTTGGTGTCCCGCTGAGGTGGCGTTAACTATACCCAATGCAAACGCCATCTGGTCACCTGATACCACATGTTTTGCTAGGCCAAGTCATGTCTGATATGTGGATTAATGGCATTCGCCAGAATCTTATCAGTGGCAGTGATAGAGGCCTTGCTTATGGCGATGGGCTTTTTGCGACAATGCGTTGCGGCGAAACGGGGATCAAATTTCGGCAATTGCACCTTGAGCGTTTATCCCAAAGTGCACAACGCCTTGGTTTTGTGTGGCAAGCATCGCCAGCACTGCTATTGCAACTTGATGAGATAAGCTCGCACAGTTTTGTCCAGTTTGGTCAAGACTTCTGCATCAAATTGCTGATATCACGCGGTTCAGGTGGGCGGGGATATCAAGCGCCACAGCAGCCAGATATCAGTGAAATCGTATCGGTCCACGCAATTCCCGCGCACTACAGCACTTTGCAACAGCAAGGTGTTGCACTGCAAACGAGTCCGATAAGGCTGGCCAAGCAACCTCGTTTAGCGGGCATGAAACACCTAAATCGTTTAGAACAGGTGTTAATAAAATCTCAAATGTTGACGACAGGCTTTGATGATTGGTTGGTACTCGACAGTGATGAAAAGGTCATAGAGTCCTCGATGGCTAATCTATTTTGCATCAAAGATGAACAAGTCGTTACCCCTGCGTTATCGGCGTCAGGTGTTGCTGGAGTGATGCGTGAGCAGCTTATCTATTGGTTGAACGACGCTGGTTACTGTGTGCAGATGCGAACTGTCGATGTCGCAGAACTTGAACAGTTTGATCATCTATTTATTAGTAATAGCCTGTTTGGCGTGATAAGCGTTAATCAGGTTAATCAGTTTCATTTTACGTCGAGTCCGATAGTGAGTCGAGCAAGGGAAGCGTTGTCATTATCACTATGAGAAAATTATTAATAGGGGCTTCGGCCTCACTGTTTACGTTATTAACGATTGCAGCTATCGGCTTGTATTGGGGCTATCAAAGTGTCGTGAGTTTCAGTCAGGCACCACTCAATATTGATGCCGAGCAAGAACTGGAGATTAAACGTGGTAGCTCATTCCATCAGGTTGCGGCCACACTAGTTGAACGTGGTGCGATCAACGATTTGTGGAAATTAAAGTTACTGGTTAAGTTACGTCCAGAACTGAGCCAAATTCGCAGTGGCCTATATCAGATAGAGACCACCGATACGGTGTCGAGTTTACTTGATAAGTTAACCCAAGGTCGAGTGATGGTCTTTAATGCTACGCTGATTGAAGGTAAGACGATTAAAGAGTGGCAGGCCGAGCTAAAGCAGCTACCAAGAATAAACTGGCAAGATGATGTTTTTAACATAGTACTTAAAGCGAATGGCGACGACTCAGGACTGCCAGAAGGAAAATTCTTCCCAGATACTTATCACTACTCAGCGGGCGATGAACTGAGCGTGATTGTTGAGCAAAGCTATCAAAAAATGCAGCAGCAATTAAAGGTAGCATGGGAAGGGCGAGATAAAGATATCCCACTAGCGTCACCCTATGAGTTATTGATCATGGCGTCAATTATCGAAAAGGAGACGGGTAAGGCGAGCGAGCGCCCGTGGATATCGGCAGTATTTACTAATCGATTGCGTAAAGGGATGCGATTGCAGACAGATCCGACTGTTATTTACGGCATGGGCGACCGGTTTGACGGTAATATTCGTCGAAAAGATCTGCGTGAAATGACCCCTTTTAATACCTACCGCATCAATGGCTTGACTCCAACACCGATAGCCGCACCCAGTGGGGCATCATTGCTGGCCGCCGCGCATCCTGCCGACGTGGATTACCTTTATTTCGTATCAAAAAATGACGGCAGTCATATATTTTCTAAATCACTGGCTGAGCACAATCGCGCAGTCAACCAGTATCAGAGAAATCGATGAATAGACCTAATAACGCTAAATTTGTCGTCATTGAAGGGTTAGAGGGCGCAGGAAAATCCAGCGCTATCGCTTTAGTGAGAGACTTCATAGAAAAACATACCGCGCAAGCACCAGTATGTACGCGTGAGCCTGGTGGCACCCCACTGGCAGAGAAAATGCGTGATTTGGTGAAGATTGCCGACGACACAGACCCTTTATGTGACGAGTCTGAATGCTTACTGATTTATGCTGCACGTGCTCAATTAGTCGCCAACGTGATCAAGCCAGCCTTGAATCAAGGTCAATGGGTATTAGGGGATCGTCATAATCTATCTTCGCTCGCTTATCAAGGTGGTGGACGGGGGTTAATGTCATTGGTTGAGGCGGTCAGTGATGCAACATTAAAGGGGTTTAAACCTGACTTAACCATCTATTTGGATATCGAACCAGGCTTAGGCCTACAACGCGCTGCAGATCGTGGTGCACTTGACCGTATTGAGCAGCAGGCGCTTAGCTTTTTTGAGCGAGCTCGTACGACCTATTTAGCGCTTGCTGAAAGCGATGACACCATTGCGGTGATCGACGCAAGTCAAAGCATGGCGGACGTGCACAAAGATATCATCTCTTTGTTGCAAGCCCAGCGGTGGTAGGATGAGCGACATTCCTTGGTTGTCACCCGTTATCGATCAGTTTACGCAACAGGTTATGGCGGGGGCGAATGGTCATGCTTATTTAATCGGCATGCATCAAGGTTATGGCGCGTGGTCGCTAACACTTGCACTGGCAAAAACAGCCTTATGTCTATCACCAACGCCTGACGGCGCATGTGGTCATTGTAAAGCATGCTTGTTGGTGGCCGCTGATTGCCACCCAGATCTTTACAGTGTTGAGGCCGATGGTAACCAGATTAAAGTCGATCAAATCCGAACACTGTGCAGCAGTTTAACCTCGACAGCACAACAGGGTGGCCGACGCGTAGCAATCATCAAAAGCAGCGAAAAGCTAAATACTGCAGCGGCAAATGCACTGCTTAAAACACTCGAAGAACCCGGCCGTGACACACTGATTTTTTTGCAAACGGACACACCCAGCAGGCTAATGGCAACAATTAGCAGCCGCTGTCAGCGGTTACATTTTCAATTGCCTTCGCCTGATACGCTTAGGCATTGGATCGCTGCACAAATAACGTGTGATCACGACGTAACTTGGTGTTTACCCGCGATGGGCGGACCCATAGAGTTACTTAGTGCTTTGCAGAGCGAACGTTACCAGCAGCTGCTTATGTATCGAAAAGGTTGGATACAAAGTTTGTCGTCTGGGCACCTGTGTGCTAGTTTAACTAATATAGATGAAAAGCAAGTTTCTGATGCGCTTAAGGTTTTATATCTGGTTTTACGATATAAATTGGTTAAACAGAAAAATGCTGATGCCCTAGTTAACGTGAAGTTAGTGACATTTGCAGGCCAAGTGATGGAGACCTATCATCGTCTTAACACTATGCCAAACGTGAATGTGATGGCGGTTTTTCAAGCGTTTATATTAGAGTATGAGTCGCTAACAACAAGATAAATTAATATGGTCGATCTCGTGATTAATTTTGATACCTTACATCAGCTTTATCGAGCCTACATGCCGTTTATTCAGCCTGCGGGCTTGTTTGTGGCGACGACTGAAAGTCACTATTTAGGCCAAGAGATTTCAATTGCCTATCAGCTACCGGGCTCAACAGTACGCCATGAGTTTCAAGGCGTGGTTGTGTGGATTAACCCGCTGGGCGCATCTGGTGGACGACCTGCTGGTATTGGGGTTAAGATCATCACTGACGCTCCCACCCATAAGCATCACATTGAGAACCTCCTTTCAAGAGAGCTTTCCTCTAGCGATTTGACCTGCACTATGTAGCTCTGTATTCTTTGCCTCCTTTTTACCGTTAACTTGGATACTCGCAGTGCTCATCGATTCACATTGCCACCTCGATAGGCTAAAAGCCGCGCCCGATCAACTCAGTTTACGTCAGCTCATTGAACAAGCTAAATCTCGCGGCGTCGATTACTTTTTATGTGTCAATGTTCGTCAGCAAGGGTTTCGCGCCATGCAGGCGAAAATGGCCGAGTTCGAGCAGATTTTTTTATCGGCAGGTGTTCATCCGTTGGATGTCCAAGATGGCTTAGATACCACGAAAATTCACGACTACCTTAACGATCCCAAAGTGGTCGCAATTGGTGAGACTGGGCTTGATTACTTCTATGCTAACGAAACTAAAGCACTGCAACAGCAATGTTTTGAGCAACAGATCGCCTTAGCCGTAGAGGTAAATAAGCCGCTTATTGTGCATACTCGTGATGCAAGAGAAGATACCATCGCTTTTTTAAAACAAGGGCATGCTGATAAAGTAGGCGGTGTACTGCACTGTTTTACTGAAAACTGGGAGATGGCCAAAGCCGCCATTGATCTCGGTTTCTATATTTCGGTTTCTGGTATCGTGACGTTTAAAAATGCCGGTGATTTACGCACCGTTATCCGCAAGGTGCCAAAAGATAGGTTGTTAGTTGAAACCGATGCACCTTATTTGGCGCCCGTTCCCCATCGTGGGCAAGAGAATCAACCTGCATATGTTCGCGATGTGGCTGAATTTGTTGCGCAGCTACGTGGTGAGTCTTATGAAGAGCTAGCCGATTACACGTCTAGTAACTTTTTTAGTCTGTTTAAAGATGCGGCGAAGTTAGTCGGTCGATAAATACAGGCAAGAAAAGACACGCAAAAAAAGACCCAAAACTATTCCAATTGTTCTGGGTCTAGGGGAATGGCTCTTTTCAGAGCCGTGCGCTACTGTTTGAGATGTTACCTCGAATGACTCTCAGAACTTTAGTGTAGTCAAGGCAGGCAGTAGCGCATGAACTGTTTGGATTTTAATTACTTTCATTTGTAACAAGATGTTTCATTTGTTGGCGTCGTGTCTCTGCTGGCAAATTTACACGATGTTTGGCGTCGAAGAACTTATCTTATCTTTAACTAGATCTCTGGGTAAGCTGTTTTTCAGCTTATTGCCCAAGTGTTTCACCACGCCTATTGGGACGTTGTGATAACAGACAATGGTTTCACCTTGCGGCGTAACTTTTTCGTCTAACATGATGTCTCGTCCCATCAGAAACTGTGTTGCTTGTTTTTCTGTTAATGGATAACCCAAATCAGCTCGTCCAAGTGCGACAATGGCTTCGTGGCGTACTTTAAATCCTTTTTTAATAGCATCAGCCAGCTTTAAACCAATCCGTTGAAAACGCATTTTGCCGATAAGTGATTCAACATGATATGGAAGCAACCAATATTCATCGTCGCGACTCATGATGAGTCCCATACCATCGAGTTCAATATTAAAACTCTGTTTAAAGTATGCATGAATGGCGGCTAACTGCTTGGTGCTAGTCTGGTTAAATGGAAAATTTTTCTGTGGCTTAGGAGCAGGTTTGGCACGCTCGATATCCATCGTTTTTCGAATTTTGGCGATAAAGAAACCTTCGCTGTCATAGATTTGTGGCCAAACATGTAAAAAGCCTTCTGAAGTCAATGCTTTATTTGCACCCGGAAACAAATCGGCTAATGATTCAAACTCAACAGCATCACCGTAGCGTTGTTTGAGATAGTTACAAACAGCTTGATTTTCGGTGGTGTTAAGTGTGCAGGTTGAGTAAACCAAGCTGCCACCCGTTTTGAGTGCTAAAAAGGCTGAGTCAATTAGATCACGTTGAGTGGCTGCAATCGCTTCAATCTCAGCATAGTCCCAATGTTTTAACGCATCAGGGTCTTTGCGTATAGTGCCTTCACCACTACAAGGGGCATCTAGCAGCACGGCGTCAAAGGTATCATACAAGTACTCACCGAATACGCGGGCATTAAAATGGGTGAGGGCACAGTTTTTACCGCCCATTCGCAATACGTTGGCATGCAGCACTTTTACCCGGCTGGATGAGTATTCATTAGCAACTAACAGGCCGTTGTTGGTCATCATTGCCGAGAGTTGAGTCGTCTTTGAACCTGGTGCTGAAGCCATGTCTAGCACTGTTAACTGACTCGCATCGTCAATGGTTTTTGGAAATAACGCGTGGGGAGGCAGCATTGAGCTCGCCTCTTGGATATAAAACAGCCCTTGAATGTGCTCAATGGTATTGCCTAACTGGATTTGACTATCCGTTGTGATCCAAAATCCATCGTCGCTCCAAGGGATGGGTTCAAATTGCCACCCTTTGGCGGTCATCAGCGCAGTAAAATCTGCTGAGGATATTTTAAGGGTATTGACCCTTATAGAGGGTCGAAGTGGCAATGCACTGAATGCGATAAAATCTTCCATCGTAAGATGAGGTGGAAGATCTTTAGCGATACTGTCGATAAAATTTTGATTTAATTGGACCATAAGAATGAAAAACAAGATATTGTTATGGTGCAGTATATCACAATCGGTGATCGGCCTTTGATTAAAGGTTAAGTGAAGGAGTTTGCGTGTTAAATCGGATATGGGTGGCATTTTTTGTCACTGCATTAGCGGCCATTATGGTGCAGCTTTTCATGGGACATTGGTCTGTTTTAGCTGATGCTGTCAATGCACTATTTTCCAGCGCTAAGCTTGCCGCAGAGATTGCACTGGGTTTAATCGGGGTGTTGGCGTTGTGGATGGGCCTTATGCGAGTGGGTGAGAAAGCTGGGGTCGTCAGTGTATTTGCTAGGCTGTTTGAACCCTTGCTCAGCAGGCTAATGCCTGAAGTTCCTCGAGGCCACCGAGCTTACGGTAGTGTTACCATGAACCTTACTGCAAATGTACTGGGGCTCGACAATGCTGCTACACCATTAGGACTCAAGGCTATGCAAGATCTGCAGCAGCTTAACCCTAATAAGTCTGTTGCCACTAATGCACAAATTCTATTTTTAGTCCTCAATACGTCCTCAGTAACCTTAGTGCCCGTGACCGTTTTTTTGTACCGGGCACAGCAGGGCGCGGCGGCACCAGCAGATATCTTTCTGCCAATTTTGTTAGCGACAACCGCTTCTACATTAGTTGGCATACTTGTGGTCGCCTTGTTTCAGCGCATCTCGCTACTTAATAGCGTCATACTTGCATACGGTGGTCTATTTTTTGCGGGGATTTCTGCTTTAGTTTTTTATTTAGGCACACTATCGGTAGCCGCGATTGGTGAGCTATCTACGGCGCTCGGCAACGGCATACTCTTGTTGTTGGTATTTAGTTTTATTCTTGTGGCTGGGCTTCGTAAGGTCGCTGTTTACGATGAGTTTGTGGCAGGAGCCAAAGAGGGATTTGAACAAGCAATTAAGTTGATCCCCTATCTATTGGCCATGTTATTAGCCATTGCGCTCTTGCGTGCCTCTGGTGCGTTAGATTATCTGTTGAGTGTTATCGCTGCACTAGTTCAGTTACTTGGTGGTGACACGCGTTTTATTGACGCTCTGCCGACAGCCATTATGAAACCTTTTAGCGGCTCTGGCGCACGAGCGATGATGTTAGAGACTATGCAGCATCATGGTGTTGACTCCTTTGCTGGTCGCTTGGCTGCAATTGTTCAAGGCAGTACCGAAACTACATTCTATGTATTAGCTGTCTATTTTGGAGCCGTAGGTATACGAAACGGACGTCATGCCCTTGCGTGTGGACTAACTGCTGATATTGCGGGGATTTGTGCCGCTATCTTTGTTTGCTATCAATTCTATGGCTAAAAATCTATTAGCATGAATTGTTGCCTAATGTCGGGGGCGAGTGATATGAGAGGGGATGATTGAGCTCTGTTGAGTGATGGAGAGTGCTACAGTCGATGGTTAAGTCATGGCGAGTGTGCCATAGCGTTTTATGGCACACCCAGGTTAATCATTAACAGACGTTAGAATTGATAGCTCACTGATAACATTGGGCCAATAAAGCTGTAGTAGAGATTATAATCGGCGATTTTTGTATCGATGCGATCAGCATTATGATGAAAATCTACATCAACTTTGTAGTAGTTAAAGGCGGCTGTCATATGCCAGTTTTCAGTTATCTCCGCCTCTACCCCCGCTCTTATATCGACAAGGCTGCCTTTAACGTCATCAAGCTCAATGTAAAAGTACTGTGCATGAGCATTAAAGACAAAACCAGGTACAAACTCATAGTTACCAAACAAGCCGATATCAGGTAGCGGTGCAGTGACCTCTTCTTCGACAAATTTAGGGGTTGAAGTTGAACCACATTGCTCAATATTCTCCCCTTCGATACATACACCTATGTCACCGTCAAAAGCGGTTTTGATGAACATGGTATGCAAGCCAATGCTCACGCCTAAGTCGTAATTGTTGCCCTGATAGAAGCGATAGTTGTATCCCAGGCGAGCGATATCGATATTTAAGGTAGTGTCTAAACGCGCTCCAGCTTGAATGTCATAAACTTTGTCATTGAGAGATACTTGAAAAGGGACGGTGAGCTTTTTTACTTCAGCACTGCGATGTAACTGCTTCCAGTCTAGATAAACAGAGTGCTTGCTATTGAAGTGGTGAATAACCTCAAAGAAAGGTAAAAACTGTGACTCTTCTAATTTCAAATCTTTTTCAAAATCGATTTTGAAGTCTTCACCTCGTAATGGATCTGTAACATCCATGCTGGAATTTGAGTTGGAGTAGAAGCCACCAACGCGAATAATCGTTTTACTGGTGTCGGTGGTGTTTTGAATGACGGGTGCATTATCGCTTTCTGCTGCGGTGGCGGAAAAACTGAGTAATGCCAATGCGACTAATGTAAAATATTTGGCTGCCAAAGAGGACCTCATCAAACTTTAATTATTATAACTATCTGATTTTTATCTAAATGAATATTTAAGCGTTAATCATTCTATCAGGATATTTCTAATTGTGAATGATTTGTATCAATAAATGTCAATAAAGGCTGGGAATTTTGTAAAAGCAGGAGGGAGATCGCGGTAATTGGTGCGCAGTTAGGTTTACCCACTACGCACCGATAGAACGCTTAGAAGTAATGAGTAAAGAGAATGACAGCCCAAGTAACTCCGCATAACGCAAGGCTCATAAACACTGCAGCAGAAGCGATATCCTTAGCTTGACCACTTAGTGGGTGAATTTCATCGCCAATTCTATCTACCACAGCTTCGATGGCTGAGTTGAGTAGCTCGACAATGAGTACGATAAATAGCGTCATGATAAGCAGCAGGCGTTCAACGGTAGGAACATCGACTAAGAGTGCAATAGGTAGCATTACCGCTGCAAGCATTAACTCTTGTCTAAAGGCAGCCTCAAATTGCCAAGCTTGTTTTAACCCTTGCATAGAAAAACCAGTGGCTCTGAAAATGCGTTTAATTCCGTGGTTATTTTCCGGTTTCATAGTATTCCAGTGAAAAATGGCTAACAGTTTAGTAGCGCAAAAAGTGATTTTGGCAAAAGTATAACATCACTATAACGATCATGACATTGACCTTTAACCAATTGGTCTAAACTTACTTAGTTCATGTCAATGTTGCTCATGGAGGAGCCAATGAAAATCCTATCATCTATCTTTGTTGTTTTACTGACAAGCTGTTTAATGTTTTCGGCGAAAACCTTTTCTGAGTCACCAAGCGTTAAAAAGCCTTCACTTCAGCATGCTGCGGCATCTTCTCCTCAACTGCCAGTGTCACAATACTTAGCGAGCGAAAAACTCGATGGTGTTCGCGGGCGCTGGACTGGACGTCGTATGTTGACGCGAAGTGGGCGAGAGGTCGCCTTACCAAAGTGGTTTACCCAGGAGTTCCCCTCCAGTGCACTTGATGGTGAGCTATGGATAGCGCGAGGTAAGTTTGATGCTGTATCGGCATTAGTGCGTCATCACTCTCCTGACCAAGAGCGCTGGCGAGCCGTTAAATTCATGGTCTTTGATTTACCTCATTCGGCATTGCCCTTTGAAAGGCGCTATCAACTGTTGTTGCAAAAATATGCCAATCTATCGCCCTATTTGAAAATAGTTGAGCAACGAAGTTATGACTCGATGGCGCTACTTGACGAACAGCTTAGCGCTTTGGTCAAGCAAGGTGCAGAGGGGATGATGTTACATCGTAAAACAGCATACTATAGCGTGGGGCGAACCATGGATTTGGTTAAGTTAAAGCCCTATGAAGATGCTGAAGCCATTGTCGTTGCCCACCTGCCGGGAAAGGGAAAGTATTTTGGTATGTTAGGTGCATTACAGGTCAAAACCGATGACGGACGCATATTTAAACTTGGCAGTGGTTTGAGCGATGAGCAACGACTGCATCCACCCGAAATTGGCTCAACCGTGACCTACAAATACTATGGTTTGACTAAAACAGGCTTACCTAGGTTTGCTACGTTTCTTAGGGTAAGGTTAACGCAGTAAATACAATGGTAGATAGGGAATATGACTAGAATTACATCGGTACTTTTTATTTGTATGGGAAACATCTGCCGCTCGCCCAGTGCTGAAGCGGTATTTAGGACAAAGGCGCGGGAGCAGGGGGTAGAGATAAGCAGTGATTCAGCCGGCACGATCGCTTATCATCAAGGTGAAAGCCCTGATACCCGTGCTAGAGCTGCAGGTGAGCGCCGTGGATTCGATTTCAGTGGCATCACAGCAAGAGCTGTAACCAATGATGATTTTGAACAATTTGACCTTATTTTAGCGGCTGACGAAGCAAATTTAGCCGATTTGAAACAGCGATGCCCGGCGCATCTGCAATATAAACTTCGCTTGATCTTGTCTTATATTGATGGTGGCTATACAGAAGTGCCCGATCCCTATTATGGGGGAGATAAGGGGTTTGAATTGGTTTTGGATCTCTTGGAGCAGAGCTGTGATGCGCTGATAGCCAGCCTAAAATGAGACTGCGGGTACTTGGCCCCGCAGTCTCACATTAAATAGCTTAATCGTTATTGTTGTGACGCACGCCAGAGCGTTTTAGCCTTTCGGCTTCGAGCTTAGCCTGTTTAATGGCCTCTTTCTCTGCCAATATTCTCGCCACTTCAGCTTTTTCAATCTCAGCCATTTCGGGGGTCTCTAATGATAGTAACCCGATTTTCCCTGAGCGATATTCATGCAACAAAAGCTCAGAAGCTTTGTGCAGGTCGATGCGCCCACCTGGTCTTAACGCACCACGTTTACGGCCAATAGCTTCCAGTAGCCCAATGTCGTCTTTAGGTAACGCTTTAAGCTTGTAACGTTCAAGCATTGCATCTGGATAAGCCTTAAGGAAATATTCGGCGGCAAACATGGCTACGTCTCCATATTCCATCGCGGTATCTTTGATTGCGCCAGTTACTGCTAAGCGGTAGCTACTAGACTCATTGTCTACTTTTGGCCATAGAATTCCGGGTGTATCAGAGAGAACGATACCGTTTTTTAAGTTTATTCGCTGTTGTCTTTTGGTCACGGCGGGCTCGTTACCTGTTTTAGCGATAACGCGTCCTGCAAGGGTGTTGATGATGGTGGATTTCCCCACGTTGGGGATACCCATGATCATGGTGCGGATATCTTTTTCTGTTGTATCTCTACTCGGTACTAATTTACGGCATAAATCGGGGATTTTGCGCACTTGGCTTGCTTGTAAGGTGGTAATTGCCATCGCTTTTACACCTTGTTCAAGCTCCAAATATTCAACCCATTTTTGCGTGGTGACAGGATCGGCTAAATCTGATTTATTTAATAGCTTGATACAAGGCTTATCACCGCGAAGTGTTTTGACCATTGGGTTTTCACTGCTAAAGGGAATACGGGCATCGAGCACCTCAATCACGAGATCGATTTGAGGCATAACCTCTTCAATCTCTTTACGCGCTTTGTGCATGTGACCGGGATACCACTGAATAGCCATGTTATTACTCTACCTTTAGCTGAAGTTGGCGGGATTTTACCTTGATATGTCAGAAAAATCACAAATAAAAAGCGCCAAATGGCGCTTTTTATTAAGAGACTTAAGGCTAGATGACCCCAAGTTCTCTTAAACGTTCCATCAAGTAACTGTCTGCAGTATAGCGCTCAGACAGCACAACTTCTGGCTTTGGGTGTAAAAACAGCGGTAGCGAGATACGTGAGCGACTTGTATCTGTGCCTTTAGGGTTAACTACTCGATGGGTTGTAGAAGGGAAGTAGCCACCCGAAGCCTCTTGTAACATATCACCGATATTGATGATGATATTGCCAAAATCACTGGGTACGTCTAACCATTCACCAGATTTAGTTTTGACTTGTAAGCCAGGTTCATTGGCTGCTGGGAGTACGGTTAATAAGTTAATATCTTCATGTGCGGCAGCACGGATAGCACCCAATTCTTCGTCACCCGTCATTGGTGGATAGTGAAGGATGCGCAGTAGCGTCTTATTGCTGTCTTCAATCATTTTGGGTAGGGCGATGGAGTAATTGACTGCAACATCGGCTGGCGTATGGGCTTCGACCCAAGAGAGCAGTTCTGCGGCGAGCGCGTTGGCTTCTTGGTAATACTTGAGGATATTACTGCGTAAACTGTCAGGAATACGACCCCATGGGTAAACGTGATAGTACTCTTTAATATCTTTAACGCTATGGCCTTTGGCTGTTTCTGAAATTTCAGCAGGGAAAAAACCATCTTGAGTCTCTGGTTTAAACAGAAAATCGTGCTTATCTTCACCGTTGAAAAAAGCCTGCCATTCTTGGTAGATACTTTCTACTAGCTCTTTGTTAATTGGGTGGTTAGACAGTACACCAAACCCAGTTTCTCTTAGTGACTCCACGAAGCGCTGAGCACTATCGCTTGATTGGTAATCAATTGTTTCTAATTTCATTTTTTTAATTTCTTGTTATTAAACCCCAGAGCAAGTTTACCTATGGACTTAACCTAGAGCAAATAAGTGTGAGGTAAATCACGCTACGATTGTTTGTGTTAAAGATTGATGGTTAGGTCTGGGGGTGTTAATCATTGCTTATTCAATCATTAGCGTAAAAACAGGGGGTTAAAAATTAGTGATTTGAAATATCAGAGTTAATTACTCGGTCTTTAATCTGGTATCTTTAATCGTAATAGGTTGGCATGAATGTGGGCTTAGTCGTAAATCGTAACGTACTAGGTCAATAGAAAGTTCGCTGTAGAGGTTGAGAAATAATGCGTGAGTTAACTGAATTTGAACAATATGTCATTGAAGACAAGGGCACCGAACGCCCATTTAGTGGCGAATATGACAAACATGATGCTCAAGGTGTATATCACTGTAAGCGTTGTGACGCACCACTATATCGTTCGGAGCACAAGTTTAATGCTCATTGTGGCTGGCCAGCGTTTGATGATGAAATAGCGGGCGCCGTCACGCGACGGGCTGACGCTGATGGTCGACGTGTGGAGATTGTCTGTAGCCAGTGTCAGGGACATTTAGGCCATGTGTTTGAGGGCGAATACCTCACCGACAAAAATATTCGTCACTGTATTAACTCAGTGTCCATGGTATTTAAAGGCATTGAAGCGAACACCGCGTCGACAAATGGTTTCGCGACATTAGGTGGTGGTTGTTTTTGGTGTTTAGAAGCCATTTTTTCACAACTAAAAGGCGTGATTGCGGTGCGGTCTGGTTATAGCGGTGGTGATGAAACGACTGCTAATTACAAAGCGGTTTGCAGTGGACAAACCCATCATGCCGAAGTGGTGCATATAGAGTTTGATGAAGCGGTGATTGGCTTTAAAGAGCTACTGGAAGTCTTTTGGCAGAGCCATGATCCCACCACATTGAATCGTCAAGGAAATGATGTCGGTCCACAGTATCGTTCGGTGATTTTTGCCCATAATGCCGAGCAGATTGATATTGCCAGTGAGATGATCGCCAGACTGACTGAGTCCAAGGTTTGGGATGCGCCCATTGTGACCGAGTTGGTGGCCTATAAAATCTTCTACCCGGCAGAAACCTATCATGATGATTATTATGCAAACAATGGCCAACAGCCCTATTGTCAGATGGTTGTACGCCCCAAAGTCGATAAGGTGAAAGCACTGTTTAAGGACAAGCTAAAGAGTGAGGGGGCTTAACAAAAAAAGGCGCTTAAAGCGCCTTTTTACTGGGTCATGACCCCTTGTTAATGGTTACGAATCTAATTTGTCGTCTGCCACTTTATAATGTGGATCTTCGATTAGGTTCACTTCAACCAGATCACCAGCCTTATGCAGAAGCTGTTTACAGTCATGACTCAAGTGACGTAGGTGCAGTTTTTTCCCCGCACTGACATAACGCTCGGCTAAGGTGTCGATAGCATCTAATGCAGAATGGTCACAAACTCTTGAGTTCTGGAAGTCTACAATCACATCTTCAGGATCAGTTTTAGCATGAAACAGCTCAAGGAAGTCTGCTACTGAACCAAAGAATAGTGGGCCATTAAGTTTATAGACTTTCCAGCCATTGTTATCTTCACTAATTTCAACATTAATGTGTTTAGCGTGTTCCCATGCAAACACCAGTGCCGATACAATTACACCAACGAAGACAGCAAAAGCAAGATCGGTAAATACGGTGACAACCGTGACTAATACGATGACAAATGCATCATGCTTAGGCACTTTTCTCATCACATTGAAACTAGCCCATTCAAATGTACCGAGTACGACCATAAACATTACGCCGACTAACGCTGCAAGGGGGATCATCTCAATAAAGGATGAGCCAAAGAGAATGAATGCAAGTAGGGCGAGCGCGGCAGTAATACCCGATAAACGGCCTCGTCCACCTGAGTTGATGTTGATCATGGACTGACCTATCATCGCACAACCACCCATAGCGCCAAAGAAACCACTCGTGATGTTACCGATACCTTGGCCAACACACTCTTTGTTGCCTTTACCACGAGTGCCCGTCATTTCATCAATAACCGTTAAAGTCAGTAGTGATTCAATAAGGCCTACAGCCGCTAGGATAAAAGAGTAAGGCAAAATGATGTAAAGTGTTTCTAGGTTAAAGGCGACCGATGGAATTGAGAACGTCGGCAAAGAACCAGCAATCGTGGCGTTGTCATCACCACTCATTGATTTAAGAAAGTCCAATACAGTACGGGTGTCTAAATCCAGCAACACAACAATTGCTGTAACCGTTAATATTGCTGCCAAAGAGGAAGGAAATGCGGTGGTCAGTTTGGGCAAGAAGTGAATGATTGCCATGGTTAATGCAACTAGTCCAAGCATTAGCATAAGCTGGTCTTGTGGTAACCAACTTAATATCCCATTTGCATCCGGAGCCTTAAACTGCCCAAGTTGTGCCAGGAAGATAACGATCGCTAGACCATTAACGAAACCTATCATCACAGGGTAGGGAACGATGCGAATGAATTTACCTAGTTTGAGGAGTCCAAAGCTGACCTGGATCAGTCCAGCAAGGACAACAGCAGCGAAAAGGTACTGCACGCCATGTTCAGCGACCAAGGCTACCATGACGACAGCCATCGCACCTGTCGCACCAGAAATCATACCAGGGCGCCCGCCAATCAGTGCGGTAACTAATCCCATAATAAATGCGGCATATAGACCAACCATCGGCTCTACACCTGCGACAAATGCAAATGCAACAGCTTCAGGAACAAGTGCCAAGGCTACAGTTAACCCTGAAAGTAAATCAGCTCGGTGGCTGGCGGTTTTGTGACGAATAAGATCGAACATTTAGCCTCTGTTGTATATTTGTTATTTGATTGGTGTGCGGCCGCGCATACTAGCAAAATTTTGACCGCAATAAAATAAAAAGCCATGCATTAGAGCATGGCTTTTAGGGTTTATAACGCTAATTATAAACTAGGGACGAGCCATTTCCGAATCGGCACTATTGCCGCGAGTCGCAGAGGTTTTCACTTCTTTCGACTCTGTTTCATATTGGCGTCCAGCAGGGACTTCAACGTGTTCTCTGCTCTCAACTGTAGGCTTGGTCGTGGTCGATGTCACCATAGAACCAAAGCGACTGGTGGCAACCTTAGGGGTTGCAACGGTTTCAGGTGCTACCGCTACCTGAGCTACCACATTAGCCGTAACAGGAATCGCTGCCACAGGCTTGGCAATGGCCGCAGGTTTGGCCATCGGTGCAGATGCTGAGGTCGCTTCAGCTACGTCGACTGATTTTGCCTTGGTCTTGACCTCTGGCTGAGCTTTAGTGTCGACCGTCTCAGTGATAACCGCTGTTTCGGCAGGAGCGTTCACTTTAGCTTCAACAACTGGCGCAGGTTCAATCTCTTTGGCTGTGACCTCAACGATATCAGCATCAGCTTCAACAACTTCAACCTTTTCAGGTTTAGCTGCTGCAACGTCGGCAACGATTTCTGTTACTGGTTCAGCCGCAGGCGCTTCTACCGCGAGAGTTTCAACTTCAGCGACAGGTTGGTCAGCGACTTCGCTGCTTTGCGCTTTAGCGGGAGCGCTAGCAGTGGAAGCGGCAGAAGAGGAAGACGACACACGGCGCTTAGCTTTTGCTGGTGCTTGTGGCTTCTCTTCAACCTTAACCTCAACCTCGACGCTAGCATCGACGCTTACCGGCACTGCAGTGGTTTGCGTCTCTGCAACCGTTGTTGTGTCGACTGCGGCCGCATCGGCTGATGCTTGTTCAAAATCTTGATCAAGTACTGGTGCAGTTTCTACGTCATTGGGGATAAAAGCAGGTTGCGTTGGTTCACCGTTCGTTTCACCATTAGGCTCTTCGTCACGACGTCTACGTTGTCCAGCGGCTCTTAAGTGACGCGGACTACGACGGCTACGACGTTGGCCATCTCTAGGCTCGCGTTTACCTTCGCTATCTTGCTCGTCAGCCTCTGTTGCAACGGCATCAACAGTTTGCTCTGCAACGGCTTCAGTTTCAACCGTACTGGCTTTTGCTTCCGTATGAATAACGGTTTTTGGTTCGGTCGATTCAGTCGCTTCTGCTTCAACACCAACATCGGTGCTTTGCGTGTCAGACTCTGCAACTTTCTCCTGTTTTGGCTTTGCTTTACGTGGCTGACGGCGAGTGCGGGTAGATTTGCCTTCACTCTTAGGTGCAGACTCTTCAGCCGCTGTATCGGCAGGAGCGACTACTTCAGCTGTTTGCGCCTCTAGTGCTAGCTTTGCTTCTTCAGCTGCTTGCTGTTCAGTTTGAACTCGTACTTTTCTACGCATATTTCTGCGTTGACGACGTTCGCGTGCAGCTTCTTGCTTAGGTTGCAACTCTTGCGAATCATCCTGCGACTTTTGCGCTGGACGTGACTTTGCATCATCACGCTTAGGCCTTTTAGTCTCATTACGGCCCTTAGAGGCGTTGGTGTCATTCGTTTCATTTCTAGGGTTGCGAGTGCGCTTGTTGTCGTTTGACTTAGACTCATTGTCCTCACGCCCTTTACGGTTGTCATTGCGACTGTCGTTGCGGCGAGTGTTACGACGACCATTTCGGTTTTGTGTATTACGACGTGGTTGTTCTTGTGTCTTTTTCTCTTCTTGTTTTGGTTCGTCAGAACTGAAGAGTTTGCCGATAGCTGACAGCAGTTTGGAAACTAAACCAGGCTCAGCGGTTTTTGTTTCTGCTTTTGATGCCGTTTTAGGCGCTGGTGTCGGCGTTGAATCTGCTTCTGTTTTAACTGGTGCTGCAAAACCTTTCAATGCTGGTTCTGGCGACGCTGCACGTTCTAGCTTACGTGGTTCGTAAAGTTTGCTTTCTGGCTGTTCGAGTAGTTTATAGCTCGATTCGCTGATCTGGTCATCTTTACGATGACGCGTCACACGGTAGTCTGGCGTGGTCATGTTTGGATCTGGGATCACATAGACCTCAACATCGTGACGCTGCTCGGTAATACGAATGGCTTTACGTTTTTCGTTAAGCAAGAAGGCTGCGACATCAACAGGTACTACCGCTTCGATTTGAGAAGTGTTCTCTTTAATCGCTTCCTCTTCCATTAGGCGAAGAATCGACAGTGCTAATGATTCAGTGCCGCGGATAGTGCCTTGGCCATGGCAGCGAGGACATAAGTGTGCAGCAGACTCTTCAAGCGAAGGACGTAGGCGCTGACGAGACATCTCCATTAGGCCAAAGCGTGAAATGCGTCCAAGTTGAACGCGTGCTCTGTCGTGATGTACTGCGTCACGCATTCTGTTCTCAACTTCACGTTGATGTCTGACTGGCGTCATATCGATGAAATCGATAACCACAAGACCACCTAAATCACGTAGGCGTAATTGACGCGCAATCTCGTCTGCGGCTTCTAAGTTGGTATTGAGTGCCGTTTCTTCGATATCGCCGCCTTTTGTCGCTCGGGCTGAGTTGATATCAATTGACGTTAACGCTTCTGTTGGATCGATAACAATTGAGCCACCAGATGGAAGTCGCACTTCGCGTTGGAAGGCCGATTCAATTTGAGTTTCGATTTGGAAATGAGTGAATAGTGGAACTTCGGCTTCATAACGCTTAATACGGTCGACAAAGTCTGGACGAACTAATGCAACATGTTGCTTAGCTTGCTCATAAATGCGCTCATGATCGATAAGAACTTCACCCACGTCGCGACGTAAATAGTCACGAATCGCACGCACTATGACGTTGCTTTCTTGGTGAATAAGAAAAGGAGCTGGACGGGTCTGTGCTGCTTCTTCAATAGCAGCCCAATGGTGCTGAAGTACCTTCAAATCCCACTTTAGTTCAGCCGCATCTTTACCTACACCAGCAGTACGCACGATGAGCCCCATTCCTTGAGGAACATCAAGCTCAGACATAGCCGCTTTAAGTTCAGTGCGCTCATCGCCTTCGATTCGACGAGAAATACCGCCTGCACGAGGGTTGTTTGGCATTAAGACAAGGTATGAACCTGCTAGGCTGATAAACGTAGTGAGTGCCGCGCCTTTGTTGCCGCGCTCCTCTTTATCAATCTGCACGATAACTTCTTGGCCTTCTTTGATCACCTCTTTGATGTTGGGGCGACCTTGGAAAGAATAACCTTTAGGGAAGTATTCGCGAGCAATCTCTTTTAATGGCAGGAAACCATGGCGTTCAGCGCCATAATCCACAAACGCTGCTTCAAGTGAAGGCTCTACTCGGGTGATTTTACCTTTGTAGATATTGGCTTTTTTCTGTTCGTGACCAGGACTTTCGATATCTAGATCATACAGTTGTTGCCCATCAACTAGGGCTACGCGCAACTCTTCAGATTGAGTCGCATTAATTAACATCCGTTTCATGATGACGTATTTCTTCTTAAAATAGGGTCATCAAACCAAGCTATTTCGTTGCATTACGGGCTCAGAGTTAGTCATTAAAGCCTCACGGCTTTAAGTCTGAGCAAGGTGCGCAATTTATGTAAGACGCATTCGCTGCGTGTCGCATCCTATTTATGGCTTATTTTTTAATGTTCTAAAAACAAGGAATTCGTTGTAAAACGTCAACCAACCCCATAAATTCTAATGTACTTTCCGGTAATGCCAAAATCGATAAGCGTTCGTCTGACGACAAGTTAAAATTAAACTTCGAATTTGGGGCGCTATTCTTGGAGAAACCACGTTGAAATGTGGCATTAATACTGGGTTTAGTTGTTCAAACTCGTTTTCTCGGTTTATTTTAATGCAACAACTTGCAAATCAATGGTTTGCTACTCAGTAAAAATGTCTTTTAGTCTCCGCTCTTCACGCATGCTGTGGGGGTTTTATGAACACTTTATTCATCTTTTATCCCCAATCGCGTGGCAAATATAGCAACAATCCATAAATTCAGCAAATGGAAAGGCACAAAAGTTATTAGATGTTGTACAATACGCAGCTTGAATGACACAAGGCGCAGTATGAATAATCCACAAACTCCTAGTAAGGTTGAACTGGTCACCATTGATGAAGACCATTTAGGCCAACGAATCGATAATTTTCTCGTGACGAAGCTAAAAGGCGTTCCTAAAAGCATGATTTATAGAATCGTGCGTAAGGGAGAAGTGCGGGTCAATAAAAAGCGAATTAAGCCAGAATATAAACTTCAGGACGGTGATGTTGTTCGCATTCCACCTGTTAGAGTTTCTGCCGGCGATGATAAGCCTGCGCCAAGTGCAAAGCTTACCAAGGTGTCACAACTAGAAGAACGTATCGTATTTGAAGACAATGCGTTAATTGTGCTGAACAAGCCGTCTGGTATTGCTGTACATGGTGGCAGTGGTGTGGATTTTGGTGTGATTGAAGCGATGCGCTCACTGCGTCCTCAGCAGAAGTTCTTAGAGCTTGTGCACCGCTTAGACAAAGAAACATCCGGTGTGTTGTTGATTGCTAAAAAACGCAGTGCGTTAAAACACTTGCATGACCAACTGCGTTATAAAAAGATGCAGAAGGATTATTTTGCACTAGTAAGAGGTGATTGGCAGTCTCATGACAAAGTTGTCAATGCGCCGTTACTTAAGCTCACGTTGAAATCTGGCGAACGTATAGTGCGGGTTAATCAAGAAGGTAAGCAGTCGGAAACGCGCTTTAAGATTAAACAGCGCTACAAAGGGGCCACGTTGGTGCAGGCAAGCCCTGTTACTGGAAGAACCCATCAAATTCGTGTGCATTGCCAATATACTGGCCATCCTATCGCTTGCGATGATAAATACAGTGAGCAGAAGTTTGATGATTCAATGCGGGCGCTTGGGCTTAATCGACTTTTCTTGCATGCGGCGCAACTTAAATTTACCCATCCTATTACCGAAGAGGTGATGCAGGTAAAAGCACCACTAGATAAGGCGTTAGAAAACCTGTTATTGAAATTGGAAAGAGTATGAATCGTTACGACTTAGTCATTTTTGATTGGGATGGCACCTTGATGGATTCGGTTGGAAAGATAGTTGCGTGTATGCAGCAGACCGCCAACCTACTTGATATGGCTATCCCTAGCGAAGCATCTATTCGAGATATCATAGGCCTATCAATGAACGAGGCGCTCAATGTGCTTCATCCTGCGGCGTGTGAGGTTACGCGTCAGCAGATGATAGATGTGTATAGAGAGCAGTATTTACAGCTTAATCAAACACCAAGCCCTCTGTTTGATGGTACAGAGCAGTTACTGCTGACATTAAAGAAGTCAGGCCATCACCTTGCGGTAGCAACTGGCAAGGCACGAGCGGGGTTAGATCGTGTGCTGAATGAAACTGGCTTTAGACAACATTTTAATGCCAGCCGCTGTGCAGACGAAGCACAAAGTAAGCCGCATCCACAGATGTTGTCTCAGCTACTTGATGAGTTAAAGGTAGCCCCTAATCGAGCGGTCATGATTGGAGATTCGATTCACGATCTCAATATGGCCAATAATGCGGGCATCGACGCGATTGGCGTAAGTTACGGGGCACATAGTGCTGTAAAGCTAGCTGAGGCGTCACCCGTAGCTATTGTGACCAGTCCAATCGCATTACTTGACGTGATTTTGCCGTCTAAATAGACTTTGCGTAGACTCATTTAGCTGCTTTTTACGTTTGTTGCTGTACATGGATTTATCTGCCTGGCAAATGAGTGCTGAGATATCACGCTCATCAGGCGGTATCCAGTAGTAGCCCATACTGGCCGTTAAACGCAGCGAACTGCCATTTAGGCTAACTTGTTCATTTAGTTGGTGGTTCAGAGTGTCGCAAAACTGCACTAGCTCTTGGTCGCGTGACTCAATATCCTGATGAGCGAAGTTGTGTACGATGATAAACTCATCCCCGCCGATCCGCGCCACAATCTCACTAGTATCACACATTCGATTAAGCACATTAGCGACTTGCTGCAACACCTCATCGCCTGCCAAATGGTCATAACTATCATTGATTTCTTTAAAGTTATCTAAATCAAGATAGATGATGGCTAATGCTTTGGTTGTTTGCGGGGTATTGATAAGGCTTGAGATCCGCTGAAACAGTGCTAACCGGTTAGGTAATGATGTGAGCGCATCGTGAAAGGCAAGGTATTCGGTTTGTTGCTTTGCTTTTTGAATCTCGGTGATGTTGTGCGCCGATACGATACTGCCTAATACTAACCCTTGTTCATCAATATAGGGGTTGTGGTGGACATTTAAATGCAATGGCTCATCTAAGTGAGGAGGGTGGATGAGTGTTTGGGTGTGCACAGATTGCCCTGATAAGCTGGCATCTAATAAAGGTTTTAGATGGTGGGTAAAGACCTCTTCTCCATGAAGCTCTCGTACGTGTTTTCCTATGATGTCGTTAGCGGAGCAGTCAAAGAGCGTTTCATAGCCCTTTGAGACGACTTGATAGCGGTAGTTGCTATCAACGAAGGACATCAATTGTCGTGTTGAAGCGATCATTTGTTTATGTACGGCCAGCTCTCTAGCGATGAGTAAGCGCTTATATTCAATCCCAATTCGTTGGGCGAGTAACCTAAAAAACTCGCGAGATTTAGTGCTCTCACTTTGGGGCAGCGGATCCATGACAAGTATATGGCCAATGGGAAATCCATCGTTGTCGAGAATCAGTTCAGCCTGATAACTGACCGCGCCAAGATCCTTAATGAGCTGAAAGTTGGGAAATCGCTGTTGTAAATCATTCGGGTAGATAAGGTGCGTGTCAGGATAGCGCATCTGGTAGATGATTTCGCACGGAGAGCCTTCTAGATTGAACTCAAAACCTGGGATACTCTGCTTTAAGTCACAAAAGGCAATTACCTCAGCCATCCCTTCATTCGCTGAAGGGCGTCCGAATGCCGCCCAACGACACTGGGTGACCAGCGCTAGGGCTTTGAGGGCGCGTTGGAAAAATCGCTCATCGGTACAGGGGGCTGCCAGCAATGCTAAGGCTTCTTCTAAATCCGTCATCTAGATACTCATTGTTGTTTTCTATAGACCTCCATGTCGTTACTGTTCTGTTTTCACCTCATCAAGGTACCGCAATTCTTTGTTAACGCGAGCCTGATAGCTGCTGTTTTACTCATAATGCGGTGGTTGTCAGCCGCCGTGACCCGTGCTCACTCATTTTTAGCGCTTGACTCTGCGAGTACGTCAACACCGAAGCTGGATAGCATCTCTACTAAGGTGATGAGTGGCAAGCCAATCAAGGTGTTTGGGTCGCGCCCTTCTAGTTGGGTAAATAGGCTGATACCCAGGCCCTCACATTTAAAGCTTCCTGCACAATAGAGGGGTTGTTCCTGTTTAATATAGTAGGTTATTTGCTCAAGGGTTAGTTCTCTAAAGTGGACCATAAAGGGTTCATAACGACTGTTCATCTGCTGGGTAGCAATATCATACAGGGCGATACCAGTATAAAAGGTCACCGTTTTTCCCGATACGCTTTGTAGCTGGGCGATAGCATTTTCTGTCGTTAATGGTTTGCCTACGATTAGGCCATCAACAACTGCAACTTGATCAGAACCAATAATCAAACCCGTTTGCCAATCCGCTGCACATGCCATGGCTTTTTGTTCGGCTAACCTTACGACTAATTGTGCTGCACTTTCATCGGAGAATGGCGTTTCATCGATATTTGGCGAGCAGGTTTCAAACGGGAGACAGAGCTTTTCCAATAATGCTTTTCGAAAAGGGGAGGTTGAAGCCAAGATAAGCGGTTTATTCATTTTAAAACCTTTTATGGAATGGAAGTTAAGTAGGCGTTTTGTGACTCAATAGGACCAGCCTAGTTGGTATTATTGTACCTTTCTCCCATAATGAGTACACAGGTGTTGGGTTCTATCGCAATTAGTCAGCCAATACTTGCATGAATGCTTCTATTTTAATCGTTGGGGGCTTGAGTATCCATCTGTGCTTGGGTAGAATTTTGCCTCCGACAAATTTTGATATTTCGATGAGTTTTTAGGGAATCGTTACCTTGATCGTGAAAGGGACTCATTTTTCCTTTGACTCGGAGTAATTCAAACTATAATATGCGCGCCTTATGCAAACAGTAAAGATACCGGTTTCAATTGATCCTAACCGCGCGGCGGCAAGTAAGCTTTCTTATGAAGGTTTAATTCCTGGTGTGCAGTTAAAACGATTAAATGAGTTATGTGCCGGCGACTGTTCCAATGTGGCAGTGTCGCTTGAATGTGGCGAAGATATACAGGGGATAGTCTACCTGAAAGGGAAGGCTGTGACGGAGCTCACTCTGAATTGTCAACGTTGTATGACACTATTTACCACTGAGGTTACGGTCGACTTTTGTTTTAGCCCTTGCGGGTCTGAGGCAGAAATCGATGAGCTCCCGGATGCGTATGACCCTATTGAGTGCGATGAAATAGGTGAAGTTCGTCTGCATCAATTGATTGAAGATGAATTAATTGTCGCTATGCCTTTGATTCCGATGCATACAGAAGAAAGTTGTAGCAAAGGCGATCAAGATATAGTTGTAGGCGAGATTGAACCCGCTCAAGAGGAGCGTCCAAATCCGTTTGCAGTGTTAGAAAAACTGAAGAGCAAGTAATCTAGGAGACAGGTCAAATGGCTGTACAACAGAATAAAAAATCTCGTTCAAAGCGCGGAATGCGTCGTTCACATGATTCATTGAGCACTGCTCAATTATCAGTGGATGCAACGAGTGGTGAGTTACACCGTCGTCACAACGTGACAGCAGACGGTTTCTACCGTGGTCAAAAGGTTATCAACAAGTAATTTGTTGGTATCCCTATGACTAATCTGACGCTTGCGTTAGATGCGATGGGGGGCGATTTTGGCCCCCGCATCACAGTGCCTGCAACCCTGCAGGCACTTCGCTTATCCCCCTTTCTAAAAGTCATTATGGTTGGTGATCGCTCTGATATTGAGCCGTTGCTAAATCAATGCGAACCGAGTGTTCTTTCCCGAATAGAACTGCTTCACACCACTGAAGTAGTAAAAATGTCTGACAGACCTGTACACGCGCTGCGTAATTGTAAGCAAAGCTCAATGCGCTTAGCGGTAGAGTTGGTGAGAGACAATAGGGCACAGGCTTGCTTAAGTGCCGGTAATACAGGCGCATTAATGGCAATCTCTAAGGTATTGCTTAAAACTCTGCCAGGGATCGATCGACCCGCATTGGTCAGTTGCCTGCCAGCGGTCAACCATAAGCCTGTTTATCTACTCGATCTGGGGGCCAATGTCTCCTGCTGCAGTGAAACTCTGTTTCAGTTTGCTGTCATGGGATCAGTGTTGTGTGAAGCCGTCGACAAGAATCCAGCACCAAAAGTCGCATTACTGAATGTCGGTATCGAAGAGATTAAAGGTAACGATCAGGTACAGCAGGCTGGGCGATTACTGCAACAATCGCCACAACTCAATTATACTGGATTCATTGAAGGCGATGATATCTATTCTGGTAATGTTGATGTGATCGTTTGTGACGGTTTTGTCGGCAACATCACGCTTAAAACTTCAGAGGGCATCGCAAGGCTCCTCGTCCATCAGTTAAAGAAAGGATTAACTCAAGGCTTTTTTGTACGATTAATGGCCAAGTTAATCGCGCCGCGCATTAATAGTGTTTTAAATCAGATGAACCCCGACCACTATAACGGAGCAAGTCTGATAGGATTGCGCGGAATTGTAGTAAAAAGTCATGGAAGTGCTGATGAATCTGCCTATTTACAAGCAATTAGTTTGGCAGTGACCGAAGCGCAACGTCGACTCCCCAAGATGATCGAAGAGCGTCTTGAGTCGATTCTTTTAGACATAAAATAACTGATATCTCCTTATGCATACAAAAATTCTCGGAACTGGTAGTTATTTGCCAGCGCAAGTCCGTAGCAATCTCGATCTGGAAAAAATGGTGGAAACCAGTGACCAGTGGATTGTTGAACGCACCGGTATCTCAGAGCGCAGAATAGCGGCAAAAGACGAATCTGTGTCAACCATGGGTTATCAAGCCGCGTTGAAAGCGCTTGAGATGGCTGGGATCGACGCAAGTGAACTGGATATGATTGTTTGTGGTACCACTAGTGCCAGTAACGCATTTCCCGCTGCAGCCTGTGAAATCCAAGCGTTACTGGGTGTACATACTATTCCAGCCTTTGACATCGCAGCAGCTTGTTCAGGCTTCGTTTATGCATTGTCTGTCGCCGATCAGTTTGTGAAAACCGGTGCGGCCAAAAAGGTGTTGGTTATTGGGGCGGATGTGCTTTCACGTTTATGTGAGCCTGAAGATCGTTCAACCATTATTCTCTTTGGTGATGGTGCCGGTGCGGCCGTCATTGGCGTATCTGACACCCCCGGTATTCTATCGACGCATATTTATGCCGATGGTCGTCAGGGCGATCTGCTTAAGTGTTCTTTCCCACCCAGAGCGGGTGAAACCTCTGAGGCCGTTGGCTATATGACCATGAAAGGCAATGATGTGTTTAAAGTTGCCGTGACACAGCTTTCTCATGTCGTAACAGAGACATTGCGTATCAATCAGATTGATAAATCTGAAATTGATTGGTTAGTGCCACATCAAGCTAATTTCCGCATTATCAAAGCAACGGCTAAGAAGTTAGACATGAGCTTAGATAAGGTTGTTTTGACGTTAGCTAAGCATGGCAATACATCGGCCGCATCAGTGCCTATTGCACTGGATGAAGCGGTTCGTGATGGTCGCATCCAACGCGGTCAGCTCTTATTATTAGAAGCCTTTGGCGCAGGGTTTGCCTGGGGCAGTGCATTGGTTCGTTTTTAGTGTTGTTAATATAACAGCACAGTGATTTAGCAAAGGTATTAAAAATGGAAAAAGTCGCTTATGTTTTTCCTGGCCAAGGTTCTCAGGCCGTAGGAATGTTGGCCGATTTGGCTAACGATAATGAGATTGTGGCGCAAACATTTGCACAGGCAAGTGATGCCCTTGGATATGACTTGTGGGCGTTAGTGTCACAAGGACCGGCAGAGCAACTCAATCAGACTGATAAAACTCAACCTGCGTTGTTAACCGCAAGTGTTGCGATTTGGCGAGCGATTGAACAAACTGGCGCTGTAAAACCAACTATTTTGGCGGGTCATAGCTTAGGCGAGTATTCTGCATTGGTTTGTGCTGGTGTGATTGAGTTTGCCGATGCGGTTAAGCTAGTTGAACTACGAGGTCAACTGATGCAAGAGGCAGTACCGGCGGGTACTGGTGCAATGTACGCTATTATTGGCCTTGATAACGATGGGATTCAAAAAGCGTGCGATGATTCGGCGCAAGGGGCGGTAGTTAGCCCTGTTAACTACAATAGCCCTGGTCAAGTCGTTATTGCTGGTGAGAAAGAGGCGGTAGAGCGCGCAGCGCAGGCGTGTAAAGATGCAGGAGCCAAAATGGCTGTAGCCTTGCCTGTGAGTGTGCCATCACACTGTCAGTTAATGAAACCTGCTGCCGACAGATTGGCGCAAGCGTTAGCGGCTATCGAGTTCTCGACACCAGCGATTAAGGTTATCAATAATGTTGACGTCGCATGTCCTGACAGTGCCGAGGCGATCAAAGACGCATTAGTGCGCCAACTTTATTGTCCGGTACGCTGGTCTGAAACCGTCGAGGCGATTGCGGCAGAGGGGATCACCCAGTTAGTTGAAGTCGGGCCAGGTAAAGTATTAACCGGACTTGCTAAAAGAATTAATCGATCGCTCAGTGCTAAAGTGGCAAATGATTCAGCCACTGTTGCAGCTTTGAGCGAATAAAGGAGTTATTGATGAGTTTCAATATTGATTTAACAGGTAAAGTTGCCTTAGTCACTGGTGCTAGCCGTGGTATTGGCCGTTCTGTAGCCGAAACGCTACTTGCTGCTGGTGCGACGGTCATTGGTACTGCAACAAGTGAACGTGGTGCTGAGGCGATACAGGCTTATCTAGGTGATAAGGGACACGGTTTAGTGCTCAATGTCACAGATGCTGATTCTATTGCAGAATTATTTGCCTCGATCAAAGAAAAAGCTGGCGATGTTGATATTCTAGTCAACAATGCAGGTATCACCCGTGATAATCTGCTGATGCGCATGAAAGAAGATGAATGGGTTGATATCATCGATACTAACCTAACATCTCTTTATCGTACCTCAAAGCAGGTGATGCGCTCGATGATGAAGAAACGTAACGGTCGTATCATTAACATCGGCTCAGTTGTAGGTACAATGGGCAATGCAGGTCAAACAAACTACTGCGCGGCAAAGGCTGGTTTGATCGGATTTACAAAATCTCTTGCAAGAGAGGTTGCATCTCGTCAAATAACAGTGAATGCTATTGCTCCTGGATTTATCCAGACTGATATGACAGATGAGCTGACTGAAGAGCAGCAAAAAGGTATTATGTCTCAAGTTCCGATGGAACGATTAGGGCAGCCGCAAGAAATTGCGAATGCTGTACTATTTTTGGCCTCGGATTCAGCTGCTTACATTACAGGGGAAACTCTACATGTAAACGGCGGCATGTACATGGTTTAATCGTTAGTTAAAATAACTGACTGATTTTGATTGAATTTGGGCGTAAATTTACGTAGGTTTTGTGGTTAGACCACAAAAGTTAAGCTTGCATTGTGTGCCAAATTGAATAAACTACTCGCAATCTTACGCAAGTGCGTAATTTGAATAGGAAAGAAAACTAATGAGCAACATCGAAGAACGTGTAAAGAAAATCATTATCGAGCAACTGGGCGTTAAAGAAGAAGACGTAAAACCAGCAGCATCTTTCGTTGACGACCTAGGTGCAGATTCTCTGGACACCGTTGAGTTGGTAATGGCTCTAGAAGAAGAGTTTGACACTGAGATCCCTGATGAAGAAGCTGAAAAGATCACTACTGTTCAAGCAGCGATCGATTACGTTTCTAAGAATCAGTAATACTGAATTCTAGAAAACAGGCAGCATTTATGCTGCCTGTTTTTGTTTGTGGCTTAAGCTTTTGTTGTAACGTCTAGTGCGCATAGGCGACAGTTATCCTCTCCTCTGTGCTATAAATAATTTAAGCCTACCAATTTCTCATCTCATCACGAGATGCAACGTCAAAATAAACAGTCAAAAGGTGAAAACGTGTCTAAACGTCGTGTAGTCGTAACAGGTCTTGGTCTCGTCACTCCTGTAGGCAATACCGTCGATGCGTCCTGGAATGCTTTAGTTTCAGGACAGAGCGGTATTGCCCCTATAACAAAATTTGATGCTACTGAGTTTTCTACTCGCTTTAGTGGTTCAGTTAAAGACTTTGATGTAGAGCAGTACCTGCCGAAGAAAGAAGCGCGCAAGATGGATCTTTTTATTCAGTACGGTATGGCCGCAGGTATTCAAGCAATTGAAGACGCAGGTCTTAACATGGAGCTGGAAGATCCCTCACGTGTTGGTACCGCTATTGGTGCTGGAATGGGAGGCATGCCTCTTATCGAAGCGGCACACTCAGCATTGCTAAAAGGCGGCCCACGTAAAATCTCGCCATTTTTTGTACCAAGCACCATTATCAATATGATAGCGGGTCATTTATCGATTAAGTATGGCATGACCGGACCTAACTTTGCTGTCACGACCGCCTGTACTACTGGTGTGCATAACATTGGTTTTGCTGCTCGTACTATCGCCTATGGCGATGCAGATGTGATGGTCGCTGGTGGTGCAGAAGACGTGACTTGTCCACTCGCTGTCGGCGGTTTTGGTTCTGCAAAAGCGCTTTCTACTCGCAATGATGATCCCACTGCTGCCAGTCGTCCTTGGGACAAAGACAGAGATGGATTCGTTATCGGTGACGGCGCTGGTGTGATGGTGATGGAAGAGTACGAGCATGCGAAAGCGCGTGGAGTAACCATTTACGGAGAGCTCGTTGGTTTTGGGATGAGCGGTGATGCGTTCCATATGACTTCACCCCCAGCAGATGGCAGCGGTGCCGCGGCGGCGATGGAAAATGCGATTAAAGATGCTGGCATTGAGAAAACAGCGATTGGTTATATCAATGCACACGGTACATCGACTCCTGCAGGTGATAGAGCCGAAGCGGCAGCGGTTAAGTCAGTATTCGACAAACATGCCTATGACTTGCTTGTGAGCTCCACAAAATCAATGACAGGTCACCTTCTTGGTGCGGCGGGGTCAGTTGAAGCGATCTTTACTATTTTGGCGTTACGTGACCAAATAGTGCCGCCAACACTGAATCTCGATAATCCTGACGAAGGGTGCGATTTAGATTTTGTTCCCCATACAGCGCGTAAGCATCAATTTGACTATGCACTGTGCAACTCATTTGGGTTTGGCGGTACAAACGGCTCATTGCTGTTCAAGCGCGGTGAGTAATATCGCCTGCATAGACGCAATGGTTATGTTGGCTGCCAACAGGGTTAATTGACATAATCAGGATAAGCGACAAATTATGAATAAAAAGCGCCTAACGGCGCTTTTTTTGTCCCAACAATTTTATGTTTTAAGACGAGAACTATGGGGATGCAATATTTCAACCTGTTAGCTTATAAGCTGCAACATCTGTGCAGCAAGGTTTACCGCATAGATGGTGAATATATTAAGCTTGGTTAATGGTTGTGTTTTCTGCTTGGTTAACGACTTATGTAGGCGCGATAATAGCGCGAAGCTTTCATTAAGTTACCTTTGCATTATCTGAGGATTCGATATGTTAAACCTTGCAGTGTTACCATTTATGCCCATTGTTGGTGCAATGACGGCCAACCTTAGTCAGTTGATTAGGGGAGAGAATACTCGAAAAATCAGTGTGGGTTTAAAAACATTCATTACAGCATGTGCCGCATTTGCATCAGTCTGGTTTCTATTGCTGGTTACTGCCATCTACACTGGCGGTGATACCAATACCGCAGCAGGCGTTGAAGTGCTTGCGCTATTTGTCGCTGGTCTAGCCGTGTTTTCAATATTTAAATTGGACCGTTTTATTGGCGAACGCACCCAAGTGTGGTTATACCGTCTTGCGTTACCCATTATGGTCATCTCCTGTTTGACAGTGAGCCTATTTGGCTAGCACTTTTTATAGAAGTAGTACTTTGAAGATGATTTAATGCGTTCCTTTAAGGTAAATATGATTGCAGTGTAAGCTTTTTACTTAATCAGCTAAGTCATCCTCTTCAGCATTAGACGAAATAGATTGAATTTGAGTAAATAGTCAAGCTCATAAGGTCAACAGGCCGTAATCTTAGATACTCGCCTTGTTAAAATTGGAGTACACTTTAGCTATCTATCTTTATAGGGTGAGTACCGATGGCTGGAAAGGAAAGAGCGATCACGTTACGTTTTTTGGCAGAGCCTGCCGATGTGAACTTTGGTGGTAAGGTCCATGGTGGAGCGGTAATGAAATGGATCGATCTCGCGGCTTATGCTTGCTCTGCAGCGTGGAGTGGTAAGTATTGCATTACCGCCTATGCCGGGGGGATACGTTTTGTTAAGCCTATTCATGTAGGCAACATCGTAGAGGTCAGCGCTAAAGTCATTTATACCGGCCGATCCTCAATGCATTTAGGGATTGATGTTAAAGCTGGTGACCCTAAAAATCCCGAACGCCATTTAACTACCCATTGTATTGTGATTATGGTTGCTGTGGATGACTCTGGACAGCCGACAGAAGTCCCTGAATGGGTGCCTGAGTCGGAAAATGACATTCAGATGCGCGAATCGGCAATCCGCCTCATGGAAATGCGTAAGAAGATTGGTGCTGAGATGGAAGCCCATCTAAAACCCTAATACTGTAAAAAGGCGCATCTCTGCGCCTTTTTTATTTAGTTGGCTGGACTGAGCAAGACTCATATCGATGACTGACAATCCCTACTTTTTAGCACTGGATTACGGCACTCAAAGCGTACGCGCGTTAGTGTTTGATCTGCATGGCTCTTTAATCGCTAAGGCACAAATAATCGTTGACCCCTATATTGACGATGAGGCAGGGGCGGCGATTCAGGAACCTGACTACTGTTATCGCCAATTGGTTGATGTGGTCGTGGATCTGTTTGCAAACAGTCAAGTAACACCCAATCAAATCAAGGCGGTGGCATTAACGACACAGCGAGCTTGCACCGTACTTTTTGATGATGCGGGTAACGCGATATCCCCCATCTATATGTGGTCAGACAGAAGGCTCGCGTCGAGACCTTTACCTAAAATGTCGTGGTATTTTCGACTGGGTTTCGCCATTAGTGGACTTTCAAGACGTATTAAATATCTTCGTAGCGCGGCGAAAGTTAACTTTATCCATCAAGTTGAGCCACAGAAGCTTACCCACGCCGCTAAAGTTGGTATGTTTAGTGGTTATTTACTGCAAAGAATGACCGGACACCTCATCGATAGCCGTGCAAGTCAGGTTGGATATTTGCCTTTTGACTATAAACGCCAAGCGTGGGCGTCGACACGCAGTTGGCGTTGGCAGGCATTGGCAGTTAGACCTAATCAAATGGTGTCATTAATCTCGCCCGCTGAGTGCGCAGGTGATGTCGCTGAGCACTTTGCGCAAGATTCAGGTTTACCGACTCATCTACCAATTTTTGCTGCCGGGGGAGACAAAGCGTGTGAGATGTTTGCCACCGGCTGCGGTGAGGCTGGCGTTGTGACAGTCAGCTTGGGAAGTGCAGCTGTGATCGCGTTAGGAACAAATCAATACCGTGAAGCGTATCGCTATTTGCCGGCATTTCCCTCCTTAAAACCACAAGCATTTATGACCGAGTTGCAATTGGAGCGTGGTTTTTGGTTACTAAGTTGGCTAATCAAAGAGTTTGGTCAAGCTGAGGTGATAGAATCTCAACGATTAGGCATCAGTGCAGAGCAATTAATTTCTCGTTTAATTGACGACGTACCTATTGGTGCTAAAGGCTTGATGTTGAGCCCAACTTGGGCGCAAGGGGTTATTTACCCAGGCCCCGAAGCACGAGGTAGCATTGTTGGTTTTACGCCAGAGCATAATAGGCTGTGTTTATATCGCGCTGCGATTGAGGGCATACTCTTGACCTTGAAATCAGCTCTAATACGCTTAAGCAAAATAAGCCAAGCGCCGATCAACTTGATTAGAGTCAGTGGCGGCGGCGCACAAAGTGATATCATCATGCAGATGTGCGCCGATGTGTTCGACTTACCGGTTGAACGATTACATATTTATGAGGCATCGGGACTAGGGGCTGCGATGTGCTGTGCGGTGGGCGCTGGCTATTATGACGATGTTGAAGCCGCTCGTCGTGAGATGACCCATATTGGCCAGCGGTTTGAGCCGATCGCCACCCATGTTGTGCAATATCAGCACATATTTAAGATTTATAAAACGCTGTACCCACAAATAAAGCCTTTTTATAAGGCACAATCATAAAATTTGGTTAATAAACAAATATAGGACTTGAGATGGCGAAAGTAGCATTTATTGGCTTAGGCGTGATGGGATACCCGATGGCGGGACATCTCGCTAAACATGGACATGAAGTCACTGTTTATAATCGTACCACTGAGAAAGCGGCTAAGTGGGCCCAAGAGTTTGGTGGACGTTACTGCGAAACGCCTTTCGAAGCGGCAAAAGCGCAACAATTTGTGTTTGTCTGCGTTGGTAATGATGATGATCTACGCTCTGTCGTTGTGGGTGAAAAAGGAGCGTTGGCGGCAATGAGCCAAGGTACGGTGCTGGTTGACCATACAACCGCCTCCGCTGATGTGGCGCGTGAAATAGGGGCAGCTGCTATGGCTAAGGGCGTAGGTTTTCTTGATGCGCCAGTTTCCGGTGGTCAAGCAGGTGCTGAGAACGGTGTGTTAACCGTCATGCTTGGTGGTGAAATGTCGGTTTTTGAATCGGTTAAGCCTGTGATACAAGCTTATGCTCGTTGCGCTGAGTTACTCGGCCCAATAGGCAGTGGACAGCTGACAAAAATGGTTAATCAGATCTGTATTGCTGGCGTTGTTCAGGGCTTAGCGGAAGGGTTGCATTTTGCGCGTAGTGCAGGGCTTGACGGTGAGAAGGTTGTCGAAGTCATCAGCAAAGGCGCCGCACAATCTTGGCAGATGGAAAACCGCTATCAAACAATGTGGCAAGGCGAGTATAACCTAGGCTTTGCGGTGGATTGGATGCGTAAAGACTTAGGCATTGCCTTAGATGAAGCTCGTCGCAATGGTTCACAATTACCGCTCACAGCCCTTGTGGATCAATTCTACGCCGATGTACAACAGCAGGGCGGAAATCGCTGGGATACTTCCAGTTTACTGGCGAGATTAGAAAAAAATAGAAAATAGTGAGATATAAAAAGGACTGGTTACCAGTCCTTTTTATTAGCTGTGGTGCTTAAGCGGATTATCGTGAACCCATGTTAACAACACTTACACGGGATCGACGACGATATGTTCCAGTTCGACAACCGCAACGGCATGCAGTGCATCCATAGTGGCACCGACTAATGAAATTTTACCTTTACCAGACTCAATAAGCACAGCGCGATTGATTTCACTGAAATCGCGATTATGACGTGACATTGTCGACAGTGCCATTTGCATCGGTAGCATCGACGGGTTAAATGCTGCATTTTCGGCGTAACGCCCGCAGAAGGTTTGGCCATCTTTGGTTTCTAGTACGACAGCGGCATAACTACCGGTATACGGCGCATAACTCAAACTCGCTTGGTCGAGTGCTTCGATCACCATAGGGTCAGCACTTTCTAGTGCAAACTCCTGTTGCTGCTTAGACAGCAGTGGCGCAGTGATATCGAGATCACTTGGGCCAAACGCATACGGCAAGTAATGAGACAGTGGTTGTATCGCCTGATCGGGGAGATGGATCTTAATGCTCTGACCTGAGACCAACTCATTCATAAATTGACGGCAGTGTCCGCATGGTGAGAAGTTAACGATGACATCTTCGATAACTGTTTCACCACTTAACCAGGCATGACTAATAGCACTTTGCTCTGCATGAACACTGTGAAAGAGTGCTTCGCCATTGAGTTCCATATTGGCACCCATGTAGATATCACCGCTTTGACCTTTAGCGATAGCGCCGACATAAAACTCACTGATTGGTGGTTTTGCGAGTGCCGCGGCCACTGGCAACATGGCAAGCAAAAGCTGATCCGTGGTCATATTGGTGGCAGCACAGAGATCGGCAACTTGCTGGGCATCGATGTGGCCACAAAAATCTTGGTGTAATAGTGGTACCAAGTTATCTGCAAGTGCTTGAGGCAATTGAGCTATGCAGTTAACAAATCTATCTTGCATGAGCTTGATCCTTAATTGTTAAGCTATTGGAAAATCATTCTAGTAATTTAGTTACAATCTAAATGAGATCTCGCTCCCATTTTTTGGCGCTAAACCCCTAGAGATTGCGAAGATAATGACATAAAGCCGCTAATAACTTCTGCTTTTCTTCATCTGCAGCAGTATCGTTAAGCAGATTTTCAAGTTTGAGCATGTAATCGGGATCACTGAGTCTTGTTTGGCAAAACTCTCTCCAGCGATACTGTTCAGCGTCATCTAATGTTTGTGGATAGTTACGTGCTCGATAGCGAAACAGCATCTCTTTCAATCTAGGATCGTCAAAATGCAGGTCCAATGCAGCTAAGTTATGGGGTTGAGTATGACGGATAATTTCCATCTTATTTTTATCTGCACTGCTAAAGAAGCCGCCGCTATAGAGCTGCAAATCGGGATCGCTGATCTCATTACTGTGCTCAACATCAAACACTGCAACCAGTTTTTCTCGTAATTCTGGGTGTTGACGTAGGCGTTTGTATTGCTGACGGGCAAACGCTTTATCGATTGATAAACGCTCAGCATTTTCATCAGTTAAGGTTTTTGCCGGTGAGATAAAAGGACACTTGTTAATATGGATCTGCTTGAGGCCAATTGGCGGTTCATCGGGGGCCAGGTCCGAGCGAGGCGTATACATGCGGGTGCGAATTTGCTCTATGTCGAGTTCAATTAACGGCGAGATATCCATGGCCAAATTTACACAGATAATGGCGTTTTTATTAGTGCTGTGATGTGCCACTGGTGCAATAATCGTAGTGCAACCGTTGAGCGCACTAATTTTGGAGCTCACATGCACTAGCGGCTGCATGTTAAGCACATCTATCTGTTTGTTGACCTCATTTTTCTGGCGCAGGCTAAAGTAGTACTCGAAGAGTTTTGGCTGCACTGACTTAATCAATTTTGCCATTGCAATGGTTGCATAGACATCAGACATCGCGTCATGGGCTTTCTCATGGGCCAGCCCATTGGCTTGACTAAGGTGTTCCAATTTAAAGCTCGGGCTACCATCTTCCTTTGTCGGCCAATTAATGCCATCTGGGCGCAGTGCATAACAAGCTCTGACTAAGTCTATGATGTCCCAGCGTGAGTTTCCCTGTTGCCATTCGCGTGCGTAAGGGTCATAGAAGTTACGATAAAAACCGTAACGACTGACTTCATCATCAAAACGGATAGAGTTGTAACCCGCGACACAGGTGTGGGGCTGAGAAAACAGTTCATGGATTTTGCCCATAAACTCTGCTTCTGGAACCCCTTTAAGGTTAGCGAGTTGCGGTGTGATGCCAGTGATCAGTATCGCTTCTGGTGAGGGCAAATAGTCGTTTGCTACTTTACAATAAAAGGTCACTGGCTCAGAAATAATGTTGAGATCTAAATCGGTTCTGATCCCCGCAAATTGAGACGGTCTATCTTTGGCCGGATTGGCACCAAAGGTCTCATAATCGTGCCAGAAGATAGAGGCTGAATTGGATGCTGACATAGAGAGAAACTAAAGAGTTAAAGTTATCGGTATCATAGCACTCAGGCTCTAGTCTGTACCAACTCAAGCGTATAAATTAGCTATTTGGTTGAATTAGCGTCATTTTGAAGTTGGAGGTTATTGGCTTCAGCGGTACAATAGCCGCTCTATATAGGGAGCATCCATGTTTGAGCCGTTACTCACTCAACCCAAAGTTATTGAAGTGACCGAAAAGACACAATTTGTTGTTAAGTTATGCGACTCTGTCAGTGACTTTAGTCTATTGCAGGCGATGGGAGGGCATGTTGCAGAGTGCATTGTGATTGCTAGTGAGCCTAATCACATGGGCGTCTTAGTGCGTATTCATCCCTTTCTCACTCTCGATATCTTGCCGGCAGTCACGCACAGCGACAGCACTCTTGGACGATCTTCGTCAATTGAACGGTGTGTTGGACAGGGGTTTCGCTTGTTCAGTGCATTAGGTGCTTCTCCGGCCATGTGCGCAAACCTGCTAAGGCAAGGATTGTCGTTTGAGGTCTCTTATATAGAAAACGGAGATATCGCTTTTTGTCCATTATTTGAAAGTAAATGGCAACTTGTTGCACTCGAAAATGATCTGCGTTTATTTGGCGGCCCGATAGAAATTAGGCGTGCAAAAAGTATCTTGGCACGCCAGTTAGATTTAGACGTCAACAGTGAAAGCCTGCTATTAGAGTTAAGCGAGATTGAAACTGTCCGCAATGATTTAAGGCACTTTGTGAGTGATAGTAGTCATGCTCGACACCGTGCATTGGTTAATGAAATCTCTGAGCTCGATAACCAACTATTGCAAAAAAAGCAGCTAATTTCACGTTACTATCATCAAGCTATAGAACGTCCGAATTGGCAACGAGCCGCTAATCATGTTGAAAATAACGATGATCTGCTACGAAAGCTTGCCTACTATCAATTGCTCGCACCGCAGGAGCTTAACACTATGGTTGAGCAGATGTTTTTAGATGAAACTCAGATTGTTTGATTTAGCGCGCCCACTATAAATATATTACTTGGAAAGATTGATGAATTACCGTTGCCCCCTGTGTCAGCATCCCTTGTTGTTGAACGATAGAGTTTGGTGCTGTGACAATAACCATAGGTTTGACTGTGCTAAAGAGGGCTATGTCAATTTGTTGCCTGTACAAAAAAACGCTCTAAAGACCCTGGCGATAATAAAGAGATGATGTTTGCCCGCAGGGAGTTTCTCAATAAGGGGTATTACCAGTGCATGAGCGATCGTGTTAATGCACTAGCACAAGAATACGCACCAAGTGCGTCGCAGGGATTGGATGTTGGATGTGGGGAAGGTTATTACTCTCATCGTCTGCATGAGGTGATGAATCAACAGGGGCCTTTTAACTTAAATGGTGTTGATATCAGTAAGTCGGCATTGAAGTATGCCGCTAAACGCTATCCAGAGATCCGTTTTTGTGTTGCCAGTAGTTTTGAAATGCCTTTCGAAGCAGAAAGCTTTGATTTTATGCTGCGCATATACGCGCCTTCGTTAGATGATGAACTGCGCCGAGTCGCTAAACCAGGTGCGACACTGATAACCGTGTCGGCAGGGCCGCAACATCATTTTGCATTGAAAAAACTTATTTATGATCAGCCTAGGCCACATCCTGATATTGAAAGCCAAATCGCGGGGTTCGAGTTACGTCATAGCGAACGGGTGCAGCAGACCTTAACGCTAAATGATGCGGCGGACATCCAACATTTCTTAGCCATGACGCCTTACAATTGGAAGTTTACGGTGGATCAAAAGCAGCACCTTATGGAAAATGAATTGCGCTGTGAATTGGATTTTAAAATTGAAGTCTTTTACGCAATTTAATTTATTACCCCTTGTTTAAACTATCTATTTTTTGCAAATGAAAACCATTTAGTGTTTTTACACAAAAAAATATGCCAGTTTTTTTAATCAACTGACAGAAAATTAAGTAAAAAATAGGTTTTACTCGGAGTAATGGCTGTTGACATACTGTCAGAATGATTTATAGTAATCGCAGCTTGAAGGTTGGGCTTAACTTTATGTGTTCAATACGACCAGTTCGTCCTGTTAACATAAGTAATACCGGCATTTTCCAGCTCTACTGCCGTTTAAGGCTTTATTTTATTTAGTTACAGGATTTATATCATGTCTCAAGTTACTGGCGTTGTTAAGTGGTTCAACTCTGACAAAGGTTTTGGATTTATCGAGCAAGAGTCTGGCCCAGACGTTTTCGTACACTTCCGTGCGATCAACTCTGACGGTTTCAAAACTCTTGACGAAGGTCAGAAAGTGCAGTTCACTGTGACTCAAGGTCAAAAAGGTCCACAAGCTGAGAACGTTACTGTTCTTTAAGCTGACCTTTAGTAGCATTTAGCTACTAAAAAAGAATTCTAAGAGCTGCGATTTATCGTGGCTCTTTTTTTTGTATTAATTTTTTATTCAGTACCTTCACACTGACTGACTGACTGACTGACTGACTGACTGCCTGACTGCCTGCCTGACTGCCTGCCTGACTGCCTGACTGCGCTGCACTTTATACCTATCAATATAAAGCTCTGATCGCTCAGTGAGAGTTTAGCGCGTCGGAGGTGAGGCAAGGAGTGAGGTGCATAGCCTCTCAAGGTTTAAGCTCACTGCATCGAGTACGCTTAAACTCGCCTTTGAGGTGCATTTTTGGCTGTCAGTTGAATAGCCTTACAAGGAAGTATCGGTTCTATTATCTATTCGCCTTGTGCGAGCTGCCAAAAAACATGTTGAGTCGATCCCATTCTTATATTGGTTGGTATTATTCTCATGTGCGTTGGCAGGTAATAATCATTGCCCACTCATTGGCTCAAGAGTCTCACGACTCATATTCTCACGCCCTAATGGATTATTGGTTATTTACTATCGAACAAGGCGGTGGGTATCATTGTCGCTCGCTCATAGCTGTGACAGCGTCTTTGGCGCAGAAAAAAGCCAGTAGTGGTTGCTACTGGCTTGAGTAGAGGCGATCTTTGAGCCTTATACTAATAAGCGTTAGGAGAATAATTTGTCTTCTAGGGTACGGCCACGTTGCAGCGTGTGGTATTGCCACTGGTGTGTGGCGAACAGTTCGAATAACTTTAATTCAAATTGATAACCAGCGTGCTTTGTATATTGGATCACAAACTCATTGTGTTGGCTATTCTTGACAGATAGTACCTCGGGGAGAGCATTAATTAGGCTGTTGAATTGTTCATTGTCGCAATCATGCATAGATACCGTGAGATAGTCATCGGCTTGTGCATCTTTTATTGATACAGATTGATTTAATTCGCCTTGGTCAAGATAAAGCACCTTGTCACACAGTTTTTCAAGCTCATCTAGATTATGAGAACTAATCACAAAGGTGGTGTGGACCGACTGAGCGGTCACCAGTTCTCTAATCGCTTTGGCATTGGCAGGATCTAACCCTGCAGTGGGCTCATCAAGTAGAACCAGCTTAGGCTGCCCGATTAAAGCTTGGGCAATCGAGACTCGTTTACTCATGCCATGGCTCAACGAGAGCGGCTTTTGTGCGGCCACATCGGCTAAGCCCACCAAAGCGAGTACTCTCAGTGATTCTGCTTTGGCCTGTTTGTTGTTAAAGCCTTGCAGCTGCGCGAACAACACAAGTTGTGCTAGTACAGTCAGATTGGGATCAAGGCGTGCATCTTGTGGCAAGGCGGCAATTTGTCCCAGTAATGCCGTACTGTTCGGTCGCTCCCCAAATATTTTCACTTGGCCATCAGTTGGACTGATATAGCCACAAAGCAGCGAGAATAGTGTGGTTTTACCGGCACCATTTGGACCAACCAGCGCAATGGGCGCACCAGCTTCAATGGTAAAGCTGACGTTATTTAGTGCACGTTTACTGCCGTAGGATTTACCGACACTTTCACAGGTAATTAGGCTCATAATGCGATCCTCGCCATGTAGGTTCTTCCAACTAGCAGTAGTACAGCAGCTTGGATCAAAGGGATGGGGGCAAAGGCTAAGCTGCCCAGGCCGCTCGTATTAATCATCATAGATAGCTGTGCACCAGGAAGTACCCACTGCATTACACTATCAAGGCCTGGTAGGTAGTAGTTTAAAATGGCACTAACGATAGAGAATCCAGCCCAGAGTAATACGGCATAGATTGTGGCTCTCATTGCCGAGTTGGCATACAAGGACAAAATTGCCATGGTGGCGGTAAAGGGGAGCAGCACTATCATAATATTGATGAAAATAAATAAACTAGATGAGATTGCCGGCAGTAGTAATGAGGCATCACGGAACGCCACCAGTATCAATGTTGCGCCTAAAGTAAAGAGTAACAGTATTGCCTGAATAAGCATGTAACCGACAAAACGTCCGAAAAATAGCGTATCTCGACTAGCACGTAGCGTTAGAAAACGAAAAGTTCCTCTGGCTCTATCTGATGCAAATTGATCGGCACTCACTGAGATACTGAACAAGGGGAACAGATATAAGGCGGCTATCCAGACGATTGCCATTTCGGCAACGGGCCAAGAAAACAGTTCGCTCACTGAGGACTCACCAAAGAGCGCGGCCAGAAATTGTTTAAAATCAGGTGAAAAAAGATAAATGGATGCTTGTTTGACCGGGTACCATAAGATCAGAAACCACACTAATGCAAAGGCCGCCAAGGCAATAAGCCCACGGGTATTAAACAAAATTTTCTTCAGCTCAAATTTAGCGACGAGCAGTGTCGCACCCAATGAGCTAATTGGCTTAACAGTGTCCAAAGGTATTTCCTTTTCCTATTATTAATTTTGTTACACTATCACTAAATTGTGTTCTAGACAGTGTCAGTGTGTACTCAAATGTTACAACTGATTATCAATGAGTTGCGCAACTAAGTGTTTGAGTTCTGCAACCTCTTGCTCGAGCTGTTCAACTCTCCTTGGGAGTGTGTCACTGTGATGGTGTTCTGAAGGCGTTGAGGCATCTGCATTAACACTAACCTGAGCAATGTGGTGTTCAGTGTCGCTGAGCAGTTCTGCAAAACGACACTCGCGTTTACCTGGTTCTCGTGCCAGTTGCGTAACCATGGGGCTGTCGAGCGTTGCCAGCGCATGAAGTGTCTGCTCTACTTCGGCCACATCATTAAAATGATGCAATCTATTACTGCGGGTACGAAGCTCTCCTGCAGTTTGTGGACCCCGAAGGAGTAATAAGCAGATCACAGCAACTTGACCGCCATTAAGTTGTAACTGACTAAATTCGGTATTACAAAAACGGTGCTTATATTTGATCACTCTAGAGCCAAACCCCGTCTGCTCAGAGATAAGGCGTTTTTTGGTCAATGAATCAATAGCAATTTGTACTTCTGTTTCACTCAGGTTCATGACAGGCTCTCGGCTAGATTTTTGATTACAGGCTAGCGTCAGGCCGTTGAGGGATAGGGGATATTGCTCTGGGGTGGTTTTTTCTTTTTCTAATAGACAACCGATAATGCGCGCTTCGTGAGAGTTAAAGTTCATACTTACTGAATCCACATAAAAAAAGCATAGCTTGTTATAACAGAGCTATGCTTTTATTCAAAGGTTATCCTAGGAGCAACTTTGTTATTGCTTAACTTCTAGTCAACAAGACGAATGCCATCGCTATCGATACTAATCTTTTGCATCTTGTATAATCCGCCGATGCTTTTCTTGAAGGCTTTTTTACTCATTGCCAGCTCGGCGTAAATTTTCTCTGCATCGGTTTTATCTGTGAGTGGCAGAAAACCTCCTGCTTGCTTGAGCTTAAAGATAATCGTATTGGCGTGCTTGTCGAGTTCCTCTTTCACACCACGCTGTAAAACCAAATCGATTTTATCATCGGTGCGAACTCGTTTGATGAAGCCTTTAAGCCGCTGACCGAAGCGTAATTCACGAAAGACTTCATTTTTATAGATAACACCCCAATGGGCGTGATCGATAATGGCTTTATAGCCAAGATCAGTGGTGCCACCAATGATCAAGTTAACTTCTTGGTCATTACGGTAAGGCGGTGGGGTTAAATCGAGAAACTTTTCGACTTTTGATGAAGCAACGATACGATCATCAGCTTTATTGATAAAGACATAGACGAGGTATGAGCGGCCAACTTCAATCTCTTTATGTTGTTCGCCAAAGGGTAAAAACAGATCCTTGTCGAGCCCCCAATCTAAAAATGCACCATAAGGACCGGTAGCGATAGCTTTTAGATAGGCAAATTGCCCTACCTGAACTAAGGGTTTTTTAGTTGTGGCTATGACCTTATCTTCTGAGTCTAGGTAAAGAAATACATCGACACTGTCACCCACTGCGCACTGCTTTGGCATGACTTTTTTAGGCAGTAATACTTGGCCTAATTCATGTGCATTTAAATACACACCAAAATCAACATTTTTGACAACTTCTAGGGTACAGGATTTTCCTATCTCAACCATGGGACTCTCTATCACAATAGCGTACAAATTCGACTGCGGATTATAGTGGAAAATTGTGTATTATGCTGTAACTCTATTTGATTAAGGCAGTTAATTTCACACTATTATCGGCTTAGGTGGTGTAATTGCGCATTTTGTTGATGAATTCGAACGATAAATGCGGGATAAATCTTGCAATAAATTAATGTGATAATGATACTTGCAATTAGTTAATTTCAGGGGTTTAATTGCGCGCCTTTTTTTACTTTAGAAAAAAGTGAAATCAAAGCGTGAAACGGCAGACCTTCGCAGCGTTAAGCGGGTGAGTTTTTGCCCATCGAATCGATGTTGATATTGCAGCTTGCTTCAAAGTGAGAGTGCGGTATCGAGAGACATTAATGTGTTGGTAGGTGCGCACCTACTGAATATCAATGTACACACACAGGTTGAGAAAATATGAGTAATTGGTCTATTAAAGATGCTTATGCAGGTTATAACGTAAACTACTGGAGCTCAGGGCTCTATGGCATAAGCGAGACCGGTGAGGTGACGGTATCGCCCGATCCGAATCATCCTGAGCATGCAATCGGCTTAAATGCACTGGCTAACGATATGGTTAAGTCTGGTGTCGCATTGCCCGTATTGGTGCGCTTTCCGCAGATCCTCCATCATAGAGTGAATAGCTTGTGTCATGCATTTAACCAAGCGATTCAAAAGTATGACTATCAGTCTGATTACCTGCTGGTTTACCCCATTAAAGTGAACCAACAACAAACCGTGGTTGAAGAGATCTTGGCGAGCCAAGTATCAAAAGAGGTACCACAGTTAGGGTTAGAAGCGGGCAGTAAGCCCGAGTTGATGGCTGTATTAGCCATGGCTCAAAAGGCCAGTTCAGTGATTATCTGTAACGGTTATAAGGACGTCGAGTATATCCGTCTTGCACTGATTGGTGAAAAATTAGGCCATAGTGTTTACATCGTATTAGAGAAGTTATCCGAGCTAAAAATCATCTTAGCGGAAGCGAAGAAACTGGGCGTTACTCCAAGACTGGGTCTTCGTGTGCGCTTAGCGTTTCAAGGTAAAGGTAAGTGGCAGGCCAGTGGCGGTGAAAAATCAAAATTTGGTCTTTCTGCGGCGCAAGTGTTGACCGTTATCGATTCACTAAAGCAAAACGATATGCTTGATTGCTTGCAGTTATTGCACTTCCACCTCGGCTCGCAGATTGCCAATATTCGCGATATCAGAAGTGGTGTGAGTGAAGCGGGTCGCTTCTATTGCGAACTTCAAAAACTGGGTGCAAATGTTAAGTGCTTCGATGTTGGTGGGGGGTTAGCGGTCGATTATGACGGAACTCGAAGCCAAAGCAGTAACTCAATGAACTACGGTTTAACTGAGTATGCTAATAACATCGTTAGTGTGCTAACAGATATGTGTAATGAGTACGAGCAGCCCATGCCGCGGTTGATTTCTGAATCGGGTCGTTATTTAACTGCCCATCACGCGGTATTGATCACTGACGTTATCGGCACCGAAGCCTATAAACCAGAAGAGGTCGTGGCCCCCGATGACGAAGCACCTCAGCAGCTGAAAAACATGTGGCAATCGTGGACAGAGGTCAGTGCGCGCGCCGATCAACGTGCCTTGATTGAAATCTACCATGATGTGCAAAGTGATTTAACTGAAGTCCATTCACTGTTCGCTTTAGGACAAATGAGCCTAAATGACAGAGCTTGGGCTGAACAGATGAACCTGCGTGTGTGTTATGAGCTTAAAGGTGTGATGAGCGGTAAGTATCGTTTTCACCGTCCGGTAATTGATGAGCTCAATGAGAAGTTAGCCGATAAGTTCTTTGTGAACTTCTCACTGTTCCAATCGCTGCCAGATGCATGGGGTATCGATCAAGTGTTCCCTGTTATGCCATTAAGCGGGCTTGATAAGGAGCCTGAGCGCCGCGCAGTGATGCTAGATATAACCTGTGACTCAGATGGTATTGTGGATCAATATGTCGATGGTCAAGGGATTGAAACGACCTTACCAGTGCCTGCATGGAGTGCAGAAAGCCCTTATTTGATTGGTTTCTTCCTAGTGGGAGCCTACCAAGAGATTTTAGGTGATATGCATAACCTGTTTGGTGACACCAATTCAGCCGTAGTGCGTTTGGATGACGACGGGCTTGTGAATATTGAGTCGGTACTGGCTGGTGACACTGTCGCGGATGTGTTGCGTTACGTGAACCTTGATGCCGTGTCGTTTATGCGTACCTATGAAGAACTAGTTAATCTGCATATTCAAGAAGATGAACGCGCAAACATCCTTGAAGAGCTGCAAGTCGGCCTGAAAGGTTACACTTATTTAGAAGACTTCTCGTAGCCGAAAAGTGATAGTGTGAGTGACCACAAAGCCAGTTTTAAGTTTACTTAAAGCTGGCTTCTACAGTTTTAAGTGACTGGACATCAATTTATATGTTTTTTGAGGGCTCAGAAAAGAGAATCGAAATCGTTGTGAATGGCGACAGCCAATCGCTGCGATCCTTTGGCGATTCATTTTGGCAGCAAGCCGTTGCTAAAGCTGGCGCAGATGTGCTCTCTAAAATTAGTAACTCAGGCTGTGATGCGTACCTCTTAAGTGAGTCGAGTTTGTTTGTTTGGGACAAACGGCTAGTCATGCTCACGTGCGGCAATACCAACTTAGTCGATGCTGCGTTGTTTATGATTGATCAACTCAATAGCGTGAATATAGCGTGGTTAAGTTATCAGCGTAAGAGTGAATTTCTGTCGCATCTGCAATCGAGCCATTTTGAAGACGATATACAGCGACTCAATGAGGTGATGATTGGACGGGCGTATCGCATCGGTCATCTCGATGGACATCATCACTATTTTTATTGCAGCCAAAAAGGTGAATCGGCAAGTGTGAGCCGGAGTATGCAGATGTATCATATTGATGGCCAAGTGGCTGACTATTTACGCGGTGATACACTGGATGCCATGTCGATTAGACAGCGCCTAAAGTTAGCCCCCCTGTTTTGTGATTTTGAGTTTGACGACCATCTGTTTAATCCTTTTGGATATTCGATAAACGGGATCAGACATAATGACTATTTTACGATTCACATAACACCGCAAGAGAGAAGCTCTTATGTGAGTATTGAAACTAACTTGAATTCTGCACTCGAAGCGTCCAGTATATTTTGCGAGCTGTTAAATATTCTGAACCCAAGAGTGTGGGATGTGATTGGATTTAATGGGCAGCTGGTTGTTGATGCATTCCCGCCACATATTGATTTGGCTGATTGCAATGTGTCACTCAACCAGGCCGATACACTTTATATCAACCATTACAAACAGGCCAAGCGCGAGCGCTTAGTGGCCGAAGCTTTGTGATAATAATTTAGATTATATGGAGCACCTATGACCACTTTTGCAGACAAGCCTGATTATTCGCTTTATTCCAATGCATTTGGTTATTTAAGACAGCCGCTGGATTTTAAACCACTAGAAAGTGATGCCGACGTAGTGGTGCTAGGCTTGCCATTTGATATGGCTACCACTGGGCGCTCAGGCGGCCGTATGGGGCCTGGTGCGATACGTCAAGCATCGGTGAATCTGGCCTGGGAAGAAACACGTTGGCCATGGGATTTCAAACTCAGTGACCATCTAAAGATGGTTGATGCGGGTGACTTAGTGTACGACTGTGGTGACTCAGCAGATTTTACTCAACGAGTTGAAGACTTTGCCACTGCAATCGTTGAGTCAGGCAAAGCGATGTTAAGCTTTGGTGGTGATCATTTTGTGACTTTACCACTGCTGCGCGCCCATTATAAAAAGCACGGTAAGATGGCATTGCTGCACTTTGATGCTCATACCGATACCTATAGCCAGGGCAGTAAGTATGACCATGGCACCATGTTCTTCCATGCCCCGAACGAGGGGATTATCGATGCTGCACATTCAATTCAAATTGGCATCCGTACTGAATATGATAAGAGCAGTCATCTCTTTAAGGTGATTGATGCAGCGACGGCGAATGATCTCACGGCAGACGAGATCGTGGCGCAAATTAAGCAAAGAGTCGGTGATATGCCACTTTACGTCACGTTCGATATCGATTGTTTAGACCCAGCGTTTGCCCCAGGTACGGGGACGCCTGTTTGTGGTGGTTTAACAAGCGATAAGGCGATGAAGATTATCCGTGGCTTGAGGGGCATGAACGTCGTCGGTATGGATGTGGTTGAAGTGGCGCCTGCTTATGATTCGGCAGAAATTACGGCGTTGGCTGGTGCTACCTTAGGCCTTGAAATGCTTCATGTTTGGGCGTCAGCTAACAAGAAGTAGTCGACCACAAATTAAAAGCCGTTATCGTGCTGTGTATTAGCGGTTTGACTGCAGTGGAGGCGATGATCAAACGTCAGCTTTCACTAGGCTTTTAAGACGGTAAAACTGCTAACAAGCATAGCGTTTATGTTTAGGTCACTCACATCATTGACTGCGAGCTAAACTTGAAAGATAAGCCGCAGTCATTAGTTAGGGAAATAAGATGTCCAATTTAAGTGATATTAGGCGTGAATATACCTTAGGGGGATTGCATCGGGAGGATCTGCCTGAGGAGCCGATGGCACTGTTTGCTAAATGGTTGGAAGAGGTGCGTGATGCCGATGTGTTGCCAGATCCTACTGCGATGTCAGTGGCAACGGTTGATGAAACCGGGCAGCCTTTTCAGCGTATCGTGTTACTAAAACGTTTTGACAATAATGGCTTTGTCTTCTTTACCAACTTAGAAAGTCGTAAGGCGGAGCAAATAGCCCACAACAGTAAAGTGAGCCTACTGTTTCCTTGGCATGCTTTAGAGCGCCAAGTGGCCATCACTGGTGTTGCCGAGCCGTTATCGACGGCTGAGGTGCTTAAGTATTTTATTACGCGTCCTAAAGAGAGCCAGATAGCGGCTTGGGTATCAAAACAGTCGAGTAAAATTTCAGCCCGCCAAGCCCTTGAGAGTAAATTTGCCGAGATGAAAGCGAAATTTAGTCAGGGTGAAGTGCCTTTACCTAAGTTTTGGGGCGGCTACTTAGTCCGTCCATCAAGCATTGAATTTTGGCAAGGTGGTGAACACCGCTTACATGACCGGTTTCTATATAGTGAAGAGGCTGGTGGTTGGGACATTTCTCGTTTAGCGCCATAATGCCTTATCACTCTGCTTAAAACTAAAAAACCACCCTGTTAAGGGTGGTTTTTTTATGTCATACGACTCTTACCATTTCTTTTTAGGCTGGAACAACACGTCAATATCATCTTCATCATTTTTTTGCTGCGGCGCATTAGGGGCCGACAGTTTCTGAGCCCCCATGATTTCATCTAATAACGCTTTTGCTTCTTCGACTTTTCTGCTGATAAACGGATCATTCGGGGTAAGGGCCTTTATGGTATGCAGGGTGGAGAGCGCTTTAGTGACCATCTGTTTGGATGAACCATATTGCTTCATAAAGCTGGCCGTTCGTGCTCTTGACAGCATAGAGTCGACATTGATACGCAGTTGTAAGCTATCAACGCGAGCTTCCTCTTGGGCAAAAATTGTGGGATCGATTTTCCCCTTGTTATGTTCGGCTCTTAAGATTGCTTTTAATTTTTTCAGCACTTGCACTAAGGTCAAAATCTGTTTGTCTGTATCAGGAAGGCGAAACCCTTCGACGGTGGGAGCTTGTTTTGGAGCTTGTTGTAAAGTCTCTATCTGGGCATTTAAATCAGCTAAACGGCGTTGATAATCAGCCGTTTGATTACCGCCCAAGTTGACAGATAGTGTTAAGGCTTCTTGCACTCGCTTATACAAAATGAGAACGATATTGGTCGAGCAAGGAAACATGCCAGTGCTTGATAAAACGGTTTCAGTTTCATCAATAATAGCGCGTTGTCTCGCCATTTCTGTCCGTCTTTCTGCCTCAGCGCGCTCTTTCTGCTGTTGAATAACATTGATACCGATGACGAGTAACAGCAGTGCGCCGATTAAGATAAGAACCAAAGTAAATATCATAGGTCTACCATTCTTTATGCAATTCCGTTAATGCTACTATAAATCAATACGCTAGCATAGTTATCTTAGACTAGCTTTTGGGTTATGTCGTGTGATACTTCGCAACTCTGTGCTATATTCCTGTTTGATTTAATTTTCTGTGTGTACTATAACCAATAATTATACTTAATCTCCAAACTAGGACTGTAAACAGTAGCATGGATTACAGGCCCCTTCGAAGGATAGACGATGAAGCTGCAGCAACTTAGATATATCGCAGAAGTGGTTAATCATAACCTGAATGTTTCAGCGACGGCTGAAAATTTATACACTTCTCAGCCTGGGATCAGTAAGCAAGTACGAATGCTTGAAGATGAGCTGGGGATTCAAATATTCGGACGTAGCGGCAAACATCTTACTCATGTGACGCCAGCGGGTCTTCAAGTTATCAGTATTGCCAACGATATACTGGGCAAAGTTGAGAGTATTAAGAAGGTTGCAGAAGAGTACACTAAGCCAGATCAGGGTGAACTTAATATTGCCACAACCGATACCCAAGCGCGTTATGCATTACCGCATATTATTCGTGGCTTTATTGACCGATATCCTAAAGTTAATTTACACATGCACCAGGGCACGCCTTCGCAGATCAGTGAGTTAGCGGCAAGAGGGGATGCAGATTTTGCCATCGCCACTGAGGGGATGCATCTCTACTCAGATTTGATCATGTTGCCATGTTACCACTGGAATCGCTCAATTGTCGTCACGAAAGACCACCCGTTAGCATCGAGAACCCAGATAAGTATTGAGGACTTGGGTCGGTTCCCACTGGTGACTTATGTCTTTGGCTTCGATAGAGAGTCTGAAATTGAGAAATCGTTTAATCGTGCAGGCATAGAACCAAGGGTTGTATTTACCGCCACCAGTGCCGATGTGTTAAAAACTTATGTACGTTTAGGGTTAGGTGTAGGCGTTATCGCATCGATGGCGATAGATCCTGTTATAGACAAAGATTTAGTGGCGATCGATGCCAGTCACCTGTTTGCGCACAGTACTACCAAAATCGGTTTCCGTAAGGGGAACTTCCTTCGTACCTATATGTATGAATTTATCGAGCATTTCGCACCGCATCTAACTAAAGAAGTCGTGGAAAAAGCGGTTGGTCTGCGAGACCCTCAATTGATAGAAAACTTGTTTACTGATGTGGAATTGCCGATTCGATAGTGCAGCTTGAAACAAAAAACTCGCCAAATGGCGAGTTTTTTATTACTTAATTTAACATTCGACAATGTTAACCGCTAAGCCGCCTTTGGCGGTTTCTTTATATTTGCTACGCATATCTTTACCGGTTTCCATCATGGTCTTAATCACTTTATCGAGTGAGACCTTATGATTGCCGTCGCCGCGTAGTGCAAGCCTAGATGCATTGATGGCTTTGACTGCTCCCATCGCATTACGCTCAATACAAGGAACTTGTACCAAACCGCCAACAGGGTCACACGTTAGTCCAAGGTTATGTTCCATACCTATCTCTGCAGCATTTTCAACATGCTCGACCGTGCCGCCCATGATTTCGGTTAATGCCGCTGCAGCCATTGAACAAGCCACGCCAACTTCTCCTTGGCAACCCACTTCGGCACCTGAGATAGAGGCATTTTTCTTGTATAGAATACCTATAGCAGCGGCTGTGAGCAGGTACTGACAACATAGTTCAATATCGACCTCTTGAACAAAGGTATCGTAGTAGCATAAAACTGCAGGGATAATACCCGCAGCGCCATTGGTTGGCGCGGTGACTACCCGATCACCCGCTGCATTCTGTTCATTAACCGCCAGTGCAAAGAGATCGACCCAATCCATGGCCGTTAGTGGGTCAATACAGTTTTTACCTTCAGCCTTAAGGCGACGATAAAGTCCTGGGGCTCTACGGCGAAGTTTTAGGCCGCCTGGCAATATGCCTTCCTTCTGATAACCGCGTTCAACGCAGGTTTTCATGGTCTGCCATATATGCCACAGGCGTGCTTTTACTTCTTGCTCATCGGCAATAGAAAGCTCATTGGCCATCATCAGTGCAGAAATACTTAACCCGTTTTCCGTGCACATGGTAAGCAGTTCGGCGGCACTATTAAAGTCATAAGGTGCTGACTTTATCGGTGCAGCAGGGGAGGCGTTTTTGGCTAAAATTTCGTCTTCATCGAGAATGAAGCCACCCCCGACAGAGTAGTATGTGCGCTGATAAATACATTCGCCTTTAGCAAAAGCATACAGGGTCATGGCATTGGCATGAGCGGGTAAGCTTTTGCGCCTGTGGTAGGTGACCCCATTATCCCGTGAAAAAATAACCTGTTTGTTATCAGCCATATTTAGGGTCTGGGTAGCGTGAACATCAGCGAGAACCGCGTCAATTTTATCGGTATCAACGGTCTCAGGCTCTTCGCCCATCAAGCCAAGGATCACCGCTTTACCGGTTCCGTGGCCTTTACCCGTTTGTCCGAGTGAGCCGAAAAGCTCAGATCTTAATTCATCAGTGGCAGTCAGATGACCATGCTTTTCCAAATCTTTGACAAAGATATTGCCCGCTTTCATCGGTCCTACAGTATGGGAGCTAGATGGCCCGATACCGATTTTAAACATGTCAAATACACTAATCATTTTATAACCCTGCTTGTTTTCATTGTTATCGTTATGCAATCTCTGTGATTTTAGGTCAAATAGTTACATCACGCCGTGTTCAAGAGTTATCATCGCTGTAATATGATAATCTTAGCGGCCAATTAAGATTGATTGAACGCGAGTATCTCATACTTTATGCTTGGCTTTCGCATTAGTTTTTTTCAACATCTATTTTCGGATTAGCCAATCTAGTGCATAACGGAGTATGCTGAGTCGGATTCGTGTTTTATTTGTTTTTTTATTATTTTATTTCAATTATTTATACTCGTTGATTGGTTTCTGTCCTTTCATGGTTTTATTCATTATTAACGAGATTTTATAGTTTTTTTAGGGGGTAGGGTGAGCTATTTAATGATGGATTTGTTATCCACAGAGATAACAGAGCATGAAGCGGAACAGTTAAAACATCCCATGGTCGGTGGACTGATTTTGTTCTCGCGTAACTACCAGAGCCGTGATCAACTTATTGCTTTAATTAAATCAGTTAGAGCGGTAAACCCCGATTTACTGATAGCCGTTGACCATGAAGGTGGTCGCGTTCAACGGTTTGTTGATGGCTTTACTAAAATTCCTGCGATGGGCGAACTACTGCCCAGTGCTAAAGGTGATATGGCATTAGCCAAATATTGGGCAAAAGAGCTTGGGTTTGTGATGGCCGTGGAGCTACTTAGCTGTGATATTGATTTGAGTTTTGCACCTGTATTGGATCTTAATGGTATTAGCCAAGTGATTGGTACGCGTGCATTCAGTGCTAGGCCAAATGAGGTAATTGAGCTGGCTAACAGTTTTATTACAGGGATGAATGAAGCTGGCATGGCGGCCGTGGGTAAGCATTTTCCTGGCCATGGCAGCGTCGCTGCGGATTCCCATATCGCCCAACCAGTTGACTCTCGAAGCGAAGCACAGATCCGTGAACTGGATATGGTGCCATTTGAGCATCTGATCTCTCACCAGCGCCTTCAAGGCGTTATGCCTGCACATGTGATTTTTGATCAAGTCGACCCAAACCCTGCCGGATTCTCTGCCTTTTGGCTACAATCAGTCTTAAGACAAGAGCTAGGGTTTGACGGAGTGATTTTTTCTGATGACTTAGGCATGAAAGGGGCGGGGGTCGTCGGCGGCTACCAAGCGCGTGCTCAGGCAGCAATTGAAGCCGGTTGCGATATGATTCTACTGTGTAATGATGCAGATGGCCTCAATGAGCTGTTGAGTGAGTTCAAGTGGCCTTTAAGCCTGCCATCTACGCCAGCTAAGCAATTGCGCGCCAATACACAACAAGTTGCCAGCGCACTGCAAGATGAGCAACGATGGTTAACCGCTAAATCGATAGCGCAGCAGTTAGTTATGGACTAACTTTGATGTAGCGCAAAATACCCATGTTGTGAGTTAGCTACAGTTAATGTACAGAAATTATTGATAGGTGCCAGGATGATCCTCTATTTTCATGGTTTTGATGCGACTAGCCCAGGTAATCACGAGAAAATGCGCCAGTTGCAGTTTGTGGACAATGACGTGCGTTTGGTTAGCTACAGTACCTTGCATCCAAAGCACGATATGCAGTATCTATTAAATGAGGTGAGTCGCCAGCTAAAGCAAAGTGACGACCCTAATCCGCTTGCGATTGGTGTGGGTTTAGGCGCTTACTGGGCGGAACGGATTGGTTTTTTGAACCAAATAAAAACCGTCCTTGTTAACCCCAATCTGCATCCGCAAGACAATATGGTGGGCAAGATTGATAGGCCAGAAGAGTATGCGGATATTGGTAGTAAGTGCGTGAGCCAATTTCGTGATAAAAACCGCGGTAAAGGCTTATGCATATTATCTCGTCATGATGAAGTGCTCGATAGTCATGCCTCGGCCGAACTGGTAAGTCCCTATTATGAGGTGGTTTGGGATGAAGAGCAGCGCCATAAGTTCGCATCATTAGCCGCACACCTTAGCCAGATTAAGGCGTTTAAGGCAAAGTAATACACAGGCTAAGAATGCAATAAGCAGGCACTTTAATGGTCGATAGAAGAGTTAGCGACGAGCAGCCTTGGCGCTAACTTTTATTATTGCTATTACTGACGTTGACTAATCTGAGCTATCAGCCACAAGCTGAGGCCGTATATCTCTGTTTTAATTCGCTACTGAGTCTTCGTCACTCTCTTTTCCCTTTTTGTCTACTCCTTTCAATAACTCCCATTTATCACCGTTTCGGTTTCGTTTGTTCAGTTATTTCAATAGATATTGTTTGATTTTTCACCTACTCAATCTGGAAAGATATCTTTAAGGCGGTTTAGGGAGATTTTTCTGTTGCGGAAGTAGCACAGCTTCACTGTTTGTGATACAAAATGATACATATCGTTTCAAATGGTCTATCAGACCTTTCCCAGTTTGCGTATGTCGCCCGATGCAGCTAACCACATATTAGTTAGCTGTTTTTTTTGTCTATTTTTTGCCCATTAGCTCACTATGCGTTATCTTCAAAGGGCGCATAAATTGATAATGAGGTTTGAATGAAGCGGGTATTGCTAACCATAACGGGGAAAGTTCAAGGGGTCTGCTTTAGACGCTATTGTCAAAGTAAGGCATTGGAGTTTGGATTGACTGGTTTTGCCAAGAATCTCGATAATGGCGCGGTGTCGGTTTTACTGCAAGGAGGGAGTGCCGCGGTTGATCGATTTATTCTTTGGAGTAACGAAGGCTCGCCACAATCACAAGTCGATAATGTGTTGGTTGAAGAGGATGAGGCAGACGATATCTACCTCGATTTTTCAATACTTTAGCTAGTTAAAAAGTGCTTTACGCTGTTGGAAGCTCTACCCCACGTTTGCAGGGTATCTCTCGCTCAGTTTAAACGGCCTCGCCCTGCCTCTGCTTGTTATTGGCTCACCATTGATTCCGCAGCTGCCATTTCACTGGGTTGTTTCATCTTTCTAATTTGAAGGATCATGCCCATATTAGGGTGGTCAAAATAGTGTATCTCATCACTTTTCACCCGTTTGTTCTGTGACATCCAGATGCTATAGAGAAACGGCATAGGCGTTGTCTGGGCTTGCTCAATCACAGCCGTCGAGTAGTCCTCTTGCATTGGTACCTGCTTACTTCCCTCTTCACGAAGTTTTATTGCCGACTCGACGTATAGGTAGTGGTCGAGGTAAATCTTGATGGCGCCATCGACTTGCCAAATAGGAGGCACTGCCGCTTTAGTGCTTAATGCCGAACTAAAATCAAACTGCGGTATGACAGTGTCATTGACTTGATTGGCAATATAGCCCGCTTGGGTGTAGCGGCTAGAAAAATCATCGCCAGCAAATAGGTGTACTGGTTTAGCCCGATGTCGCGGCAGCATAGATTGTTGCCATGTCATATGTAGTAAGCTTTTGTGGCCGCGCTCGCGAGACAACTTAGCAATAATATCTCCTAACTTTGCTTGAGATTGGGACAGCAATACCGTCGATTCACCCGGTTGGGCGTAGGTCTCTTCTGTTGCACCAATGGCAAAAGGAATATGGCTTGGATGGCTCACCTGTACAGAGCTTAACTGCTGGTTACATAGCTCGGGGGTTTCTAGCCATGCTTGGGCGCTACACCCCTCTAAGCCTAAGCTTGCCCCAGTGATGTCAGTGCTAAACAGGGGCGAGATCATATCCACAGCTTGTCGTTGCTGATGACGGGTGACATGATCAACCACTTCTTCAAAAGGCGTGCCTTGACGTTCAAACAGATACACTTCGACTTCGAACCAACGTTCTTCATTTGCTTGGCTAATAAAAGGCAGCGAGAGTAGTGCAATAACTAATAAAATACGCTTCTTAAACACGTGGTTCTCCAAGGCGATGTTGAGTAAGTTGCGAGATCAAAAGCTCAAGTAGTTTGAGTCTATCTTTATCTGTTTCTGCAGGAATGAGGAATTTTAGCTTACTTGGCCCATCCATACGATAGTTTTGTGGCTGACTCTGTAATAGTCCAATAATAAAGCCCGGATCGACGATATGATTGTCATTAAACTCCATACTACCGCCTTTAGCATGCATCTCGATTTTCGCGATGCCAAGCCCTGTGGCTTGATGCTTGTAAAGTGACAACTCCAGTAAGTTCTTCGCGGCTTGTGGCAGCAAGCCGAAACGGTCGATTAGCTCGACCTTCAGCTCATCTAAGGCTTTTTCACTGTTACAATTAGCGATGCGTTTGTATAACGACAAGCGAATATTGACATCATTGACATAGTCTTCAGGCAGCAGTGCAGGGATGCGCAGGTCAACTTCACATTGACCTCTTAACATCTGCTCAAGTGAAGGCTCCTTACCTTCTTTTAGTGATTTAACTGCGTCTTCAAGCATCTCCATATACAGGGTAAAACCAATTTTTGAAATATGACCACTTTGCTCATCGCCTAGCAGTTCACCAGCTCCACGGATCTCTAAGTCTTGTGTGGCTAACATAAAACCAGCGCCTAAATCTTCAAGTGCACCAATGGCTTCCAAACGCTTGCGCGCATCTTTGGTCATCCGTTTTGGGTGTGGCGTCATCAGATAAGCATAGGCTTGGTGATGAGAGCGGCCGACACGTCCGCGTAATTGGTGCAGTTGTGCTAATCCAAAATGATCAGCACGTTCAATCACAATGGTGTTGGCCGTCGGGACATCAATACCCGTTTCAATAATCGTGGTACACACCAAAACATTATATTTTTGGTGATAGAAATCAGACATCACCTTTTCTAGATCGCGTTCACGCATCTGACCGTGGGCAGTGATCACTCGGGCCTCTGGCAATAGGACTTCTAGCTCTCTGGCGCGTTTTTCGATGGTCTCGACACTGTTGTGTAGAAAGTAGACTTGCCCACCCCTTAAAATCTCACGCAGCAAAGCTTCCCGTACCGTTGCATCGTCGTATTCACGCACAAAGGTTTTGACAGCCAGTCGTTTCGCGGGTGGGGTGGCGATGATTGACAGATCACGCATGCCTGACATCGCCATGTTTAAGGTACGTGGAATTGGCGTTGCCGTGAGGGTTAAAATATCGATATTGGCTCTGAGCGCTTTGATCTTCTCTTTTTGCCTGACACCAAAGCGATGCTCTTCATCAATAATCAGTAGCCCTAGGTTTTCAAATTTAGCTTCTGATTGCAGAAGTTTGTGAGTCCCGATAACGATATCAACTTGGCCTTTTTCAAGCTGTGCTAATACCGCTTGTTGCTCTTTAGCGGTTTTAAAGCGAGACATCACCTCAATTTTAATTGGCCAATCTGCAAAGCGATCGCTAAAGTTCTCAAAATGTTGCTGTGCAAGTAAGGTGGTTGGCACGAGTATAGCGACCTGTTTAGCATCGTTTACTGCGACGAAGGCAGCACGCATCGCCACTTCTGTTTTACCAAAACCCACATCACCACACACTAGCCTATCCATGGAGATTGGCGAGCACATATCGGTTAGCACGGCATCAATGGCCGTTTCTTGATCGACGGTTTCTTCAAATGGAAAACTGCCAGCAAACTGCGCATATTCCTCTTGAACTAACTTACATGCGTCTCCTGGCCGAGCTTGGCGCCTAGCATAAACATCAAGTAACTCGGCTGCGACGTCGCGGATCTTCTCAATTGCTTTGCGTTTGGCTTTACTCCATGTCTCGTTGCCCAACTTGTTTAGGTGAGCTTCCTCATCGGGACCGACGCTGTAGCGGCTAATAAGGTTGAGTGAAGAGACTGGCACATAAAGCTTATCACCGCCCGCGTATTCGAGTTTGAGGTACTCTGCGACCAAACCGCCCGTGTCTAAGGTTTCTAAGCCTTGATAGTGAGCCACTCCGTGATCAAGATGGACGATGGGCTGGCCTACTTTTAATTCGGCTAAATCTTTGACCAGTGCATCGCTGCTAATTTGACGTTGTTTATCGCGGCGCCGTTGCTGTGAGATACGTTGACCAAACAGTTCCGTTTCGCAGATTATCGCCCACTGCTTTTTATTGGCGTCGGTGATCAGTGCACCTTGAGACAGCGGCGATACAATTAAACCAAATGCTGATGGCTGTGCGACATAGTGCTCAAAGTGCTGATATAACTGCGGCTTGATATCTATTTTGGCTAATAGTTCAAGCAGTGCTTCGCGTCGTCCTTCAGATTCGGCACAAAACAAAATTGGGGTACCAGACTTTGCGTACTCTTGCAGGGCGAGCAGCGGCTGCTTGAGTTTATGGTTAGAGGCGACATCCGGCAAGGTGGCGATGTTAGCCTCGGCACTGGTGCCCTGAAAGCTTGAGTCTTTTAATAGGTGACGTGGATAGCGTTTAAATGCCTCAAATACTTGTTCGGTCAGTAGGTAAAGATCTTTAGGCGGCAGCAGTGGACGCAGCGGATCGACTCTGCGATTCTCATAACGCTGAGCGACTTCCACAAGGTGAGTTTTGGCGGCCAGTTCCAGATCGCCCACGGTCACAATATGTGTGTGCTCGGGGAGGTAATCAAATAGTGTCGCCGTTTGTTCAAAAAACAGCGGCAAGTAGCTTTCAATGCCAGCAGGCATCACTTTGCGACTGACCATCTGGTAGATAGATTCAGGCTCTTTTACGACGACGTCAAACTGTCGACGGTAACGTTGACGGAAACCCTCAATGGCAGTGTCATCGGTTGGAAACTCTTTGGCTGGCAGCAAGCGTATCCCTGCTATTTCACCACTGGAACGTTGGGTTTCTGGGTCAAACTGGCGTATCGATTCCACTTCATCATCAAATAGCTCTATTCGATAGGGATTATCGGAGCCCATTGGGAATATATCGATAATAGAACCGCGCACGGCGAACTCACCATGTTCATACACTTGCTCTACCATGTGATAGCCAGTGTTGATTAACTGCTGGCGAACCTGTTCAAATGGATAGGTATCGCCTTTATTGAGCAGCAATACATTGCCAGTCAAAAATGAATGTGGTGGCAATTTCACCATCAAGGTGCTGATGGGCACGATAACAAGGCTCTGCTGAGCGGCTGGGATACGCGACAGTGTTTCTAACCGCTGTGAGACGAGATCTTGGTGGGGAGAAAAACTGTCATAGGGCAAAGTTTCTCGGTCGGGAAACAGCAAAACAGGTATCGATTTTGGGCCGAGTAAGTAGGTTAACTCAGTTTCAAGTTGCAGGGCGCTAGGGGTGTCATGGGTGACAACCAGGGTTAAGCCGGTATGATTTGCACACAGTTGCGCAAGCGTTATGGCTTGGGCTGCACCGGTTAAATGGCTTAAGGTTTTTGGGGTTTTAGCCCCTTTCACTTGGGGTGGCTGTAGAACTGAGAAAGCTTTCATTGAGATGAGACAACTGGCCAAAAATCGACAAAGATGCTGGCTATTGTAGAGGCTTAGACTCAGTTGTGCCAGTGAAAACTAGGGCTGTTGTTGCTTCTGTTTCTTTCGCAGTTGTAGCTGTTTTTGTTGCACATTTAGACTGGCTTTGACTAACTGCTCGACATCTTCATCTAAGATTTGAGTAAATTCGAGTTCGCAAAGATAGCGCGGTTCCTCAGTATCATCGCTGAGTGGCTGACATGCGATGCATTTGGCGATACATAGCACTGACAATAATGCATCTTTGATATGCAGCGACATTTTGTAGTGTTGATTGACCAATAAAGGTGTTGGACTCTCAAGGCTTATGCCGCTCCCGCCAAACGTTACCCCTTGGCATTTGTCACCTTCGTGGGCTTGTTGTTCCATAACATGGGTGAGCACCAGATCAATTTTCTTCGATTGTAATTTCAAATAATCAACAACAGTACGGGCATCATCATCGAGGTTTCTTAGTTGCAACAGACAGCTGGCCTCCATTGCCCTAACTTCGTTGACTAATTGCATACCAACGGGAAACATCGCCTTTAATTCCGTTTCAGTGGGCAGGGGCGTATTGGTCGACCAAGCCGTGAGATAAGCGCTGAAGCTGTGCTTAACGCTAAAATAGGAGTTTGAGTCTGTGTTCAACGGATTGCCTCTTGTTTTTATAGTGCTATTACCCCTATTATCGTGCGCATCTCAATGATTTATCAAGGCTCATAAGCAAAGAGACCCAGCCAAACATGAATTTAGCGTTATCTTGGAACATAGGTTATCGATATTGGCGAGCTCGCAAGGCTAACTCGTTTGCCTCTTTTATTACCCTGTTTGCCGTATCAGGTATCTTACTTGGGGTTGCTGCATTGATTGTAGTTAGCTCGGTAATGAATGGCCTAGAGGGACAGTTAAAACAGCGAATTTTAGGAGCAGTGCCGCAACTGACTGTTTATAGCGAGAAGTCGATGGATGATTGGCAGTCCGTGGCTAGTAAATTGGTTGCACTCGATAAAATAGTAGCAGTCAGCCCCAGTGTGTCGACCCAAGCCATGTTGCAGTCGCCTGGTGCGATAAGTGCGGTACAGATTTATGGTATCTATCCTGAAAGAGAGCAGCAAAATCTAGCCGCGATGTCGGCACATTTTAATGGCTCGCTAGCGGCATTGACTCCCGGAAGTTACCATATTGTATTGGGCGCAGAGCTGGCGCGACGTCTCGACTTATCTGTGGGTGATAAGGTGCGGGTGCTAAGTAGTGACGGTGTGGTCTATTCACCGCTTGGCCCGGTTCCAGCACAACGCAACTTTACCGTAGCGGGCATTTTTGCTATGGGCTCTCAGGTTGACGCCAACTTGGCCTACGTCTACCACGATGATGCTCAACGGTTAATGCGAAAAAAGGCGGGTGAAATAAAGCAGTTACGGCTATACCTCAATGACCCGTTTCAAGCGTCGGCGATTCGAGATACGGTTGTCGAGCGTTTTAACACTGACGGGATAATGGTGACCACCTCCGATTGGCGGGATAACTATGGCCACCTGTTCTCAGCGGTCAACATGGAGAAAAACATGATGTCGCTGATGCTCAGCCTGATCATTGCAGTGGCCGCCTTTAATATTGTGTCTGCACTGGTGATGATGGTGGTCGATAAGACTACAGATGTGGCGGTGCTAAAAACCCAAGGATTAACCACTGCCAGTGTGATGGGTATTTTTATGATCCAAGGAGCATTGAACGCATTGCTTGGACTATTGGGTGGTTTATTTGTGGGAATATTGGTCACCTTAAATCTTAATACACTGCTCGCGATTCTTGGGGTGTCGATTTTGGGCGCCGGCCAATCACTACCTGTTCAGTTGGAGTGGTCACAGTTAAGCGTTATCGTTATCGGCACCTTGGTCGTCACTTTTTTAGCGACCGTGTATCCAGCACTAAGGGCAGCAAATGTACAGCCCGCCAGCGCACTAAGGTATGAGTAAAAGATGAGTCAAGAACTACTGCTAGAAGTTAAGAATGTTAGTAAACGTTATCAAGAGGGGAGTATCGATACCCAAGTGTTAAATGGGGTTGACTTAAGTGTCTATCGCGGTGAGCAGTTGGCGATTGTTGGTACCTCTGGTTCGGGTAAGAGTACGTTGCTACATATTATGGGGACACTGGACAAACCGAGCGCAGGTCAAGTGTTGATGCAAGGTGAAGATCTGTATCAGCTATCGGCCGCACGTCAAGCAAAGGTTCGTAATCACGATTTGGGTTTTATCTATCAGTTTCACCATTTGTTACCCGAATTTACCGCGTTAGAAAATGTTGCTATGCCGGGATTGATCCAAGGGTTACCACGTAAAGAGGTTGAGCAAGCGGCTAAAGCCCTACTTGAAAGAGTGGGGCTTGGACATCGATTGCAACACACGCCAGCGGAGATGTCTGGTGGTGAACGCCAACGAACGGCGATTGCCAGAGCTTTAATCAATCAACCTAAACTCGTCTTGGCCGATGAGCCAACGGGTAACCTTGACGCGGCAAGCGGCGATGCTGTTTACGCACTAATCAGAGAGCTGGGCGAGCAGTTTGGTACCGCATTTGTCATCGTAACTCACGATCCCAAGTTGGCAGCCAGAATGGATAGGCAGTTATTGATGAAAGATGGCTTTTTACAAGCAGGGCAGGCGCAAGGATGAAACAAGTGCTGTCATTGTGGATAGGCTGGCGCTTCTATATGGCGCGGCAATCTAATCGGTTTATTAGCTTTATCTCATTTGCGTCGACGGCGGGGATCGCCTTAGGTGTGGCGGTATTGATTATTGCTTTATCGGCGATGAATGGTTTCGAGCGTGAACTTGAACAGCGATTACTGGGCGTTGTCCCCCATGGTGAACTGACAGGGGTCAATGAGCCTATTCATCAATGGCAAAATATCGCCCAAGATGCCAGTTTAATTGACGGGATCGTCGCAGCGGCACCTTTTGTGCGTATTTCTGGCTTGATTCAAAAGCCTGGAGGATTTCAAGGGCTCAGTGTGGTGGGGATTCAACCTGATCTCGAAGCAAAGGTATCCAGTATCGCCCAATTTATGCCAAAGCAAAGTTGGCAGGCTCTGGCACAGGGGGATAAAAACAATATCGTGCTAGGTAAAGGCTTGGCCGATTCTCTTGGTTTAGCCATAGGTGATACCTTAAGCCTCTATACTCCGAGTATGGGTGCGACAAAAGCTCAGCGTATTGGTGCCGCTAAGAGTCACCGTTTTATCGTTGCTGGAATATTTGAAATCGGCGGCGAGATGGACTTAGGCACTGCTTATGTACCAATGGATTATGCGGCCGATATCCTTGGCTTAGGTGACGGAGTGAGTGGAGTTCGTATCAAAGTCGATGATGTGTTTGCTGCGCCTCGCCTTATACGCGATTTGGGCTACAGCCAGCAGCAATATATGTATCTGTCTGATTGGACCCGAACCCAGGGCCATCTCTATCAGGATATTCAGTTGGTCAGAGCGGTAATGTATCTTGTTTTGGCGTTAGTGATCGCGGTGGCCTGTTTTAATATTGTGTCGACATTGGTGATGGCGGTGCGAGACAAGCAATCTGAAATCGCGATTTTACTTACGATGGGCATGGCCAAAGCAACTGTGATGGGAATTTTTGTCGTACAAGGTGCACTTAACGGCATTTTAGGTTGCCTAATTGGTGGCGCGTTGGGTGTACTGGTGGCATTAAATTTAAGTTCAATCGCCAGCAGCATTGAGCAAATGTTGAGTGTACAACTGCTCTCGGCCGATGTTTACTTTATTGATTTTTTGCCATCTCAGCTTGTGCTGCAGGATGTTGCGTTAGTGATTAGCCTGGCGTTATGCATGAGCCTGCTATCAACTATTTACCCTGCCTGGAAGGCGAGCCGTGTGCATCCAGCCATGGCACTAGCAGGGAGATAAATGGCACATTGAAGCGGTTATAGTTTTTCGCGATGGATTAATTTTTGCTGGTACATGCTCCGATCAGCATCGGACAGTAACTCTTTAACATTGACGTTTTGTCCCACGTAACTGGCATAGCCAATACTGAGTGATGGTTCTAATTGATGTTTTCCCCAGTGAAAGGGCTGTGATGCGATCGAGTCCTTGAGCTGGGTAATAATACTTTCGATCTGTTCAAGGTCGGTGATCTCGTACAACAAGACTAAAAATTCATCGCCACCAAAGCGGGCAACGCTTCCTTTGGCGCCAACTTCTTTGGTCAGTTGTTTAGCAATGTATCTCAGTAGGTCGTCGCCAGCTTCATGCCCCAGTTCATCATTGACCAGCTTAAAGTCGTTAAGGTCGATGTTAAGTAGGGTGAACTTAGGTTTATTATTGCGTTTTATCAACCGAGAAAGCTCTGAAATAATAAAGCGTCTGTTTGGCAGGTGAGTCAGTTCATCTTGCAGTGCTGCTTTATGGGTGTATTGGTAGTTTCTAAAGAGTAATAAGATCAACAGATACAGCAGAATGGCGGTAACACTGCCTATGATCACCACTGCCATTCGAATGTTAGTAACACGCTGTAAGTTTTCAGTATCAAATTTGGCCGCTATGGTCCACATGCCACTGGGCAACTTTATAGGATACTCCACGTCAGGGTTATCGAAAATAGCCGCATCGCCATAAAATACCTGTTGAAGCTCACTTTGGATGACATGCTTTTTAATGGCAATTTGTCCACCGCGAAATCGTGTTATGCCAGAGCTTTCTAACAGTATGTCATAGTCCATGACAACACTGACGCTTCCCCAGTAGTGTTGGTTTAATGGATAGTCTGAGAAGATAGGGTAACGAGCGATGAGGCCTATCCCACCTTGTACTAAATTTACTGGACCGGCGATATAAACAGCCTGCTGTTGTTTGGCCAGCATAACGGTTTTTAACTGCTCTGGCCGAGTACGAAAGTCGAAACCTAACGCTTGCTCATTGCCTGCTAACGGATACACATATTTAATGATGTTATTGGGAGCAAGCGCGACACTGCGTACATATTGGGCTTTATCGAGCAATTTACCGGAAATAGCTTCCCAGTTACTAATGGCAAATTGAGAGTCGAGTGTCACGACTGTGGCCAAGCTATCGGCCAGGTAGGTATCTTTGTAAATACTGGCTTCAAAATTAACACGAATGAGGGCGAGACTTTTACGAAGCCGTTCATCTTCTTTTTCTATTTCATTTTCGACAAAGTAATGGGTGACGGTACTAACGGTCAAGACTGCAACTAATAGAAACAATAATGAACATAAAAAGAAGACAGCAGCCTGTTTCTGGCGTGATTTTAGGTACATGGCCTTCCCATAAATTTGTGGTGTTCTTTTGACAAAAAATAAAACTCTAGGAACGTCACTGAGTTTGTTACAGATTGTTGCGTTTGTAATGAGTTTGATCATTCTATCGTAAGTTTAGCTAATAAGCGAAACTTGAGTGACGGCATCTATGGAGAGTAAACCGTCACATCACGGCTGATATTAGAGAGGAAGGAAATTTTACTTTGATCGACTTTTCCACTTAAACAGGATTGAGTACTTCCACAGGTTATGGACGGTAAAATAGCCGATGGCGGCGAAGATTATCCCTAATACAAGGCAGCCAACTAAAAATGGCGGACCTATTGTGGAGATAGATGCTTCTATCCATTGCCAACTGGCTTCAAAGGCAAACTCTTGCGGAGGATGACTTAAGAGCTTTGCGCCCAGTAGGTAAGCGGCGTAAAACATAAATGGCATGGTAACTGGATTGGTGATCCACACTAGCGCAACAGCAATAGGCAAGTTGCAATTAAAAATAATGGCCAATGCCGCAGCGAGCACCATCTGGAAGGGCATTGGGATCCAAGCAACAAATAGCCCAACGGCAAATGCCATAGGCGCCGAGCGACGGTTAAGGGTCCATAAATTGGGTTTATGGAGTAGGTCGCCGAACATCTGCAAATGTTTATGATTTCGCAATGTTTCTGGTTTAGGCATAAATCTTTCAATGATTTTTTTTGGCATAGCGTCGGATTGCAGTCTTAAATTACTCATTATGAATCGATTTATGTTTGGCTACTGTGCCTCGATCATTTCGGCGCTCATTTGGCCGTCATTACTTTCACCTCAGCTTGCTTGGTGCTCTCTATTTGCGGCGTTTTTACACTTACGCTGGTCAAGAATATTGGCGGGTAGCCTATTAGCACTGGCATGGATGAGTCTATTTTGTCATCAAATGTTAGCCTTTCCAGAGGTAACAGACGGACAATCTATCCAAGTAAGGGGCGAAATCATATCACTAGTTCAACGAAACAGCGACTGGATAAGTGTCGATATTCGGCTGCTAAATGATAATTTATTTGATTTCCCGCAAAGATTCATGCGTCTTGAGTGGTTAACTGAACAGAATCCGACCTTGGGGTCCCAATGGTTACTCAGGGTAAAACCGCGTTCCATTTCTAGTCATTTGAATCAAGGAGGGTTTAATCGCCAGCGCTATTTTCTCTCAAAACATATTATCGGCCGTGGCAAAGTGGTTGCTGCAACCGCAATAGAGGCAACACCTAATCCCCGCTTTCAGTTGATCAGTCAGTTAATCCCACAAGTTGAAAACTTAAACAATGGTGATTTGATCTTGGCACTGATGTTTGGCGATAAGCAGCTCATCTCTACTGAACATTGGCAAGGGCTTCGCCAAAGCGGTACGGGCCATCTTATCTCTATCTCAGGTCTACACCTATCGGTTTTAGCCTTGTGGTTATTACTATGTATTGGTGGGGGGCTTAAGCGTATGCGGCCACGTTATGGACTATCGAATACTTACCTTACCGCATTGGCGACCATCATGGTTACAGCCATCTATGGCTACTTATCTGGTTTTTCTCTACCTACTCTTAGAGCATTCAGCATGCTTTGTCTGGTTATCGTCGTGGGGGTACTACAGCGGCATTCATCACCATTTGAGCGCTTGTTGTACGCACTATTTATTGTGTTGTTGCTTGACCCGTTAAGTGTATTGAGCTCAGGGCTGTGGCTATCGTTTGGTGCACTGGCGGTAATTTTGTGGTTTGGTGGTCAATTGGCTAATGCCGTCAAGGTTGAGGAACAGCAACAACCTGATTGGTTAACCATCTTTTGGCGACGGCTTGTTATCTTATGGTCAATTCAGTGGCGATTAAGTCTACTGATGGGGGCGATGTTACTGCTGCTGTTTGGTGGCGTATCACCTTACTCTGTGTGGTTCAATCTACTGTTTGTGCCCTGGTTTAGTGTCCTTGTTATTCCCTTTACCTTTATCGCGCTGATGTGGTGGGGAGCCAGTGTCTATTTGCAGCTTCCAGCAGGCTTACCATTGGTAATACTAGACTGGCTCATCGCGCCACTGACCTACAGTTTTAATGGGTTGCAATATCTACCAGGGAGTTGGTTGAATGTTTCATCGCAGCTTGCATCAGCTTTGCTCTTTGGGCTCGTTGCTTTTGGGGTCTATCGTTTACCTATCGCGCTTAGGTGGAAGGGCGTCGCTAGTGTGCTTTGTGCCCCATTGCTATGGCTGATGATCTCACCTATGTTGGTTCGCGATGAAGAGGGATGGCGTGTGCATCTGTTAGATGTTGGTCAGGGGCTGAGTGTGGTGATTGAGCGACGTGACCACATTTTATTGTATGACACAGGTGCGGCATTTGGTGAGAGTTTTAGTTATGCCAAACAGGTTGTCATTCCGTTTATGCATAGTAAAGGGTTTAGTCGCGTTGACTATTTAGTGGTGAGTCATGGTGATAACGATCATGCTGGCGGCACCGATGTGTTGATTGCACAGTATCCTCAAGCGCAGATAATCACTGATTTAGCACCGTATGAGGGCCTGAATTGTCGGCCAAAAACCTTAACCTGGCATGAGCTTACTATTAATGTTCTTGGCCCGCAGCGAGCCGAGAATGGCAACAATGGCTCCTGTGTGTTGCAGATAACCGATGGTCTGCAGCAGATAATGCTACCGGGTGACATCGAAATTGAAGCTGAAATCGACCTAATTAGTCAGCAAACACCGCTATCGCCAGGGCTTTCTAGCAGAGTGTTAGTGGCACCGCATCATGGTAGTAATACCTCTTCTAGCCAGGGCTTTGTTGACGCTGTGGCCCCTGAGATTGTGCTGTATGCAGCGGGACTCAACAATCGTTATGGGTTTCCTAAAAACGCCGTGATTAAACGGTATGATCACATTGATGCTTCGCAGTATAGTGTGGGCACTAACGGGCAGATTAGCCTTTTTTTTGAACAAGATGGCATTAAGGTTGTTAGCTATCGTCGTGATATTGCGCCTTTTTGGTATAATCAGGTGTTTGAATTTGGTGAGTTCGCTAATACAGAGTAGAATATCGTTTTTGCACCAATGATAGAATTTTGAATGACAACTTCTTCTAAAAGCGAAGTGCGCACCGTTTTCGTTAGACTGCTTACTTATCTTGTTCCCCTCAAAGGGGTGTTATTTCTGTCAGTATTTGGCCTAGTATTATACGGCCTGGTTGACGCAACCTTTATCTATTCCATTAAACCTTTTATTGACCAGGGGTTTGCCAGTAATGTTCCGACAACGCCAAGCATGGTGCAGGGTGTTGATTTGGGGCTCGGCGGCGGATTTAATTCTGATAGCGATGTGCTAATGATGGCGCCATTCGTAGTGATTGGATTATTTTCCCTGCGTGGCTTAGCTAACTTTCTGTCGACCTATGGCATCTCGTACATCAGTGCGCGCATGATCATGGATATGCGTCAGCAGGTGTTTGAGCACTATCTTAAATTACCTGTCAGCTACATTGACGCCGAGAGCAGCGGTAACCTTATTTCACGTGTAACCTATGATACCGAACAGATTGCTAGGGCCTCTGGTAGTGCATTAATTACCATAGTGCGTGATGGTATTACCGTTATAGGCATGCTTGGAGTGATGTTTTATAACTCGTGGAAACTTTCGTTGTGTATCTTGGTGGTCGGACCGCTTATTGGTTTAGTTATCGCAGTGGTCAGTCGTAAGTTTCGTAAAGTCTCAAAACAGATCCAAGCGGCCATGGGCGGCGTAACCTCTGTAACTGAGCAGATGATCAAAGGCCATAAAAACGTATTGGTATTTGGCGGACAGAAAGCAGAGTCTGAGCGCTTTGGTAAAGTCAACGATGATAACCGTTCGCGTACAATGAAGTTGGCTTTAGCCCAATCAATAAGCCAACCCTTGGTGATGGTCATTGGCTCATTTGCGTTAGCTTTTGTACTGTACGCTTCCAGCCTAGATAGCATGAAAGCCGATTTAACGGCGGGTACCTTTGCCACCATATTGGCTGCCATGCTCGCTATGCTGCAACCGATTAAAAGCTTAACTCGTGTTAATGCCGAGTTTCAGCGTGGTATTGCAGCCTGTAGCACTATTTTTGAAGTATTAGACACCCCTGCCGAAGTCGATACTGGCAGCTATGAAACTGACAGAGTAAAAGGGTATTTACGTTTCAATAAGGTAGATTTTCGCTACAACAATCAGGAACGATTGGCGCTAGCCAATGTGGACTTTAGTGTGAATCCTGGTGAAACTTTAGCGCTGGTAGGTCGTTCGGGGTCGGGGAAATCGACCATTGCGAGTTTAATCACCCGTTTCTATAGCGATTTGGAAGCTGGCGACATTACTTTAGACGACATTAGCTTACGTGATTACAAGTTAGCCTCACTGCGCAGTCAAGTGGCTTTAGTGTCACAGCAGGTTACCCTGATCAATGACACCATAGCGGCTAATATTGCTTATGCTTATCCGGGCGAAGTGACTGAGTCAAAAATCATTGAAGCGGCTAAATTGGCCAATGCCTATGAGTTTATAGAGCAGCTGCAAGAGGGGATTTATACTCAAGTCGGTGAAAATGGCGTGATGTTGTCGGGGGGCCAGCGGCAACGTATTGCTATTGCTCGCGCGATTTTACGCGACGCACCTGTACTGATTCTAGATGAAGCAACATCAGCTTTGGACACTGAATCAGAAAAGGCGATTCAAGGCGGTCTAGACAATTTACGTCAAAACCGTACTTCTATCGTTATTGCTCACCGTTTATCGACCATCGAAAATGCCGATCAAATCCTCGTGGTTGACCAAGGTAAAGTTGTGGAACGTGGCACCCATAGCGAGCTGCTGGCTAAACAAGGTATCTATTACAACTTGTACCAAATGCAGTTTGGAAACTAACAGGGATGCAGGCGTTTGTTAATCGACTCTGGTATGGTCGACAATTGGGTGGTTACGGGCTGTTAGCCATACTTTTACTGCCGCTGAGTGCATTGTTTTATCTGTTAAGTAGCGTTCGACGTTGGCGCTTCAAGTGGGGCATAAAGCAAGCTTGCCCCATCGATGTGCCCGTTATCGTCGTTGGCAATATCACTGTGGGAGGGAGCGGCAAGACACCCACTGTCATCTACTTAATTGAGTTACTGCGCCGCCAAGGCTACACACCAGGTGTTATCAGTCGTGGTTACGGTGTTAAGTTTGAAGGCACCAAATGGGTATTGCCGGAGTTAGGTGCAAAACAAGTGGGTGATGAACCGGCGATGATTGTTGGGCGAACTCAAGTCCCTATGGTGATAGGCAAAGACCGCGTTGCAGCGGCGAATGCATTGCTGAGTGATAATAAGGTTGATGTCATTATTAGTGATGACGGCCTGCAACATTACTCACTGCACCGTGATATTGAATTGTTAGTGTTAGATGGTGAGCGACGTTTAGGAAACGGTTTTTTGTTACCAGCCGGTCCGTTAAGAGAGGGGGTGTGGCGACAACAAAGCGTTGATCATGTCATTGTGAATGGACAAACCGCTAACGATAATGAATATGCGATGCAACTGATCCCTGGTGAGCTGGTATCGCTTACTGCACCATCAGCGGTATTTGAAGGCTACAGTGATTCGGTTGCCATTGCTGGTATTGGTAATCCAGCAAGGTTCTTTAACACCCTTAATGAAATGGGGATCTCCCCACTAATTACTCATGCTTTTGAAGATCATCATGATTATAGTGCCGCCGATATCCTAGCGATCGCAAACGGTCATCATGTGTTAATGACTGAAAAAGATGCGGTTAAATGTCGCGAATTTGCAAAAGAAAACTGGTGGTATCTTCCCGTAGATGCCAAGCTACCAGCTAAGTTTGAACAACAGCTGCTAGCGCAGCTAACAGCGTTAAAACAAGGAAATACAAATGGCGTTTGATAAGAAACTATTAGAGATTATTGCGTGTCCAGTGTGTAAAGGTCAGCTTGAATACAATAAATCTAAGCAACAACTAATCTGTAAAGCCGATCGTTTGGTTTACCCAATCAATGATGGCATTCCTGTCCTGCTAGAGAATAAAGCAGAACCTTGGACTGAAGAAGCCTAACTTCTGTCAATAGCGCGCTTGGTTGCCAGCGCGCTAGTCTCCCGCTTAAATAGAGCCTCCCTTTAGATATAATTTGCATTATTCGCTCATAGTTCCAGCAGCTGTCCCCGCCTAGATTGATTTATCTAAGATGACTTAGCATAATTGTTGCCTAATAAATTTGGAGCTTAACCTGTGACGACATCAGCCATTCAAACTGTTATTGACCAACTGTTATCCACCAAGAAGGGGGAAAGAGTGGTGAGCTTTGAGTTTGAGGGAAACCGTTACTGGCTGAAACAGACTGAGCAATTAACCGGTGCGATGCGCTGGCTTAAATCCAAACCGCACGAGTCATTGCAGTTAGAAATAGAGACTTTGTTAACCCTCGCACACAAGGGAGCACCAGTGCCCGAGCTTGTCAGCTATGGTGAAGGGTATCTCGTGGTGGCCGACGTAGGCAGCCCGGTGAACTATTGGTTAGCCAATAGTCCTTCTGATGTGCAGTTGACACAAATTCTTCAAGATAGTGGTACAGCATTAGCTAAATTACACCAGCAAGGCCTAGCACATGGACGTCCAGCACTTAGGGATATTTGTTGGAAAGCGGGTAAGGTAGCCTTTATCGATTTTGAAGCCAACCAACGTGATGATGATATTACTGCGCAGCAGCAGCGGGATCTATTGGTTTATATTCATAGCTTGTATCGCTATATCGGACCCTATCCAGAAAAGGTTGAGCCAGCTATTACCGCGTATCGGTCGGCTGGTGGCGAGGCGCTATGGCAGGCTTGCCAGCAGAAAATGCGAGGTTGGCAGTGGCTTAACTATCTTATTGCACCGCTAAAAACCATAGGCGGAAAAGATCTCCGCCCTATTTACTGGCTACTTAAGCACTTCGCTTAGGGTTTAGCGTTACTATGTGAAAGGTCTTGATACAAGGTTTCTATCCAACGTTCATCTGAAATAAAATTCCAACTCCAGCCTTGTAAGTGTTTAGGTAAACCATTTTCTTTGAGTATTTCTAACGATTTTGCTGATGCTAACTGGCTTTCCATCCAGTTAATTGATGCATCAAGTATATGTTTAAAGCGAATAAGATCATTTTTAGTGGCGAGCTCACCATGGCCCGGGATCACCTTAGTGTTGCTATCAATTTGATTAATAATGTTGGCCACACTGTCTCGATAGCCTTTCACCGAGCCGCCCGCGTTTAGATCCACATAGGGCCATCTATCTTTAAAGAAAAGATCACCCATATGCACCACGGATTTATCAGCCCACAGCACGACACTATCGCCATCAGTATGACCGGCCCCGATATGGATAAGATGTAAGGTATCGCCGTTGAAATGGATTGATGTGCCTTGTTCATACGTAATGCTAGGAAGCGCCGCTGGCGTGTATTTGTCGTTACTAGCGAGACGCTTAAGTACATTATTGTGGGCAAAAATAGTACCACTGACACCAAAGGTGTTATTTCCGCCGGTGTGGTCGCCATGATAATGGGTATTGATGACATAGCGAGGTAAACCGGGTTGTATGTCATTCAGAGCAGCGCTAATTTTCCCAGCCAAGGGAGCAAACTGGTTGTCGATAATAATAATGCCATCTTTGCCCGCTGACACACCAATGTTACCGCCAGAGCCTGTAAACATGTAGGTATTGGCTGAAAGTTGTTGTGCTTTTATCTCGACATTGGCAAACCTATCATCTGCCGCAAAGCTGCTCTGGCTTAAAAGCAAGCTAAATGCTATTAGGCTAAAACGACGTAGGGCGGTAGTTAGCTCAATCATAAGGGCTCTCTTAGTCATTATTTTATTTTGTAAGTATTTTGTTAACTTAACCTAAGTGACAGATAAAAAGAAGGGCTACAAATGTAGCCCTTAATGGTTAAATTAGTGTGCCCAAGGCATGACGCGTCTGGCAACACTGTCTGCCTGTCCTAATTTAATCGCTGCTCTATGTCGCATACGATATAACGCCTGATAACACAGAGGTACTAAGTAGAGGCTGGTGACGGTTGAGAAGCTCAAGCCGCCAATAATAGCGATAGCCATCGGTGAGTATGGTGGGCCACCGCCACCAATTTGGGTATCGCCCATTGCCAATGGAATAAGCCCCAGTACCGTTGTGCCCACTGTCATTAGCACCGGGCGTAGACGGGTGACACAGACGTCATGAATCGTCTTTGATAGTTCATCGAGTTCAGGGGTCTTCTGATTAATCTGATCGACTAATACAATCCCGTTGTTCACCACAATACCCATCAAAATAAGAATCCCTATCATCGCCATAATTGACATAGAAGTACCTGTCAGTAACAGCGCCCAAAACACTCCTGTGATAGAAAACAGGATGGAAGTGATAATGGCTGTTGGTAGTAACAGCGACTCAAATAATGCTGCCATAACAATATAGATCATAGCGATAGCCAAAATCATGTTAGTCGCCATAATGGCTTGGTCTTCATCCTGACGCTGAAACCCACCACGCAGTGAATAGTTATACCCAGGCGGGAAGTCGACCGCTTGCATCACCTTATTAATCGCCTTTTGCGCTTCTTCAGTGGTCAGCTCGTCTAAGTTAGCACCAATTGAGAGTGCTGTTTGGCGATCATAGTGACGAATTGTGTCAAATCTTGGTTGTATCTTTATTTCCGCTAAACTTTGCAGGGTGTAGACCCGGTTGTCGATACGCAAAATCGGTAGTTGTTTTAATTTCTCTAACGATTCTCGCCACTGATTTTCGAACGCTAGTTCAATACGCAGTTCGCCATTTGGATCGTGACGGAAAGAGCGCAGTGGGGCACCGCGTAGTGCCATCGATACGCTTGACGCCAGCTCGGTTAAACTTAAATCTAACCTTGCCGCCATTAAGCGGTCGAGCTGAATAATAACTTCTTGCTGAGTACCATTTAATTCAGAACGCACATCCGTTAATCCCTTTATCCCAGCAAGAAGCGGCACAACTTGTTCACTGAGGCCGATGAGTTCTGAGGTTGAACGACCCGTTAAGGTTACGCGAATACCATTATTTTCATTGCCCCATCCGAACTGTGGTTTAGCAATTGAAAACTTAGGGAATCCCTCTCTGATTTTGCGTTTGAGTGCTTTCATATCAACATCGGTATCCTCTTTTAGGATTAATGTTGATTGGCCGCGGTCTGCAGAGAAGTAACTATAGACGGAGTCAATGTAAAACTCCTCCTTATTCGCATAGAGGTAATTTTCCATGCGATTAATCATCGCTTCGGTTACATCTAGGCTGTGGCGACCCTCTACTTGATAGTTAATATAGAGGCGGTTGTTGCCTTCACCGTCAGATTGATCTTGATTGACCATGCTTAATGGCAGTGCCGTTGAGGCCAGCATGACAACTGCAATGACGCCTGAAATTTTAGGGTGAAGTAAAATCCAGTTAAGGCTGCGCTCATAAAGGTGCTGCAGTTTGCTCTCTTTGGGGTTCTGTTCAACCTTAAAATCTAGTTTGGACAGCATTAGCGGTATCAATGTTTTAGCCACAAGTAGTGACGCAGCAAGCGAGATACAGATAGCGATTGCCACATGTTCAAGGAAGATGGTTAGCTCTACTTTTACACCAAAAATATTGGGTAAAAATACAATAGCAGTCGTTAATGTCCCCGCCAGTACTGCTAAGGCGACTTTATTGACCCCTGTAAGCACAGCTTGATTTGTTGAGGTGTCGCCTTGATGTTGTTTCTCTTGCAGTACGCTTTCACTTACCACTACCGCATTATCGATGAGCATACCTACGGCCAGTAGCAAACCCATCATAGAGAGAATGTTAAGGCTGTAGCCAAGAAAGTACATACCAGCTAGTGTCATACATAATGAAATCGGTACAGATGAGACCACGACCAAGGTCATTTTCAAATTACGTAAAAATAGGTAAAGTACGGCAAAAGAGAGCAGGGCGCCGATCAACCCAGCTGTCAGTAGGTCTGATAAGGAAGATTTTACCCCAAAGGCTTGATCTTCCATGATAAAAAGTTTTATCCCTTGAAATTGCTGATCTTGTTTAGCCGCCTCAATGACTTTAAGGACTCGGTCGGATACTTCCACTAAGTTGGCACCAGACTCTTTAAATACGTCCAAGCCCACCGCATAATTTTGATCAAGATGACGGCCATCCAAGCGCTCTGGTAGTGAAAAGTTGACTGTTGCCAAGTCGCCTAACCGGATACCAGGTGCTAAGACTAGCGCGCGGATCTGCGCTAGATCTAAGAACTCACCCTTAGGTGAAACCTGATACACCTTAGCGTTGGTGCGCAGTGTACCTGCACTAACGATAAAGTTTTCTTGTTGCAGACGCGCTTGCAGAGCCTGTGTACTGATCCCACTGGCGGATAGTTTGTCAGCATTTATTCGTATCTCAATCTGCTTTTGCTCTACACCGTACAGGGTTACTTGTGACACGCCCTCTACACGCTCAAGTGGTCGCTTAAGTTGTTTGTCGAGCAGATCAAATGCGCCAGACAGCTCCCTGTCACTGGAGATGCGTATGGTCAACACTGGCATATCAGCCGTTGAGAACTGCCTGATAAACACTCGTTCCACATCTTTTGGCAATAGATGACGTACTGTATCTATTTTTTCTCTTGCTTCGAGACTCTTAGTGGCGACGTTTTCGCCCCATTTCATCCTGAGTTCGATCTCGGCACCATTTTGCGAAGAACGCGATCTTAATTCCTCAATACCGCCCATGGTCGCCAATGATTCTTCGAGCACATTAGTGATATCACGTTCAACCTCCGCTGGAGTTGAGCCTTTATAGGGCACCTCAATCAGTACTTGTGGCATCTCGATGCCCGGAAACATCTCCAGTGGCAGTAAACGACTCGATGCCAAGCCAAACAGCAAGATGGCGACGAAAAACATCGAAGTGGTGACAGGACGTTTAATCGCTAAGCGGGTGATATTCATAGCGCGTCCCCTGTTGCAGCATTGGTCGTTGTTGAGCCCGTCTTCGCTTGAAAATCTTTACGATCAAATAGCGAATAAAGCGCTGGAATAACCACCAGTGTTAGTAGTGTCGCCAGGGATAAACCAAATATCACTGTGATGGCCATTGGTGCCCTGACTTCGCTGCCATCGCCCAGTCCAAGTGCCATCGGCGCAAGACCGAGTGCCGTTGTCATGGTCGTCATAATTATGGGGCGTAGTCGTGATTTGGCAGCATCTTCAATCGCTTGTGCTTTCTCAATGCCTTGCTGGCGTAGCTGGTTAATACGATCGACCAAGACAATTGCGTTATTGACCACAATACCCGCCAGCATAATGAGTCCGATAAACACCACCACACTTAAATGAGTTTGGGTAACGTAGAGACCTAAAATACTGCCACCGACCGCCATCGGAACGGCAATCAAAATCAGCAACGGGTGGATAAGCGATTCAAATTGACTCGCCATGACCAAGTACACTAAGAAAACGGCTAAGACCAACGCAATTTTCAGTGATTGGAATGAATGTTCCATCTCCTCATTTTGACCACCGAAACGCACTTGAATCGCGCTAGGTAATGTCTGCTGATCAATAATGGCTCGTGCTGCCAATACCGCTTCATTAAGGTCACCGTGGGCAAGGTTTGCTGACACAATCGCTACACGTTGCTGACTAATTCGGTTAATGGCAGACGGCCCTAAGTTAAGAGAAACTTCAGCCACTGCACTCAATGGAATTGGCTGATTACTATTGGGGTTAATAATCATTGAATCGATATCGCTGATCTGATCGCGCTCTTCGATTTCACTACGAACCAAGATATCAATCTTTCTGTCTCTAACCGTATATTGGCTAGCGACTGTGCCACCGATACGCTGTGCGATACGGTTAGCAACAGTCGGTGCATCCATACCCAACGCGGCTAAACGTGCGTGGTCAAAACGAATACTCAGCTCTGGTTGTCCGTCTCTGAGACTTGTGTTTAGGTCAGCGAAACGATCTGAATCTGATAGTGCATCGACTAAACCGTCAGCCGTTTGCTTTAACTGGGCCAAATCATAACCAATCACTTCGATTTCAAGTGGGGTTTTGAAGCTAAATAGTTCAGGGTGCTGAATTTTAGCTTCTAACTCGGGTATACGCATCGCTGTGGTTCGCAGCACTTGGGTCACCGCATCAAATGCTTGATGATCGGCTAATACCACTTGTAGTCGGCCCCAGTTTTCGCCGCCGCGAGATGTATCTGAAGTCATTAGCCCGCCACTACCCGCTTGGCTATAGGCATGTTTAACATCGCTACGATCTTTAATAGATAGCGCAAGCTTCTGTAACACCCTGTCGGTTTCGCTGACTTCGGTCCCTGGTGGCAATAATACTTCAACGTAAAATTCACCTTGATTCATGGGAGGGATCAGCTCCATACCAAGACGTGGGATCAGGCTCATGGTGCCTGCGGTCACTATGAGTGCAATACTGAGCGTGACCCAAGTGAATCGAAGCGCTTGCTTAAGTAACTTATGGTAGATTTTTTCTAGTTGATTATAAAACCAGTTAAATATACGACTGATCGGGCGCATAACCACACCACCAAGCCAAGATAGTGCACGGCCAAGCATTAAACCTATTGTCATGAGAAATGACGGAAGGTAACTAAACAAGAGTACGAACGGGAAAGAGAAAACCGTTGCACTATAGTGCTTTAACTTGGCCATTTTAGTGTCCAGTACTGGCTTTTCACTTTTTCCCACAATGTGAGGTAGGGCTTTAAAGCCTTCGCGAGAGGCAAGCATCGGGATAGTTGTCAGCGCGACAAGCAGTGAAGCCAGTAGGGCAAAGGTCACCGTTAATGCTTGGTCAGAGAACAGTGCACCAGCAACGCCGTCGACAAAAACTAGCGGCACAAACACGGCTAGCGTCGTTAAAGTCGATGCAAAAATAGCGCCCGCAACCTCTTTGGTACCAGTCACCGCCGCATCGAGTTTATTCATGCCAAGCTTTTTACAGCGATCGATGTTTTCAAGCACCACAATGGCATTATCGACCAATAGGCCCACCGCCAGTGCTATTCCGCCTAGTGACATGATATTTAAGCTGATATTGGCAAAATACATCATGTTAAAGGTGGCGATGACCGAAAATGGGATAGAGATAGAGATGATCAGCGTCGGTACGATGTCACGTAAGAAAAGGTAGATCACTAACATAGAGAGTAAACTACCGAGCAAGGCGGCAGAGGTGACCTCACTGACGGCGCTCTCAATAAACTCAGATTGATCGTAAATGACTTGCAGTTCCGCTTTTTCATTGAGTTTGTTTAGCTTTTCAAGCTCGGCGGCCACTTTTCTGGCTACGGCCACGGTATTGGCGTCGCCCTCTTTATAAATGGCTAATTCAATCGATTCTGCCGACCCGATGCGGGTGACATCGTTACGTTCTTTATGACTATCGACAATCTCAGCCACTTCAAATAGACGCACCAACGTTTGATTATCGCGGTAGACGATGATCTGGCCTAGCTCTTCTAACGAGTTGAATTGGTTGAGTGTTCTAACTAAATACTCTTTCTCACCTTGAACCACTTTACCCGCTGATAAGTTGATGTTTTCAGCTGCAATACGTGCTCTGATCTTGTCGGCATTAAGGTTAAGTTGAGTCAGTTTTTGTTGATTCAGTTGAATATGGACTTCTTGTTCCAGACCACCGGAAAGACGCACGGCAGCCACACCTGTTAGGGATTCTAGCTGGCGCTTGAGATCTTCTTCTGCAAACGTTCGCATCTGTTTGAGTTGTGCAGGTGTCGCATCGGGCACAGACAGCGCCATGCGAATGATTGGATCCAAGTTAGGGTTAAAGCGCAGCAATAATGGCTTTTTTACGTCGAGGGGGAGCTCAATGGTGTCGAGTTTTTCTCGCACATCTAAGCTCGCCATATCCATATCTGTGCCCCATTCGAACTCTAGGACAACATCGGACATACCCGAACGAGAGATTGAACTGATTTTCCTTAGGCCTTTTACGATACCGGCCGCTTCTTCGATAGGCTTTGATACTAACTGTTCTACTTCAACAGGGGCTGCGCCCTCATATTGTGTACGAATAGTAATGGTTGGATAACTAAGATCTGGCAAAAGCTTTACGGCAAGGCGGGAGAATCCCACCATACCAAATAGCATGACAGCCAGCATAAACATCCATACTGTTACGGGACGTTTGACTGAGGTGTTAATTATAGACATATGAAAATTCCCGTTTACTGTTGTGCGCTAGCAACATCAAGTTCACTGATCACTTCTACTAACGATTGATCTTTTAGGTTTTGATGACCGCGGATAACTATCTGCTCACCAGGTGTGATACCTGATACAACCTCTACAGTGTCAGCTTCGCGATAACCTAAGGTCACAGCTCGACGGGATGCATTTTCGCCATCAATCACATATAGCGCGTACTCATTGTCTTGATTGATAACAGCGTTGTACGGCACAGTGATGACATCGCTGTGAGTGTCATATCTAAGCTCAACTCGAGTAAACATGCCGGCTTTTAATGTCGCATTCTTGTTAGGAACTGATAGAGTGACTTTGAATGTACCACTTTGAGCATCAACGATTGGACTGATGCGCAGCACCTTTGCATGCACCGTATCTTGGGTATGTTTATTGGCAAAAAGTTGGGCTTCTTGACCTAGACGTAGGCTGTGTAGCTGTGCTTCAGGAAGGTGAACGATGCCATATAACTCGTCTTGATTAACAATATAGAAAAGTTCATCAAACTCTTTGGCCATATTACCCGCTTTAACGAAGCGCTTAGCGACGATTCCATCAATAGGTGAGCGAACCATGCTCTCCTCTACTTGCAGGGCGGCAAGATCGCGTTTCGCCATTGCTGCTTGGAGGTTGTATTCGAGTTTGGCCATGGAATCGGCGCTGATGAACTCTTTATTACCCATTTTCTTTAAACGGTTGAGTTCTTGTTCAATGATCTCTACCTCTGCCTGCGAGCGTGCTAAATCATAGCGTTGGCGTTTAGCATCTAAAACGGCGAGTAGTTGGCCCTTGGTCACACGATCCCCTTCTTCCACACTCAAAGATTCGATAAGCCCCGAAATACGGGTGACGACATTGGCTTCTAATGGAGCTTCAAGTGTGGCGGTTGTACTATAAAAAGAGGAGACATCGCCTTGAATGACGGTTGTGGTTTCAACTGGGATGGCGTACTTCTCTTCCTCTTTCGCTTGTTCTTCATTTCCACAGGCACTGAGGACGGCAACAAAAAGTAACGGAAGGGCGATTTTAAATTTTGATAGAGATTCCATGTGAGCATACCTATTTTATTTATCCAATTGAAACATAGTAAGCATTTACCATGCCAATATGCTATTTCCTTTAATTACAGTTGCTTATGTTTTTTGTTCGTTGAGTGAGAAACAAAAGCCGCAGTTTTGTAGTGATTTTATTTAACACTTGGTTAAATTTGCTAACACTAGTAATAGGGATAATGCAGCAGGGTGCAAATTGGATTTGCTACAAAATGTGACTCAGTAGGATGGTGAGCAGGTTTTGCTCAATTGAGGAGGGTGAAATCCTGATTGGTATTACTGGATGGCTTCGTTAATGCCTCGTTCTACAGACAATAAAAAAGGCACTTAAAAAGTGCCTTTTTTTAGCCAACTGTGATTTTAGCGTTTGTCTATTTCGACAAAGCTACGCTCTTCAGCACCAGTATATAACTGGCGAGGGCGGCTAATCTTATGACCAGGTTGGTCTAACATCTCTTTCCAATGAGCAATCCAACCGACTGTGCGTGCCAGTGCAAATAGCACGGTAAACATACTCGTTGGAATACCGATGGCCTTCATGATGATACCTGAGTAGAAATCTACATTTGGATAGAGTTTCTTAGATACAAAATATTCATCTTCAAGGGCGATGCGCTCAAGTTCCATTGCAACATCCAGTAACGGATCGTTGACCTTAAGCTCTGCTAAAACTTCATGACACGTTTCACGCATGACTTTAGCGCGAGGGTCGAAGTTTTTGTAAACGCGATGACCAAAGCCCATTAGACGGAAAGGATCATCTTTATCCTTAGCGCGTGCAATAAATTCTGGGATGCGGTCTACAGTACCAATCTCTTCTAGCATGTTTAGACACGCTTCATTTGCTCCACCATGTGCAGGGCCCCAAAGAGAGGCGATACCTGCAGCGATACAAGCAAATGGGTTAGCCCCTGATGAACCTGCAAGACGCACGGTAGAGGTTGAAGCGTTCTGCTCGTGATCCGCATGAAGGATAAAGATACGATCCATCGCACGTTCGACGATTGGATTCACTTTATACTCTTCACAAGGCACGGCAAACATCATGCTTAAGAAGTTACCGGCATAGCTTAAATCGTTACGTGGGTAAACAAATGGCTGTCCAATTGAATACTTGTAACACATCGCTGCAATGGTTGGCATTTTAGACACTAAACGGAACGCTGCTATTTCGCGGTGGCGCTCGTCATTGACGTCTAAAGAGTCTTGATAGAATGCAGATAGAGCACCTGTCACACCACATAGCATTGCCATTGGGTGTGCATCACGGCGGAAACCACGGAAAAACGATGCGAGTTGCTCGTTAACCATAGTGTGTGTTTTAACCGTGTGAACAAACTTTTCATACTGGGCCTTGTTAGGTAACTCACCGTAAAGGAGCAAATAACAAAGATCTAAATAATCAGAATCGACGGCAAGTTCGTCGATCGCGTAACCACGGTGTAAAAGTATACCTTGGGCGCCATCAATATAGGTGATAGCTGATTCGCAGGATGCTGTTGCTAAAAATCCTGGGTCAAATGTGAAATGACCTTTGCTACCTAGTTTGCTGATGTCGATAACATCAAATCCTGCCGTTCCTTTTTTGATAGGCAGATCAATCGAATCGTTCCCTGGTAGTTCCAATTTGGCTATATTATCAGCCATACCCCGTTCTCCTTACTTCATTCTTATGTGAGTGCGGCTTGTCAAACGCCAATACTTTACAGTGAATGTAGATCACATTTCAATTTAAATAACCGTTTAAATTCGTTAGACCATGGTCTTAATAGCGGTTAAGTGCCCGTCAATACAGCAACTTGGCAGATTTTTTTACCAAAAAAACAAAATTTGCATAATGTGATGTTTGTATTTGACATTTGCGCAGCGTATACTTGCTTCGGCTCGAAAGAGCTACAAACAAACCAACTCATAAACCATTTATTTACATGCTTAATTAGTGATTTTTGAATTAGTTAACTGTTTGTTTAAACTTTTCTTTTGTAACGAGATTAGGAGGTAAGTTTGCTTGCTGTACAAATTTCGTTCGAAAGAGGTTCAAATAACAAAAATAATGCTCAATGGAGCAGAGTGAGCAGAACGTGAAAAAGCAAAGACCTGTCCATCTAGATCTGCAGACCATTCGCTTTCCTGCAACAGCGATTGCGTCAATCCTTCACCGTGTATCCGGTGTCATCATGCTGTTTGCCGTCGGCATTCTTATCTGGTTGTTGAGTGAATCACTCGCATCTGCTGAGAGTTTCGCGGGCATCCAATCTCTTTTTGATAACTTTATCGTTAAGTTTGTCGTCTGGGGAATTCTTACCGCGCTTGGTTACCATTTAGTAGTTGGCTTACGTCATCTCGTTATGGATACAGGCCGCTGGGAAGAGTTAGACTCAGGTAACGCTTCAGCGAAAGTCGCTTTTGTAATTGCAGCGGCATTATCAATCATTGCGGGGATTTGGGTATGGTAACAAATGCAGCAAGTCTTGGACGCAGTGGCGTTCATGATTTTATTCTTATTCGTGCTAGTGCCGTAATTCTTACTTGTTACACCATTTTCTTAGTAGGATTCATTGCCGCTAGTTCTCCTCTCACTTATGACGTTTGGCATGGCTTATTTAGCACCTTGCCAATGAAAGTGTTTACGTTGCTAGCCCTAGTGGCAATATTGGTCCACGCATGGATCGGTATCTGGCAAGTGCTTACTGATTACGTGAAATGCGTCAGTTTGCGCGGCGTACTCCAATTCGTCTTCGTCGTGGCTGCCTTCAGTTATATGGCCGCTGGCATTGTTATTGTGTGGGGTGTTTAAGTGAGTATTCCAGTACGTGAGTTTGATGCGGTCGTTATTGGCGCCGGTGGCGCAGGTATGCGAGCTGCACTACAGATTTCTAAAGAAGGTAAGAGCTGCGCGCTCTTATCTAAAGTATTTCCTACTCGTTCTCATACCGTATCGGCACAGGGTGGTATTACCGTTGCACTAGGTAACGCCCATGAAGATCATTGGGAACAGCACATGTACGATACCGTTAAAGGTTCTGATTTCATCGGTGACCAAGACGCTATCGAATTTATGTGCCAAACCGGTCCAGAAGCGATTATTGAACTTGAGCATATGGGTCTCCCATTCTCTCGCTTTGAAAACGGTAAGATTTACCAACGTCCTTTTGGTGGCCAGTCAAAGAATTTTGGTGGCGAACAAGCGGCGCGTACAGCTGCTGCGGCTGACCGTACCGGTCATGCGCTACTGCATTGTCTTTATCAGCAAAACGTTAAGCACAAGACGGAAGTCTTTTCTGAATGGTATGCACTTGATTTAGTTAAGAACGAAGACGGCGCAATTGTCGGTTGTACTGCAATCGAAATTGAAACTGGCGAAATCGTTTACTTTAAAGCCAAGGCAACGATTCTGGCGACCGGTGGTGCAGGGCGTATTTATGCTTCGACCACTAACGCTCATATCAATACTGGTGACGGTGTCGGTATGGCAATGCGTGCTGGCGTGCAGATGCAAGACATGGAAATGTGGCAGTTCCACCCAACAGGTATTGCTGGCGCCGGTGTTTTGGTGACTGAAGGCTGTCGTGGTGAAGGTGGATACCTACTCAATAAAGATGGCGAGCGCTTCATGGAGCGTTATGCGCCAAACGCGAAAGATTTAGCATCACGTGACGTGGTTGCACGTTCAATGATGACTGAAATTCGTGAAGGTCGCGGTTTAGATGGTCCATTAGGTCCACACTGTCTGCTAAAACTTGACCACTTAGGTAAAGAAACCTTAGAAGCGCGTCTTCCTGGCGTTTGTGAATTGTCTCGTACCTTCGCTCATATCGATCCGGCAGATGGTCCAATTCCAGTGCTGCCTACGTGTCACTACATGATGGGCGGTTTGCCAGCAAAAGTGAGCGGTCAGGTTATTCGTAAGAATGAAGATGGCAGCGAGCAAGATGTTGTTGGTCTGTTTGCGGTCGGTGAGATTGCTTGTGTATCTGTTCACGGTGCTAACCGCCTCGGTGGTAACTCTCTACTTGATTTGGTGGTATTTGGTCGTGCAGCGGGTCAACACTTAGGTAAAGCGCTTGACGCAACAGCCGATCCTAAAGATGCCTCTGACGCGGATATCGCTAAGTCACTTGAACGCCTTAACCGTTGGGAAAGCAATAAAGACGGTGAAGACCCAGCTAAAATCCGTAAAGATCTGCAGCTATGTATGCAGCTTAACTTCTCGGTATTCCGTAGCGGCGACGCGATGGCTGAAGGCCTGGCTGAACTTAAGTCAATTCGTGAGCGTCTAGCGAATGCTAAGTTGTCTGACAACTCAAGTGAATTCAATACCCAGCGTATCGAATGTCTTGAATTGGATAACTTAATGGCGACCGCGATTGCGACGGCTTATGCGGCAAATTTCCGTACTGAGAGTCGTGGTGCACATTCACGTGAAGATTTCCTCGACCGTGATGACGAGAACTGGTTATGTCACAGTGTTTTTGACCCAGTCACTGAACAGATGACTAAGCGTGATGTCAACATGGAGCCTAAGCTTCGTGCCGCCTTCCCGCCGATTAAGCGTACCTACTAAGGAATTTGAGATGAATTTGAAGATTGCTATTTATCGCTATAATCCTGATGTAGACACTAAGCCTTACATGAAGGATTATACGTTGGAAGTTGCTGAAGGTACCGATATGATGGTGCTTGACGTATTGATGCTGCTAAAAGAGCAAGATCCAACGTTGGCTTTCCGCCGTTCATGCCGTGAAGGTGTGTGTGGTAGTGATGGCGTCAACATGAATGGTAAAAACGGTTTAGCGTGTATCACCCCAATTTCGACCTTTAAAGGTAAGAAAATGGAGATCCGCCCGCTACCTGGCATGCCTGTTGTGCGCGACTTGATTGTAGATTTAACGCAATTCTACAAGCAGTACGAAAAAATTAAGCCTTTCTTGATTAATGATGAAAAAACGCCAGCGCGTGAGCATCTGCAATCACCAGAAGAGCGTGCACACTTAGATGGACTCTATGAGTGTATTATGTGTGCTTGTTGTTCAACGGCTTGCCCATCATTTTGGTGGAACCCTGATAAGTTCGTTGGTCCAAGTGGCTTATTACATGCTTATCGATTCCTTATCGATAGCCGTGATACCGCAACGGAAGAGCGTTTATCTGAGCTAGATGATGCCTATAGCGTATTTCGCTGTCACGGTATCATGAACTGTGTGGATGTATGTCCTAAGGGACTTAACCCAACTAAAGCGATTGGACATATTAAGTCTATGTTGCTGAAGAGAGCAGTTTAAATGCAACAAAATGAGCTGATTTTAATAATTATATAGCTCAGTGAGAGTCACTTCTTCTGTAAGAGAAGTGGCTCTTTTGTGTAATGGAACTACAATGTGCCGTGAAATCTGGACTCTAGGGGCGGCAGATATTTTGCAATTGCAGTGCGTTTAACTGGGATTGCATTTTTAAGACTTTGGCTAAACACGTGTATAAAGTTTGAAAGGAATAGAAATGCACCAAGGCATCATGAAAGCCTGGCTCGACTCGTCTCACCTAAGTGGTGCGAATTCGACCTATGTAGAAGAGATGTATGAAGCCTATCAAGAGGACCCTCAGTCAGTTTCTGATGACTGGCGAGCGGTGTTTGATAACCTCCCACATGCCAACGGTGCAACAGCAGATGTGCCCGAAGCTGCCCACTCTAAAGTACGTGAATATTTTCGTAGTTTAGCGTTAGAAGGCCGTCATAAGAGTGCAACTCGAATGACCGACCCTGACGTAGATGCTAAGCAAGTTAAAGTTCTTCAGATGATTAACGCCCACCGTTTCCGTGGTCACCAGAATGCTAATCTGGATCCCCTCGGTTTATGGAAGCGTGAAGCTGTCTCTGAATTGGACCCTGCCTTCCACGGCTTAACTAGCGAAGATATGGAGCGTGAATTCAATACGGGTTCCTTTGCGCACGGTGGTGACACCATGCAGCTAAGAGATCTCGTAAAAGCACTGAAGGCCACTTATTGTGGTTCAATTGGTGCCGAATACATGCATATTACCGATACCGAAGAGAAACGTTGGATTCAGCAACGTTTGGAGCCATCCTTAGGTAGAGCCAATTACGATAAATCCGCTAAAACCCGTATTTTAGAAGGCCTTAACGCCGCAGAAGGTATGGAAAAATACCTCGGTGCTAAGTTCCCTGGCGCGAAGCGTTTCTCACTGGAAGGTGGTGATGCGTTAGTCCCTATGATGCGTGAAATTATCTATCGCGGTGGCGAAGCCGGGACTAAAGAGATTGTTGTGGGCATGGCTCACCGTGGTCGTCTTAACCTACTGGTCAACGTATTAGGTAAAAAACCATCAGAGTTATTTGATGAGTTTGCTGGTAAGCACAGCGACGTATTAAATGGTTCTGGTGACGTAAAGTATCATCAAGGTTTCTCCTCTGATTTTGAAACGCCAGGCGGCAATGTTCATCTAGCGCTTGCGTTTAATCCATCTCACCTTGAAATTGTAAACCCTGTGGTCATGGGCTCTGTTCGCGCTCGCCTTGACCGTCGTGGTTGTGATACTGGCTTGCAAGTGATGCCAATTACCATTCATGGTGATAGTGCAATTGCGGGTCAAGGTATTGTGCAAGAGACATTTAACATGTCTCAAACCCGAGCCTTTAAAGTTGGCGGTAGTATCCGAATCGTGGTTAACAACCAGGTTGGTTTTACGACCAACTTGACCGAAGATACTCGTTCAACTGAATACTGTACCGATATTGCTAAAATGGTACAGGCACCCATCTTCCACGTTAATGCTGATGACCCAGAAGCCGTCGCTTTTGTGGCGCAGGTGGCTGTTGATTACCGTAACACCTTTAAGCGTGATGTAGTCATTGATCTCGTTTGTTATCGCCGCCACGGCCATAACGAAGCTGATGAGCCAAGTGCAACACAGCCATTAATGTATGCAAAAATCAAGAAACACCCAACGCCGCGTAAGATCTATGCTGACCGTCTAATTGAAGAAAGCACCCTTGGTGCTGATGAAGTGACCTCGATGATCAATGATTATCGTGATGCACTCGATCAAGGAGATTGTGTCGTGAAAGAGTGGCGTCCAATGACACTGCATTCTGTAGACTGGACGCCTTATATCAATCGCGAATGGGATGAAGATTATCCGGCGGCAATGTCGCTTGAGCGTTTAGAAAACCTTGCGCAAAAGATCAGTTATGTGCCAGAAAATCATAAGTTGCAGTCTCGTGTTGCTAAGATCTATAAAGATCGTGTGTCAATGGCTAATGGCGAGAAACTGCTCGACTGGGGCTTTGCTGAAACCTTAGCTTATGCATCGATTCTTGAAGATAAGAAACGCGTGCGTATTACTGGGCAAGATTCTGGTCGTGGTACTTTCTTTCATCGTCATGCCGTGCTGCATAATCAAAACGATGCGACCGCTTATTTGCCTTTGCGTCAGGTAACGGACGATCAAGGCCCTATCGATATCTCTGACTCAGTGCTATCTGAAGCGTCGGTCTTGGCTTTTGAATACGGTTACGCGACAGCTGAACCCGGTGGTTTGACTATCTGGGAAGCGCAGTTTGGTGATTTTGCTAACTGTGCTCAGGTGGTTATTGATCAGTTCTTATCGTCAGGTGAGCAGAAGTGGGGCAGATTGTGTGGCCTGACCATGCTATTACCTCATGGTTACGAGGGCCAAGGTCCTGAGCATTCAAGTGCGCGTCTAGAACGTTTCTTGCAACTGTGTGCAAACCACAATATGCAAGTTTGTGTGCCATCGACGCCAGCTCAGGTCTACCACATGTTGCGCCGTCAGGTCGTTAGACCAATGCGTCGCCCATTAGTCGTTATGTCACCTAAGTCTCTGTTGCGTCATCCATTAGCCGTATCTAGCTTGGAAGAACTTGCCTCTGGCACCTTCCAAAACGTGATTGCTGAAATTGATGAGCAAGACACGAGTAAGGTTGATCGCGTTGTGTTCTGTAGCGGTAAGGTCTACTTCGAACTGCTTGAAAAACGTCGTAAAGAGAACGTTACTAATGTTGCCCTAGTTCGTGTTGAGCAACTTTATCCGTTCCCGCATGAAGATATGGACAAGATCCTTGCCCAGTATCAGCACGTTAAAGATTTTGTTTGGTGTCAGGAAGAGCCACAAAACCAGGGAGCTTGGTATTGTAGCCAGCACCACTTCTGGTCGGCAATCCCTGCAGGTGCACAGCTAACCTACGCCGGTCGTGAAGCATCTGCTGCACCGGCTTGTGGTTATCCAGGACTGCATGCCCAACAGCAAGAATCTTTAATTAATAGCGCATTAAAACTGTAGTAATAGACAATTTATAAAAAGGATAGTGATCCATGAGTATCGAAATCAAGGTACCCGTACTGCCAGAATCTGTTGCTGATGCAACTATTGCCACTTGGCATGTTAAGGCTGGCGAACAAGTTTCTCGCGATCAGAACCTAGTTGATATCGAAACAGATAAAGTTGTTCTCGAAGTGGTTGCGCCAGAAGATGGTTCAATCGTAGAGTTTCTTGCTGAAGAAGGTGACACCGTTCTGGGTGAAGCTGTGATCGCTAAATTTGTAGCGGGTGCGGTTGCTGGCCAGGAAGTGTCTAAAGCTGAAGCTGAAGCTGCAGCGCCTCAAGACGCGGCTAGCGATGAGTCTAATGATGCGCTAAGTCCATCTGTACGTCGTTTGATTGCTGAACATAATGTTGATGCATCAAAGCTTAAAGGTACTGGTGTTGGCGGACGTATCACGAAAGAAGATGTTGAAGCGTTCGTTAAATCAGCGCCTGCAGCGAAGCCCGCTGCAGCCCCTGCGGTCGTAGCGCCACTAGGTGAGCGTAGTCAAAAGCGTGTACCAATGACGCGTCTACGTAAGACTATTGCTAATCGTCTACTTGAAGCGAAGAACTCAACAGCTATGTTGACCACCTTCAACGAAGTGAACATGAAGCCAATCATGGACATTCGTAAGCAATATCAAGAAGTGTTTGAAAAGCGTCACGGCATTCGCCTAGGTTTCATGTCTTTCTACGTGAAGGCGGTGACTGAAGCCCTTAAGCGTTTCCCTGAAGTGAATGCATCAATTGATGGCGATGATATTGTTTATCACAACTATTTTGATGTGAGTATCGCAGTATCTACCCCTCGTGGTCTAGTTACTCCAGTACTGCGTGATACTGACACAATGAGCCTAGCTGATATTGAGCGTAATGTACGTGAACTCGCTATTAAAGGCCGCGATGGTAAGTTGACCGTTGATGATATGACGGGTGGTAACTTCACCGTGACTAACGGTGGCGTGTTTGGCTCACTCATGTCTACGCCAATCCTTAACTTGCCACAGAGCGCGATTTTAGGCATGCATGCCATCAAAGATCGCCCAATGGCAGTTAATGGTCAGGTAGAAATTCTGCCTATGATGTACCTAGCACTGTCTTATGACCACCGTATTATCGATGGTCGTGAGTCTGTTGGCTTCTTGGTTGCCATTAAGGACTTCCTCGAAGACCCAACTCGTCTACTACTCGACCTGTAAGACGACGTTGATTCAATGCCTATCAATTTGATAGGCATTACCCTCGCTACTGGCTCTGATGAGCTGGTTGGATTTGATAAGAAGTATACGGATAGATCATCATGAATTTGCATGAGTATCAGGCAAAATCCCTATTTGCCGAATATGGTTTACCAGTGTCAGAAGGTTTTGCATGTGACACCCCTCAAGAAGCGGTAGAAGCAGCAGGCCATATTGGCGGAAATATGTGGGTTGTTAAGTGTCAAGTACACGCAGGCGGCCGTGGTAAAGCAGGTGGCGTTAAAGTTACCGGCGATAAAGAAGAGATCAGAGCATTCGCTGAAAATTGGTTAGGTAAGAACTTAGTGACTTACCAAACTGATGAGAAAGGTCAGCCAGTTGCTAAAATTTTAGTAGAAAGCTGCACTGATATCGCTAACGAACTTTATCTTGGTGCCGTTGTAGACCGTGCGACGCGTCGTGTTGTGTTCATGGCATCAACTGAAGGTGGTGTTGAGATTGAGACTGTGGCTGAAGAAACGCCGGAGTTGATTCACAAAGCAATTATCGACCCTTTGACTGGTCCTCAACCATACCAAGCTCGTGATCTTGGCTTCAAGTTGGGTCTAAACCCAACTCAAATGAAGCAGTTCACTAAAGTGTTCATGGGTCTTGCTAAGATGTTTAACGACCATGATTTCGCACTGCTAGAGATCAACCCACTTGTTATCACGACCGAAGGCAATATTCACTGTCTAGACGGTAAGATCGGTATCGATGGCAATGCGTTGTTCCGTCAACCAAAAATCCGTGATATGCACGATCCATCACAAGATGATGCTCGTGAAGCACATGCGGCTAAATTTGAGCTTAACTACGTTGCTCTAGATGGTAACGTGGGTTGTATGGTTAACGGTGCAGGCCTAGCAATGGGTACCATGGACATCGTAAACCTGCACGGCGGCAAGCCAGCTAACTTCCTAGACGTAGGCGGTGGAGCAACTAAAGAGCGCGTAGCTGAAGCATTTAAGATCATTCTTTCTGACGACAATGTTAAAGCTGTTCTTGTGAACATCTTTGGTGGCATCGTACGTTGTGACATGATCGCTGAAGGCATCATTGGCGCTGTCAAAGAAGTGGGTGTTGAAGTGCCAGTTGTTGTACGTCTTGAAGGTACTAACGCAGATCTCGGTCGCGAAGTATTGGCTAACTCTGGTCTTGACATTATTGCAGCGGAGTCACTTACTGATGCTGCGGTTAAAGTTGTTGCTGCTGCGGAGGGCAAATAATGTCTGTATTAATCAATAAAGATACCAAAGTTATCTGTCAAGGTTTCACTGGTGGTCAAGGTACTTTCCATTCAGAACAAGCTATTGCTTATGGCACAAAAATGGTTGGTGGTGTATCTCCTGGAAAAGGTGGTCAAGTTCACTTAGGTCTTCCAGTATTTAATACTGTAAAAGATGCCGTGGCTGAAACTGGCGCAACAGCGACAGTTATCTATGTACCAGCACCTTTTTGTAAAGATGCCATTCTTGAAGCTATCGACGGTGGCATTGAGCTAATCGTATGTATTACTGAAGGTATTCCTACTCTGGATATGCTTGAAGTTAAAGTTAAGCTTGAAGAAACAGGCGTTCGCATGATCGGTCCTAACTGCCCAGGTGTTATCACCCCGGGTGAATGTAAGATTGGTATCATGCCTGGTCACATCCACAAGCCTGGTAAAGTAGGTATTGTTTCTCGCTCTGGTACTTTGACGTACGAAGCGGTTAAGCAAACTACCGATGAAGGTTTCGGCCAATCAACATGTGTTGGTATCGGTGGCGACCCAATTCCTGGTACTAACTTCATCGACGTATTGGAAATGTTCCAAAACGATCCACAAACTGAAGCAATCGTTATGATTGGTGAGATCGGTGGTACTGCTGAAGAAGAAGCGGCTGAGTTCATCAAAGCTAACGTGACTAAGCCTGTTGTATCTTACATTGCTGGTGTGACTGCACCAGAAGGTAAGCGCATGGGTCACGCTGGTGCGATCATTGCTGGCGGTAAAGGTACTGCAGAAGATAAGTTTGCCGCACTAGAAGCAGCAGGCGTAACGACAGTTCGTTCACTTGCAGATATTGGCAGTGCACTACGTACTAAGACGGGTTGGTAATTTTTTCCAACCAGTTAAAAAGGCGCCTTAGGGCGCCTTTTTTATTGGATTAAAAACGGCATTTTTGCCAAGCCCCAATTTTGTTCATCGTTTTTGCCAATTTTTCGTTAGCATTACCCCCAGGGTTAATGACTTTGCTAACTTTGATATCAAATGCGTATATCACTTATAGATATTATTCATTATCGCGACTACGCCGTGAGAGGGATAATCCTTTATCGAGTCGTGATGACTTTTACACTTCAGCTAAGGGACATCGATGAATTACGCTACAAAAAAGCTCTTGCTTTCAATCACTATTGTATTGGGTTCCAGTGCAATGGTTGCAAATGTTTCCGCTGCTGGCTTAAGCCTATCTCAGCTGGCAACTGCTGAAAGTATTGGGACAGCAGGTGTTGCGAATGTCACCAACAACCGCGATGCATCGGCAGTGATGGCCAATCCAGCTGGGCTAAGAGGCATTAGCAATAGTAGTATCATGATCGGTGTTCAATACTTAGATGTTGAGTCTGATTTTACAGGCAATAGTGCAGGGCGACCGCATGAGAGAACCACTGGTGAAGCGGGACAATTTACCCCAAACCTCTCCTATGGTAAACGCCTTGATGATAGTTGGGTTGTCGGCATGGGCGTACACGCCCCTGGTGGACTGGGACTTAGCTACGATAATGGTGTGGCCGGAGGTCCATTAAATATCATCAATGACAATAACATTGCCATTGTCAACTTAACGACATCTTTGGCCTACCAAGCTAATGACAGCTGGTCATTAGGTGCGTCTATCATTGCCCAGTATGCGGAAGTTGAGATCGATCTGTTTCAGGGCACTGATAAGGCGAGCAGTCTTGTTGGTGATAACTGGGCACCATCTTTTGCGTTAGGGGCGATGTATCACTTGTCGGAGAAGACTCATTTGGGTTTGACCTATAACTATGGGGCTAAACATAATTTAGACTTAACGAGTCAAGTTATCTCGCCTCAGGCGATTGATGTTAACTGGCCACAATCTGTTGATATGGGGATGGCGCATCAATTGAACGCTGCCGTAACGTTAATGGTGAGTGGTAATTGGCAGCAATGGAGCGAGTACGATGAGCGATACAGCGACACATGGGGTGGTGGTGTTGCACTCAGTTACGAGTTAACGAAGTGGACCTTGCAAGCGGGAATGAGCTTGGATAGCAGTCCCTTGACTGCTGAAAGTCGCGATGTATTGCTACCGCTTGATAAGCAATGGCGAGTAGGTATCGGTGCTGTGAAGAGATTGAAAACAGGCAGTGAGCTTGGCCTTGCCTACCAGTATCAGTCATTAGGAGATGGCGAGATAACAGGTAATGCACTGAACCCGATACAGCCGTCTGGCTACTACAGCAATAATCGGCTTCATTTTGTTGGGCTGTCATTAAGCTTTTAACTCACTATTGCAAAGGCTCACGCTAGCCCAGTACGATAAGCGCGCCAATACCTAGTACTAGCGTGAGTGTTTAAATTCTGCAGGGGTCAACACATAGGTGTCTTCACAATAAAATTTCGCCGCGCTGCACTGCTGCCACCAGGTTGTCCATGCTGAGTCTTTGATGTGGCCAGTTAGTAGAGCATTATGTGCGAGCGGTGCAACTAAACTGCCACTGGAGATCAATAAGCCATAGGGAGAGCGTCGTTTAAGCATATTGGGTGTAAGTTGGTTAGGGTTATCTAGTCCCATGCTACCCACCAGTTCATAGAAACTTTTCAGGGTATTTTGTTGGAAGTTTTTTACTCGCTTACTTTTGCTTTCGACATCGATAGCGTGAGAACGAGCAGGGTCTTGGGTGGCGATGCCTGTTGGGCACAGGTTGGTGTTGCAGTGACGAGATTGAATGCAGCCTATGGCCAGCATCATGGTTCGCGCCGCATTAACAATGTCGGCCCCCATGGCAACTTTAGCAAGTAAATCAAAGCTTGATGCCGTTTTGCCTGATGCGATTAGTTTAATTTTATCCCTCAGGCCCACGCCGACTAATGCGTTATGAACAAAATAGACACCTTCTAAACAGACCATACCTAAACGGTTACTGAACTCAACTGGGGCTGCACCTGTGCCACCTTCTGCACCATCAATGGTAATAAAATCGGGAAGAATATTAGTTTCAAGCATGGCTTTGCAGATAGCTAGGAATTCAGCCGGATTACCAATACACAATTTAAAGCCAACCGGTTTTCCGCCGCTCAATTCTCGCAGGGTTTTAACAAATTGCAGTAGGGCAATTGGCGTTGTGCATTCTGGATTGACAGCGGGTGAGACACAATCTTTATCCATAGGGATATGTCGTATCATCGCAATTTCATGGGTGATTTTTGCTTTGGGGAGTACCCCTCCATGACCCGGTTTTGCCCCTTGACTGAGTTTAATTTCAATCATCTTAATCTGTGGCTTAGCGGCCATTTTTTCGAAGGTGACAGGGTTAAACCGGCCATCGTCGGTACGGCAACCAAATAGTCCTGAGCCTATTTGCCAGACAATATCTCCCCCATGCTTTAAGTGATAGGGACTTGCGCCACCCTCGCCAGTGTTATGGTAACAGCCCGCATGTTTTGCACCGAGGTTGAGTGCTTCTATTGCATTGGCGCTTAGTGAGCCAAAACTCATCGCCGATATATTGAGGTAGGCCGCATCGTAGGGTTGAATGCAGTCGGGTCCCCCTATGGTGATGCGTTTGACGTCATCACTTAGGTGCTTAGGCGATAGCGAGTGCCACAAGCTGAGGTAGTTCTCTTCGAGGAGGTCACGTTGGGTGCCGAAGGCGATAGTATCACGTACATTTTTAGCGCGTTGATAGACCAAAGAGCGCTGCTCTCGATTAAAGGGCTTCTCTTCGGTGTCATTAGCGATAAAATATTGTTGAATTTCAACCCGATAAGACTCTAAAAAGTAGCGTAAGTAGGCAACCACTGGGTAGAGTTTGTTGAGTGTGTGTGGGCTGATATACAGATCGTAACTGCCTATTGCCGTATAGCCTAGCGTGAAGGCTAGCAAAAGTGTGCTAGCGACAGAGCTTTGGTTTACATATAGGGACAGCGCGATGATGTTGCCTAATGTGGCAATCAACCAAAATACTCGTTGCATTATGGTCATAGTACCTCCGTGTAAAAACTGCTATTTATTGTCTGGTGACATAACGTGATTATATTTGGATTAAATAATAAGTCTCTTATTAAAGGGTATTTATTTAAATTGTTTACTAAGGTTGCAACAAGCGCATACGCAAGTGAGTGATCAGGCATTAAGGTGTGAGTCGCTTACTTATCGATGCAGGTATTAATTATTGATACGATATATTGCTTAATTGATGGGGCTGGCTGGGAATACGGAGGACTAACTTTCAATAATCCTTTTATTTGTTTTTCATTTATCCTGTCAATGATGCGCAAAATACTCCTTAATCATTGCACACGGATAAGTAACAAAAAACCAGCGCTATGCTGGCTTTTTCGTGATGATATGCAACCCTTTGGTATTGTGCCGTAGGTTAGCTATTCAGTGTTAGGCCTCGCCGTGGTCGCACTCATCGTTAGTGCAAACACCATAAAGGTATAAACTGTGGTTAGTCAGTTTGATGTTGTGCTTCATTGCGATTTCATCTTGACGACGCTCGATGACATCGTCTGAAAACTCAATGACTTTACCACAAGATAAACAGACTAAGTGATCATGATGATGTTGTGATGATAGTTCAAAAACGGCTTTGCCACTTTCAAAATGATGACGGGATACAATGCCGGCATCGTCAAATTGGTTCAATACTCGATAAACGGTTGCTAATCCGATCTCTTCACCTAGATCGAGCAATTTTTTATATAGTTCTTCCGCGCTGATATGCTGGTTTTCGGGTCCCTGCATGAGTTCGAGGATCTTGACGCGTGGTAAGGTGACCTTTAATCCCGCTTTCTTTAGCGCTTGATTTCCATCTGTCATTATTAATCTCTTGATTGCAGAACCATTAGCAAAGCCAATACAGGTTCGGTAGTTGATATTGCAAACCATTATAGGGGGTGAATTTGAAAACTTAAACCTTTGATCTTGCATATTGTTCGCTTAGGCAATTTTTTGCGCTAAATTGGACCTACCTGTGCGATAAATACTGCAATTTAAGCATACTTTTTGTAGTGTTATTTATACTAATGCCCAATAGTTTGCTGCGAAAAATTATGGCAGGGTTTGGTAAATATAAGAATCCCTAACTTCTCAATTGTAAGCTGGTTTTAGGGACATAATAATGACAATAAAAGGGACCGCAGATGTATCGACAAATCGTAGTGTTAACCGGGGCTGGTATCTCGGCTGAGTCGGGGCTTCGTACGTTTAGAGATCAAGATGGCTTGTGGGAAGAACATAAGATAGAGGATGTGGCAACGCCTGAAGGTTACCAACGGGACCCTGAAATGGTAGAGCGCTTCTATAATGAACGTTGGCAGCAGCTACACGATGGTAATGTCGAGCCCAATGCGGCTCATTTGGCGTTAGCACGGTTAGAGAATGAATTTGATGGTCAGCTTTTAGTGGTGACACAGAATATTGATGATCTACATGAGCGCGCGGGCTCTCGGCGTTTATTACATATGCATGGCGAGTTGACAAAGGGTCGTTGTCCTCGTTCACAGCAAACTTTTTTGCTCACCGATCATTTTAGCGTGCACCATACCTGTACTTGCTGTATTCCAGCACAACGCTTGAGACCCCATGTGGTCTGGTTTGGTGAAATGCCAATTGGTTTAGATCGTATTCAACATGCCTTAGATACCTGTGACTTGTTTATTGCTATTGGTACCTCTGGCACTGTGTATCCTGCAGCCGGCTTTGTCGATACCGCTAATCATCATGGAGCACAAACGGTGGAAGTGAATCTGATTGAAGCCGATCGTCATAGTCAATTCCAGTATCACCTCCAAGGCAAAGCTAGTGAAATAGTCCCGCAACTTGTTGAGCAGATCTTGCAAGGACAGATCATCAGTGATCAGGTGAACCTAGCGGCGCAAGGATAGAATAATTACTATGAGTGAAGGGGATAAAAGCGGTAAATTGGCCATCATTATGCGTGGTTTACCTGGGAGTGGTAAGAGCCATTGGGTTGAGCAGTTTATTTTGACACAAACGCCTAATGATGCAATTGCACTGCGCCAGCGAGGGATTTTTTCAACCGATGCGTTGTTTATTGAGGATGGCGAGTACCGTTTCAATGTCCGTAAGCTATCTCAATACCATCAACAAAACTTGACTTTTTTTATCCAAGCATTAAGCCGCAATGAGCCCATTGTTATTTGTGATAACACCAATATGGCGCATTGGGAGTTTATGGCTTACGAGGCTGCGGCAAAAGCACTAGGCTACCAAGTCAGAATTGTGTTGATAGGGGATCCCACTGATAGTGCTCATCAGCAGTTGTGTGCCCGTCGCAATCGTCATGGGGTACCAATTGCACAAATTAGGTCGATGGCGGCACAGTTTCAAGCTTTTTAAGCAAGGAGCAGGCAAGTATGTACGCAGTCATATTTAGGGCCAAAGTGGCTAATCAAGATGAAGCCTACTCGGCGATGGCGGTTAAGATGCGCCAGTTGGCCTTTGAGCAATACCGGTGTATCGATTTTGTCGCTGTGACAGAAGGGGATGAGGAGATTGCTATCTCATATTGGCATAGTGAAGCGGATATCTTGGCCTGGAAGCAAGACAGTCAACATCAGGTGGCGCAGCACTCTGGCCAGCATAAATGGTATCAAAGTTATCAAGTGCAAATCGTTGAAGTAAAGCGAAGCTATAGTAGCGCAGTATAAGCCCCATGATTTAAAAGATTCTGTTGAGTTTAAATAAGGATGTTAATGAAATTTGTATTACTGAGTGCCCCCAAGAGTGATGCGGCCATTTCTGCCATCAGGCATTTGCTGGGCAACATCGCTGGCGCGATTCGCATTGGCTATTTAGCCTCTTCCCATGAGCCTGACCGTCGCTATTACCGGCAGATGCAAACTTATTATCAGCAGTTCGGTGCAGATCTCTGCTGCTACGTTGACTTAGAGCAAGGTTTTTCCCTGCAAACTTTTGAGCAATTATGTCAGTGTGATGTGATTCACCTGGCAGGAGGGGACACCTATCGCTTTCTTAAAGGTGTTCAAGACCGAGAGGTTGCGCAGCAGTTATGTGCTTTCTCTAAGGCCGGAGGTGGATTTATCGGTTTAAGCGCTGGAGCTATGTTGCTCTGCCCGAGTATTGAGTCGGCCACATTGTGTGGCGATCAAAATGGCGTCGAACTCTCCGACATGGCTGGCTTGCAGCTCATTCCCTATCAGTTTATTCCCCATACCGATAAGACAGATAACGGTGTCAATGCGGCACTTACGGCAGCAGAGCACCTGAGTAGTCAAACGCTAGCAAAGTTTCCTGCAATTTTATGTGCTGATGATGATGCGGTTATCTTTGAACAGGGCAGTTTGTTAGGGTTTGGTTCACCATTGCTATTTGATGGTTTACAGCTTTTATCGATCAATCAATGAGACCATTGCAGATGGCTTATATTGATTAATATAAGCCATCTGCCTGGCGGTTCACTTATCGAATGAAAGAGTTTTTACCGAAGAATTTATCTGATTCATACTCTGTCACAATCGCTGATAATGGGCGATTTTGATCGTTGGCTAAGAGTTTATGGCTCAGAGCACTGAGTTTTATCAGCACGTCTTTACACTCAATTCGGGCAGACTGCACCTCTGAAGATGCCATATAGAGAATTTGTGCATACAATTCGCTCGGTTTTTCGATAATGTTACCGCTGAAATTGACATAAGTCGCAAACATCAATTTCATATTTTCATCGTATTGATTAGCTGTAACAAGCCGAACAAATTCTTCTTTATCTTCATTCGGTGCAAAAGAGCGCACCCAGTTGCAGTAATCTGCGTCTAAAATAAGCGCAAATGCTTTTCGTCTATAGTCTTCATTTTCGATTAAGGCGTTAATAAACCCCTCTTCTTGGCAATTTTCTTGTAGCTCTTTAGCCATTAAATGTACGGAATTGAACTCATTTAATAACCCAATCCAACCCGAGCCTAATTTATTGTGGAGTTGTGAGATCTCTTCGATATCTTTGAGAAATGCCTCTAAAAATTCTCGTCCATCCGAGAGTGAGTCGAGCACGGGAATCAGTGAGTAGCGGCGCTTTTGGATATTTTCATAAAAAATATCAACCCATTCCCTAAACTCTTCTAGACGAGCGATATTTTCTTGGAGAAACTCATCACTGGCCTCGATGCGTGAAGACAATCTTGAAAAGTCTAGACCGCTGTCTGTGGACTTCACCCGTCTATCGACTGGGGTTTCAAACTTGGTTCCCGCAAGTACCAATTTGCTAAATGAGGATTCGAATTCAGATAATATCTCTTGAACTTTGTCTAAAGAGGTTGCACGGGCACGCTCGTTAATCCCTATCTGCTGCTCTTTTTGCGCGCGTCTTCTGCTTTCCCATCCCCAAGAAACTAATGCGCCGATAATGGTTGCACTGGTCGCAATATCAAACCCTAATTGTACTTTTTCCGTGAGCAAACTCTCTATCACAATATCATCCTTATATTCGGTTAAATGACTGCTAACAGCCGTAAAGACTTGTCCTTAGTAACATATTAAAAACATGATTATCAAATGAATTTTTAGTTTGTGTGGCTGGGGCGGATGAAAGATTTTAGTGCCATGTAAAGATTTTACTGGCATGTAAAGACTTAGGCGTTATGTCGGTCATAACACCTCATAAGCTATGTGCGCTATTTTAGCTCCCAGACATCCCAAGAGCGCAACTGATATTGCTGGGCTAACGATAGAGCGAGTTGTTGATGGTGATCAGCTTTAGCGGTTTGTTGCTGTGCGTCATAGTAGACGCTCAGCTCGTGTTGCCAGTCAGGGGAGTTGATGCCTTCTGCGGCCACGCTATCGAGTAACTGCTTTGCACGCTGATGTTCGCCTTTAATGTTCATCCCCTTAGCGATGTGTACGGTAACAATCGTTAATGAGAGTGGGAACTTCTTAGCGATCTGGGCTAATACCTGATCAACTTTGTCAGTTTGTTTGGACCAAAATAGGTATTTAGCGAATTGGTAGGCTTGTAACCACTCAAATTCAAATCCGCCCCATTGTGACTGGCTGGTTTCAAAATAGCTCAACACCTGCTCCACATCGCCCATGGCCAACATCTCTCCACCATCGGCGCCATAATCTGGGCTAAGAAAGGTGAGCGCATCATAAAGTGCGGGCAATGCAGTTGTGAAGTGATTTTCCTCAGGGTAAGACTTAAACTGCCACAACAGGCTCTCTGGGGCGTGGTGCTCTAACCACTGCACCACCGTATCTACGCCCATCTCCTGTTCATTAGCAACACTGATAAAAAGCGGATGTTTAAGACCTTGTTGCTCAGCGGCACCATCTAGTTTTTTGGTAATGCTCTGGTTATCGAACCAAGCACTGGGGCTCATGGCCACAAAAGCATTAAAGGGGGTATCAGCTTGGGTCATGCTAAAAAGCGTGAAAAGACCTCCTAGCGAGTACCCTGACAGTGCTCGTTTATTGTTAGTGCGGTATTGTTTATCGATAAGTGGTACTAATTCATTCGTAATATAGCGATGAAAGGTAACAGCACCGCCAAATGCCTCGTCAGATTTATCTGGCCATGTGGTGGCATACAGATAGTCAGTAGGGCCTTGATTCGCGATACCGACAACAATCATGGGGGCAATCTTGCCCATCCTTGTAAGGTGGTGCACGGTTGCCGAAACATGCTGAAACTGAAAGTCGCCATCGACGACATACAGGGTGGGATATTGCCTATTTGAAGCAAAGTAACGCTCGGGCAGCGCGACTTGGTAACGACGCTGCTCAGCCATGACTTTTGACTGATGGTGATAGGCATAGCCTTCCACAATTGCGACGCCATTATCTTGGGCTGATAGTGGTGATGAGATGATAGAAAGTAATAGTGTAAACAATAAAATTAATAGTTTTGTAAGGGCATTCATTGCTTTAAAGCTCCGTATTCGCAGCGTGTTATTTAGCCTAGCAGCATTGAATAAACCTGAGTTACTGGCGAGTGAATTGTCGGTAATACTCGGTGAATATTTAGTGAAGTTATTTATTATCAGTTGTTTGCAATCAAAAGTATACGACATGCCATGACTCATAACGCCCTCCAACATCCATTCTCCGTGTCGTCTAATTAACCCGTTTTGTATTGATGGTTAATCCATGTATCACTGAGACTGTAAATACAGACTGACAAAACCTTAGACTAAAGTTATGCAGATTTGACCACTAATCACTTGCTTTACGTTCGCGTAAACGTCACAGTGAATATTATTTGAAGACGATCACAGTTCACATCTTTATCTCGATGTGAGCCAGACGCATGAGTACCTTAATTGGAGCGGAAAATGAGTACAGAGCAATCAAACCAAGATATCGTTATTGTGGCAGCAAAGCGCACTCCTATGGGCGGCTTTCAAGGTTCACTGTCAACGGTGACATCGCCTAGCCTTGCCGCCACCGCAATAAAAGGCTTAGTGGATGCGACAGGGATTGAAGGGAGTAAAATTGACGAAGTGTTGATGGGCTGTGTATTGCCTGCAGGGCTTGGACAAGCTCCTGCTCGTCAAGCGACATTGGGCGCTGACTTACCCTTATCGGTGGGTGCAACGACGGTAAATAAAGTGTGTGGCTCAGGCATGAAAACCGTCATGCTTGCGCATGATCTGATTAAAGCGGGAAGCGCTAATATTGTTATCGCCGGCGGTATGGAGAGCATGAGCCAAGCGCCATACCTATTAGATAAAGCCCGCGGCGGCATGCGTATGGGCCATGGCAAGGTGTTGGATCATATGTTTCTTGATGGTCTGGAAGACGCCTATACCGGTGGTGCGATGGGCACCTTTGCACAGCAAACGGCCGATGAGTTTAAGCTAAGCCGCGAAGCGATGGACCAGTTTGCACTTAACTCATTACAAAAGGCCAATGCAGCGATTGAAAGCGGTGCATTTAAAGCTGAGATAGTACCAGTGACCGTATCAAGCCGACGTGGCGATATGGTTGTTGATACTGATGAGCAGCCAGGTAATGCTCGTCCTGACAAGATCCCCACATTGCGACCAGCATTTGCCAAAGATGGCACTATCACCGCAGCCAACTCGAGTTCCATCTCTGATGGTGCAGCGGCACTAATGTTGATGACGCGTGAGCAGGCAAACGCCAATGGGTTAGCGATTATGGCGACGATTAAAGGCCATGCTACTCATGCTCAAGAGCCGTCCATGTTTACTACCGCACCCGTTGGCGCCATGAGTAAGCTGCTTGAAAAAGTAAGCTGGGATAAAACTGATGTTGACCTGTTTGAGATAAATGAAGCTTTTGCCATGGTGACTATGCTGGCTATCTCTGAACTAGGTTTGGATGCCGCTAAAGTCAATATTAATGGTGGTGCCTGTGCGTTAGGTCACCCCATCGGATGTTCAGGTGCTCGCGTATTGGTGACACTTATTCATGCACTTAAGGCCAAAGGTCTTAAGCGAGGCGTGGCGTCATTGTGCATCGGCGGTGGTGAAGCGACGGCGATGGCCATTGAACTCTAATGGATATGAAGGGCTAGCACTTAAGCGGTTAGCCCGCACGGTTTATTCTCTATTAACACGATAATCCTTTTAATTATGTGAGTTTTTTGCTGTCACTTACATAGAACAACTGCTTGAGCGTTTAATAACGCTTGGCGATAAAAGATCTTAGGAAAGCGATATGACAACTCAAGTGAAACATTACATCGATGGTCAATTTACCTTAGGTGAAGGCCAACAACAGATCTCTGTGACAAATCCAGCTAATAACGAGGTTATCGCGACCATTAACGCGGCGACCGTCAATGAAGTTGAGTTTGCCATAGCCAGTGCTAAAAAGGCATTTACCACCTGGAAAGAGGTCCCTGTATCAGAGCGTGCTCGGGTAATGTTTCGCTATCAGCACTTGCTTAAAGCTCATCATGATGAAATCGCAACTATTCTAGCCCAAGAGACGGGTAAAACCTTTGAGGATGCAAAGGGTGATGTATGGCGCGGTATCGAAGTGGCCGAGCATGCCTGTAATATTGCAAGCCTTATTATGGGAGAGACGGTCGAGAATGTGGCTCGTAGCATAGACACTTATAGTTATACCCAGCCGCTGGGTGTCTGTGCGGGGATCACACCATTTAATTTTCCAGCCATGATTCCACTTTGGATGTTCCCATTGGCCATCGCCTGCGGTAATACCTTTGTACTTAAGCCTTCGGAGCAAGATCCTATGACGCCTCAGCGTCTAGTGGAGTTGTTTGAAGAAGCTGGTGCGCCTAAAGGTGTTTTACAATTAATACATGGCGATAAGACGGCGGTTGACGTGCTGCTTACCCATGAAGATATCAAGGCGATCTCATTTGTTGGTTCTGTCGGAGTGGGTCAATATATCTATAAAACCGGTACCGACAATCTTAAGCGTGTGCAAGCTTTTGCTGGTGCGAAAAACCACTGTGTGGTGATGCCAGATGCCAATAAGCAGCAAGTGATCAATAACCTTGTGGGTGCCTCTGTAGGGGCTGCTGGTCAACGCTGCATGGCGTTGTCTGTGGCGGTATTCGTTGGCGAAGCTAAGAAATGGATCCCAGAGCTACGTGATGCTATCGCTAAAGTCAGACCGGGTGTTTGGGATGATAAAGAGGCGGCCTATGGCCCTGTTATCAGCCCTGCGGCAAAAGAGCGCGTGTTAAAGCTGATTGCGCAAGGTAAAGAAGAGGGGGCAGAGTGTCTGCTTGATGGTAGCGACTTTACCGTTGAAGGCTTCGAGAAAGGCAACTGGGTTGGCCCGACTATGTTCACCAATGTGACGACAGAGATGAGTATCTACAAAGAGGAGATCTTTGGGCCTGTACTGTGCTGCATGGAAAGCGAGACATTAGAAGAGGCGATTGAGATTGTAAACGCTAGTCCTTACGGCAACGGCACATCTATTTTCACCGCCAGTGGCGCGGCTGCGCGTAAATATCAACACAATATCGAAGTGGGTCAAGTTGGCATCAACGTTCCTATTCCTGTGCCACTTCCTTTCTTCTCATTTACGGGCTGGAAGGGTAGCTTCTATGGTGATCAACATGCCTACGGCAAGCAAGCGGTGCGTTTCTATACTGAAACCAAAACCATCACCGCACGCTGGTTTGAGTCTGATATCAGCGAAGCTGAACATCATGCGCCAAATATGACCATAGCACTGAAGTAAATAACTAAGGCCTAGGAAGCTAACTCTTCTTAGGCCTTTCATGGTGACAATTGCTTTGTCGCCAAAACACGTTAAATACATTAATCAACAAGTAACGCACCGCCACAAATAAAGCCATTGTGATAACGCAATATGGCGCAGAACTAAAGGTGCACAAGGAGCGATCAGATGGATTTCAATCTGAATGAAGACCAGCGTCAGTTTGCTGAACTAGCGACACAATTTTCCCAAGAAGAACTTGCACCCTATGCCGCTAAGTGGGATGAAGAGCATCACTTTCCAAAAGATGTGATTCAAAAAGCGGGCGAACTCGGATTCTGTTCATTGTACTCGCCCGAATCAGAGGGCGGCATGGGACTTTCTCGCCTCGATGCATCGATTATTTTCGAACAGTTGGCGATGGGCTGCACGGCAACCACTGCCATGTTAACGATTCACAATATGGCGACTTGGATGATCACCAGTTTTGGTTCTCAAACGCTGCGTGATGAGTGGTCACCGTCATTGACCACGGGGGAAAAGCTTGCTTCATACTGTTTAACCGAAGCGGGTGCGGGTAGCGACGCGGCGTCATTGAAAACTAAAGCGGTACGTGATGGCGATGAGTATGTGATCTCAGGTGCCAAGATGTTTATCTCTGGTGCTGGCTCGACCGAAATGCTCGTGGTGATGTGCCGCACGGGCGAAGAGGGACCTAAAGGGATCTCAGCGATTGCGGTACCTGCTGATGCTGCTGGGATCACCTATGGTAAAGCGGAAGATAAAATGGGCTGGAATGCGCAGCCAACTAGAGAGATCACCTTTGACAATGTGCGTGTTCCTATCACTCACTTACTCGGTGAAGAGGGCCAAGGTTTTACCTTTGCGATGAAGGGACTCGATGGTGGTCGTATTAATATTGCTACCTGTTCAGTGGGAACAGCCCAGGCAGCTCTGGAGCGCGCTACGCAATACATGAACGAGCGCAAGCAATTTGGTAAGCCCATTGCCGCGTTTCAAGCATTGCAGTTTAAACTAGCCGACATGGCAACAGAGCTTGTCGCAGCAAGGCAGATGGTACGTTTAGCCGCATTTAAACTCGACAGTGGCGATCCTGAAGCGACAGCTTATTGCGCCATGGCTAAACGGTTTGCGACCGATATCGGATTTGCCGTTTGTGATGGGGCCTTGCAGCTTCATGGCGGTTACGGTTACATCCGTGAGTATCCGTTAGAGCGCCATTTCCGTGATGTGCGTGTGCATCAGATATTAGAGGGAACTAACGAGATCATGCGTCTTATCATTGCTCGTCGTTTACTCGACGAAAATGCTAGCCAAATCCTGTAATTGTCGCCAAGGAATATAGATATGACTGCCATTATTGAAAGAATTGTTGGCCATACGGCCGTATTAACGATGAATAACCCGCCAGCAAATACCTGGACGGCTGACAGTTTGCAACTGCTTAAACAAAAAGTGACTGAGCTCAATGCCAATAAATCTATCTACGCGTTGGTGTTAACTGGAGAAGGTGAAAAGTTCTTTAGTGCTGGTGCCGATCTGAAACTGTTTGCCGATGGTGATAAAGGTAACGCGGCCACTATGGCTAAACATTTTGGTGAAGCATTTGAAGCCTTAAGTGGGTTTCGTGGAGTGTCGATTGCGGCAATAAATGGCTATGCCATGGGAGGCGGCTTAGAGGTCGCCTTGGCCTGTGATATTCGTATTGCCGAGGAACAAGCGGTGATGGCACTGCCTGAAGCAACCGTTGGCCTACTCCCCTGTGCTGGTGGGACACAGAATCTGACTGCATTGGTCGGCGAAGGTTGGGCAAAACGTATGATATTGTGTGGTGAACGTGTCGATGCTACCAAAGCACTGTCATTGAGATTGGTAGAAGAGGTTGTCGCCAAAGGCAGCGCGTTAGACAGCGCGATGGCGCTTGCTGACAAGGTTGCTAATCAAAGTCCAAGTAGCGTGACCGTTTGTAAACAGCTTATTCAGGCTGGACGAGCTATGCCTCGCAGCCAAGCCCTACCTGTTGAGCGTGAGCTATTTGTGGGCTTGTTTGATACGGACGATCAAGCAGAGGGCGTTAATGCGTTTTTGGATAAGCGCAAGGCAAATTGGACTAACAGCTAATGAACAGTGAACAAACTAATAGTGTTATCTTTCAAACGCTAGGCACCTTATCGGGCAAACAGGTTGGGGTCGCAACGCTTAACATGGAAAAAGCGCTTAATGCGTTAAACATGGAGATGATCCAGGCATTGACTAAGCAGCTAACCAGCTGGGCGCAAGATGATGCCATTGCCATGGTGGTATTGGATGGCGCTGGCGAAAAAGCATTTTGTGCTGGTGGCGATGTACGAGCCTTGTTTCATGCCTCAAAAGCGCACTCTGGTGAGATCAGTGACATTGCTACAGCATTTTTTGCGCAAGAATATCAACTTGACTATCTGCTGCATACTTTCGATAAACCCGTATTAGTGTGGGGGGATGGCATTGTGATGGGCGGCGGTCTCGGACTCATGGCTGGGGCAAGTCATCGTGTGGTCACTGAGCGTTCGCGTATTGCCATGCCTGAAGTCACCATAGGTCTCTATCCTGATGTGGGTGGTAGCTATTTCCTAAATCGCATGCCCGGCCACCTAGGTCGTTTTCTTGGCATGACCGCTTACAACATGAGTGGCGCCGATGCGCATTTTGTCGGCCTTGGTAATCACTATTTAAATAGTCATGATAAAGAGCCGTTATTTGATGCCCTTGCTAGTGTCGACTGGGAAGGGGATATTGGTGCGAACCACAGCAAACTCAACGCACTGTTAGAAGCGATGACTGGCCGCTGCGCTGTCCCGCTTGCAGAGAGTACACTTGCGGTCAATCAATCACAGATTGATGAGTTGATGAGTGGCGACTTATCTCAAGTGCTAGCAAGGGCGAGTGGCGAGAAAACCATAGAACCTTGGCTCGATAGGGCATTAAAAACCTTGTTGGCAGGTAGCCCGTTAAGTCTATGTCTAATTGATCAGCAATCACGTTTAGGCACTGATATGAGTCTTGAACAGGTGTTTCAGTTTGAGTTAGCGCTTAGCTGTAATTGCTGTGCCAGTGGCGACTTTGTCGAAGGGGTTCGTGCATTACTGATTGATAAAGATCGCCAACCTAAGTGGCAATATGCCACGGTCGATGAGGTCCCTGCGCTTGCGATTGAAAAGCTGATGGCCTCACCATGGTCGAGTGATGAACATCCGTTGAATCAGCTGGGCTGTTAGTGGTTTAAGTCACAGTTTTTTAAAGGGGCAACCCTGATAAAGGAGCAAAAGATGAGTACTGTTGCATTTATTGGATTAGGAAACATGGGCGGCCCTATGGCTGTCAATCTCGTGAAGGCGGGCTTTACCGTTAAAGCGTTCGACCTATCGGCTCAGGCGTTACATGACGTCAGTGAGCAGGGGGCTATTCCTGCGCCAAGTGCGTGTGCGGCAGCAGCGTCCGCGGATGTGGTGATCACTATGTTACCAGCGGGGAAACATGTTCGGGGCTTATATCTGGGTGACGAGAGCAATAAAGGCATTATTGATGTCGTCGCGGATGGTACGCTATTAATTGATTGCTCGACCATTGATGCGCACAGTGCCCGCGTTGTTGCCGAACAGGCCCAAACCAAGGGGCTGGAATTTATCGATGCGCCTGTATCGGGCGGCACCGCAGGCGCTGCTGGTGGTACTCTCACGTTTATTTGCGGTGGTAGTGACCACGCTTTTGAGCAAGCCCAAGGTGTTCTTAATGCGATGGGGGCGAATATTTTTCATGCGGGTGGCGCGGGCGCTGGTCAGGTGGCAAAAATCTGCAACAATATGTTGTTGTCTGTCTTGATGGTGGGTACCAGTGAATCTATTCAGATGGGTATAGATCATGGCCTTGATCCAAAAGTGCTTTCTGAGATCATGAAAGTCAGTAGTGGTGGTAATTGGACGCTAGATAAATATAATCCTTGTCCAGACGTGATGGAAAAGGTGCCATCATCCAACGATTATCAGGGAGGTTTCATGGTCGACTTGATGGTTAAAGATTTAGGCTTGTCCCAAGAAGCGGCATTATTGTCTAATTCGAGCACCCCAATGGGGGCATTAGCCCGCAGTTTATATGTGAATCATGCTCGCCAGGGTAATGGTAAGCGAGATTTCTCCAGTATTTTTGAGCAGTTTAATAAGAAAGGGTAGATTGATGGATTTAAAAGATAAGGTAGTTGTCATCACGGGTGGCGCAGGCGGACTTGGTTTTGCAATGGCGCAAGAACTGGCTGCTGCTGGTGCGAAATTGGCGCTTATCGATGTCGATCAAGAGAAACTTGAACGTGCTTGTGCTGATATCGGCGCGGCAACGGAAGTGCAAGGTTACGCTTTCGATATTACTGACGAAGAAGATGTGGTGGCAGGTTTTGGCTATATCTTGGAAGATTTTGGTCAGGTTAACGTATTGATTAACAACGCTGGTATTTTACTCGATGGCATGTTGGTTAAAGCCAAAGAGGGAAAGGTTATCGACCGCATGTCATTCGCGCAGTTCCAAGCGGTGATCAATGTTAATCTCACCGGCTCGTTTTTGTGTGGACGAGAAGCCGCCGCAGCTATGATTGAGTCTGAGCAGCAAGGCGTGATCATTAATATTTCCAGTTTGGCTAAGGCGGGCAATATAGGTCAAACCAACTACGCCGCGTCTAAAGCGGGCGTTGCAGCGATGTCAGTTGGTTGGGCAAAGGAGCTTGCGCGGTACAATATTCGTAGTGCGGCGGTTGCCCCTGGTGTGATCGAAACCGAAATGACGGCGGCAATGAAACCTGAAGCGCTTGAGCGTCTAGAGAAGATGGTTCCTGTTGGGCGTTTAGGCCAAGCGGGTGAAATCGCCTCGACCGTAAAATTCATTATCGAAAATGATTATGTTAACGGTAGAGTCTTTGAAATTGATGGCGGCATTCGCATTTAAAAGCGCTGACAATAGTGGTCACGCTTAAACACAAAAACGGGCATTAGCCCGTTTTTTATTGAATGATTTAAATGCGCAGTTAAATAGGTAATAATGAAAACCACTCAGATTGACCAAGAATCAAAGGAGCAAAGGTATGTGGATAGAGAGATTGACTAAGCGTCTGATGCTACTGATTGGCATTGTTGGAGTATTGGTCATCTACGTTGGATTTTTCTACCTACTATTTCAACAGCAAGGTAGCGCCACTTTACCTTGGTATATTTTGATCTCACCATGGTTATGTATCTATTTCGGTTTAAACCCGCAGCAACAAGTTAATACTCGGCTTTGGCTGAAGCAGAAGTTGCCATTTAAGCGTAAGTAGGCCTGTTTAGTGGAATGTGCGGTTATATAACCTTTCTATATGTTTAAGTTTATGTAAAATAAGTTAAATTTATCCCTTTGTGGCTGAATGTCCTAGCCATACAATAGTCACAGGCCCATAAGTGCAAGTGGCGTAAGTATTGAGGTGGCTGTGCAAGGCGTACTAAGTATTCGCTCCTATCTAACTCTCACTCTGTTTGCCCTATTTGCAGGGGGCTTTATTCTTGCTTGCGGCCCAAAAAACACCGATGAAAAACAGGCTGTTGACCAACGTAGCGGCCGAATGATTGAGGATTATGGCAGTTGGATATCGACTATCTCTGCTGAGGATGTCTATGGTCCCTCTGATCGGATAGGTGTTTTGCAAAGTGTTGATGAAGCGCTGTATTTCTCACTTTCAGACAGTGAGAATGAGGGGAAAGTAGGTATTAAACGACTGGCTCTGAAAGGTGAGCTAACAGAAGCCGTGAGCGCCCAGTTTGACGTTAAAACCCGGGTTCATGAATATGGCGGCGCGCCGTTACTGGGTATTGGCAATAGTTTATTTGCGGTTAAGCGAGATGATCAACGCCTGTATCGATTCGCACCGAATCAAGAGCCTGTTGCCTTAACACCGAATGGCACTCGTCATGCGGATTGTGTCTCATACCCTAAAGGGTCGCGGCTCGTCTGCGTGCGTGAAGATCATCGACAACCAGGTACGCCAACTTCTAGTCTTGTTTCACTTAACCTTAACTTTAAAAATGAAGGGCAAACCTTATTCAGTGGACAAGATTTTTACGCTTCGCCGCGCGTTTCCCCCGATAACAGCCAGCTTGCATGGATTAGCTGGCAACATCCAAATATGCCCTGGGACATCACTCAGTTGTGGGTGGCGGACTTAACACCCGCAGGGGACGTTGGTGAACCTAAACAGTTGCTTGCAGGGCACTCTGGCTCCATCACCCAACCTTTATATAGCCCTAGCGGTGAGCTTTACTTTATTGCTGATTTCGATAATTGGTGGAACATCTACCGTATAACAGCAGAGGGAACCCTTGAGAAAGTACAGCAAGAGTCGGCCGAGTTTGCGGTGCCTGATTGGATGATGGGTAATCATAATTATGCATTTGAATCTGAAGATACCATTATCGCGAGCTACAAAAGCAAAGGTAAGACAGAACTAGTCAGAATTGATTTAGACAGTGGCTTAGTCAGCACGATTGCTGCGGAATTTGCCGATGTGAGGCAAGTAATTAAAGGTTCTGATGGTGTCTATTTTGTCGGCAATAAAGCCACCCCAGAAAAGGGGATCTATCGCGTTAAGGGGCGCGGTGTAGAACTTGTTTATGCACCACAGTTACCAGTGGTTGACCCCAATTATATTGCACGTGCACAAACCATCAGTTTTACTTCTGCCACGTGTGATACACCTGTGCACGGGTATTATTACGGCCCACGTAACCCTAACTATCTCTCGCCGTCAGATCAGCGCCCACCGCTGTTGCTGATGATGCATGGTGGGCCAACTGCCAGTGCCAGTTTGAGTTTTCGCCGCGACATTCAGTTTTGGACCAGCCGCGGGTTTGCGGTGTTAGATCTTAACTATCGCGGTAGCTCGGGTTTTGGCCGTGATTATCGTCGCAGCCTCTATGGATTATGGGGTCAAGCCGATGTTGAAGATGCTGTGCAGGCGGCAAATTATCTGGTTGAACGTGGATGGGTCGATGGTAAAAAACTGGCAATACGTGGCAGCAGTGCAGGGGGCTTCACCGTGTTATCGGCACTGGCTTTTTACGACACCTTTAGTGCCGGCGTGGTTTATTCTGGTATTAGTGACTTAGATTCTTTAGATAAGTTAACCCACAAATTTGAACAAGGTTATTTAGATCAATTGGTTGGTGATTTAAAACCGGGTTCAAGCGTGTATCGCGATCGTTCGCCACTCTATCACCTCGATCAACTGACCGAGCCTTTGTTGCTCATACGCGGGTTGGACGACCCTATTGTGCCACCCGATCAATCACTGTCCATCTTTTATACGCTAAAGAGCCGCGGCGTGCCAAGCGCACTGCTTAGCTATGAGGATGAAGGGCACGGATTGCAAAAACCGGCCAATCAGATTGCAGCGCTAGAAGCTGAACTGTCGTTTTATGGCCAAGTTTTTGGTTTTAAGCCCGCAGGTAATATTCAAACGCTCACCTTAGACAATAGCGAACACTTACCTGTCATGGATCCCCAAGTCCGTTAATTTATTAGACTGTCGTGTTATGGCAAACTTTGTAGGGAAAGCTAACCACATCCCCAGTGCTATAAATTAGTGCATAAATTAGAGCCACTAGTGTTACCCGCTGCAGTTAAAGTTGCTAATTGGGGGCTAAATCGCTATAGTAGCGCGCTTTAATTTGTCCATTTTAGCGCGCTTTTTAATCAGCCAGGCACAGACGGTATTTATACTGTTTGTTTACGGCGTAGGATTTAAGGGAGCAGGCGCTACGCTTAACTAATTTTCGGAATCTCACTTTGATCACTACAGCTAATATCACCATGCAGTTTGGCTCTAAGCCACTGTTTGAAAACATCTCAGTCAAATTTGGCGGCGGTAACCGTTACGGTCTTATCGGTGCTAATGGTTGTGGTAAATCAACCTTTATGAAAATCTTAGGCGGCGAACTTGAGCCAACCTCTGGCAATGTCTCTTTAGACGTTAATGAGCGCTTAGGTAAGCTAAGCCAGAACCAGTTTGGTTATGAAGAGTTTAACGTGGTTGACACCGTTATCATGGGGCATGCCGACCTATGGAAAGTAAAGCAAGAGCGTGACCGTATCTACTCTTTACCTGAAATGACCGAAGAAGATGGTATTAAAGTCGCTGATCTTGAAATGGAGTTTGCCGAGATGGACGGTTATACCGCCGAATCTCGTGCTGGTGAGTTACTACTTGGTGTTGGTATTCCGTTAGAGCAACATTTTGGCTTGATGAGTGAAATAGCACCAGGGTTTAAACTACGTGTACTATTGGCTCAGGCGTTATTTAGCGATCCAGATGTGTTACTCCTCGACGAACCGACCAACAACTTGGATATCGACACTATTCGTTGGTTACAAGAGATGCTTAATCAGCGCAATAGCACCATGATCATCATCTCGCATGATAGATACTTCCTGAACTCAGTGTGTACTCATATGGCTGACTTGGATTACGGTGAATTACGTGTTTATCCTGGTAACTATGATGAATATATGATGGCGGCAAACCAAGCTCGTGAACGTTTGTTATCTGACAACGCTAAGAAAAAAGCCCAGATCTCTGAGCTTCAAGGTTTCGTTGCTCGATTCTCGGCCAACGCATCTAAAGCTAAGCAAGCGACCTCTCGTGCTAAACAGATCGACAAGATCAAATTGGAAGAAGTCAAAGCCTCTAGCCGTGTGAATCCATTTATTCGCTTTGAACAGGAGAAGAAACTGTTCCGTAACGCGCTAGTGGTTGAAAATCTGACTAAAGGTTTTGATCAAAATCCTTTATTCAAAGACGTCAACCTGATTGCTGAAGTGGGCGAACGAATTGCGGTATTGGGTGAGAACGGTGTGGGTAAGACCACCATGTTACGTACTCTTATCCATGACATCCCCCAAGATAGCGGTACCATTCAATGGTCTGAAAACGCGGCAATCGGTTACTATGCGCAGGATCATGAGTCTGATTTTGAAAATGACATGACCTTGTTTGAGTGGATGAGTCAATGGCGTAAGCCTGAAGATGATGATCAGAGTGTCCGTGGTTACTTAGGTCGTATGCTATTTGGTTCTGATGATATCAAGAAGTCTGTTCGCGTCCTGTCTGGTGGTGAGAAGGGCCGCATGTTGTTTGGTAAGCTGATTATGCAAAAGCCAAATATCTTGGTGATGGATGAGCCAACCAACCACTTAGATATGGAATCGATTGAATCACTGAACAATGCACTAGAGATGTATGAAGGTACATTAGTCTTTGTCAGTCATGACCGAGCATTTGTATCATCATTGGCGACCCGTATTATTGAAGTGACCGCGAATGGGGTCAATGACTTCAAGGGGACTTATGATGAGTTCCTACGCAGCAAGGGTGTTGATGCCTAATCGCGTTTGCTGATAATAAAAAGCCCAAGGAAGTTAAACTTCCTTGGGCTTTTTTATGAACGCCGATTAACGCTAAAGATTAGCGAGAGTCGGCGTGTTAATTACCGCTATTTATCGAAACGTTGCTGTAGGTATTCAAATACCGCGCGAATACCAAAGGCTTCCCCACCCACAGGACGCCCTGGGAGTTTACGATTGTTCCAAGCCATAACATCAAAATGGCTCCAGCTGATTTTCTTATCAACAAAGGCCTCAAGGTAAAGCGCTGCGGTGATTGCGCCCCCAAATGGTGTCTTACCACAGTTGGCGAGATCGGCAATATCACTGCCTGTTAGCTCCATATAGGGTTTATGCAATGGCATGCGCCATACCGGATCTTCTACTTTTAGGCCCGCTGCAGTGAATCCAAGCGCGACGTCATCATCATTACTGAAAAATCCTGGTAGCTCGGTGCCTAAGGCGATACGCATTGCGCCCGTTAAGGTAGCGAAATCGATAAGGAGCTCAGGATTGTCATCACTGGCTTCAGCTAACGCGTCACATAAGACTAAACGTCCTTCAGCATCTGTGTTATCAATTTCAACGGTTAAACCTTTACGAGTGGTGATCACATCACCAGGACGAAATGCATTTGCCGATACCGCATTTTCAACGGCAGGCACCAAGACTCGCAGGCGAACTGGCAGGTTGCTGGCCATGATCTGGTGTGCCAGACCGATAACATGGGCAGCTCCTCCCATATCTTTTTTCATTAAACGCATGCCTGCGCCTGGTTTAAGGTCTAGCCCGCCAGAATCGAAACATACACCTTTACCGACTAAGGTCACTTTCGGTGCGTTTTCATCACCCCAGGTTAAGTCGATAAGACGGGGTAAATTTTCGCTGGCACGGCCAACCATATGGATAGTGGGGTAGTTCTGTGCGATCAGCTCGTCCCCAACAATCTGTGTGACTTGACCACCAAACTCATCGGCTAAGGCTTCCATCTGCTCACCAAGGTGCTGTGGCATCATGTCGGCCGCGGGGGTGTTAACCAGATCACGTACCATGGCGACAGAGCGGACCAACTTAGCGGTTTGCTCGACGATTTGTGGGTTATTGATCACCAATTGTGGATACTGTTTGTCATTGGCTTTGTAGCGATCAAATTTATAGGCACCAAGAGCCCAGCTAAATGCAGCAACTTTCATCTGCGTTTCATTGGCATCAAGGCGGTATTGGTTGGAAGGCAGTTCATTAACGATATCGCCACATACCCAATATGAATCGACCTCTGGGGTGACGTAGATCACCTGTGCAATGCTGCCGTCTGGGCCAGGGATAACACTGAGGCCTTTGCCTGAAAATTTAGTGTTAGTTAACCAAGTTTGCTGAGCGCTAGGTTGTTGTTCAAGCCATGCTGTGAATTCATCGGCAGCAATAATTGAAAGGGGGATTCCTTCAGTACCAGATAGGAGGTGTTGAGTCATGGGGCATCATCTTATTTTAGGTCAAAAATTACCTAAGACTAGCACGCGGAAGCCACAGGGTAAAAGCCGAGCGTTATTTACTGCTGGCTTTTTCTACACTGCGTTTTTGTTGTTGAGCTAGTCTGCCTAAATGCGCTTTTCTTTCTGATAAATTATTGAAAGAACTTGGCAATACTTCAACGCCTACAACCTTGCCCAATTTAACCACAATCGGAATAGTGATTGGCGCAAATGGCAATACGGCAAACATGCCTAAACCAAGGCCTTTGATTAAGTCGGCTAATTGCTGATTGGCGAGTTTAAGCTCATCTTTATTGGCTTGCTTACGGGTATAACGTTTATAGGTTACCAACATATCTTTGGTTTCCTGCTTTTCTTGAGACAGGGCATCTTTGAGCACTAACATGTCTCGTTTTAAACGCAGCCCAAAGCGCTTACGGCTGATGCGTAAGACTCTTACCGGTGCTTTGTGAAACTTACGATAAACTCTCATGGCGCGATTGTCTCACATGGTAAGCTTTTGGCATATCTTTTAATCTGGCTATCTCAATGATGGCCACAAGATGTTAAAATGGTAGACATTATGAGGGCCATATTGGATTCATTTAGCTAATAATGTTGTGCTGGTATAATCTCTTGGCATAATAAGTATCGCTCTTAATCCAATGTATCTTTGATTAAAAACCATAATACCAATCAGTAAATGACATAAATGGAATTGTTTAACATGAAAAAAATTTTCATTCTTGCTTTATCTTCTCTTGCACTTATTTCATCAATTGCATCAGCTCGAGATGATGTTGGTAGCTATTCGATTGCTGATGCATTGAGCACTGAAACAGCAAAAACGAAGTTGGGTAACGACGTTCAATTTTATTTTGGTGAGCAAGCATATGGTGAAACCGTTAACAAATTTGGTGAGCTTAAGACTAACAAAAAAACCAATGCGTTTAATAAGTCTGATCAAGAAGCCTGCCAATGGGTATTTCTGTCGGCAATGATTGCACTTAAAAAGAGTGCGAAAAAGCAAGGTGGTAATGCTGTCGTTAACATTAAATCAAATTATAAAAATAACTTAACCTCAAGCGAAGAGACCTTTCAATGTGGTGCAGGGGCAATGATTGCGGGTGTGGCATTAACGGGTGAAGTGGTGACATTGAAGTAATATCACTCTGATATTGATAGTTCTAGTCGCTCTGACTAAGCTATCAATCTTAGCCAGATAAAAACGCCAGCATTCACTGCTGGCGTTTTGCATTAAGCACTATGTGTTTACGCTCGCATTGCTTTCTCACCGCGGCAAAGACCGACAACACCCGACCGAGAGACTTCAATCACTTTAGTGATCTCACCAATAGCGCTGATGAAGGCATCGAGTTTATCTGAGGTGCCCGCCATCTGAATGGTGTATAGCTCAGCGGTAACGTCGACAATTTGACCGCGGAAAATATCGGCAGTGCGTTTCACTTCTTCTCGTCCCGCACCTTTTGCCTTTACTTTTACTAAGGCTAGCTCACGCTCAATGTGGCTAGCTTCAGTAATGTTGGAGACTTTTAGGATATCAATCAGCTTGTGTAGCTGTTTTTCAATCTGTTCCAACACAGCTTCATCTGCTTCGAGGGTGATGTTAAGTCGAGAGAGCGTGGCATCATCTGTTGGTGCAACAGTCAGCGTCTCAATATTGTAGCCGCGTTGTGAGAACAGGCCGACGACACGTGACAAAGCACCCGGTTGGTTTTCAAGTAATACAGAAATAATACGGCGCATTAGCTTTTCTCCGTTTTGCTTAACCACATCTCGTTCATTGCTCCGCCACGGATCAGCATGGGGTAGACGTGCTCAGTTTCATCGACACTGATATCGACAAAGACCAACTTATCTTTCATAGCCAACGCTTTTTCAAGGCCAGCCTCAAGTTCAGCTGGATCGCTAATGGTCATGCCAACATGACCATAGGCTTCTGCAATTTTTGCAAAATTAGGTACAGAGTCCATATAAGAGTGAGAGTGACGGCCTGAATAGATCATATCCTGCCACTGTTTCACCATGCCTAAAAAGCGGTTGTTGAGGTTAATGATTTTCACCGGTGTATCGTATTGCAACGCAGTTGATAGCTCTTGAATATTCATCTGAATCGAGCCGTCACCCGTCACGCAGATCACGGTTTCATCGGGTTTGGCCATTTTGACACCCATGGCGGCAGGTAAACCAAAGCCCATGGTGCCTAGGCCACCCGAGTTAATCCAACGACGAGGTTTATTGAACGGGTAATAGAGTGCGGCAAACATCTGATGCTGACCAACATCAGAGGCCACATAAGCATCACCATTGGTGAGTTTATGCAGGGTTTCAATGACCTGTTGTGGCTTAATGCGGTCAGTGGTTTTGTCATAGCTTAAGCTATTGCGGCTACGCCACTGATTGATCTCGCTCCACCAATAGTCGATGGCACCTTCATCATTTTTGAGATGTTCATCTTCATCGAGCAATGCCAACATATTGTCTAGAATATTGTCGGCAGAGCCAACGATGGGGATGTCGACTCTTACGGTTTTTGAAATAGAGGAAGGGTCGATATCAATATGTAAAATGGTTGCATTAGGGCAATATTTTTCAACGTTATTGGTGGTTCGATCGTCGAAACGTACCCCAATACCAAAAATTAAATCTGAGTTGTGCATGGCCATATTGGCTTCATAGCAACCGTGCATGCCTAACATACCGATGCTATTCGCGTGGGTGCCAGGAAATGCACCAAGCCCCATCAGCGTGCTGACAACGGGGATCCCCAGCTTTTCAGATAGGGTTAAAATTTGTTGGTCGCAGCCAGAGATCACGGCACCGCCGCCGACATAAAGTACAGGTTTTTTAGCACTGAGTAGCGCTTGCAAGCCGCGGCGTATTTGGCCACGATGACCTGTGGTCGTTGGATTATATGAACGCATATTGATTGCTTCAGGATATTGGTATTCGTGCAATATCTCAGGGTTTAAACAATCCTTTGGAATATCCACCACGACAGGACCTGGGCGGCCAGTTGCAGCAATATAAAATGCTTTTTTGATAATGCCCGGAATATCTTTGGCGTCGGTGACCAAGAAGCTGTGTTTCACCACTGGGCGTGAGATACCAATCATGTCACACTCTTGGAATGCGTCATTGCCGATAAGATTACTTGGTACTTGACCAGATAACACCACAAGGGGAATGGAGTCCATGTAAGCGGTGGCAATCCCTGTGATGGCATTGGTTGCGCCAGGGCCTGATGTGACCAGTACCACACCAACTTCGCCCGTGGCACGCGCGTAGCCATCAGCCATATGCACAGCGGCTTGTTCGTGTCTAACTAGGATATGTTCGATGCCAGATTTCTGGTGCAGTGCATCATAGATGTCGAGCACTGAGCCACCAGGGTAGCCGAATATGTGTTTAACGCCTTCGTCGATTAAAGAACGGACGATCATGCTGGCGCCGGATAACTTCTCCATTGGTGATCCCTCATAAGTTACCGCTACGGTATGCAGTATCTTGCTACAGCGACGGTAATCGCTTGAATAATTAAGTTTGAAGGGTAATTCAAACTCGCTAACCACCCTGAAATTTGCTTTTCGCCTGTAGGCTAGGGGTGACTGTTATCTAATGAACAGAATTTCATCATATAAAAAAGAGTTGCTAATACAAGCATTTTCTTTAAAAAAATTTATAAGATGAATAAAAATCATCATTTTAAAAACGAAACCTTGTAAGGTTTGGCCTGATTTTCTTTGATTTGCGTGGATATTAGCCGAGTGGGAGCACTCCGCCGCTTGCTAGTAATGCGCTGAAAGTAAGAGACTTAAAATTAAGTCGTGGAGGACAGGTGACGTAATAAACATCAAGGTCACCTGTTTTTGGGCTATAAGCACTAATTTTGTGCTTGATGGGCGAAAAACTGAAATAGACCGACCAAGCACACCGCGCCTAACATTAACGCCGAAAAGGGCACGGCAGTTCCTGTGTAAAACAGCGCCAGTAGTGGTCCAGCTAATGCTCCGCAGCCAAAGCGTAATGTGCCTATTACCGCTGTTGCAGTGCCGGTTTCTTGTTGAAACTTCATCAACACAATCGCATCAGCATTGACTGACATTATCCCTAAGAAGCCCATAAATGGGATGAGCATGGCAACCGTGTAGTGAAAACTTAATTCTAATAGGTTAACGCTGAGTAGCGCGAGTCCAGCAAGAGTGGCTAGAATCGTGGCTGCTTTGAGCATTCGACGCGAGCCATATTTGACCACAATACGGCTGTTGATAATGTTCGCTGCCATTAACGCGCCCACATTTGTGCTAAATAAAATCGCAAACAGGGATTTATCTAAACCAAACACTTCCATATACACAAAAGGCGAAGCAGTTAAGTAGCAGAAAAAAGCAAATGAGGTCATAACGCCACTGGCAATATGCAGTTTGACGCCTGGCTTAGTAAAGACCACGGCATAGGCACCAAAAAAAGACTTCTGGCTGCGACTGCCTTGGTCTCTATCACTGGGCATTTTCAGCTTTAATACCACTAAGCTAAGTAAAAACAGTGCATAGAATGCCAAGATAAAGAATATAAGATGCCATTCGCCAAACTCTAAAATTAGGCTACCAACACTGGGGGCCAGTAGGGGGGCTAGCATCATGATCAAGCTAACATAGGACATCCCTTTGGCGGTATTATCCCCGTAGATCTCTTTGATATACCCAGGTACAACAACGGTTGCAGCTGCCCCAATGAAGGCTTGCAAAAACCGCAAGCTAAGGAACACTTCAACATTCTTCACAAACGCAAGTGCTAGACTAACGAGCATAAAACCACTCAGGCCAATGATAACCAGAGGCCGACGACCAATGCGATCGGCAATGGGGCCGAACGTCAACATGCCCAGAGCGTACCCAGCAAGATAGAGGCTTAAAGATTGCTGCACTGTGGTGATACTTGAATCAAAACTGCTAGCAAGTGTCGCCATAGCGGGTAGATACATATCAATCGCAAGGGGAGTGATGGCCACAATTGCCGCTAGCATAGGAATCAATAGCGTCAAATTTAATACGCTTGCTGTATTGGTTTGGTTCGGGATCGACGTTGACTTCACTCATACCTCTTGTGATGAATTGATGACGAAAATATGCTGATAACAAGGGGAAGAGAGTTGTTACCTGAAATGAAGCTTAATTGTAAGGGATCTATAGCCAAAGTGGCCAATGATTTATCCATAAAGCCCCATCGATTGTTGAGCTGATTTGTAACAAATATTTGCTTAAGCTTTATACTGCTGCGCTTGTTGGTTTTCGATGAGCGATTTGTTGATTCTCAGTGAATAGCTTGCTGTTTTGTGCCGCGATTAGTGTAAAAATTTGGGAACAATACCGATAAATTTGTCTTCAAAACGTCATCTCAATGTCACTTAGCTGTCGTCATCTCCACTTAGATTACCTCTATTTATCGCGTCATTTTGGCGTGAATTTGGGCATAACTTTATTAAAAGTGGGAATTTTATAATGAGAATGACAGTAATCGCATCGTTTATTGCCGGATTAACGTTAACGGCCTGCAGCGGTGATGACGGTAAAAATGGGGTGGATGGGCAAAATGGTGTGGCCAGTTTAGTGAAGGTTACCGCACTAAAATAGGTGACCCACAATGTGCGCTGGGTGGCCAGATGATTCAAACAGGCTTAGACAGCAATATCAGCGGAGTGCTTGACGAATCAGAGATTGATACTGCTCAGACTCAGTACCTTTGCACATCAAGCGGTATCGGATTGCATGCTAACCTAGTTGGGCGCTTCGAGTCGGGAGATTTTGGTCAAAGTGCTGCAGAAATTGTTGATTTTCATGCGGCGTCTAAACAGATTTTTGTGGTCAATGCTAACAGCGGCATGGTTGATATCCTCGATGCATCAAATTTGGCTACGTCACCGATAGTAGATGCTGACCGCCTACAATTGAATAACGTGGCTAAGCTTCGCTCATTAGATGTGGCTAAGGATGTCAATCAAACGCTGCTTGGCGGCGTTAATAGCTTAGCCATTTATGACAACTTGCTAGCTGTGGCGGTAGAACGCGCCGATACCCTAGGTAATAGTAAGCAAGGCAACGGAGTGATTGCTTTCTATCTGCTTAATGATACTGGCACCGCCGTTTATCAACATGCGGTAGAGGTTGGAGCACTGCCTGATAATGTGGTATTCACTCATGATGGAAAGCGAGTGATTGTTGCCAATGAGGGTGAGCCAAATGATGACTATAGTGTCGATCCACAGGGTTCTATCGCTGTGATTGCTGTTGATGATGGCGTTGTCGCTAAAACAGCTAGCTTCATCGACTTTAGCGCATTTAATGTTGGTGCTAGCCGCGCTGAAGCCTTGAGTCCACTGATTAAAATCAACGGCCCTGGGGCGACAGTTGCACAAGATATAGAGCCTGAATATATTGCGGTTTCAAGTGATAGCAAGCAAGCCTTTGTGAGTTTGCAAGAGAACAACGCGATTGCGGTAATAAATTTAGATAGTTTAACAATCGATAGCATTTTTCCATTAGGGCTCAAAGACTTTGGTCAAGCTCATAACGCTATCGATGCCAGTGATAAGGACGATAGGGTTAACCTCCAAACCTATGATGGTGTTTATGGCATGTATCAGCCAGATACTATCGCCAGTTACTCTTGGCATGGAGCCGAGTTTGTGGTGACGGCTAATGAAGGGGATTCACGTGACTATAAGGGGTTTTCAGAAGAGGCCCGGGCAGAAGATCTAGTCTTAGATCCCAACCATCCACAATTTGCAGCGGTGAAAGATAAGACCCAGTTGGCACGACTCAAGGTCACCACCTCAATGGGCGATGAGGACGGTGATGGTGATCATGACAAAATCCTTGCTTATGGTGGACGTTCATTCTCAATTTGGGATCAAAATGGTCAACAGGTGTTTGACAGCGGTAGCGATTTTGCGCGGATCACCTCGGCTGTCTTAGCTGATAACTTTAATAACAGTAATGAACAAAACAAGGGCGACAGTCGCAGCGATGATAAAGGGGCTGAACCAGAGGCTCTAGCGATAGGACGGATAGGTGATAAGTATTACGCTTTCATTGGCTTAGAGCGCACTTCTGGCTTTATGATTTACGATGTCACTAATCCATTTGCTGTGCAGTTTGTGGACTATGTTATCAATCGCAATTTTGAGGTTGATTTTGACATTGATGGCAATGATATAAGCGGTACGCCGGAGCTGGCGGGTGACTTAGGCCCTGAGGGAATGAAATTTGTCAGTGCGGCAAGTAGCCCAACAGGGCAGCCGTTACTGATTATCGGCAATGAAGTCAGTGGAACGACAAGTGTCTATCAATTGGCCTTATAAGCCGCCAATACGCTAAAAATAGCCTTAGTTGTTTTAGGCGTTATATTAAACTGAATAACAAGGGAGTGCGATTGGCACTCCCTTGTTATTTTATGCCTGTGCGCGGCTTGCAAACCCTAGATAATTGCCTGAAGATGTCCGCATACTCATTATCTACTCGCTGTCGTTTAACGCCTCGATGCGGCACCCATTTAATATTGAGAAATTTAGGCAAGCTTATGAAATATATTGGATATTAAGCCAAAAAACTGTTGCCAATGTGCATCATGGGATGGTCATGATTCAATTATGGTCTTTCTGGAAGTTTTGGCGAGGTGTTAGGGGACTGTCGCGCTAAAGTTGTCAGGTTGCATTGGTATGCGTTTGGTCAATAACAGAAATTAAGGGATTTTCATGAAAACAATTGGCCTGTTAGGCGGCATGAGCTGGGAGTCGACAGCAACCTACTACCAAAAAATCAATCAAGGGATAAAACGCGAATGTGGTGGATTAACCTCGGCTCAAATTGTGCTAAACAGTGTCAACTTTGCTGAAATTGAAGCTATGCAACATCAGGGCGATTGGGGCGGTACCGCTAAGATATTGAGTGAGGCGGCGCTTTCTGTGGAACGCGGGGGCGCAGATTTTATATTGATCTGTACCAACACTATGCACAAAGTATTTGATGAAATTGCCCATGCGGTGTCTATTCCTTTGGTGCACATTGTCGATGCAACGGCTGAGGTGTTACAGCTGCAAGGGATCAAACGCATCGGTCTTTTAGGTACCCGTTTCACCATGGAGCAAGCATTCTATAAAGGCCGGCTAGCAAACCATTTTGGTATCGAAACGTTAGTCCCGACGCCCTCTGAGCAAACAGTCATTCATGATGTTATCTATCAAGAGCTTTGTTGCGGCATTATCAGTGAAACGTCTAAAGCCAGGTATCTTGAGGTGATAACCGCATTGAAGGAGCAAGGAGCTGAAGCGATAATTTTAGGCTGTACAGAAATAGCGCTCTTGGTCGACCAAACAGATACCGACGTACCACTTTATGACACTGCGGCGCTGCATTGTGAGCGTGCAGTGCGCTTGGCACTGATAGACAGCGTGTGAACGAGTGATCCGCGCTTCGCTTTGGCAAAGCTCATGGGATTATGCTTGGCGCTAAATGTTTAGCGCCTAATGCCGTAGCCTTTATTTATTGCCTCTGTGAACCTTATAAGTTAGATCAGACCACTGAGTATGTACTGTGCTGCAAGTTAGTGATGCAGTGTTTTATCTCCTGCAGTATCTGCTCAAAAACCGTGTCGTTAACAACACCGCCTATGCTGATGCGGACATAGTTATCGTGATTATCGAAATCATCGCCATTGCGCACTAAAATTCCCTTAGCGGCCAACGCTGTCACTAGGTGGTGTGCTTTGATTGGCGTAGGCATCTGTATCCAGCCATTTAAGCCTCGCCATCGATGTTTAAGCCTTAAGTCATTAAATACGGCTTTACATCTCTGCTGCCGAGCGCGGATCAGCGTATCTCGTTCGCCACTGAGTTTGCCACTGGTGATGACTCTGGCAGCAATCTCAACATTTAAGGGCGACACCATCCAGCATTGGCTATGCAGCGCTAATTTCACGTTCGCCATAATCGAGGTGGGCAGTAACATAAACCCTTGTCTTAATCCGCCACCAAAGCGTTTCGATAGACTCGACAGGTAGACAACTTGTCGACTGGCAGCTTCAGAGCGTTGTTGTGCTTGCTGCCACAAAGGTAAGTGCCACTCTTCAGGGAGGCAGTAATTGACATCATCTTCGATGATATAAAATTGGTGTTCTACCGCTAAGTCCAGCAGGGCGATACGCTGTGCCATGCTGTATTGAATGCAGGTTGGGTTTTGATTATTGAGTGTTAGATAGATAGCTTTTGGTTGATGCTGTTTAACCAATGTTGTCAGCGCTTCCAGATCTACCCCTTCACTGGTCAATGGTATACCAAAGTGGTTGATATTAAGTTGGGTTGCAGCAACCTTTATCCCTGGATAGCAGTGTGCTTCGTGCAGTAATACCTCTCCAGGTTGGAGTAAACTATTTAACAGCGTGAATATGCCTTGCTGCGCACCATGGGTAAACAGAATTTGCTCAGGGTGATGGCTAATCCCTTGATAGGTTAACCATCGGTGAAACACTCGTTGATGATGATTGAGCGGGTTAGCGTGATAGCCCATTAACTCAGTGAGTTTGGCTGGTTCTTTGGCTAAATCAGCGAGGATATCACTTAAAGTACTGGTTTGATCGCCAAGCGGTGGCTGACAGGTGGCCAAGTTGACCTGTTGGGATGTATCGGCCGTCAGATGGGACTTTACATAGGTACCATCCCCCACTTTTGCTTCAACATAACCTCTTTGCTCCGCCAGTGCATAAGCACGGGTCACCGTGCCGACCGTCACTCCTAATACATCGGCTAGGCGTCGTTGAGGAGGGAGTTTTTGCTGTAGGCCAATTTCACCGGATTGAATGGCGGCTTCGATTGCACTCGTAAGTTGTTGATATTTTGGTCCGTTAAAGTCGGCTAAGTTTGGTGTCCAAATTGTACCCATTACAATAAATCCATTGAACCAAATAATTATCAAGATAATATGAGCTGCAATCGACTTTGTGTCAATAATTGTATGCGTACAATTTTGCTGGGTAGTGTGGAGGCATGACTAATTATGATAGATGAATCATTAATGGCTTTAATGACGTCGGCAGCACTGTTTTGTGCCACCATGACAATGACGCCAGGACCAAACAATGTGTTACTGGCCACATCAGGTGCTAATTATGGTGTCAAAAAAACTGTGCCTCATGTGGTAGGGATCCGTATTGGTTCAAGTAGTTTACACCTAGCTATGCTGTTGGGACTTGGTGCGCTGTTTCAGCAGTGGCCACAGTTGCACACTGGACTTAAATATCTGTCGCTTATCTATCTGCTTTATCTAGCCCTGAAAATTGCTCGCTTGCCTACAAGTGATGAGATCTGTGCTCAAGATGCTAAGCCGATGACTTTATCAGAGGCGGCGCTATTTCAGTGGATAAACCCTAAGTCTTGGATGGCCACTGTTACCCTATGTAGTGCGTTTACACTTGCAGGTGATGCTTATTGGTTGAGCGCTGTTGCAGGGATGATGGTGTTTAATATGGTCGGATTTCCAGCCTCATTTACGTGGGTATTTCTAGGTGCTGGCATCCGTCATAAGCTTAGTTCACCGAAAAGACGGGCGCGATTTAACTATTTGATGAGTGGTCTACTCCTAGTGTGTATACCTATGATGATTCACTAGCCATAGCGCGCCATTTGCAGTGTTAAAAAGGGACAATATAAAAAATTGTCCCCTTCATGGGCACTCATTAATCGCTATATTGGGACCAAAGGTGTGGCTTTTACCGCTTTCCAGCCATGTAGGATATTTGTCCATGATAGCAATAAATAAAGGGCTCTCTATATGCTGCCTCAGCCATCGCTGTGTTAGTGGAAACGGGGCGGAGTTCCACCAGGTTAAATCGACATGAGCAAATTGGCGAATGAACGGGAATATGGCATAGTCCGCGATGCTGTGACGGTTGTTAATCAGGGAGAGATGTTTAGTCTGGTCTGTCAGCGCACCACTATGTGCCAATTGGCGCTCTAGGACTTGGATGAATTGCTCACCTTGAGCGCGATAATAGCTTTCGTCATGTTCAGGGTGGCGATCCGCGTACTTATACTTATCTAACCAAGGTTTAAATTCAGTATCATTTTGCGCGATCAATGCCATGGCTTGTTGTTGTAGTGTTGGTGTTTGACTTAACTGCAGATCGTGGGGGTCGTTGCATGCCAATGCCCATTGCATGATTGCCAAACTTTCATCAATGACCTGACCACTTTCAAGCAGTAACACAGGAACGGTCCCCTTAGGGCTAGCTTCTAGCATCGCGTCGGGCTTATGTTTAAGCACTATCTCTCTTAACGCAACGGTTTGCTGAGCAAGCAATATTCCCAGTCTGGCGCGCATAGCGTAGGGACAACGTCTAAATGAGTACAGTATGGGGTGGGGCATCAACTTCTCCTTTTTGGCCGCTATTTTTAACTGCTTTGGCCGTGATGGCAAACCATAATCACCACTTTCTATTCTGTCTGGCTATATACCCTTACTTTTTGTCCCTGTTTGTTTGACTGTGATTTAGGTAAAATCGCCGCCAATTTTGTGCTGCAAGTCACTTTTTGTTGCACACCACCATGCACTGGGGATTAAGCCTCAGCCAGCAGTTAGAGGTTAATATGTCCCAAGTCGTCGTTTGTGCGTTATATAAGTTTGTTGCGTTACCCCACTTTGAACAGATCCAGCAGCCGTTATTGGCGCAGATGGAATCCTTATCGATTAAAGGTACCTTGTTGCTTGCCAGTGAAGGGATTAATGGCACCGTTGCGGGCGGCCAAAGTGCAATCGACTCACTACTTGCGTGGTTGGATGGCCAGCCTGGGCTGGACAATATCGTCTATAAGTTATCGTTTGATGATGAGATGCCGTTCTATCGGACTAAGGTTAAGCTCAAAAAAGAGATTGTGACCATGGGTGTTGAGGGTATCGACCCTCGTAAAGTTGTGGGCACCTATGTGAAACCGCAAGATTGGAATGCACTGATTTCTAATCCCGACGTGTTACTGATTGATACGCGTAATGATTATGAGGTGAGTATTGGCACCTTTAAACATGCGGTTGATCCTAAGACGCAAACGTTTCGTGAATTTCCTGCCTATGTCAAAGATAACCTAGATCCAAATCAGCACAAAAAAGTGGCGATGTTCTGTACTGGTGGCATTCGTTGTGAAAAGTCGACCGCTTACCTAAAAGAGCAAGGGTTTGATGAGGTTTACCACTTGGAAGGTGGCGTGCTTAAATACCTTGAAGAGGTAAAACCAGAAGAAAGCTTATGGGAAGGCGAGTGTTTTGTATTCGATAATCGAGTATCGGTAAATCATCACCTTGAGAAAGGCGAGTACGATCAATGTAATGCTTGTCGCTTACCGATCACCGAAGCGGATAAAGCCAGTGAGCATTATGTCAAAGGCGTGAGCTGTCCACACTGTATCGATAAGGTTTCTGATAAACAGCGAGCACGTTTTGAAGAGCGTGAACGTCAAGTTCAGTTGGCTAAATCTCGTGGCGAATCTCATATCGGCAGCGATGTGAATAGCGTAATTGAACAAAGACGCATGCAAAAAGCACAGTTAAAACAAAGTCAAAATACCAAGACTGAAAAATAAGCCGAGTAAAAGAGGTAAAAACGCCATAGAAGGCTATACTCATATTACTGCTAGCAGTTTGTTGCATCGGGCGACAACTCATTTTTACGGCAGGGTTAGCAGAGTGTGGTTAGCTGTTTTGGTGTTAGTTTTTTGGTTTGTCAGCAAGACTTCTGTTAACGGTTTTAAAGTAAGCAACAAAAGCGGGTATTGCATTAAGCAATGCTCGCTTTTTACTTTTATGGCCATTGTCCTGCGCAGTAAAGTGGGTATATTTCAACAAGCAACTATGTTCTAATTACGCCTTTAATTCGCGCAGACATTACCGCTCGATTATTCACCTTTTAAGCCGTTGTATTAAAGAAGCTAAAACGTCTTTAAAATAATGGCTTGATAACAGTAAAAAGGCCAGTAACACCTATGTTCAATCAATCGTCAACCCGTTTAAATAAATATATCAGTGAAAGTGGCATCTGCTCGCGAAGAGAAGCTGACCGATATGTTGAGCAGGGCAATGTGTTCATTAATGGTAAACGTGCAACCATAGGTGATCAGGTCTCTGCTGGTGACATTGTTAAGGTGAACGGGCAATTGATTGAACCAAAAGATGCAGAAGATTTTATTTTTATCGCCTTAAACAAACCCGTGGGTATTGTTAGTACCACTGAAGGCACCGAACGAGACAATATTGTGGATTTTGTTAACCACAGCTCACGAATCTTCCCCATTGGTCGCTTGGATAAAGACTCACAAGGTTTGATTTTTCTGACTAATAATGGTGATTTAGTCAATAAAATTTTGCGTGCTGGTAATAAGCATGAAAAAGAGTACATAGTGACGGTGAACAAACCCATTACTGATGACTTTATTGCTGGGATGAGTGGCGGTGTGCCTATCCTTGGTGTGGTGACGAAAAAGTGCAAGGTCACTAAGGTATCGCCACTGAGTTTTAAGATCACCCTGATCCAGGGGTTAAACCGCCAGATCCGCCGTATGTGTGAACATTTCAACTTTGAAGTGACTAAGTTAGATCGTGTGCGAATAATGAATGTCAGTTTAAAAGGTTTACCTGTGGGTGAGTGGCGCGATCTCACCGACGATGAGTTAATGGTTTTATTGAAAGCCTCTGAAGGGTCTTCCTCTGAGGCCAACCCTAAAACCAAAAGTAGTAAAAATAGTAAGCCTCGCAGCGGTGGTCATAGTAGTAAGAGTGGCAGCAAGCCCGCTGGTAATAAAAACAGTAAGCATGTCAAGAAAAGTGCGCCCAGACGAGGCGGCTCTAAACCGGCATCGCGCACCGGTGGCAAGCCATCGAGACCGGCAAAAAGTGGTCATAGACGTTAAGTATTCACACGTTAAGATTACTCATTAAAAAGCGCCGAGAAGGCGCTTTTTTGTGTCAAACACTCGTGGTTTATGGTTTTTTCGCTGGAGTGGATTGAGGGTTTTGCTCCTTATTTAAAACACCACTAAGCAGATCCATGGGTAATGGGAACAAAATGGTCGAATTTTTTTCAGAGGCTATTTCAGTCAATGTTTGTAGGTAGCGAAGCAAAATGGCGTTGGGCTCTTTAGCGAGTGTTTCTGCCGCCTCCACCAGTTTTGCCGAGGCTTCCATCTCACCGGATGCATGGATAACCTTAGCGCGTCTTGTCCGCTCAGCTTCGGCTTGTCTGGCGATAGCCCTAACCATGGTTTCATTGAGATCGACATGTTTAATCTCTACATTGGAAACTTTTATTCCCCAACTGTCGGTGCGGCTATCGAGGATAGCGCGAATATCGGTATTGAGCATTTCGCGGTTGGCCAACATCTCATCGAGCTCATGCTGCCCGAGTACCGATCGCAATGTGGTTTGAGCCAGTTGTGAAGTCGCTTGCAGGTAATCCTCGACGTTAATGATGGCTTTTTGAGCATCAATAACCCGAAAGTAGATCACAGCGTTAACTCGTACCGATACGTTATCACGGCTAATAACATCTTGAGTGGGCACATCCATCACTACGGTGCGCAAATCGACACGAACCATTTGCTGCACAAGCGGAATGACTATCACTAATCCAGGACCTTTGACCTTATAGAATCGTCCCAGCATAAAGACCACACCGCGCTCATATTCTCTTAAAATTTTAAAGGTACTAAATAGCACCACCAAGATGAAAAACATCAAGGCAGCAAAAAATAGATTGGTGTTATAGGCTAGGGTTTCCATGAGTATCTTCCTCGTTAGGCATGACTAACAGTGGTTCGATTTTGAGGGTCAGGTGATCGCGTTCAATCACTCTAACCTGTTGGTTCGTTTCAGTAGGCGTGTCGCTAATGGCCGCCCACTCTTCGCCTGCAAGGTGCACTATGCCTTGTTGTTCAAAGCCTTCAACTACTGTTGCTACAGCACCTATGATTGCTGCATCACCGCTAACTACAGGCCGACGTCTATTGCTCCAAAGCGTGGATAGTACCCACAGCGAAAAGAGCGTCGAGGTAAGAGTTACTGCTGCGATGAGTGGTAAAGAGATGGCAAACTGCTGCTGAGTATCGAGTAAAAAAAGTGAGCCGATTGAAAAGGCAACGACGCCACCGAGACCAAATAGGCCAAAGCTGGGAACCATTGACTCTGCGATAAGTAACACAATACCTAGCAGTAGCAAGCCCAATCCAGCATAGTTAAGCGGCAACATCTGAAACGCATACATGGCAATAATTAGGGCTATCCCGCCAGTAATCCCTGCCAGCCCAATGCCTGGGCTGTAAAATTCAAGTATTAGGCCGTAGATGCCAATAAGCATCAAGATATAGGCAATATTTGGGTTGGTGATTGTTGCGATTAGTTGATTCCGCCAATCACTTGGATGTTCGACCAAAATGGCATTGCTGAGATTGAGTTTTTGGGTGTTTCGTTCGAGGGTGAGTGGCCAGCCATTGAGCTTGTCGATAAGTTGATCTTCATTATCGGCGACAAGATCTATCACCTGTTGTTCTAATGCCTCCGCAGCGGTGAGCGTAGCAGCCTCTTTTACGGCAAGTTCTGCCCAGGATTGATTTCGGCCTCTAAGTTGCGCTATCGATCGAATATAGGCGATGGCATCGTTGAGCACTTTTCGCTCCATGGCGCTGCTATCGTCATTGCTGTCCTCTTTTGGGCTCGATGACGGGCTGCCCATCTGTACCGGCGTAGCGGCTCCTAAGGTTGTAGCGGGTGCCATGGCTGCAATATGGCAAGCGTAAAGAATATACGTCCCTGCGCTCATGGCTCTAGCACCAGCGGGGGCGACAAAGCAGGCAATGGGTATTTGTGAGGCCAAGATTGTTTGGTTGATGTCTCTTAAGCTACTGACGAGGCCACCAGGGGTGTCGAGCACTATAAGGATTAAGGTGGGCTGCTCAGTTTGACTCAGATTATTGGCATGGACAATTTCATTCACCAAATATTCACTCACTGCGGGGCCGATAGCGCCTTCGAACCTAAGCACTGTAATGGTTTGATGACTTGTTGCTTCTGAAGATTGGGGACTCACTTGGCCGTAACAGAATAGGGCTAGACCGAGCAAGCCAAGAGTAAATAATAAGCGTGTAAACATGGAAAACATAAGGGCTCCTCAGACATCGCTTATGGTTAAGTTTAGTTGATATTGCACCCATTAGAGGTTTTATAGCTGACTTGCTTGCATGGCTGTGGTAATTATCGGCAAGTAATGTAAACGCTGACCTATTTGCGTCGCTTTAGTTGTCTTTTAATGTCAGTGTGCTATTTTTCACGGCTTTTTATTGGGTGGAGCCGAGAAATGTTTGTTGGATTTGATTATGGCAGTGCCAATTGTGCCGTGGGGATCATGGAGCAAGGGCAGGTACGTTTGTTACCTTTGTCTAAAGATTCAAATTATTTGGTTTCAACCTTATATGCTTTAGATCGCGATCTCATTTGTGAAGCGGTGTTGCAGCAGCTAAGCCAAGATAAAAAAGCCCAGTATAGCAAGCTCCGTGCAGCGCAGTTAAGCCGTGCTCGTCATGCAAGGAGAGAACTAGACCTAGATCCCGATGAGCAAGCCGTGTTTGTTGGTGAGCAAGCGGTGCAGGCGTATTTAGATATGCCAGAAGAGGGCTTTTATGTGCGCTCGCCAAAGTCATTTCTGGGCGCGACAGGCTTGCGAGTCGATCAGGTCGCGCTGTTTGAAGATATTGTCACTATGATGATGTTGCACATCAAACAGTTAGCCGACGGATTACTCAATGGGGCGCAAATTACCCATGCGGTCATTGGCCGGCCGGTGAATTTTCAGGGCATTGGTGGTGAAGAGAGTAATCGTCAAGCAGAAGATATTTTGCGTTTAGCAGCGTCTCGCGCGGGTTTTGAAGATGTCGCTTTTTTGTTTGAGCCTTTGGCGGCCGGCATGGACTTTGAAGCGAGTCTAAACAGTGATAAAACCGTTTTAGTGGTGGACGTGGGCGGCGGTACTACAGATTGTTCTGTGGTGAACATGGGTCCAGCACATATAGATAAAGTCGATCGAAGTGAGGACTTTTTGGGGCACAGTGGTCAACGTATTGGCGGTAACGATCTGGATATCGCGTTGTCGATGAAGGCGTTTATGCATCACTTGGGTTTAGGCTCTATGATGGTTAACGGCTTACCTGTTCCGAGTAAACCTTTTTGGAATGCGGTGGCGGTCAATGACATTAGCGCTCAACGAGAATTTGCCACTTTAAGCAGCAGTAATATGATTAAAGAGCTGATTAAGGATGCAGAGCGTGCCGATCTATTAAATCGATTGTTGAAAGTGCAACGTGATCAGCTCGGTTACCGTATTGTGCGCAGTGCAGAGTCGGCTAAAATTGCGCTGTCAGAGCAAGATGAGATATCCATGGCGCTTGATTATATCTGTCCTGCACTTCATGCTGAGGTGAGCACGCAGATGTTTATCGACGCCATTGCTCAGCCTGTTGCCCAGATACAGGCCTTGATGGCTCAAGCCATTGATGAAGCAGGCCAACTGCCTGACATTATTTATGTTACTGGCGGTACGGCAAAAAGTCCTGCGATTTATAATAAGATTGCTGCCATTTACCCAGAAATTGAAATCGTGGTGGGTGATCATTTTGGTAGTGTGACCGCTGGTCTAACTCGTTGGTCTCAGAGAGTTTTTAATTGATTTTCAAGGAGAGAAAAATGAAGTACGCTAAGTTAGGCTTATTCATCGGATTAATGATCAGCCTGTTTGGATGTGGTGATGATGTTGGCAAAGTTAGTCTTGGCATGTTTACCACTAAAGATGTGATCATCGATGCCCGTGATGACCCAAAAATACCAGGGGTAACTTGTCATATTAGTCGTATTGAGGCCAATCTTGATTTTGCTGATCCATCGGATATGGGCATTGCTTGTCGTCAAACTGGACCGATAGATAAGGCTGATATTGCGCGTATAGATAGAAGTAAAAATGGTGAAGTGGTGTTTAAGGAGTCATTGAGTATTCTGTTTAAGGCGCTGAAGGTTCGCCGTATTTATGATGCAGAGAATCAAACGCTTATCTATTTATCTTACTCAACTAAAGAGACCAACGGTAGCCATAAACATGCCATCTCTACAGTGCCCCTGTACGGAACGAATGCGTGGCAATCAGCCGGGGTGGTGACAACACCTTAGTGGCACTTTATGCCCTTGTTGCCTTTAATCAATTGGTGAACTTATCGCTTAGCGTTTGAGGTTCAACTATATTTGGTGTAGACGCGCCGTCAATGTGCGGCGTTACTGCACTGGGTCATAGGGGAGCAACGGATGCATATCTCATCTTATCTTTTACTGATGGTCGAACAAGGCGCATCGGATCTGTTTTTTACCCCTGATTCTCCAGTGTTAATAAAAGTTGAAGGCATCTCATCTCCGTTAAATGAAGCGCAAGCATTAAGCGCTGCCCAGGTTAAGTCATTTGCATACTCCTTAATGAAAGACCATCAGTTGCACACCTTCGAGCAACAGTGGGATATTAGTATCGGGGTCACCATAGAGAATGTCGGGCGTTTTCGCGTCAGTATATTTCGTCAACGTAATCAAGTCGCTATGGTGATAAGGCTGGTGCGCAGTGAGCCGCCGCAACTCGACAGTCTTAATCTACCTGAATATTTAAAGCAGCTGGTGATGCTGCAGCGAGGGTTAATTTTAGTCGCAGGTGCCACAGGCTCGGGTAAGTCCAGCACATTGGCTGCGATGATCGATCACCGTAATTCACAACAACATGGACATATTCTCACTATTGAAGATCCGATAGAGTTTATTCATACCTATAAAAAATCTGTGGTTAACCAAAGGGAGGTCGGGGAAGATACTAAAAGCTTCGATAGTGCGTTAAAAAGTGCCATGCGAGAAGCGCCTGATGTGATCCTTATCGGTGAGATTAGAGATGAATCAACCATGCGCAATGCAATTAACTACGCGGAAACGGGGCATCTCTGTTTAGCGACCATCCATGCCAGCAACAGCATAGAAACCTTAGATAGAGTGATTAATCTTTTTCCTGAGCGGCAACATAAGCAGCTACTCATCGATCTGTCCCACAACCTTAGAGCGATTGTATGTCAGCGGTTGATCCCTGGGCTTGAAGGTAAACGCTGGCCTGCGGTGGAAATTTTACGAGATACACCATTTATAAAAGAGCTGATTAAACAGGCTAAAGTAGACGAAATTCGTGATGCGTTGGAACGTAATTTAGAAAAAGAGATCACCACATTCGATAATGCGGTTTTGGCCCTTTACCAAGCCAGACGGATTACGAAAGAGCATGCCATCGCTTATGGGGATTCGCAACACAATGTCGAGGTGCAAATTAGGCTACTTGACAGCAAAGCGGTGAGTGAAGGGCGCTATGATGATGTGGATGTTGATAAATAAACTGCCATGGAGTGACGGCGCCAATTAACTTGGCGCCGTGGTAACTATTTAGCGATAACTTGATTAAACCGTTCAAACCCTGCGCTGAGATCGGCAATTAAATCCTCGGGGTTTTCAAGACCAATATGCAAACGGATTAACGGTTTGCTGCTATCCCACTGAGTTGCTGTACGCAGCTTGTCGATACCAAATACCCCAAGAATTAGGCTCTCATACCCGCCCCAAGAAAACCCCATTTTAAAATGCGCCATGTTTTCGACAAATGCGGTTACCGCTTTGAGGTTGCCCTCTTTGAGTACAAATGAGAACAGCCCATTGGCTGCGCTGAAATCGCGTTTGAAAAACTCGTGCCCAGGGCAAGATTCAAAGGCGGGGTGACGCAGATGGTCAACTTCTGGACGAGTGGCTAACCAGTTGGCCACCTTTAAGGCGTTTTGTTCATGTTGTGCCATGCGCACGCCCAGCGTGCGCAGACCACGGCTGGCAAGATAGACATCGTCTGGAGACGTACATTGCCCCATGAGGTAACTATGCTCGCGCAGTTGTTCCCAGTGTTCTGCGTTGGCAGTGGCTGTGCCCATCATGACGTCAGAGTGGCCAACAATATATTTGGTGGCCGCTTGGATGGAGATATCTACCCCCATCTCAAATGGACGAGAATTGATTGGAGATGCCCATGTGTTGTCGAGCATCACAACGATGCCATGCTGGTGGGCGATTTTACTTAAGGTTGGTACATCCTGAACTTCCATGGTGATAGAGCCGGGTGACTCTAAAAACAACACTTTAGTATTTGGGCGAATGAGTTCTGCGATCCCTTCACCAATCATAGGGTCGTAGTAGGTGGTTTCTATACCAAAACCTTTTAGTAATTTATTGCATAGGTCGCGGGTTGGCTCATAGGCACTATCGACCATAAGTAGATGATCGCCAGATTGAAGAAAAGAGAGCAGGGCACCTGAAATTGCCGCGGAGCCCGATGGATAAAGTGCCGTGCCTTCACCACCTTCGAGTTGGGCGATAGCGGCTTGAAACGCAAAATGGGTAGGTGTTCCACGGCGGCCATAAAACATCTCGCCATTGGCACGATTCTGGATAGCAAAACGCATCTCTTCCATGGTATCGAATACCACAGTCGATGCACGAAATACAGGGGGATTTATTACCCCTTTGCTCCACTTTTTATCGCGACCAACACTAACAATTTGAGTCTCTTTTTTCATTGTGACGATTCCATGGCTAATCTATATCTAATTTAGCCATCTTAACATCTAAATGGCTAAATGAAAGTGAGTAATTGTCACCCCGTTAAACGCGATCAGGATAACTTATGCAGCACTTAATGGCAGGGTGATGCCAATCGTGACGCCGGTCGCCTGATTATCTTGGACAATATTACTGGCAGTAATTTCCCCGTGATGAAAATCGGTGATCAGGCGGGCGATATATAGCCCAAGGCCTAAGTGGGGCTTGTCTTGCACCTGCTGAGGCCTGACCGAGACCATAGACTCAAATATCTGTTCACTCATATTCTCAGGCAGGGCGGGACCCGTATTACTCACGCTAAGCTGTGCTGTGCGGCCCTTGGCCTGTAAGTTCACCACAATTGGACTGTTTTCTTGGCTAAACTCAATCGCGTTGGCAATCAACTTATCCATTAATTGTGCGATATATTCAGGTACCCCCGACATGACTAGGGGCGCTTCGGTGATCACTAACTCAAACTGTTGCTTGGTGTAGGTCATCTGATAGCCTTGCATACAGCCAGAAATGACCTTAGTTAACGGGAAGCTATCTCTGTCTGCATGCGTTAACGCCTCTTCCAGTCGAGTGGCTTCACTCATGTTGTTGAGGATCATATTGAGGCGGCTAACCCCTTCTTGGGCTCTATCGACATATTTTTGATGTTGGGCTGGCAGAGATTGAGCATTAAGGTGCTCCAGCGACGACCTTACCACGGCTACAGGCGTACGAAGCTCATGAGATAGCCTAGATGACATATTTTCCAAGTAGTGGGTGTATTGTCCTAAACGACTGACAATGTTGGCAAAACTTCGGGATAGATCGCCAATCTCATCACGCACTTTTGAGCCATGAATGCCTTGTTTAATTCGGCCCTGACTGTCGATGGCTTGTTCTGCTTCATCACGCAGTTTGCGGATACGGCTTGAGATACTCGAGGCGAAGAAAAATAGTGCTAAGGTGCCCATACTCATCACGGTCAAGATCACGTTAAACAGTTTTTCTAATGCCTTATTGCGCAAGGTTCTGATGCCATGAGTCGTCTCTTCGGCAATGACGACACCCATGACAGTGTCATCAATCCAGATTGGGCTGGCTGCGGCAAGTACAACGGCCTTACCGTCAGGGGTCAAACGCCATGTTGACCCCAGTTTCCCATCTAAGGCTTTGCGAATGTGACTGCCCTCTAACACGGTCGAATCTTTCAGTGAATCGACGAAGTTTTTTGGTGGCGTGGTCAATATTCGATAATAGAGAGGGTGCAAGTATTGCTGTTTAAAGTTCTCCCAGTAGCTGTTGTTTACCGTCTCTTTTGCAGCTTGTGCCCAGACATTAGTGGAGGTGTGAATATCCCCTGATTTCGCTAACACTCGACCATGTTTGTCGACCACCCAAATACGTGAGCTATTATGACTCATCCCTTTGACTATGCTTTCAATCTCGGGAGAAGGCACTAATACCGTGCCTAAATTATCGACGGTATCGGTAGCCGATGTGCCCACAATAGCCTCGATTTTGCGAGTCTTTTTATCGTTAACATCGACAATCGCAAAGCCTAACTTGCTGCCCACCATCTCTAGGGGGATTCGCAACTCAATATTGTAACCTCGGTCTGTTTTTAGCCATTTACCCTGAATTTTGACCTCAGGGACAACTGGAATTTTTAAACTGGGATCTTCTGGTAGCTCAAACGCACTGATCCAACCATCTTGCGTTGTGGCCACAATGTAGCGCCTGAACTTACCATCGGGCGCTAGGGTGGCGATGGCCAAGTGATCGTTACTGTCGATGCTAAGGCTGTTTTTACCTCGGTAGACCACATTAGCGTCAGTGACTTCAAAATAGCCGTAGAGGTAACCAGCATATTTGCCCACCATATGGGTAAAGTTGATGTTAAGTGGCGCATTCTCATCGGCCTTAAAGATTTGATGTGCCAAGCCGTAATTGATGCTTTTGTGGCGGTAAGGTGCCCAATCGTTAAGTTTGCCGTCGAGTTGAATAGGACTTGCTAGGGGATAGGCGTATAGATCACGGCCTTGCTCCACCTGTGATAGAAAGCTGGCTTGTTTGTCGAACAGTTTTGGCCGCTCATGCAGGGCGGTCGCCAAGGCTTGTGTGGTGCCCTCTAAGGTTTTTTCTTGGCCGTGACGCAGATACTTTTCCATCTCCCATACATATTGATATCCCAGCCATGGCAAGCACAACAGAAATAGCGAGAGTATGGCAACTTTTGGACGTAGGCCTATTGGAGGGTGGTACATACTTTAGCCCTGATTATCCCAACGGTAGCCCATGCCATAGACGGTGTCGATACAATCGAATTCACAGTCTTGGGCAATAAACTTTTTACGGATCCGTTTTACATGTGAGGTTATGGTGCTGTCATCGACATAGATTTTAGCGTCCTGCATCAACGCTTGGCGACTGCGAACATGGCCTGGACGCTTAGCTAAGGCGTGTACCATCCAAAACTCAGTGACGGTTAACTCAATGGGTTGTAGCTTCCAATAGACCTGGATGCGGTTAGCGTCGATAGTCAGATCACCATGTTCAATCAGATCATCTTGTTGATCGCTAGCTCCTTGTAGTTCGGAGCGGCGAAACAGTGCGGCCAAGCGCGCGATTAAGTGGGGGAAGCTAACGTCTTTACTGAGGTAGTCATCGGCGCCAAGGCGTAGACCACAAACCGTATCAAAGTCGCTGTCTCTGGCAGTAAGAAAGATAATTGGCAGGCTACTGGACATGGCCCGTAGCGATTGACATAGGGTAAAACCGCCATCTATCTCATGTTCTAAGCCAATATCTATGATGGCCAGATCTGGCAAACGGTTATTGAAGGCCTGCATCGCACTAGGGCGGTTGGCATACGCTTGTACACTATAGCCTTGCTGCTGTAATACCTCTTTGTAATTTTCGCGGATAGCGGCTTCATCTTCAACGATGGCGATACGTTTCATGCCTATCTCATTCACTGCTTAACTGACTAATTGATTGAGACTATACAGCAATTATTGCTGGAAAAAAGAGCCTCAAGGCAATTGCCTTTTTGTTGCCACAATTGATACCCAAACTGCCTTTTTTGTTCCCTGTCTGCGCCACTTCATTGGGTTTAAATAACCTCATTGAAACGAACCTCAGGGTTCTTAACTAAAACAGTTATTTGTCATATCGAGGAAAACAACATGAAAAAGCAGATTATTGCAGCCCTTATTACTAGCACTCTTCTTAGTAGTTCAATGGCCTATAGCGCAACAGATGTTGCAGTAACGTCAACTGAACATTCAGATCAAGAAGCACTCATTGGTGTGGGCTCCGGCATTGTGCTGGGTGCCGTGGTTGCCGGTCCCGTTGGTGCCATTATTGGTGCGTTTACTGGTGGCATTATAGGTAAATCGGTTGCTGATGACAGTGAGATTAAAGCGCAGCAGGCAGACATTGCTCAAAAGGAAAATCAAATCGCGCAGCTCAATAGTGAGCAGCAACGCTTACAAAGTGTCAGTGAGCAATATGCCAACGCAAAAGTGGAACTTGAGCGCCTTAAACAACGTCAAGGAGTACGTATCGAAGAGCTAGCACTGGGTCTTAATGTACAATTTAAAACAGGCTCATCGGAAATTGAGCCCCATTTTATTAGTCAGTTAAATGAGATTGCTGATGTGATGTCTATGTCTCCTGAGCTGACTTTAGACCTAACCGGATATGCAGACAGACGAGGTGAATCTACCTATAACCAAGCCTTGTCGGAGCAACGCGTTGCCGAGGTGCGCAGTTATTTAGTTAAGCAGGGCGTTGACGCCTCGCGTCTTGCTGCAAAGGCTTATGGCGCAACGGCACCCGTTAAAGATGAGCAGAGCTTTGAGAATGATTTTTTCGACCGTCGAGTGATGATCCAACTTTTGCCTAGTGAAACGGCTATCGCAGCAAACTAATAATGATGGATGGGCGGAGTGTTTATATGGATATCAAGTGGATTAACCGCTTTAACATAACCAACCTTTGCCCCCCAAGGGGGGCTTTTTTTGACAATATTAGAGGGCTCAGCCATTTGTTGCTGGTGGCAACAAGCATGCTATTAACCGCACCGATTTGGGCTACGCCAGATGATGAGCCTTTGGGGATGGGCTATTTAAGCTATACACCAGTAGACGGTAGTCCGTTGAAATCGTCCCAAATAGGCTTGCCTATCAATACCGATGTTGAGATGCAGATCTCAGGCTGGTTAAATCGGGTTGACGTGAAACAAGTATTCGTCAATCACAGTGATCAGTGGCTCAATGGCACGTATCAGTTTCCGTTGCCGCAGGATGCTGCGGTCGATGCGATGACATTGACTATCGGCACACGCGTGATAGTGGGAGAGGTGAAAACCAAAGGCGCGGCTAAGAAGCAGTTTGAACAAGCCAAAGCTGCGGGGAAAAAGGCGAGTCTACTCACCCAGCAGCGGCCTAATATCTTTACCTCACAAGTGGCTAATTTAGCACCTGGTGAGCGAGTTGTGGTTGAAATCAGTTATCAGCAAATTGTGCGTTATCGCCAAGGGGAGTTTAGTTTGCGCTTTCCCATGGCAATCACCCCGAGATATTCGCCGCTCAGCGCCAAGGTGTCTGCCGTGACGTTACCACAAAGTGCGATAAGTGATGGCTTGGAGATGGGCGTATTGTCTCAACACTTAGCCGATAGTCACGACAACCTTAATCATGACAATCAAGATGGGGGCTCGCAAAGCAGCGGCAAGGTCAATATTAAGGTTAATTTGGATGCTGGCATGCCACTTTTAGCTGTTACTACTCCATATCATCAGATGTCGCGTAGTGAACAGCATGATTCTTCAGTTGGTTTGCGTTTAACTAAGGTGGTTAACCGCGAACGTGACTTTGTGCTGCGCTGGCAGCCTGCACTTAATGATGAACCCACAGCGCTTGCATTTAGCCAATCTGGAAAGACTCATTATCCCGAATCAACCCATGAACTATCAGCATCTCTACTCGCGGGTCGCAGTGATACGGCCAAAGCAACGAATGAGACGATCAGTGATTACGGTCTGGTGATGTTGATGCCGCCACAGGATGAGTCGCGTCATAAGATGGCCAGAGAGTTAATTTTAGTCATCGACACGTCTGGCTCCATGAACGGGGAATCAATATTACAAGCTAAAAGTGCACTCCGGCATGCCTTGGCGGGCTTAAGTCACGTAGATAGTTTTAATATAATCGCCTTTGATTCCAGTGTTAGTGTGCTGTCGCCAACACCGTTAGCAGCGACGGCTGTTAACCTGGGCTTGGCCCATCAATTTGTGAATGCACTTACCGCTGACGGTGGTACAGAGATGGCGCCCGCTTTAGCGACTGCACTCGCATCAAAAAATGACACTGAAGAGCGTGGCAATAGCGCTTTAAGGCAGGTGGTGTTTATCACTGACGGTGCAGTGACCAATGAACAAGGCTTGTTTAATCTGATTGCTCAGCATATTGGTCGCAGTCGACTATTCACCATTGGTATCGGTGCTGCGCCAAATGGTTACTTTATGGAGCGTGCGGCCCAAGTCGGTCGTGGCACCTATACCTACATTGGCAACTTATCAGAGGTAGGTAAAGAGATCGGGCTATTACTTGAAAAGATTGAAAACCCTGTGATCAGCAATGTTGAAATCGCGCTCAGTGATGGCTCAATCCCTGACTATTGGCCAGTGAGTATTGGCGATCTGTATGCTAATGAACCCATTTTAGTTGCGGTAAGGTTGCGAGCAAAACAGCATCAATTTCGCAGTGATGAGCTGCTTGTATCGGGTGAACTTGATGGGCAATTTTGGCAGCGCCGTGTAGCGATAACACGAACTAGTCAAGCGGCTGGCATGGATCTCGTTTGGGCACGAAAGAAAATCGCAGCGCTATTGCTGAGCCAAAACAGTAGCAATCACGAATTGGTTAAACGGCAAGTGACGCAAGTTGCTTTGGCTTACCATTTAGTGAGTCCCTATACCAGCTTGGTCGCGGTGGATAAGACGCCGAGCCGGCCATCGAGTGAAACGGTGAGTAACGCCAGCGCTAGTGCGATGTTACCCGTGGCGACGCAGGCTAAATGGCCTAAAACTGGTTCGGGTAGTCGTTTATATTTGGCCATTGGTGGGTTAATGATGTTGTTACTTTTAGTGTATTGGTTGAGTTATACCTCGTGCGTAAGACGTTATCTCATTAATCATTTTAAATTGAGTATGGAAGTGACCCGCTGATGGCAACTGGGTTAAGTGTTGTGCGACGACGTTACGTCATCGTGGGCGTGGTTATCGCATCGTTACTGATGATTAAAGGAGGATATATGCAGGCCAAAGCGCATTTTGCTCAGTATCTGATCGAACAAGCCTGGCAGCGAACATTGGTCGATAATCTGGCCCATAGGCCCTGGAGTTGGGCGGATACATTTCCTGTCGCTAAGCTAAGTTTTGTCCATCAATCTGCTGCCCAACAAGGGGGTGATCTCTTTGTTTTGGCGGGCGCTTCGGGGCGCAACCTAGCATTTGGCCCTGCGGCAATCTTAGGGAATAGTGAGGTGAATCGTTGGGGCAATACAATTATTGCGGGCCATAGAGACACCCATTTTGCCCGCCTAAAAGGGGTTACCGTTGGCCAACTAATCAAGTTACAAGATAGCGGCGGGGCTGAGCGCCTTTATCGAGTAAGCAACACGCATATTGTTGAAGAGCACGATACACAGCTGCTGTTTGCTGCCGATGGGTTGCAACTAACGCTTATTACCTGCTACCCCTTTGAGGAGCTGTCAGAGCGAAGCAAGCTGCGATTTGTGGTGATAGCGTTACCAATCGACTCCGCTTCATTGCCCGCGGAGTCATTGGTAAAACTAGATAGGCATGACTCTATTTCGGCCTAGGCGTTTAGCTTCATAGAGGAATGCGTCAGATCGCTCAATCAACGTCACCGCGCTATCGCCAGTTTGCCATTCGCTAACACCAAAAGAGGCGGTAATATTATCGATACGTTGGTCTTTACGGCGATCTTTTAGGGTGACTTTTTCAAGTGAACGACGCATCGCATCGGCCAGGTGGCGAGCTTTGCGTTTGTGGCTGTTGGGGATAAGAATGGCAAACTCTTCCCCCCCATAACGATAGATTTTTGTGCCGTCTCTGCAAGATTCGTTGAGACGCTTTGCCACCGCTTTCAGTACGCTATCGCCCAACTGGTGGCCATAGGTGTCGTTAAACTTCTTAAAATGATCAATATCAATAAGAATGAGACAGCATCCTTCGGGCGCTTGGGCGAGCATACCATCTATATCCTGATCAAATGCTCGGCGGTTGAATACCCCTGTTAATGCATCGTGATAAACATCTTTTTCAGATCGCTTTAGCTCAGCGCGTAGTGTTTCTATTTCATCTTGTGCTTTTTGTAATTGCCCTGTGAAATATTCAGTACTGAGACGAATTTCATCTGATTCTTTAACTAAGTTACGTACTAAGCCCAAGACTTTTTCAAGGCTGACACCTTCCTCTTCGATCTTGTTGAGTTTATTGAAGTTGTTATCGACTCGTTTCTGAAACCGAGTCGCATCGTGATTGGTGTCTTTAAGTGACTGCGCTAACTCTACCGTCATCGCTTCGAGGTTTTGGCGCATGTCGATAACATCGACTTCCACCGGATCGCTAATATGGTCCCGATAGAGCAGGTGGGCGTTAACGGGAGGGCAAGTGCTGTACTGGGCGACGATACCATCCATTTTCTCATTCAGTTGTGGGTCTTGTTCTCCCACATAGGCGTACCACAATGCGTAGTTGGTTGGTGTCGTTGGGATTTGATGTTTGAGCATCAAAGGTACCGCTTTTTTGAGATTAATGGCGGCTTGGCGCATTAAATCTTTTGACATATCGCTCATTTCCTTGCCTAGCGTTAAAGTGAGCGAAAAGGCACAGTGTTGTGCTGCCTATTCGCTAGCTGACACGACTACTTATAAGAATAGCTATGTCGTGTCGCCTTAACCAAATTTAGTTGGATTTAGTTTGGGCCGGGGCCCAGGTTAGCCAAGCGGGTTCTGGTTTATCATGCAGTACAAACGCGTTGTTGCTAGATAGTTGATTCTCGGTAGATGAAACCTGCTCTGTCGCAACACCTATACCGCCAGCTAAAATGGTTTCTAAGGAACCTGTATCTATTTGAGCGCCAGAAAATAGCCCAATATCAACTTTTATGCCCGAGAGGTCCCAGAATTGGCTCGATGTATTGATTAGATGTTGATACTTGTCTGAGATATGAGCAGCCATGATCACTCCGGTTCCATCGTCAGCTAATCGATAGTGCTTAACCTCGCCAATTTTTAACCCTCTAAATATGATTGGGGTACCAACTTTGACAGAACCAAGGCTGTTATCCTTTAAAGTGACGACCAGATCATCGCCAGGGAGGGCTGCAGGCGCTTGCATCAATCCACTAAAGTGATTGACGCTCTCAGCGCTTTGCCCTGGTAAGACTGATACGTATGGACCGGTGAGCAGTGTTTCTGCCGCGGTGATGCCAGATAGTGAAATTTCCGCATCAACTAAGAAATATTGGGCATCCGTAGCCACAAATTTGTCAGCATAGTTACCATAAAGGTAAGCGTTGACATCAACACTGCTGAGATCGGCATTGAGTGAAACCGACTCAACTTGACCAACTTGATGGCCTAAATAACGAATAGGCGCGTTGGCACTTAGTTTGGTGGTTGCTGAAAAGGTGAGTCTTATGGGGACAGCTGTTGCTAAGGCTAATGCCTCTGATCCATATAAGTGATGTTGGTTACCCATTTGACCATTTTCTAATATACCTAGGGAAACACTGCCTTTTATGGCACCGTCTAGTGGTGCGACGTCAACTTTTACACCGCTTAAACTGGCATCTATCGACATGGCGCTGTTACGCCAAAACACCGTATTTTCTCTAATAAGTTGCTTAAACTCTTTCTCAATCGCCAAGGTGATGGCGAAATCTTCACTGTTAGATTGCCAAGTGACCTTTTTAACTTCGCCAATACGCATTTTTTTGAAATAGATAGGTGATTTGGCCGCTAAGCCTGCGCCATCTGCACTTGCCAGTGTGATGTTAAGTTGTTCAATACTATTGAAATACTGCTTAGCTTTGTCCGCTGATGCAAACAGGTGTAGTGGCTTGGTCAAAGGGCTTTGTTTATTACTGTTTCCTTGAACAAGGCTAATAGCACCTATGGTTAGGGTATCTAGATCGCGGGTGTTAACCGACACCCCATCAAGAGACGCTTCAATGGCAAGCGCCGATTCAGGAGTGAAATAGCTGCCTTGTGTCACCAATGCTTGATATTCAGACCAGATCTCAATTTGATAATTAACGCCGCTAAAGTCATGGTTGAAATTAACCTGCGTTACTTGACCAATTGGTAGCTGCTTAAAACGAACTTGTGCACCCGTTTTGACACCAGGGTTTTCTTCTGCGGTCAATGTCAGTACCAGCGGTTCAATATCAAGCTTTGGTGGTTGTTCTTGTAAGGTATATTGGGCTAGTGGCTCACCAGTGCCGGGGCTAAAACTCAACACGCTGCCTGTTAGTAAGCGAGCTGCATGCTTGATACCTGATAAAGAGATATCGGCGCCGCTAGGCCAAAATTGAGAATTAGCGCCGATTAAATGGGCGTATTCGCTATCGATAGTGGCGTGAAACTGGACACCATTTTCAACTAAAACGCTTTTATCTACTCGGCCAATTACTAATCCGCGAAAAACGATAGTGGCACCCGTTTGAATGGTGTCGGCATCTTTTGCTAGTAGAGTAAATTGAGTTCCACCGAGTGCAGTATCCTCATTATCATAAAGAGTAAACTGCTGATTAGTGATGGCTCTATCATCTTCACTATTAGATGAAAAGCTGACTCCGCCAGCAAGAATGGCCGATAAACTTTCGCTTTTTACTGATATGCCAGATAAAGAGGCATCGACTGACAGTCCAGAAACATTCCAAAAATGAGAACTCGTTTTAACTAGATGCGCGTACTGTTTCTGTACGTAGGCATTGAAGACAATTCGCTCATCATCGACCAGTTGGTAGCTGACAATTTTACCCACTGGGATCTGTCGATAAAATATTTGTGAACCCACATCGAGTGACCCAAGACTTGGACTGGTCAAGGTTATCATCAAACCGTCTGCGCCAGGGGCTACGGGCGGGGCTTGGGTTTCTGCAATAAATTCGCTGTTGTAATCGCCTTCTCCCGGTTGGATAGCAATGTAATTACCTGAAAACAGTGCATCGAGTCCTTCGACACCAGTGATCGATGCTTTGGGAGTCACTAGCCAAAATTTGGTTTCGTCTCTGAGAAAAGGGGTGGAGCGATAATCCATCAACAGATCCACATAGACACCTTGAAGGTCATCGTCGATGCTGATATCCACCACCTTACCCACAGTTAGCCCTTGATAGCGTACTAAGGTTTTGCCGACATCTATCCCCGTTGCACTGGGAAAGTGAATTTGCACTTCGACGCCTGACTCCCTAATGCTCTTAATGCCTAACCATGCACCCAGCGCTAGAGCGATGATGGGTAATAGCCAAATAGGAGAGAAAAGCTTTTTCTTTACGACTTTAGGTGTTTCAATTTCTGTCATCTTTCGATTCCAATCGGTCCCAGAGTAAACGCGTGTCTAATACTTTTGCTGCCAGTTGTGTCAACAAAATCACCAACGCAAAGGCTGTTGCCGCAGGAGCAGGTTTTGCATCGAGTAACTGCCCCATGTTGACCAGCGCAGCAGTGATGGAGATAACAAATAGATCTAACATAGACCATCTGCCTATCCATTCAATAATGTGAAAGCCCGCCATCAGTTTTTTCTTAGAGATTGGCAACTCGTAACTAATCGCCATTAAATAGATCCCAAGGCCAACGATTTTTAACATAGGCACAAGGATACTGGCAGTAAATAAAATAATCGCAATAGGCAATAGATCTAACTGAATGAGATGATTAATACCGCTGAATATTGTGTCTCTGCGTACCTGTCCTTGACTGGTCATGATAGTGATAGGGTAAAGGTTTGCTGGGAACAATAAAATGGCAGCGGTAATTAATAATGCCCAACTTTTTTGTAGACTGGTGACATCCCGTGCAGCAATACGCTGGCCACAACGGTTGCAGCACTCATCAGTGCTAGGGCAAAGGTTTTGGCAAGTCTGGCAACAGGTTAAGCCCAATGATTGACCTTGAACAGCGGCTTTTTTACTGTTCATCGAGCACGCTCCACATATGTTCGATATCATATTCGCGTTGTAAAAATATCACCATGACAAATAGCACTGAGAAGCAAAACGTACCTATACCGAAATACAGATCTGTGTAATCTGATAATTGAAACACGGAAACGAAGATGCTGATCATATAAATTTCGAGCATTGTCAGTTGTGACAATAACCCATGGTACCTTAGTAGGCGCTTGTAGATATCTCTAAAAAAAGGATTGTTAAGTTGATATTTAACAATCAAAATTTGCGCCAGGACCGACGCTATTAGCAAGCCCGGTGCAATGACCGCTGCGGTGAGTACAGCTATCCCGACAATCCAATAGCCTTGATCCGCAACAGACATCGCGCCTTCAATTATCGTTGTTGTACGCACACTGCCAAGAAAATGCAGCTCCAATACCGGATAAAAGTTGGCTGGAAAGTAGAGAAACAGAGCGGTTAAACACAGCGCAAGCATGCCATTGATAGAGCAGTAAGGGGTATCATAAAGATTGGTATGGCATCGCGGGCATAGTGCCCTCACGCCAGTTGGTAGCGCTCGTTTTCTCACTGCCAAATCGCAAGCACGGCAAAGTACGATACTCTTGTCTAACTCATCTTTATCCATAATGATTATGGCTTTTTTCCTATTGTTAGGTTGTTTGAATCAGAGGCTTTATTGATATAGGCCATCTTAAATGCGCTTACAACCTATTACTATAGGTAGTTACACCACTTAATGTTACTTATAGTATTGATTGAACTTGATTAACGTATAGCAAAAGATTCTATCAGATTATTTTGAACACTTGCATAAGAACTTATGTTTGTGAGATTCTACAACTGTATAAATAAACAGTGTGAGGACAGGCATGGCAGTTATAACAAAATTTGTCGTAGTCAGAGAAGGGGTTGAGAAGATGACATTCACATCTAAGAAGGAGGCTGATGCCTACGATAAGATGCTCGATATCGCGGACAATCTGCTACCTTTTTTTGAGTCATCGAATTTAGGGCTAGACGAAGCGACAACAGAAAAAATGTGTTTTTATATGGCCGAAAATAAGGACCAACTGATGTCACTGTTAAAAGGTGGCGCAGCGGCTAAACCTTTGCCAGCGAAAAAAACGGCTAAAAAAGCTGAAGCTAAAGAATAATTGTTAGGAAAATTGTATGACATCTCCATGTTACACCACGCTTGCTCGTCAGGTTGAGGCGCTATTTAACGGCGAAGATAATCTTATTGCGGCGATGGCGAACTTTTCTGCGCTTATTAATGAACACTTAGATGACATTAATTGGGCGGGGTTTTACCTAACCGAGGGTGAACAACTCATTCTTGGTCCTTTCCAAGGTAAAGTTGCCTGTACACGCATACCTATGGGAAAAGGCGTATGTGGCACGGCTGCCCAAACGGATAAAACGTTACGTGTCGCCGATGTGCATCAATTTGCAGGGCATATCGCCTGTGATTCGGCTAGCAACTCAGAAATTGTGATACCAATTCATCGTGACGGAGCGGTTATCGGTGTATTAGATATTGATAGCCCATCGTTATCAAGATTCGATGAAGCGGATCAAATCGGTCTTGAGTTAAGCGTAAAAAGCTTCGAAAAGGCTTTATTTGATTAAACTACCACCAATTTTGCGTAATTGGTGGTCGCAATCGTCTCTGGCACGCTTATAATAGGCTGTTCGACGAACATAAAAATGCCTAGTTACATTTCATTAGTTGAAATGAATACTTGGCGTTTGTTAAATGTAATTGATAAGGTATGTTGGATTGTGCAGTGAAGACATCGATTTACCCAATTTTTTGGGCGTGTTTTTGACTGAGTCTAACAAATATGAACGACGCACCCGCTACGACAACTGTAGTGTGGTGATAGTCCCTTTTAAACTGTGGAAGTAATGATGGAATCAACAGAAAAGTTGACCGACACCAACGCAATTCTTGCGTATTTATATGAAACATTTCCTTTATGCTTTATCGCTGAAGGTGAAACTAAACCTCTAAAAATTGGATTGTTTCAGGACTTGGCTGAAAGGTTAGCTGATGATTCTAAAGTCAGTAAAACTCAATTGAGAATTGCCTTGCGTCGCTATACCAGTAGCTGGCGTTACCTTAAAGGTGTCAAAGTTGGGGCACAGCGTGTCGATCTTGATGGTGTTGAGTGTGGTGAATTAGAGCAAGAGCACATCGATCATGCTCAAGCTACACTTAAAGAGAGTCAAGAAAAAGCAAAGGCAAAGCGTGTGGCGAAAGCTGCAGCGGCTAAATCTGAAGGTACAGCACCTAAATCAGAAAAGAAGCCATTTAAGAAGCCTGCGCCAAAACGTACAAAACCGACAGCGCCAAAAGCACCAAAAGCGGCCGTTGTTGAAAAAGAATTTATCCCTGCAGTGTTGACTGAGTTGAAACCAAATCAGCGTGTGAATGTCAAACTAGGTAAATCACCTGTTGCAGGTGTTGTATTGGACATCAAAAAAGAAGATGTTCAAGTACAGTTAGATTCAGGATTGACCGTTAAAGTACGGGTTGAACATATCCTGCTATAACTGTTCTATAGTCAAAGGAGTAACTTGTTGATGCGAAAACTCACTCTGGCAGCTTCAATTGCCAGCCTATTTGTAGGATTTTCAGCTTGGGCGTTGGCGCCTACAATTCCATCCAGCGAGTTGCCCTCACTGACTCAGGAACCGCAACATAAAGTAGCTAGCAAGCGAGTGACAGGTCTGTTCACTCGTGCGCACTACCATCGTTTTGATCTTGATGATGCCTTCTCTGAGCAAGTCTTTGACCGTTACTTGAAGCAATTAGATTATCGCCGTAATGTACTGTTGCAAAGCGATATTGATGGCTTTAAAGGTTATTCAACCCAATTTGACGATATGTTAAAAAGCGGTGACTTGAGCGCAGCCTATAAGATGTTTGATCTGGTTCAGCAGCGTCGTTACGACAGATTTGCTTATGCTCTGTCCTTGCTCGATAAAGAGATAGACTTCAATGCGCCTGGTGATAGCTATCAATATGATCGCGAAAAAGCCCAATGGCCCAAAGATGAAGCCGAACTCAATGAGCTTTGGCGTCAACGAGTCAAATATGATGCATTGAACCTTAAGCTGACAGGCAAGACTTGGGATGAAATTGTTGAAGTGCTTGAGAAGCGCTACAACAATGCTATCAAACGTCTTAGCCAGACCAAGAGTGAAGATGTATTCCAAGGGGTGATGAACGCCTTTTCTCGCACAGTTGAACCGCACACGAGTTACTTATCTCCACGTAATGCTGAACGTTTCCAAATGGAAATGAACCTGAGCCTAGAGGGTATCGGGGCCGTTTTGCAGATGGATGAAGATTACACGGTAATTAAAAGCTTGGTCGCAGGTGGCCCTGCTGCCAGTAGCGAAAAACTTGCCCCAGAAGACCGCATTGTTGGTGTGGGTCAAGAGGGCAAAGAGGTTGTTGATGTCATTGGTTGGCGTTTAGATGATGTTGTCGAACTGATTAAAGGGCCAAAAGGCAGCAAGGTGGTGTTGCAGATTTTGCCTAAGAAAGGCGGTTCGTCGGCAAAACCTGTGGACGTCACAATTGTCCGAGACAAGATACGTTTAGAAGACCGTGCTGCAACATCAGAAGTGATTGAACCAACAGCTGGTGATTATGCTGGCCGTAAGGTTGGCGTGATTAAAATCCCTGGTTTCTATATGAACCTTTCTCAAGATGTTTCCAAAGAGTTAGTTAAACTCAAAGAGGCAAAAGTTGAAGGCGTGGTTATCGATCTTCGTGGCAATGGTGGTGGTGCGTTAACTGAAGCAACGCTGCTAACAGGCCTATTTATCGAACAGGGTCCAGTGGTTCAAATTCGTGATGCAAATGGCAAGGTTTCGCAAAATCGAGATAATGATGGCCGAGTTACTTATGCTGGCCCATTGACTGTGATGGTGGATCGCTATAGTGCCTCGGCATCTGAGATTTTTGCTGCAGCATTGCAAGATTATGATCGTGCATTGATTGTTGGTGAGTCAACCTTTGGTAAAGGTACAGTTCAACAACATAAGAGCTTAGGTCGTATCTACGATATGTATGATAAGCCAATTGGGCACGTGCAATATACGATTGCTAAATTCTACCGTATTAATGGTGGCAGCACCCAACTTAAAGGTGTAACGCCAGATATTCCATTCCCTAGTGCCTTAGAGCCGGGCGAGTATGGTGAAGCGGAAGAAGATAATGCGTTGCCGTGGGATAAAGTTCCTGTTGCGCAATACGGCACATTGGGTGATATCAATTCTAATTTGATCAGTCATCTAGATAGCCAGCATCAAAAACGTATTAAGAAAGATGTTGAGTTTGGTTACATCTATCAAGATATTGCCGAGTTTAAAAAGAGCCACAATGAAACCAGTGTCTCTTTAGTCGAAAAAGAACGTATTGCTGAGCGTGAAACTAACGACAGTAAACAGTTAGCGAGACTTAATGAGCGTCGTGCTGCTGAAGGGCTAGCAGTCTACGCAACACTTGATGATGCCGATGAGGATGTGACGGCACCGGATGCGTTTTTAGATGAAACTGTCTACATCACCTTAGATATGGTGGATTTGGATAAGCTAGCTAAAAATCAATCGCAGTAAAAAAAAACTGTTATAAAAAACGCGCTATTGGCGCGTTTTTTTTACAAAAAATTATGAATCAAGGAGAACTGTGATGACACAGGCTCAGGCAAAATATTTAAAGGACTATAAAAGTCCTGACTACACAATTACCCATGTAGATCTTCATTTTTCTTTAAATGGCAAAGAAACCTTGGTCACAGCGAAAAGCCAAGTGAAGCGCCTTAATGAATCTGCGACAACCTTGATACTCGATGGCGACGACTTACAAATCACCCAATTGTTGTTGGATGGTGAGCCAGTATCTTACACCACAGAAAAGGGGCAGCTGATAATTAATGATCTGCCTGCCACGTTTGAATTGACGATTGTCACTCTGTTAGACCCTGAGGCGAACCTTGCGCTAGAAGGGTTATATATGTCAGATGGCGCATACTGCACTCAGTGTGAAGCTGAAGGTTTTAGACGCATTACATATTTTCTCGATAGACCGGATGTTTTGGCCATCTACACGGTACAAGTTGAAGCTGATAAGCAGGCATTTCCATATTTGTTAAGTAATGGCAATCGAGTTGCTTCGGGCCCACTAGACGGGGGACGCCATTTTGTACGTTGGTTTGACCCGTTTCCAAAGCCTGCGTATCTGTTTGCACTTGTTGCTGGCGATTTTGACCTGCTTGAAGATAAGTATAGAACTCGCAGTGGTCGGGATGTTGCATTGCAAGTTTTTGTCGATAAAGGCAATTTAAATAAAGCCCACCATGCCATTGCATCACTTAAAAAATCGATGAAGTGGGATGAAGAACGATTTAATTTAGAATACGACCTTGATATTTACATGATTGTTGCCGTTGATTTTTTCAATATGGGCGCGATGGAAAATAAAGGGTTAAATGTATTTAATACTAAGTATGTACTCGCCGATACGGCCTCTGCAACCGATGATGATTATCATGGCATTGAATCTGTGGTGGGGCACGAGTACTTCCATAACTGGACCGGAAACCGTGTTACTTGCCGCGACTGGTTTCAGTTAAGTCTTAAAGAGGGCTTAACTGTATTTAGAGATCAAGAATTTAGTTCAGATGTGGGTTCGCGGGCGGTTAATCGTATTCATGCGGTTAAGGTTATGAAAAATCAGCAGTTTGCTGAGGATGCTGGCCCGATGGCTCATGCAATTAGACCAGAATCTGTCATCGAGATGAATAACTTTTATACCGTTACCGTTTACAACAAGGGCGCAGAAGTTATTCGCATGATGCATACTTTATTAGGTGAAACGGGTTTCCAAGCTGGTATGAAGTGTTACTTTGAACGCCATGATGGTCAAGCCGTCACTTGCGACGACTTTGTTGCGGCAATGGAAGATGCGAGTGGTGTCGATCTGACTCAATTTAGGCTTTGGTATCGCCAATCAGGCACGCCAGAAGTGACTGTGACAGAGGAGCACGATGTTGAATCAAGCGAGTATCGTTTACATATAACTCAAAAGACCCAACCCACTGGCGAACAGACTGAAAAATTGCCGTTGCATATACCGTTTGATCTTGAGTTACTCAGTAGTCAAGGCGACTCATTACTTAATCGAGTTCTCAATGTCACGCAAGAGAGGCAAACTTTTGTCTTTGAAAACATGCCAACAAAGCCTGTGCCATCATTGTTGCAAAACTTTTCAGCACCAGTCAGGTTATCGTTTAATTACAGTGTCGAGCAGTTGATACTATTGATACGTTTTGCTTCCAGTGATGTGGCGAAATGGGACGCATCAGTAGCGCTATTTAGCCAAGCCGTTTGGCAAAATGTCGACAACCTCCATACTAACCGAGCAATGCACATCGACACTCGCCTTATTGATGCAATCAAAGGGCTCTTGTTAGAGGAAGGGTTAGATAAAGCACTATTAGCAGAGATCCTCCAGTTTCCTAACGTTGCGACCTTGAGTGAGCAAGTTACTCAGGTTGCACTTGATGAGTTGATACTCGCTCGTAGCTTCGTAGTAGAAGAGATTGCTACGGGGTGTGAGGATGAGATGTTAGCGCGCTATCGTGAGTTGAGAGGCATAGATGAAGCAGCGAGCCGGGCGCTTAAAAATGCTTGCTTGCAATTGCTACTGAAAATATCCGATGAGCACCAAATCCTCGCTAAATCTCAATATGATGATGCGCAAAATATGACTGACAGTTTAGGTGCCCTATCGGCGCTAAATGGTGAGCAGAGTGAACTACGCGAGCAGTTGCTGCATGATTTCCAGCTTCGTTGGGCGGACACGCCATTGGTCATGGATAAATGGTTAACCTTACAAGCAACTTGTCCTGGTGAAGATAGAATAGCCGCGATAAAGAGTCTAACCGGGCATTCAGCGTTTAGTTTTTCAAATCCAAATCGAGTGCGCTCTCTGATTGGTGCATTCGCTGCTGCGAACACTGAGGTTTTTCATCAACAAGGTGGAGAAGGTTACGCGCTGTTAACCGATGTAATTATTAAATTGAATAAATTGAATCCACAGGTTGCGGCACGAATTATTACACCGCTGATCCAATTTAAGAAGTTTGATAGTGCAAGGCAGACAAAAATGAAAGATTCATTGGCGCAGATATTGGCACTTCCCGATCTATCTAAAGATCTTTATGAGAAAGTTGCCAAGGCGTTAGGCTAAATATTGAATGACGAGACATGGATGTTTCGTCGTTTAAGTTTCCAATAATGTTAATAATATTATGACCTTCTTTTTTTCAATACAGATTAGTTATCGTGATTTTTTGAGCTACTACCAAGGTTATGTTGATAAAGTAGAAGTAAAAGAAATGGGCGGTAAAACCCTCTGGATACATGCTAGACACTTTAGACCATTTTTAACACCGTCTGGCTTAGTGGGTCATTTTAAATTGGTGTTAGATGAAAGTGGTAACTTTCAATCATTAACGCGCCAATAATTATTAGAGCTAATACTTCAAACGTTTGATTATATTTTTTGTCTTAAGCAATAATCCCTTTTAATGCTTTAATTGACTGTTTATTAGTACTTTTTTTTTGGGTAATCGTACCAGTTAAGTATTTGTTGATTATAATTTAAATCATACGTTTGAAAAACAGTCACTAAAAGCGCTTAAGTATACAAATCTCAAGGTAATTTTCTCTTTTTTCATCTTGCTCATCCCCTGCAAATACTGTAACAATGGTGTTACCTGTACGCTAACAAGATGTTGGCCTCCATTCCTATAACAAAGAATCCAGCAGGTTACGGAGAAGAGCTAAAATGAAAAACGTTAAAACTGGCTTTAATAAGTCAACGCTTGCTTTGGGGATCGTCGCAGCGTTGAGTATTGCAGCGATACCTACAGCGCAAGCGGTGTCGTTTGATTGGGGAGAAGTTCAAGGTTCGTTCGATTCAACTTGGAGTGCTGGCGCGAGTTGGCGTGTTGAAGAACGTAATTGGAATGATCACATTGGTAAGGTTAACCATCCGCGTTTTGATTGGTCTAACTATTCTGCATTTAACAACACCAAATATACCTCTGCTGAGATTTGGGCTCAGTCGGGGTCTTATTCGAGTAACGGCGATTTAAGTAACATGCTCTATTCACAAGGCGATGTTACTTCTATGGTGTTTAAAGGCTTACACGAGCTGTCGCTAAAATATAAAAACTTCGGTGTGTTTGCCCGTGGTATGTATTTCTATGATCAGAAAGCCAATAACGGCAGCTATGGTTTTAGCGATCCGCTTACTGGTAAAGAGTATGATCCTTGCGCCGATTCAGAAGCTTCAAAAGTACAATGTAAAGACGTTCGTCTGCTCGATGCATTTATTTATGGCGACTTTGATTTTAACGATGGTGCAAATCCATTAACGGTTCGTGTGGGTAATCAAGTTGTTTCATGGGGTGAGAGTACGCTTATTCCTCATGGCATTGGTGTGATTAACCCGGTCGACTTGAATATTCTTAATGCGCCAGGTGCCGAGCTAAAAGAAGCCTTTAGACCTCAAGGTATGATCTGGGCATCGTTAGGGGTTACTGATTCTTTATCGATTGAAGCGTTTTACCAATATGATTGGGAACCTGTTTGGGTACCCACTCCAGGGTCTTATTTCTCTACCAATGATTTTGCTGGTTACGGTGGCTATGGCCAAAATGCTCAGCTTGGGTTTAATGCTAACCCTGACATGAATCTTGATTTTTTAGTGTCTGAATATAATAACCTTGCTGCGATGGTTGCATCGGGTCAGTACGATGCGGCGACACTAGGTTCGCTAGCCTTAGCCTACCCAACCAAAGCCACGCTTATCGAAGATCAAGCCAGCGCCAGCGATTCTGGTCAATATGGTATTAAGCTTGGGTATTATGCTCCAGAGTTGGGTGAAACTGAGTTTGGCTTGTACTACATGAATTACCATAGCCGTCGTCCTCTCATTAGTGGTACCACTGCTAATTTTACGGCTGCAGCGATTGGGCGAGATTTAGCTCAACTTGGCATGATTGGCGCGACAGGAGGTACGGTTGACCGTGAAACACTACTTGGTTTAGAGACGTTCTCCAAGGCACAAATTGTTTACCCTGAAGATATTCAGCTTTATGGTTTTAGTTTTAACACCTTGGTCGGAGACACTTCTGTAGCCGGTGAAATTGCCCATCGCCAAGATGAGCCATTACAGATAGATGATGTAGAACTCTTGTTCGCGGCAATGCCACAGCAGCTTGCTAATGCAGGGCTACGTCCAGATCTTGATGGGATTTCACAGGTGCAGAATTATGGCCCTGGCGAATACGCTGAAGGCTTTATTCGTCTTGACACCACTCAGGCTCAGGTGACATTCACCCATCTGTTTGGCCCAACGTTAGGCATGAGCAATTTAACCATGCTTGCTGAAGTGGGCGGTGTGTGGATTCATGATATGCCTGGTTTTGATGAATTACGCCTCAATGGCCCTGGTACTGCGCGTTCTGGTGGTAATCCAGATATGCCTGGTATTATCGAAGCGGTACACAATGGCCCAGAAACTAACCCATTCCCAACCGATTTTGCGTGGGGATACCGTTTAGTGGCTAAAGCCGACTATAACAACCTTTTTGCTGGTGTGAACATGTCACCACGTATTATCTTCTCTCATGATGTCGACGGTATTACGCCAGATCCAATGTTCCTATTTACCGAAGGTAAGAAGTCGGTCGCAGTGGGCATTAACTTTGATTATCAGAGTCGTTGGGGTGCGGATATCTCATATAACTCTTTCTTTGGCGGTGTAGGCACCACGAATCAGATGTCTGATCGTGACTATGTGTCGTTTAACATCAAATATTCAATCTAATTCACAAGGACAATAATAATGAATAAATTAGGGATATTGTCGGCAGCTGTGATTGTTGCACTGAGCGCGTCTGCAGCTTATGCAAAAGTTTCAGACGCTGAAGCTGCAAAATTGGGTTCGCAACTGACGCCACTTGGCGGAGAAAAAGCGGCCAATGCTGATGGGTCAATTCCAGCATGGGATGGTGGGATCACTTCAGCCCCTGCTGGGTATTCAAAAGGGATGCACCATCCCGATCCGTTTGCGGCAGATAAGATTGAGTTTACTATTACTAACGCTAATAAAGATCAATATAAAGATCATTTAACCGATGGTCAGCGCAAGCTTTTTGAACTTTACCCAGATACGTTTAAGATGAATGTTTATCAAACTCGTCGCACCGCTTCTGTGCCTCAGTTTGTGTCTGATGCAACGAAAGCTAACGCATCACGTGCTGAACTGATTGCTGACGGTAATGGTATTTCGGGGGCATCAATTGGTATTCCGTTTCCTATTCCTCAAAACGGGTTAGAGGCTATCTGGAACCACGTATTACGCTTCCGTGGTATTGATGTTGAGACATCTCGTAGCCAAGCAGCACCGACTGCGAGTGGCGGTTACACCTTGGTCGAAACGGCTGAAGAGATCCGTTTTGAGTATTCACGCCCAGAGATGACGCTTGATAAGCTAAAAGAGACCAACACGCTGTTCTATTTCAAGCAAGTTGTTACACAGCCAGCGCGTTTAGCGGGAACGGCATTGTTGGTTAAAGAAACCATGGACCAAGAAGCGTTACCACGTCAGGCTTGGACTTACAACACCGGACAACGCCGTGTGCGCAAAGCGCCAAATGTCGCATTCGATACCCCAGGTACCGTGTCAGATGGTTTGCGTACTACCGATGATTTCGATATGTTCAATGGCTCTCCTGTGCGTTACAACTGGGAGTTAGTGGGTAAGCAAGAGATCTACATTCCTTATAACGATTACAAGTTGCATTCTGACAAGCTCAAATATGACCAAATTCTGCAACCTGGCCATATTAACCCAGAGCACGTTCGTTGGGAAAAACACCGTGTGTGGGTTGTTAAAGCGCAGCTAAAAGAGGGCATGCGTCATATCTATAAGAGCCGTACTTTCTATATTGATGAAGATTCGTGGCAAGTTTCTTTGACGGATATCTATGATAACCGTGATGAGCTATACCGTGTTGCGGTTGCCCATGGGATTAACTACTATGAAGTGCCAACTCATTGGACAACATTAGAAGTTATCCATGACCTGCAGTCTCGTCGTTACCTTGCAATGGGGCTAGATAATGAAGGTCGCATGTACAATTTTGACGCTAGCTTAAGTGAAGCAAACTTCACTCCTGCAGCGTTGAGACGTGCAGGTATTCGCTAAATCATCAGGAGAGGGGCCTTAGGCCCCTCATTTTTACGAAAAGGAAGTTTGTATGTCGTTTAGCATGCTTCGGTTAGTCTGTTTATCTTTTCTCCTTGTCTTCAACGTCTCCTCTGTTAATGCAGGTTCAGACAATGTTTCATCTTTACAGCCTTTAGCTAACCAATCATTAGTATTGGATATGGTTAAAGCGGGTCAAACCTCGATAGCCGTTGGGGAGCGAGGGCATCTATTTGTTTATCAAGATGGCTGGCAACAACAAGCATCTCCCACTTCAGCCCATTTAACTAAGGCAACATTATTTAATGAATCGCTTGGCTGGGCGGTTGGTCATGATGCTACGATTCTACATACCAAAGATGCCGGGTTAACGTGGCAGCTGCAGATGAGCTCGCCAGAAATTGAAAAACCCTTTATGGACCTACTGCTGTTTAACGAAAAGCAGGGGATAGCGATTGGCGCATACGGCTTGTTTTATCGCACAGAAGATGGTGGCGTCACGTGGGAAAGCGAATTTCACAGTGAATTATTATTTGAAGAAGATAAAGCCTATTTAGAGGAGTTAAGGGCGGAAGATGAAGCACTCTATTTGAGTGAAAGCAGTACCCTGTTGCCACACTTTAATCGAGTGGTACAACTTGATGATAAGCGATTATTGATGGTTGGTGAACTCGGGTTGGCTGCGGTATCACAAGATTTTGGTCGAACATGGCAGCGTTTGGAATTTCCTTATGAAGGCTCACTGTTCAATATTCTTGTTAGCCACCATGGTATTTATGTCATGGGGTTAAGGGGTCATCTGTTTAAAAGTGTCGGTGGATTTGATGATTGGCAAGAGGTAGAGATGCCTGTGCAGTCAACGCTAAATGGCGGCATTGTGCTGAATAAGGATGTGTTGAGGTTAGTGGGTAATGCTGGGGTCGTGGTTGATATTAAGCAAGATGATTCAGTGAAAATGGTTACGCAACGTCAAGGTGAAAATTTGGTCACTATCCTTGTTACCTCAGATGGAAAACAATGGGTTGCAGGTACAAAAGGTTTCATAGAATTAGAACAAGAATAATAGGGACCCGGACATGTTAGATAAAATCGTTAATGGACTAGAATCATTTCTCTTTAGGCAACGTGCGTTTGTCATTTTTGCCTTTGTGTTAGTTACGCTATTTTTGGGGTTTCAAGCCAGTAATCTAAAGATGGATGCGGCATTTGTTAAAAACATCCCACTTAATCATAGCTATATGCAGACATACCTTAAGCATCAGAAGCAGTTTGGTGGTGCTAACAGCATCATGGTGGCTGTCGAGGACACCAGTGGTAATATCTTTAATGCCAACTTCTTTGATACGTTAAAGCAGGTTCATGATCAGCTGTTCTTTATTCCTGGTGTTGATCGTGCCCAGGTTAAATCACTTTATTCCCCTTCAACGCGTTTTACCGAGGTGGTTGAAGATGGTTTTGCCGGGGGACCCGTTATCCCAGCCAACTTTTCCACAACCCCTGAAGGGTTAGAGACCGTTCGGAGTAATATTGAGAAGGCGGGGATTGTTGGCCGACTTATTGCCGAGGATTATTCTGCGGCCATGGTCACTGCGCAGTTGATGGATTTTGACCCGCAAACAGGTGAACCGTTAGATACCTTAGCGTTTGCAGCGCAGCTTGAGCAAGAGTTGCGTGGCCAGTATGAAGATGAGCAGATTAAGGTTCATATCATAGGTTTTGCCAAAATGGCAGGCGATGTCGCTGAGGGCGCCAAAGGCGTGGTGATGTTCTTCTTGATCGCTATCTTAGTGACGGCTGTCATGGTCTATCTATTTTCCAAATCGATAAAACTGACACTGTTCCCGTTAGCGTGCAGTTTGGTTGCCGTGGTGTGGCAGTTAGGTTTGCTGACGGTAGTGGGGTTTGGTTTAGACCCTATGTCTATTCTAATTCCATTCTTGGTCTTTGCGATTGGCGTTAGTCATAGTGTACAGATGATTAATGCGGTGAGGCGACGCGTCGGTGAAGGCGAAACGACAAAAGCCGCTGCCGCCTTAGCATTTAGAAGCCTACTTGTCCCAGGCGGCATAGCGTTACTGTCTGATACCGTCGGCTTCATGACCTTACTGGCTATTGATATCGGGATTATTCGAGAACTGGCTATCTCAGCGTCATTAGGTGTGGCGGTGATCATTTTAACTAATTTGATTCTGCTGCCGCTGCTTATCAGCTATACCAATGTCAAAGCATTGCCTGCGAACGCTAACAATAACATTGATAAAATTTGGTTAAAGCTCTCCTATTTTGCAACGCCTAAATATGCAGCTGTTGTGCTTGTTGCCACCATTGCGCTTTATTCTGTTGGCCTGCAACAGGCCAATAAAATGAAAATTGGTGATCTGCAAGGGGGCGCGCCAGCACTGCATTTTGATAGTCGCTACAACCAAGATACCTTTTACATCACCGAAAACTTTTCTATTACTACCGATGTGATGACTATCATCGTTGAGGCCTTTCCAGAGGCCTGTACCTATCATGATGTGCTGACTCAAATTGGTGAGTTTGAGTGGCAAGTTGCTAACACGCATGGGGTGGAGTCTACGGCTAGTTTGGCATCTATCGCTAAACGCGTTAATGCAGGCTTCAATGAAGGGAATCCTAAGTGGCAAGTACTCCCAAGAACAACAGCTAGTTTAGTGCAGGCTGTTGGGCAGATACCGACAACCTCAGGCTTACTTAACGGTGATTGCTCAGTAATGCCGGTCTACCTGTTTTTGACCGATCATAAAGCGGAAACAATTGAGCTGGTTATCGATGAAGTGAAAACCTTATCGGCACAGATGAATAACGATAAGTTGACCTTTAAACTGGCATCAGGTCCTGTTGGCGTGATGGCGGCCACTAATGAAGCGGTAGCCGAAGCACAATTGCCGATGATGCTATATGTCTATGGTGCGGTGTTTGTATTGTGCTTAATCAGCTTCCGCTCACTAAGAGCGACTGTGGCGGTGATTCTACCACTGTACGTCGTATCGACACTGGCTCAAGCCTTGATGACCCAACTGGATATTGGCCTTGCTGTAAGTACCTTACCCGTTATCGCTTTAGGGGTTGGTATTGGTGTGGATTACGGTATCTACATTCTGTCGACCATGGCGGTAAAACTGCGTGACGGTATGCCTGTGCAGCAAGCGTATCATCAAGCCCTAGTTGAACGTGGCAGTGCGGTTATTTTTACCGGGTTAACATTAGCAATTGGGGTAAGTACGTGGTTCTTCTCGGCACTTAAATTCCAAATGGACATGGGGATCTTGCTGACCTTTATGTTTTTGGTAAATATGTTAGGGGCCATAATTATTTTACCCGCCATTGGCGCGGTATTTTGGCGAAACCCAAGGTAGTTAAACAAAAGGGAGAGCTTAGGCTCTCCCTTTTTTTGCATAGTTACGCTAACTTTACGATTGTTTTTTCATCCAGGGTCACAAAAACGCGTCATATCGTGCGTTTAGGAGGATCTACCACTAAAATATTTCTCGAAAAGTGGCACATTTAGTAATAAACTTCGCGCTATGACCTAGGTCACACTATTTGGCCCGTCATATGATCAAGCATCCATAAAAATACAAAAACGCTACCATAGACCCTAAAGGAAACAGCAACATGGCCTTGAAAGATGCAATGCCTTCAGTACTACTTGAAAATGTAGTCAACCTAATTCATTCAAAAGTTCCCAATACACAAGCAAAGCAAGTTGAACAGTTCGCGACTAGCATATATGCCCACATGTCTAAAGATGACCTGCATGAACGCAACGATAGTGACCTATACGGTGCAGTCTTAAGTCTTTGGAACGCAGCCAATAAAACGCCTGTTGGCGATACACATATTCGTGTTTTTAATCCAAGCCAGTCTAAGCATGGCTGGAAGTCATCACACTCTATTATTGAAGTTATTCACCCTGATATGCCGTTCTTGGTCGATTCAGTGGGTATGGCGCTAAATCGTATGGGGATAACCACCCACATGATGTTACATACGCCGCTGACGGTTAGGCGCACAGATGGCAGCATTTCTCATGTTAGCTATGGTGAAGAAACGGATAAGGGAACAGAGAAGGTTGCTGTGTTCCTTATTGAGATCGATCGCTTAAGTAGCGATGCCGATATAAAGAGTTTAGGCAAAGAGATTGAATCTGTTTTAGGTGATGTTGACGCGTCAGTAAGTGACTGGCAGACCATGTCTAATAAATTGACCTCTACCATCAAAGATTTGGCCAAACGTCCTTATCCAGGTGAACAGAGCGACTTGGACGAAGCAGTTAACTTCCTTAGCTATTTAAATAATCATCACTTTACGCTATTGGGTTATCGTCGCTATGACCTCAATAAAGTTGAGGGTGATTTGGAGTTGGTGCCTGATAACGCCACAAGTCTAGGTTTGATGAACGTACCTGGTAAGCCTAAGTCTGATAAAGGCTTATTGTTATCAACGCTATCAGATACCGCCCGCAAAGAAGCGCTAGATAATAGCTTGCTTATTTTGACTAAGAGCAGTGAGAAAAGTCGCGTTCATCGTCCAGCATACGTCGATTACATTGGTATTAAGCGCTTTGATAAGAAAGGTAATGTCATTGGTGAAGATCGTTTCATCGGCTTATACGCGTCAAATCTTTACAATCGCAGCCCTCGTGAAATCCCGCTATTAGCAGAAAAAATTCAGCGTGTACTGGACGCATCAGGATTGACGCCACGTTCTCACGACTATAAAGCCTTAATGCACATTTTAGAGACACTGCCTCGTGATGAGATCATTCATGCGCGTGAGTCTGAACTTGCCAGCATGGCTCGTGGCGTACTAGAGATGCAAGATCGTGACAAACTTAAATTGTTTGTTCGCAAAGATGGATTTGGTCGTTTCTTATCTTGTTTAGTTTACGTATCGAAAGATCGTTACAATACCAAGTTACGTGAAGATACACAGCGCATTTTGGCGCAACACTTTAATACCAAAGAAGACGTAGAGTTCACTACCTACTTCTCAGAGTCGACCCTAGCGCGTACTCATTACATTGTTAAAGTTGATAATAATAATACGGATGTGGATGTGGCTGCTATCGAAAATAATCTTATTGAAGCTGCGCGCTCATGGGAAGACAAACTTAATAGTGCATTGATCACCGCTCAAGGTGAAGAGTCGGGTAATCGTTTGGTTAAGCGTTATGTCAACGCTTTCCCACGCAGTTATAAAGAAGACGTGCTGCCCAGTTCGACTGTTGTTGATGTTGAGCATCTTGAAGCGCTTGATGATGACCATAAACTGGGAATGTTGTTTTATCAGCCGCAAGAAACTGCGCTTAACGACAATAAGGTTCGTTTGAAGCTGTTCCATAAAGATGAACCGATTCATCTTTCAGACGTACTCCCTATGCTTGAAAACTTCGGGCTTAGAGTCATTAACGAGCGCCCTTGTGAAGTGAAAACTGCAGATGGCGCTACGTTCTGGATCCTCGACTTCTTGATGACAGTGCAGGGCGCTGCAGTCGATAACTTGGCAGATAGCCAAGATCGCTTTCAAACCGCGCTTTCACAGGTGTGGAACAAGCAGTTAGAAGACGATGGCTTTAACCGTTTAGTTCTTGCTACTGGTTTAACGGGGCGTGAAGTCTCAGTATTACGTGCTTATGCTAAGTATATGCGCCAAATTGATGCAACATTTAGCCAAGCCTACATCGAAGAGACATTCAGCAGCTATCCACAAATCGCTGACCTACTGGTTAAAATGTTTATTCGTAAGTTCAATCCAAAGCTCAAAACTCGCACGCTAGCGAAGTTTGTGGAACAGATTGATCTGCGTCTTGAAGATGTATCGAGTCTCGATGATGATCGTATTATTCGTCGATATTTAGATTTGATTAACGCAACGCTGCGTACCAACTTTTATCAGACCCTGCCAAAAGGCAACAATAAGCCTTATGTGTCGTTCAAGTTCTCTCCAGAAGAGATCCCTGAAATGCCACGTCCACTGCCCAAGTTTGAGATTTTCGTTTATTCACCTCGCGTGGAAGGTGTCCATCTTCGTGGTGGTAAAGTCGCTCGTGGTGGCTTGCGATGGTCTGATCGCCGTGAAGATTTCCGTACCGAAGTTCTCGGTTTGGTAAAAGCACAACAAGTTAAGAATACCGTTATTGTCCCGGTTGGCGCTAAAGGTGGCTTTGTTTGTAAGCAACTACCGACTGAAGGTGGACGTGATGCATTCTTTACCGAAGGGCAAGAGTGCTACCGTTTATTTATCCGTGGTTTACTCGACATCTCAGATAACATCATTGAAGGTGAAGTGGTTCCGCCAGTTAATGTTGTTCGCCATGATGAAGATGATCCATATTTAGTTGTTGCCGCCGACAAAGGTACTGCAACCTTCTCTGACATTGCTAATGCGATTTCAGAGGAGTATGGCTTCTGGTTAGGTGATGCGTTTGCGTCAGGTGGTAGCTTTGGTTATGACCACAAGAAGATGGGTATTACTGCACGCGGTGCATGGGAGTCGGTGAAACGTCACTTCCGTGAAATTGGTATCGACTGCCAAACGACCGATTTTACCTGTCTTGCGGTAGGTGATATGGCTGGTGACGTTTTTGGTAACGGTATGTTGTTGTCTGAACATACACGTTTGGTTACTGCCTTTAACCATATGCACATCTTTATCGACCCAACGCCTGATCCAGCTTCAAGTTATAAAGAACGCGCACGTTTATTCGAATTGCCTCGTTCTAGCTGGGAAGACTACAACCAAGAACTGATATCTAAGGGTGGCGGTATATTCCTGCGTTCGGCGAAGTCAATCACTTTGACTCCTGAAATGAAGAAGATGCTTGATACGAAGAAAGCATCTATGACGCCTAATGAGTTGCTCAAAGAGTTACTCAAGATGAAGGTTGATCTGATGTGGAATGGTGGCATTGGCACCTACATCAAAGCAAGCAGTGAAACCCATGCAGAGGTTGGTGATCGTGCCAATGACGCATTACGTGTAAACGGTAACGAAGTCAACGCACGCATTATTGGTGAAGGGGGTAACTTAGGTTGTACCCAACTTGGTCGTATTGAATACGCTGCCAATGGTGGACGTATGAACACTGACTTTGTTGACAACGTTGGTGGTGTTGATTGCTCTGATAACGAAGTTAACATTAAGATCTTACTGAATGCCATGGTTGCCGAAGGTGAGATGACAGTTAAGCAGCGCAACCGTTTGTTGGTTGATATGACTGACGAAGTCAGCCGAATTGTACTGCAAGATTGTAAAGACCAAACTCGAACTATTTCCGTTACTCAAGTTCGTGGTGCTGAACAGCTTAAAGAGCAGATCCGCTTTATTCATTATCTTGAAAAAGAAGATAAGCTAGATCGAGCGTTAGAGTTCTTACCGACTGACGATGAGTTGGCCGAGCGTCTAGCCAATGGCAAAGCGTTAACGCGCCCAGAGCTGTCTGTTTTAGTCGCCTATGCGAAGATGGTGCTAAAAGAGCAGTTATTAACCCCTGAAATTACTGATGATAGTTTCTTAAGCCAGTTGTTAATTGAATACTTCCCACGTCAACTGCAAGAAAAATACAGTGACCGTATGGTTAACCATCCGCTGCGTGCTGAGATCATCGCTACATCTTTGGCCAATGAGTTGGTTAATGATATGGGACTTAATTTTGTCCAGCGTATGCAAGATGAGACAGGTGCCTCAGTAGCGGAAGCTGCCATTTGTTATACTATGGCTCGTGAAGTGTTTGGTTTAGCTGACTTAACTAAATCTATTACTGCGCTAAACGGTATTGTACCAGCGGTAGTTCAAGGTGAAATGTTACATCAGCTGCGCAGAAATCTACGTCGTGCTTGTCGTTGGTTCCTACGCCATCGTAATCGTAACCAAGGTATTGAACAGACTGTTGCCTTCTACAGCCCTGTATTTGAAGAACTTCGAGAGAACGTTCATCAATATATGGTCGAAGACGAAGTACAAGGTATATGTGCTGAAATCAAGGCATTAGTGAAAGAAGGTGTTCCAGAGAACGTGGCGACTGACGTGGTCAACATGAGCACCTTGTTCTCGGCACTAGATATTTCACAAATTGCTCAAGTTGAAGGAAAACCTGTGGCGTTGGTTGCAGAGGCCTACTATAAGCTAGGTGCTCGTATAGACCTGCATTGGTTCCTCGAGCAGATTAGTGCTCAACCTGTGGCGAACCATTGGCAAGCCCTTGCACGAGCAGCATTTAGAGAAGAGCTTGATTGGCAACAGCGTTCATTGAGTTCTGCGGTGTTACGTACCTGCACCGACAGTTGTGATGCTGAAACCATTATTGCTCAGTGGATCGAATCCAATCAGGGCTTATTGGAGAGATGGTTCCACATGCTTGCAGACTTTAAGACCTCGCAAACCCATGAGTTTGCTAAGTTCTCAGTCGCATTACGTGAGCTGAACTTATTGATCCTTCATTGTGAAGGTCAATCATAAAATTTTATTATAATAATAAGCCCTGGCAATAGCCGGGGCTTTTTTCGGTCTAGGAGAATGCATGTTTTATAAAATCGCACAAAAAGTCATGTTTCAGATGGATCCAGAGAAAGCACATCATCTGGCCATAAACAGTCTGAAATCAACCTCTAATTCGCCGCTTGATTGTTTCTATGCGCAAAAACTAGAACAAGCACCGGTTGAGTTTATGGGACTTACTTTTCCAAATCCAGTGGGTTTAGCGGCCGGTATGGATAAAGACGGTGAGTGTATCGATGCTTTTCATGCGATGGGATTTGGTCATATAGAAGTTGGTACTGTGACCCCAAGACCTCAACCAGGTAACGAGCAACCTCGTTTATTTAGATTAAAACCTGCCAAAGCGATTATTAATCGTATGGGGTTCAATAATAAAGGTGTGGACAATTTAGTGGCTAATTTGAAAGCGGCTAAATCAGGTGCCATGGTTGGTGTGAATATTGGTAAGAATAAAGATACACCAGTAGAGCAAGGTAAAGACGATTATCTTATCTGTATGGAAAAAGTGTATGAGTATTCCGCATATATTGCGGTAAATATCTCATCACCAAATACACCTGGTTTACGTAGTTTACAGTATGGCGATCTGTTAGATGATCTATTGGGATCACTAAAAGCTAAACAAAAAGATCTGGCTCAGAAGCACGGTAAGTATGTTCCGATCGCACTGAAAATTGCGCCAGACCTCAGTTTTGAAGAAGTTGAGAAAATTGCAGATTCTCTTATTCGCAATGAATTCGATGGGGCGATAGCCACGAACACCACCTTGACTCGTGACGGGGTGAGTGGTCTAGTGAATTCAAATGAAGCGGGCGGATTAAGTGGTAAGCCTTTGAATTCATTGTCAACAAAAGTAATTAAGCAGTTGGCTGATTGCTTGAAAGGGCAAATCCCAATCATTGGCGTCGGTGGTATTAATAGTGCTAATGATGCATTTGATAAATTAGATGCAGGCGCAAGCATGGTACAAATCTACTCTGGTTTTATTTATCAGGGCCCGCAACTGATAAAAGAAATTGTTGACGCTTATCGTATTAGATAAATCTGGATCTAAATTCGATCCTATATTGAGATCGCGCGATCGTTTTTAGATCGCGTTTGATCAACATAACGTATTGTTATCTATATCATATTTGTGATAAAAATTTTGTAATTGTGTGAATTATCATCTATTATCGAGCTGTATTTACAGTAATAGGTACACGTTATGTTATTGATGCCACAAAGGGATTGGCAATGGATATATAACGACGCGTATGGAGTATTAAGCGTTTCGTTAGGTTCGGATATGGAATTCCTGACTCCCTATAAAACAAAGGCTTTGATTCCGGATGCTTTGGCGACGATGGAATTTAGTGTCGAGCACGCTAAATTTTATATCGATTTTATTGAACGCCTCGGTAAATCTATTACTGTTTCAGATGCGCTGAAAGTTCAATTAAGCCTCAACGCAACGGCTGCCCACTTTATGCTCAAACCGCAAATGCCTAAGTCGTGGTACTTTGATAGCAGTGCGGTGTGCGTATATAGCGAACTGGCAAAGGTGTTTCAGTTACGTTGTCAAAGTGTCGATGCACAAGTGATGGTCGTCGAAAGCAACATACAATCCTCATTGGTCATGCTATTGTCGCCAGAGCTAGCGCTCACAGATAGTAAAAGCCTGCGCCAATTTGATTGCATCAAAGTAATGAATGACAGATTGCAACCACTCAAAATCTCTCGCCATAAAAGTGCAGCAGCTTAATCAAAAAAGAAGAGGGCACACCTCTTCTTTTAACGTAAAGACAAAATAATAGGTCACTGAGCCCCACTATTTAGATCCTTCTAATCGCCCCTATGACTGATTATTTCATCCGCGACTTTCCGTGTATTCCCCACAGCTGCTTATTTAGCTAGAACATGATTGGCTAAATATTGGGTATCTGCAATCTTTTAATAAGCCAATAATGTCAAAAGCTGATAGTTATCCATTGAACACTAATGGCAGGGGAGCATATTGATAGCGTTTAACAACATCTTTTCAATTTGTTCATGGCGGAAGTGGAGATATTGTTGACAGCAATTTCGCTTGATTGTTTAACAATAAGAGAGGGTGCCTAAGTCCTTAAGGATCTATTCATAATTATTATGATTAAAAGAATTGGTTGCGGGAGCCAGATTACCTATTTGAGAGCCAGGCGACGACCTTCGCTGATTCTGTAAAA
>NZ_KI912479.1:226529-346685 GCF_000518705.1 Shewanella colwelliana ATCC 39565
AAAAGAATTGGTTGCGGGAGCCGGATTTGAACCGACGACCTTCGGGTTATGAGCCCGACGAGCTACCATACTGCTCCATCCCGCGTCCGTTGTTTAAAGCGCTTATGTTCTCATTAGTGGCACATGGTGCTACTGCTGAGGAATCATCACTGCTTCAAAGCGGGGCGAACTATATCGACAAGGATGCGCGAATGCAAGCAGGAATAACCTATTGTCGCCTAAGCGTTCATTAAAACAGCGAAATGCTGAGTGTTCATACGTATAAGGGGAATTATCATCGACAGTGTGCATAACTTTTTATCTTTTAATGTTTGGACAAGGTATAATGGCGAATTGATTTTTACAGTGTGTCTATCTATCCATGTTGAATTTTTTTGCTGCGGCCCCTAGAGGCTATGAATACGCATTATCGCTTGAATTAGCTGAACTTGGTGCAAGTGAAGTGAAAGAGAGCGTTGCGGGTGTCTATTTTTCAGCTTCACTCGAGCTTGCTTATCGCATTACCCTTTGGTCACGTGTAGCGAGCCGTATCATACTCGTTATCTATAAAGGCCCCTGCGAAACCCCTGAGCAGCTGTATAACGCTGCTTACTGCATCGATTGGCAAACGCACTTTTCAAATAAAAGCAGCTTCAACATCGACTTTCATGGTGTTGGTGGTTTTATTAAAAATTCACAATTTGGCGCGCTGAAAGTAAAAGATGCGGTAGTTGACCGTTTTAGAGATGATGGTTTGAATCGACCCGATGTTGCTCGTGTTGATGCTGATTTCAAAATTGATGCCCATTATCGCCGCGGCCAAATAACCTTGGGGATAAACTTCTCTGGTCCTGCGTTACATCAACGTGGTTATCGCGCGACAACGGGTGAAGCACCGCTAAAAGAGAACTTAGCCGCAAACATGCTGGTCAGAAGTGGCTGGACGCAATCAAAGCAAGATCTGCTTGACCCATTTTGTGGTAGCGGCACCATCTTAATTGAAGCGGCAATGGTCGCCTGTGATATCGCACCGGCTTTATATCGACAACGATTTGGTTTTCAAAAATGGCTGCGTCATCAAGACAAAGTGTGGGACGAGCTTCTGGAAGAGGCCAAAGCAAGAGCATCATTAGGTGTGAATCGCTGCGAAGTAAAATTCTTTGGTTCAGACATTGACTCACGCCTTGTGGCATTGGCAAAGCGTAATGCGCAAAACGCCGGTGTTGCCGAGTTGATTGAGTTCTCCGTTTCTAACGCGCTAGATGTTAAGCCTCCTGTGACCAGTGGTTATTTAATCACTAACCCACCTTATGGTGAGCGTCTCGGTACAGTGACCTCATTGCTGCAGCTTTATTATCAACTGGGTGATCGGTTTAAGAGTGAATTTGGCGGTTGGCAAATTGCCGTGCTTAACAGCGATATCGAGCTGTTATCTGCATTGAAGCTCAAAGCGGATAAGCAGATGAAGATGTATAACGGCGCATTAGAGTGTGCGTTCAACTTGTATACACTGCATGCCCAAAGCACACGACGTATTGATCCCAGTAAAGTGCTTCAGCAAGGCGGGGAAGTCAGTGAAGTTGCCACGTCATTTGCCAATCGTGTCAAAAAGAATTTTAAACAACTTAGCAAGTGGGCTAAAAGAGAGGGCATAGATAGCTATCGTCTTTACGATGCTGACATCCCTGAATACAACGTTGCTGTAGATATTTATGTTGATTATGTGGTTATCCAAGAGTACTCAGCGCCAAAGGATATACCAGAAGCCGTCACCAAACGTCGCTTAACTGATATTTTGTTGGTGTTGCCAAATGCTATTGGTGTGGATCCAGACAAGATTATCCTTAAGACGCGTGAGCGCCAAAAAGGGACCAATCAATATCAAAAACTCGATGCGAAAAAGCTAGAACTGCACACCTTAGAGTACGGTGCTAAATTCATTCTGAATTTGAAAGACTATCTCGACACTGGACTGTTCTTAGATCATCGTTTGACCCGAAAGTTGGTTGGTGAAATGTCAAAAGGTCGCGATGTACTGAACCTTTTTGCCTATACAGGCACAGCATCGGTACATGCTGCGCTAGGTGGCGCTAAGTCTGTAACCACTGTCGATATGTCAAATACTTATCTTAACTGGGCGCAGGAGAACTTTGCTTTGAACGGTTTGTCTGGTCGTCAGTATCAGTTTGTACAAAGTGATTGTTTACAATGGATAGCCAATAGCCAAGATAAGTACGATCTGATATTTATCGATCCGCCGACCTTCTCTAATTCTAAGCGCATGGAAGATTCGTTTGATGTGCAACGTGATCACGTGAGTTTGTTGACCGGATTGGTGAAATTGCTGGCTGATAAGGGCGAGCTGGTTTTTTCCAATAATAAGCGCAAATTTAAAATGGATATAGACGCACTGTCTGCGCTGGGACTGTCAGTTGAAAATATTGATAATAAGACGCTACCGCTAGACTACAAACGTAATCCCCAAATCCATAATACTTGGTTGATTAAGCATGCCTAATGAGGCGGCTTTTACCCTGTTTCACACAGATATGTGCCATCTGTGTGAACAAGCCCAAGAATTAATTGCATCATTAGGCATCATGTACAACACACAAGATATTTGTGAATCAGACGTTTTAGCTGAGCGATATGGGACCCGAATCCCAGTATTGATGCGCCAGCGTGATCATGCCGAACTAAATTGGCCGTTTGATATTGCACAGTTAACGCAGTTTATAGGAGCATAATTTGAGTCTCGTTCGTATTAACAATGGTTCATTGGCCTACGGTTATACGCCGTTATTACAAAAGGCAGATTTTACCATTGAGCCAGGAGAGCGTGTTTGTATTGTTGGCCGTAATGGCGCTGGTAAATCGAGCTTAATGAAAGTGCTTTGTGGTGAGGTATTACTTGATGAAGGTGAGTTTAATATCGCCAGTGACATCAAAGTTAGTCGCTTACAACAAGATCCACCGAAAGCAGAGAAAGGCACTGTATACGCCTATATTTCCGCAGGTCTGCAAGAGGTGGGAGAAAAGCTAGAGCGCTATCACCAGCTTTCACATGATGTAGGGACCGCTGCGCCAGATGAAATGGAACGCATGCTTAAGCAGATGGAGCGTCTTCAGTCAGATATTGACCACCTTAATGGCTGGCAACTTGATACACGTATTAATCAGACCTGTGAATTGTTAGCGTTGGATGCCGATGCTAATTTGACCAGTTTGTCCGGTGGATGGCAGCGTAAAGTTGCGTTAGCCCGAGCGCTCGTTAGTGAACCTGATCTATTACTCCTCGATGAGCCAACTAACCATTTGGACATCGACACCATTGAATGGCTAGAAGAGTTTTTGCTGAGTTATCGCGGTGCTATCGTATTTATCAGTCACGATAGGGGCTTTATTCAGCGTATGGCAACGCGTATTGTCGACCTTGACCGTGGTGTCGTGACTTCATGGCCTGGTAGCTACCAAACTTACTTAGATGGTAAAGCCGAGTGGTTGCGCGTCGAAGCCGAGAAAAACGCCCAGTTTGATAAGAAGCTCGCCGATGAAGAGGTGTGGATACGCCAAGGGGTTAAAGCTCGTCGCACCCGTAACGAAGGGCGCGTGCGTGCTCTTAAAGCCTTGCGTGCAGAGCGTATGGAGCGCATCAATCGCCAAGGCGGTGCAAAAATGGCCGTAGCAGACACCGAGCGCTCAGGTAAACTTGTTTTCGATATTGAAAATCTCAATTTTAATTTACCAGAGAAAAACCTAGTTAAAAATTTCAGCACATCAGTGATGCGTGGGGACAGAATCGCCTTAGTGGGCCCTAACGGTTGCGGCAAGTCGACGTTGATAAAATTGCTAATTGGACAACTCGAAGCGCAGTCGGGTGAAATAAAGGTAGGGACTAAGCTTGAAGTGGCTTATTTCGACCAATATCGTGAAGCGCTCGATCCTGAGAAGACCGTTGAAGATAACGTAGGTGAAGGCAAGAAAACAGTAACCATCAATGGTCAAGACCGCCACATCTTGAGTTATCTACAAGATTTTCTCTTTTCGCCAATGCGTGCACGTACCCCAGTTAAAGCACTATCGGGCGGCGAGAAAAACCGTTTGTTATTGGCGCGGTTATTATTGCGCCCTGCAAACCTCATCATTCTTGATGAACCAACAAACGATCTTGATATTGAGACCTTAGAGTTGTTAGAGTCACTGCTGACTGATTATCAAGGTACTTTGTTGTTGGTAAGTCATGACCGTGCCTTTATCGATAATACGGTAACCAGCTCTTGGTGGTTTACCGGTAACGGTGGCTGGAGTGAGTATGTTGGTGGTTATCAAGATGCCGTTTCTCAAGGAGCCAAATTTTATTCTGAGGAACCAGTTGCCACAAATGCTGTCCAACCTCAAGTTGCAGCGCCTGTTGCGCCGACAGTGGCCAAAGTAGAGAAGAAACTGTCGTATAAGTTGCAGCGCGAACTTGAAGCCTTACCTGCAAAAATGGAGCAATTTGAGGCCGATATTGAAACGTTACAACAGGTGATTAGTGAACCAGATTTTTATGCTCAAGAGCAAGATATTGTGAGCAGCCGTTTAAGCGAACTTGCTGAACTAGAACAGCAATTAGAAGTTTGTTTTGAGCGTTGGGAAGAGCTAGAAGCCCTCAAGTAAGCGAAATAATAATAGGAATTTAGTTAATGAAGTTGAAGTTTGAGAAAGCCTTGTCGTTAGTGGCTGTAGGAGTTATAGGCGCATTACAAACCGCTTATGCAGCACCTGTTTATGAGATCCAGAATATTGAAGACTATGATCTTAATGGCACCATTGAAGCCACGCGAAATGGTTACGGCATGTTCGTCAATCAGGACGAGAAAATGGTCGGGATCTCAAAGGGTAAAAAGAAGCTTGAGGTTAATGATGAAGATGGCGGTGTCATCGATATTGAGGATGGCATACCACCTGAAGAGCTAGTGAGTTATTCGATCAACAAGCCGATTTTGGCAAACAACTTTACTTTTATCGCTGACGGAAATGGCGCTGATGGCAGTTGGTTGCCGACATTTGAGTCTGTATTTGGCACCACTCCACCCAAAGATACCGATGAAGATGTGCCAGAGACGATCAACTCTATCAATGCTTATTACTATGGTATTAATAACGGTGGTAATAAAGTGGGGGCTTATACGGCTCCTGAGCAAAAAACAGAGTTTACTGGTGAGAGAAATTCAACGAACCAAGACCAAGAGTATTGGTATTATCGTGAGTTTGAAGAGCGTGGCTTTATTAAGACTGCCGCTGGTGCAGAGCTGCCGCTTGTGCCGCCTTATACGGTATACACCAAAGACGATACTAATGTCACGGTAGGTGGTGTTTCGGTCGCCGCCGCGATCAATGATAATAACCTTGTGACAGGTTATGCTACTACAGAACTGTCCAAGACGAGTCAAGCAAATGTCGATAAGTGTATTTCTGGTGAAGATTATCCAATAGATGTCTGTTTGCAAATAGCTCAATATCCAGACTCTAGGGGCTATAAGGGTATTTTGTATCAAACGCGTGCATTCTTGTGGCAGTTTGATGGTACCGATGTCACACCAACTGAGCTACCTTTAGGGCTGACGTCTACATCTGATACTGTGTTTACCGCGCAAGGGTTAGGGCTGAATAGTCAAGGCACAGTGGCAGGGCGTTCACATGTTTATCGTAATAACGATAAAGATAAACTTGCCTTTGACGCCGCCTATTGGACCAAAGCCGATGATGGTAGCTACCAGTATAATTGGGTTAAGATGAGTAACGATCAGTTGTCTTCTATCGCCTACGATATAAACGACAACGGTATTTTGGTCGGTAGTTACCGACAGTATTTAGAAGGCTATCCACGTGATAAGTTCTTCTATTTAGACACTAACGCTGAAAATCCAGAATACGTCACCCCTAATGACTTTTATGAGACTATTTCTGATCTGGGTTCTCGACCAAGAGATATTAACAATAAAAATCAAGTGGTTGGCTACATAGAAACCACCCATGAAAAAGAAAAGCCACGGGTGAAATCGGGTTTCTTATTTGATAAAACGACCGACGAGTTTAATGACTTAAATGATCTTTTAGTTTGCGAATCTAAGGGCTATGAGCAAGACTCAAGTGGTAATTGGATGCGTCATAGAGTCAAAGTCACTGACGGTACTGGCGAAGAATTAACATACAGTAGTGAGATCCGTATTGTTGAGGCAAACAGCATCAATGAAGAGGGCACAATTGTCGGTACAGCGTTTATTCGTAAGCCTTCTTATCAGTTTGATACAGACGGTAAGCTGATCATTGGTGAAAATGGTTTACCTCTGTTTGAATTAAATGCAAATGGAGAGCCTGTAACGTCGTACATTCCACGTATGGTGGTGCTAAAACCTTCAACATCGGGTGCGGCATGTACAGTTAAAGATGATGACAACTCAGGTAATGAAGATTACGTTCGCAAAGGTGCTGCCAGCTTTGCTTGGTTATTTGCACTGCCACTGATCTGGTTTAGACGTCGATTTTCGCGTTAATGCTAGTTAGAACTTATTGAACTAAAAATCGAGGTAAATGCCTCGATTTTTTTTAAATAATGAACTCATAAGGTTAAAAAATAACCGTCAATAATCACGATTTTTTGATTGATCTCGAGTAAAAAACGTTCTATTTCTATGAGTGAGGCTTCGGCTTCTAGGATTGAGAAACAGAGGATGCTTGCATGAAAAGACAAAAAAGAGATCGTTTAGATAGAGCTTTTTCAAAAGGATTTCAGGCTGGGATTGGTGGCCGCTCTAAGGAGAATTGTCCTTATTCAACGTTAGACTCTAAGTCACAGTGGTTGGGGGGCTGGCGAGAAGGTATTGATGGTCGTCTCAGCGGACTGTTTAATAAGTAATGCGAAGTTTGCCCTCATAAATGAGGGCATTTTTATGTAGGGTACAAAGTTAATGTGCGTTAAGCTATGGAGAAATTAGAAGCTTGAAGTGTCAGTGAAAATACCCACTTTCAAATCTTTTGCTGAATAGATTTCACGTCCATCAACTTCCATTACCGCATCAGCAATGCCCATAACAAGTTTTCGGTAGACTTTACGCTTAATAGTCAGCTTGTAAGTGACTTTTTTTGCATCGGGTAAGACTTGGCCTGTAAATTTCACTTCGCCAACACCTAGCGCACGTCCTTTGCCCTCAGCACCTTCCCAACCTAAGAAGAACCCAACAAGCTGCCACATGGCATCTAAACCTAAGCAACCAGGCATAACAGGGTCAGTTTCAAAGTGACAGGCGAAAAACCACAATGACGGATCGATATCTAGCTCAGCAACAATTTCACCTTTACCAAACTCACCGCCATCTTCATTAATTTTAATAATACGATCGATCATCAACATGTTGTCGATAGGCAGGCGAGGTGAGTTTGCGCCAAATAGGCTACCGTGGCCACAAGCCACTAAATCTTCTTTACTGAAACTGTTTGCTTTATTCATTATCCACTTCAACTCTAGCAATTTGAGCTGCCAAGATTAGCGAACACGTGTACGCTAAACAACTCCGATCAGCTAGAAAGTTTCAATTTATCGAGCCACTTGGCAAAAATGGAGCGATCGTCATCAGGGTAACCCGCCAGTCCTTCTAATCGAGCTTGCACTAGCCCATACAGGGTTTCATCGGGGAATTGACCATCTTCGTCAGCAATGCCTGCAGGGTGCTTCATGAGGATAGTCACAGCTTCATCAATATGCTCGACTTGATAGAGATGAAACTGTTTTTGGCTGATAGCATTGAGAACTTCACGTTTAAGATTCAGCTGTTGCACGTTGGATTTGGGTAATATCACTCCCTGAGAACCCGTGAGTCCCCGTCGTTGACATAGGTCGAAGAACCCTTCAATTTTTTCGTTCACGCCACCAATAGCTTGAACTTGGCCAAATTGATCAATAGCGCCAGTGGCAGCAATCCCCTGATCTATGGGTTGTTCTGCAATCGCTGACATTAGCGCGCAATACTCAGCCAGCGAGGCGCTATCACCATCAATCTCTTGATAAGACTGTTCAAAAACAATGTTGGCATTGAGGTGCAGTGGTGCATCTTTACCGAAAATACGGTACAAGCATGATGATAAGATCATTAAGCCTTTTGCATGGATGTTACCGCCTAGTTCTGACTTTCTTTCGATATCGGCAACTTCACCGTCACCATAGTGAACCGATGCGGTAATGCGAGCAGGTTCACCATAACAATACTCTGCTGCATCGAGTACGGTTAACCCGTTGATTTGGCCTATCATGGTGCCTTGAGTTGGCAGGTTGATAAAATTATCGTCGAAACTCTGTGCTGAAAGTTTTTGCGAGGCATTATGACGATGAGTTTGCTGTGTTAATGCATATTGAATGGCGGAATCATCGATGATGTCGGTGTCATTATAGGCGCAGGCTTGCTGTAATAGCTGAACCATGGGATCGGTCATTAATGACAGATGCTTTTGGTGGTCGGCTAAGCGTGAACTGAAAGCAAATATGGGGGCTAAAGCTGATTGGACTAAGGTGATATGACTCTCTTTTGCCAATGCAACTAACCACTCTAGGTAGTCATGCTCGGTATGCTCAGGCAGTGCTATCTCATCAACAAGTTCACCTAACAGAGGAAATGCTGAACTAAATGACCGCTCTTCTACGTAGGACACGCTATATAGTGCACTGCTACCCACCAAGACAATTTTGCAATTCAGTGGGATAGGTGGCAGTTTTGGGTGCACGGTATATTGTCCCGTGTTGGCAATACCGAGGATTAGTTCCCATAAAGGCTCTCGTTTCCAGAGCGATTCGGCGCAGATGAACAGATAGTGTGCGTTAGCTAATGCGCCCCCATGATAGGTCTCTTTACCATCAGATGATAGGTGACCAATAAGATCTCGGCGTTTAATATTGCCACTTAAGTATTGGTAGGTCGCGTTAGTTTCACTAATGCAGGCATCACTCGATTCACCTTGCCATAGTAACTGCTGTTTCTCAGCGTCAACTATTTGGTTTAGAAAAAGCTTTGCTGGTGCAGGCTGGCTTGCCACCAGTGCGGCAATGAGTGGTTGCCTGTCAATACTGCGTTGATCGGCCAAGTACATGTGCTGTCCTTGGGTTTTCGTTAGCAATGTAAAAGCATCTAAGGTTCTTGCTTGTCCTAATAGTCTCGCATTGGGGTCATAAGCGATATCTGCAATAAGGGGGATGGTAAAATCAGGAGACAGTGATGCGTTAGGAATTGAATTGGCGTTCATATGAGGGAGCTTTATTTAAACATCGTCAGATGTTAACACAAATTTACTGTCTCTCTATGTTGTTTATGCTTCAGCTGGAACTGTTAGGCTTGATTCGACGTCATCGATCCCGGTTTTAGATAACGTTTAGTTTGAATTATGTGCAGTTGAGGTGTTTTTTACTTTTAAGGGTTTACAAGTCTCCTCGATGCTTATAATATTCGCCGCGTTCGGAGAGATGGCAGAGTGGTCGAATGCACCGGTCTTGAAAACCGGCACGGGTTTATAGCCCGTCTAGGGTTCAAATCCCTATCTCTCCGCCACATTAAGACAAAGGGCTTCCAGTAATGGAAGCCCTTTTTCGTTTTAAGCTTCGACGTGAGCGACTTATCTCTCCTTGAGAATGGAGGTTGTTTGCACCTTGGGTTCCTCTTTGATAAATGCCTGTCCAATCAGCTTCACATTAAAAGGGCTACCAGCAGAGTTATCTTTGCTTTGCATTCTCACTCTGAATGAATCGCCGCTTAAGCTCATTTCCCCATCATAATAATTGTCATATCAGTGCAGTTAGCACGCTTGTTAATACTTTAGTCTACTTATTAACATTTTTGTCGACAATATAGCCGTTTAAAGTTGAATTATTGCCTATATCACTCTATATTGTCGACAACGTAAATAATTAGCTAGGTTTAACCATCTGATGACAAGCCCCGTTAAACAGCCCGTTACCGCAGCAGATAAGACCTTTTATCAACTCAGGTTAGATATCGTCGAAGGCGAAATTACGGCTGGCTCTAAGCTAAGTGAAACTGAATTGTCGACAAAGTATGGCGTCAGCCGCGCCGTGATCCGTGAAGCGATAAATCGGTTAGAGTCGTGTCATATTGTTGAGCGTAAAGCCAATGTTGGTGCAAGAGTCGTGGCGTTAACCGCTGACGGGCTTTTAGCGTTATACCAAGTACGAGAATCCCTAGAGGGTATGGCTGCACGATTAGCGGCAAAAAATATGACTGACGGTGAGATTAACGAACTGGAAGCCTTACTTAACAGCCACTTTAAAGATGTAAAACAGGGGGAGTCATACTATCAAGAGGCGGGTGATGTGGATTTTCATTATCGCATCATACTTGGCAGTAAAAATAAGCACCTTATCGCGATGCTATTTGATGGCATTTATCATTTAGTCCGCATGTATCGAGTGCAGCTGGGTATGGCTGGTCCGCGGGTAACAACCGCTTTTGATGAACACAAGCATATCGTACAGGCGATAGCTAACCGAGATGAAGAGTTGGCAGAGATGTTAATGCGTCGCCATATCATGTATTCAAAAAATAATATTCATAGCAAGCTTTCATAAATCAAACATTAAGAGGAATCGAGCATGAGCGCAGGTAAAAAGTTTCGTCAAGCGTTAGCCGACAATAAGCCACTGCAGATTGTAGGCACGATTAACGCCTACTCAGCCATGATGGCTAAACAGATAGGCCATAAGGCTATTTACCTATCCGGTGGTGGGGTGGCCAATGCTTCCTATGGATTACCTGATCTAGGGATGACCTCACTTAATGATGTGATTGTTGATGTGCAGCGAATTACCGCCGCTTGTGATCTGCCGCTTTTGGTGGATATCGACACGGGATGGGGTGGGGCATTTAATATTGCCAAAACTATCCGCGACATGGAAAAAGCGGGCGCAGCGGCAGTGCATATGGAAGACCAAGTTGCGCAAAAACGCTGTGGTCACCGTCCTAATAAAGAGATTGTGTCAACAGAAGAGATGGTGGATCGTATTAAGGCTGCGGTTGATGCTCGCACCGATCCCGATTTCTTTATCATGGCACGCACCGATGCATTTGCTCAAGAAGGATTAGAAGCGGCTATCACAAGAGCCAAAGCTTATATTACGGCAGGTGCCGACGGTATTTTTGCCGAAGCGGTACAAACTGAGGCGCATTATCGCGCTTTTGCCGAAGCACTGGATGTCCCGATTTTGGCTAACATTACCGAGTTTGGGCAGACTGAACTGTGGAATAAACAGCAGCTAGGAGACTGGGGAGCAGACATGGTGTTATACCCTCTGAGTGCCTTCAGGGCGATGAATAAAGCGGCTGAGAATGTCTATAACGCCATTCTCAACGATGGTGATCAAAAAGCCGTTGTCGACACCATGCAAACGCGTATGGATCTTTATGATTATCTTGGTTACCACGATTACGAGCAGAAGCTAGATAGCCTATTTGCTGAAGGTAAGAATAAGTAATACAACAGCAACAATGTAAACCCTACAACTTTAGCCTTGTGCTAGGGGCAGATAAAAATAATAGGAATAAGTTATGGTTGATAAGAAATTAAGTGGCGCAGGCCTTCGTGGTCAAAGCGCAGGTGAAACAGCCCTGTGTACCGTGGGAAAATCAGGTTCTGGTTTAACCTATTGTGGTTACGATGTTTCTGATTTGGCAGATAATGCTACTTTCGAAGAGGTGGCCTATTTACTCTTTAATGGTGAGTTGCCAACCGCTGCGCAGCTTGATAGTTATAAGAGTGAGTTAATGGTGCTGCGTGATCTGCCGCCAGCACTTAAAAAGGTGCTACAACTTATTCCTGCTGATGCTCACCCAATGGATGTGATGCGCACGGGGTGCTCATTTTTGGGTAATTTAGAGCCTGAAAATGATTTCTCTACGCAACATCAAGCGGCCAATCGCCTGCTAGCGGCATTCCCTGCCATCATGTGCTATTGGTATAAATTTAGCCATGATGGGGTTGAAATCGATTGTGTCACCGATGAGGATTCAATTGGTGGTCATTTCTTAAAACTACTTAATGGCACTAGCCCATCGGCGCAACATCGCCGTGTGATGGATGTGTCGTTAATTCTCTATGCTGAGCATGAATTTAACGCTTCAACCTTCACTGCCCGTGTTTGTGCTTCGACTTTATCTGACATGTATTCGTGCATTACAGGTGCTATCGGTTCACTGCGTGGCCCCTTACATGGTGGTGCTAATGAAGCCGCAATGGAGATGATTCAGAAGTTTAGTTCACCTGCCGATGCCAAAGAGCAGATGGCTGGCATGTTAGTGCGTAAAGAGAAGATCATGGGCTTTGGCCATGCTATCTATCGCGAGTCAGATCCGCGTAATGTCATTATCAAAGCTTGGTCGGAAAAATTGGCTCATGAGTTTGGCGATACCTCTCTTTATGATATTTCAGTGGCATGTGAAGAGTATATGTGGGACACCAAAAAGCTGTTTTGCAATGCCGATTTCTTCCACGCTTCGGCTTATCACTTTATGGGCATCCCCACCAAACTGTTTACACCAATTTTTGTCTGTTCACGCCTTACAGGTTGGGCGGCTCACGTGATGGAGCAACGTGCCAATAACCGTATTATTCGTCCTAGTGCGGATTATGTTGGTGCTGAGCCGCGTAAAGTTGTGCCGATCTCCGAGCGTTAGTCAGCCAGAGCAAGCGGCCTATGTTGTAGCGCTTGCTCCTTCTCTATGCACCAATTTGCCATGAAAATTATATTCAATGGATGATGTTATGAATACTACCCATCGTAAACCGCTTCCGGGAACCCAACTCGACTATTTCGATACGCGCAGCGCTGTTGATGCCATTACAGCAGGTGCCTACGACAAACTTCCCTATACCTCGCGAGTATTGGCAGAAAACTTGGTTCGCCGCTGCGATCCAGAAACACTCGACGCTTCATTAACCCAGCTTATTGACCGCAAGCGTGATCTAGACTTTCCGTGGTATCCCGCCCGCGTGGTGTGTCATGACATTCTCGGTCAAACTGCACTGGTTGATTTGGCAGGACTTAGGGATGCCATTGCTGAAAAAGGTGGTGACCCATCGGAGGTTAATCCTGTCGTTCCAACCCAATTAATTGTTGATCACTCCTTGGCGGTAGAGCATGCAGGTTTCGAAAAAGACGCCTTTGCCAAAAACCGAGCGATTGAAGATCGTCGTAACGAAGACAGATTCCACTTTATCAACTGGACTAAGAAAGCGTTTAAAAATGTTGATGTTATCCAACCGGGTAACGGCATTATGCATCAAATTAATTTGGAGAAGATGTCGCCGGTTGTGCAAACAGTTAACGGTGTAGCCTTTCCTGATACCTTAGTGGGTACTGACAGCCATACCCCTCATGTTGATGCACTTGGGGTGATCGCCATAGGTGTTGGTGGGCTCGAAGCAGAGAATGTTATGTTAGGTAGAGCCTCTTATATGCGTCTACCGGATATCATTGGTGTCGAGTTAACGGGGAAGCGACAGCTTGGTATTACTGCAACTGACATCGTTTTGGCCCTCACCGAGTTTTTGCGTGGTCAGAAAGTCGTCTCATCTTACTTGGAGTTCTTTGGCGATGGCGCAGCGGAGTTAACCTTAGGCGACCGGGCGACCATTTCCAATATGACGCCAGAGTTTGGTGCGTCGGCTGGCATGTTCTATATCGATCAGCAAACCATTGACTACTTGACGATCACTGGTCGTGACAGTGAGCAAGTTAAGTTAGTAGAGACCTATGCCAAACAGACTGGCCTGTGGGCTGATAGCCTTAAAAATGCTCAATATGAGCGTGTGCTAAAATTTGACCTGTCGACGGTTGTACGCAACATCGCGGGTCCGTCAAACCCCCATCGCCGTGTCGCCACCTCAGACCTTGCTGCACAGGGCATTAGTGGTGTGGTGGAAAATGAAGCGGACTTAATGCCTGATGGTGCGGTTATCATTGCCGCTATTACAAGTTGTACTAACACCAGTAACCCACGTAACGTGATTGCAGCAGCGCTATTGGCCAAGAAAGCGAATGAGCTGGGGCTAACCCGTAAACCTTGGGTGAAAACCTCATTTGCCCCAGGCTCTAAAGTGGCACAACTTTACCTGGAAGATGCCAAACTCTTAGGTGAGCTTGAACAGTTAGGTTTTGGTATTGTTGGTTTTGCTTGCACCACCTGCAACGGCATGAGCGGTGCGTTGGACCCTGCGATACAGCAAGAGGTGATAGAGCGCGATCTCTATGCGACGGCTGTTTTATCAGGCAACCGAAATTTTGACGGTCGTATTCACCCATATGCGAAACAAGCCTTCTTGGCATCACCACCATTGGTTGTGGCCTATGCCATTGCTGGCACGATACGCTTTGATATTGAAAAAGATGTATTGGGTACCGATGCGTCGGGCACACCGATACGCCTTAAAGATATTTGGCCGAGCGATGAAGAGATTGATGCGATTGTTAAAGCGAGCGTTAAACCTGAGCAGTTTAGAGAGGTCTATACGCCGATGTTTGACCTCAAAGTCGATTACGGTGAGCAGATTAGTCCACTCTATGATTGGCGCCCACAGAGCACCTATATTCGTCGCCCACCCTATTGGGAAGGTGCTTTGGCGGGGGAACGCTCACTTAAAGGAATGCGACCACTAGCGGTACTTGGCGACAATATCACGACTGATCACCTCTCACCTTCTAATGCTATTTTGGCAAGTAGCGCAGCGGGTGAATACCTGAGCAAAATGGGCTTACCTGAGGTTGATTTTAACTCTTATGCGACCCATAGGGGAGATCACCTGACGGCGCAACGTGCAACGTTTGCTAATCCTAAGTTACTCAATGAGATGGTGCAGAATAATGGCGAAATAAAGCAGGGCTCTTTTGCTCGTATTGAGCCAGAAGGCCAAGTTACGCGTATGTGGGAAGCGATTGAAACCTATATGGATCGCAAGCAGCCACTGATCATTGTCGCGGGTGCTGATTATGGCCAAGGTTCCTCAAGAGACTGGGCCGCTAAAGGGGTTCGCCTTGCGGGCGTTGAAGCGATTATTGCCGAGGGATTTGAGCGTATTCATCGCACCAACCTCGTTGGTATGGGGGTATTGCCGTTAGAGTTTGTTAACGGTGAGAACCGCCATACCTATGGTATTACTGGCAGTGAGACCTTCGATGTTGTGGGTGAACCCACACCTAGAGCTTTGCTCAAGGTGGTGATGAATCGTGCCAATGGTGAGCGTGTAACGATCCCGGTAACGTGTCGTCTTGACACTGCCGATGAAGTACTCGTCTATCAAGCGGGGGGGGTACTGCAACGCTTTGCGCAAGATTTTTTAGAAGCAAAAAAGGCTTGATAGCACTGTGCTGGCTGTTACGCCATGAGAGCCAGCACATAAAGCCCATAAAAAGGAAAGTGAAATGACTCAGCTAAAAATTCCTGCAACGTATATGCGCGGCGGCACCAGTAAGGGGGTGTTTTTTGCGCTCAATGATCTGCCTGCTGATGCGCAAACACCGGGCGAAGTAAGAGATGCCTTGCTACTGCGCGTCATAGGTAGCCCAGATCCCTATGGTAAACACACCGATGGAATGGGCGGTGCCACCTCCAGTACCAGTAAAACGGTGATTTTATCTAAAAGTGAAAAAGCCGATCATGACGTTGATTACCTATTTGGTCAGGTAGCTATCGACAAGCCCTTTATTGATTGGAGTGGGAATTGCGGCAACTTGACGGCTGCGGTGGGCGCTTTTGGTATCAGTAATGGCTTAGTAGATAAAAGCCGCTTACCAACAAATGGAATTGCCCAAGTACGCATTTGGCAAGTAAATATTCAAAAAACTATTATTGCTCACGTGCCAATGGTTGATGGCGCGGTGCGAGAAACTGGCGACTTTGAACTGGACGGTGTCACTTTTCCAGCGGCTGAAGTACAGGTCGATTTTGTTGACCCTGCCGATGGAGAAGGCGATATGTTCCCCACAGGTAACTTAGTTGACACATTAGATGTCCCCGGGATTGGTAGTCTATCTGTCACTATGATCAATGCGGGCATCCCCACCATTTTTCTCAATGCCGATGAAATCGGTTATCAAGGCACAGAGCTACAAGAAGCCATTAACGGTGATGAGAAGGCGTTAGCCATGTTCGAAACCATTCGTGCTCATGGTGCCTTGAAAATGGGGCTTATCGACGATATTGAACAAGCACAAATGCGACAGCATACGCCAAAGGTCGCATTTGTGGCGGGTCCGCAGGCCTACATATCGTCTAGCGGTAAAGCAATTGCCCAGACCAATATCGACCTGTTAGTGCGTGCGCTGTCAATGGGCAAACTACATCATGCCATGATGGGCACAGCCGCTGTAGCGATAGGCACTGCCGCAGCGATTCCGGGCACGCTTGTTAATTTGGCTGCGGGTGGGGGTGAGCGCGAAAGTGTGATCTTTGGTCATCCGTCTGGCACTTTAAAAGTGGGTGCTCAAGCGCATCAGTATAATGGGCGTTGGCAAGTAAACAAAGTGAGTATGAGTCGCAGTGCACGCGTGTTAATGGAAGGCTGGGTTAGGGTTCCTAATGCAATAAGTTAACTTGTGTTGTGGCAAAAAAGGATGCGTTAATGCATCCTTTTTTTATGCCTAGATTCGACAAGTGATGATATTTCTCAACAGCGGTCCTATAGCCAGCATTGCGCCTATTTCATTAACAATCCTATCACTTCAGTGGCCAGAATTGGCGGGGTTATGTCGCTTAGGTGCAATATTCAAAAATTATGGATTAGTAAAAGTTAACTTAATGTGATCGCTGGCACGCTATTAGATGATTTGGCGGTTATGTTTGTTTTGTATTGTGGAAAATCGAGTCGGCGTCATTGTGTTGCTCTAAGCGTTTAGAAGTATTGCTTTAGTTCTTTATTGTCTTTATGTCGCCACAATGCGTCAAAGGGTTTGGTATGTTGCTTGTTCTGTATCATGAACAAAAAGTGAAATAAAAGACTTATAAAATAAACATTTAGCTCACGTTTATTCATAAAAATGCCACAAATATGGGTATTATTTGCTATTATGTTTGTCAGCGAGATTATATCGTTCGCTATCAAAGAATATGATGGTTAATAAAAAAGATAATCTAGGGGTTGATGTAATGACAAATAAAATACTTAAAGGACTAGTCGCTACTGCAGTATTGGCAGCACTTGCTGGTTGTAATAGCAGCGATGATGATAAAGCGCCGACAACATGTGCCGAAGCTGGCGATGCGTGTACGACCTTTGCTGTTCTTCACACTAACGATAACCATGGCCGCTTTTTTGAAAATAAATATGGCGAATATGGTATGGCGGCTCGTAAGACGTTGATTGATCAAATCCGCGCTGAAGTTGAATCAAACGGTGGCGAAACGTTACTACTTTCCGGCGGTGATATTAACACTGGTGTACCAGAGTCAGATCTACAGGATGCACGTCCAGACTTCGTTGGTATGAACCTGATTGGTTACGATGCAATGGCTGTTGGTAACCATGAGTTTGATAACCCGCTATCAGTTGTAGATATGCAACGTGATCTTGCTGAGTTTCCAATGTTAGCCGCTAACATTTATGACAAAGAAACGGGTGAGCGCTATTTCGATGCTTATAAAGTATTCGACGTCAATGGTGTGCGTATTGCTGTAGTCGGTCTAACGACTGAAGATACGGCTAAAATCGCTAACCCAGAGTTTATTGGTGGCCTTGAATTTACCGATCCTAAAGAAGAGCTTAAGAAAGTTATTAAGCAGATTAAAGATGCGAATGAAGCTGATTTGATTTTTGCAACGACTCACATGGGTCATTATGCAGACGGTGTTAATGGTAACAATGCCCCTGGTGATGTTGCATTGGCTCGCGCTATGGCTGAAGGTGAGTTAGCTGCCGTTATCGGTGGTCACTCTCAAAACCCTGTTTGTATGGAAGGCAATGTCTACGACCCTGAATTTACACCTGGTGGAGAGTGTAAGCCCGATGTGCAAAACGGCACATTCATTATGCAGGCTCATGAATGGGGCAAGTATGTCGGTCAAGCTAACTTTGAATATTTCAATGGTGAGCTACACCTAGCAAGCTACAAGCTGATCCCTGTAAACTTGAAAGAGAAGAACGAAGCAGGTGATCGCGTTCATATTGGTGAGCCTATTACGCCAGACGCGACTGTGCTTGAAGTGATGCAGCAGTATCAGGACAAAGGTCAAGAAGAGCTATTAGAAGTTATCGGTTCTACCGATGATAAACTTGAAGGCGACCGTGGTGTTGTTCGTAATCAACAGACTAACTTAGGTCGTTTACTCGCTGAAGCTCAGCGCACGAAAGTGGCAGCAGACTTTGCGGTAATGAATTCGGGCGGTGTGCGTGATTCAATTCAACCTGGCGAAATTACCTATAAAGATGTTCTGACTGTGCAGCCATTTGGTAACTCTATCACCCTAAGCACATTGACAGGTGCTGAAGTAACCGATTATCTAAATGTGGTTGCAACGGTTGATGTAGGCGAGACAGGTTCTGGTGCATATCCACAGCTAGTTGGCATTAAGATGGATGTTGATTGTGAAGCTAAGACTGTAGCTATCAGCGACATCAATGGCAAAGGTTATGCCGCTGATGCGACATATACGTTCACGGTTCCTAGCTATAATGCTGCTGGTGGTGACGGTTACCCAGTACTGACGCCTGTGATGACTGGCTATGTTGATGCAGAGGTATTATATACTTACATTAAGAATACTGGTGACATCAAGGCTGCAGATTATGCGCCAGTTGCTGGTGATATTCAGTTCTTAAACAGTAAGAGCCCATTAGCTTGTAAGTTCTAAGCGACAAGATAAGTGTGCAAAAAAGGCAGCCAATAGGCTGCCTTTTTTTATGTCTGCTATATCTATTACCGTCTTACTCTTAGGTAAATAATTTAAAATTTTTCACTTTATGGGTTGAAAAGGATTTTCGCTATCCGCATATAGTGATTATGAGACGCTCGATGAGGTCTCTAAGTTAAATGAACATTCAGCGCCTTCGGGGCTGCAAGGTTTAACTCAACAATGACTCGGTGCGATACCCAGTAAACCAGATAAGTTTGCTATATCGGCCATTTAAAATTGATATTGCTTAATACAAGGATATACAGATGCGTAATTATGACTTAACTCCTCTATACCGAAGTGCCATTGGTTTCGATCGTTTAGCCCAGCTAGCAGAGCATGCTGCTTCGAACAAAGGCAATTCAGGGTACCCTCCTTATAATATCGAGCTGCTAGATGAACATAGATACCGTATTACCATGGCGGTGGCAGGATTCTCGATGCAAGAATTAGATATTACCAGTGAAGGTGACAAACTGGTTATCAAAGGGACTAAAGCCGAGCAAGATACCGAGCGTAAGTATCTGTATCAAGGTATTGCCGAGCGCGGTTTCGAGCGCACATTTCAGTTGGCAGATTATGTGACTGTGGTGGGTGCAGATTTAGAACATGGCTTACTTAATATCGATCTTAAGCGTGAGATCCCAGAGGCACTTAAGCCGCGTAAAATCGAGATTGGTACTACTAGGTTAATTGATGCCGAGTAATTAACTCAGCTAAACCCTGGATGAGAAAAGGAAGCGACCGCTTCCTTTTTCGTTTCTACGATGAGTCACGACACAGAATCATTCTTACTAAACGTGTCTGGCTCTATGTATATCTATCAGATAAAACAACTTTTTTTACATTCACTTTAATAATATTTATCCCCACTAAGTGGCATTAATCTATAATTTCATCCATGATGAAATGAGACTAAAAAGTAGGGGTAATTATTGGGTGCGCGGAACAATCCGATCTATTTATTTGCTTAGTTTAATCATCAGCGCTGGTGTAAATAGTGCCCGAGTGGTTGCTCAACCAGAGACTGAACAGTCGTTGGTGGCACAGCATTGGGTTGACTCTGAGTTACAGCCTTCCACTCTTTCACGGGATGAACAGTTAAGAGAACTGCAATGGTTTATCAACAGCAGTCTGCCTTATCAAGGCATGGAGATCCGTGTCGTATCAGAACGTATCTTGACCCATTGGTATGAAGCCAATGTGCTCGCAAAAGCTTTTTATGAGCTCACGGGTATAAAAGTGGTGCATGAGTTAACTGGCGAAGATGATGTCATACAAAAATTATCAGCGCAGATCCAAACCAATCAGAACCTCTACGATGCTTATATTAATGATAGCGACTTAATCGGTACCCATTTTCGCTCCGAACAGGTGGTGGCACTTTCTGATTTTATGGCCAACGAGGGTCAAGCTGTTACGCTTCCAACGCTTGATCTACAAGATTTCATGGGGATTAAGTTTACGACCGCACCAGATGGCAAGCTCTATCAACTTCCTGATCAGCAGTTTGTAAACCTCTACTGGTATCGCCATGATTGGTTTAGCAATGTCGCTTACCAACGCCAGTTTTTAGCTAAGTATGGTTATGCGTTAGGTGTGCCACAAAATTGGCAAGCCTATGAAGATATCGCAGATTTTTTTACTAATGATATTAAAGAGATTGATGGGAAACGGGTATATGGCCATATGGATTACGCTAAAACTGATCCCAGTTTAGGTTGGCGTATGTCGGATGCATGGCTGTCAATGGCGGGGGTTGGGGATGTAGGCTTGCCCAATGGGCTGCCCGTCGATGAATGGGGCATTCGCGTCGAAAACTGTCGACCTGTCGGTGCCAGTGTGAGTCGCGGTGGGGCATTAAATGGGCCAGCAGCTGTTTATGCGATCGATAAATTTGTCTCTTGGCTTAACTTGTATGCGCCACCAGAGTCGAGCTCACTGAATTTTACCCAAGCGGGTGAATGGCCGGGTAAGGGCGTGATTGCGCAGCAGATATTTTGGTACACCGCGTTTGTTGCCGATCTTACTGATCCGAGCCTTGCGGTGATGAATGAAGATGGTACCCCAAAATGGCGCGTTGCTCCTTCGCCTGTGGGTAAATATTGGCAAAAAGGGATGAAGTCGGGTTACCAAGATACCGGGGCGTGGACGCTTCTTAAAAATACCCCCTTAAAAAGACAGCAAGCGGCGTGGTTATATGCGCAATTTGTGGTGTCTAAAACAGTTTCGCTTAAAAAGACGTTAGTGGGTTTAACACCCATACGCCATTCAGATATACAGTCGGACGTCATGACGAAAAAGGCGCCATATCTAGGGGGGCTGGTAGAGTTCTATCGCAGCAATGCCCGAGAAGTTTGGACCCCGACAGGTACTAATGTACCTGATTACCCAGGGTTATCGCGTTTTTGGTGGCAGTACATTTCAAAAGTAGTGGAGGGGACGTTAAGCTCCCAGCAAGCGTTGGATCAATTTGCCACAGCTGTTGATAAACACCTGGATATGCTTTCAAAGCGTTCCTCTCACCCCTGTGCACCAAAACTGAATGATAAGCAACCGGCTCAATTTTGGTTGCAACAAAATGGCTCGCCTAAACCGGTGAATCTTGATGAGCCAAAAGGCAAGACCTTGCCTTTTGAGGAGGCAATAAATGCATGGTACTAGACGCATTGTTAACGCGTTGCTGTACTTGATTCTGGCAAGCTTTGCGGTGCAGGCTGAGCCCGTTAAGGTGCTTACCTATGATGTTGCTCCCTTTGCGTTTACAAATGGCGAGCAGAACCAAGGTTTGTTGATTGAAGTGCTTGATGAGCTGTTTAAGCGTTCAGAACTTGAGTATATGGTGCAGTTTCTACCGTTAAAGCGGGCCATCATTAGTGTCGAGCACGACAATAATACTTGTGTATTACCCATAGAGAGAAGTCAAGAACGTGAAGTCCATTTCCAATGGATAAGCCCGGTATTAGTGTCTCGTTATGGGCTGTTTGACTTGCCTGAGTCGCAGATCTATTTGACCACACTCGAGGATGCCAAACCTTATGTTATTGGCAGCTTTCTAGGAAGTGGTGTCGGTGAATATCTCAAAGACTTTGGTTTTCGGGTCGAGTTAACCTCGTCAAATCGTCAAAACGTCAACAAGTTACTGCGTAAGCGGATTCCTTTTTGGGCGGCTGAGTTAGTGAGTGCCAATCACTTAATGAAAAAAGCTGGGGTTAACTTGACCCCAGAGCTGGTGTTTTACACCTCGTTACGGGCGATGGCTTGCAATAAAGAGATGGATTTCAAAAAGGCTGAAGCGTTACAAGCGAGCTTGTTGAGCATGTATCACGATGGTTTCTTGACGGCACTCTATGCGAAATATGGCACAGAAATTTAAACCGCGAATCGCTTTCGTTTAAGAAGAGTTGGTTCGCGGTAAAAACTAACCTGTCAGTTACCGACTTACCCCTTGTTCAATGGCTTCTGCTAAATACTCGCTAAAATCATCACCATGATTGGCTAACATTTTTGGAAACATTGAGATGGGCGTTAGTCCTGGGAAGGTGTTAATTTCGTTTAATAAAATTTCATTCTCAGGCGTTAAAAAGAAATCAATTCTTGATAGATGACGTAGCTTCATTCCATCAAAGACCTTAATGGCATACTCGCGAATACGCTCTGCAATCTCGTCACTGACATCAGCCACGACTTGGGTGGTGGCTTGGCTATTGGCAGCATACTTTTCATCAAAGGTGTAAAAGGTGTCTGCGGAGCAGATCACTTCGCCCGGCAATGTGGCTACAGTTTCTCCACGATATTGGTATACCGCTACTTCTAACTCTCGAGCACGGATGGTTTTCTCTACAACAACATAAGGTGAAAAGCTAAATGCTTCGGTTAAAACAGCGCTAATATCTTGTTGTTGATCGACGCGGTAGCAGCCGACGGAGGAGCCTTGTGAAGCCGCTTTAACGAAGATTGAGCCCCACTGTTGAAACGCGGCTTCTGTCTGTTTAATGGCATTATCATCCAGCTGGTTTAAAAAGATGTAAGGCGTATTAGGGATCCCCAACGCGCTAAACCACATCTTTGCGGTGATCTTATTAAAACAGTTACTTGAGCCTTCAGAGTCACAACCAAAATAGGGTAATTTGATCAAATCAAAGTAGGATTGGATATCTCCGGTTTCACCAGGGAAACCATGGATACAGGGGATCACATAATCGACTGGCCATGGAGCGATGCTTTCATCGTCAAAGCGGATCACCTTTTGATTAGTGAGCTCGCAGGGCTGGTCCGTTTTGGTGCGATACTGCCCATTGCCATCTAGCTCAACTCGTAACACAGACACGTGAGGCAGTTTTGCTAGTGAGGTTTCGAAATAGTTAGCCGACAACAGTGAGATTGCATGTTCATCTCCACCGCCACCACACAAAAGCAATAGATTGGTCGGACGCATCTTTTCTCCATAATATCCAGTACATTTATACCCAAGGCCACTATGACGCGCTGAGGAATTTATGCAAGTTTTGCACGCTTACTTAGGTCTCAATTGCTGGTTTTCTATCCTAGGGAATAGGTTTTAGCTAACTTGCCCAAGGGGTCTCATAGATGGCTTGGTAAGTGTTTTGTTTTAGTAAGGTTACACCGACTGCACTAAGGAACAGGGTTTGCCCTGGTGTCAGTGCCTCCTGTGCATAAATGAAGTAGGCCGCTCGTTGACGTTGGGGATAAGCTTTAAAATATTTTGCCCGTTCAATCAGTAGCCAGCGAATAAATATTTCGCTACTTTCTAGCCCCAAACCGATAAACACCAAGTCATTGCTAAATAGGATCTGTAGCCAGGTTGAGCTGCCGTTCCAATGGCTGAGATCGTCATTGGCAAAGAGTCGTCCTTTGCCCCCTTTATGCAGCAGTGCCCGTGCTCGTTCGACCGACCCCATATAATGGCTTAGCCCAAGCCTTACGCTACGAGCATAACGTTGCATGCCGTTAATATGCCAAATTGCAAAGGCATTGGTGGGATCATCAAGGTTATGTGGTGCAAAATGGCTGCCCCAAGGATAGTAATCGGTAAATCGCTTAGGGTTGCTATGATATAAGTTGAGCCCCTGATCGGCACTGAGGGTTTCTTCAAAATTAGTGGTCAAGATAGGGGCATTGTGTGCCTTAGCCCATTCAACAATGGCGTTATGGTGAGCCGTGGGTTGCCAATCTGCCATCAATGCGCAAAATGCTTTTTGCAGCGATACATCTTCGCTGTGATTGATAAGCGTTAAAGAGTCGTAGAACTCTGTCAGGGAGATACCGTGCGGGATGTGGGTAACCGCGCTATCGGCGAAGGCTTGGTATAGTTGCAGTAGCATAGTATCCCACGCATTTATCGCGCCATCAGGTGCACCATAGCGGTTAATACCATTACCTATGATAAAGGCTGGTTTACTGCGTGGATTATTCCCGAACTGCGTCAGCAGCTCAGTTAATGTGCTTGGGTTCATGACTGCCAAAGTCTGTTAGCGAGGCCAGAGGCTCGCTGGGTTGCTTGAGCACAGGCTGCCTCAAAGATTTTTTGACTGCCTAAACAACTAAAATGGTTTTTGGCCCGAGTGATGGCCGTGTAGACCAGCTCTTTACTCAATAGCTGACGCTGTGCAGCGCTCGGTCGTGGAGGCAACACCAGTGCCACTTGGCTAAATTCGCTGCCTTGGCTCTTATGAACTGTCATAGCAAAGCAAGTTTCATGGCTAGGAAGCCTAGCGGGTAATACTTTTAACAGGCTTCCATCGGCTTGAACAAAATGGGCCATCAGCCGAGAGTGATTGGTTTCATCTGGCAAAATCACCCCAATATCGCCGTTAAATAGTCCCAAATTGTAGTCGTTGCTTTGAATGATCACTGGGCGTCCCGCATAAAATTCATGGCTTAGCGAAATAAGTTGCGCCTGGGCCAGTGCTTGGCTCACGCTGGCATTAATGCCTTCGACGCCAAATTCACCCACGCGCATGGCGCACAATATGCGGTATTGATTGAACCTGTCGATGATCTCACTGGGCGTATGGCAGCCACTTGCAATGGCTTTTAAATAGACACCGTAATGTTCAACACTCTGCGTAAGCAGTGCCTGCAACCCAAGATTCCCCTGAGGTGTGTCTTGGTGCTCAATCCATAAAAGCTCTTGATAGCCCTGTTGCCAAACGTGCAGAACAGCTTTCAGATCAGAGCGATTAACGGCGCCAGCAAGTAAGCCAATGCCGGCATCGCCTTGAAAACGGTGACTGTGCATTAACATCGCCAGAGCATCGCCAATTTGGGCATCGGGGCTGACAAAGGGGGTTAAGTCGCTAGCGGTCAATTGGCTGAGTAGCTTTTCTTTATCGGGGCTGTAGCGCATTCGCCATTGGCTAACGCCATCTGCAGAGACCTGTTTTAATCCTGCACAGATATCGGCAAGCACAGCGCCGGCTTCTACAGAAGCCAGTTGATCTTGATCGCCCAATAAAATCAAGCGCGCATGCTCGGGCAGGGCATCAAGCAGCTTATGCATCATAGGCAGGTCAACCATGGAGGCTTCATCGACGATCAATAGATCTAAACGCAGCGGATTATCCTTATGGTGCCTGAAGCGATGGGAGTTTGGGATCACGCCCAATAGACGGTGTAGGGTTGTCGCCTCTTCAGGTACTGCGGCTAACGCGGTTAATGATAGCGGATCGCTCTTTTGCCCAAGTTCAGTGGCTAAGCGTACTTTGGAAGCCTTTATCGATTCACTCAAGCGCGCAGCAGCTTTACCGGTTGGTGCCACCAATTTGATGGTCAATGTTTGCTGCTGGCAGAGTAACAATAATAGTTTGGTTACCGTGGTGGTTTTACCTGTACCTGGGCCACCCGTTATCACCGCCAGTTTGTGGCTGAACGCGGTGGCGGTGGCAATTTTTTGCCAGTCTAGTGCCTGGGCTGTTGGCGAAAATAATGCGGACAATAATGTTTGAGTGTGTGGGATATCGTCAACATCAATGGGAACACACAGCCTTTTTAGTTGCTCACTCACCTGATATTCAAATTGATAATAGCGTTGCAGGTAAAGGTTGTTTCCATCTAAAATCAATGGTTTACCTGTATCGCTTGGCGTGCCAACAGCGCTACTTTGGCTTAAGGCATCGACTAACTCTACAGTCGAACCCAATAACTGACACTGAGCAGTGACTTCAGCCAGAGGATTACTATTGTCGATGAGGTTAAGCGGTAGGCAAGTATGTTGTAAGGATAGCTGCCGGCTGAGTAGGGCGCAGATAAAGGTAAAGAGTGGCGTGCTGTCAGCATGCATAGCGCTCATTTCAAGGGCAAAATGCCTGTCAAGAGCGGTGAGTAGTCTTTGCTGCTCCCACTCTTTGAGTAAGCGCTCGAGCGGTTTATCTAATGCGATCATAATGGCTGCTCCACTTGAGTCGATGTATGAGCGCTAGTGGCCATATCGCTGGTGCTATATTCAAATAAGGCATCGAGTCGCTCAATTAACGCCAACGGTGGTTTATCGAAATAGACGCCTGATCGAGCGTGGTGGGCTGACATGCCACGTAGAAATAGGTAATAGCAACCGCCGAAGTGTTGCTGATAGTCATAATTTGGCATACGCATTTTTAAATAGCGATGCAGCGCTAAGGTATAGATGATGTATTGCAGATCGTATCTGTGGCTGCGGATCGCTTGATGCATAGCGTCAACCTGATAGTGATGAAAGTCATCGCCCAAGTGGTTAGATTTATAGTCGGCAATATAAAATTGATTGTTGTGCTCGAAGGTTAAATCGATAAAACCTTTGAGCATGCCTTGTAAGCTTTCAAACTCTAAACCCGCGCTGTAGCCAAATTCGGTCAATAGCTGATTAAGCTTGTTGGCGCTGAGCCGTGAAATGGGCAGATAGAACTCCATTTCCACTAATGTTTGCGTAGATGATAGGTCTGATAACCTAAGGCAAGCATTGCTATCAAGCGGTGCTGCCAGTAAATCAAGATACCAGTGATGTAGCACAGATTGCCACTGCTCATCGATAGCATATTTCTCCATTGCGCCGGGCAACTGGGTGCTCAAGGTGGTATCTGCGTCGGTAAAATCGATAAGTTCAAGAACAAGATGCAGAAAGCTACCAGCGTTTGCCCCACGCTCGAAAGTAAAGCGCGACGCGGCAGCGGGCTGCTCATCTCGAATAACGCTAACTTCAGGAAAGGTCTCATCATCACTGCCAGGCAGGACTCGCTCATGGGCGAGGTGTTTGACCAAGCCGGAGTAACTGCCCACGCGCCAAGGTATCATCGTCGGTCGCACTAAGGTTTTAGGTGCTAACTGCGTGGCGAGTTCATCGGTGAATTCGACGGGCTGGGCCTCTGCGATGCCGTCTATGGTGGTGACACTAATTGCATCACTAGCGAGCTTCAGTGCGTGATTCTGTAATTGTGAAAACTCACAGTTTTTATCTTCAATCCCCAGCAGGTAACCTATGGCCGTTTCATGAAGTTGACTGCTGATCCCCGCTTTTTTGGTGAACCTTGAGTGGTTAGCGATATACAAATAGCACGCCAGAACCGGACGAGTTAACGCTACGTAGAGAAGACGAAGATCTTCAGCTAGGGTTTCTCGTTTATGGTTTTCCCAGCCTTCGTCTGTTTGACCTATGTCCCATAGCAGTTGACCATCATGATGGTAGAGCATAGGCGAGGGCTTGCGTCGGTTGTCTCTGGCTAAGCTGACAAAGGGCACAAAGCAGACAGGATACTCGAGGCCTTTACTTTTATGAATGGTGACAATCTGCACCAAGTTTTGCTCACTCTCTAACCTAAGCTGTGACTCTTCCGTGCCCTGGTGCTCTATTAGTGCTTGTTCATACCAATTAACCAGAGCGCTTATCCCATCTAATTCAGTGGCTTTTTGCTGTAAAAGCTCGCCTAAGTGCCTGAAATCAGTTAAGCGTCGCTGACCATCTTGTTGTGTGAGAATTCGCTCAATTAACTTAGTCTCGCTGGCCATAGCCAAGAGGCAAGGCATGACGCCGCGTTTCAACCAAAGTTGATGCAATGCGTTAAACTGCTCTAGCAAGGTCTGACGGGTATCTTCATCTATGTTAAAACGATGAATCGCCTCGCAGTTATAACCTAGCAGATGAGTGGCCAGTGCACTGCGCAGGGTTCGCTCATCTTTTGGGTTAGCAATTGCGGTGAGGATAAGTGCGAGTTCTCTGGCTTCAAGTGTGGCAAAAACGCTATCACGGCTGAGAAATACCGCACCGATGTTACGCTCAGATAACGCTGTTTTAATATATGCGGCTTCATTTCTGTCCCGCACCAGTACAGCAATATCCCTTGCCTTCAATGGTTTATCGCAATTCAGGCATTGGCCTTGCTGGGCTTGGGTTAATAGCCGCACTATCTCATTGGCACAGTCTTGTGCGAGTAGTTTGCGAGCGCTGGCCTTATTGAGGCCTTTATCTGGGTCTTCACTGAGTAGTTTAATTCGCAGTGCACTGTTGTCGTGCTCTGCCTCAATGAGTTGTTTACTGATTGCAAAGGGCGATGGCGCGACTGAGTCAAAGGGAATGGCCTCACTGATAAAGGGATCTGAATGCTGCGAAAACAGCTGGTTCACACCCGCAATCATATTAGCGCTAGAGCGGTAATTGGTGTCTAAGCTGTAGTGCTCTTCGGTATTATTTCTGGCATTGATATAGGTATGGATATCGGCGCCGCGAAAGGCGTAAATGGCCTGTTTAGGATCGCCAATCATCAGCAGACTTAGTTTCGCTAACACCGTTTCATCTTGATCATAAATTTGACTAAAAATCTGATATTGCAATGGATCCGTGTCTTGGAACTCATCGATGAGCGCGACAGGAAAACGTTTACCAATACTGGTGGCCAGTGGTGTGGCACTGTCCATGGTTAATGCGTGCGCCAAGGTGGTGAGTAGATCATCAGGCGTAAGCAGGTTTCGTTCCTGTTTTTGCCGTGTAAATCGCGCTGAAATACCTTCGCGGGCGGTAAAAAGAAAGCTAGGTACCAACTGAGCGAGTAATTGGCTTAGACTTTCAATGTGAGCCAGTAACGGGGCTTCATCAGGTGTGGGTAACACGCCGCCTTTGTTAAGCTTTAGATTGTGCAAAGAGAGTGCATCGAGCACTTTAAGATCGGGCAGAGCTTGGCTATATTTGCCCCAGTTATCCATGGCATCAAGCATTGCGGCTAGCTTAGGGTAACCTTGGTCTTTTTTTCCAAAGCGGACACCGTTGAGAGGCAGTTGATGCAATAACGCTTCAATTGCCTCTCGCTCTCGCTGCCAAGTCAGCTTAAGCCGGCTTAAACTTTGGCTGACTTGCGCCGAGAGAGCAGCAAACTCGATGGGAGTTGGTGTGGCAATCGCTTGGCTTGCCCCCAGTAATGGCCGAAGCTGACTTGCTAATCCGTCTGGATCATTAAACTTATTTTGTATTACTTGTGCCAAGTAGCTGGGCAGCTGATAGCAGCTTTCACGCCAAAAATCGCGTACTGCATGGTGCAAAAACTCGCTGTCATCTAAGGTAAACTCTGACTCAAACAATAGCGACGATTCAAATGCCATATCAGCCAATATCCGCTGGCAAAAGCCATGGATAGTAAAAATTGAGGCTTCGTCTAAGGATTTGAGTGCCAAGTCTAAACGCTTGCGGGCAATGGCAAGTTCTGTTGTTGGGGTTTGTTGGTACAGCTGCTCAATGAGCTCATCATCGATGGCGAGGCCTATAAAGCGTTTGTAAGCCTGCTGGATTTTTTTGCGAATGCGATCCCTAAGCTCACCCGTTGCGGCGTTGGTAAAGGTAACCACCAAGATCTGCTCGCAGCTTAGCGGTGCCGGGATCTCGTGTCCCAGTAGTAAACGCACATAGAGGCCCGCAATGGTATAGGTTTTCCCCGTGCCCGCACTGGCTTCGATTAGCCGTTTTCCGCCAAACGGTAATGTTAAGGTATCTAATGATTTACTGTGCTGCATTACTGCCCCTCCACATAGCGGACTAACTCATTTAACGGTGCTTTGTGGTAAAGACTCAGCATGGGAGAGAGCAGTGTGGAACTGATCTCGCCAAAACCTTGAGCATCGAAATCATCGGGAAAGCGATAGAGGCGTTGGAAGTGAGGTTCTAACCCTTCACCGAGTTGACTCTGTTCATCAAGCCACTGTGTCTGTGCTGCCAGTAACTTCTCGTGATGATCGCCCTCAGCTTCTACATAGGCCAATGCGGTTCTGGGAATAAACATAAGCGGTACACTTTGTCCTTGATTGAAATAATCGACCCATATTTTCAGCTGATTGAGGGCTTGGTGCGGTTCAATGGCTGCAAAGGCATGAAAGTGGCCAATGTCGAGTAAGTAACTGGTTCTATTTTGTGTACTGGCTTGCGGCGTGGTGCAGGCATTGAGACACAGATGACGCAGATACACCCTAATAAGATCCCGGGCATTGGCAGTGCCAGGTCGATAGTTAACTAGCCCTTTTGCCGAAATGGCATCGATACGCCCCACTAATGTTTGTTGGGCGGTGTTGCCAAGCTCAAGCGTGATATCAACCGAGTGCGCCTTTTCACCTTTTAAATAAAGGGTTCGACCAATAACTGGTTTAATATCGTGCAAATATTGGTTTAGCAGTAGGTCATCAAAAGGTGCCAGTGGTAGTTGACCTGCCAGTTTTAATTTGTGCAACATCTGTGAGTCGGGTGATTCTTGCTGCTGGCGGATTGCATCGTCAATGAGGCCACTTTGCAGTTGGTAGCGTGACAGTGGATTTAAACTGAAGGGTTCATCATTATCATCGGCTTGAATCGAAAGATTGAGATCTAATTTAAGCGAACGGTTAAAAAAGTACTGTGCTGGGTTGCGGAAGAAACGGATTAACGCCGACAGTTCCAATTCGTTACTTTCTTGCTCATCGGTGAGAGTCAATGGTGCGTTGATAAACCCGGAGTCTAAATGTGGCTCGCCGCCTGCGATGGTTGGACACCATTGCTCGCTATAGCTTTGTTGCAGTGTACCGCCGTCTTGATAGAGACGCTCATCGAAAGGCTGCAGCGGTTGCATGATGATCAACTGCTCACTAACGGCTTGCTCAATTGCTTGGATATCGTTGATGCTGACCGTTTGCCTGTCAAAATAGCTTGGTAGATAGCACAGCTGGCAATACTCCACTAATTCTGACACTAACATCGAAGCGATACGTTCGCTATTATCTCGCTCACTGTGGCCAATATAACTGATATAGAGCTGTTCTCTGGTTGACAGTATGGCTTCTAAAAACAGGTATCTGTCATCGAGACGGCGAGAGCGATCGCCTTTTCGCGCGCCATATTGCGCGACTAAGTCAAAGCCGACTGGATGCTGTACGCGAGGATAGACACCGTCGTTCATTCCCAGTAAACACACAACTTTAAAGGGAATGGAGCGCATTGGCATAAGAGTACAGAAATTGACACTACCGGCTAAATAGCGCTGGCCTACACGGGACTCTGAAAGATGCGATACAAACCAATTTTGCAGTACATCTATGCTCAATTGGCCTTGATAGATGGCTTGTGAAACCTCTTCGTTGAGGCGACTTATCGCTGCGTGTAGGGTTTGTACCTGTTGCAGCTCTTCGTCGATGGGATCGTAGAACTGCTCCACTAACTGTTGCAGCTGTTCTATTCGTTCGGGTAACGGACTGCTGTCCTTGAGCTGTAACATAAACTGATCGAGCGCTTCAATAAAATTGAGGAGTTTACCCAATGCTTGGGCTGATTGTCCTTCAACGCCATCTAGGGCTAACTTGTCGTGGTAGACCGGAGCATTATCACTAAAGCTATAGCCTAAAATCAGGCGCTTGATACCAAATGACCACGCATTTTTCTCAAAAGGAGGCAGTTGTTGTGCTGTTCGACCTGCAGCATCCCGCCCCCAACGTACGCCAGCTTGTTCAAGCCAGCGACGAATCACGCTGAGTTCCTCATCATCGAGTTCAAAACGCCTCAGCACAGCTGGCACCTCTAAAATACTGATGATGTCAGTGAGAGCAAAACGGCTTTGGTTGATGGTCAGTAGTTTTAAGAAACTGCTGATCAGCGGCGATTCTTGAGCCGCGCCACGATCGGCTATTGCATAAGGGATATAATGGCTGCCTGTTTTAGCCGCAAAAACAGCATCTATATAGGGGGCGTATGCCGCAACATCTGGCATCATGATCACGATATCTTTAGGGGTGAGCACCTCTCCTGATGCGGCTGGTTTTGACAACATGGTCAGCAAGTGATCATGCAGGGTTTCGATTTCACGTAACGGGCTATGGCAGCTTCGCAGTGTAATTGAGTCATCAGTAGGCGTAAGGGGACGTCGGCCTTCGATACTAAGATAGAACTCGCCGTTAGGACCTAAACTCTCACCGCGGGTTTGCATTTCCAAAATATCATGTTGGATGCCACTGAGCAGGTTGTGGTGGCCTGGGTCCTCAAAGCACTCAAAACTAAAGTCGGTATTATCTTCCGGGAGTTCTAACATCAGGTCGAGCAGTTCACGCCCCATTTTACCATTATTAGCTAGCAGCGGGTTGCCGACCTCGAGTTTATCTTCCCAGTCCTGTGCCAGTTGATGCTTGTCTGCGTATTGCAGTGCCATGCGAGCCCTGAGCCTGGGGTCAACAATATCTCCCCAGTAGTGTTGGCAGGGGGAGAGGTTAAGCATGATGACATCGATACGTTTGGCGAGAAAAGCTATCACTTCAAGTGTTTGTGGTGCCATGGATGAGATACCAAACACAAATAGACGCGGCGGTAATCCATCCAGTGGACAATTTGGATCGTCGAGCGTATCGAATAGTGCCTGATGGAGATTGGCTCTGTGATAGGTACTTTGAGCTAATTGGTTGTGGTTGTAATGAATTAGCTCACGCCATAATACAGGTTGCCACGCTTGAGATTCGTTAAGGATTTCCTGTTTAGGCGGTAGGGTGTTTTCTCCCGCTTCCCAAGCTAAAATCCAGTCTGGACGATACACTAAGTACTGGTCAAAAATATCAGCAATTTGACCGCACAGTTGAAACAGCTTAAGCGAGGCGTGGTCGACGGTATGACTTTGCAGCGTATTGTTCTCTAAATAGTGCGCGAGTGGAGCATAAATCGGCTGGTGGATGAGCTGGGGCAACAAATCCATCAATTTCCACGTCATAGCTGCTTTGGTAAAGGCGTTCTCTTTGGGCACATCATTGAGTAGCGAGTGGCAAAGTTGCCAAATGAAACTTGAGGGTAAGGGAAATTCTAATGCGGCAGCAATATTGTTATGTTCAGCAATGGCTAGACGCAACCACGTGGACATCCCTGGACTTTGAACCAGTATCTGCTCTGGAGTTAATAGTGGCTGGTTTGCAATGGGCGTTTTAAGCTCATCCGCGAGCAGTTTTGCCAAAGATTCCATTCTATTTGATTGAACCAAGTAGAGCATAATGTGCCTTATCCGCGTTGCCTTTTATCCCGCTAAAGCCGATGTTCGATTAGGGACAAATTGTGATAAACCATTCTATGTGTTTCTTAGTTCATGTCCAATAAAAGCCATTAAAATGGCTGATTATTAGATGATTTTGCTGGAAAAAACATCATGGTGCTATCTTAGTTTTATTTAGACGTAATATGGCTATTCTAGCCTGATGTAAAGTTTGTCTATAGCGATTTAAAACCCTTTTTCGCCCAGCATCACTCAAAGGCTTGTACTTAAGAGTGATATAGCAATCGATATAGGGATTAAGGGTTTCTCTTAGGCCTGGATAGTGTTGCAATACCCGCTTGTAATAGTCACTTGGAGACTCATTGATGGGCCTAGAGACCCCTTTTTTAGCTAGCATGATGCAGATCTGTTCGAATCCCGCGACCACCTTATCTTGCTGCCGAGAAAAGTGCAGTAACCCTACACTGTAGGCGATTGCAAGACCTATTGTGGCTAAAATCACTAACATGAAAATGGCAAGCTTAGTGCTTGTTACATCCCCAAGTAGTTTTTTCAAGATCATGCTTTGCCTTTCATTATCAAAGCCCAACACCCATTTGCTCCAGTAATAATCGATACTAGCCAATGATAGTCTCAGGTTATTAAGCAGTGGATATTGGCGTAATCTGAGCGTACTAAATGGACTTTCTAATAGGTAGCTTTGCTGCGGGTTAAAGAATGCATCAAATCCATCGTCTATTCGTGAAGGTGCTATCATCGCTGTGGGATCGTAGCGGGTCCAGCCAGACTGGGGTAGCCACACTTCGACCCACGCATGTGCCATATATTGATAAACACTGAGATAACCAGCGGTTCGGTTCCATTCACCACCTTGATAGCCTGTCACTAGCCGCGCGGGGAGACCTGTCGTACGGGCCATAAAGGCAAATGCACTGGCATAATGCACACAAAAACCTGCTTTATTTTCAAACAGAAAATCATCCAACTGCTGCGGCCCAACTTGGGGGGGTCGTAGGGTATAGAAGTAGGGCGACTCATTAAAATAGCGCATCATGGCAGTTAACCGCGCCTTGGGTTCGGGGTGATCTTTTTTGAACTGCAGTGCCAATGCCCGGGTCTTTGGATTGCCTTTTTCGGGTAATGCAAGGTTAAGAGCTTTGACGTTTGGTGCTAAGCGGCGGTCGAGTATCGCTTCTTTAAAGGAGCTGACTCGGTATTCGAGTTTTTTGTCGACTCGCGATACCGCATATAAACGGCCATCGGGCAGGTTGAGGATATCAGCTTCACTGCTATAAGCGAGGTCCATACCATACAACCAATGTTGACGGCTGGGTTCAGTGATCACTTCATAACTAAGAAACGGGCCTTGGGGTGGTTTTCTGTTCGCGGCGGCGTTGGCCGCTCTTTCAATTTTTTTGATACTCTCATCTTGCGTCCAACGTTTGCCATCGTAATTCTCCATAACCAGTGCGCGCCAATACAGTTCTGCGTTGTTTGGTTGCTCGGCATCAAAAGTGACCCGAAACGCTAACGCCGTAGAGCGGGTTAACTGATCAATATCACCAAATGACACCTCATCGGAGAGCCCGGTCGTGGCATTGTTAGCTGAAGGAACTAGCCAAAGTGGCGGTAATCTTGGCAGTACGACAAACAGAAACAGCGCAAGGGGGAGACTTTGCAGCATTAGTTGTGTTCCGAGGCGCGCTGTACTGCGCAGCGAATCGCTATTTCGATAGAGGCTGACTAATACACAGGTATTGATTGTGGCGACTAAAGTGAGCTGTATCGTAAACCACAAGCTCTGTTTCTCAATAAACGTGATGGCGATGAGAAAATAGCCCACTAGCACCACTGCACGCACGTCTCGACGATCTCGCATCTCGATATATTTAAGGGCGTAACCTAAAATAAGCAAGTTAATTAGTCCATTAAGCATCCCTATTTGACTGGTAACTAGGGCAAGCGTAATGGCCGATGCCACCGCTAGCGCCGTGACGAGGTAGCGTGGCGGCTTAGCGACTTTTCCGCTGAAGATACCGAGTCGCCACAGTAAACAGATGGCACATATTCCCATACTCCATGGCGTCATTTTGTCATACAGGGGTAATAACACCAGTGTATTGACCACGAGTAGCCAGAGTAGGCTCTGGCGACCAATAATCTCCCCTTGTGCGTGACTCATCCGAGGTTGCCCTTAGTGCTAATGCGATCTATCGTCGCTATCGCTTTAAGCGATGCTAAACGGTGATGCTGGCCTGTTGCCGGCATATATGTTTGGTTTGGAAGCACTAATCCAAAGGCTTGTTCTTGCTCGCTCAATTGGTCAACAGACCAAGTTAATTCACTGAGTTGAAGTTCTAAATCCGGGTGTTTGTCATTAAACGTTAGCCAGGTTGGTGCACTGAGTGGCTGTTCAAACTCTTTAGTTAACATGCCGCGCCCCTGAGCGAGCTGTTTCCATGCAATTTGATGTAGAGATTCACCAAACACGTAGGGCTTTAATCCCTTAAACTCCTCTACACCTTGAGTTGACCGGCCTCGTAGGGGTTGTTCAGTTGTGCCATCTTGTAGATGTTGATGCAATTGCGTCACGCTAGCGATAGGTGTGGCGAAAACGATCTGAGCATTATCAAGATCGACATTTGACCAAGCTCGGCATAGTCCGAGTGGATAACGAGATTCAACTTTAAGCCTGCCGGGGTGAGTCCACCCTCGGCGTTGGCTGGCAAAGGGGACTAAGGTTTGCACCGCTTTATCGGTGACATTGGCGACAGTTTGAGTTTCGTTGTCGCCGTAAGACAGCGTAACTTGGTATTGTACCTGATTGGCACTGAGGTAAACCGGATAGAGTACGGTTTGCCCAGCGTAAACGTGAGGGCCTGTTTTTGCTTCTAGGGTCATTCCCGCTAAATTACGATAGCTATAAATAATGCAAGTATTAAATAGGCTCAATAGCAATAAGCTAAGCGCGATAACCAAGTTGTTTTGATAATTGGTACCAAATAGGAACAGCAGAACCACCAGCAGCAACCAGATAAGGCCAAAGCCTGTGGGCAAGATAAAGATGCTTTTGTGGGCTAATGTCACTCGATTTTGTGGCGGTAGCCGCCGAGATAACCAGCCTTTCCACCAGCGTTGGTAAACGGTGTCTGTTGTCTGGTTCAAGTCCATACTGGTCACAATATTGGATTAGTACTATTGAGTAGTTTATGGGACAGCGCTTCTCCCTGTTGCTGGCTGACATGACGTAGCCTGTGTTCGGCAACAGCAGGAAATACCGCCTGCACATCTTCTGGCACTATGTAGTGTCTGCCTGCAATGAATGCCCATGCTTTTGCTGCGTTGAGCAGTGATTTGCTGGCTCTAGGGGATAGCCCATAACCTTCGTTTAGTTGGCGAGACCCATTAATAAGCGCCAAGATGTAGTTGAGCAACGCGTCGGAGGCTTTTACATCCAATACTTGCTGCTGTAGATTTTTTAATGTCATCGGATCGATACACTGTGGCAGATGGTTGCCTTGCACAGTCGTGCCTTCCCCTTTAAGCATTGCCAATTCAGCTTCGCTGTCGGGATAGCCGATAGAGAGGCGCATCATAAATCTATCTAGCTGTGATTCAGGTAACGGAAAAGTGCCTGACTGTTCGCTTGGGTTTTGCGTCGCTATCACAAAGAAGGGACTCGGTAAGGGGTGTGTAATCCCATCAACCGTTATCTGTTGCTCCGCCATCGCTTCTAACAGTGCACTTTGAGTTTTAGGGCTAGCACGGTTGATCTCATCGGCTAGCACCATCTGCTTAAAGATAGGCCCTGGATGGAATACGAATTGAGATTGTTCTTTATCAAAAATGGATACCCCCAAGATATCCGCTGGCAACATGTCACTGGTAAATTGTACTCTTTGATGGCTCAGGCCCAGACTTTGCGCTAGCCCCTGGGACAGACTGGTTTTCCCCATGCCTGGAAGATCTTCAATCAAAAGGTGTCCCTTGGCTAAAATACAGGTGATGGCCAACTTTATTTGCTGTGGTTTACCTAACAGTACCTGTTCGAGTTGCGCTAATAACGCGGTTATCGCTTGGTGAGACATAACTGTCCTTGTAGAGAGTGAGCCAACATTTATCAATATTCATTATCTCGAGTATCGCTTAACTATGCGATAGAACGGCTGTTTTGGCTAGCCAATAATGGTTTCTGTGTTGTCGTGTGCCTTGATAAGTTGTTTCAAGGCGACCCTAGGTTTGGCTGTGACAAAGTCCGTTTTAAATAGAAAGCCTTGCACTAAGTCGACGCCCAGTTCCTGTGCAGTATCGAGCTGTTTTGCGGTTTCAATACCTTCTAAAATAGTCAATTTTCCCGCAAATTTACCGTACTGAACTAAGGATTGAATGAGATAACGTTGCTGGCTACACGCAAGTTGGTTAAGCCAACTCATATCAAATTTTAGGCAACTCACTTGGCTCATCAATGCAAGCGACAGCATGGCATGGGGGGCACCAATATCATCGAGAGCGGTGTTAATCTGAGATAGATGTAGCTGAGTGACCAGTTTTTCAGATTTTTGTGCATCGTTAACGCAGGTATTTTCAATAATTTCAACGGTAAGGTGCCTATGCGTGACAAACTCACGAATAAAAAGAGGAAGATTTTCAAGATCAACTGCGTGTGGGTCTAGGTTGACAAAAAGCGCCAAATTAGGATTTGAATGGGCAATTTGTAACTGTTTTGCCGCCAGTTCAACTTGGGTTAGCAACGCAGGGTGATGATGCAGTCGATCGAATACCTGATTGGGTGCAATAGGGTTGTTATTGGGTGTAACAAAACGAGCGAGTGCTTCGTAGCCGTAAATTGTCCCAGTTTTGGCATTAACCAAAGGTTGGTACTCGCATCCCATAGTGAGCATTGCAAGATCTGTCATGATGCGTCGCTGTTAATCTAAATGATAATTATTAACACTTACTGGGCTGTGATCAAGGAATCTTTGATAATCAGTGATCTAACTGCTGCTAATTTGCACTAACAGATCTCTGATTAAGTCGACATTAGTAACGAAATGCGAGCTCCTGCTCAGAAAACAGCTGTGGTGGTTGCTGTTGCTTGATTTGATAAATGATGCGATAACTCAGCACAGCTTGAACATACTCTCGAGTTTCAGTGAAGGGGATAGATTCGATAAAACTCATGACATCTAACTGACCATCACTGACTGCTAGCCAGCGTTTGACTCTGTGTGGACCTGCATTGTAAGCGGCGGTCGCAAGTACTCTATTGCCGTTAAATTGCTCAAGCAGGCGTTTGTAGTAGCGACTACCCAGTTGGGTGTTAATGTCGATGTCATACAGGCTCTTTTGACCACGGTATTTTAGTTTTGATTTTTTAGCGGTCTCCTTCGCTGTTGCAGGCATCAATTGCATTAAACCTCGTGCGCCAACACCTGACGTGGCCCACGGATAAAAGGCGGATTCCCTGCGGGCAATTGCTCTGATCTCATTAATATCTACATTGACCTGTTGGCTGGCTTGCTTAAAGGCTTTGTCCGCGGCATAGGGAAAACGCATCGTCATATCATTCCAAAGTTGTGCTTGAATGCTCGCTTGGACGCCTAAATCATGCCACTGGCGCGCTTGGGCGAGCAGGCCATATTGAGCCCTTACGGCTTTTGGATGGCGATTAAGCATTAATACCCATTCTGCACGAGCATCGATGGTTTTATCGATTGCGAGTAGCTCTTCTACGCGGGCTAAGCCTGCGTCATGGTCTAGGCTGGTGTATATTTCAGCATCTTTAAGGGTTGTCTGATGCCCCAGTTGAAACTCAAGGCTTAGGGTATCGGCGGCACTGAAGCCGTAAAAATTGCGTTGCTTTGCTAGGTTAGCTAACCCTTGCTGCGTTAAGGTGTTCGCGTGCTGCGGGTATTTTGTTAGCCAATATTGCCAGCGTGCCTTTTGCTGTTTCTCTGGTGTAAGTAAGGTGAGAAGCTGCGGTAACTTTTCTTTATCGGCTTGGCGAATAGCCCAGCGGAGTCTGAGTTCGACTAAATCATCGCTATCGAGCAGCGGTAGCATGCTATCGATAAAGCTTTGCAGTGAGTCCTCTTGTCGTATGAGGGCTCGTTTAATCAAATAACGACTTAGTTTTCGTCCTTGATGATCACTAAAACGGTCCGCTTTTTGATACATCAAGTAGAGTTTTACCGCTTTGTTAAGATCTTTTTTTGCTAGACGACGAATACCTGCATCGACAATATCGGCGTTAATATTTGCTTTAGCGAGAAACGGTTTACTGTGCCTTAAGGTTCTTGGGTCTTTATAAACACTGAGCAAGCGCTGCGCATCGCTTTTATGTGTGGTGACCTTTTTTGCCAAAAACTTGAGTAGCCCATATTCACCTGCATTGAAAGCCAATAACATACGTGACCAGATTAAGTCTTGAGTGCGGTAGCCTGCTTTTTCCCATTCCGTGAATAGAGGATCACATTCCTTGGGGCGTGAGCGTCCATGTAGCCAGAGTTTGCTAGCTCCTTTATAAGCCAACTCAAGCTTACCAGCGGTTCTTTGGGCCCGATAGAAATAGCATTGCAGTACTAAGTTGTTAGGTTCGTCAGGACTGATAAGCAAAAAGTCTTGCCAGCGCTTTTGTTTACCAGCAGCCATTAGATAACGATAACGTGCTGTTTGATATAAAGGCGTGTCTTGAAAAGAGGCGATTGCGGTTAATGCCGTGCTGCCATCTAGCGATAAAATATCATCAATATTGGCATGAAAATCCAGATAGGGCGTTAATGGATAGCCCTTGAGCGTGTGACGCAGTGATTGATAGTCAGCCATTCTTCCTTGTGATAACGCTTCTCTGGCTTCGAGGTACTGCTGTTGATGTGCGCTTAGCGCGGATGCACTGGCACTCGTGCTTATCAACATCGCTATAAACAGTTGTAAAACTCGATAAGCAAAAATGCGATATAACGGCAATGGCATTTTTATTAACTCCTAGTTAACTTTCCCTATTAAATGTGGCGACTCACCACCAGGTTAACATTCCTTTAATTCAGTTTTGTGTCAAACGCTTGATGCTCATCTAACGCTTTATCCACCAGTTGTGCATCAAGCTGTTTAGTGGTGACGACACCAAGTTGCTGCATCTGATGAGCTTGACGAAGCAAATTTCCTTTGCCTGTGCTCAACTTACCCATTGCATTTTGGTAGCTTTTATCCAGAGAGTCGATGGCGCGGCCCACTTTGTCCATATCCTCTATGTAACCACACAATTTGTCATACATTTTACCCGCTTGCTTGGCGATCCGCTGCGCATTTTGGTTTTGATACTCATAACGCCAGATATTATTGATTGTTCTTAAGGCGACCAATAGATTGGTTGGGCTAACCAACATTATGTTGTTTTCAAGCGCATAGTTAACCAAGCTAGGATCATGTTCAATCGCTAACAAGAATGCAGGTTCGAGTGGAATAAACATTAGCACATAATCGAGGCTTTTTAAGCCATGCAACTGCTGGTAGTCCTTTTGACTGAGCCCTTTAATATGGGCTCGAATAGATTGGCAGTGTTCTTTAATGGCTGTCAGTTTAATCGCTTCATCGTCGCTATTGAAATAACGCTCATAGGCAACTAGTGACATTTTGGCATCAATCACTACATCTTTGTTTTCTGGTAGGTGAACAATGACATCGGGTTTAAATCGTTTACCCTGATCATTTTTAAGGTCTTGTTGGGTATCATATTCATGACCTTCACGCAGGCCGCTTTCTTGCAGTACCCGTTCTAAGATCACTTCACCCCAATTGCCCTGTTGCTTGTTGTCGCCTTTTAAGGCTTTGGTTAAATTAATGGCGTCTTGGCTCATCTGTAAGTTTAACGCTTTTAGCGATTCTAACTGGTGTTTGAACGCACTGCGCTCAGCTTGCTCTACGGTATATGACTCTTGGACCTGCTGACGAAAGCCCTCTAATTGTTGTTTGAAGGGGGACAGTATATGGCCTAATTGTTGTTGACTCTGGCTCTGTAGCTTTTCGCTTTTGGCATCAAATATTTTGTTGGCGAGGTTTTCAAACTGCTCACTTAAGCGCGTTTCTGAGGCGTTAAGTTGGGCGATTCTATCCTCTAAGGCTTGCGCTTCTGCTTGATGTTTCACCATTAAGGTTTGCTGCATCGCATTGGATTTTGACAAGGCAAGTTGGGTTTCTAACTGTTTACGTTGTGTTTGCTGCAACAGCTCTTCTAAATCATTGCAGCGCTGGGCTTGTGCTTGGCTCATGCCCAATAATGTCATTTGATGATCTAATTTCTGCTGCAGTGCATAATTATCTTGTTGCTTGTCTTCTAATGCAGCTTGAGTTAGTGCTTGTTGTTGGTTGAGTGCTTCAATCGCAACGGCGTGCTCATCAATCTGTTGTTGCTTAAGCTGCTGCCATCTGCTGCGAGTGAGGCGTTGATTGATCAGCGCACCGATAAGAATGGAGAGAAAGGCGACACCGGCCAATGCAATGATTTCAGGAACGGATAAGGAAAGGGCAACAGGCATAAAAGCAACACCAGTAATTTAAGATGGGTTAAGCGTCTCATGGGACACCTTAGTGTTCAATAGGTCAAAGGGTGTTTGCTTAACTCTTATGCGTTAATTATTTTTTATGTGAAATTTTTTGGCTCTTCGTGCTATCTATTGAGGTATGAGTTAAGCAATCACAGAGGTGTGTGAGTGAAAAGCACTAAATTTGGCAAGATTAAGTCTGCTTCTAGCTGGAATGAAAAAGAAAACAGTGTCACCCCGGAGGGCGTGTTTAATGACAGACGTAACATCATTAAAGCCTTAGGGCTTGGTGCGATAGGTGCAAGTATCCCCGGACATGTTCAGGCCGGCCTTTTTGAGCTGTTTGGAGAAAACAAAGCCGTTGATCCTTTTGTGACCCAAGTGCTCGACTTCACCAAAAACAGTGCATTTGGGTTAAAAGAGACACTCACCCCAATGCAAAAAGTGATAACCCATAATAATTTTTATGAGTTCGGCACCAGCAAAACAGATCCTGTTGATAATGCACAAGGTTTTAAAGTTGATCCTTGGGTATTAAAAATTGAAGGATTAGTGGATAACCCGCTAACGTTAGATTTAGATGATTTGACTAAGCTGTTTGCGCTCGAGGAGCGTATCTACCGTTTACGTTGTGTCGAGGCATGGTCGATGGTTGTTCCTTGGGTCGGTTTCTCATTGGCCTTATTACTTAAAAAGGCTGGGGTTAAATCGTCGGCAACCCACGTGGCGTTTGAGACCTTGTTTGACCCTGACCAGATGCCTGGTCAAAAGAGCCGTTTAATGGGCGGTGGTATTCACTATCCTTATATCGAAGGGCTACGCCTTGATGAAGCCATGAACGATTTATCATTTATGGCCGTGGGGTTATACGGCAAAACGTTACCCGCACAGAATGGTGCGCCGATCCGTTTAGTCGTCCCATGGAAATACGGTTTCAAGAGTATTAAATCGATTGTCCGTATCCGAGTGATGGATAAGCAACCGCCTACTAGTTGGAATCAACTTGCTGCCAATGAATATGGCTTTTACGCCAATGTGAACCCCGAGGTCGATCATCCAAGGTGGTCTCAAGCAACTGAGCGCCGTATCGGTGAGGGCGGTATATTTTCAGCAACTCGGATAGCAACAAAGCCATTTAATGGCTATGGGGAGCAAGTTGCGCACCTCTATAAAGGTATGGATTTAAGTCGGTTTTATTAGGCTATGCAGGTCTGTCGAAGATAACCCTCAGGTTTTGTGATTGGAGTAGTTTGTCGTGCGTTTATCCTTAAAACACCTTCTGCCAATCAAGGTGATGCTTCACCTGTTGGCAATTTTACCCTTCTGTTATCTGTTGTTTACTGTGCTGAGTGAACGTGCTGGTGGTGATCCGGTGCAGTATATTATTCATTATACAGGGATGGGCGCACTCAACGCCTTAGTTGCGGTATTACTGGTATCGCCGATTGCCAAACGATTTAAACTCGGGGTATTGATGCAGACTAGGCGTTTATTGGGCCTCTATGTGTTTGGCTATGCGTCTTTGCATATTTTTTCATTCTTGAGTTTAGATCTGTTATTTGAATGGCAATTGTTAGCCAGTGAGATTGTTAAACGTCCCTATATTTTGGTTGGTGCATCGGGCTATCTGATTTTGGTGCTATTGGCTGTTACCTCATTTAACCGTATTCGGCGGAAAATGGGCCGAAGCTGGCAAAATCTGCATAACAGTATTTATCTACTTGCGCTGCTGGCACCCATTCATTTTTACTGGTCAGTAAAGTCTGAAGTTATTGAGCCTTCTATTTATCTAGGGATATTTATTTGCTTGTTGATTGTCCGTTTTAAGTCAGCCAAATTAGTTAAAAAGACTAATGTGGCTTCAAAGAAAGTGAAGGTTGTTTAGTGCACTATTTGCGCTTTCACTGAACTGGTAGCTATTACCAGTCGTAAGCTTTGCAAGGTACATGTTATCGTCCGCTATCTTAATGAGGGCTTGACGGGCGACATCATCATTGGGCAGCAGGGCGATGCCTATGCTGGCCTCAAGCCGAACTTGATGGCTAGGTAGGTTTAGGGGTTGCGACAAATTTTTCAGTATTTTGTCGCATACCAATTTAACTTCTAATAGCCCACTGATAGGCTCAAGCCAGATAACAAACTCATCACCACCTATACGGGCACAAATATCAGAACTTCTTACTGATTTGAGTAAACGCGCTGCACACTCGACTAAGACTTGATCGCCAATGTGATGGCCTAAAGAATCGTTAATCTGTTTAAATTTGTCCAGATCGATAAACAACAAGGCGGCATGAATCCCTGTTCTATGGCACCGAGCGATGGCTGTATCGATTTGACGCTCGAAAGCACTGCGAGAATAAAGTTGGGTTAGGTCATCATGCTCAGCGACGAATTTGAGTTTTTCGTGTTGTGCTTGAAGTTGCTGAGTTTGTCGCTGAACTTCAAACTGAAGGGCTTCTTTTTTTATGGTGGTTTCGTTGAGCCTTAATGTCATTTTATTGAATTGCTCGGCGACGTCAGACAGCTCATTGTCTTGCTGTATCATAATTTTTGTCTGCAGATCGCCTTTGCTGAGGCGCAGGATCCCTTTAGTTAACCTAAGAAGGCTTTGGTTAAAAACTTTTAAGGTTGCTTGGATTTGATGTAAAAGCGCTAACGAGCCTAACAATAGGATACAGATGGCAAAATAGAGAATAATTTTCTGCTGGTGGGCAACATGTCGAATCATTAAGCTTTGCGCACTGGTTAACTCCTCGCTCATGGCTTGTAAGGTCATATTAAATCGTGCCGTTAACATACCATTGGTGCTTGTGATACCGTGTTTTGTCGTGGTGGCGAGGCCTTTATCTGCGAAGGTAAGTAGTGCTCCTAAATTGTCATTCATCCTAATTAGATTGGTAAAAATAGAGGTGATTGCAATTTTTTTGAAGTGGTGAGTACTAAGTTGTTGACTGAGAATGTCGTGGGCAGCTTTTGTTTGTGTTAACGCTTCTTCATCTTGGAATTCTTGCAGTATCCACAGCCGACTTCGTAAGGTGTCTACTGCATTTTCTGTCTGCATAATATAATCCAAGCGATCAAAGTTAGCGTCTTGTAGATGCTTTAAGGCAATAAAAGTCGCAATGATTATGCTGGTTAATAGTAAACTGATTAACAGAATAATTTTCAAGCGCGTGTTTATCATGGTGAGTTAATCTTCCTTGCTACTCTCTAAGACATGACGTAATGCTTTATCATTGAGTAAAGTCCTAAAATCAGGCACAGATAGTGCTATGGTCTTCTCTCTAGCGACTGCCCAACGTCCTTGTGTTTGTAAGTTGGATAATAGAGAGTTGTTTAAGGATAGCCGAAACACATAGTCACTCCAGGTCCACTCCAACTCATTTAGCGGCACTTTCAAGTATTCACTAATTATCTGTTTCGCCTGCAAAGGATATTTGGCTATGAACAACTGCGCTTCATCTATCGCTTTTAACACCTTTACATGCTGTCGATAATGGCTTTGAGCATGTTGTTTTGTACTCACCAAGTTGAAAGAGAGGTTATAAGTCCCTTTACTTGGAAATTGATAAATTTTATCGGGATGAGCTCGGTTGAGTTGATACCCAAAGGGTTCCCACACCGAAATAGCATCAACGTCTCCAGCGATCAGCGCAGGCCCTAAGTCTTGTGGTGGCAAATAGACTTTTTCTATACTGAGATCATGTTGTCCAGTGATAATTAAAAATGCATCAACAAAAAACTCACTGGCACTGGCTTTGACCATCCCTATTTTACGATGATTAAGATCGGTAATCGCTGGTTTTTCATCTGTGCCATAAGTTATCAACTTTAGATCATTATCAGATTCAACAAAGCTAGCTAATAGGCGAAAGTCTTGCCGCTCAAAGCTGTTGAACATGACAACAGACTCCGAACTTGTCGCTAAGTCAGCTTGGCCCGTCATCATGGCTTCAAAACAGAGGTGCCCGCCTCGAAATGGCATCAGTTCAACATCTATTTTATGTTTTTTAAAAATCTCTAATTGGCGCGCGATAATAATCGGTGCACTTAATGGTGTCGTTGACATGGCAATACGTAGTTTATCTGTCGGTTCCATGTCTGCCGATTGGGATAGATAATATCCAGATCCAACGCCTCCGACGGCTAGGAGCAGAATAGCGGTGTAAATCGCAAGTTTTTTCATTAAACCCTTTGAGTATAAAGCGGATGTTGTTTTTTAAGTTTAGAGCGTTACTGTGATCTCGCTTAATTTTTTGTGCTTTAGCTATCACTAAATAGATATTACCGAAAATTGGTGGGTGATCTTAGGCAACGGATTACTGTTGGCAACCTTTGACAAAAGTAGCTTGATGAACAAGATTTAAAGGAATAGCGTCCTCAGCATGTATGGCGAGGTGGGAAGATGGAATCAATAAACAACTTGTTTAGAAAGATCAAAATATCTAGTCGGTTGATCGTGATGTTAGCATTAGCCATTGTCGCCACCATCATCATGTTTATGTTTGCGTTAACAAACATTGAGGGGTTATTGCTGGCGGAGAAACAAGCAAAATTGTCATCACTGTCTGATGTGGGGGAGAAGGTGATTGCTCGTTACTACGATAGTGCTCAGCAAGGGATGATGAGTGAAGATGAGGCAAAGACTGCAGCGATAAAAGCACTGGATATGCTGCGTTACAGTGGTAATGAATATTTTTGGACCTTAGATAGGCAAGGTAATATGGTCCAGCACGCTTTTGCTAAGAAGTTGGTCGGCACAAATGTACTTGGAATGAAAGATCCAAATGGTGTGCTGTTGTTTCAGGAGGTGGTGACTGGCACAGCAAATTCCGATTATGCACTAATTAACTATATGTGGAACAAACCTAATGCAACGGCACCCAGCCCGAAAATGAGTGTTGTTAAACGGTTTAAGCCGTGGGGTTGGATAGTAGGAACGGGCATATATGTCGACGATATTGATCAACAGATGACGGCGTTTGCGCTAAGCTATTTTGTTATCGCTATCTTAGTATGGCTACCCGTTATTCTGCTACTTTGGCTGATTTCACGAAGCATCTCTGCACCAATGAAACAAACCATCGCAGCGTTTGAGAATATAGCTAGTGGCGATGGGGATTTAACGCTACGGCTGAAAGCGTCTGGTAATGATGAACTGCAACAAGTCGCAGCCAGTTTCAATGCGTTTGTGACTAAAATTCAATCCTTAGTTACCTCAGTTTCTGCATCGGTAAGCCATAGTCGCGATCTCGCTGTTGGACTGGCCGATATCTCTGCTGAGGCAAGTACTGTCACTAGTAATATGCAGGCTGAAACCGAGAGTGTGGCGACAGCCATCAATGAGATGTCTATGGCGGCATCTGAAGTGGCGTCAAATGCACAACTTGCGGCCGATAGCGCAAGTGATGCAGACGGTCAAGCCGATAGAACCAACCAAGTGGTTGATAGTGCTGTCGCAAAAATCACCTCGCTATCACAAGAGTTAGAAGTCTCTTCGAGAGTGACCCAGGAACTACAGGTCAGTTCGAGCAAAATTGGTCAAATACTCGATGTTATCGTTGGCATTGCAGAGCAAACTAATTTGCTGGCGCTTAATGCGGCTATTGAGGCTGCGCGAGCAGGTGAAGCTGGTCGTGGTTTTGCTGTTGTGGCGGATGAGGTACGTACCCTGGCTAGTCGAACTCAAGAGTCAACCCAAGAGATCAATAGTATTATCGATGCAATTAGAGATGCGATAGAGAGCGTTAACAACTCGGTAATACGTGCTAAGGACCAATCGGCAGAAACGGTTTCAGAAACTGCCGAAGTGGTTGATTCATTGGGAATGATAAAGTCATCGATAAAACAGATCTCTGATATGAATATTCAAATTGCCGCGGCGACAGAAGAGCAGAGCGCTGTGATCGCCGAGCTTAATATGAACGTGACCAGAATCAACGATATCTCCCTCGAAAATCAACAAAAGAGTGTTCAAATTGGTGATGCCAGCGAGATGATTAAAGCCGGTTCTAGTGAATTAGAGACCTTAGTCTCAAGCTTTAAAGTGTAATGTAAATGGCCTGTTTCCTAGCGGAGTTGGGCCATTAACGTTTTTCGGCTTGCTGTTGCATGATAGCGACCACTTGGTCAAAGGTGATCTCATACTCCCGTGAGAGATGGATGATCTTAGTTCTATAGGTTTGCAACAGTTCTTGTTGACGCTGCTTATGTTTCTCATCATCGACAAGTTTATTGACCACCTCTTGTAATATGAGCAATCTTCTCAAATTATAATCAAGTGACGTTAAGTAGGTTTCCATCTGATTATGGGTGCGAGCTTGCTCTAGTCCGCTGGTATTTTTTTTGTCATAACCATATTTATCGAGTGCGGCAATTGCGTGATTTAATTCATCTGTCTGGTTCATTCTAAATCGCTATGGGTTGACGGATTAATCGGAACACCAGTATGAAATGGCATTAGGTTTTACTTAAGTGTCGATTATAGAGTGAGATCAAGGTGAGTAAAAGCAATTGATTTTTTATTCATCAATTTTTAATTTTTTTGACTATTAATTATAGTAAATTAGAGAGCGAACCCATTAATTTTGCCATGGAGGCATCTATGTTAGACCTACTTCCTGATCTATTCGATAACTATGAAGAGCAACTTCATTTACTTGCCCCTCATTACCAGCAATATGGGCATAAAAACATATTTTGGGGCGAAATTGTCACGGTTAAGTGCCATGAGGATAACTCAAAAGTTAAGCAGGTCTTAGCACAACCTGGTGAGGGTAAAGTGTTAGTGGTCGATGGCGGCGCTTCAAATCGGCGGGCATTGCTTGGGGATATGATCGCGCAAAGTGCTGTCGATAATGGTTGGAGTGGGATAGTGATCAATGGTTACGTTAGAGATGTGGCAGCACTAAAAACAATGCCTATCGGTATACAAGCACTTGGTGCTAATCCGATTAAAACAGATAAGCGCGATATCGGGGATGTTAATGTTACTGTCGAGATAGATCGCGTTATAATTAAACCAGGCATGATGCTGTATGCCGATGATAATGGTATTGCGGTCACCGATGAAGCATTGTCATTGTCACATCTTCTTTAAGTTGTTGGTATAACTCCAGATGGAATCTGTTATGAAAATAGTAAAATGGATACTTATTGCTTTTGTGTCGTTATTTATCCTATTGGTTGGATATTTAACCCTTGTTTTCGATCCGAATGATTTTAAGCCGCAAATTGTTGATGCGGTTAAAGAGCAAACGGGTCGTGAGTTGCGTATTAACCAAGATTTAAGTTGGACCTTCTTTCCTAGCATAGGTATTGCGCTGGGTGATATTAGCTTATCTAACCCTACAGGCTTTAAAAATAGCGATATGGTTAAGGTTAATAATATGGTTGCCGAAGTTGCGTTAATGCCGCTGCTAAGTAAGGAGGTTGAAATTTCACAACTAAACTTAGATGGCTTAACCGTATATTTAGACACCTATAAAGATGGTCGCACTAGTTTAGATGGATTAAATGGCAAAGAGGGCGCTAAGTCTGAATCACAAGCACCTGATCAAGCGGGCAGTGGTGCACAAATTAAGCGGTTAAATATTGGTGGCGTTACGATTACCAATACCCAGATCCACCTGTTCGATGAAGCCTCCACAACCACGCAGTTGTTTGTGCTTGAAAAATTTGCTCTTGGTGAGTTTTCGTTGGGACAGGTTGCTGATTTTTCTTATCGTTTTACCGCCACATTACCTGATATGTTTGTGAGCAGCGAAGGCGCTGGGCAATTGACCGTGGCAGAAAACCTGGCACAAATTAAAATTGAGAATTTTGCTATCAGCAACGACATTAAAGGTGAAGCGATACTCAATAAAGCGATGACAGTGGCACTTAAGACTAGCTTAACCTTGGATCTCAACCAAAAACAGGTGAGTGGTTTGCTGTCTGAGTTTTCTGCCATTGAGATACAAGCCAGTGGTAAGTTTGATGTTGATTATGGTGCCAAGGTGCCGGCTATTGTGGCGTCGCTTGAGTTGGGCGATATTGATTTAGATAAGTTGATGCCTAAAAGTGACACGGACCAGGAACAGACCACACAAACGGCTTCAGGTTCTGCCAAAGAGCCTGATCTGTCTGGAATGAAAGCGGTTAACCTTAAGTTTGACATGCGGATAAAATCGGTGACCGTGGCCAAACTAAAAACCACTAACTGGATGATGAAACTGGGGCTAAAAGATGGGGTGCTAGACTTAAGCCAACTTTCTGCCGATCTTTATCAAGGCAAGTTGCAAGCCAAGGCACAGCTAGATGGACGTCAGTCCGTTGCGAGTTATCGTTTTGACAAATCAATTTCCGGCATTCAGGTTCGACCGCTGTTGACTGATGCAGCTGGCGTTGACATGCTTGCTGGTACCACTAATTTCTCTGTATCGGGTTCAGGTAAGAGCTTAATTCCCGATAATATAAAGCGTAATTTAGTGGCAAAAGGACAATTTGAAGTGGCTGATGGAGCGCTGTATGGTGTCAATATTCCGCAAATGATCCGCGATGCACAGGCTAAATTAAGCGGTGATCTCAGTGCTAGTGGTGCTGGAGAGAAAAAAACCGACTTTACCAGCCTTACGGGGAGCTTCTCGATGGCAAAAGGGGTAGTAACAAATCCCGACTTAGCCATGGCCTCGCCGTTAATTCGTCTAGCAGGCAAAGGAACTGTGAATGCTATTTCTGAGGCGATTGATTACAAGTTAACCTCCTCTGTGGTTGGCTCATTAGAGGGGCAAGGCGGTGGCGAGCGTGATGCATTACAAGGTATTGAGATCCCATTTTCAATTACAGGTACTGCCACTGAGCCCAAATTTGGTCTAGATACTGAAGCACTTTTCGATGCCAAATTGAAGCAAGAAACAGAAAAGGCGACAGAAAAGTTAAAAGATGGCTTGTTTAAAAAGCTTGGTGGTTTCTAATGCGGAACAGGTTAAAACTATTGCTCCACTGTGCGGTGCTTTCTGCTGTGTCTGGTTGTAGTTCAACGACACTTTCTGCCGCCTCTGATGCTAAAAATGTGCCTAACGTGGTCAAGTCGAGTCGCTATGGTGACGATGATCATCGCATGGTTTTAGGTAAAGGTGCCGAACCATTAATGCCGACAGTGATCGATCCTGTCACGGTTGAGGGAGTGCTTAAAGGTCAGCTAAGCACTGTTGGTGTCGAGAAAGGCTTAAAAGTACTGTTAACCGTGACCAACCCCAAACCTTACGGCGTACCGATTCAGTATCGTTCGGGGAAAACTGCCGATCTTTGGGTGGTCGATTCGTCGGGTGGGCGGTTATGGGCTTGGTCAGATGGCATGATGTTCACTCAAGTCATACGCGATATTGTCGTTGGCGCGGGTGACGAGTTTACAGTGGCTTTTACGATAACAGCTGAGCAATTGACCCGTTTCCCTAAGGGGTGCCTACTCGTGGCTAAGTATGCGGGCGCTGCAACCGAATCAAGCCAAGTTGCCCTTGCTGATGTGATATTGCCGCTGCCTTAATTTGTTAAGCGTGAAAAAAAAGCGATGTCATGGACATCGCTTTTTTATTGCTGCGAAACGTTATGCGTGATGCTTTTTTACTTGAGCTTATACTCGCGTTCTGGTCACATCGACATATAGGGTTAGCTTTTGCCCCGGTTGTAAGTACTTTTGATTTGATAAAGCATTCCACTGTACTAGCTGCGCAACAGTGACCTTGAACTTACTAGCAATCCGAGCCAAAGAGTCACCAGAACGAACGGTATAATTGACGGTTCGGGTGATTTTGTTGCCGCTTGGCGCTGATTGCCAGATCACTAATTTCTGCCCAAGGTTAAGCGTATCTTTTGGCGCCATACCATTCCATCTGGCGAGACTCGATACTTTAACTTTGTGCTGCTTGGCAATTTTCCACAAGGAATCACCGCTAACAACCGTGTAGTAACTTTTTTGTCCTCGGCCACTGCTTGATTGACGCTTTTCGAGGCGTTGATTAGCAGACAGTAAATACTGTGAAGGGTCTTTGGCCGCAACAGGAATTAGCAGGTATTTACCAGCGATAATCCTGTTGTTTTTAATATCGTTTACGGCTCTAAGGGCCGAGGGTGTGGTGTTATAACGCTGGGCAATAAGACCTAAGCTATCACCGGAACGGATTTTATAGCGCTGCCATTTTAGCCTGTCTTTACTGTCACTATTAGCTAAGGCGATTGTAAACTGCTCCGCTTTGTCTACTGGCACCACTAAGTGATGGGGGCCATTTGGCGCAGTTGCCCATTGATTAAAACCAGGATTAAGCGAATGTAGCTCAGTTAGACTCATTTGTGCCATTTGAGCGGCAAGCGCTAAGTCAATTTGACTACCAATATCAATAACGGTTAGCTGTGGTTCATTACTGATGGGGTGCAGTGATATGCCATACGCGTCAGCATTTTTGATCACATCGGCCAGTGCCAGCAACTGTGGCACATAACGCTCGGTTTCCCGAGGTAGGTCGAGTGACCAAAAATCGGTGTGCTCGCCATTATTTTTATTACGTCTTACGGCATTGCGCACTCGACCTTCGCCGGTATTATAGGCCGCTATGGCATAAAGCCAGTTTTGATAGGTTTTACCATAGAGGTATTCAAGCATATCTAGCGCTGCGGTCGTGGCAGCAGGTACGTCGCGACGGCCGTCATACCACCAGTTCATCTCTAGACCAAAATGTTTCGCCATGGGGGCGGTAAATTGCCACAAGCCAGAAGCCGCACCATGAGAATAGGCAAATGGGTCAAAAGCACTTTCAACGATAGGTAACAGTGCAAGCTCAATGGGCAGCCCTCTGCGTTCAATCTCATCAACAATGAGAAACATAAAGGGGGTCGCGCGCTCGGATACGCGTTGCAGATGCTGTGGATGTTTAATGTACCAATCGCGATATTGATTCACCAATTTCTGATCGGGGATAGGCATTGCTAAACCGAGGCGAATGCGTTGCCATACATCGGTTATCTCAATGGGGGTTGGCGCAACAACTTCCTTGTCGATAGCGACAATCGTCTCAGGCGGCTTAATTGTGACAGGAGCCGGGGTTGGCTGCTCAGTCAAATTTTGACAACCAGCAAGCAGGGTCAATCCCCCTGCTATAAAGACAAAAGGTAAGCGCATCGAAAAATCCTCACAAGATGTCCCTCTATCAAAACCCATCAAAACAGGGGAAGGGGACTTAATTAGCGCGCTATTGTAAATGATTTATTAGAACTTGTCCTTCCATTGCCTCAGAAGCGTGAAACAGCGCTGCGTGCTATCAATGGCTTGTTGTGAATGACGAGCGACGCTAGCTTGTATCGCTTCGTTATCTGCGCGTAAAAATGGGTTGATGCTACGTTCTAGTCCAATAGAAGTCGGGAGCGTTGGTTTATCCTGTGCCCTAAGCTGTTGCGCCGCTTTAGTGTATTGGCTCAGAGCATTATTATCGAAGTCAACGGCCTGAGCGAAGGCCAAGTTAGCTAGAGTGTATTCATGGGCTGGGTAGACTAAGGTGTTTATATCAAGAGCGGCTAATTTATTGAGAGAGGCAAGCATCTGCTCTGGCGTACCTTCAAAGAGTCGACCACAGCCACCACTAAATAGGGTATCACCGCAAAAAAGATGGTCTGCGAACAAATAGGCGATATGGCCTAAGGTGTGGCCTGGGAGGTGGATAACTTTTATTGGTGTCGGTTCAAACGGCACGCTAATGGACTGAGTGCTTGGAGAGATAGGATGGGTTAAGCCCGTTATGTTTTCATTGTCGGGGCCGTATACTGTCAGACTATTGCCGTAATGTTGCTGTAGCTGAGCGATACCACCGGTATGATCGGCATGATGATGGGTAATGAATATGCCTGTCAAACTCATTTTATGCAGGTTAAGGTAGTTAATTACCGCGTTGGCGTCACCTGGGTCGACAACAAAGACGTGGTCGTTCTGCTCATGAGTGATTAGCCAAATATAGTTATCATTGAAGGCGTTGATGGGCGCAATATGATACATAGTCACCTGCATAAAAAGTTGTTTATTTAGTGCCTAGTTTACTGAGTAATACGGTTGCGTGTATAGCGCTTTAGGGCGCAAATGCTCTATGATGATCGCCTGTCAACAATAACTCGCTAGTGCATTGGAGATATCTGTGTCCCTTATTATGCCAACCAAGCCGATGGAATGGAAAGACTTGCCTAATGGTGAGTGGATCCAAGAGGCGGTCGAAGATAAGTTGGACCCATGGTGGCCTAAGGTCTTTGGCTATCATATGCTCAGTGTCGGTCCATTAAGTGCCACCCTTGAAAAGGGCTGTTTGCCTATTGGCAGACAGTTTTCGTTGGGCCCATGCAGCAACCAGAGCGTTATTGGCGACTTTAGTGAGTTACCCATACAAAATGGGGTGATTGATGCCGTGGTGTGTAGCCTTATTTTAGATTTTGAACACGATCCTTACAAAGTCCTGCGTGAAACTGACAGAGTGCTGATCGCTGGTGGTTATCTGTTTATTATTGGTTTTAACCCTTTGAGCCCAGCTTTTGTCGGCAAGTTGTTACCTCAATTTCAGCAGAAATTGCCTTGGAGTGGACGTTTTTTTCGCCCATCGCGAGTAAAAGATTGGCTGGGGTTACTGGGTTATCAAATCGTGGCTGATGAACGATTAGGGTATCATCACTTTTTAACTGAGATTCAATCAGATAGTATTTGGCAGCATGCATTACAGGCATGGTTGCCGGGAAGTGGGTCGCTTTATTTACTAGTGGCCAGAAAACTGGCAACACCACTAACCCCGATACGCGAGCGAAAACGCGTCCGTCAGCCAAAATGGTCGACGGCCCCTAGTGCGGGAAGAGCAGAACACCTCCACAATAATAATCAATAAAAGATCCGTATTATCGATGAGAATTACCCTTAAACAACTGGCTATTTTTGAAGCGGTCGCCAGAAGCGGTCAGGTTGCTAGAGCCGCCGAGATGATGAATTTGTCTGCACCAGCGACTTCCATGGCATTAGCTGAACTGGAAAAACAACTCGAGGCACGTTTGTTTGAACGTGTGGGTAACCGATTACGCCTAAATGCCCAGGGCAGCCTGCTACTGCCGTTAGCGACGGAGGCGATACACAAAGTTGAGCAGATTGAGCATCTGTTCTCCTCTCCTGAGGCTGAGCTTAGTGGCACATTAAATGTGGCGGCTAGTTCAACAATTGGCAACTATCTGTTAGCCAAAAGCGCGGTTGCTTTTTGTCAACAATATACCTCCTCGCTGGTCGATTTAAACATCAATAATACTCAAGCCGTGATCAATGCCGTGTTGGAGTTTAGCGCTGAGGTTGGCTTTATCGAAGGCCAGTGTTTGGACAGCCGGATTAAGGTAGAAGCTTGGCATAAGGATAAGTTACTGGTGTTTTGTCACCCCGCGCACCCTTTAGCAGGGCAACGGGTTGAGCCAAAAGCGTTAACCGGGATGAGTTGGGTGATGCGCGAAGCAGGATCTGGCACCCGTGATTATTTTCTTAATGCCGCGAATGCTTTAGATATGCAGCCCCAAGAAAAATTCAGTTTTTCTACCCCAGATGCCATTAAGCAGGCTGTCAAGCAGGGGGCTGGGCTGGCAGTTTTGTCTGAATTAACCTTAGAGAAAGAACTTAGCCGCAAAGAACTGGCAGTCATTGATGTAGCAGGTTTGACCTTAGAGCGGCAATTTTATCGCATTCGTCATAAGAGCCGGAACCCGACAGCGCTATGTGAGGCGTTCGATCATTTTTGCCAGCGTTTTCTTAATATTGCTCACTGAGCAGCAATGTAGCCACTATCTATTTGTTGTGGTTTAGCTTCTGCGGCTTCTCGCGCTAAGGTATCGCAACGTTCATTTTCGATGTGACCCGTATGCCCTTTAACCCAGCGCCAATCAATCTTGTGTCCTTGTGTCGCGTCATCGAGTCGCTGCCAAAGATCCACGTTTTTCACTGGCTGTTTAGCCGAGGTTAACCAGCCACGTTTTTTCCAGCCGTGGATCCATTGAGTGATGCCTTGGCGCATATACTGGCTGTCGCTGGTTAGAATAATATTGCATGGCTCTTTGAGCGCTTCTAAGGCGACAATCGGCGCTAATAGTTCCATGCGATTGTTAGTGGTCATGGCGTAGCCATCGGCCATCTCTTTGAGGTGTGATCGGTATTTCATTACGACACCGTAACCACCAGGACCTGGGTTACCTAAACATGAGCCATCAGTAAATATTAAGAGTTGTTTCAGTCCAGCCATCAAGTTGCTACCATAGCGATAAATGTGGGCAGTATACCCAAAATTACTAATCAAAAGCGTAACGGTTATGAATATTATCTCCAGTGCAAAACGTCAGGTCATTCTCGATACCGAAACCACAGGTATGAACCAAGGTGCCGGTGCTATCTTTTTTGGGCATCGTATTATCGAAATCGGCTGTGTCGAGGTGATTAATCGAAAACTAACGGGGCGACACTATCACGAATATATCAATCCTATGCAGTTGATTGATGAAGAAGCGATAACCGTTCACGGTATCACCAATGAGTTTGTCGCTGACAAACCGGTATTTGCACAAGTCGCGCAATCGTTTATTGATTTTATCGATGGCGCAGAAATCGTCGCACATAATGCTAACTTCGATGTTAGTTTCATGGATCATGAATTTTCCTTATTACAGCCTAAGGGGCCAAAAACCACAGATATCTGCGAGGTACTCGACTCGCTGGCTGTGGCAAAGTTTTTGCATCCAGGACAAAAAAATAACCTAGATGCTTTATGTAAACGATACGGCATAGACAACTCTCGGCGTGAACTTCACGGCGCACTGCTCGATGCTGAGATCTTGGCCGATGTTTATTTGATCATGACTGGTGGTCAAACCAAATTTGAATTGTCCAATGAGAAAGCCGGTCAGGAAGGTGGTGGTATTATGCGGCTCGATGCAAATCGTGCAAATCTTAAAGTGATCGCCGCATCGGCCGATGAACTAACTATGCATAGTGAAAGGTTAGATTTAGTTGAGAAATCAGGACAATGTATCTGGCGAGGATAAATGTCACCCAATGAATAAATGGCTCACGCAGGTAACCCTAGCGGTCGTAATGACAATCATGAGTGTAGGGCAGTTAAGTGCCAATGTCGTGCCTTATACTCAGGCTAGCGAGTTAAAGAATCGTTTTCGTATTGACCATATGGTGGAACAGTTAACGCTTTTCGTCCAGCGAGAGTATGGCAGTGCCCCGGTGGTTATCGTGCTCCCCGATGGGAGTAAGTGGCATTCATCTCGTCACCCTGAATCGGTGAAGTGGGTTGATGGGCTCAGCGGTGACATCATTACTATTGATAAGCCTATGCCTGGTCCGTGGCAGTTATTGGGGCGCGTTGCACAAGGTTCTACCATCCAGAAGGTGTCAGAGCTCCATATTGAGGTGGAACCAATGCCACAGCCACTCTATCAAGGTGAGCGTATTAAGGTGGTGGCCAGCTTGATGGGTGATGAGCAGCGTATGCGGATGCCCGGTCTGGATTACTTGGTCAATTGGACTGCCAAATTTGTGAGTGAACATCTGCCAGGCGATGAAAATTTTGCTGCGGGTACGCTGATTGTTGGCAGTTACAAAGACAATGGTGAAGCGCTCGATGAGTCACCTGATGATGGCGTATTTACGGGGAATATAAATCTTAATCACCCTTGGGGCCACTATCGTTTCGATGTGAGTGCTGCCAACAATGTGTTTAGTCGTGAAGTTCGTAGTGAGTTTGAGTTACTGCCTATGCCTATCTCAGTGGATATCATCGAGCCAGACGACCCATTAACAGGTCGTTGGCAGATAGAAGTTTTTGTGGATGACACGCAACTTAATCTCACGGACACTTATTTTGAGTTTGAGCTTGTCGGCCCTGCCGGCTTGCAGTTGACCATTCCTTTACGGGATTTGACCAGCACAAGAACACAATTAATGCTGCCTCAGGTGAGTGATTTTGGCAGTTATCGAATCAAAGGTGTTGCAGCGTCAACGGCGTTAGCTGGACGAGAAATTTTGTTAACCTTGCCTGAGCAGTTTTTCAATTTAGTACGTCCACCCGATCCTCCCCCGACGGCGGAGGAGTTAGCAGCCATTGCTGCTAAAAAGGCAGCTATTGCCGAGGCAAAAGCCAAAGAAGATGCCATGTTTTGGATCATTACCGTCAATGCTCTGCTCTTGGTGCTGGGAACCATTGCATTGCTAATTTGGCGTAAACGGCAAAATCTCAAGCAGGCACTAGCGGTGACGGCTGCAAGATTGGAAGAGGAGCGAGCCAAAGAGATGGGACCCACACTGGATGAGATAGATTTGACCATGCCAGAAGATATCCCAGAGACAGGAAAGGGTAAAAACGAGTAGGATAAAGTCTCGTTATTTGGGTTTCTAAATAGACAGTCTGGTTATTTTTTAACTAATTAGTTTGTTTAGGCAAAAAAGTTATTGACGAGGGTTTACCTGCTCAGTATTATCCTTCGCAACTTGATGTGGAGCGGTAGTTCAGTTGGTTAGAATACCGGCCTGTCACGCCGGGGGTCGCGGGTTCGAGTCCCGTCCGCTCCGCCACTCAAGTACCTAATTTAGATTGTTGCTTTTATAGTGATGATTAAAGTTTAGGAGCGGTAGTTCAGTTGGTTAGAATACCGGCCTGTCACGCCGGGGGGCGCGGGTTCGAGTCCCGTCCGCTCCGCCAAACAGATTAACCCTTGTCATCTGGCAAGGGTTTTTTTGTGGTCGAGATTTACTTTCTTCATGCAGTCCTTAGTCATTACTTATCCCGTCTTCTAGCATTAACTTTGTGGTATTCACTCGTTATATTTACTTCCAGCGATCATTTAGACCTATCCGTATTTTGACCAATTGCACTGCAATGGGTGCCATGAGGAATAAAGTTGCTATGCTAGGGAGTAGATTGGCAAAGTGTGCGCTTCTTTAATGAGGGACAAATGCACACATAGGAAATATATCGACAATGTGCGAACGCGCAAGCATGCTGTCATTAAAACTGTTTATTGATATTTAAGGATAAATATATATGGTTGAGCAGATCACTGCGATGCTTGGTTTAGTCGGTGTGTTGTCTATATTGTGCCAATGGTTGGGCTGGAAGCTTCGTACGCCGGCAATCTTACCGCTGTTGCTGTGTGGTTTATTGGTCGGGCCGGTATTTGGGGTGCTTAATCCCGATGCGATATTCGGTGATCTGCTTTTCCCAATTATCTCTCTTGGTGTCGCCGTCATTCTGTTTGAAGGCGCATTGACTCTTAATTTCTCCGAGATTAAAGACCATGGACGTATGGTTACTCACCTCGTGTCAATCGGCACGTTAATCACTTGGGCGATTATTGGGGTTGCGACCCATTTTATTATGGGCTTTGGCTGGGAGATGGCGATGTTATTTGGCGCCTTAGTGGTCGTGACTGGCCCTACGGTGATTGTCCCAATGCTCAGAAGTATTAAGCCTAAATCTCAACTCTCCAGTATATTGCGCTGGGAAGGGATAGTGATCGATCCCATTGGCGCCTTATTGGCTGTATTAGTGTTTGAGTACATCGCTGTTGCGGCCGAGCCAACTAGTCATATTCTTCATTCATTAGCGTATATGTTAGGGATTGGATTGGGTGTAGGTGCGCTTGCCGGGTATGGTATCGGACAGATCATTCGCAGAGGCTTGGTGCCACATTACTTAAAAAATACTGCCGTGTTGACCATTATGCTGGGGGTTTTTGTCGGCTCAAATCTCATTCAAGAGGAATCCGGTCTACTGACCGTAACTGTCATGGGGATTTGGTTGGCGAATATGCGCGGTGTCGACATTGACGATATTATTGAATTTAAAGAAACCCTTACGGTGCTGTTTATTTCCGGGTTATTCATTCTATTGGCGGCGAGATTAGACTCTCAAGCGCTGTTGCAATTGGGTTGGCAGGGGGTGGCATTACTTTTGGTGGTGATGCTTATTGCACGCCCGATAAGCGTGTGGTGCTGTGGTGTCGGTACGTCGTTAACGCGGGCTGACAAATGGTTTTTAAGTTGGGTTGCGCCGCGAGGGATTGTTGCAGCGGCAGTTTCTTCGCTATTTGCCATTAAACTGGAAAAACTTGGGATACCAGGTGCAGAGCAGATTGTTCCTTTGGTGTTTCTCATTATCATCGGCACTGTGGTTAGCCAAAGTTTGACGGCTGGCGCATGGGCGCGGTTTTTAGGCGTTAAAGCGGGGTCAGCGCAAGGATTGTTGATCTTTGGGGCTTCAAAGTTTTCCCGCGAGCTGGCGAAAGTCTTATTGAGTAAAAACATCCCGGTTATTCTCGCTGATAACAACTGGGACAACATCAGATTGTCACGTATGGATAATATTCCTGTCTATTTTGGTAACCCTGCTTCTGAGCATGCCGATAATGCTATCGATATGACAGGAGTCGGGCGTTTGTTAGTGCTATCACCTTATCGGCAGCTTAATCCGTTGGTGACGTTTCACTACCAAGACTTTTTAGGCAAAACTAAGGTCTTTGGCCTTAATAACAGTGAGGCAAACAGCGCACGTCACCAGTTGTCAGAGTCTTATCTTAAGCGGCTGTGTTTGTTTGGTGAAAATGTCTCCTATGCTCGTCTTGCCAGCACTATGGCAAAAGGGGGCGTAATAAAGAGTACCAATCTGACGGAAAGCTTTAACTTTGAACATTTTAAACAGCGGTATGGTGAAGGCGCCTTGCCACTTATCTACTTGCAAGATGGGCGAGTTAATTTAGTCACTGGAACACTTGAATCGCTTCCTAATGGCATTGAACTGATCAGTTTGCTATCGGTTGAAGCGCTAGCAGAGGCACAAGCCAGCGATGAGCTGAAAGCGCAGAAGGAACCAGATGTTGAGCAGCCAGTATTAAATGGCTAATCTCTTAAGTTATCTTTTGTGGTTGGAAAGGATTTCGTTGTTGAACAACAAGGCAGGCCGCCTGCCATCTTGCTTAAAGGTTTCGATGAATTATTGTAGTTCTGGGTTGTTGTTCAAAGGACTAAGCTGCCCCTTAACGCTTTGATTAAAATCATAAGCTTTGAAAGTATCATACATGTATAGCATGCGCGTATAGCAAACAGATGCTGGCAAATAGGCCGAAAAAAGGAGACCGTTAGGTCTCCTTTTTGTTTTACGGTTTACGCCGCTTGATGCTGAGTCTCTGGAGAGAGCATTTGAGCACGTAGCTCGACTGGATCGAAGTCATCGACATTAATCGACTTCATACGGCCGATTTCAGCGCGTTCTAGCAGGGCAATTTCATCTTCACTCAGAATACCTAGAGCTTTGCCTTCTGCGGCTAACTTATCTAACCACATGAAAGGTAAGCGTTTGCCTGCTGCTTTACAGATCTTGTCGTGCAGTGGCTCACAAGCCAAGATATCTTTAAAGGTTTGCTCCTGAATGCCCACAGCATTGAATTGCGATGGTGTCCAGAATTGGCCTTTGCCAAGGCGGTCACGGCTAGCACACGGGGTCTGCATAATTTTTGCGACCTTGTGGTCAAGCACATCACTAGGACGTTTGATTGGACGGCCGAATGGGAAGATGATAACGCGTAATAGCTTACCTAGACCCATAGGGAAGTTATCGAGTAGATCGTCTAACGAGTCTTGTAATTTGTACAAGGCATCTTCAACTGCCCATTGCAAAAGCGGAAGATCTTCAGTCTGACGACCTTCATCTTGATAACGCTTCAAGGTTGCTGAGGCAAGATAGAGCTGACTGAGCAGATCGCCAAGACGTGCAGAGATACGCTCTTTGCGCTTAAGGCCACCACCTAATGTTGCCATCGCTAAGTCTGACAACAGAGCAAGGTTGGCACTGAAGCGATTCATGTGCTGGTAGTAACGCTTAGTCTTGTCGCTGTATGGGCTGGTAGAGAATCGACTTGAGGTTAAACCAAGCCAGAAACTACGCACTAGGTTACTGGTGGTAAAACCAATATGGCCAAATAGCGCCGAATCAAAATCATTCAGTGCCTTGCTTGCATCGGGATCAAATGCTGATTCCATTTCGGCTAGCACATAGGGATGACAGCGGATTGCGCCTTGTCCATAGATGATCATTGAGCGAGTGAGAATGTTCGCGCCTTCGACGGTAATAGCAATAGGTGCCGCTTGATAGCCACGTCCTAAATAGTTGCCTTCGCCTAAACATACGCCTTTACCGCCGTGAATATCCATGGCGTCGATGACACAGCGCTGCATTCTGTCAGTGAGGTGGTATTTGACGATAGCTGAGATAACCGATGGCTTTTCGCCAAGGTCGATACCTGTGGTAGTTAATGTGGTGACGGCGTCCATTAGATAAGCGTTGCCGCCAATACGTGCCATTGGCTCTTCGATGCCTTCAAGCTTACCAATAGGCAACTTAAATTGGCGACGAATACGGGCGTAGGCGCCAGTAGCAACCGCAGCGGTTTTAACGCCACCAGCCGAGTTAGAAGGCAAGGTGATACCGCGGCCAACAGACAGACACTCAACCAACATGCGCCAGCCTTGGCCAGCCATCTCAGGTCCACCAATGATAAAGCTTAATGGCACAAATACCTCGTTTCCACGGGTTGGGCCGTTTTGGAACATACAGTTAAGCGGGAAGTGGCGACGACCTGTTTCGACACCAGGGACGTCAGTCGGAATGAGAGCACAGGTGATCCCAAGCTCCTCTTTATCGCCTAGGAGTTTGTCAGGATCTTGCAGTTTGAATGCTAGACCGAGTACGGTTGCCACAGGCGCAAGGGTGATGTAGCGCTTGTTCCAGGTTAGTTTCATTCCCAGCACTTCTTCCCCTTGCCATTGCCCTTTGCAGACAACACCAAAGTCAGGTATCGCGCCAGCATCACTACCAGCTTCAGGGCTAGTTAAGGCAAAACAAGGGACCTCTAAACCTTTTGCAAGGCGGGGTAGGTAGTGGTCTTGCTGTTCTTGAGTACCATAGTGTTGCAGTAACTCACCTGGGCCTAGTGAGTTAGGTACACCGACCGTTGAAGCCAGTTCGCTACTTAGGCCTGCTAATTTTTGTAACACGCGAGATTGTGCGTAAGCCGAGTACTCAAGGCCGCCATATTTTTTCTTAATAATCATGGCAAAGAAGCCATGGTCTTTTAGATATTGCCAAATTTCAGCAGGTAGATCGGCAAGTTGATGCGATACTTGATGCTCATTAAGCATTTTACACACTTCTTCAACTGGGCCATCTAGGAAGGCTTGCTCTTCAGCGGTTAAACGAGCAGCAGGGTAGTTATGTAATTTTTTCCAGTTTGGCTTGCCGGCAAACAGATCCGCTTCCCACCACGTGGTGCCTGCTTCGATAGCTTCTTTTTCGGTAGAAGACATCTCTGGCATGATCCCTTTATACAACTTAAGCAGCGGCCGAGTAATAAAGTTTTTTCTAAATGAGCTAATATTGAGTGGTAGTGCAATAGCTAGGAAAACAATCCAAGCGAGAGGAGAAATGGAACCAGATAAGGTGCCTGCTGCGATCACTATCGCGGCGATAATGCTTGAGGTGAGTAGGGATACTCTGAGATAGGCTAGCGCGCCTAACGTAAAGAGCATCACAAAAATCCAAAGTAAGGTAGTCACTGTTATTCTCCTTCAATTGCGACTGATAACCGACAGAGTCAGTATTTTTATATGACCATTATCACAATTATAGTTTGTGGTCAGACCTGTGTCGCATAAAATCTAACCCCATGTCGATTTTTATACAAGCTATTTTCAAACAATTGTTTAAAAAATTTATATAAAGCAGGATTCCACAATGCGCTTCAACTAGTTAGAATGAATTTACTTTGATGAGTGATGGATAAGGGTACTGTTTATATGTGTGAGTTGCTGGCCATGAGTGCTAACGTGCCAACAGATATCGTGTTTAGTTTTACAGGCTTAGCAGAGCGTGGTGGGGTAACTGGACCGCATGTGGATGGCTGGGGGATCACCTTTTATGAAGGTAAAGGGAGTCGTACGTTTAAGGATGCCTGCCCGAGCAGTCAGTCTCATGTGGCCAAATTGATCAAGTCTTACCCTATTAAAAGTGAAGTGGTGGTGAGTCATATCCGTCAAGCTAATAGAGGCTGTGTCTCGCTTGAAAATACTCATCCTTTTACACGCGAACTTTGGGGGCGTTACTGGACCTACGCCCATAATGGTCAGCTTAGTGATTATCAACAAAAATTTGCCGTATCTCGGTATCAACCAGTGGGTGACACGGATAGTGAGTTGGCATTTTGTTGGATTTTGGAACGAGTGGTACAGCAGTTTGGCGATCGGGAACCTGCAGATCTTAAACCGGTATTTTCCTTTGTGGCGCAGTTGGCTGATGAGATCCGTGCACTAGGTGTCTTTAACATGATTTTGAGTGATGGCGATCATCTGATGAGTTATTGCAGTAATAACTTGTGTTATATCACTCGCCGAGCTCCGTTTGGTAAAGCTAAGCTGATCGATACAGATGTAGTTATTGATTTCAACAAAGAAACTACTCCTAATGACATTGTCACCGTTATCGCTACTCGACCGCTAACCGATAATGAGCAGTGGCATATATTGAGCCCAGGTGAGTGGGAGCTGTTTTGTAAAGGTGAGCGATTAATCGCGGTATAGTGACCTTTACCGCTGTGCTTAAGCACTGAATGAAAGCCCCTGTTAAGGGGCTTTTTTGAGTGTCAAATTATTGCACTGACTCAATACGTTAAATTCATCGACAGCGCTTAATCGTTTTATGCTGAATCGGCTGGTGCAATGGCCGAGTTATAGAGCCTGTAAATAGGATTTTACTGCCGTTAACCGTACGGTAGCGCCACCGATTATGTCGAGAAACCCAAGCAGTGAGTGAGGCTTTTCGGCGCTTATCCACGCTGAACCAGTCGCGCCTATGGGAAGCACTGCCATGGTCTCTGCATCGATCTCTAAGATCACTGTTCTGCCTACAGGCGCTGCCCCTCGCTGAATATGCTGAGCTACTGATTGCTCTTGCGGTAGCAGACTGCCCTGCGCTTCGCCTGTAGCATTAACAACACTGTGTACGCGCGCCCTAAATATCTCTCCGGGATAAGCATGGACAAAAAACTCACTAAACTGACCTTTCTGTATATGCTTGTAAGCTTGATCTGGAATACGCATTTCGATAAATTTCTTGTTGATATCCCATAAGTGTAACGAGCCTATCCGAGAGCCGTCAGCAATATAAATATGAGTGACCATGCCATCGAAAGGGGCTGTGACAGTCAAACGAGCTAGCTCAAAGTTTAGATTATCCTGTTGGGCCTTAAGCCCTAATTTTTGGGCTTGCAATACTGCTAAATCGGCATTTAAGGTATCAACCAGATCGGCAGATTCTTCTAAGTCTTTAGGTGAAACATGTTCATTCATGCCTTGATGGCGAATGTGATTGCGCTTTGCTTGTGCTAATGCGACAAGTTTTGCATCTATGGTTCGGTCGATTTCGATTTTTGCCGATCTAACCTCTGACATCGCGGAAGTGATTTTATCGTCCTTCAGCTGATACAGAACGTCGCCTTTGGCAACGATTTGGTTATGGTCGATAAAGATCTTGTCGATCTGTTGACCAATTGCTGGTGATAATACGGCGTGTGGCGCTTTGACTGTGGTTGAATTAGTTAGATCCGCGGGTGAATAAAATCGATGCCTAAGAAAAAGTGTTAGGGCCAGCAGTATGCCGATTGACGTTGTAATAAAGTAATTACGTCCCGTTGGTTTTAATATCTTGAACTTAAATAGCAACCAGGTGATGAGAATATAGGGCAGCATGATCTCTTTCATAGTTTTGTCCCCCTAATCCAAAGCTGGACTTTGTCCCAATCGGTAACAATGGCCAAAACGGCTAATATCCACAGCGGTTTCCATATGAGCCCTAACACACATAACCAGAAAACTAACTTTGCCTGCGCTAAGCCTTTCTCTTTCGCTAGATGCTTTGGTATTGAGTGGATATGCCATAACTTGGCTGCTACCCAAACAATAATACCGAGGGTAATAAGTACCACAAACCACATAAATCCGATGGAATCTAGGAGTCGATACACAGAGGGTAAACTTTCATAGGTCAAACTGGTGCTGTGAATGTGCATTGATATAGCCTCTTAATTTGAATAGAGACGCATAACGCCTTGTGAGCCTGAGGCAATCATAACCAACGTCGTTATGATTTATTGGTATTTGAGATATGCTTCCTTTGCATTGTTGCTGTTGGCTTGTGCAGAGTATTACCGTTTGGTCGTTATGATAGGGTCGATAGGCCTCTACAGTCGTGACGCTCTAGAGCTCGATGGTGCTGTTTAATGGCATAAAAAAGCTGCTCGTTGAGCAGCCTTTATGGATAGGTTAATTCTTAAGGTTTGGGGGGCTGGGTGGCATGTGTCACGGTTGTCACCACTGGGGATTGAAACTGATAGTTAAGCAGTTTTATGTCGAGCTGCTTACTGCCTTTTTCAAAATGGGTCAGTCTCACGGGTAGGTAGCCCAATTCTGGAGACATCCAAAAGAAGGTTTGGCGCTTGGTGCTGTCTCTGACCACTTCGATTTTTACTGTGTCGTAACTGCCGCTCTCAATGGTCATCCGCTCCTTGCCAACGACCTTAAAATCGTATTCATCAATCTCACCACTTTTGAGCATTTTGTAATGCAGCGCAGTTTTACCAGCCATCATATCGAGACGAAATTGCAGTTGAGCCATGAGTGGATCATACAGATCTTCCGTATAGGGAAACTTAGCGCGCTCATCTTTGTAGCGGCTGTGGACTAACTTTTGGTCGATAACATAGGCCGATTGCTCCTGATAGTTGGATCCAGTTCCGGTTCTGTCATGGGTGTAGCGCATGGGAGTAAGTTGGTCACCTTTAATGGTAAAGCTGCTTTTTACTGTGCGCCTATCAGATAGCATTAATAAGCTCACATTGCTGTCAAAACGATACTGTACCTGATTGCCCTCTATTTCAGGGAGCTGAAAACGTGCCTTACCTAGCTCTATGCTGCCGTAATTGACTTGGTATTCGGCTATATGGGGGGTTAACGGCGTTTGCGCCGCATACAGTGGTAAGCTCAGGCTTAAAAGCGTCGACAGAATAATTAAAGGCTTCATCATTGACAAGGCGTTCTCCACTAGATCAAATTAAAATGGTAATTCAAAGACTAAAGTTGCGAGATTGGGCCGCCACTCGTAGTTCGACAATTTTATTTTGCCACAGTTCACTTCAATATCTTCGCTTCTCAGCTTTTGCATCTGCTCAATAAAGGGCTCGCTATTGGGGGCAAATGAAATCTTGCCTTGGCTATTGATAACACGGTGCCAAGGCAGTTGCAGCGTATCAGGTGCCATTTTCAAAGCTTTGGATACATACCTTGCTCGTCCGGGCAGACCAGCTAAATCGGCCACTTTTCCATAGCTACAGACTTTTCCTTGCGGAATGATGGCGACCACGTGCCAAATTTTTGCCATAGGCGAAAGTGCGGACGGTTCCATTATGGAACTCCTTTCTAAGAGCGAAGATAAAATAGTAACGGTAAATCGCAGAGCTGACCAGAATTAGTCGCCATAACAGGGTTAATATGGCCGAGAATGGTTACCTTTTTTAAGTAAAGGTTTTTGTTGTTATGGTATTGTAATATATAGAAAAAATCTTGAGATTGAACTGCGCGAATTGGATAATGGCATTTTTCATTTGAGATTGAGTATGTTGCCTCGTTTTTCTTTGGTTAATAGTCCGCTGATCGTTGGACTATTGTCTTCCTCTATGCTTTTCAGTTCTGTGGTGAATGCCATGCCAGATCGGCACATCGCCGATCCTTTAAATTTAAATACCGCTTTGGGTATGGGCCTAGACACTAATGGGCTCAATATCGGTGGTCAACTCGGTTTTGCGCAGCAACGTATAAATGCTACCTCCGCATTAGACGGTGATACCTGGCAAATAAACTATCTTTATTCACCGTTATCAAGTGGGCAAGGTTGGCATTTTAGTGCGGGGGTGGAGCATAACCATACTTATACTCAAGAGGGCAAGTTTAACCATTATCGCTATCGCTTAGGGGCGATCAACGAAACTAATTTAGCGGGTAATATCAAACTGTTTTCACAACTCTCGGCCGATTATGTGGAGATTGAGCAGCAGAGTCAGCTCAATAACGGTGGAGCTAACCTATCTTTTACCTTTTTGAAAGTATGGAATGAGCGTTGGTATAACCAACTGATTGCAAGAGGGACTATGGCGCTAGACGGTCATGATCGTTATCAGGCTGGAGCAAAAATAACACTCGGTTATCGCCTAAGCAGACAATGGTCATGGGAGTTAGCCTATCGCTACGATTTTGATAAAGTAGAGCGGGTCGAAAATGAAGAGACTAGTTGGGTATTTGGAGTGCGATCGCAATTTTAAATCGACACCGCTTATCTCATTTAGCGGTGTCGATTGGGTATTATTAGGCCGTTTGTGCAGTGTCTAATGTGGGCTGTTCCATCACGCCAAAGCGATGGAATAGCACTAACCCTAAGGCAGCAAGTACGCCAAGCCCGCCAATAATGTACCACATCAATGCTGGCTGATTAGCCTCTTTAGCTACCTCTGCGTAAAGGTATCCTGAGAGTGGACCGGCCAACAAAAATCCAATGGCTGATGAGACAAAGTAATAGCCCATAAACATTGCTTTTTTATCATGTGGGGCAAAACTGGCAACATATTCCTGACTTTTTGGCGAGGCAACCATTTCACCAATGGAGAACACCAATATCGAGGTGAGTACCATAGCGCCGCCCATTAACATGCCATGGGCAAGACCGCCTAATGCTGTGCCGAGTGCCAAAATTAAGGTGCCTGCCACCAGAACGGGGAGCGGACTGAACTTCTCTGCGATGCGACTGACGACTATCTGCATGAGTACGATAGAGAGAAAATTTAACCCAATAAGGTACTCTGGGTTTATCTGTCGATATTGGCTCGACCATTGCTCTGCATATTGCTGTGCTAGTGCGGGGGATTGTCCAATGAGTGGTAAGGCTTCATTGAGCACGTTGACTGGAACCATTACCTTGGTATGCACCAGTTCGAAATAGACTTGCTGTGCACTGATCACGCCTGCGAGGTGCTCGCCTGCTAAACGTTGCAGTTCGCTGTTAATAAGCGATAGATCGACTGGGGCAAAAAATGCCAACAGATCCGGCGAGCTTGCGAGTAACACCACGAGATCTTGGGTATCAACAAAGTCGCGAATATAGATAGGTAAAGTAATAAATATCTGTTGGTAGACCATCCAAAACCCTGACAATATCAATAAATAAGTTACAAATGGCTTATTACCTACAGTGATTTTTTGTTGATACCAAGGTGCATTGCGCTGATGGCTGGCGAGGTAGTTCCACAGTCCGTGGCCACTAAACCAAACCACATAGCTTATTAGGCAGGTTTGACCGCTAATCCACTTTGCGCCGTAAGACATCAAGATGATCAATGTGCCAAAGAAGAGGACGGCAAACCTTGCGTTACCTAATACATCCTGAATATCCTTTAACACTTGCGAGAGTGGCTTACCTTGTTGCTTATGGGGATCGGTAGGCTCTTGGTAAAAGAAAATAGCAGGAATAAAATTAAGCCCTATCCAGAACGCTGACATGATAAACACCCAGTCCCAGCTAATGGCGCGTACATAACCCGCAATAAAGGGGCCAAGAAATCCGCCAATGTTAACCATCATGTAAAAAATACCAAAACCTAGACCTCGGTTGGTATTGTCAGTGGTTCTGGCCACTGTGCCTGTCACCACAGGTTTAAAACAGGCTGCGCCAATCGCAACGCCCATAAAGGCGATAAAGAAGCCACTAAAGCTAGTGACTTGCCCAAGTAGGTAATAACTGGGACACATAATGCCGTAGGCGATTAGGAACATTTTTCGATAGCCATACCGATCGGCCAAGGCCCCGGTTAACACTGGAAACAGGTAGAGAAAGAAAGGGATCATTCCCTGTAACAGTCCTCGCTCTTGCTCGGTAAAGCCCAAACCTCCCTGATTGTGTGGTGAGGTCATGTAAAGTGATGACAAGGTAAAGAAGCCATACCACGCTAGCCGCTCGAAGATCTCCATTGTGTTGGCGACAAAAAATGTCTTGGGTAATGGGGTACGTTCTGTGGTCATCCTATTTTCCGTATATTGTATACATTCCGTGTTTTATGCTATCGGCTATTGGACGGGAACACAAGGTTGATCCATTAAGGGAGTAAAAAAGCTGTAAGGATAAAGTTGCCTTTACTTTGATTTGCGTCATAATAACGCAAATTTTTTACCACCAATAAAATCATGTCAGTACTGGATATTCTTACCATCCCCGATGAGCGCTTAACACGCAAAGCAACGCCTGTGAGTGACATCGCCGCAGTGCAATCTTTTATCGATGATCTTATCGAAACCATGTACCACACCGATGATGGTATTGGCTTAGCTGCGACTCAAGTCGGCAGTCCACATGCTATTTTGGTAATTGATCTGTCTGAAGATAGAGACGATCCTCTGGTATTGATCAATCCTGAATTTGTCGAACGTTCAGGCGAATATATTGGTGAAGAGGGCTGTTTATCCATCCCGGGGTACCGGGCAAAAGTGGCCCGTTTTGAAAAAGTGAAGGTCAGTGCCTTGAACCGTGAAGGCCAGCCTATTGAGATCGAATCGGATGAGTTTTTGTCTATTGTGTTACAGCATGAGATGGATCACCTTGATGGTAAAGTGTTTATCGAACATCTATCTAAACTAAAACAGCAAATTGCATTGAAGAAAGTGAAAAAGTATCGTTAACAATTATCGATGCTAGTTCGTATCATCTAACCACCTACAGCAGGTGGTTTTTTTATGGCATTCTCTGAGACCCAAGATGCTCGCCCTTGTGTACTGATCACTTATTGGGTCTGATATGAAAGTTAAAACAAGGCTGTGAACGGCAAAATAGCCCTGAAAAGTATTACCGTATTGCGCGCAGATAATCACTCCTTTTCAAGGACGACTTTAGCCTGAACTAGGGGCACAAACGTTACTCCATCTCTTAAACCAAGTTCAGGTTATGCTAAATTTACTACCCGCTAAACTGACTCTAAACTCTCTTTTAACCGCTATCTAACCGCCATTGTTCTCCCGATTGTCCCCCATATTGTTTGGTTATCGATCGCCGATCTTGGATGTAAACCTTGCGATCTCATCATTTATAAATATACTGTGTTTATATACAGTATTGCGCGGTGTTTGGACGTGATCAAAATGTCATGGTTACGTACCTTGTTGTTTGCCGTGCCGAGGCAAGGTTTAGATTTGATTGAGAGGTGAGGCTCATGGCGGCGTTAGAGCAAAATGTTAATCTCGCAGGAGCGAGTCAGAGTCGGCTTGAACTGTTACTGGAGCGGGACGATCTTTGGCGCGGCGATGCCCAGCATAGTGTTGCGGGAGTCGACACTGGCTTTGCGGGTTTAAATCAACACCTGTTTAATGGAGGGTGGCCGCCATCTGGCTTATGTGAGCTATTTCAGTCCAGTGAAGGTGTCGGTGAACTGAGCGTGTTACTGCCTTTAATTGCGAAAATCATCCCCTCGAACCCATTGAAAACCACTGCCATTGAAGGAGGTGCTTGGGTTAGTTTTGTGGCGCCCAAACACATCATTTATCCTGAATCGTTATCGATGCAAGGCATTGATGTGAGTCGTTTACTGTGGATTGATACGGCAGATAGAAAAGAGCAACTATGGGCATTAGAGCAGATATTAACCAGTGGTGCGTCACCATTAGTCTTGTGCTGGCTAGATAAGCTGAGTGTGACAGAGGCGCGACGCTTGCAGTTAGCGAGCGAAAAAGGTACTAGCTTGTGCGTATGTTATCTTCCCCAAAGTGCATTGCAACAAGCGCATCCGGTGCAGCTTCGTTTGCTACTTAATCGTGTGGGCGCTACGTCTCAGGGCGCAGACTTATCAACCAATGTGAGCATTATTAAACGTCGAGGTGGTTGGCCAGTGGCAGATTTTGAACTGCCTTTACTGCCGCCCTTTATGGCACAAAGTTTTGCATTCGACGCTATCGTTATGCCAGCTGCAGCATCAATGGCGAATGACAACAATGTGCTGCAAGGGCCGTGGTCAGCCTAATATGCAGTGGCTCGCTATTCACTATCCCAATTGGTTGCTGCAGTACCAAAGTTATCATCAGGGCTTAGCGCCTGCGCAGCCTGTTGCGCTCTATTGTCGGCAATCTAGTCAACTGCTATCTGTATCGGATTCAGCCGTGGAAGTGGGGCTTAAGCCTGGGCAGAGTGTCGCTACCGCGCAAGCATTATCCAGTGATTTACAGCTGATTGCCTATGAGGTTGCTATGAGCATCGAAGCGGCTGATTGGCTCTGTCATTGGAGCTATGATTACAGCGCAAGAGTCGTACCGCTGACCTGCCAGCATCACAGTAACTTGGGTATGGATCTGCACGTGCCAGACACCTTGCTGCTTGAGGTGGGCTCCATGGCACGAGTCTTTAGCGGATTACCACAACTGCTTGAGCAATATGCTACGCAAGCCCAGGAATACTCATTACAGTGGCAATTGGCTTTAGGTGATAACCCGCTTGGTACAGCACTGCTGGCCCACTCTGCGCCGCACTATGTTGCGCCACAAAGCGATGAGAAACCAGATGCGAGCTATTTTCAAGCTGCACAACAACTGGCCACAGGGCATCACATTAAGGCGCTAGCGGCATTACCAGTTAACGTATTACCGATCGCCCTAGAGTTACAGCTAGCTTGCGAGAATATGGGGCTAACTCACCTTGAATCACTCTTTTCGTTACCTAGAGCCGAACTTGGGGAGCGATTTGGTGATGAACTGTTGCAGTTGCTGGCTAAGCTTACTGGCCAGTTACCCCAACCACTGGCGTTTTATGAGCCGCCAGAGTGTTATCAACACAAACTGATCTTATCGTACGAAGTTGAGCATATCGAGGGGCTGTTATTCCCGCTTGGGCGCATGCTTAGTGAGCTCGCCAGCTATTTACTGCGCCATCAACGGGCGGTTTTATGCTTAAGGCTTAACTTTGAATATCGCGACAAAGCTTTGGTGCCGCTTATATTAACCATCAATTACCCTTTTGCGGAGCATCGCAGCGATGGCCTGCTGAAATTATGCCGTTTACAGCTGGAACGAATAGTGTTGAGTTCACCAGTGGTGAGCATCGCCTTGCAGTTGCAAGAGAGCGTGGTATTAACCTTTACACCGTCTGAGTGGTGGCAGGGCAATACCCAAGATGAAGGCAGCACTCGATTATTGGCAACCTTAGTGGCAAAACTGGGTCACGAGTCAGTTAAGGGTATTGCTTGTGTTGCTGCACGTTTACCTGAGGCGAGTTGGCAATCGCAACCGTTAGCACTGGGTCGTTCAGAGACCCTATGCGCCGAATCTCGGGCCAGCTATCAAGGAAAAACAGTCGCGATTAAGCAACAGCGTCAGCGAGCTGGACAAGTGGTTAAGGGTATCCATGATGGCCGTTTTAGGCCCACTTGGTTACTCAAGCAGGCCGAGCCGATAGCGTTAACGGATGTGCGCTTGTTAAAAGGCCCTGAACGTATTGCCAGTGATTGGCATGCAGTTGGCACCCAACGCGATTACTATATTGCCCAGCATAAAGATGGCGGCTTGTGTTGGGTGTATCGAGAAGTGAATGGGATATTTCTGCACGGTTGGTTTAGCTGATGTACGCAGAGCTCCATTGTATCTCAAACTATAGCTTTTTACGGGGGGCATCTCATCCCCATGAGCTGGTGGAGCAGGCAGCTTTGCTTGGTTATCAAGCCGTGGCATTGACCGATGAATGCTCATTAGCTGGCAGTGTAAAAGCCCATGAGGCGGCAAAAGCGTGTGGCGTCAAATTGATCCATGGGGCTGAGTTTCACCTATCTGAAGGGATCTTTGTATTACTCGCCACTAATCGTCAGGCGTATGCGGAGATAAGTCTGCTGATCACTTTAGGGCGTCGGCGGGCCGATAAAGGTGAGTATCATCTCACCTTGATGGATATTCTGGACAGCCAGCAGCAAAGCTTGCTGTTGTGGCAACCCTTTACGCTGGCGCAAGGGGATTTAGCCGAGCAAGTTCAAATGTATTCGGCAGAATCTCAATTACAGGCTTATGAACAAGCGCTGCTGACGATTGCTCAGCAACTGAAACATACCTTCAGCCATCGCTTGTATCTGTTGATGGAACGCCATTTAGTCCCTGGGGAATCGCTAAATCTGAATCTATGGCAAGCACTGGCAACGAGCCAAGGGCTCGACTGCGTTGCGGCTACAGGCGCACGTATGCATTGTGGTTCACGCCAGCGGCTATTGGATATATTAACCTGTATTGCCCACGGTACCCATGTTGATAATGCTGGAGAGCTATTGAGTGCCAACCGTGAGGCATCACTTACACCGCTTGAGTATCTTAATAAGCGCTACCCCAAGGCATGGCTCGCTGCCACGATCCAGGTGGCGAATCGCTGCCAATTTTCCCTAGATGAGCTCAAGTATGAGTACCCCGCAGAGGTAGTACCTCAGGAGATGAGTGCGAGTGACTACTTGGCTCAAGAGGTGGAGAAGGGCGCTAAACGTCGTTATCCCAATGGCGTTCCGAGTGAGGTTGAACAGCAATATCAAAAAGAGTTAATGCTGATACAAGCGATGAGCTATGAATATTTTTTCTTAACCATCTACGACATTGTCTGTTTTGCTAAAGCGCAACGAATTTTGCACCAAGGACGCGGCTCCGCGGCAAATTCGGTAGTCTGCTACTGCTTAGGGATCACCGAAGTCGACCCGACCAAAGTGAACATGCTGTTTGAGCGTTTTATCTCTAAAGAACGTAATGAGCCACCCGATATCGATGTCGATTTTGAGCATGAGCGACGAGAAGAGGTGATTCAATATATCTACCGTAAGTATGGACGCGAGCGCACGGCATTAGCGGCGGCAGTGATCAGTTACCGTTTTAAGAGTGCAATGAGTGATGTGGGTAAAGCGCTGGGGCTAGACAGTCAGCAGATTGAGGGGATGGTGAAAGGTATTGACCGCCGTGATCCTGATAATCACTGGATGAGTCAGTTAGCAGAGAAAGGTTTGGTGCCGCAAGAGGGGCATGGGCGTTACTTATTGCCTTTAGTTGAGCAACTGATGGGGTTCCCTCGTCATCTGTCCCAACATGTGGGAGGCTTTATCATCTCAGCTGGTCCGTTAGAGCAGTTGGTGCCGATTGAGAATGCTGCCATGCCTGAGCGGACGGTGATCCAGTGGGATAAAGATGATTTAGAGAGCTTAGGCTTATTAAAGGTGGATATTTTAGCCCTAGGAATGTTAACAGCGATTCGCAAAACCTTTGAGTTACTAAGCTGTGATGATCAACCATTTTCGATGAATGATGTGGTTTGGGAGCAGAACGAGGTTTACCAGATGCTACAGCGGGGTGACAGCATTGGCGTGTTTCAAGTGGAATCTCGGGCACAGACGGCTATGTTGCCGCGATTAAAACCACGCTGTTATTACGATCTGGTGGTGCAGATAGCCATTGTGCGCCCCGGACCTATTCAAGGCGACATGGTACATCCTTACTTGCGTCGCCGTGACGGACGCGAAGCGGTGAGCTATCCGAGTCCTGATGTGGAAGCTGTTTTATCTCGTACTATGGGAGTGCCTATTTTTCAAGAGCAAGTGATTCAACTGGCGATGGTGGCTGCAGGTTTTAGTGGGGGGGAGGCGGATCAATTGCGCCGAGCCATGGCCAGTTGGAAGCGTTCTGGCCAGTTACAACAATTTGAAGATAAACTAGTGAAAGGGATGGCGCAGCGGGGCTATAGCGAAACCTTCGCTGCCCAAATATACCGCCAAATAAAGGGCTTTGGTGAATATGGTTTCCCTGAGTCTCATTCTGCCAGCTTTGCGCTACTGGCCTATACCTCGGCTTTTTTAAAATATCATTACCCAGCGGCATTCTGCTGTGGCTTACTCAATAGCCAACCTATGGGGTTCTATAGCCCATCACAATTGATCCAAGATGTACAACGTCATGGCGTGATAGTGTTGCCTGTGTGCGTCAACCATAGTCAATGGGATTGCCAACTGGTGCAGCTCTCCACCGAGGTGTCCTGCTATGGGATACGTTTGGGTTTTAGAATGGTAAAAGGGCTTAAGCGTGCCGAGATAACAGAGCTGGTTAACGCGCGTCCAGATAACGGCTTTACCAGCATAGATGCGCTTTATAGACTGCAAGTTTCTCAGCGCTGTTTAACTTTGTTAGCGAGTGCCGATGCGATGGCGATGATGGCGGGGCATAGATATCAGGCTCGTTGGCAGCTATCGGCGTACCAACCGAGCTTACCGCTCTTTGATGACCTGCTTCAACAAACCGTGGTACAGCTTGCCGCGCCAACGGAGATGGCATCATTACTCAGCGATCAGAAGCACCTGGGCCTGAGCTTAGGGCGTCATGGTATGGCGCTACTTAGAGAGCAAGGACTGTTAGGAGGTTGTCTCACAGCAAAACAATTACTTAATTGCCGTCATGGTCAAGTCGTAAAAGTGGCTGGATTAGTTGTTGGCCGTCAGCGTCCAGGTACGGCTTCGGGCGTTACCTTTGTGACGTTAGAAGATGAAACTGGCAATATCAATGTCATCATATGGCATGCCACTGCGAAGGCGCAGCGTCAGCCTTTTTTGACATCAAAAATTTTAAAGGTAACGGGAGTTTTTGAAACTAACTCTGGGGTATGTCATGTGATTGCCGGTAGGCTAGATGATATATCTGAAGAGATGAATTATTTAGAGGTTAAAGGTCGACATTTCAGATAGAAGGCGAATAAGTTATACTCGTGTTCTTTATCTTAATGCTTAGGTTTTACTTGGTTTAATGCAGATCATTTTACTTACCCATGAACGAGAACTCAGCCGAGTAACCAATACTGGCAAGCTTGCGTTAGTGCATTTCCCACAATACTGTCGTAAGGTGATCTGGTCACGGGTCCAGCCTGATAAACCATTGCAATTAGCGTGTGAAACTGGAACGGCCATTTTACTTTTTCCTGCCTCTGAGGTGGCTGAAAAACCAGTGAATGGTTTTGATGATGAGATATCAGTGAAACAACAGAGTGGCAATAAATCTGTGCACCACTATGAGAGGTTAACGGATATTGATAGCCTTGCCCATAAGTCGATTGTTATCTTAGACGCTACATGGCAAGAGGCGCGTAAAATGATGCGCCAAAGCCCTTATCTGCAACAGGCGAGTAAACTAAGTCTGAGCACGACAGCACGGTCTCAATACCAGCTAAGGCGCAATCAGCTCGAAGGGGGATTGTGCACCTTAGAGTGTATTGCCTTACTGTTTTCCCATGCGGGAATGAGTGCAGAGGCTAAACGGTTACAGCAAGCGTTTGCTTTGCATAACGGATAGTTACCTTTAAGGGACGATAGATAATTAACCAGAACTCGGGATAATTAGATCACTGTGAGGTAAATGCATAGAAAGTGGCTTAAGGCACCACCCAGTACAAATAAGTGCCAGATGGCGTGATTATATGGGATACGTTTTACCACATAGAAGATCACTCCAACACTATAAAACAGACCGCCTATCAGCAGGAGACTGAATCCGAGTGGGCTCATAGCCGCGATCAAGTCGTTCATAACGAACACACACAGCCAACCCATCACTAGATAAAGAATAACGCTGAATACTTTGAAACGGTGAATAAACAGGGTCTTGAAAAGTACGCCACCAATGGCGATGATCCAGATCGCAGACAGAATCCAGTTTGTTTGACTGTTATTGAGTTCAATGAGCATGAGGGGCGTATAAGTACCTGCAATCAGCAGGTAGATAGCGCAGTGATCAGCGATTTTAAGCTTATGCTTTAAACCTACATCACTGACACTGTGATAGAGCGTCGAGCAGGAAAACAGGAGAATAATACTGCTACAATAAAGGATAACACCGAATAACTGTACAGGCGTAAGGGTATCAACACCTTTAATGATCGAAAAGATAAGCGCTATAATCCCCGCAATAATCCCAAGTCCATGGCTAATCGCATTGGCAAATTCCTCTCTACTGCTATAAGCAGGTTTTGCCTTAGATATTGACTTTTCGCTATTTATTACGATGGACTGGCTCTGCATAGTATCTTTGCTCATCTGGTTTGACCACAAAGTAGGAGTTTAACAGTTACAGCTTGCTAAATCTATATCCTGGCGTACACGTGTAAGCCTAGTTTTTGCCTAGTCAAAAAGATCTGGTGACCAGCCCACTATTACTAACTTAGTATGACTGATTTTGGCTGTTGATACTGCTCTTATCTTGCTGTTCAGTGGGGCCGTTGAACTTTTTTGTTTGTCTGCTTTCAAATTAGTCACGTTAAAAGGTGTTAGGCGTATCTAAGGAAAGATACATTGCGAGCAGACGCTAAGTTAAGTATTAAGAGACAAGGCTTGTTTCATCAAGCAGCAAATCGAGCATTCACGGCTACTCGAACCACTGTCGATGACAAGCATCTGATAAAATTCGACGCTGATCTCCGCTTTAAGCTTGAGATGGCAGTGCGCCAACATGGGAGCAGGCTAAACTCTCTACTTATTCCATGTGCTGGGGCATTGTTCGTTCACCTAGTTTTTCTACTGCTGATGCAACTTAGCTGGCAATCTCAAACGGATCCACTCCTTGCGCCGCAAAGCGCTAAGCCTGTTCCAATTAAGGCGTATATGTTTAGCCAGGCACATTTACAACAATTTGACGAAACTCGCCAATCAGAGAGCAACACTCTGGATAGTAAGGTGCTAAGCATTGATGTGCCTCAAGTGCGTATTAATACGCCAACGCCAGCAATGCGTGACACAGGGGGGCTACGCTCCCCAAGCATCGACGATGTCGCAGATGTCGCAGATGTGGTCACCACCGAGTCCAGTGTCGCTATTCATCCATCACAGGAAACAGATAATAATGCGGCAAACAGACCTTCGGTCCCTGAAGCTGAATCACTGAAGGGATCAATGCCTAGTATGAGCATTAATCAGATGACAGGGAGCTACCTAAATCGACAGCGTCAGAACGCTCTAGAACAGCTCATCGCTAAGCAAGCCAATCGTTATACTCAACCGCGATCATTGAGCGTTATGGATAGCGATATGGTAGAGCTGGTTTTGCCTCAAGTTGATGAGTTCAGCAATGCGCTGAGTTTAGATAGCCGAGTGGACCCCAATCGAATTGTGAAACATGGCGATACTTGTTATCGCATCGTATCGGTAGCGACGCAGATTAACCCCTATGCAGAGAATATAGGTTACCCGTTTAAATGTGGTGGCGATAACGTTAAGCAAGCATTGAAAAAAGCACTGGATGAAAGGTTAACTAAGATGGGGGTGAGTCAAAAAAGCCGCTAACACCCATCTCAATATTTGATTGGAAATCTTTAATTATCCGTTTATATGTACAGATTATTATTTTAGCTATTGTTTTTAAATGGCATATTTCTGATTTATTCCTATGATTTTTTTTGATTTCACCCTTGGTATTTAGTGCTTGTTTCGCTCGTAGGCTTGGGCTTATACTGGCTGCCTCTTGTCGGAGTGCCAATTGGCTGAGACCGTTTATTCGGGATCCGTTGAACCTGATCAGGTTAGTCCCTGCGAAGGAAACAAGCATAATCTTCATCTTTTTCTGTTCACTCTTTGCGAGCAAAAAAGGTGTCGTTGAGGCTAAATTTTACCACTGTTAAGTGGGATAAATCGCCTGCGCTATCAACTCTCATCTCTCCAGACAAGCAACTTCATTCTACTAAGAAAGTGAGATTGCTTATGTCAAATCGTCGTGAAACCCGAGCGCAAGCTCAACAATTTATTGATAATCTTAAACCGTTACAACACCCTAATTCAGACAAGATCTACCTTGTAGGCAGTCGTCCCGATCTGCGTGTCGGCATGCGTCAAATTCGCCAAGCTGATACCTTGATTGGTGGGGAGGATAATGCCCCAATTTTCGAGCCTAATCTGCCGTTAAACGTTTACGACTGTGCGGGTCCTTACTCAGACCCTACTGCGGATATTAATGTTCGTTTGGGCCTACCGAAACTGCGTGAGCCATGGATTATTGAGCGTCAAGATGTTGAACTACTAGCCAACGTGAGTTCAGGTTTTACCCAGCAACGCCTTGCTGACGAGGGCCTTGATCATCTGCGTTTTGATTCTTTACTTGCGCCGCGCCGCGCCAAAGCGGGCAAAACCGTGACGCAATTGCATTATGCCCGTCAGGGGATCATTACCCCGGAGATGGAGTATGTCGCCATTCGAGAGAACATGGCGCGCAGTGAGGTGAGCGACGAGATTTTGCAGCGCAAAGCCCCAGGCGAGAGCTTTGGCGCGGCAATTGGACCGGCGATCACAGCAGAGTTTGTGCGTGAAGAGGTCGCCCGTGGACGAGCCATTATTCCGTTAAATATCAATCATCCTGAAGCTGAACCTATGATCATTGGGCGAAACTTCTTGGTGAAGGTGAACGCCAATATTGGTAATTCTGCGGTGACTTCATCCATCGAAGAGGAAGTTGAGAAGCTGGTATGGTCGACACGTTGGGGCGCAGATACCGTGATGGATCTATCAACGGGTCGATATATTCATGAAACGCGAGAGTGGATCATTCGTAATTCACCAGTGCCTATTGGCACAGTGCCCATTTATCAGGCACTGGAGAAGGTTAACGGCGTGGCTGAAGCATTAACCTGGGAGGTGTTTAGAGACACCTTGATTGAACAGGCAGAGCAAGGGGTGGACTATTTTACCATTCATGCAGGTGTGCTACTCCGTTACGTACCTATGACGGCAAAACGTTTAACCGGCATGGTGTCTCGCGGTGGTTCCATCATGGCCAAATGGTGTTTATCTCACCATAAAGAAAACTTCCTGTATGAGCATTTTGAAGAGATTTGCCAATTATGTGCGGCATATGATGTGTCACTCTCTTTGGGGGATGGTATGCGCCCAGGTTCCATTGCTGATGCTAACGATGAAGCGCAATTTGCAGAGCTTGAGACATTAGGCGAGTTGGTTAAGGTTGCATGGAAATATGATGTGCAAACCATCATCGAAGGGCCAGGTCATATTCCGATGAACCTTATCAAAGAGAATATGGACAAACAGCTTGAGCTTTGTGACGAAGCGCCATTTTACACGTTGGGCCCACAAACCACTGATATTGCGCCTGGTTATGATCATTTCACCTCTGGCATTGGCGCTGCGATGATTGCTTGGTATGGCTGTGCGATGCTCTGTTATGTCACCCCTAAAGAGCACTTAGGCTTGCCAAACAAAGAGGACGTTAAGCAAGGGTTAATTACTTATAAAATTGCCGCTCATGCTGGCGATGTGGCCAAGGGGCACCCTAGTGCACAAATGCGCGATAATGCCCTGTCAAAAGCGCGTTTTGAGTTTCGCTGGGAAGATCAATACAACTTGGGATTGGATCCTGATACCGCTCGGGCTTATCACGATGAGTCCTTGCCGCAAGAATCTGCCAAAGTGGCCCATTTCTGCTCTATGTGTGGCCCTAAATTTTGCTCAATGAAGATCACCCAAGAAGTACGCGAATATGCAGCGGCTCAGGCCATTGAAGTAAAAGCAGCACAGGCATTTCCTAGCAGCGCTAATGAAGAGATTGATGCTGGTATGGCCAAGATGTCGACGCAATTTAAAAATGCTGGTGCCGCACTCTACCATAGCCCTAAGCCAGCAACGCTAGAAAGCTGCGAGGAGTAAAGATGGATAGCGTTATCAGTAAGTCCATTGTTTGGACTATCGCTGGCTCCGACAGTGGTGGTGGTGCTGGAATTCAAGCCGATCTTGCTACCATTAACGACTTAGGTTGTCACGGCTGCACTGTGATCACTGCGTTGACGGTACAAAATTCTGTTGCGGTTGAGCAGGTAGAGCCCGTCAGCGTTGACTTAATGCTGCAGCAACTTAATTGCTTGCTTAAGGATTTACCGCCTAATGCGATCAAGGTGGGCTTGCTCTGCAATCAAGCACAGATCAATGCGCTAGCCAATTGGTTAGCCATCATTTTAACTGACTATCAAACGCGTCATGGGGTGAGTATTGCAGTGGTTGTTGACCCTGTAATGGTGGCAAGTTGTGGCGATGCACTGGCTAATGGGTTAGATTTTTCGCCATTAACCGGGCTGATAACCTTGTTTACGCCCAATAGCGCCGAACTGTCAGTACTCATGAGGAAGCCGCTCAACACGCTTAGCGAAGTCAGCCTCGCGGCGACAACATTGGCCAGCACCTTAGGGTGTAACATTCTTGCTAAAGGGGGGGATAAAGGCGGCTTATGGCACAAAGATAGCGCAAAGGATCTTTATGTTTGCGCTGAGGTGGATAGGGTATCAGCACGACACCAACATCGACAATTTATGCTCAGCAGCCAGCGTGTCGACAGCCGTAATAATCATGGTAGTGGCTGCTCGCTCTCATCTGCCATCGCCGCAGCTATGGCAAAGGGCTATGTATTACATGATGCCGTGGTGATTGCTAAGGCCTATGTAACTGCAGGGATCCGTGATGGTTATCAGCTAGGAGATGGCCCCGGCCCATTGGCGAGAACCGGTTGGCCGAAGAGTCTTGAAATGTTTCCTTCGATTGCTTCATTCGATGATGGCCCCAGCTTACAAGCAGCAAGTGCCTTTAAAAAGCTAGACACATCGATTGGGGTTTACCCCGTAGTGAGCTCAATTGCAGTGTTGGAATCACTATTAAAGGCAGGTGCAAAAACGATACAACTTAGGGTTAAATCAGTTGATGATCCGCTCCTTGAGCAAAAAATCCAGCAAGCAATAAGTTTAGGGGAGACCTATCAAGCGCAAGTCTTTATAAATGACCATTGGCAACTCGCAATAACTCATGGCGCATCGGGTATTCATTTGGGACAAGAAGATCTCTACCACGCTGATTTAGCTGTGATATTACAGTCGGGTATCGCGCTCGGTGTGTCGAGTCATGGCTATTTTGAGCTGCTACTTGCCGCGCAGATCAAGCCATCCTATATCGCAGTCGGCCATATCTTTGCGACCACAACAAAGGAGATGCCCTCATTACCACAAGGGCTAGACAGGCTGAGGCACTACGCGGAACTGCTGGAGAACCATTTTCCAAGTGTTGCCATAGGAGGCATAGATATTAATAACCTGGCTGCCGTCAAAGCCACTGGTGTTAACAATGTGGCAGTAGTGCGAGCGGTGAGCAATGCACTATCGCCAGCTGACGCTTACCGTACTTTAAGCCAAGGCTGGGAGGCAATAAATGTCACTGAATGATGAGCAGTTTATTCACTATTCAAGGCAGATATTGCTGCCAGAACTGGGGGAGTATGGTCAAACGGCACTGATGAGCGCTCATGTTGCAATTGTCGGTATTGGTGGGCTAGGTAACTTATGTGCGCAATATTTAGCGGCTGCAGGGGTTGGGCGTCTTACCTTGATTGATGGAGATAGCGTAGAGGTGAGCAATTTGCCTCGCCAGCTTATTTTCGCCGCACGAGATAGTGGTAAAAATAAAGCTAAGGTTTGCGCCGATAAACTGCGTGCCGTTTATGCTGATTGTGATCTCATCGCAGCAGATTGCTTCATCGACAACGCCAACGCGAGCTTGCTTTTAAAGGATGCATCATTGGTGCTCGATTGCAGTGACAATTTTGAAACTCGTCAGCTTATCAACCTATGCTGTGTCCGCGACAGTATTCCAAGCGTTATCGCCTCAGCCGTTCATTTTAGTGGCCAGCTACTTACAGTGGATCTTGTTCGTTATCCCCAAGGGGGCTGTTACCACTGTTTGTTTCCCTGTGAGCTAAAAGTCAGTCAACGTTGCAGTACCACTGGTGTATTAGGGCCCATGGTTGGGGTAATGGCATCGATGCAAGCATTACAGGCGATAAAGCACATTGCCAAGATAACGCCTAACGCTGGCGAGCTGCTGCGTTTTGACGGCTTGTCAATGGTAACTCGCCACGCCACGCTTGCAAGAGATCCCTCATGCGCGGTTTGCCACACTAAAGTGAAGGAGAGAACAGATGAATCAAATTAACATCAAGGTGAACGGTGAGCCGTTTACCGTATCGAAGGATGAATCACTCGAGACATTGTTATTGTCTTACCAGGTCAACCTAAACAGTGTGGCGCTGGTTAGAGGGGGGCAAGTGGTGCCAAAAACCTTATGGGCAATCACTCCTTGTGAAGCCGATGATGAGATCGAACTGTTTGGCGTTGTCGCGGGAGGATAATATGTTAAAAATTGCTGATACCGTGTTTGACTCTCGTCTATTTACCGGGACGGGAAAGTACGCTTGTGCGAATACGATGCTTGCAGCTATTGAAGCCAGTCGATCACAACTGGTGACGATGGCAATGAAGCGACTCGACTTCCACTCAGGCAGTGATGACATATTAAGGCCTTTGCAAGGGAGCAATATCAAATTGCTGCCTAACACTTCGGGAGCAAGAAATGCCCAAGAAGCGGTATTTGTGGCGGAACTTGCGCGGGAAGTGTTGGGCACTCATTGGATAAAACTGGAGATCCACCCCGATCCAAAATATTTAATGCCCGATCCGATAGAGACCCTAAAAGCTGCTGAGACTTTGTGTAATAAGGGCTATGTGGTGCTGCCTTATGTGCATGCCGATCCTGTTCTTTGTCGGCGGTTGGAGGAGGTGGGCTGCGCTGCAGTGATGCCCCTTGGTAGCCCTATTGGATCTAATCAGGGGTTAGCCACGGAAACCTTCCTTAAGATCATCATTGACCAAGCAAAGGTGCCCGTGGTTGTGGACGCGGGGATCGGTACACCATCTCAGGCGATGCAGGCGATGGAGCTAGGTGCCGATGCTGTATTGGTGAACACGGCGATTGCGAGCAGCGCTGATCCAATCTTGATGGCGCGCTGTTTTGCCGAGGCCGTTGACACTGGACGCTCTGCATACTTAGCAGGACTAGGAAAAGTCAGTGCTGTTGCGCAACATACCAGTCCCCAGCAAGCGCCTTTAACAGCCTTTTTGGATTAGGAGCTAAAATGAGCTTTTATGAATGCTTACAGGCTCTACCAAGAGCGCAGTTGCAGATGTCACTTTATAACGCAACGGCTGCAGATGTCGAATCGGCGTTGTTGGGGTGTCAGGGCGATCTATCGGGTCTGTTAGCCTTGCTTTCGCCGGCGGCAGAGCCCTACTTAGAGCGGATGGCACAACAAGCGGCAGGGTTAACTCGTCAACGTTTTGGTAGAAATATTGGTATGTACCTACCTATGTATGTGTCTAACCTTTGTGCCAATGAGTGTGATTATTGTGGCTTTAGCATGAGCAACAAAATCAAGCGGAAAGTGCTCAATCACAGAGAGCTTGAGGCCGAAATGGCGGTGATAAAGTCACAGGGTTTTGACTCGATTCTAATTGTTTCGGGTGAGCATGAAACTAAGGTGGGAATAGATTATTTTGCCTCAATGATACCTGATGTTAAACGCCAATTTAGTTATGTTGCCATGGAGGTGCAACCATTGAAGGAGAGCGAATATCATGATTTAGTGGAACTTGGCTTAGATGCAGTGATGCTATATCAGGAAACCTACAATCCAATAACCTATCAAGCGCATCATACTCGGGGTAAAAAACAAGATTTTCAATATCGGCTTGAGTCGCCCGAACGTATTGCGCGAGCAGGTGTTGACAAAATTGGCCTAGGAGTGTTGTTAGGCCTTGATGATTGGCGCCTAGACGCTCTCTTGATGGGTCATCATTTGGACTATTTAGAAAAGCAGTTTTGGCGCACTCGTTACAGTATATCGTTACCGCGCCTACGTCCTTGTGTCGGTGGCATCGCCCCTAAGGTTGAGTTAACTGACAGAGGACTTGTGCAGCTGATTTGTGCATTTAGGTTGTTCAACGCAGAGCTTGAGATCAGCCTGTCTACCCGCGAATCAACGAGTCTTAGAGATAATTTATTAGGGTTAGGTATTACTCAAATGAGTGCGGGCAGCTCGACTCAACCTGGTGGTTACGTCAGTCCGGATACTGAACTGGATCAATTTGAGATTAGTGACGATCGTAGTGCAGAAGAAGTGGCTAATGTTATGAAGTCTCGAGGGTTTGTGCCAGTTTGGAAAGATTGGGAGCGTGGCTGGCGACCTACTCTGTCTGATTAGAACCGTATAAGCCTCGTTATTACTGTACTTTTAAGTAAATTTGGCCAATAATTGTACTAAATATGTGTATAGCGGATCGGAGTGCGTGGTATGGAAATTCCATCAAGTTTCTCATCTGGATTATCAGGGCTGCAAAGTGCTCAATCTGGGTTAACTCAAGCAACGGTAGATGTTGCAAAACTAGCACAGCCTGTTAATCAATCCACTGAAGCATTGCAATCAGAAACAGCACAGCCTGTGGAAGCGGTTGATAAAACCTCTGCGTTGGTTTCTGCAGTAGAAGCTGGCCAGCAAGGGGAAGCGGCAGTTGAAGTACTGGAAGTTTCAAATGAAACGCTAGGTACTGTGATTGATATAAAGGTATAACCTAGTGAATGGCGTTATCTCTGCGCCTTCATCATCGGTGAATCAGGCAACTGTTTCGCCGATTTCTGTTGTCAAAAGCAGTACAAGTTTTTCTCCTTCTCAGACAGCCACCGTGTCCAGCCCAAAGGGAAAGGCTGTCGCTGCACCACTCTCTACTCCTATATCTGTAGCATCGCTCTCTACCGCCGAGACTGGCGGTTTCACGAGTCCAGAGATCACTTCGGTTCAATCTGATATAGGCTCGACAAGTTTCAGTTTGTCCCAAGGGCCAATGAGTCTCGCAGGCTTAATTAACAGCGTGGCAAGTGGCGCATCTCAAGCGGAACCTCGCCCCAGTCAGTCGATATCTCCTAATGCTAATGGTGTTGGCCAAAGTCCACAAACAGACGTCCAATTAACGCCTACTGACAAGGATTTTGAGCCGATATTTGATAATCAAGAGGCAGCCGATAAGGACACTAATGCAGCTCAAGCTACTCAAGATTATTCACCTTTTGATGAGGAGCAAGATACAGATCGCAACTCAGATAGCCAAGCGAGTGACCGCGCGGAGGCATTGAGGCAGCAGATTGAGCTTGATACGCTAGCTAAACGTGATGCCGAGGTGAAAGCTCATGAACAAGCGCACGCCAACGTGGGGGGGAATTTTGCTCGCAGTCCTAGTTTTAAGTATGAGCAGGGCAGTGATGGAAAGCGTTATGCCGTAGATGGTGAGGTGGCGATTGATATCTCAGTGGTCTCAGGGGATCCGCTCGCAACAGTCAATAAAATGAAACAAGTTTATGCGGCCGCGATGGCACCTGCTCAGCCGTCAATGGCAGATATCCGTGTGGCAAGCGAAGCGCTGCGTAAAATGAATGAGGCGAAAAGCCAACTAGCTATAGAGCGGCAGGAGAAAGCCGTGACCGTCGCTGATATGGCGCCGCTGATCGGTGCGGAAAATGCTATTAAAGGGGTCGTTTTTCCGGAGCCAATACAAACTCAGATCGCTGGCAAAGTTGATGGAAATGGGCGGATCTCGGCTTCTAGAGTCGATTCACCATCAGGCCTAGATGACAATCGTTCGCCTTCTCGTAGCATTGAACACATTAGTCGACAAATTTTGGCATCTAGTCCGGCAGAGTAGTCAAACCATTATCAAGACCATGCCATTAGTGGTATGTACCAGTCTCAATCACAAATAAGTACGTCTAATGCGATTGATTTCACGGTCTGATTGATATCTATGTTCTACATATAAGCCTTATCTTTTCTAATTTCTCACTGTTTTTAATGTTGCGCCAAGATCAGCTGTTCTAGCAATTTTGATGCGGGTCCTTGGTTGTCGCGATTGGGCACGGTTAAGCTCAATACAACTCGCCGGTGACTACTGCCATTGAGGGTTAGTTGATGCAGTTTGCCCTGTTCAATAAGCGGGAAAACAAGATGCGTGGGTATCCAGCAAAAACCAAGCCCTTTATGGAGTATTGATAAAGCTTCATGAAAATTTGCTACCGTCCATCTACGCTCAGCCTTTAACCAGCCAATATCTATTTGGGATAGTTGGCCTGTATCTTTAATGACAATTTGCAAGTGTTCCGCTAAGGTGCGATCGTCGATTGGCGCAGTGAGCTGAGCCAAGGGATGCGAAGGGGGACAAACCAAGGTAAACTCTATTTCGGTGAGTGGTTCGGCCAAGAAACCCTTAGGTGTTGGGCTACCGACGATGGCGATATCGACTTTCTCTGCTTCGATTAACTCATGGGTTCCAGTGATCACAGAGTCTAAAATAGTGATACGAGTCCCGCGACTTAAGGGCTCAAATTCACTTAATGCATCGACCAATTTATCCATCGGATAGATGATCTCTCTGGCTATAACCAAGGTTGGTTCCCAACCCTTTTCTAAATTCTTGGCTAACTGTTCTAGCTCAGTGACGGAGCGCGTAATATGCCTAGAACGACGCAGCAAGACTTCTCCTGTTTTGGTTAAGTAGGCCTTTCGACCTCTAACTTCGAGTAGTGCAACCCCTAGTTGTGTCTGCAGTTTTGCGACAGCGTGGTTTAGTGATGATTGGCTTTTATTCAACTTATCAGCTGCTTGCGCGTATCCGCCGTAGTCAACCACAGCCTGTAAAATACGCCATTGTTCTAGTGTTGATTTTGACTGACTCATTAGCTATCCAGAGTAATGTGTGGCCAAGCGACTACTCGGCCTACATGATTAAGGTTTTATGCTTACCTGCTTAGGAAGATACTTTTTAGTTGCCTTGAGCTTATGGAAATATGGCCCTTGGTGCAGCGTTTCAGGCCAGTTAAGTAGCATCATGGCGAGGACGTTACGGTGCTCACCGAGTGCGAGATCTGGGTTACCACGTGGTGATGGGATCGTGGCGACTTTTGGGTCATATGCATTAATGATATGGGCTTGGGTCTTCTTAACAACAGGGTGATTTGAAAGCCCTGCTAAATGAAAGCTTATGCCCACCTCAGCGATAATATCATCTGTTGCGTCGGCAAGGATCCTGTCGATATTGGCGTCAAAATAGTCCAGAATCCAGGCAAAAGTCTGCTTGTCGACTTGATGTTGATAGTATTCACTGGCAGCAAAGATAAAGTGAGTCATGCCATAGATTTTGTTTCTAAACTGCTTTTTGTTTAGCTTTTTGTCACGACTATCAGGATAGACCTCGTTAAATGCTGTTTTGTACTCTTCAATGTAATCACCCACACCGAGTTGCTTGGCCCAATAAACATAGTTAATAAGCTGTGCTGCCCAAGCCTCTATCATCGCCTTATCGGTAAGGCCCGGTTTTAGATCGGTATTTTTGAGAGCTTTGGTAAGCTTTTCATGGCATGGACCCGTTAAGCCAAATTCATCGATTCGGCTAGAAAATCTCAGTAATACATCCGTATAGAAGAGGAACTCAGGGAAAGGTTTAAGGGCCTTTTTGCGTGCCTTAGCGCGTGGACCTTTACCCAGTACTACAATAGCAGCTTTAGCCTCTTGCTCAATAAAGCCCGGCTTATCTAACTGACAGGCATAGTAGGCTTGTGAGTCGACTACCGCATAAAGATCAACGAGTGCCGAATTGGCATATTGTGTATCACCAGTCATACGGTAGAGCCTTATACCATAATGCCCCTGTACGCGCGGTGGCAGTTGATATAGGTGTGATTCTAAACTTTGTTGTATACCATCGCGGACTTGTTCTAAGTCATTTGCTTTGACCTCAGCACTGGCGTAGCCAGAGCCTAAAAGAAGACTCAGCGCCGTCGCGGCGGCGATCGCACCTATTGACTTAGGTAAGTGGGTTAGCTTGAACATATAAAATCCTATCAATCAAAGAGGTTGTGGAGAGTGATTTACCCAACACTTGTGTTAATTGCTCATTCAAGGAGAGATGATCTTCATTTATCAATAATAGTGAGAATGTCTCTGGTATTGTGTGTTGATGCTTGCTGGTGACATAGAGAAACTGTCCTAAACTCTGTTGCCATAGCGCTTGATAATAGAGCGGCCCTTGTTTGGCAATACCACTAAAACTGTAGATCGCATCGCTAGCTTCTGGCCAGTGGTGGTTAAAGCTTAAGTAAAATTGGTTATTTAAATTTGTGTATAACGCGTTACTCGGTATTTGATAAGCGTTGAGCGCCAATTTACTGCGAAAGACTTTCTGTTGAGTTGCGAAGGTTTGTAATATCGCTTCGCGGCTGGATTGAGTTAGTGTTGGTAGTAAAGTCTCGCCTAAATATTGTGCCAACCAATGTTGTGCGATAGCACTACTATCTTGGGTTTCGCCTAGCGTATTGACAAGATAATAGCGACTTCCATGGCTAAATTGGGTGATAATTTTACTCATTTCGGTCAATAGCTGCTGCTGATCGCGATAACTATCAAGGGTTATAGGTAAGCGTAAAGAGAATTGGCCAAACTGCATTCCGACAACGGTTTGTCGTATTCTGGTTGCGCGAATTTGTGCGCCATCCATGAAGTAGATGTCGCCCAATAAACGTTCTCCATGCCATAGCCGATGTAGCTGAGGCGTAATGATTTCGGCGCGCAGGTCAAAGATTGCTAAAGCTTGGTATAGCTGGTTAATAAATTGATCACTGGTTTGTTTAGTGACGCGCGTTTTGGGCGCGTTTGCCAATGTGCTGCCAATCTCCCATGGGGAAAGCGTTACATGGGTCATGCCATCGAGATACTGCTTGAGTAACTTAGGTGTTGCGAGCAACTGGCCACTGAGTGCATCGCTAGCATGATCGCTAAACCCGCGGGTTTGTGCCAGATGATTTTGGCTATCGATCAGCTGTCGTAGGGCGGCGTGGTTTTTACTTTTAGCACGGGTTTGGTAGGCCTGCCACACCAACTGTTTGCAATGGGTGTCTTGCTGTTTAATTAAATATGAGGCAATTGACTGATTAAACGGTTTGTCAGTGCTCTCAAAACTTGGCGCCAAGTTAAGTTGGCATAGCGTGTCACCAAAATCGAGGGTTAAGCCTTGCGATTTAAGGCCGTGCAGAATCGTGGCTTGAGCGGAATGTTGCTGGGCCTTTTGCGCAAGAGTATGTTGGTGAAGAGAGAGCTGAGTCAGACGGCTGTGCAATCTTTGATGTGCGGGCTCTGCTGATGATGCAAGGGAGCGTTCAATATTGATCAGCGCGGGGCTTCTTAGCAATTGAGACATCTCATCGGCTAAGTGCAGTTGACATTGGATAAGCATCTCATTGTCGTCGCTATTTAACGTAAATTGCCGATAGTAATTAACCCTATCTTTTAAATTAAACAACCCAAGTGTTGCACGCTCGAGTGCGATCGCTTGATTTGCCGCATCATTCGCCGCAAAAGCGGTTGCCGTTGGCAACTCAAATTGCACACATTGCTGGCTTAGAAGGGCGATAGGCGAGGCGGCTTGCGCCGCCAAATGCAGACTAGCTGCAAGCGCTATGGCTAAAATGCGTTTTAGCATAGGCGACACGCTCTTCAACGGACATTGATTTGTTTTTCATCTGTTCGACATGGCGCAGGTGAGGCAAAATACCTCGACCATTGGCGATTTGAATAGCCAGCCCTGGTCGAGCGTTGAGCTCTAATAGCAAGGGTCCAAGTTGTTGATCCAGCACCATGTCTGTACCTAGGTAACCTAACTCACTCATCTCATACGCTTTCGATGCGGTATGAAGCAAAGTATCCCAATGAGGCACAACAATATCTGTCAGCTTTTTATCTGTGTCCGGATGGAAATCAATGGGTTTATCAAATTGAACCGCATGAAGCCCTTTACCGGTGGCAATGTCTAATCCCACGCCGACAGCACCTTGATGTAAGTTTGCTTTGCCGTCAGAAGCTGCGGTAGATAGACGTAACATTCCCATCACAGGAAAACCTTTAAAAACAATAAGCCGTATATCAGGTACGCCTTCATAGGAGTAGCCGTCAAAGACAGGATCAAATTGAATTAGCCCTTCAACAATAGCGACATCAGGCTTACCACCCAGTGAAAACAAGCCACTGAGAATGTTTGATACATGTCTGTCAATCTCACTGGGTGTGACCTCATTGCCATTGGGTTTAAAATAGTGGCCATTATCCACCTTAGTGATCACTAAAATCCCTTTTCCTCCCGATCCCTGTGAAGGTTTGATAACAAAGCCATCTTTGTTATTGACCATTTCAGGGATGTGAGATATCTCATGCTGTTGGCATACCGTACCGATCAGCGCTGGCACAGCAATATTATTTGCTAGTGCTAGTTGTTTGGTGGTCAGTTTATCATCCACACGTTTGTAATATTTACGTGGGTTGTAACGTCCAATAAAGTCTATATTGCGTTTGTTCATGCCCAAGATACCTTGGGCTTTGAGCGCCTGAGGGCGCGCGAGAAACATGACTACTCTCCCGCCAATGGCTTAAAGCGCTTAAGTTCTAATAACTTGTAGCCAGTGTATTGGCCCATTAATAGCACCATCGCTAAAATCACTAAGTGAATGCCGAGGAAATTAAATACCCAATGCTGTACCCACGTTGCGCTCATGGCAAGATAGGCTAGGGTTGCCACAAACAAACTGCCTCCGCCTTGTACCACGACCTCTTTTGCGCCTTCCTCTTCCCATAGGATTGACATTCTTTCGATGGTCCATGCCAGAATGATCATCGGGAAAAAGGTGATGGTTAAGCCTTCACTCAAACCGAATTTATAGGAGAGTAAGGTGAAGAGGCCGATAATGCCGATCACCACAATAATGACTGCCGATATTCGCGAGATCAGTAACAGGTTCAGTTCTGATAGATAGGAGCGGATCATTAAGCCAAATGCAACAATAAGTAAAAAGCCAACTAAGCCCGTTAAGAGCGTTGTTTGGATAAAGGCGAGGGCGATAAGCACTGGCATAAAGGTACCAGAGGTTTTGATCCCAATAATCACCCTTAAAAATACCACCATCAATACACCGATAGGAATAAGTAAAATCCCCTTAAACAGGCTTTGCTCTTCTAGCGGCAACTGATACAAAGAGAAATCTAAGGCGTCTTTGTTTTTTAACACATCAATAGAGGTGGCTAATGCTGAACGTGTGTCCTGCAACATTGAGAAGCTGACCAGCGAATTGACACCACCTACGACATCTAAGGTTGATTTCCCGGTTCTGTCCCATATCAGTAAATTGTCAGGACGGCCTTGGCTACCATCTGCTGGGTTAAACAGTAACCACTCTCCTTGATGATAGACTTCAACAAATGTTGTTAGCTGCTGACGTCGGCGTTGATCTTCCAAAAATAGTCCATTGACCTTTTTGGCTGGGATCCCTTTGCTATTGAGCATTTGTACAAAGAGATTCGCGGCAGAGTTGCCAGACAAGAGTAGTTCGATATTTTGACTGCGATCAGAGGCATTAAAGCTTTTGTTTAGCTGTTGTGCAAAAGACAAATTGGTTGCGCTACGAGACCAGACTTCATCCATTATCTGCTCTGCAGCGGCTTTCTCTGTAGCCGGCCAATTATACTCCACCGCCTCAGGTTCGGCCTGGGCAATTACTTGGGTTTTTCCTGTAGGGACCAAGGTGACTTTATAATACAGGTCTTGTTGACCACGAGCTTGCCTTACTGACCAAGTCGCATGTCGACCAGAACTGTCATTGGCGATAGTTAAACCGTAGCCTGGAGAGGTCGCATTTTCTACTAGAATTTCAAAGGCGGGATCATTAGGCAGAGAAAACTTAACTTCTGCAGGTTCACCCGTGCCCTGAAAGCTTACTTTAGCATCTACGGCCCAACTCTGTACTTGTTCGCCAGGTAAAAAAGGCACATTGTGTTCTATGCCTCGATACACACTGGCAGCGACTCCCGCTAAAAATAGCAGTGCGACTAAGATGTAAAACGGTTTTCTAGAATGCATTGAAGACATATCCTATTTTAGTTTGCTGTCACACTGAGTTATTTTTTGCTATGGATGAAGGTTTGCGCCACATCAACGACCGCGATGTCTTGCATAAACTTACGACCTAACAAGAGTTGATATTCGAGATGGCTGCGGTCGACCAGATTTAAATCAGTCTCCGCTTTATACTTACCTATCTGTAGATGAGCGTGGATTACGGGACGGCGATCACTTTTCTCGTCAGAGTCTTGTTTAATGCGGACAAATCGTTCGACTTTAGATTCAAATGTTTGCGGTGTTTTGTCACTGCCTTGGGTAAATACGTCAAACCTTACCCACTGCTTGCCGTCACGTTCAAACAAGATGATGTTGTGTGCATCCAATGACGATGACTCTGCCCCCGTGTCGATACGGGTTTCAAAACTGGCTTTGATTTCGTCGATGAAGACATGTTCCACGGCGCCCAGCACGAACTTATCACCAATAGGTGATGCCTTACACTCAACAGGTACCTCGACGATTTTCTCTTCAGCGGGCTGTTGAGCAGCGGCCACGGCGATGGCAAGGGTATCTATTTGTTGACTTAATGCTGCAATAGATTGATTTTGATTTTGTTGGTTAGTGTTTATGAGCTGTTCAATATCAGCGCGCTGCTGATTTAAGCTCGCACTAAGGGTTGAAGTATCAACTGGTTGAGGTTTGTCTGCGCTATTTGTTGCTGCGCAACCGACAAGTGCAGTGGCAATGGTCAGGGCGATAATCTGCTTTAACATAGTGCTTCCCGTTTACTATTTCAATTAGATCAAATCTTTATTGGGTTGATTTTTGGTGGCCACGAAGGTTGCACGTTTAGGCGCTGGGTATCCTTCGACAGTGAGACTGATGTCACTAGGGTCTAAATAATCGACCAATGACTCATTGGGCATCCAAGGTGTACTGCGCTGCTCTGCAAGTGAGGTGACATCAATATCGACACATTTCACATCCACGAAGTCGGCTTTTTTCAGCCATGCTTCTAACGCTTTAGCCGATGGTAAAAACCAAACGTTATTCATTTTCCCATAGCGATCACCAGGAACCAGAACCGTGTTTTCATCACCATCGACAACTAAGGTTTCCAACACTAACTCTCCACCTGCACGCAGTTGATCACGCAGTTGCAATAGATGATCAATGGGTGAGCGACGATGATAGAGTACGCCCATTGAGAATACCGTATCAAAGGCATCTAATGGTGGCAGTTCTTCGATACCGAGTGGTAAAAAGTGCACTGGATGTTGATCTCCAGCGATGCGCTTTACCGCTTCAAACTGGCAAAGAAACAGCGGTGAAGGGTCGATGCCGACGACATGTTTAGCCCCATCGCCAAGCATACGCCACATATGATAACCACTGCCACAGCCTACATCTAATACTGTGCGATTATTAAGTGGCGAGATATGAGGCTGTACTCGATCCCACTTCCAATCTGATCGCCATTCGGTATCAATATGAATACCGTGCAGGGAATAGGGGCCTTTTCGCCAAGGTTTAAAGATTTTCAGCAGATTTTCTAGCTTCTCTTTTTCACCAGGGGTTAATTGCTCGCCACTGCCTACCATCACATCGGTACTGAAATTAATGGTATCAGGTAGTGGATAGTGTAATTTATTGAGCACTTTTTCCCATTTAGGTAGGTCACCGTGTTTATTCTCACGTTGCCAGTTACCTAATATGGCTGGCAAGGTTTCTAACCAATGCTGCAGACTCGAGTCTGCGATATGTTTGTAAAAAGAGCTAAAGCTGATCACTTGATTGCCACCATAGATGCAAAATTAAAACACTGGAACCATACGCTAAAATGACTGAAACCTTGTTCTCTTAGACGCTGTTCATGTTGAGGTAACGAGTCGGGTTTCATTACGTTTTCGAGCGAACTACGCTTTTGGCTAATCTCAAGTTCGCTGTAACCGTTGGCTCGTTTGAAATCGAGATGCAGTTGATCGAGTAATGACTGGACTGGTGCATCTTCAAACGTGAGTTTTTCTGATAACACTAATAGCCCCCCGGGCACTAAGCCGTTGTGGATTTTTTTCAGTAGCATCTCACGGTCATCGGGCGCTAGGAACTGCATGGTGAAATTAAGTACCACCATTGACGCATTTTCAATATTAATGTCTCGTATGTCGGCACACACTAAATCGACCGGCGTATCACTGACATATGCGCTGAGGTTTTGGGAACAACGCTCAACCATTGATTCACTATTGTCCACCGCAATGATACGGCAGTTGCGGCCATCGATATGGCGACGAATATTCAGTGTCGCAGCGCCTAAGGAACAGCCTAAATCATAAACATGACTCGACGGTGTCACGAATTTATCGGCAAAGTCACCTAATGTATTGATTATTTGTCCGTAACCCGGCACGGAACGTTTAATCATGTCATTAAACACACCGGCAACTCGATCATCAAATTGAAAGTCGCTAATATTTTCACAAGCTTGGGCGTAAATAGTGTCTTGAGATGAGTTCATCAGAGTTTTTTTAATAAAATCAATTTTTCATTTTAGCGAATGATAACAGTTAGCAGCAAGTGTAGTACTGGAAATTATGGATAAAATTCTGTCTAATAGCCTAATTACAACAAAAAATTTACAGCGACATGACGTTCTAGGAATAATCATTGAACTCACTTATTCGTTTTCTTATCGGTTTAACTTGCTGCTTTTCATTTTTACTTGCGGCGGCCGAGAGTCAGAAGCCATTAGTTTTAGTCATGGGGGAAGACAGTTATCCCTATCAATTTGTAAGTGACAATGGCGAGCCTAAGGGCTTACTTGTCGACCTATGGCGAGAGTGGGCTTCGCAGACCCACACTCCCGTCGTATTTGTTGTCCGTCATTGGAAAGATTCCTTAATCCAACTTGCCGAGGGTGATGCCGACATTCATTTGGGAATGGGGATCACCGATGAACGTCGGGAGCTGTTCGATTTTGCCAGCCCCATAACTTCTGTTAGTACCTATCTCTATTTACGTAATAATTTGAAAGATAAAACCGCCTTTTCGCAGCTGCTTCCATACCGTATTGGGGTTGTACGAGGATCTTCACATCAATCGATACTCAGTCAGCAGGTAAATGGCCTTGCGTTTAGCGAATATAGCAGTCGTGCTGCTTTGATGGATGCCGTCCTAAATGGAGAGGTTGATATTTTTGCTGGGATGGAAGGTTACCTAAAAGATTCAGTGGTGAGCAGAGCGGTATTAGAAGCATTCCCTTTAGACAATCGTATATTAATTAAGAAGACGGCTATCGTACCTGCGGTGACGAAGGGAGATAGCGCTCTGCTAGAGAAGATTAACACTGGGATGTCGGAAATTAGCCAAGAGAGCTTGGAGCATATAGAGAAAAATTGGCTTGGTTACAGCCGTGATACCAGAACGTTAGTCATAGCAACCACAAATAACATTGAACCATTTGTTGATATCGGTGGTGATGGTCAACCCCATGGTATGTATATCGATATTTGGAATTTGTGGTCTAAAAAAACCGGCATACCCGTTGAGTTTAAACCAGAGAGCATGGCTAATGCGCTTGATGACTTAAAGTATAACCGTGCCGATTTTCATATTGGGTACCCTGAAAGCGATACCATGAAAACTAACTATCATCGCGCCCAATTGCTCTATCAGGTGAAGAGTCGCTTATTCAGCTTTAAACAGCCACTCAGTGATTTGGCGGCCTTGGATGGTAAAATTGTCGGTGCGGTGCCAACGGCTCCCTATATCGATAAATTAAGGGCAGCATTACCAGAGGTGGAGTTGAAACTGTATTCGGGTGTGGACCAGATGATTGAAGCTGCGCAGCAAGGGCATATTAGTGCGTTTGTCGCTTCTTCGGCTTGGACGCAACATTACCTACTCAAAGCGGGCGCATGGGCTGACTTCCATCTTTACCGCCCGCTCTATTTTACGACCGATATCTACGCACTCACTCGCAATGAAGATAAAGGACTTGCACAGCGTATCTCAGCGGGTTTCGAGCTGATAACCCCGGCAGAATTAGGCAGGATAGAAGCTAAATGGGTCATAGATAGTGATGATCATACTGTGGCCGATGCACATCAGCCGCTTAAACTGTCGGCAGAGGAACAAGCCTATTTAGCCAGATTGCCCGCACTAAAAATGGGCTTTTTACAGTCTTGGAAACCGATGGAGTTTGAAGATAAACAAGGCCTGTTTGCGGGGATAAATAGCCAAATAAGTGAGCAGATAGCTACAGCGTTAAACCTGAAGCTTAAACCTGTGATGTTTACTGAGTGGAATGCGTTATTGACGGCATTAAAACGCGGCGACATCGATATTGCAGGCAGTGTCGCACAGACGCCTGACAGGGAAGCCTCTCTGTTGTTTTCTGAGTCTTACTGGCCGTCACCTTGGGGGTTGGTTACTAACTTAAATCAAGTGACCGCATTTAATTTGGCACAACTCAGCGGTAAACGTCTGGCTATCGTCGAAGACTATCATTTGGTCTCAAATTTAGTGAGTAAAGATTATGGTATCGAGTTGGTGTTAGTGCCCAATACCCGTGCAGGTATCGATGCGGTTGCTCAAGGGAAGGCCGATGGCTTTATCGAAAAAGTCATCAACATGTCAGTCGCATTAATGGATGACGACTATCACTCTCTTAAAATGTCGGTACTGGCAGACTTTTCGGAGGAGCAGAGTCATTTTGGACTGCATCCAAGCTTAAAACCTTTGGTACCGATCTGGGATAAAGCGATTTCACAGATTAGCGTGGAGATGCAACAAGCGATTTATCAACGCTGGCTGGGTAACAATGAACAAGGACACAGTGCGCAACTGACATGGCGCAGTAGCTTTTATCTGTTACTCTTGCTTAGTGGGGTGCTTATCGCCCTGGTCAGCTGGTTTGCGTTTCAGCGTGGCGCTCGTCGCCATAACGGCTTGCAGCAACAGATCGTTAAATTGGGACATTTTGATACGTTGACAGGGCTGCCCAATCGCACTTTGCTGGACGACAGATTAGAACAGTCAATGTTGCTTCATCGACGCGAGATGCAGCCTTTTGCCGTGTTGTTTATTAGTTTCGATAATATGCATACGGTTAATCAGCAATATGATCATCAAATTGGCGATCAAGTGCTAAAGCTAGGTACGAGCAAGCTTAAAAAGATGATTAGAAAGTCTGATACCTTAGCGCGCTTTGGCGGCAACGAATTTGTGTTAATCCTTAATCGACCCAAAGACCTCGACAAAGTCTGTCAGGTGGCCGATGGCATGATTAGCGCCTTTGCAGCACCTTTTGCCATCAATGGCGATCATGTGGCACTATCGGTCAGCATAGGGATAGCTATGTACCCCAATGAAGGGGATACTGTGGTTGAATTACTTAAAGTAGCAGACAAGCATATGGCCAGAGCCGTCGCTCAAGGTGGCAATTGTTATCGAAGCGCGTAAATCGCTATATTAGATAACGAATTGCTGGTTATTTGCCCAACCTATTAATTGACTTCCCCATAACGGGATGAAGTTGTTTTGAAATCGGCAATATTTCACTATAATGCCGCTTTTGTCATGTATTGAATATTCCCAAGCACGGCTTTGTGGATGAAAGGAAAGGGTTAGATGCGCAGTCATTATTGTGGAGACGTCAATCGGTCTCACGTTGGAGAAGAAGTCACTCTAGTCGGTTGGGTAAATCGAAGCCGAGATTTAGGTGGTGTAGTCTTTTTAGATTTACGCGACCGTGAGGGGATTATCCAGGTTGTTTACGACCCAGATTTACCTGAAGTGTTCGATATCGCCAGCACACTACGTGGTGAGTTTTGTGTGCAAGTGACGGGTCTTGTCCGTGCTCGCCCAGACAGCCAGATTAATGACCAGATGCGCACCGGTGAAGTGGAAGTGTTAGGTAAAGCGTTAACTATCCTCAATGCTTCATCGCCGCTACCGATCAACATGGACAAAAACCAGCACAACACTGAAGAGCAGCGTTTGAAATATCGCTATCTTGATCTACGTCGTCCAGAGATGGCGGATCGTATTATTTTCCGCTCAAAAGTGACTAGCGCTGTACGTCGTTTCCTTGATGGTAACGGTTTCTTAGATATTGAAACGCCAATCTTGACCAAGGCCACACCTGAAGGTGCACGCGACTATTTGGTGCCTAGTCGTACATATAAAGGGCAGTTTTTTGCGCTACCACAATCACCACAGCTGTTTAAACAGTTATTGATGATGTCAGGGTTTGATCGTTACTACCAAATCGTTAAGTGTTTCCGTGATGAAGACTTACGTGCTGACCGTCAACCTGAATTCACCCAGATTGATATCGAAACCTCATTCATGACTTCGCAACAGGTGATGGACAAGACCGAGGAGATGGTACGCGGCCTCTTTAAAGAGTTGCTTAATGTTGACTTAGGCGAGTTTCCTAAGATGACATTTGAAGAAGCGATGCGCCGTTTTGGCTCAGATAAGCCAGACTTGCGTAACCCGCTTGAGTTGATCGATGTTGCCGATTTAGTCAAAAATGTTGACTTTAAAGTGTTCCAAGAGCCAGCCAACGATGTCGAAGGCCGTGTAGCTGTGATCTGTGTACCTGGTGGTGCTTCGCTTTCGCGTAAGCAACTCGATGAGTATGGCAAGTATGTCAACATCTATGGTGCTAAAGGCTTAGCTTGGATGAAAGTTAACGAGCTAGAAAAGGGCCTTGAAGGAATTCAGTCTCCTGTACTCAAGTTCCTGAGCGAAGAGGTTGTTAATGGCATTTTGACCCGTACCAGCGCAGCTAATGGCGATCTGATACTCTTTGGCGCAGATAAAGCCAACATAGTCGCTGAAGCAATGGGCGCGTTACGCCTTAAAGTTGGTGAAGACTTTGACCTGCTGCAAGGTGACTGGAAGCCACTTTGGGTTGTTGATTTCCCAATGTTTGAGCGCACCTCTGACGGTGGACTGCATGCTATGCATCATCCATTTACCGCGCCAAGTAATATGTCGCCAGCAGAACTTGAAGCCAATCCAACTGCCGCTATCTCTGACGCTTACGACATGGTGCTTAATGGTTGTGAACTCGGTGGTGGCTCGGTTCGTATCCACAACAGTGAGATGCAATCTGCGGTATTTAGAATTCTAGGGATTAATGACGAAGAAGCTCAAGAAAAATTTGGCTTCTTACTCGAGGCACTTAAATACGGTACGCCTCCGCATGCCGGTTTAGCGTTTGGTTTGGATCGGATCATCATGCTAATGACTGGCGCGAGCTCAATTCGTGATGTCATGGCCTTTCCAAAAACCACGACTGCGGCATGTCCGTTAACCAATGCACCGGGTTTTGCTAACCCGCAGCAACTGGAAGAGCTGGGTGTGAGCGTTATCGAAACCAAACAAGGTGACGCAGAGTAAAAAGTACAATTAAAGCCGAGCATACTAGCTCGGCTTTTTCGAGTTAATCTCGAATAAGGAGTAACACATGGCAGGTCATAGTAAATGGGCCAACATCAAACACCGTAAAGCGGCTCAAGACGCCAAGCGCGGTAAACTCTTTTCTAAGTTCATTCGTGAGCTCACCGTTGCAGCGAGAGAGGGCGGTTCAGACCCTGATGCAAATCCAAGACTACGTGCGGCAATCGACAAATCACTCTCCAACAACATGACCCGTGATACGGTTGAACGTGCAATTAAGCGCGGTGCGGGTGAGTTAGATGGTCAAGTGCTTGAAACGATAATGTATGAAGGCTACGGACCTGGCGGTACAGCGGTAATGGTTGAAACCATGACCGATAACCGCAATCGTACCGTTTCTGGTGTGCGTAATGCCTTTAGCAAATCTGGTGGCAATTTAGGCACTGATGGCTCAGTCGCCTACCTATTCGAAAAGCGTGGCGTTATCTCTTATGACGAAGGTAGTGACGAAGATATCATTATGGATGCGGCGCTTGATGCTGGTGCTGATGACGTTGTGACAAACGAAGATACCTCTATTGACGTCTACACCACCCCAGACACCTTTGGTGCAGTAAAAGATGCCTTAGATGCAGCGGGCTTAGACTCGATTAATGCTGAGGTCACCATGATCCCATCAACCAAAGCAGATTTGGATGCCTCTACCGCCCCTAAGTTTCTGCGTTTGATTGATAACTTAGAAGATCATGATGATGTGCAAGAGGTTTATCATAATGCTGAGATCTCCGATGAGATCATGCAAGAATTAGAGTAGGTCTGCGAGACTTAATGACAATCATATTGGGTGTCGACCCTGGATCACGGATCACAGGTTATGGTGTGATCAAATGCCAAGGTAGGCAGCAGATTTATCTTGGTAGCGGCTGTATTCGTACTTCATCAGATGATCTTCCTTCTCGGCTTAAAGTGATCTTTGACGGTATCAGTGAAATCATTCGTCAATATCAACCCGATGAGTTTGCCATTGAACGTGTGTTTATGGCTAAAAATGCTGATTCGGCGTTAAAGCTGGGCCAAGCAAGAGGAGCCGCCATTGTCGCTGCCACCAACGCGGATTTGCCCGTGGCTGAATACTCAGCCACTCAGATTAAAAATGCCGTCGTGGGAACTGGTCGCGCGCAAAAGTCTCAAGTGCAGCATATGATCCAGCAGATCTTAAAATTACCTGCGGCGCCTCAGGCCGATGCTGCCGATGCTCTCGGTGTTGCCGTTTGTCATTTTCACACCTATCAAAGCCTTATTGCCATGGGTGGTAAAGCGAATTCAAGAACATACGGAAGATATAGATGATTGGTCGACTTCGAGGTTTATTAATTGAAAAGCAGGCTCCAGAACTGCTGATTGAAGTGAATGGTGTTGGCTATGAGTTACAGATGCCGTTAACCAGCTTTTATGAATTACCAGACCTTAACCAAGAAGCGGTGATCTACACCCATTTTGTGGTGCGTGAAGATGCACAACTCCTGTATGGATTTGTCACAAAACAGGAGCGAGCCCTGTTTCGTCTGTTGATTAAAACGAATGGTGTTGGGCCTAAACTGGCGCTAACCATTCTTTCTGGGATGACCGCGGCAGAGTTTGTCAAATGTGTGGAACACGATGATATCGCGACCTTAGTGAAGTTACCTGGTGTGGGTAAGAAAACCGCTGAACGTCTGCTCGTTGAGATGCGCGATAAATTAAAGAGTCTAATGGAAGCGTCGGTGGGGTCAGAGCGAGAGTTTGTACTGCAATCTAATTATGCGCCCGCACCGCAAGTGAATACCGCTGAAGAAGATGCAATAGCGGCATTATTGGCACTAGGTTACAAACCTGCACAGGCAAGCAAAGCCGTCTCAGGGGCATACCTAGAAGGCATGAATTCAGAGGCGCTAATAAAAGCGTCGCTGAAATCTATGCTGTGAAGCGGTAGAGTGAGGAAAAAATGATAGAAGCCGATCGACTCGTCCATGCGCAGCCTCAAGGCATTGAGGAACGTGACGAGCAAATAGATAGAGCGATGCGTCCCAAGTTGCTCGACGAGTATACTGGGCAAGATGACACTCGAGCGCAATTAAAAGTGTTTATCGAAGCGGCGCAGAAGCGCGGCGAAGCGTTAGATCACATGCTGATTTATGGCCCACCAGGCTTAGGTAAAACAACATTGGCAATGATTGTTGCTAATGAGATGGGTGTTAATATCAAGTCAACCTCTGGTCCGGTACTCGAAAAAGCCGGTGATTTAGCTGCGTTGCTAACGAATCTTGAAGAGGGAGATGTATTATTTATCGATGAGATCCATCGTTTAAGTCCTGTCGTCGAGGAGATCCTTTATCCAGCAATGGAAGACTACCAATTGGACATCATGATTGGTGAAGGCCCTGCAGCTCGTTCGATTAAGCTTGAACTGCCACCCTTCACATTGATCGGTGCAACGACACGGGCTGGCGCGTTAACCTCTCCGTTGCGTGCAAGATTTGGTATTCCGTTGAGATTAGAATTTTATAATGTGAAAGATCTCAGCAGTATCGTGACGCGATCGGCCAATGTGCTTGGGTTACCCATTGATGGGCCTGGCGCATTAGAGGTCGCACGTCGCTCTCGCGGCACACCGCGTATTGCCAATCGTCTGCTCAGAAGGGTGCGAGATTACGCTGAAGTTAAGCATGATGGTGAAATCGACAAACGAGTCGCTGATAGTGCGTTAGACATGCTTGATGTCGACGCTGAAGGGTTCGATTATATGGATCGCAAACTACTACTTGCAATTATCGACAAATTTATGGGTGGACCTGTGGGCCTAGATAATCTGGCCGCAGCCATTGGTGAAGAGCGAGAAACCATAGAGGATGTATTAGAACCCTTTTTAATACAGCAAGGGTTTATCCAACGAACGCCTAGAGGCCGTATCGCTACTCAACGAGCCTACCAACACTTTAATTTAATCAAGCCTGAGTAGCTGCATAGCTTATTTGTTCACATCTAATTATGTCTGCAAAGTCTATTTAATTTAGGCTTTGCGCTTGTATTTTTAAACCTGACTATACACTGATTATTAATTTTCATTTTATCTTTATGATGCATCCTGTATCAGTTGTTATTATTGGGTTAGTTGCTTTGCCTTTTTGTTTATTGCATTTCTTTTCGTTATAAGTTTTAAACTACCGTTATTATAAATAAATCAAAGTTTAATCTTCATTAATTAGCACAGGGTATAAACACTTTATTCTGATTGGTAAGCGGTTGCTGAAAAGCGCTCCTAATTTTTGACTTGTTATTTTTAGGCATAGTTACATAAATGTCACACTTATAGAGTGCTTCTATCAAATCGCGGCTCATTTTTATGTATCATATTGTATCTTATTGGTTTTCGTTTCAATTGCGTAACCTTTTCTGGCTTTAGGATAAGTAGCCTTGTATATATTTCACTCATAATGAGTCTGTTGACCCATAGGTCTAACAGTCATTACAACTGAAAATATGTGATGGATGTCACATAGCTTGAATTTGTGTGCGTTGTATTTATGTTGCGTTTGTAACGGTATGATTAGCTGGCTTGGGGATAAATATATAGTGATATTCTCTAGGTATTCAAATTATGTCGATGTTCACAGGTTTTTTGTATTTACGTTGTTAACTGTTATGTCATGTTATTTAACTCACCATTATCATTGGTTAATTATTTAGTGGATTGACTGATTTAAAGTGAAACTTCAGTATCAATTTCAGCGCTTACAAATAAAAGTAGAGCGTAAAATAATAACATTGAGTAAGGGAGTTAAATTTACATGGTAAAAACAACAAAGTTGGCCTCGGCTATAAAGTTGAGTTTGATAGCCTCAATATCGAGCAGTGCCTTTGTCGTCTCTCATAATGCGATCGCTGAAGAAGAAAGTGCCACGTTTGAGCGAATTGCAGTGACAGGCTCCCGTATTCAACGTCAAGATATGGAAACTGCATCGCCAGTGACAGTCATTGACGCCAGTGCGATACGAGCAGAAGGTTACAATTCAGTCGATGAGATTTTGCAGGCTCAACCAGCGATGGCTGGTATGGCAGCCGGGTCAACGACGAATAACGGTGCGGATGGGGTTGCGCAGGTTGACCTTCGTGGCATGGGGTCAAGTCGTACCTTGGTTCTATTAAATGGGCGTCGTATGGTGAACTCAGGATCGGGGGCTGACAGCGCCGTGGATTTGAATACGATTCCTGTGGCGATGATTGCCCGCGTTGAGATCTTAAAAGACGGTGCCTCAGCGGTTTATGGTTCAGATGCCATTGCCGGTGTTGTTAACATCATTACAAAGAAAGATTTTGAAGGGTTTCAACTTGATGTCAATGGTGGTGTGACGGATAAGAGCGATGGTGAAAATCTTGAACTGAGTGCCTTGTACGGTTTCAATACCGATAACGGTAACTACACGTTTGGTGTTGCTTACTCTGACCGCGGCGGTGTCATGCAAAAAGACCGAGATTGGGTGGAAGAGGGGGCAAGTAGCTTCGTACCTGGCGGCTCTTTGGGTGGCAAAGTACAAGATGAAAACGGTGATTGGGTTGCACGTACGGAAGGCTACGATTACACCCAAGATAGTTGGCTACAGACACCAAGTACTCGCTATAGCTTCTTCGCCAATGCCACTCAAGAGCTTAGCAACGATATTATTTTCACCGGTGATGTACTGTATACCAAACGTCAGTCAGAGCAGATGATGGCGCCTCAGCCTGCCTCTGTAATGCTTGATGTATGTACGCCTAGCTCAACAGGTAACTGTATTACCTTAACCGATGAGATGCTTGCTGGCGGTATATCAGCTGATGATCAAGGTAAAGTTGAGTACCGTCGACGTATGACAGACGCAGGCAACCGTATCTATGAGCAAGACACAGATACGCTGCGCATCTCTGCAGGCCTTGCAGGGGTGCTGGATGTACATACCGGGATCGATTGGGATGTTGCTTATACTTACGGTAAAAACAAAGCTGAAACTTGGGTTCATAACTCAATTAATGCATCAAACATGGAGCAATCTATGTATGACAATCAAGATGCATGGTTCAGTGGTGATCCACTGTCAGACGCGATTGTTAATGACATCAGTTATCTAGAAAGTACAACTGGTGGTAACGAACAGCATATCGTATCGGGTGTTATTAGTGGCGAGGCATTTGAATTAGATGCAGGGGCTGTGGCTTATGCTATCGGAGCTGAATATCGTCATGACAGCGGTTACTATAACCCTGATCCAGTGATTGTTGCGGGAGACGGCACTGCAGCGCAGCAAGACCCAACAGATGGTAGCTACAGTGTATTCTCGGTATACCAAGAAGTTAGCGTCCCATTTACCGATAAGTTAACGGGTGAGTTCGCGCTGCGTTTCGATGATTACTCAACCTTTGGTAATGCATCGACTTGGAAAATCGGTCTAACCTATGAAGCGACAGATGATCTAATGCTTCGTACTGTCGCGGCGACAGGTTTCCGGGCTCCAAATGTGAGCGAGCTATATGGTGGTAACGTTGGTTCATACGATTATTTAGATGATCCGTGGGGTAATGAGCAAGATCCGCAAATCTTAGTTAACTACACCTCAGATCCCGACTTGAAGGCTGAAAGTTCTGAGTCCTACACAGCTGGTCTAGTTTATTCACCAAGCTACATCGATGGTATGTCTGTGACTTTAGATTACTGGCGCTTTAAAATCACCGATGCAATCTCTCGTCTAGATGTTCAAGCTGGTCTAAAGGCGTGTTATGAAGGTGATGCCACAGCGTGCGAAACCTTTAAAATTGGTGCCAATGGAGATTTGACAGAGTTAACCAATCCGCTGACTAATGTGGGTTATCAAGATACCAGTGGTGTTGACTTTAACTTGGCATATCGTTTCGAAGGTTTAGGGTTAGATTGGAAAGTCAGCAATGATTTGACCTATCTACTTAACTTCGAGCAAGATGGCGTTGACTACACGGGTACCATCGGTGGTATGTTCGGTGGCTACGCAGAAGTGAAAAATAACTTTAGTGTACAAGCGAGCCAAGGTGATTGGAGCCTAATGTATTCAAATCGCTACATCGGCGAAATGAATGACATTAACTATGGTGATAAAGCAGAGTCTGTGCTTTATCACAATATTTCAGGTTTGTACCACTTCAATGACAGTGTCACCGCAACTTTAGGTGTCAAGAACCTAACAGATGTTGAACCTGTCATGGTTGCGAGTGGCAATGAAGCTGGTACGGTTCCTGAAGTGTATGACACCCTTGGACGTCAGTTCTATGGTGGTGTGACGGTGAAGTTCTAAGCCTATCTCTATAAAGTAATAAAAAAGCGCCATCTGGCGCTTTTTTATTACCCAAGTTAAAACCTAACCTAGGCCTTGTTGGGCGGATTTCATCTGAATGAATTCGATTTTGTAGCCATCAGGATCTTCAACAAAAGCGATTTCAGTCGAGCCGCCGGCGACGGGACCGGGTTGACGGGTAACCTTGCCGCCTGCCGCTTCGATGGCAGCACAGCGACTATAGATATCTTCCTCGCCAATGGCAAGGTGACCAAAGGCACTACCAAGATCGTACTGGTTTGTATCCCAGTTGTAGGTAAGTTCAACCACCGCAGCACCGCTGTCTTCATCGTCAAAACCAACAAAAGCAAGGGTATAGCGATATTCAGTATTTTCAGAGCGGCGCAGCAACTTCATGCCTAAGATCTCGGTATAAAAATGGATACTGCGCTCTAGATTGCCAACTCGTAGCATGGTGTGGAGTAATTGAGCCATGAAGACCTCTTCTGTTGCGATAGAAATGAGGAGGCATTATACCCATGTATTGGCCGATAGTTGCACTCAATAACATATTTTATATAGCAAAGTGCCTGATATGGCTTAGGAAAACAGTATTATCTATGACCATTATATTTGACAAAATAAGTCTATGACGTGCCTCACACTTTATGCTTTAAATCATGGAGTTAAATTAGGAGATACGGATAATGGAACCATCAACATCGAGGAGTTTACTATGTCTTACGAATTAAAAATGGCTGTAGGTTTGGCTATCACGATTGCAGCATTTCTTTCTATATTTTTTGTGTGTTTGTTTTAAGCTAGGTAAACGAAAACAGTTTTTGTCTAGCGCCTTAACAGAAGCTCGTTAAAAACTGTTTGATAACAGTGTACTGAGTGTTAGTGATGTCGAACGGCGCACAGAAGCACTAAAAGAGCTACTATTGTGGCTTTTTTAGTATTTACATCATTGAGCATTTGGCTATGTAGCTTAGCTCAAGATCGTTTTCAAATCAGGCTATTTGGGGTTTACAGAGCTTCAACTAATACTTTCAGTTCCTGCCATAAACTTCTTGACGCTATCGCTTGTTCTCGCATTTTTTTGAGAGTTTGTTGTGAATACCAATGTCCATTCTTTATCACTGCGCTAGGTTCTTTTAACAGGCTTAAGTCATCTATTGGGCTAGATTGGGTATAAATAAAGTCAGCTTGTAAGCTCTCACGAATGTGGCCAATGTTGTGTTCAAGCTTGAGCGCTCGTGCGGGGTTGATAGTGGCTGCAGCGAGTACTTCAAAAGGTGAAAGCCCCGCTTGGAGGAGGAGTTGGATCTCTTTGTGTGTTGCGAGTCCATGTGGTGACAATAGTACGCCAGAATCGGAACCAACCAGCAATGGTATGCCGCTCTGATGTAGTTTTTGGGTAATAAAGATCAAGAAATCTAACACTTTTTGATTGTGCTTTGCCATGTTTTCAGAGGCCGTTAACCAGCGTTCAACCTGATTGTTTGACGTTTCTAAGGCAATAATATCTGAAGTGTATTCAGGGTTTGTTTTAGCCAAATAGGGCGCTTTTTCTTGACTGAGTTGAGTGAGCTGCGCATAGATGTTTAACGTAGGCGTTACCGGTACACCAGTTGCCTTTAATTCAGCGACCACCTCAGGGAGTAACTCGGGAGCAAATTGGTAATTTAGGGGACCTTGATAGATATCCTCGACATGTTCAAGAGATTGTAAACCACTCAACGAGCCTGTCACCATATCGCCCGACCCGTGAGGGCCGTGTTTAGCGATGGGCATATTGAGTTGCCGCCCCTGTGCAATGATGGCCGTTAATGTTTCTTTACTTAAATTCCCATAGGCTTTGATGAGGTCATAGCCTTGCTCAATATATTGGGTTACAGCTTGTTTTGCTTGCTCTGCGGTATGCACTGAATGATGTAAATATGCATCGTCATAGGCAGATATAATTGGGCTACTTACGGTTGAAGAGCTACCTATCAGGTGTCCTGCGTTGACTTGTTCTCGCCAGTTTAGGTGAGCTGGGATGCCGTTCATGACCCTTACGTGAGTAACGCCATGACTGAGGGTTAATTGGTAAGCGGCTGTTTCATACATGTGAACATGCATATCGATAAGACCTGGGGTAATGAAACCACCCTTACCATCAATATGAGTTAACCCTGAGTATGTATCATGACGATTTGGGTTAATAATGGCATTGATTCTACCGTCTATGACGATGATATTTTTTCTCGATAGCACTTTTTGTTGAACAACATCAACTACGTTGATATTTGTTAGCACAAAGCTGTTGTCTACGTGATGGTTAGCGTCCTGCGGTTTAACGCCTGTGCCACAGCCAATGAGGATACTGGACAGGACTGATATCGTTAGTAAGATTCTCATGGTGTAATTCCTTATGGTTCGATAATCATAAGGTAAACAGAGCGGAAGTTTTAAACGCTTAAGATCAAGACATTAGACGTCTATGATCGTGATGTTAGACTGACATATTCATTTTATACTCGCTGGGTGTTTTCCCTGTGACTTGTTTAAACACTTTATTGAAGGAAGCTTTGGAGCTAAACCCGGCTTTAACAGCCACATCCAAGATTGATTGGTTTGGTTGCCTTACGAGTGATTGACAAACATGCTCAACGCGGTATCGATTGATATAGTCATTGAAGGAAGTCTCAGCACATAAATTGATGGCCCGAGAGATATCTCGACTTTGCAAGCCTGTTAGCTCGCTTACTTGATTTAATGTTAATCGGGGTGTGAGAAACCATTGATTCGTTGTGAGTAACTTATCTAGCTCTGAAAAGACGCTTGTGTATTCACTCTTTTCATCGGGTAAGTGTCGCTGCGTTAATTTACTTGTTGCCTCAGCTTTTATTGGATGCTGCGGCAGGCGACGTTGTTTTGACAGCATATAAATCATCACCATGATCGCAACTAGCCAGATGAGGGTATTTAAGCCTTGCCCAAGTAGGTTGAGTTCATAAGAAATCATATGCTGAGTATTGAGCCGTATCAGATCTATCAGGGTAAAAGCAGAGGTGAGTAAGACTATTCCGACCAACCAGTTAAGCGAGTATTCATCGGAATCAGAGCGTTGTTCATCAAGCAAACGTTTAAACTTTAACAGAATAAGCACTGATAAGAGTGCGTATGCTAGACGCCAGAGAGTGCCGAGCGCAATAATTGCCTGCACGTGATGGGTAAACATTAAAAAGGGAATCACTGGCAGTAAATGTGCCCATTCATAAGGTTTGAGCGTTTTATTTACGATGAGTTTGATTGCCAAATAGTTAGCTGGGCCAAACAACATAATAAATATGGGGCTAACTAAGTAAACGTCTCGGGTTAGGCCAGTCTCTTCAAAGATGTTAATGAGTGATGCAAAGGCGATGAGCCAAAGTACGAATGAAACGCCCCTGAACTCATTAGTTCTCCACAGAAGTAGACCTCCTAATACACCGACGGTAATGGTTCCGGCTTGAAACAAGTTAACAATGTTCAGTTGCTCCATTAGGTATCCCATTGACTAACGGTCGATAGATAGACTTAATCGTGATGTGTTACACCATAGACAGCTTTGTGCGGGCATCTGATTAAGTCACTATTTTAATGCACGAAAGATCACTCTGTTTTTTCTTTAAATTCACATAACTCTTCGATAAGGCAACTCCCGCAGCGTGGCTTTCTTGCGATACAGGTATAACGGCCATGCAAAATAAACCAGTGATGTACGTCGACTTTAAATTCGGCGGGGACAACTTTTAACATCTTTTGCTCGACTAAATCGACATTTTTGCCCATGGCAAATTTAGTTCGGTTTGCGACACGAAAAATGTGGGTATCTACGGCGATAGTCGGCCAACCAAAGGCGGTATTAAGTACGACGTTGGCGGTCTTTCTACCGACACCGGGTAGTGACTCTAACCCCTCTCTATTTTCAGGTACTTCGCCATTGTATTTTTCAATTAAGATTTCACAGGCTTTAATTACGTTAATTGCTTTATTGTTATATAAGCCAATGGTTTTAATATAACTTTTGAGCCCCTCTACGCCGAGATCAAAAATAGCTTGCGCGGTATTGGCGACAGGGAATAGCTTATCGGTTGCTTTATTCACGCTAACGTCAGTTGCTTGTGCTGATAAGGTTACAGCGACCAACAGCTCAAAGGGCGATGAAAAGTTAAGCTCGGTTTCAGGCTTAGGGTTATTATCCCTAAGGATGGTTAAAATCTGACGACGCTTCTCTGTATTCATCGTTTAGCTCACCTTAGTAATGCGTGCGCGAGTGACCGCCGGTTCTGGATTGGCTGGCATGGTTCGTTGTGCTAATTTGCTGTCGATGACATTTTTGATTGCTATTAAAAATCCCATCGCAATAAAGGCTCCGGGTGGCAGCATGGCAAGTAAAAAGTTGGTGTCTACCTGCCAAAGATGGATGGTTAGTCCTTTAGCCCAGTCACCTAATAAGAGGTCGGCTCCATCAAACAAAGTGCCTTGTCCTAGTATTTCACGACAAGCGCCAAGTACCATGAGCACTAAGGTGAAACCTATGCCCATCATTACGCCGTCGAATGCAGCTTTAGCGACGTTATTACGTGACGCAAAGGCTTCAGCACGGCCGATAATTACGCAGTTGGTAACGATTAGCGGCAGGAAAATACCCAACGAAAGATAGAGGCCGTAGGCATAGGCGTTGATCAATAGTTGTACACAGGTCACGAGAGCTGCAATGATCATGACAAACACTGGAATACGGATCTCTTTAGGTACATAGTCTCTAACCAGAGAGACCAAAATGTTCGAACCAATCAATACCAACATGGTCGCAAAGCCAAGACCAATTGCATTAGTCAGGGTTGCGGTAACAGCCAATAGGGGGCATAACCCTAAAAGCTGGACTAAACCTGGATTGTTTTTCCATAAGCCTTGCCACGCAATTTCACGATAATCACTCATAGTTGACCTCACAGTTTGCAGGGCGGTTCATCAACTCTGCCTTATTGGCATTAAAGTAGAGTAGGGTACGTTTTATCGCGCCAACATAGGCTCTTGGCGTGATGGTGGCACCGGTAAATTGGTCAAATTGGCCACCATCTTTCTTAACGGCCCAACGTTTATCTTGCGCACTTGTTATCGACATCTGATTAAAGGCTGTCACCCACGAAGATTTACGTAGGTCAATTTTATCGCCTAAACCAGGCGTTTCATTATGGTTTAAGGTGCGAACGCCAAGCACTTCGCCTAGGGTATTGATGGCAACGATGATTTTTATCTTACCGTTATAGCCATCAGGGGCGACGGTTTCCATGGCAATGGCAACACCTTCACCTTTGAGTGTAGCGATATAAGCGGGCAGCGGTTCATCGACACCAAGCACCTGCTCGTCGTGGATTAAGATACAGTGTTCAATCAATGCATTGTCATGTATTGAGTCTGGAATTATTTGATGCAAGGTCCGCATTAACTCAAGATCTTGTTGCGTCTTAATCCGCTCAAAGGTGAATTGATTCACGCTCGCCACTAGCGCCGTGCAAAGCAGGGCGAATAGGGCTAGCAAGCTACCATTTTTGGTTATAGAACGTTTCAATTTTCACTCCTGCCTAGGGTTAGTGGCTAGACCGATGACCATAGGCTCGGGGTTTAACATAGTAGTCGATAAAGGGAGCACATAAGTTGGCTAACAACACCGCAAACGCGAAGGCGTCAGGGTACCCCCCAAAGCTGCGGATAACGTAAACCAGCACTCCAATGAGTGCGCCAAAGATTAAGCGGCCTCTCGGGCTAGTCGCTGCGGTGACAGGATCTGTCGCGATAAAGAACGCCGCCAGCATAGTCGCACCAGAAAAGAGATGCAGTAGCGGACCTGTGTGAGTGTCTGGGCTTAACAGATAACCGACTCCAGCGCAGACAAATAAACTACCCAGTATACCGATGCTAATATGCCAACGGATCACCTTCAGCTTTAGCATCATCAATCCACCAAGCAAGTAGGCCACATTTATCCAGGCCCAGCCCACGCCAAACCCGTCAGAAAATGAGGGTAAGGTTAAAGCTTCATCAATGGTTAATCCTGTTGATAGACTTGTTTTAATTGCATCAAGTGGGGTGGCCATTGACACGCCGTCAAAGCCCGCACGGTAGGCTAAAATCTCCTGGCTGCTGGCGCCTTGAAAGATAATCTGCAAACTGCTTAACAAACTCACATCATTGAGCGCAGCGCCAGTAGGGGCGACCCATGTTGTCATCTGTAATGGGAAGCTAATGAGTAGCATGACGTAGGCAGACATGGCTGGATTAAAAATATTATTGCCTAAGCCACCATAAAGATGTTTAACGACGACAATCGCGAAAATGGCGCCAATTGTGGTTATCCACCAAGGTGCTAGCGCGGGAACAGCTACACCAATCAATAAGCCGGTTAATGCCGCACTATTATCACTTAAGGTGGGCCATACTTGACGCTTGCGGCTGGTTAATACTGCAGCTTCTGCTGCCATGGCGACGGCGATCGCCAACATTAATTGAATAATGGCGCCCCATCCGAAAAAGTAACATTGTGCAAGTACACCCGGTACGGCGCAAAGCATCACTTTTAACATGACCGACTTGGTTTGGGCGCTTGTATTTAAATGGGGCGATGACGCCAATTTAAATGCCATGGTTAATCCTTGTTCTGGTCATTGGTAAGCATAGATTCTTGTGTCAATTTTTTTGCCTTAGCTTTTGCTACGGCGGCCGCGATTTTCGCCTTCTTAATCTCTGCTGGCGACGCTATTTGAGCTTCATCGGCCTCGCTGGTAGCACTTTTTTGACTCTTGGCGTCAGCCAATGTCACACCGTCTTCTGGCGCACTATCTGGCCCAATGCTAGCCTCTGTTGGCGCGTGCTCTTGATTAGTCAAGGATTGCTGCGCGAGCTTTTTCGCTTTAGCTTTGGCAACGGCAGCAGCGATTTTAGCTTGTTTTTGCTGAGCGGGTGTTAACGAAATATCTGCACTTGAACCGTCTGTAGCGCAGTGCGCTGTCAATGCCGAGGTATGGGATGTTTCGGCGTTAGCACTATCTGCGTCAGCACTTTGTGCTTGTGCGCGCTTCTTTGCTTTAGCTTTGGCAACGGCTGCCGCAATTTTTGCTTTTTTAGCCTCATCAGCCGATATCGTCTCTGGCTGGGCATCCAAAACAGGCGCAGCAGCGTCGCAGGCATCACTATTACGACTTTCTTTTGCCTTTGCTGCTTTTTTAGCTTTTGCTCTTGCGATGGCGGCAGCGACTTTTTCTTGCTGGGTCGTTAACCCTGGTTCCTCGTTTGTTGCTGTTTGTTGCGCCTTCTTGGCTTTAGCCCTTGCAATTGCTGCGGCAACCTTCTCTTCTCGCGGATCAGGCGTTTCAGTTGCTGGTTCCTTTACTGGGGCTATGCTTTGAGCCAGCTTTTTAGCTTTAGCGCGCGCAACGGCTGCAGCCACTTTTTCCTGTTGCGTGGGCACACTGTTTTCAGTTTGCTCTACTGTTTTAGTCTGCTTCTTTGCCTTGGCTCTGGCGATGGCCGCTGCCACTTTATCTTGCGGTGCATCGCTAACATTTTCTGTTTGCGTGGCAGCTTTTTTCGCCTTGATCCGTGCCATCGCTTCTGCAACAGCATCTTTATCATTGTTAGACATAGCGGCTTTGCGTTTGTTTGCCGCTTGCTTCGCTTTTTCTTCGCGGGCTCGTTTCTCCTCTTCGAGCCGCAGGGTTCGTGAGTCAAAACGTTGCTTTGCGAGTTCCGCTTGCTTTTTCTCTTCTGCCTCAACTTTCAAGGCTGATTTCGCCACCCGATAGTATTCGACCAGAGGGATATCACTAGGGCAGACGTAGCTGCAACACCCACACTCGATGCAATCTCTTAGGTTGTATCCTGCCGCCTTATCGTACTCTTGAGCTTTGGCATGCCAAAACAGCTGTTGAGGTAGCAGTTGCGCAGGGCAGGCAACGGCACATTCACCGCATCGAATACAAGGCTGCTCTTTACGCTCAGGTGCGATTTCTTGTTGTGTTGGCATCAACACGCAGTTAGTGCCTTTTAGCACGGGAGCGTGTCTATTGGGCAGCATATAGCCCATCATTGGACCACCAATGATTAATGGATCGTCATCGTTGCCCAAATACTGGGTTTTACCCAGCAAGTCATCAATTGGTGTCCCGATTGGCAGCCAATAGTTCCCGGCTTGGCCGACATGACTTCCGGTCAAGGTCACCACGCGCTCAATCAATGGCATATTGCAATATACCGCTTGATCAATAGCATAAGCCGTACCGACGTTTTGTACCAAAATGCCTAATTGCGCCGGAATTGAACCAGATGGTACTTCTTGGCCGGTTAATATTTGGATTAACTGTTTTTCACCGCCAGAAGGATAGAGCGTGGGGATCACTGTGACCTTGGCAAGATCGCTCGGTAAAGTGCTTCTATTTAACGCATGGCGCATCTGCTCGCTAGCTTGAGGTTTGTTGTCCTCAATGGCGATAACAATACGTTTTGGTGACAACAATTGATGGATAATGGTGATACCGCTGACAATCTCATCACAATGTTCTTGCATCAATCTATCGTCAGAGGTGATAAAGGGTTCGCACTCTACGCCATTAATGATCAGCAGTTCAATTTCGCTAACCGGCTTTAACTTTATATGGGTTGGAAATGCCGCGCCACCAAGTCCCGCGATACCAGCTTGTTGGATACGAGACAAGATCGCTTCGTTGTCCATTTTGACCACGTCGCTCGGGTCGAGACGTGGGTGTATGCTGCTTACAAGGGTATCTTGCTTATCGTTTTCAATCACGCAGCTTAAAACGGGTAAACCTGAAGCATGGTTGCTGGGACGCTCTTCAATCGCAATAACTTTGCCCGATACGGGTGTATGCACGGGTAAATATCGAAAACCCTCGCCATGGGTGAGCGCCTGGCCTTTAAGCACATTTTGCCCAACGTCAACAGTAAGACTATAGGCGTCTCCAGCCTGAGGAACCGGGATAATATAGTGATCGGCTGGGGCTAGTCTTGCTATCGCAGAATGACTCGATAAGGTTTTGCACTCGGGAGGATGAATACCACCGGGGATTTTCCATAGTGTCCCTTTATCTATCTGTTCAAATAAGGTTAACACTTGGCATCCTCACTAAGATTAATAACGGGTATAGCATTGAGTTTCCAATTCCAGTTTTGCACCGTTTGTCCGACAGGTAACATATCGATGCAATCCACAGGGCAGGGCTCAACGCAGAGGTCACAGCCGGTACAATAGTCGGTGATGACTGTATGCATCTGTTTACCTGTACCCAAAATTGCATCAACCGGACAAGCCTGAATGCATTTTGTGCAGCCGATACATTCATCTTCTCGAATGTAGGCAACTTTCTTAATCTGTGTTTCAGCGGTGGCGGTTAATGGCTCAGGGTCAACGCCCATGAGTTGTGCCAATTTTTCCATGGTTGCCGTGCCACCGGGTGGGCATTTATTGATTTTTTCACCATTGGCTATCGCTTCAGCGTAGGGCCTACAACCGGGATAACCGCATTGGCCGCATTGTGTTTGTGGTAACAAGGCTTCAGCCTGTTCGACAATGGGATCACCCTCAACTTTGAATTTTTCGGCTGCGAAACCTAGCAGTGCCCCAAAGACAAGTGCTAAAACGCTGAGCAGACCGATAGCGATAAAAATTTCAATCATGCTTAGCTTACCAATCCTGTGAAGCCCATGAAGGCAAGAGACATAAGGCCTGCAGTGATCATTGCTATCGCACCGCCCTTGAAAGGCTCTGGTACATCAGCGGCTGCTAGCCGTTCACGCATAGCGGAAAATAGAATCAATACAATTGAGAAGCCTGCAGCAGCTCCAAAGCCATAGATGGCTGACTCGATGAAATCGTGTTTTTCATTGACGTTAAGCAGTGCAACACCCAATACCGCGCAGTTGGTGGTGATGAGTGGCAGGTAGATCCCTAAAGCTCGATGCAGAGAGGCACTGGTTTTTTGCACCAGCATTTCAGTAAATTGTACGACGACCGCAATGACTAAAATAAACGCCATTGTGCGCAAATAACCCATTTCAAAGGGCTGCAGCAGGTAGTTGTCTACGAGGTAACTTAAGACTGACGCGAGTGTCAATACAAACGTCGTCGCCATGGACATACCGATGGCAGACTCAAGTTTGCTGGATACGCCCATAAATGGGCATAGTCCGAGGAATTTGACTAATACAAAGTTGTTGACCAGTACTGTGCCGACCAAAAGTAGGAGATATTCACTCATCTCTTTATGCTATCTATTTCTAAATTATGGCGTATTATCGGCCTTTCGGCTGGGATTAACAACACATAGAATGCAGGGATTAATCCCTTTTTGATTTAAGTGACTGTTGATTGTTCATCTTTTGTTGAAATAGGTTTGGGCTTAGCAATGTAGTAGCCTTGAAGACCGTCGACCAAAAGGTGTTCAAATGCCAGTTTTTCTTCTTGGCGTTCGATACTGGTAGCGACCACTTTTATCGATTGTTTGCGCGCAACATCCACAATCATCTTCACAAAAAAGCGGTTATTGTCATCACTGTCGATGGCATCGGTATAACTGCCATCGAGCTTAATAAAGTCCGGCCTAATCTCTTTAAAAAACTTAAACGAGGTGAAACCCATCCCAAAATGTTCGACCGATACCCGTGAGCCAACGCTATGCATATCGCGGACGAACTTATAGGCCATGTTGATATTGGCTTGCATTCCTGATTCGTTAACTTCAAGTACGATGCGTGAAGCTAAAGAGCGCTGGCGGATAAATAGATCTTTAAGCCATGCAACAAAGGTCGGTTGAGTAACTGATGCTGTGCTGATATTAATGCCAAACACGCCATCTAGATTAGGGTTATCCATCAGTAGACGAAAGGTATTGAGAATAATGATTTTGTCGAGTTCGACACTTAAATTATGCCGTTCAGCCATGGCAATAACGGTTGCGGTCGGTAAAAATTTGCCTTCTTTACTGTAAAAGCGAGACAGTAGCTCGCGATATACTTTTTGTTCGCCACGGCACGGCTGAATATCTTGGGCGTGAAAACGCAGTGCTTTGCGGGCGATGATATCTTCAACGGCTTCTTTCCAGCGCGAATCTCCAAATAGCTCATCGCCATTGAGCTTTTCTTGAATATGGTAGCTGTTAGGACCTAGCGTCTGAGCAATACTGACTGCAGCATCACCTAAATACACTAACGATAAAACTTCATTACCTTGCTGGTACGGAACTAACCCCGTATACGCAACTGATTCAGCCTCGATGGTTTGCTGGTACTCATCAAATTCCGACTTAATTTTATCGAGTATTGCTTCGGCGTCGTTAATCACCAGATCAGGGATAAATACAGCAAAATCAGCGCTTGAAATTCGGTAAAACTCGACATGTGACTGCTCGGATAAGGCCTTTCTTAAGCAGTTTGCCACGCCTGCAAGGTAGTCGTCGCCAGCGACTCGTCCTTGGGCTTGATTAATTGCCCCAAGTTCAGTGGCTTTAACCATGGCGAGTAGACCAATTCTGTCTTTACCCGGTTTGGCGAGGTTGTCTAATTTATCAGTAAACTTAGGTCGGGTACTGAAGCCTGTGACCGGATCTTGATAGGCTTCACGATTTAGCAACTCATTGTGTTTGTTAATCTCGTTAAATTGCTGATGCAGCGCTGTTCGGCTGTTCTCTATTGCCAGCCCTACGGGTTTTAGCTCGCCGCGAAATTTAGAGTGAGCGAGTGCATCAAATTTGAGTGAGGCGAGGGAGGCGATCGCCTCACTTGCATAGCGAATTGAACGTTTTAAGCGACTCATGAGTAAGCTAAAGAGTATGGCAATAAGCAAATACAGCGCCCACAAATAAATTAAGTTGCTTTTTAATGACGATGCAGCGCTGTCTAAAATGGGTTCAAGGCTCAACTTAACTTGTAAGCGCCCCATAGGCAGTGCTCGTGTATCACCGAGCTCTTGAATAAAAAGACGCTTAATTATGTCTGAGCGTTGGCTCATTAGCTGACCGTAAGTGAAGTTAAAACTACTGTCTTGACTATGGATATACTGAAAAAACTGAAATGAATAAGTTTGCTTAAGGCGTGAATAAAGCGCTTCACCGTTCTCTGGAAGGGAGGTTAACCATACAGAAGAGCTGGTGTAGCTATTGAACTGTTCTGTTGCTAATTTCGTCACACGTTCAGCTTCAGCCCGATAAAGCACGAGCGTGATACTGATAAATATTACCACAAGCAAAAAGTGAAAAGTTTTCGAAACACTCATAACAAGTTAGTCCAACGTGATCGGCAAGTTAATTTTAGACAAAATTATTGCGTACAGTCTAACTTATTATCTAATAAAGCGAAATTATATTAATAAGGAGGGCAATATCTTAAAAGCAGTGGCTCCCCAGACTGGACTCGAACCAGTGACATACGGATTAACAGTCCGCCGTTCTACCAACTGAACTACAGGGGAATCG
>NZ_KI912479.1:347090-458484 GCF_000518705.1 Shewanella colwelliana ATCC 39565
TGGCTCCCCAGACTGGACTCGAACCAGTGACATACGGATTAACAGTCCGCCGTTCTACCAACTGAACTACAGGGGAATCGTTAAAGCAACTCGTCGTTGAAGACGGAGCGCATATTAAATCGCTCTTACACACGAGTCAACTCAGGTAAGGGAAAAAAGTGTAATTATGCTGTTAAGTGCTCAACTAACGCGCATCGTGTCGAGATAGTCATCAAATTGTTTATCTTATCTGCAGTTTCTCATGTTGTTAGGCTAACTGCCTGTTCATTAATTAATAAATGGCTAATTTAAGTGGCTGAATTCTTAATAAGGTTTCAATTGTAGTAAAATTACATAAACTAACAGCTTCAGCATTTTTTAATGATATACGCTTAAGGCCACGGTTTTACTACGTTTGCGTAAGTTATCCACTAAATCTGTGGATAAACCTGTGGGTGATAAAAAAAAATGGCTGCCAAAGCCCGATGGCTGTTGAAATGTGGTTAAAAAGCGTAAAATTTACTTGAAATATATAAAGTGTTAAATTACAAGTGGTTATGGTTAAGCGATTCGGTAAAGTGTTTAGCTACGTTCTGTTACATTTATGTAATGTTTTTCTGTGCGGTTGTTGTGCATTAATCTCCCCAATATTGGCGGTTTTGGTCTGTTTTTTGTTCAATTATTTGCAATATCCCCTTTGTATTAAAGTTTCATGTCAGTTTTATGTAATGGCCTTATCAATGGGGCTACTTTATCTAATTGCTACCTTGCTGATATTTATCTCATCACTCCATTGGCTAACGTCAGTGAGTCAATTACTATAGAAGGCTAAAGATTATGGAGGTCTTTGTGAGTGAATCCCCGTTTCAATTAGTCTCACCATATAAACCAGCTGGCGATCAACCTAAAGCCATTGCTCAACTCGTTGATGGCTTAGAGGCTGGATTAGCGTGCCAGACCTTGCTGGGTGTGACTGGCTCAGGTAAAACTTACACAATTGCCAATGTGATTGAGCAGATGGCACGCCCGACGATTATTATGGCGCCCAACAAAACATTAGCGGCGCAGCTCTATGGCGAGATGAAAGAGTTTTTCCCCCATAATGCGGTGGAGTATTTTGTTTCTTATTATGATTATTATCAGCCAGAAGCTTACGTTCCCTCAACCAACACATTTATTGAGAAAGATGCCTCGGTTAATGCGCATATCGAACAGATGCGTTTATCAGCCACAAAAGCCCTGCTTGAAAGAAAAGATGTGGTACTGATCGCCTCGGTTTCTGCCATTTATGGTTTAGGTGACCCAGATTCATATTTGAAAATGCTATTGCACCTGCGTCAAGGTGATTTCATGGGGCAACGGGAGATTTTAAAGCGTCTAAGCGAATTGCAATACACCCGTAATGATATCGAACTGCAGCGCGGCACCTATCGTGTACGCGGAGAAGTTATTGATATCTTCCCAGCAGACTCAGAGCGTGATGCCATTCGCGTGGAGTTGTTTGATGATGAAATTGAGCGGCTGAGCTTATTCGATCCGCTCACCGGCCATATTTTGCAACGTATTGCGCGAACCACTGTTTACCCTAAAACTCACTATGTGACCCCAAGAGAAAAAATCTTAGCGGCGACCGATCATATTAAGCAGGAGTTAAGAGAGCGTAAGCAATTTCTGCTGGATAACCATAAGCTCGTTGAAGAGCAAAGGATTTCTGAACGAGTTCAATATGATATTGAAATGATGACAGAGCTAGGTTACTGCTCTGGTATTGAAAACTACTCTAGGTATTTATCGGGACGCAGACCCGGTGAAGGGCCGCCAACGCTGCTTGATTACCTTCCCGCAGATGGCTTACTTATCATTGATGAGTCGCATGTTACCGTGTCCCAAATTGGTGCCATGTACAAGGGCGATCGTTCACGTAAAACCAATTTGGTTGAATACGGCTTTCGTTTACCTTCAGCCTTAGATAACCGTCCACTTAAATTTGAAGAGTTTGAGGCGTTAATGCCGCAAACCATCTTCGTTTCTGCAACGCCAGCGCAGTATGAGCTAGATAAATGTGAAGGTGAAATTGCCGAGCAGGTGGTTAGGCCAACAGGATTACTTGACCCTGAGATTGAGGTGCGCCCTGTTGGCATTCAAGTCGATGATCTGCTGTCAGAAATCGGAAAACGTGTCGCGGTCAATGAGCGGGTTTTAGTCACTACGCTCACTAAGCGTATGTCAGAGGATCTTACTGAATACTTGGATGAGCATGGGGTTAAAGTTCGTTACCTGCATTCAGACATCGATACTGTAGAGCGGGTAGAGATCATTCGTGATCTGCGCTTAGGCGTGTTTGATGTCTTAGTGGGTATTAACTTGTTGCGCGAAGGCTTGGATATGCCTGAGGTCTCTTTAGTCTGTATTCTCGACGCCGATAAAGAGGGGTTCTTGCGCTCAGAACGCTCATTGATCCAAACCATTGGCCGTGCTGCTCGCAACTTGAACGGTAAAGTGATCCTTTACGCTGACAAGATCACCAAATCAATGGAGAAAGCGATTGGCGAAACAGAAAGGCGCCGAGCCAAACAGCATCAGTTTAATATCGACAACGGGATTACGCCTAAAGGGGTGTCCAAGTCGATTACAGATGTGATGGATGTTGGCGAGCAAAATAAGCATACCGCAAAGGTGCTGCCAGCCTATCAACGGGTGGCTGAACCTAATGCAAAATACCAAGGCATTGATGCGGCGAGTTTAAGTCATCAAATTGATCAGCTTGAAAAGCAGATGCACCAACATGCTAGGGATCTTGAGTTTGAACAGGCGGCAGCATTGCGTGATCAGGTGCACGAGCTACGAGAAGCGTTAATTAAAGCCTAAATTATCGTAAAACACGTCGCGAAGAAAAGTCTGCGCGACGTGTTCGGTATCTAAACGTTATCTGTTTCCATTCGTCGGTATGGGCTATTTGGCTAATTTGCGAAATGCCCAGTAGCCAATAAAGCAAAGTATCCCCGTTACCACGCCGATAAGGTGTGACTCTGTTGCCACTCGCGCGTTGATTAACTGGGTGATTTGCTCTGTGGCACCATAATATTGCTCATAAATGACTTTGACACACACGCCAGCAACTAGCAGGTAGCCGGATCTTAGTCCTTTCTGGATATCCCTGAGTGCGCCGAAGGTAAAGAGTCCGTGCAGCATGCCGCTGAGTCCGACATAACCTAACAAGCTTGGGAAGAAAAGATACAGCCCAGCTCCTTGAAGCAAGCAGAGGCCAATAAACAACAGCGTAAAATTACTCAGCCGATAGTGGCACTCATGTAAGAAAGCGATAACCCAAAGGCCCGCGAGATTCATAACCAAATGCCAGTGATTGGTATGTAACAAGTTTCCCGTAAGTAGCCGCCACCACTCGCCATGACCAATCGCAGTGCGACGATAAGCCAGCTGCGAGTCTAATGGCAAAAAATAGAGTAGGGTGCACAACAGAGTGATAAACATCACCACTCCATAGGGGTTTGCACCGCTCTTAAGTTTGTTTAGCATGTTGCATCTAACTGCGCTAACACAGCGCTTTTATTGTCTAGATAATCTTGAAGGCCTTTACTGCGTAGCAGACAAGCAGGACAAGTGCCGCAACCAGAGCCTATGATACTGTTATAGCAAGTCAGGGTGTGATCTCTAACTAAGGTTAAGCTGTCATACTTATCGGCTAAGGCCCAAGTCTGTGCTTTATTTAACCACATTAATGGTGTTACCAGGTTTAGTGGTCTATCCATACCTTGCTCTAACGCTGTTTGCATCGTTTTAATAAATTGATCGCGACAATCTGGGTAACCTGAGAAGTCTGTTTCACATACACCAGTGATCACGGCTTCAGCGCCGAGTTGGTAGGCGTAGATGCCAGCTAACGTAAGGAAAAGAATATTACGACCTGGCACAAAGGTGTTAGGTAATCCGTTTTCCATTAGCTCGTTTGACACTGCGATATCGTCTCGGGTAAGAGCTGAAATAGCTAACTCGTTTAATACGTTAACATCTAACACTTTATGGCTAGCAACACCAAGCTGTTGACCTAATGTTTGTGCAGTGATGATCTCTTCTCTATGGCGTTGTCCATAGTCGAAGGTAATGGCATGGACTTCATCATATTGATGGAGAGCTTGAATTAGGCAGGTTGTGGAATCTTGTCCACCACTAAATACAACAACAGCTTTTGACATAAATTTGGATTAGGTAATCAATGTTAGGCGCTAGTTTAACTGAGCCAGACAGGGATGCAAAATTTCTTGTGCGGTCAAAATTAGGAAAAGAGGCGCCATTTATCTGATTTATACTTGCTTGTGAGGCATAAATCTCTTATAAAAGCCGACCGATAACGATGAGGTTTAAAATGAAGTATCCGGTAAATGAAGTGTTTGAGACCATACAAGGCGAGGGCGTGTTTACGGGTGTGCCAGCGATCTTTGTTCGCCTGCAAGGCTGTCCTGTTGGCTGCGCGTGGTGTGACACTAAACACACATGGGAAACCTTAGCCGAAAATCGTGTCGATCCCGCGTTAGTCATTCAGGTCGACGGAGAAGTCGGCCGTTGGTCAGAACTCGGCGCAGGGGAGCTGATTGATGCGCTTAAGCAAAAAGGCTTTACCGCTAAACATATCGTCATTACTGGTGGCGAACCCTGCATGTATGACTTACAGACACTGACTCAGATGCTTAGTGAAGCGGGCTTTCAATGTCAAATTGAAACCAGTGGAACGTTTGAGGTGAAATGCGATGATAGAACGTGGGTGACCGTATCGCCAAAGGTTAATATGAAAGGCGGCTTTGAAGTGTTATCTCAGGCATTAGAAAGAGCCAATGAGATAAAGCATCCCGTTGCTAAAGCCTCTCACGTCGCCGAGTTAGATGCGCTGCTAGAAGGGATAGTGCTCGACAGTAAAACTATTTGTCTACAGCCCATTAGTCAGAAGCCTCGTGCCACCGAGTTGGCAATGAAAGTCTGCATCGAACGTAATTGGCGACTATCGATACAGACTCATAAATACTTAAATATTGATTAAGTTAACTGACCAGATTGATTAAATTGCATTAACTGCGCCTCGTATTGGCTGATATCACCTATTTGCTGCGCAACCCAATCGGTGTTGTAGTAAGTGTCGAGATAGCGTTCTCCCGAATCACATAACAGGGTCACGATTGATCCTGTTTGATTCTTTTTCTTCATTTCACAAGCCAGTTGTAACGCACCGTAGAGGTTAGTTCCTGTTGAGGGACCCGCTTTACGGCCGATTAACGCCTCTAGCCAATTCATGGTGGCGATGGATGCAGCATCTTTAACTTTAACCATGTTATCAACCACGCCAGGTATAAAGGATGGCTCGGCTCTTGGCCTGCCAATCCCTTCTATACGACTGCCTTGAGTACAAGTGACTTGGTCATCACCACTGTGGAAATAGTCAAAAAATACTGAATGTTCTGGGTCAACCACACACAGTTTGGTCATTTCTCTTTGGTAGCGAATATAACGGCCTATGGTGGCTGATGTGCCGCCAGTCCCAGGACTCATCACTATCCATGTGGGCACCGGATGAGGCTCTCTCTGCATCTGCTCGAAGATTGAATTAGCGATATTGTTGTTACCGCGCCAATCAGTGGCGCGCTCAGCATAGGTAAACTGGTCCATATAATGACCAGATAGCTCATCGGCTAATCGTTGCGATTCGGCGTAAATCTCACTGGAGTGTTCTACAAAATGGCAACTTCCACCATAAAACTCGATCTGCTGGATCTTCTTTTTTGCTGTAGATTTAGGCATGACCGCGATAAATGGCAGTCCCAGTAAGCGGGCAAAATAGGCTTCAGATACGGCAGTGCTGCCAGAAGAGGATTCAATGATTGGGGTATCTTGTTTTACCCAGCCATTACACAAGGCGTAAAGAAAAAGCGATCGTGCTAAACGATGTTTCAAGCTGCCTGTAGGGTGGGTGCTCTCATCTTTAAGGTAGATGTCAATCCCGGTCAGGCAGGCAATATCCAATTTGATCAAGTGGGTGTCTGCACTGCGTTGATAATCGGCTTCAATTTTAGCGATTGCTTGGTTTACCCATGATCTTTCCATTGTTATTCCTGTAACGAATTGATTAAGAAATATGAACTCTATTGCTTGGACATTAATACCGTAACTGAAGGTACTTTATAAAATGATAGCACCACAGCAGCCCCCAATCTTGATACGTTGCGCCTCAAAAAGGGAATTAAGGTAACAAGATCCACCATCTTAGATAATCGCATCATACTCAATTTAAAAAGGTAATTCAGTAGTTGGTATGTAAAGTATGTGGTAGGGATGTTACGACAGTAAGCTGGGGAGCTTGGCAAGCTATATAGTGACATTGAGGTTATCAATTACATGATGCACTGTTTATGCGTGTGGCTTGTTAAGTAACGGGCGTGCTTATTTGTTGATTGGATAGCTGATAATGGACGGTAATAGCAGTAAACGAACGGTAATAGCAGTAAACGGACGATAATAACAATAAAGATTATAAGGTGCTGGTTTGGATATTGTTTTTGTAGATATGTTACGAAGAGATACTTTGAGCGAAGAGTGCGAAATGGTGGAGGGAGAAGGATTCGAACCTTCGAAGGCTGAGCCGTCAGATTTACAGTCTGATCCCTTTGGCCACTCGGGAACCCCTCCACGAATATCTCTATATCAAATTGCCGCAAATGGTGGAGGGAGAAGGATTCGAACCTTCGAAGGCTGAGCCGTCAGATTTACAGTCTGATCCCTTTGGCCACTCGGGAACCCCTCCTCAATTGCGGCGGCAATAGTAGTCAGAAACAGCCGCAGTGTAAAGGCCATAATTGAAATTATTTCTAAAGTTTCTGTTCAAGCGGTCGATTAAATAGCAACAGGCTGTTTAATCGATGTTTTTTTATGCAAACAACGCAAGTATTACTTTCAGAAGCTCATTTAGGCACCAAACTCAATCACGCCATCTCTGGTGAGCGTAGAGGAGAGTTCGGTTTGCTGTTGGCAATGTTGTCGGCCGATGCGCGTGACATGGCACAGTTCCATCTTAAAGGTTCGGACAGAGAGATTGAGCAACGTTTACATGAACAGTTTGAACTGCCTAAATCGCAGCCGCTATTAAGTGATATGTCTAAAGAACAGGTGATAGATCATAGCCTAGTATTTCAGCAGCAGGGGCTCGCCGCATTTCACTTATCGCAATGTTTGCAACCAGAGGCCGTCGTAACAAGGGGGGCTGTCCCGATAGAGGTGAGCCAAGTATTGGCAAACTGTTCATTGGTTAGCAAGGCTAAATATACGGGTGATCTGACAGATGAGGATCTGTCGATTAATACGCCGCACTTTGTTGACCAGCTCGTTCAACAGCGCTTACTTGCAGAAATAATTGTTTAGTTATGAACTGCGTCTCGAACTCATAGGCCAGTTGATACTATAATTACGCCTATTAACACCACATAGAAGTTAACGATGAAAAACATTCAAAAAGCACAGTCAAATTTAGTGAATGACACCTGTACAGATTGCGGTAGTTACGCCGATATTGGTGCAGTGATTGACGAGTATGATACGCAATTAGTCATTGAAAGAGTTGGAGACGATGCCAAGGAACAAGCACAGCAATTAATTGATCTGGCTTGCAAACGATTTGGTGACCTTCAGTGCTTAGTTTCCGAAACTGAAGGGGGCGTAAGTCTCACTATCACGTTTAACTACAGTGCAGAAAAAATGATCTTCCAACTTGAAAATAACCTTTGATTATTATCAAGATATTAGTATTGAAAAGCCTATGGCGCATGGTGTAGTCTACCGTCGAATAGCAAAAAAATAACATCAGTGAAACTTTTGGCTGTCATTTGACGGCTTTACCTCAGCAGCAACCATTTTTCCGCTGCTGGCTTTAGGATGATATGAGCAAACGCCAATACCAATACCTGTTAGAGTCGATCGTGAACTCGGTAGAAAAACAGGAAGGACAATTTGAAGAAACCGCTCAGTTAGCCGTTAGTCTGCTCACTGACGCGCTTCCTATTGGCGGTGTCGGTGTTTGCCTATTTTCAATCGATCGTGATGAGACTGTTATGGTTGCCAATACAGGTCTTATCGATACCCATTCGTTGATACGTCCGCGTCCCAGCCTTTGTCCCCATTATCTCTCGCTATTAAAGTCTGAACGGGTAATCGATGCCATTGATGTTAAGCATGAGCAAAGACTTACAGAGCTCACTACCGCGTATTTTGACAACACTCCCGTTGCGAGGACACTTGATGTTGCCATTCGTATTAATGGCCATTTAGAAGGCGTACTTTATCTAGAATGTATAGAAAACAATGAGTGGAGCGATGCTGAGGTTCACATCGTGGCGCAGGTCGCCGATCAACTAGCACTCACGTTGGCCACGCAGCGGGCGTATGCGACAGATGAACGCCTAGCGCTCTTCTTTACTGCTGTAGAGCAGTCTGAACAGATTAATATGGTGGTAAATTTGACCACCAATGTGGTCGAATATCTGAATGGTGCACACCATGCCGTCTCGGGTATACCGAAGCATAAAATTGTTGGTAAAACCTTAGATCACCTCGACTTCTTTAAGCAATCTCCAATACAGGCGAATCAGGCGTTGGCTAACGCCAAAATGGGCAGTCCAGCAAAAGGCAATGCGAAAATTGTAAGGTCTGATGGTCTGAGCTATTGGCTAAGATATTCGGTAAAACCATTTACCACGCCACGCGGTAATCATTATGCTTTAATCACGGCCGAAGATTGCTCTGAGGAGCGTCAATACCAGCAAGAGTTAGAGCGGCTAGCTTGGCAATGTGGATTAACTTCACTCTACAATCGAAGTTATTTTAATCGTGAATTAGAACGAATTGTATCGGGTCATTTAATGCTTATTGATCTGAGGGGGTTTAAACGTTTCAATGATACCAATGGCCATCAGAAGGGCGATAGGATGTTGATTGAGATGGCCCGGCGTATTAAGCATTTTGCCAGTTGTAACGATACAGAATTAGTTGCGCGGGTGGGCAGCGATGAGTTTGCCGTGGTTGTTGAAAGTATTAAAAACCAAGACGAGTTGCAATACGCCATCAAGCGCTTATATCATCAGCTCAATTTGCCAGTAAAAATTGGCCATGAGCACTTTGAGGCAAAACCTGCATTATCTGTGGTACATATTGACACCCTTGAGCCGTATTTTCCTCCGATGACCTGTGCCGACATCGCCATTCAATTTGCGAAAAAGAAACAAGGTGACGCGATACAGCTATTCAATAATGCCTTGCTAAATACATTTAAGACAGATGCTAAAATTGAACGTGATCTGCAAACTGCACTGAAAGGTCGTGAGTTTGAGTTGTATTATCAGCCACTTAAAGATTTAAAACAGCGTAAGTATATCGGGGCTGAAGCGCTTATTCGCTGGCACCACCCCAAGAGTGGTGTGTTATATCCAGGCGCCTTTATCGATATCGCTGAACAAACAGGTATGATTACCGCAATCGGTGAGTGGGTGTTAGAAGCGGCTTGTAAACAACTCAATTTATGGCAGCACCATAACCTGAATCTCTCCATGCACGTTAACGTCTCGGCTAAACAGTTTTTTAGTGCGAGCTTATATGATCAGGTGTGGCAGCTAGTTACGCGATATCGACTTAAACCAAATACGCTAATTTTAGAGATCACCGAAACCGAGTTGATGGAAGATGTGGTTTATGCGACCAACCTGTGCAAAGAGCTTGCTGAACTAGGTGTTGGGTTGGCGATAGATGATTTTGGTACCGGTTACAGTTCAATGCGTTACCTAAAGCAGTTTCCAATCTCTAAATTAAAAATAGATCGCTCTTTTATCTCTGATTTAGGTGTGAGCCATGAAAGCCGCGAAATTGTTAGCGCCATTATCGCTATGGCTTCGGCGCTTAACATTTCATTGACTGCCGAAGGGGTAGAAACCACTGAGCAAGAGCAGTTCTTATCTGGACTCAATTGTCATCAAGCCCAAGGGTTTCTCTATAGTCCAGCATTAAGAGAAGCTGAATTTAGTGCGTTTTTAGAAGAGTCGTTATTACAGAAATTGCATTAGTGCATTGCAGCGCCTTACGCTGATAGGTGTCAACAAAGGGCTTGTTTTACTCATTTTCGATGGATTAATTTGCTAGTGCGATGCAACACTGTTTGAACTTTTTACCACTGTGACACAAACAAGGCTCATTTCGCTTAGGTAAAATAGCGTTAAACTGCTGGCCTTCGGTATAAAGCCATTTGCCATTTACCCATTTAAACTGTGAAACTTCATGGATAGCATCGAGCTTTCCATTTTCAAGATACCAAGCTTGAAATGTTACTAGCCCTGTTTGCCCATTCTTTTTAGCGTTTATGATCTGTAGACCGTGCCAACGGGTTTGATTATCACTATCTAATATGGCTCGGGTCAAGCCATTGAGAAAGTCAGGATGATGGGTTGCGATAAGGTAATCATGGCGCCTTAATACAAAGGCACTGTAGCGGCTGCGCATCAACAATTCAGGGTGGCTAGGAAGATCGCCTTGATGAAAGCGGTGACAGCATTCAGCATAGGAAAGACGCTGTCCTAGTATGTCTTGTCCACAAGGACATAAGTTAATGGGCTGATTCATTGTTTGTTGTCTGACACTACTTCAGTAAACTGGCTGCCATAATACAAATTTGGTGAGGGCTTCGCATTAAAATAAAATGAGGGATCTGAGCGGTTATTGGTATCAACGGTTAGGTACCATTTCCCATCAGCTTTCTTCTTGGACACGGTAACGAACTTGCCAGCGAATTCACTGACGGGCTCTTCGGTTTCTTTTGGCGGGTGGAACCGGATCAAGTAATAACCAATATCGGTGGCATTCTCAACTTCCATTTGACGCTCTACCACGCGAAAGTCCACCTCAATACGAGCATTTTTATGTTTGATTTTGCCAAAAAAGGTTCGGTATAGATCAACAATATTCTCTCGACCTATAGTGATCTCTTTGCCTTGCTGCTCGGGTATGTAACAGGCATTCTCAGCGTACATATCTTCGATAACAGACGCATCAAGCTGGTCAAAAGCACTACTAAATTGGGTGTAAAACCGATTAAGGGCTTCATTATCACTGGCCTGACTCTGTGCCTGAACTTGAACAGCACAGAGCGTTATCAAGGTGAGTAAAGCTATTCTAATAAAATTCATTTAGCCATTCATTTCTGCTAATACTGACGTCACTATAATTGATGGACTTATTATTCGAAAGTGTTAGTTCTTTACAAAGTGTGTATCGGCGGCAATATGAATAAAATATCATCAAGAGTAGCGCTTAGTGAGGGCAAGCATATTGGCTAATTAGTCATCATCTGTATTTAATAGGTTGGATATGCGTTGAGCCTATGGATAATTTCAGCTAGATTTTGCTTATTGCCCACGCGTTAACTTAGGAGTCCATGTTATGGATAGCACAGAGTCTGCGCTTTTTCTCGCATCAATGGAAGATGTCGTTCCCTTAAAAGGAGAGCGGCGTGTGCCTACTAGTGTCGATCGCGAAGAGGAAGTACGCCGGTATCAAGCTGCGAAACGTCTGCAAGCGATCGGTTTACTCAATCACGACGTGTCGTGCATTACACCTGTTGACTCGCTGGCAGAGCTAAGTTTTCGAAAGCCTGGAATTCAGGGACAGGTTTTTAAGTTGTTTCGCCAAGGAAAATACCCTGTTGACGCTCAACTATCGCTAAAAGGTGTTGGGTTGCCGTTAGCTAAGGAGCGGCTATATGATTTTATTGAGAATGCTAAAGGAATGGGGTTTCGTAATGTCAGTGTGGTACACGGCACTGGCATAAATAATAAGCCCTTTCCAGCATTGGTAAAATCGAGTGTGGCCCAGTGGCTGAAGTCCTTGGATGGGGTTCTTGCTTATCACAGTGCACCACAGTTTTTAGGCGGAATCGGTGTCACACTAGTGATGTTGGTCAAGTCTGATGAGGCAAGATTAGTGAGCCGTGAAACCAATCACAAAGGAGTCAAGATTCGTTAACCTGCACTAAATTAAGAAGCCCCGCAATGCGGGGCTTCTTTTAAGGTGGTTACAGTTTACTGGGTAACCACTACCAGCCACATTGTCTATTGGCTGACTTGTTTTGGTCATCTAGCCATACTTTTAACGGAGCAAAGTAATCGAGTACGGCTGTTGCATCCATGCCTTTATTGCCGGTGACAACGGCTAAAGCTTCTGGCCATGGTTGGCTTTGGCCCATCTCTAACATGGTGTTAAGTTTAGCACCGGCTTCCTTATTGCCGTAGATGCTGCAACGATGGACAGGTCCTTTATCCCCTGCAACATCGCATAATGCTTTATGGAATTGAAACTGTAATATATGCGCTAAGAAGTAGCGCGTGTAGGGCACATTGCCTGGTACATGGTATTTAGCTCCAGGGTCGAAGTCCGATTCATCCCGTGTAATCGGCGATTTGACTCCTTGATACTTTTCTCTGAGCTCCCACCATGCCTGGTTGTATTGTTCTGGTGTAATTTCGCCACTAAAGACTTTCCAGCGCCATTGGTCAATCATTAAACCGAAGGGAAGGAATGCGACTTTATCAAGTGCCTGCTTTAACAGTAGGCCGATATCTTTAGATGCATCAGGGACTTCATCAAGTAAGCCAATCTGTTTTAAATAGTTGGGTGTGATGGAAAGTGCAACGGTATCGCCAATGGCTTCGTGGAATCCATCGTTTGCGCTATTTTTAAAGATAAAAGGTTGCTCTTTATACGCGCGCTGATAAAAGTTGTGACCCAGTTCGTGATGGATAACGGTAAAGTCTTCAGCGGTTTTTTGGATACACATCTTAATGCGTATATCATCGAGATTATCTAGATCCCACGCCGAGGCGTGGCAAACAACATCTCTATCTTCTGGCTGAACAAATAGTGAGCGACTCCAAAAGGTGTCTGGCAGTGGCTCGAACCCTAATGATGTAAAGAAGCTTTCGGCTTGCTTAACCATCTTATGTTCATCATAACCCTGTTTAGCCAATAGTTCGGTGACGTCATATCCGGGATCTGCGTTATCTGGTGCAACGGAATCGTAGATATTACCCCATTGTTGTGCCCACATATTACCAAGTAAATGGGCCGGTATTGGACCATTATTCGGTGCAACATCATCGCCATATTGTTCGTTTAACTCGCCGCGAACATAGCAATGAAGCGATTCATATAAAGGTTCAACTTGACCCCAGAGGCGATCGAGTTCAGCCGAAAATTCATCTGGCTTCATATCATATTGGCTACGCCACAGTTCAGACAGGTTGGCGTAGCCAAGATCTTTTGCGCCTTCATTCGCGAGCTCAACTTCTCGCTCAAACAATGGACGCATAGGTTTTGCGATATCACGCCATCCTTTCCAGACTTCTAATAACTGGGCTGGATCTTTTGACTCACCCATGATGCCTGATAGCTGTGGTTGGGTGAGGCAACGACCATCTTCGAAGCAGTATTTCCCTTTACCGTATAAGCCATTTAATTCAGCACTGATGTTTGCAAGCTCGGCATTTTTGGCGGGATCTAAGGGGGCGGGTAGGACCAGTGAACTGCGCAAGATATTAAGCTTACGCTGACTTGCTGAGTCTAAATCGAGGTTGACATAATTAGCCGCTTGAGTGGCTAATTGTACCGATGTCGCGGTTTGGCGCTCAGCAACCGATGCTGCGAGGGCAGCTGTATCTTCGGTGATAAAATTACTGTAGATCCATTCGGCTCTATTTTGTTCTATCGATAATGCCGCCAAATCAGTTTCAGCTTTTGCTAAAAAGTCATTAGCTTCTGCCACGGCATCTTTAGGTTGGCTAATCGCTGATGACTCAGCCTGTGTATTACAGCCACTAGTGGCTATTGAAAGTGCTATGGCTAACGATAAGTGCGACAGTTTTGTGCGTGCGGTGATCATCTTACCTTCCTTTGTTATTTTTCTGTGGCATAGTTTACGCAGTTTTGTGGCAATTTGCAGCGGGAGTTTTTAGAATCCCTGACCGATAACGAGCGTGACTTAACCTTAGCGACAGAATTTAATTTGACAAAAAGTGAACCAGTGTTTAATTTAAACGCATGTTTAAATCAGAGTTAAGGTCACGGAATGGCAAATCGATCCGACACTAAAACAAGAATACTGGATGCTGCAGAAAAGCTGTTTGCTGAACGTGGATTTTCAGAAACGTCACTACGGTTAATTACCAGCAAAGCCGAAGTAAATCTTGCATCGGTAAATTATCATTTTGGTTCGAAGAAAGAGTTAATTAGAGCTGTTTTGGCGCGATACCTTGATCGTTTTATGCCTGCGGCTTCAGATGAACTTGTTCAGCTTAAAGCGTCGAGTGAACCGTCATTAAATGAAATATTTTCCTCTTTAGTAAAGCCTTTACTTGAGCTTAATAAATTCAAAGCCGAAGGAACACGTACATTTTTACAACTGTTAGGCCGCGGCTATATTGAAAGCCAAGGCCACCTTAGATGGTTTATTACTACCCACTACGGTACGCATTTGAACGAGTTTGTTAAAGCTGTTGCAGAAAGTGCACCACATATTCCTCCCGCCGAGATGTTTTGGCGTTTACACTTTACCTTAGGCACTGTGGTATTTACGATGGCATCAGCCGATGCGTTAACAGAGATCGCTGCCGCTGACTTTAATGAACACAATGATATTGAAGCTGTGATCCGAAAGGTGATCCCATATCTTGCTGCTGGTGTAGCAGTACCCGTTACTTCCCAATAGGGGGCGTTATGACACTCTTAATCTTGGCACTATTAATCATAATAGTGCTTTTTGCCGTTAAAAATATCCGTATGCAGTTAATCACTCGCCCAGTGTTTGCATTCTTTAAAAAGGTACTACCGCCGCTATCGAGTACAGAGAAAGAGGCGATGGAAGCGGGCGATGTATGGTGGGAGGGTGAACTGTTTAGAGGTAAGCCTAATTGGGATACGCTGCATAGCTATGGTAAACCAACGCTGTCTGATGAAGAAAAGGCCTTCATAGACAATCAAGTAATGACTGCGCTGACGATGATTGATGACTTTGATATCGTTCAAAACCGTAAGGATCTGCCGCCAGAGTTATGGGACTTCTTCAAAAAAGAGGGCTTCTTTGCGCTAATTATCCCCAAAGAATATGGCGGTAAAGCATTTTCTGCTTACGCAAACTCAACGATTGTGGCCAAGCTTGCCAGCCGCAGCGTGAGTGCGGCCGTAAGTGTCATGGTGCCAAACTCTTTGGGTCCAGGTGAGCTATTAACTCATTACGGCACTAAGGAGCAGCGTGAATATTGGTTACCTAAATTGTCAACCGGAGAGGCGGTTCCATGTTTTGCATTAACTGGCCCAGAAGCTGGCTCCGATGCTGGCGCAATTCCAGATGAGGGCATCGTTTGCCGTGGTGAGTTTAATGGCGAACAAGTTTTGGGGCTCAAACTTAACTGGAACAAGCGCTACATTACTCTGGCACCTGTTGCGACCGTATTAGGCTTAGCGTTCCAAATGCGTGACCCAGATGGTTTGCTAGGAGATGTTGAGGATCTTGGTATTACCTGCGCCCTTATTCCAACAGATCATCAAGGGGTTGAAATTGGTCGTCGACATAACCCACTCAGTATGGCCTTTATGAATGGGACAACGCATGGCCGCGATGTGTTTATTCCACTCGATTGGATCATCGGTGGACCACAGTATGCGGGTCGAGGCTGGCGTATGTTAGTGGAGTGTCTGTCGGCAGGACGGGGGATTTCACTGCCCGCATTAGCGACGGCATCGGGTCATGTCACGACCAAAACCACTACGGCTTATAGTTATGTTCGTCATCAATTTGGTCTCGCTATCGGTCAATTTGAAGGTGTGCAAGAAGCGATGGCGAGAATTATTGCTAACACTTATCAATTAGAAGCGGCGCGTCGTTTGACCACCACAGGCATTGATTTAAAAGTTAAGCCCTCAGTGGTAACGGCTATAGCGAAATATCACATGACTGAGATGAGCCGTGATGTGCTAAATGATGCTATGGACATTCAATCTGGTAAAGGGATACAGCTTGGACCAAAGAACTATCTTGGTCATGCGTATATGGCAAATCCTATCTCGATTACAGTTGAAGGGGCTAACATTTTAACCCGTAGTCTGATGATTTTTGGCCAAGGTGCAACGCGTTGCCACCCCTATGTGCTTGCTGAAATGGAAGCGGCCGCCATGGACGATAAAAGTGAAGCCTTAGAGCGCTTTGATAACCTACTACTGGGTCATATTGGTTACGCAAGTCGCAATGCGTTCAGTGCTTTATTTAGCGCGTTAAGCGGCAGCTATTTTAATAGTGCGCCCGTGAGTGGCTGCACTAAGCAGTATTATAAAGATATGACGCGACTGTCTGCAGCATTGGCATTTATCACTGACCTGTCTATGTTGATTATGGGCGGCGATCTGAAGCGTAAAGAGATGTTGTCGGCGAGATTAGGCGACGTATTAAGTGAGCTTTATCTTGGTTCCGCCACCCTTAAGCTGTTTGAAGATAATGGGCGTCAACAAGATGATCTACCTGCGGTTCATTATGTGATGCAGATGCGTTTACAAAAAGCGGCGTTGGCTTTGCAGGGAGCGCTGAGGAACTTCCCTAATCGCCCGGTGGCTTGGTTGATGAGGGCGATCGTATTCCCAATGGGTAACCACTTTAATGGACCATCAGATAAAATGGCCGTAAACCTGTGTAGTGGCATGTTAAAGCCTGGACCTGCTCGAGATCGATTGACCTTCTTATGTCCTGATTTTGACGGTGACCAAGGTGGTATAGCCGAAGTGGAACAAGCATTTATCGCACAATATAAGTGCCAAAACCTTTACCGCACGTTGAAAAAAGCACAGCGTAATGGTGATTTACCTAGAAAATTACCGCCTCTGACACTGTTTAAGTTAGCTAAAGAGCAAGCCTTGTTATCTGATAGTGAATATCAGCAGTTAGTTGATGCAGACAAACTAAGACTGGCGGCAATTAACGTCGACGATTTTGATGTTTTGTAGAGACCGTTAATCTCAGATACAAAAAAGGTACGCATTGCGTACCTTTTTTATCAGTAATTAATTTGCCTTAGGCAACAATTAACACTTTACTGGTATTGGTGCCACCGATGGTTTCCATCGCGTCACCTTTAGTCATCAGCACCATGTCACCGCTGTTAAGGTAACCAGCTGCTTGAAGTGCTTCTAACGCTTTCTTCGCTAACTCTTCGGCACTATGTGCTGTTGAGTCGAAGAAGAAAGGCTGCACACCACGATACAATGCCATTTTTGCAAGTGTCACGTCATGACGAGACAAAGCGAAAATAGGCAGTGATGAACTGATGCGTGACATCAACTGCGGTGTTGCACCCGACTCAGTTAAGGCGACAATTGCTTTAACGCCTTCTAAGTGGTTAGCTGCATACATGGTAGACAGCGCGATGGTTTCTTCGACCGAAGTAAAGCGCTCATCTAGACGGTGCTTAGAGACTTGAACACTTGGATGTCCTTCAGCGCCTAAACAAACATTGGCCATTGCCATAACGGTTTCTTCAGGGAAGTCACCCGCTGCAGTTTCAGCCGATAGCATGACGGCATCAGTGCCATCTAGTACAGCGTTAGCCACATCCATCACTTCAGCACGTGTTGGCATTGGGCTAGTGATCATCGACTCCATCATCTGGGTCGCAGTGATCACGCTCTTGTTAAGTTGGCGAGAACGACTGATAAGCTTCTTCTGTACAGCAACAAGTGCTGCATCACCAATTTCAACACCAAGGTCACCACGAGCAACCATGACAGCATCAGAGGCTAAGATAACATCATCCATTGCTTCATCAGAAACAACGGCTTCTGCGCGCTCAACTTTAGAAACGATTAATGCATTGCTACCTGCTTTTTGAGCTAGTTCACGTGCATAGTTAAGGTCAGCGCCACTACGTGGGAAAGAAACGGCTAGATAGTCAACTTTAATTGCTGCTGCCGTAACAATATCACGCTTGTCTTTTTCAGTAAGTGCTGCAGCTGAAAGGCCACCGCCTTTTTTGTTGATCCCTTTATTGTTTGAAAGGGGACCTGCAACCGTTACTGAGGTATGAACCTTATTGCCTTCAACTTTCTCTACACGAAGTTGAACACGGCCATCGTCCAGCATAAGGATATCGCCAATGACAACATCTTTAGGTAGCTCTTTATAGTCGATACCAACTTGATGCTCATCACCTTGACCTTTTTCTAGGTCGGCATCCAAGATGAATGCTTGACCTAGGTCAAGTTGGACTTTTTTATTGTCCTTAAAAGTTGATACACGGATCTTTGGACCTTGTAGGTCGCCTAAGATAGCAACATGAACACCAAGTTCTTTTGCTATGTTACGTGTGTCAGTCGCACGTTTTAGGTGATCTTCAGGTGAGCCGTGAGAAAAGTTAAGGCGAACAACGTTTGCGCCAGCTTTGATAATACGACGTAGATTGTCGTCACGATCAGTTGCTGGGCCTAGAGTCGTTACAATTTTGGTTCTGCGGAACATGAGATACTCCGTTAAGTTTAAAAAATCTTACTCTATATTAACAGACAAAACCGACTTTTGTAGGAAAATTACAAACAAAATGATCTACCTCAAGTTATTAATTTTGTGAAGTACTACGACTTAAAGGTAAAAAAAAGGCGGATTGGGTAAACCAAGCCGCCTAAAATCCTTACAAAACTGGACTATAGTATCGGGTCTTTTTCGATACGAGACTCTTTTAACACCTCTTTAACCCGTTTTAAACTTTCCCTAAAACGTGGGCCTCGGCGAAGTGTAAAGCCTGTGGCGAGCACGTCAACAATGACCAGCTGCGCAAGACGAGAGGCCATAGGCAGATACATATCGGTATCTTCTGGCACTTCCATCGTAACTGGCAAAGTACATTCACTTGATAGTGGAGAGTTACGTGAGGTAATCGCAATCACGGCAGCACCATTTTCTCTGGCTAAACGAGCGATATCGATGAGTGATTTCGTCCGTCCTGTATGGGAAATCAATACCACCACGTCGCCTTCAGAACTATTAATACAACTCATACGTTGCATTAATACATCATCAAAACAGATCACGGGTACATTAAAGCGGAAAAATTTATTCTGAGCATCATGGGCAACTGACGCCGATGCGCCTAAGCCAAAAAACGAAATCTTCTTCGCTTGTGTGAGGATATCTACTGCTTTATTTATCGCTGCCGTATCCATGCTTTGTCTAGCAGTATCAAGGGCTGCCATAGATGACTCAAAGATTTTTGTAGTGTATGAATCAGGGCTGTCATCTTCCTCTACATGGCGGCTCACATAAGGGGTTCCGTTAGCCAGGCTCTGCGCCAAATGCAGTTTAAAGTCTGGAAATCCTTTGGTATCTAATCTGCGGCAAAAGCGGTTAACGGTTGGCTCACTGACATCGGCCATTTTTGCTAACGTAGCAATGCTAGAGTGAATGGCAGTTTGTGGTGACGCTAAAATGACTTCAGCGACTTTGCGTTCTGACTTACTGAAATGCGTTAGGCTTTTTTGAACCTTTTCTAGGGTATTCATATGCGTACATCCACTCGATAGTAATGTAATTATATTTATTCTTTTATGTCATTATAGAAGCAAACAAAAAGTGCTAAAGTTTGGACTATATAACGAATTATGATCTAACTATTCAACAAACTTTCTACTATATATAGTAATTTAATCACGAAAAGCATATCAGATTTTGTAGTCTTGTTGCTAGTTTACTAATCATGCATTTTTTGCAAAATTTAGATGCAATTAACAATTTCTGTTGTTATATTACGACAAACATGTGAATTTCCCATCGGAATGATGGCACACAGCGACAAAGGAGATTTATAAGCTATGGGCATGACATCACCAGAAGCCAAAGCTTGCGATTTTGTACTGTTTGGTACCAAAGGGGACTTAGCAAGACGCAAATTGCTTCCTTCTCTGTACCAACTTGATAAAGCCGGTTTACTTAATGAAGAGACCAAAGTGCTCGGGGTTGCTAAAGATGAGTTTACCCAAGAACAGTATCAAGAGCTTGTTGTTACTGCACTTAATAGCTTTGTAAAAGAAGACCTTTGTAAAGAGACATTAAACCGTTTCTTAAGCCGTTGTCATTATGTAGGCACAAACTTCACTGACTCGGCAGGCTATCAGGCGTTTCATGACGTATTAGAGCCCCAAAAGCGTGTCATGGTGAGTTACTTCGCGACACCGCCATCTATATTCGGTGATATTTGTCGCTGTTTACACGAACAAAACCTTATCTATCCTGATACACGTGTCGTCCTCGAAAAGCCTATTGGTTCTGATTTAGCCTCCTCAAAAGTGATTAACGACCAAGTCAGCGCCTATTTTAATGAAAATCAGGTGTATCGTATTGATCATTACCTCGGTAAAGAAACGGTTCAAAACCTGATCGCCTTGCGTTTTGCTAATTCACTGTTTGCCTCTAAGTGGGATAACCGAACGATTGACCATGTGCAGATCACGGTTGCTGAAGAAGTGGGCATCGAAGGACGTTGGGGCTACTTTGATAAAGCAGGCCAAATGCGAGATATGATCCAAAACCACCTTTTGCAAGTGCTGACGCTTGTGGCGATGGATCCACCGGTTAACCTCGATGCAGACAGCATCCGCGATGAAAAAGTTAAAGTTCTTAAATCACTGCGTAAAATCGATGCTGACAATATCTATGAGAACACGGTTAGAGGTCAGTACTCTGCTGGCTTCTTAAAAGGTGCACCTGTGCCAGGGTATCTCGAAGAGGAGGGGGCTAATACCCAATCCCATGCAGAGACATTTGTGGCATTACGCGTTGATATCGACAACTGGCGTTGGGCTGGCGTGCCATTCTACTTGAGAAGTGGCAAGCGTATGCCGACCAAGAGCTCTGAAATTGTCGTGTATTTCAAAAACCCACCTCATAACCTATATCGTTCTAGCTATCGTAATTTGCCAGCGAACAAGTTGACCATTCGTCTTCAGCCTCACGAAGGTGTTGAAATTCAAATGATGAATAAGGTGCCAGGTCTAGAGCAGAAGCAACGTCTGCAAACAACTAAATTAGATTTAAGTTTCTCTGACACCTTTAAGAATGACCGTATTGCTGATGCCTATGAGCGTCTATTACTTGAAGCTATGCTGGGCAACCAAGCATTGTTTGTTCGTCGCGATGAAGTTGAGCAGGCGTGGAGTTGGGTTGACGGTATCATTGAGGCTTGGGAAGACAGCAACGAAAAGCCTAAGCCATATCCTGCTGGCAGTTGGGGGCCTGTGGCCTCAGTTGCATTGATAGCTAAAGACGGCCGCTCGTGGGACGAATAGGAGACATTGATTATGATTAAAGACTCTGTATTCAAATCATTTGATGACAAAACCGCTCTTGAAACACAGCTTGCGGAGCGTATCGCCAATCAGCTACAAACGGCTATTGATGCGCGCGGAAAAGCAAGCTTAGTGGTGTCAGGAGGGTCGACACCCGTGGCGCTTTTTCAACAGCTCAGTAAAAAGGCGATAGAGTGGAGTGAAGTTTACATCACGCTCGCTGATGAGCGTTGGGTTGATGTTGATAGTGACGATTCCAATGAAAAGTTAGTCAAAGCGCATCTACTGCAAAACCGAGCCGCGGCGGCTAAGTTTCGTGGACTTAAAAATATGTTTGCCTCCGCAGAAGCGGGCGCTGATATGACGATTGAACAATTGGCCAATTTCCCAAAACCTTTTGATGTGGTTGTGTTGGGTATGGGTAACGATGGACACACCTGTTCATGGTTTCCCTGTTCATTAGAGATTGAACAAGCACTGTCAACCGATTCACTTTGCTTAGCTGTGAATCCGGGCAATGCGCCTCATGGTCGTATCACAATATCCAAACAGGGGATTTTGGCCAGTCGTCAGATTTATTTACACATTGTCGGTGAGCAGAAGTTGTCTGTTTACCGCCAAGCGCTTGAAAATGAAGATGAGAAAGCGATGCCTATACGCGCAGTATTGGCACAACATAGCACACCCGTCGATGTTTATTGGAGCGCTTAAGGAGCGATTATGCACGCAGTAGTACAGTCCGTAACAGATAGAATCATTGAGCGGAGCAAGCATTCGCGCGCCCAATACCTTAAAGCATTAGATGAAGCTAAGAGTAAAGGTGTCCATCGCAGCAGCCTAAGCTGCGGTAACCTTGCACACGGCTTCGCAGCTTGTAGCCCAGCGGATAAAAATACCATCAAGGCGTTGACGAAAGCCAACATTGGTATCGTCACGGCCTTTAACGATATGTTATCTGCGCATCAACCCTATGAAGATTACCCGAAACTGCTCAAGCAAGCGTGCCAAGAAGTCGGCAGTGTTGCTCAAGTAGCCGGTGGTGTTCCTGCAATGTGTGACGGCGTTACCCAAGGGCAACCAGGGATGGAGCTAAGCCTCCTAAGCCGTGAAGTGATTGCAATGAGCACTGCAGTTGGTTTATCTCATAATATGTTTGACGGTGCCTTGCTCTTAGGAATTTGTGACAAAATTGTCCCAGGTTTACTTATTGGCGCATTAAGCTTTGGTCATCTACCAATGTTGTTCGTCCCTGCAGGACCAATGAAGTCAGGCATTCCCAATAAAGAGAAAGCGCGTATTCGTCAGAAGTTTGCTCAAGGCTTAGTCGATAGAGCTGCTTTGTTAGAGGCTGAATCAAGTTCTTACCACAGCGCGGGCACTTGTACTTTTTACGGTACCGCAAACAGTAATCAGTTGATGCTGGAAATTATGGGGCTACAGCTACCAGGTTCATCATTTGTTAACCCAGATGACCCGCTCCGTGAAGCACTGAACAAAATGGCTGCAAAGCAGGTGTGTCGCCTGACTGAAATGGGCACGCAATATTCGCCTATCGGTGAAGTGGTTAACGAAAAATCGGTTGTTAACGGTATTGTTGGATTATTGGCAACTGGCGGCTCGACTAATTTAACCATGCATATTGTTGCTGCGGCGAGAGCTGCGGGTATCATCATTAATTGGGATGATTTCTCTGAACTATCAGATGCAGTGCCGTTGCTCGCGAGGGTTTATCCAAACGGTCACGCCGATATTAACCATTTCCATGCTGCTGGCGGGATGGCACTGCTGGTAAAAGAGCTGCTAGATGCCGGCCTTTTACATGAAGATGTCAATACCGTGGCAGGCTTTGGCCTAAGACGTTATACCCAAGAACCAAGACTCATTGATAATGAATTGGTTTGGGTTGATGGCCCAGCAACGTCGTTAGATAGCGAAGTGTTGACCACTGCGTCGGCGCCGTTCCAAGAAAATGGTGGTCTGAAGTTACTCAAAGGTAATTTAGGACGGGCTGTGATTAAAGTTTCGGCGGTCGCTGAGCAACATCGTCTGGTCGAAGCTCCTGCAGTGGTTATTGACGACCAAAACAAACTTGAGGCGCTGTTTCAAGCTGGTGAGTTAGACAAAGATTGTGTCGTGGTTGTGAAAGGGCAAGGGCCTAAAGCGGTTGGTATGCCTGAACTACACAAACTTACGCCAATTTTAGGTACCCTTCAGGATAAAGGTTTCAAAGTTGCCTTGCTAACGGATGGGCGCATGTCTGGTGCATCGGGTAAAGTGCCAGCGGCAATTCATTTGACACCTGAAGCATTGGACGGTGGATTAATTGCTAAGATCCAAAACGGTGATCTTATCCGCGTTAATGCCACGACCGGTGAGTTGTCGCTGTTGATTGATGAATCAACTTTGGCAGCAAGAGAAGCTGAGAAAGTTGACTTACGCAGTACAAGTTATGGAATGGGGCGTGAGTTATTTGCGGCCTTACGTTCTAATTTGAGTAGCCCTGAGACGGGCGCTCGTTGTACCACGACCATCGATGAAAATTATTAATCACTGAGGAAGAGTATTAACATGGCTCAGAATAACTGGTCTATACAACCACAAGATATTTTTAAACGCAGCCCAATCGTTCCTGTAATGGTGATTAATAAGATTGAAGATGCGGTGCCTTTGGCACGAGCTTTGGTCGCCGGCGGAATAAGTGTGCTGGAGGTGACGTTACGAACACCTTGTGCGCTCGAAGCGATTACTAAGATTGCAAAAGAGGTGCCTGAAGCACTGGTTGGCGCGGGTACGATTTTAAACGAAGCTCAGCTAAAGCAAGCCATTGATGCTGGTGCGCAGTTTGTGATCACGCCAGGTGCAACGACAGATCTATTGAAAGCGGCGATGGCAGGGACAGTTCCATTAATTCCTGGTGTGGCGAGTATTTCTGAAGTGATGGCGGGTATGGAGCTTGGCTATACTAATTTTAAGTTTTTCCCTGCTGAAGCCTCTGGTGGCGTTAACGCATTGAAAGCTTTTTCTGGTCCGTTAGCGAATATTCGTTTTTGTCCAACGGGTGGTATCACTCCAAGTAGTTATAAAGATTACCTAGCACTGAACAATGTCGATTGCATCGGCGGTAGCTGGATAGCACCCACTGATGCCATGGAGCAAGGTGATTGGGCGCGTATTACTCAATTGTGTAAAGATGCAATTAGCGGTATCTAACCTAAGCGTTTATTAGGCATAAAAAACCTCTGTGTAAACAGAGGTTTTTTTATGCCTGCTATATTAGGGTATCCATAGGGAAAAAATGATAAAGTATCTTGCACCTGAATCATTTAGTTGGATGAGGTAAATTGATACTCCATCTCAGCTGTCCAAACACGATACTTAAGTTGGGCGCCTTCTGGTAAGTAAAATACTTTTGGCAGTCGACTGTCATATTTGAGTATTAACTCTCCTGGAATGGTCAGGAACTGTTCTTTTTTTGCCTTATCAAAACAGGCCATCATTGTACTCGGTCCGTCACTGATAGTGTCTACTTGGTAGTAGTTGTAGCCCCATCCGTCTAAATTCATCTGTTTCAGTTCACCACGCAAACCATGTTTATTGCAGTCAACTAATTCAGTTCGACCAATAAGAATCTCAATTCTGTATTGTGCTTCATTCTCAAGTGCTGGCAAGTTGAGGATATGCTGCACCATGCCCTCGGTGGGTTGTGGAAACATTTTGCTTGTTTCCTCGGCTTGGTAAGTCACGGCTGTGTAGCTGCTGCTGTGAATATTCATTTGGTTTAACCCACTTGGATGGACCGGACTGGTTGCAAAGGCAGAATTGCCTGCAGCCGTGAATGCTATAACACTGGTTAAGATGAGAGACTGGATCTGTTTGTTAAGTGAAAATGTGTTCATTAAAGCTCCTGATAAAATGATAATGTTCGACTGCTTTGTGGGTATTAACGCTAGCATAATGGAAAAGGGTTATTAGATTTAAAATATTTTTGAGCTAGGACCCAAATCGATCAATCTACTCTATTTAGATCTTTACTTTGACTATCAAACTAAATAATCTCTCCATATTGTTTGATAGTCAAAGTAATTCCTAATAGATATAGGCCAAAACATGGAAAAGACAGCTCACAACAACGCACCATGGCAACACGAACATAATTTTGCCACTGTCAATACACAAGGAGAGCGAAATACCCGTTACGTTCTGTATTTGACCCTTATAACTATGGTGGCAGAGATTGTCGCCGGTACCATTTATGGTTCCATGGCCTTATTGGCTGATGGTTGGCATATGGGAACCCACGCTGCTGCGTTTTTAATCACATTGTTTGCTTACTCCTATGCAAAGAAATACGCCAAGGATCCTAAATTTGCATTTGGGGCGGGTAAGGTCAGTGTGCTGGGAGGGTTTACCAGTGCAATTGCGTTAGGTTTAGTTGCATTGCTGATGATAGTGGAGTCAGTCAACCGACTGCTTAATCCTGAAAACATCCATTTTAACGAGGCTATTTTTGTGGCGTTTATTGGCTTAACAGTTAATGTCCTATCGGTGTTTTTACTCAAAGATCACCATAGCCATGACCACGGCCATAGTCACGGCCATAGTCACGGTCATCATCATAACCATGAGCATCATCACCATGTTTCACATAAACATGACGCTGAACATTGCCACGAAGAAACGAGTGGCAATAAGGCTAAAAAGACCCATGACCATAACTTGAGAGCAGCCTATTTTCACGTGATGGCTGATGCGTTGACCTCGCTACTTGCCATTGCTGCTTTACTATTTGGTAAGTATTTAGGACTCAATTGGCTTGACCCTGTGATGGGGGTTGTTGGTGCCGTAATCATTACCAGTTGGGCGTGGGGGTTGGTTAAGCAAACAGGGCCTATTTTACTCGATGCAAGTATTGAGCAAGGCTATGTAGAGCAAGTGGTTAAGTGTATTGAACAAGCTGGAACTGATCATGTTGCCGATATTCACGTCTGGCCAGTCAGTGCGGATCACTACGCGGCGATTATCTCTGTGGTTACCCATGAAAATAAAGATGCGCGCTATTTCACTGAACAGCTATCTCGCTTTGAGCGCATTAACCATTTAACCATAGAAGTTCACTCATGTGATGACTCAAACTGTCGCCGTCACACTGTGGAGGCTTGATGAAACAAGTTGATGATCAGCTAAGCCATGAGATTGTAGAGTTTTACGAGAAGCTTTCTTCTTGGGAAGCGTCAGTTGTTAGGGGGAAGGGTCATTCGTTAGCGCAAATCCATACGGTCGAAATCTTAGGTGCCAATGGAACTATGCGTATGAAGGAGCTAGCCGAAAAGCTTGGGATCACCACAGGGACCCTGACAGTACAGATCAATAAAATGGTTAACTTAGGCTTGGTTGAACGGATGGCCCATGAGCAGGATAAACGGTCTATTTTGGTGCAATTAACGACAAAAGGGTATGAGGTGTATCATGAACATGACCAACTACATCATCAGCTAACACATCAAATTACAGAAACTTTCTCTGATATTGAGCGCTCTCAATTGTTAATGTTTTTTCAACGTATCAATCAAGGGTTTTAACAAGGGTATCCCTGTGTGTGGGGCGACAGTTTTAATCATTACTTTTATGTAGCATTTGTAGCTGTGGTTGATGCTTGGTAATATCCTTGCCTGGATCAATTGCCGTTGTAAGAGACCTAGCCCCTTTTGACGCAGCCACTATCGACAAGAGAGAATACTTAGTGCTATCACGTATCAAAACCCTATCGACAAATCAGTTTACTTTTTTACTCGCTTTGTTTTATGTCTGTGTTTTTAATATTCCCCTTTTTGGTATTGTTAAGGAGGGGATTGAAAAGCAAGCTGACGTCAATTACATTTTTATCGCGACTATTCCGCTATTTCTTGTCTTTGCACTGAGTTTTATTTTTTCTATTTTTTCAGTTAAATACATCACCAAAGGCTTTTTTATTACCTTAACGCTGTTGTCATCTAGTGTCTTTTTTGCAGCCTTGCAATACGGTGTTGTTTTCGACTACGGCATGATTGAAAACACCGTACAGACCAATACGGGAGAGGCTCTGACCTACTTAAACTTCTCTTCTGTCGTTAATTTTATCGCCACTGGCCTATTACCTGCGTTGTTAATCTATAAGGTTAATATTGATTACAAACCATTGGTTAAAGAGTTATTACACAAAATTTTATTTATGGTGGCAATGCTGGTTGGTATAGCGGTTATCGGTTTTTTCTTCTATCAAAACTATGTCTCATTTGGCCGTAATAATGACCAAATGAAACGTTATATCGTGCCAACCTACGCCGTAGGTTCCATGATCAAGTACGTAAATATCAACTATTTTCAAACACCTTTGGTTTACCTGTAACAAGGCCTAGATGCTAAAAATGTCACGGTAGACAGTAATGGTAAACCAAATTTAGTCGTACTGGTTGTGGGGGAGACGGCTCGCGCCAAAAACTATCAATATTACGGTTATGCTAAAGCCACAAACGCTCATACCAGTCAGTACGACATGGTAGCGTTTCAAAATACCACTTCATGTGGTACGGCAACCGCGGTATCACTGCCTTGCATGTTTTCCAGTATGACCCGCGAGGAGTATGAGCCCCGCAGGGCTCGGGCCCAAGATACCTTGATTGATGTACTCGATCATGGGGGGATTAATCTATTGTGGCTCGATAACGACAGCGGATGTAAAGGGGTTTGCGATCGTGTTAAGCACATCAATATTGATTTAAATAGTGATCCGCAGTTATGTGATGGGCATTATTGTTATGATCAAGTTTTGCTAAATGAGTTAGACAAAGCACTGGCGACGCCTGTTGAGCACGACACCATGATAGTGCTTCATATTATTGGTTCTCACGGCCCTACCTATTATTTACGTTATCCCGATGAACATCGAAAATTCACGCCAGATTGCCAGCGCAGTGATATACAAAACTGTTTAGATGAAGAGCTGATTAATACCTATGATAATACGATTTTGTATTCAGATTATATTATTAGCCAAGTGATTCAACGGTTACAAGCGCAGCAGACTGTCGCGGACACTGCCCTAGTCTATGTTTCCGATCATGGAGAGTCATTAGGTGAGAGTGGTATGTATCTTCACGGTGCTCCGTACTCAATCGCTCCAAGTGAGCAAATTGAGATTCCGCTATTGTCGTGGATATCGCCACAATTTAGTCAAGAGAACGGCATCGACCTTGATTGCCTAAAGCATCAAGCAGCGAGCGGGACTTATTCTCATGATAACCTGTTTTCGAGCCTTTTAGGGTTAATGAACGTACAAAGTGACGTTTACAAGGTCCAATTGGACATATTCGCACAATGCCGTACTTCTATAGAAAATAAATAATGACAAAGTAGTGGCAACTTGTTGTTTTTTCGTTATTGTAGTGGTAGCAAAGTGGTTTTTAAGTTCTTTAAACCACCTAGGCTTACACTTTTAGCACAATGCGCGAATTGGATATTGAATAATAACATGGCGATTATCTATGAATTTAGCTAAGCACCTGACAGATACGGAACTTTCGGCGAAAATCCTTAGGCATGCGGTGCCTAAGATGTCTGAGTTAAATATTCCTGTAACACCAGATAACTACTCCGTTTGGTACGAGTATTTTCGTGGTGTTAACTTAGACCTAAAAAGAGCGATAGACGGATTACTATCGAATAAGGTGGCGTTTACCGCAGAAGTTAATGCAGGACTACATAGTAATTTTATTCAAGAAAAATCGCCTGAAATCATTGAAAATGTACAGGTGGAAACTCAGCTATTAATTAATGGCTTAATGAGTAAATTGTCTAAAATGAGCCATGGCACAGAACGTTTTAGTCAAACACTTAACGAATTTCAGACCGATATTAAAAGCTCGCCAGATCCGGAGACATTAACGCGGTTGATTGATACGTTAGCCGACGAAGTCAGCGAAGTGGTCAATAGTAATCAAGAGATGGAAAAAAGCCTCACAGTCATGAGTGATGAGGTCCAATCCCTGAAGTCAGAAATGGAGAACTTAAACTTAGTTGCCATGACTGACCAACTGACATCTTTACACAATAGACGTGCGTTTGACGAAGAAGTTTTAGAGCATTTACAACGCTATAAAATGGGTGCTGTTAATAGTAGTTTGCTTATCATCGATATTGATAAGTTTAAGAATTTTAATGACACCCACGGCCATGTGATTGGTGACAAAGTATTAGCTTATATTGCGCTAGCGTTAAAACAGGGAGTGCGGGGCGAAGATTTTGTGGCTCGCTATGGGGGCGAGGAATTTGTTGTTTTACTGCCTGATACCGATCATACCGGTGCATTAGTGGTTGCTGAGCAGTTACGTAGCCGTATAGCAGAGAAAAAACTCACGGTCGGTAAAGATAAGAAGCTGTCATTGGGTGCGATCACCGTTTCGATCGGTATTGCAACGTTAGGGCATGATGATGACAGAGAAACCTATTTTGTGCGTGCTGATGAAGCGCTTTATCGTGCGAAGTCATCAGGGCGAAACTGCGTTAAAGGTTGATTGAAATAAAATAAAGCGAGGCTAAAACCTCGCTTTATTTTATTTTTTAAAACGACTATTTATTTGGCGTAGGCTTCAATGCCATATCCATTTTTATTAAATGCTCTTCCATATCAAACGTCACGGTAAAACCTAAGCGCTTTGCCAGATTAGCCATCGAACGGTTTTCAAACATGGTAAATCCCGTCAATACTTCGGTATCATTAGCTTTGTAATAGTCGATCAGTTTTTCCAGCAATAATTTCCCCAAACCTTGGCCTTGATGGTCGCTTCGAACTGCCATGGCAAACTCAGCTTCTGTATTATCTGGATCAATCGAAGCACGGATCGCACCTAAGGTTATCTCTTCACCATCGTCTCCCTTGGCGGTGGCGATAAAAGCCATTTCCCGTGCGTAGTCAATTTGGGTTAAGACTGCCATCTCTTCATGTGTCATTTTCGAGCGCACACCAAAATAGCGCTTATACCTGTCTTCATCTGACAGAGAGTTGTCAAATGCGAGATGTTTAGGTTCATCTTCTGGCAAAATTGGGCGTAGCATGATGTCGCGGCCATTTTTCAGTTGAGCCCGCTGTTCGAGCTCTTTAGGGTAGGGACAGATAGCCAATCGAGTCGAATTGTCTTGAGGGCTTTCTTGTAGCTGGATGTTAACATCAAGCAAGGTGATTTTTTCACCAGCACAGAGTACAGGGTTAAGATCGAGTCCCTGTATCTCTGGGCAATCGATGATTAGGTGTGAAATTTGAGTGAGCAGCACACATAGGGCATGCATATTTAACCCAAGTGGCAGATGCCTGTCTTTAAGTTTGTGGGTTTTAAGCGCTTGGATCACCATATAACGCGCTAATGTCATATTCAGTGGCGGTAGTGCTACCGCAGCATCGGTTGCTGGTTGCCATTCAGAACCTCCTTCGCCAAGCAAAATGGCTGGGCCAAACACTGGATCGTTGATCACTGCTACACGTATCTCTTGTGCGCCAGCCGTTAACGCCATTTTTTGCACGATAATGCCTTCAATACGTGCTTGTTCATTTAGGCTGTGTACGCGAGACATAATTGCGTCAGCTGCATGCACCACCTCCTGTTTTGACGTTAAATTCAGCATTACGCCATGAACATCTGATTTATGATGGATATCTGGTGACTGAACTTTTAGGGCAACAGGAAAACCAAGCTCTTGGGCTATCTCGCCAGCCTCTGCCGCATTGTTAGCGAAAAAGGTTTCTATGGTATTGAGCCCATAGGCTTTGAGAATTTGTGTGGACTCGTGAGTTTCAAGCACGCGCTTTTTATTTTCTAATGCAGCTTGCAGTGTTTGCCTGGCCAACTCGACATTAGTCGGCAGGTTATCGGGAATCGATTGCGGCACTTCCTGTAGTAATTTCTGATTGCGACGATACTCTACCATGTGCATAAATGCACCTACCGCTCCCTCAGGGGTTCGATAGGTTGGAATGCCGGCACGATTAAACTGCTTTCGTGCCTGATACGCTGAGTCCTCACCACTCCAGTTGGTCAGTACATTGACTCGGTTACGATTGGGGTGGTTTGCGATTAATTTGCTGAGCTGATTGGCAATTTCAACACTATCTCCTAACGCTGATGGGGAGTGCAGTACCAAGATAGCGTCGGCAATATTTGAGTCCATTAACTTTTCTAGTACTTGGGCATATCGAGTCGCATCGGCATCACCTCCTATATCCACGGGGTTTTGCCCTGACCAAGTGTTAGGCAGAAAACTATCGAGCGCTTGGAAAGTCTCACGGTCCAGCGTTGCAGCTTTGCCTCCGCCCAACATCAATTGATCTAACGCCAGTACGGCTGGTCCTCCACCGTTAGTCATAATGGCTAGACGTTCGCCAAGCAAAGGAGACGAATGGGCTAAGGTTTCAACCGCTGCAAAGAGTTCGATAAGGTCGTTCACCCTTAGCATACCTGCACGGCGAAAGGCGGCTTCATAAACCGCATCATTACCGCCGATCCCGCCAGTATGAAGTTTTGCTGCTGTTGTGCCTTCTAAACTACGGCCTGACTTAATCACTAAAATAGGTTTATTTCGTGCAGCAGCGCGCGCGGCGGATAGGAAATGGCGTTTTTCGTTAATAGAGTCGATATACAGCAAAATGGCGGTAGTTCGTGAATCTCTCCCCAAAAAGTCGAGGAGTTCATCGAACTCGATATCAGTGGCATCGCCCAATGATATGAACGATGAAAAGCCGATCCCCTTGTTATTTGCCCAGTCGAGCACGGTAGTACAAATGGCGGCAGATTGGGAAACAAAAGCAATCTTTCCGGGTAGGGCGCTGGTGTGGGCCAAACTTGCATTAAGCCCTAGGTTGGGTAGCATCATGCCCAGACTATTGGGCCCTAAAATACGCATACCGTAGCGTTTAGCGTGCTGCTGAGTGAGTTCCAATAAATTGTTACCGTCAGCGTCGGTTTGATTACCCATACCAGAGGCGTTAATAATGGCAACTTTACAACCAAATTGCGCTAGTCGCTCAACAATGGCCGGGACTTTAGGTGCTGCAGTACAGATTATCGCTAAATCAGGCTTTAGAGGCAGTGATTCGATGTTTGGGTAGGCAAGGACACCAAGTACCGCTTCATATTTGGGGGTCACTGGCATAATAGGGCCGGAAAAACCACCTGATAGTAGGTTTTTCATTACCACATTTCCCGCTCGGTTCTTACCGTTAGAGGCTCCAATAATGGCCACTGATTTAGGTTTGAACATCGAGTTTAAGGTACGTTGACTCATCCACGGCTCCAAGCATCTATCGACATTAGCAGTGTAACCTAGTTTAAATAATTTTCTCTAAGATTTTAGTAGGATAAAGCGACAATTTGTTGTTTGTAAACCTAACTAGATAACAAACGTTAGTTAACAACTCCTTATAGTGTTTTGTTATCAACTTACTGTGCTAAAGCCTGATATATTCATGTATTGGGAGAAACATACTGAAATCTGGTTTGACGGTTTGACGGTTTGACGGTTTGACGGTTTGTACATTTGGTCATGCTTGCGTTACAGCACTTTTAGATTGAACGCCTTTAATTAGGAGTTAAGGTGTCGAGCTTAAATTCGATGAGCACGCCTTAATTTAACGTATTCAGTGTGAGTTAAAAAATTTGGTGATGAATCATTAGTGTTTACTTGGTAAGAAGCAAGGTCACTAAAGAGCAAAGATGAAAGCATTATTGATACTTGGAGCGTGTTTATTGCTCTGTGTAGCCCCTAATCTGGCAGCTGTAACATACCAATTTATCGCTGTTGATAAGAGTGTTGAGTCTAAGCTCTGCGTTGCGCTAGGTAACGCTCAACGTGGGCTGCTCAGACGAAAGCTCGAAAATTATAGCCATAATGTTCGACTATCAACCACTCTGCTTAACTGAAATCGCATTAGCCTTGCCCAGTTTTCATATAAGTATGCTGCACTGAAATCTTTTGATTTTTTTAATCGTTTTACTTCTATAAAAAAACGGTGTCCGCCAGAGCGTTACCATTAAAGATATCTATGCACATAATGATGCTGATTCAACCCATGTTGTGATGATTCGGGTATCCGCCAAATAGCCGAGTTGAGGCGCAGGGGGATTGCTATAATATGGCTGGAGAGATTGTTGTTTGTAAATTTTTTGCATAAAAAAACCAGCTTTCGCTGGCTTATTACTTAAATAATTGGTTGCGGGAGCCGGATTTGAACCGACGACCTTCGGGTTATGAGCCCGACGAGCTACCATACTGCTCCATCCCGCGTCCGTATTTTTAAGTCTTAATAACTGTTTAACTTCTGCTATAAAAGAAGTGGTACAACCGAGTGGATTCGAACCACCGACCCCTACCATGTCAAGGTAGTGCTCTAACCAACTGAGCTACGGTTGTATTGTCTTATTTCTATCTGAACGTTGGCAGTTGCCATCGAACGAGCGCTATATTACGAGGGTTCTAGTATTCGTTGCAAGTAAAAAAACAGATTTTGTTGTTCAAACGGCGATTTGCTGCACAACTTGAGGCTTAATCCTCCAAGATGCACAAATTGTCACCTTGGAGGACCGTAGGTTAACTAAGGTTAACAACAGCATTACGGTTACCTTGTATATATTTAAGTCTCAGTGCAAAGAGCAGTGCTGCGCTGGTGAGACCTGCAATTAGGCCAATCCAAAAACCATGAGCTCCCATGGCGGGAACAATGATATTGGTTTGTGCTAGTAGATAACCTAGAAGCATGCCTATTCCCCAATAGGAGACCAAGGTGATGTAGAAAGCACTTCTGGTATCTTTATAACCACGAAGTGCGCCAGCAGCAACAACTTGTACTGAGTCTGAAAGCTGATACAGCGCGGCTAAGAACATAAGACTGCCGGCTAAAGTCACTACTTCAGGGTTGTTGTTATAGAGTAGGGCTATTTGCGTTTTAAATAACACGGTGATAACGGCGGTAACCAGTGCCAGACTGAAAGCGATCGTAAGGCCGACTTTAGTCACTAACTTAGCCACTTGTTCTTTCTCCTGGCCAAGATAGTATCCGACCCTTATTGAAACCGCGATCCCAATAGACAGTGGCAACATAAATACAATAGAGGAGAAGTTTAAGGCTATTTGATGCCCTGCAACAACGTTTGCCCCAAGCGGGGCCAATAGCAGTGCAATGATGGCAAATAAGCTGACTTCAAAAAAGAGTGCTAAAGCGATAGGCATACCATGTTTAGTCATTTGCCAAATCGTTGTCCATTGAGGCTTATGAAATGCACTGAAGGGAGCGAGGGCTTTGAACCGCGAATGCGCCTGCATATAAACCGCCATAGCGATAAACATCGCCCAAAAAACTAGAGCAGTAGCGATACCACAGCCGGCACCACCCATTGCAGGTACACCAAAATGACCATAGATGAATATGTAGTTTGCAGGAATATTCACCGCCAAGCCAACAAACCCTATTATCATTGTGGGTAAGGTATATGAGATCCCTTCGCTACAGCCACGAAGTACCTGATAAAGCACAAATGCGGGGACTCCCCAAGCGAAGCCATATAGATATTGCACACTTAATGCTGCTAACTGTGTCTCCAATCCCATTAGTTTAAAGATCTCTGGTGCAAAATAGAGAAACGAGATCACTAAGACGCTACCAATTATGGCAATATAGGCAGCTTGAAAGGCGATGGGTTGGATTGCTTTTTGGTCATCCGCGCCGTGGTGGTGAGCGAATACAGGCGTAAAGGCCAGCAATAACCCTTGCACAAATAGCAAAGCGGGTAGCCATAAGCTTCCGCCTATGGCTACAGCTGCCATGTCAACGGCACTGACTCGTCCGGCCATGACCGTATCAATGAAGCCCATCATGGTTTGGGTAACTTGAGCAATTAGCACGGGTAATGCTAATTGGATTAAACGTTTGGCCTGAAAGCCAGAATGATTCATGAATACAGCCCTTAATACTAGCGAGAGATAAAATGTTTACAGGTATAGTTCAAGCAACATGCGAAGTGTTGGCGATAGATAAAAAGCCGGGTTTAAATACGCTAGCGATCGCAATGGGTCCGGATTTGCGCGAGGGACTTTTGTTAGGGGCAAGTGTCGCAAATAACGGTGTTTGTTTAACAGTTACTCGAGTCGATGATGATAGGGTGTTTTTCGATGTAATGGAAGAGACGCTTCATGTGACCAACCTCAGTAAATTGAGCGTTGGATCACAGGTTAATATAGAAAGATCATTAACCTTTGGTAGTGAGATTGGTGGCCATATTCTTTCGGGCCATATCCATACTGTTGCCAAAGTGAAGTCGGTGAGTGTTACCGATGAACATTATGACCTGTGTTTAACCGTCGCTCCTGATTGGATGAAATACATACTTTACAAAGGTTTTGTTGGTGTAAATGGTTGCAGTTTAACGGTTGGCAAGGTAACAGAAAATAGCTTTATGCTTCATCTTATCCCTGAGACGTTAAAATTAACTAATCTAGATAGCTATACCGAAGGTGATGAGATCAACATTGAGATTGATAGTCAAATTCAAGCTATTGTGGATACGGTCGAACGTGTGTTAGCGCAAAGGTTGGGTTGATATTAAGATTCCAAGTTAGTAGAACTGTTCGTCATCAGAGTCGATAAACAGTTCTACTTTGTGACTTGCTGCGTCGATATGTGTCCGCATATGGATAGGGTTACAACATACCCGGCAATCATCGTAGTAGTCTTGATCGCCGCCGCTGATGTCCAAACTGATGTGTTGATGATGCCCACAATGTGGGCAATAGATCACTTGTTGAATGACTTTCATCTTGATGCTCCATTGCCGATAGCAAATCACATGTTTTTTATCACGACGTTATTGAGGTTTGAGCGCGGGAAATAGTGCTAGGCGTCAATCAAAAAGTCGCTAACCTGAAAAGTGGGTGCACATTCACTGCCACATGCTTTGTCTGATTATAGTCCATAGGATTAGAAGCGAAGGGATAATGAGTGTAGTGAAAAATTTTAATTTTTATGGAGCGGTATCTCATTTAATATTGATTATGCATTGTTATTTATGCAATTAATTGATGAAAATTATTCATTGAGTTTAAGGTGAGCCATTGGAGACGGCTAATGGCGACAAGGCTGAACCCTATGCCTTAGGCATTAACCATCAGAATAATTAATGGTTTAGTGCGATTACGATTATCACTTAATATTGGCTAAATAATTTGGTAATGATCTATGCTAGAGTGCCTCCGCCTGAACTAATCTGCAATAAAAGAGGCTGTGATTTTTGTCTCTCTTTGCCAAGATAAGGTGGTTGTTTCAATGGTGTCTGCATTTTTTATCTGTAGCAATTGCTCAGTAAGTGACTTTTCAATCTCTAGTGCTAATGCCTGGGTGTTGAAGTTTGGCGGGTTAACACCTTTTGACTGCGCCTTGACTATCAAACTGTAGTTATTTTGCTCTAATTTCCCATTTGCCTCAGTGTCAGCAGAGAAAAGTGAAGCCGTTAACAATAAAAGTTTAAGCATAGGATTAATCCAGTTCCGATTGGTGTGGCTAGGTGTGACGAATAATAGGGAACATAGATGGTAAATTGATGACAGTTCAATGGAAAAACGATGACAAAATTACCATTGTGTGGTGGTTTGTTACCGATCGCGTATATTCTTTGCGCTTCCTGTATAACTGGAGGGCTAAGCGCTTGCGATTTATCTATAGGACACCTAGAATGGCAGCCTGGTATCTGAGACCACCAAAACTCCAGTAATGTTTTGCTCTTAAGCTACCTACCTCTTTTATTAAAATGACCAAGTGGCCCTACGTGGGGGTCACCACTGGATAAGGAATTTTCATGCCTGTAATCACTCTTCCTGACGGCAGTAAACGCGAGTTTGCTCACGCTGTTTCAACTTTAGACGTCGCAGCCGATATCGGACCTGGCTTGGCCAAAGCATGTATTGCTGGTCGTGTAAATGGTGAGCTAAAAGATGCTTGCGATTTAATTGAAAACGACGCAGAACTGTCGATCATTACCGCAAAAGATGCGGAAGGCGTAGAAATTTTGCGTCACTCTTGTGCTCACTTGCTTGGACATGCAATCAAACAGATGTGGCCAGAAACTAAAATGGCAATTGGTCCAGTTATCGATAATGGCTTTTATTACGACATCGATTTAGATCACAAGTTGACCGAGGAAGATGTAGCCGAGCTAGAGAAGCGCATGCTTAAGCTAGCAAAGACCGATTATGCCGTTGTTAAGAACGTGGTGAGTTGGCAAGAAGCCCGGGATGCATTTGAGGCTCGTGGTGAAACATACAAAATGGCGATTCTTGATGAAAACATCAGCAAGGATGACTCGCCAGCGTTATATCATCATGAAGAATATGTGGATATGTGCCGCGGACCTCATGTACCAAACATGAAGTTCTGCCACCACTTTAAGCTGATGAGCGTTGCCGGTGCCTACTGGCGGGGTAATTCAGACAATAAGATGCTACAACGCGTATATGGTACGGCTTGGGCAGATAAAAAAGCGCTTAAGGCTCACCTAAATCGCCTAGAAGAAGCTGCGAAGCGTGACCATCGTAAGATTGGTAAGCAGCTTGATCTTTATCATATGCAAGAGGAAGCACCAGGAATGGTGTTTTGGCACAACGATGGTTGGAGCCTATTCCTAGAACTTGAGAAGTTTATTCGCCAAAAGCTTGGTCAATATACCTATCAAGAGGTAAAAGGTCCGTTGATGATGGATCGCGTATTGTGGGAACGTTCTGGTCACTGGGATAAATATTCAGAAGCCATGTTCACCACTCACTCTGAAAACCGCGAATACGCAGTAAAACCAATGAACTGCCCAGGTCATGTGCAGATCTTTAATCAAGGTTTGAAATCTTATCGCGATCTGCCATTACGTATGGCCGAGTTTGGTTGTTGCCATCGTAATGAACCATCAGGATCGCTCCATGGTTTGATGCGCGTCCGCGGCTTTACTCAAGATGACGCTCATGTGTTCTGTACCGAAGATCAAGTACAGCAGGAAGTCAGTGCTTGTATTAAGATGGTTTACGACACTTACGAAACTTTTGGTTTTAAAGATATCGTGGTAAAACTGTCGACGCGTCCAGAAAAGCGGATTGGTGAAGACGAAATGTGGGACAGGGCGGAACAAGCGCTCATGGACGCATTAACTGCTAATGAGATTGAATACGAGATCTTACCAGGCGAGGGTGCTTTCTATGGGCCTAAAATTGAATTTACACTGCATGACTGTTTAGACAGAGCATGGCAGTGTGGAACGGTTCAATTGGATTACGCATTACCTGGTCGTCTTGGTGCGACATATGTTGCAGAAGATAACAGTAGACAAACACCAGTGATGATCCACCGTGCAATTTTGGGTTCACTTGAACGTTTTCTTGGTATTCTTATCGAAGAGTATGCTGGTAAATTCCCAACTTGGTTGGCACCAGTGCAAGCTGTAGTAATGAATATTACTGATAAACAGTCAGAATATGTTGACGAAGTAGTCAATTTATTTAAAGATCAGGGAATTCGTGCCTCGAAAGACTTGAGGAATGAGAAGATAGGCTTTAAAATACGCGAACACACCCTAAGGCGTGTTCCCTATTTGTTGGTCATTGGTGATCAAGAAATGGAAAATAGGGAAGTAGCGGTGCGAACCAGAGATGGTGTTGACCTTGGTAAAATGCGAATCGAAGATTTTGCTGCCAAAGTTAAAGAACAGATTTCGCTCCGTAGTCTAAATATGTTGGAGGAATAGGTCATAAAGATCAAAAAAACAGATGCGCGCAAAGCAGCGGCAAACAGAATTAATGAACTCATTGTTGGTGTACCTGAGGTACGTCTTAGTGGGTTAGATGGTGAAGTAATAGGCATTGTTAGCCTCAGAGAAGCGCAAGAGCTTGCTGATGAAGCTGGTGTTGATCTCGTAGAGATTAGCCCAAATGCCGAGCCGCCTGTATGTCGCATTATGGACTACGGAAAGTTCCTTTTTGATAAAGCTAAATCTCAAAAAGAACAAAAGAAGAAGCAGAAAATCGTACAGGTGAAGGAAATTAAATTCCGTCCCGGTACTGATGAAAACGACTATCAGGTAAAACTACGCAACCTGAAGCGTTTTCTTGATGACGGCGACAAAGCGAAAGTAACGCTTCGTTTCCGTGGTCGCGAGATGGCTCACCAAAGTCTTGGTATGAATCTTTTGAATCGTATTAAAGATGATTTGGCTGAGATCGCAGTTGTGGAGGCTTTTCCAAAAATGGAAGGTCGTCAAGCTGTGATGGTTCTTGCGCCGAAAAAGAAATAGTAAGGCAACCAGAAAAGTAGCAGGGGTCTGTTAAGGTCTCTGCTCGCCTTGCGTTTTATTAATGTCCCAATGCGGAGTTTTAGCAATGCCTAAAATGAAAACAGACAAGGGTGTACAAAAGCGTTTTAAGAAAACCGCTAACGGTTTTAAGCGCAAGCAAGCCCATTTACGTCATATTTTGACAAAGAAGAGCACTAAGCGTAAACGTCACTTACGTGCAAAATGTTTAGTTGCAAAGTCTGATGTGCCAGCAATCGCACGTCAACTACCATACGCTTAATTAAAGGAGTAAAGAACAATGCCTAGAGTTAAGCGTGGTGTAACCGCTCGTGCTCGTCACAAGAAAGTACTTAAACTAGCTAAAGGTTATTACGGAGCTCGCTCACGTACATACCGTGTTGCTAAGCAAGCAGTAACTAAAGCTGGTCAATATGCTTACCGTGACCGTCGCCAAAAGAAACGTCAATTCCGTCAACTATGGATTGCACGTATCAATGCGGCTTCTCGTCAAAATGGTCTGTCTTATAGCCGTTTCATCAACGGTCTTAAGAAAGCGTCTATTGAAATCGATCGTAAGATTTTGGCAGACATCGCTGTATTCGACAAAGTTGTATTTGCAACTTTAGTTGAAAAAGCAAAAGAAGCATTAGCTAAGTAATTAGTATGTATTGCTTTAAAAGGGACCTTAGGGTCCCTTTTTTTATGAGAGAAATGCAAAAAAAAACAGGCCTGAGCCTGTTTTTTAATAGACAATTTAGCTGTTTACTTCGCGTCTAGGTAGCGCTCAGCATCTAGCGCAGCCATACAACCAGTGCCAGCTGAGGTGATCGCTTGGCGATAGTGTTGATCCATCACATCACCTGCAGCAAATACACCTTCAATGCTCGTTTGTGTCGCGTTACCGTCCAGACCACTTTGTACCTTGATGTAACCGTGGTTCATTTCTAATTGACCAGCAAACATTTCCGTATTAGGTTTGTGACCTATCGCTACAAATACACCCATGACATCTATTTCTTTAATAGCGCCATCTTTAGTGCTCTTCATTTTGAGGCCTGTAACACCCATCTTGTCACCAACAACCTCGTCCAACGTGTTGTCTAAGTGCAGAATAATATTTCCATTTTCGACCTTATCCATGAGACGCTTAGTTAATATTTTCTCTGAGCGAAAAGTATCACGACGGTGAACTAGGTGTACTTCTGAAGCGATATTGCTTAAATAAAGCGCTTCTTCAACAGCGGTATTACCACCACCAATCACAGCTACTTTCTGGTTACGGTAGAAAAATCCGTCACAGGTTGCACAGGCTGATACACCTTTACCTTTGAAAGCCTCTTCAGAATCTAAGCCCAAATACATGGCTGAAGCACCCGTTGAGATGATCAACGCATCGCAGGTATATTCTCCACTGTCGCCTTTTAGTTGGAAGGGACGAACTTCAAGGTTGACTTCATTGATATGGTCGAAAATGATTTCGGTATCAAATTTTTCAGCATGTTTCTGCATCCGTTCCATTAATGCAGGACCGGTTAAATCATCTGCATCACCTGGCCAGTTTTCGACCTCTGTTGTTGTGGTCAATTGACCACCTTGCTGCAGCCCTGTGATCATCACAGGCTTTAAGTTAGCTCTAGCAGCATATACTGCTGCCGTGTAGCCTGCAGGGCCAGAACCCAGGATTAGTAAGTTACAGTGTCTAGCTTGGCTCATCTTTTTCTCCGTGCCTTTAGCGAATTGCAGCGATTGTAGGAAATTTACGCCTTAGGGTAAAGCCAATCTTTTAGATTGTTCTAATCGAAAAAGGGAGCCATGTGGCTCCCTTGTTTTACCGCTAAAACTGATTAGCCAAGTAAAACACTTGGATTAACAAACTCAAGGTTTAACGCCTCTGCCACTTCTTTACAAGTGATCTTTCCGTGCATAACGTTTAGACCGTTTAGCAAGTGCTGATCTTGAAGCAGTGCTTTGCGGTAACCTAGGTCAGCTAACTTCATTATGTATGGTAGCGTTGCGTTATTTAGCGCAAATGTTGAGGTGCGGGCAACCGCTCCAGGCATATTTGCTACACAGTAATGGACGACATCATCGACGATATAAGTCGGATCTTGGTGAGTTGTCGCATGCGAAGTTTCAACACAACCGCCTTGGTCAATGGCAACATCAACGATTGCACTACCAGGTTTCATCTGCTTGATATGTTCTTTAGTGACAAGTTTAGGCGCCGCGGCTCCTGGTACCAGTACACCACCGATCACAAGATCAGCTTCAAGGACATGCTTTTCAATTGCATCAGCTGTCGAATAAATCGCTTTAACGCGATTATCGAACTGCGCATTCAATCGGCGTAGTGCATCAATGCTGCGGTCTAAAATAACCACATCTGCACCTAGACCTACTGCCATTTGTGCCGCATTTGTACCAACCATACCGCCGCCAATAATAACGACTTTGGCAGGCTCAACACCGGGTACGCCGCCGAGTAACATACCGCGACCACCTTTAGATTTCTCTAAGGCCATTGCACCGGCTTGAATAGACATGCGGCCAGCAACTTCTGACATAGGCGCGAGAAGGGGTAATCCACCGCGATTGTCGGTTACTGTTTCGTAGGCAATACAAACAGCACCACTTTTAACCAGATCTTCTGTTTGTGGTAAGTCTGGAGCAAGGTGAAGATAGGTAAATAGCAATTGGTCTTCACGTAACATTGCACGCTCAACTGCTTGAGGCTCTTTTACCTTTACAATCATCTCTGCTGTGGCAAATACTTCGGCAGCAGTACTTAAGATTGAAGCGCCTACATCTACATAGTCCTGATCGCTAAATCCAATTCCTGAACCGGCATTTGTCTCAACGTAAACGTCATGACCTTTGCTGGTCAATTCGCGGACACTTGACGGAACCATACCAACACGATACTCGTGGTTTTTGATTTCTTTAGGTACACCAATTATCATCTTCGAGCCTCAAAATGCATAAAAACCCATTTTTTGTGGGTTGAATTGTTATTTTATATGTCCTGAACGTGATTGTTTCAGGGAAATCTAGTATAGTATCACTTCAGCAGTTAATGCTGCTGAAGTTTGGACATACGCAGTTGTAAATGTTGTTTTAGTGATAAAGCAAGGTTAAAAATATGGTTAATAATAAAAAGAGTCCTATAAAAGACTTAGATCGGATCGATCGTAACATACTTAACGAGTTGCAAATTGATGGTCGCATTTCTAATGTTGAACTTTCAAAGCGTGTTGGGCTGAGTCCCACACCCTGTTTAGAGAGAGTTAAAAGACTCGAAAAGCAAGGTTACATCAATGGATATACAGCATTAGTAAACCCTCATTATTTAGGGGCGTCTTTGTTAGTGTTTGTGGAGATCACGCTCAATCGTGATACCGCGGAAGTATTTGATAAATTTAATCGGGCTGTACAGTTATTAGATGATATTCAAGAATGTCATTTGGTGTCTGGTGATTTCGACTATTTATTGAAGACTCGCGTATCAGATATGTCTGCATACCGTCGCTTGTTAGGAGAAACTTTACTGAAGTTGCCTTCTGTTTCTGATACTCGTACATACGTAGTTATGGAAGAAGTTAAGCAAACCAATAGAGTTGCTATCAATGTAACGCTTGAGTCATAAATCGATTTATGTCGGTAAAAAGGAGCTTTTATAGCTCCTTTTTTTTATGCTGAATATTATTTGCGCAACAAACATTAGATTAACAGCTATTCATCTGTATCCTTAGGGAAAACGCTGCATCAGTTCAATTATTTTGATATCTTAGTTTCACCTGTCATTTCTTCATTGTGGGTTTTCGTTTGTCTAAGGGAAATAGTGTCAAAACACTTAGTGGTTTGCAGCGTCTGCTTGAAGGTGGGCTTATCCTTTGCTGTATGGTTGCTACATTTATATTACTGGCCTTAAGTAGTTTTCACTCGTCGGATCCAGGGTGGAGCCAGTCAAACTTTGAAGGGCAAATAAATAATGTTACTGGTGCTGTAGGGGCATGGGTCGCTGATGTGCTGTTCTATTTTTTTGGTTATACCGCTTATATTATCCCAATCATTGTGGCGCTGACGGGTTGGCTGCTCTTTAAGCGCATTCATAAACTGTTAGAAATTGATTACTTTTCAGTTGGCCTTAGACTCATTGGCTTTTTGCTGATCATGTTTAGTCTTGCTGCGTTGGCGAGCATGAACGCTCAGGATATCTATGAGTTTTCAGCTGGCGGTGTCTCGGGTGATGTTATTGCTGGTGCTATGTTGCCCTATTTTAATCAACTTGGAACAACCCTGTTATTACTGTGCTTTGTCGGTGCGGGTTTTACGCTGTTAACAGGCATTAGTTGGCTAACGGTCGTTGATGCTGTTGGTTATGCAACTCTGTGGTTGTTTAAATGGTTAAAAACCTTACCAGAAAAGTTTTCCAGTGCCCCAGAGACGGACGATACGAAGGGCTTTATGTCTGTTGTTGATCGTTTTAAAGAGAAGCGTATTCAACGTCAACATGAAGACGATTTATTGGACGACGATGCGAGTGAAATCGATGCTCCCACAAAGCAAGCAAAACGAACATTTGCGATGCCAAGCATCAATGCGGCTGCGATTGATGAGGACCATCTTGACGATGACTCAGTCGTTTTGTCGGTGACTGCTGATGAAAATCTTGCCGTTGCAGACGACACCCAGATTGATTTCAATGCTAAACATTCTACGGGGGCTATAACGTCCGCCAAGCGCGCACAAGAAAAAGCTAAAATAGTCGATGGCATTGTTGTACTACCTGGAGGCGAGGCTGAGCAGCCAACCAAACCCATGACGCCCCTACCGGACATATCATTATTGGATGTACCAAATCGCAAAGCAAACCCGATAAGTGAAGAAGAACTCGAACAGGTTGCCCGTTTAGTCGAAGTTAAGCTTGCTGATTTTAATATTGTAGCTAATGTCGTAGGAGTGTTTCCTGGTCCTGTGGTGACACGATTTGAGTTAGAGTTGGCTCCTGGGGTGAAAGCTTCAAAAATAACAAATCTTTCTAAGGATTTAGCGCGATCTTTGTTAGCAGAGAGTGTCCGAGTTGTTGAGGTGATTCCGGGTAAAGCTTACGTCGGTATCGAGCTACCCAATAAGTTCCGTGAAACGGTTTACATGCGAGATGTGTTAGGGAGTGAAGCATTCGAGAAAAGCCCATCTCATTTGAGTATGGTGCTAGGCCAAGATATCGCTGGTGAACCTGTTGTCGTCGATTTAGGCAAGATGCCGCACCTATTGGTTGCCGGTACGACAGGTTCGGGTAAATCGGTGGGTGTGAATGTGATGATCACCAGTTTGCTGTACAAATCCGGTCCTGACGATGTGCGCTTTATCATGATTGATCCTAAGATGTTAGAGCTTTCTGTCTACGAAGGCATCCCACATCTTCTATGTGAAGTGGTGACCGACATGAAAGAAGCGGCTAATGCACTACGTTGGTGTGTAGGGGAGATGGAGCGTCGCTATAAATTGATGTCAGCACTTGGGGTCCGTAATCTAAAGGGCTACAACGTTAAGATAAAAGACGCCAAAGAGCGTGGCGAAGTGATCACCGATCCGCTTTGGCGCTCACAAGATAGCATGGAAGAAGAAGCGCCAGAGTTGGATAAGCTGCCTTCTATCGTTGTCGTCGTTGACGAATTTGCTGACATGATGATGATTGTTGGTAAAAAAGTGGAAGAGTTAATAGCCCGTATTGCACAGAAAGCACGCGCTGCGGGTATTCACCTGATTTTGGCAACCCAGCGTCCATCGGTAGATGTGATTACCGGGCTCATTAAAGCCAACATTCCCACTCGTATGGCGTTCCAAGTTTCCTCTAGAATTGACTCACGGACTATTTTAGATCAACAAGGTGCCGAGACTTTGCTAGGCATGGGGGATATGCTCTATTTGCCACCTGGAACCAGCGTTCCAAATCGTGTTCATGGGGCATTTATTGACGATCACGAGGTACATGCTGTCGTTGCCGATTGGCATAGCCGAGGCAAGCCGCAATATATCGATGAAATTCTACAAGGCTCCACTGAGGGGGAGCAGGTGCTGTTGCCTGGCGAGACGCCTGAACTCGATGAGGACACGGATGCGTTATACGATGAAGCGGTTGCTTTTGTGACTGAAACCCGTCGAGGTTCAATTTCAAGTGTGCAGCGCAAGTTTAAGATAGGCTACAACCGAGCTGCACGTATTATCGAACAGATGGAGGCACAAGGTGTCGTGAGTGCCCAAGGGCATAACGGCAATCGTGAAGTGTTAGCGCCACCTCCACCTAAAGACTATTAAGTTTGAACGTCATAGTAATGTTCTCTAAGGAAGATAGATGTTAAGACCAATTTCTATACTCGCACTAAGCTTGCCACTAATGGTCGTAAGTAGCGCGATGGCAGATGACTCACCCTCGTTAAAGCAGAAACTGGAAGAGCTAAACAGTCTGCATGCAGAGTTTAGTCAAACCGTGACTGATATTAATGGCAAAGTTATTCAGCAAGGTAGCGGTACATTTGCGTTATCGGTTCCAAATCAATTCTATTGGCATCTAACGTCACCAGATGAATCATTGATTGTTGCTGATGGTAATGATGTTTGGATCTATAACCCTTTTGCTGAGGAAGTATCCGTTCTTGATTTAAATCAGGCCATCGATGCATCACCTATCGCACTCTTAGTGCATCGAGACGAGAAGACCTGGCAACAATATAGTGTCACACTTGAAAACAGTTGTTACCAAATTGTCCCCAAGGATATTGACGCTGGCGTGACCAAAGTGGCTGTATGTTTCGATGACAATAGTCTTAGCATGATGACGCTCGAAGATCAGCAAGGCAATATCAGTGAGTTTAATTTAACCGAGCAGGGACCAGTCTCTGATAGCCAAAGCAGTTTATTTAAGTTTGTTGTACCTGAAGGGGTTGATATTGATGATCAACGCTTAAAAACAATTAATTAGGTGCACAGTGTCTAGTTTAAGTTTCGATTTCGCTCCAGATTTTAGACCGCTTGCTGCCCGCATGCGTCCTGAAACCCTAGAACAATATATGGGACAGGGACATTTGCTGGGAGAGGGTAAGCCCTTAAGGCAGGCCTTAGAGGCTGGCCGCGCCCATTCGATGATGTTTTGGGGCCCGCCAGGTACAGGCAAAACAACGTTAGCTGAACTGATAGCAAAACATACCAATGCTCATGTAGAACGAATTTCGGCGGTCACTTCGGGTGTAAAAGAGATACGTGCGGCTATTGAGCATGCAAAAAGTGTGGCCCAGAGTCGGGGTCAGAGAACCTTGCTGTTTGTCGATGAGGTGCACCGGTTTAACAAAAGTCAGCAAGATGCTTTTTTACCCTTTATTGAAGATGGCACTGTCATCTTTATCGGTGCGACAACAGAGAACCCCTCATTTGAAATTAATAATGCACTGCTATCTCGTGCTCGCGTTTATTTGATTAAACGACTTGAGAATAGTGAGATCGTCGCCATTGTTAAGCAGGCCATTACTGATGAAGAGCGGGGCTTGGGGAAGCGTCAATTGCAAATGCCAGATAGCGTGGCCAATAAGTTGGCTAATGTCTGTGAAGGTGATGCTCGCAAGGCGCTTAATCTGATTGAGCTGATGAGTGATATGTTGGCAGATGGTCAGTCGTTTACAGAGCAGTTACTCATAGATGTCGCTGGTCAGCAGTTAGCGGGTTTTGATAAGAATGGTGATCAGTACTACGATCTTATTTCGGCCGTGCATAAGTCAATTCGTGGCTCTGCGCCAGATGCGGCATTGTACTGGTTTTGCCGAATGCTAGAAGGTGGGTGTGATCCACTTTATATCGCGAGGCGATTATTGGCGATAGCTTCAGAGGATATTGGTAATGCCGACCCTGTGGCAATGACGGTTGCAGTAAATGCGTGGGAGTGCTTCCACCGTGTCGGCCCTGCTGAAGGTGAAAGAGCGATAGCGCAAGCGATTGTCTATCTTGCTTGCGCTCCCAAAAGTAATGCTGTTTATACTGCTTTTAAAGCAGCCCGTCAGCTGGCTAGAGAAACGGGGCAAGTCAGTGTGCCTAACCATTTACGTAATGCGCCAACACAATTGATGGCTGATATTGGATTAGGGCAAGGGTATCGCTATGCCCATGACGAACCTAATGCTTATGCGAGTGGCGAGTGCTATTTCCCGCCAGAACTAGCCGATAGTCGTTTCTATTATCCGACTGAGCACGGATTTGAAAAAAGAATCAAATCGAAACTTGAGCTTTTGGCCGAGCTAGATCACCAAAGTGAGTTCAAACGTTATGACTAATTTACTGTTTGTAGCATTAGGTGGCTCTATTGGTGCGGTTTTTCGCTATCTGATCTCATTATTCATGATTCAGGTATTTGGCTCTTCATTTCCTTTTGGTACACTGGTCGTCAATATCCTTGGTTCTTTTCTGATGGGAGTTATTTATGCCCTTGGTCAAGTCAGTGAAGTTAGCCCAGAATTAAAAGCTTTAGTTGGTGTTGGTCTTTTAGGCGCACTGACAACGTTTTCAACCTTCTCAAATGAAACCTTGTTGTTAATCCAAGAAGGGGATTGGCTGAAAGCATTTTTGAATATCGCTCTGAACCTTTGTCTATGTATTTTCATGGTCTATTTAGGACAGCAGTTGGTTTTTTCTCGCATTTAACTATTAAGAAACTAAAAACATGTTAGATCCCAAATTTTTACGTACAGAATTAGAGGCGACTGCTGAGCGCCTAGCTACTCGCGGATTTATCCTAGACGTTGATCGTCTAAGTAAGTTAGAGGAAAAGCGTAAGTTACTTCAAGTGGCTACCGAAGAGTTACAAGCATCGAGAAATGCGATATCCAAATCTATTGGTCAGGCTAAAGCAAAAGGCGAAGATGTCGCGCCAATTATGGCTCAGGTCGGTGATTTAGGTACCGAGCTAGATAGTAAAAAGGCAGAGCTTGCAGTGTTGCTTGATGAGCTGAACAACATTGCCATGAGCGTCCCCAACTTGCCAGATGAGTCGGCGCCAATTGGTGCTGATGAAAATGAGAATGTTGAAATTCGTCGTTGGGGTGAACCTAGAACGTTTGATTTTGACGTGAAGGACCATGTTGATCTTGGCGAAAATCTGAAAGGCTTAGATTTTAAAAATGCTGTAAAAATCACTGGCTCTAGATTCATCGTAATGAAAGGCCAAATTGCTCGCATGCATCGTGCACTGTCACAATTTATGCTAGATCTTCATACAACAGAACATGGCTACACTGAAGCATATGTGCCGTTATTAGTTAATGAAGACAGTTTATTAGGAACAGGCCAGCTACCTAAATTTGGTGAAGACCTATTTCATACTAAGCCTGCAACGGAAGAGGGCCAAGGGCTTAGCTTAATCCCTACCGCTGAAGTGCCTTTAACTAACCTTGCTCGCGATACGATCATCGATGAAGAAGAGTTACCCGTTAAGATGACTGCCCATACCGCTTGTTTTCGAAGTGAAGCAGGATCTTATGGCCGTGATACTCGTGGACTTATCCGCCAGCACCAGTTTGACAAGGTAGAACTCGTTCAACTTGTGAAACCTGAAGAGTCTATGGCAGCGCTCGAAAGTTTAACGCAACATGCTGAAACCGTTTTGCAGAAATTAGGCCTTCCATACCGCACAGTAGTACTTTGTACTGGAGATATGGGCTTTGGCGCGGCAAAAACCTTCGATATTGAAGTATGGTTACCCGCTCAAAATACCTACAGAGAGATCTCTTCTTGCAGTAACATGCAGGACTTCCAAGCCCGTCGTATGCAAGCTCGTTACAAAGCTAAGTCGGCTAAAAAGCCCGCACTATTACATACACTAAATGGTTCTGGTCTTGCTGTAGGACGTACCTTAGTTGCTGTGTTGGAGAACTATCAAAACGCTGATGGCACGATTACGGTACCTGAAGTGTTGCGCCCTTATATGGGTGGTTTAACCCAAATCGGTTGACGTTATAGAGAGTACTAGATGGACAAGGGCGGACGCTATTTTCAGTGGCTGACCTATGTAGTAATTATCGCTATTTTTGGTGGTGTGATGTTAGCTACGTTTGGTAAAGCTGCTCTGTTAGTGCTAAAAAATCTGTAATAAAAAAGCCTAGCGAATGCTAGGCTTTTTTAATTTTAACATTTGTTGTTGTTTATATACATTTAGCTGGCTTGGGTAAACCTGCAACTTTTGTTGCTTGCTTTGCTGGCCCCGTAGGGAAGAGCGTATATAGGTACTTAGAGTTACCTTTTTCTGCGCCTAAACTTTGGCTGATAGCTTTAACTAACACCCTGATCGCTGGGCTAGTATTGAATTCAAGATAGAAATTTCTTACAAAGTGAATGACTTCCCAGTGTGCATCGCTAAGTTCGATATTCTCTTTACTTGCGATAATCATCGCGACCTCTTCGTTCCAATCGCCCACATTGAGCAAGTAACCTTGGGGGTCAGTTTCAATCTGCTTTGATTGATATTGAATAAAGTTTACCAACTTATAACCTTAGAATGATTGAGTGAAAGTGATACAAATTCTTGATAACTAATTTGAGTACAATGACTTAAACGTTGTGTTAGTCCTCTGGCTTGGACATCAACGGTTAGCATCCGAACGTTTAATGGCTGAAGCCTATTTTGCCATTCGCCCAGCAGTAGGGCATTGATGCTGTCACCCAGTAACATAATCGTGTCGTGGTTTTGCACAAATGGAAGGCAACACGCTAACGCGCGGTCTTGATTTGGTGATTGCTGAATAAGATGGAGAATCATTAGTACACAAATACCTCATCAGCGGTGTTAAGTTGTTCGGTTATCATCGGGTTATCCACCCGTTTTACGTCAATCACGCAGTCAGTGAGTGCAACATTATAGGTGTCCATCGCTTCACTAGCCACCCATACCTCTTCAATGTCATAGAGCGGCAGGGCCTTGAATGTAGAGATATAGTCACGACAGCCTATCTGGCTAGGTTGCTGATGGGGCAATAGGTTTAGCACACCATCATCGATAAAAATCAGTGTCACTTGCTGCTCGAAACTGGCGCTCAACAAGGCAAAATCAAGCCCCTCGCGGCTACTGGCGTTGCCGTGAGGTGGGTGACGAAATACGATAGTAATATTTTTCATTAACGGCACCTAAAAGCTGATAACACGATCAGCATGCTCAATACCTGTAACTAACTCACCTAAACCACCCATCTCAAATGGCGGCAAAAGGTTCCATTGTGCTACGCGATTCTCTTTAGCTTCAACAGGTGACAACACACCGCGGCGTAATGCGGCAGATACACAGTTTATCAGTGGAATGTGATGAGTCTGTGCAAATGCTTGCCACGCCTGAGTGAGATGATATTCATCCGAGGCCGGACTATTGAGGCTATTGGTCGATAACACGCCGTCTTGGTAAAAAAACACGCGCACAATTTGGTGACCTTCCGCGACAGCGGCTTTTGCATAGCATAATGCATGATAACTGCTGTTTTTGCCGTATGCGGGCTGATTCACTTGAATTAAGATTTTACTCATTGACTGCCTAAACAAAAATTGAGGCAAAAAAATAGCCCCTACAATGTGGGGCTATTCTATCTTAAAAAGTGTTCTATTCCCAAATATCCAATCGCGATTAATGGGGGAAAGTAAACGGTTTAGTCGTCGTTACCCATTCCCATTAAATGTAGGATAGAGATGAACAGGTTTAAGAAGTCCAAATAAAGTGAAACAGTCGCACGGATATAGTTGGTTTCACCGCCGTTGACGATGCGACTGGTATCAAACAGGATAAAACCTGTCATCAGTAGGGCGATACCGGCGTTGAGTGCCATAAACACGGTGCCGCTACCGATAAATATATTGGCTATACCGGCTACAATGGCAATAACTAGGCCAGCTAATAGAAAGCCGCGCATAAACGAGAAGTCTTTTTTGGTCGTTAGTGCATAACCCGATAGGGTAACAAACACTACAGCCGTTAAGCCAAGTGCTTGCATAATAAGCTGTGGGCCATTAGCCATGCCCGCATAATGATTTAGCATATAACCTAGTGAGGCGCCTTCCATCCCCGTAAATGCAAATACCCACAATAGACCTGCGGCGGATTCGGCTTTACGTAAGGTAACAAATAGCAAGACTAAACCACCCAATGACAGGCCAATCGACATCATTGGACCTATTTGCATCATCATGGCAATGCCGGCGCATAATGCAGAAAATGCCAATGTCATCGACAGCAACATATAGGTGTTTTTTAGTAGTTTATTCACTTCCTGTGTGGAAGCTTGTCCAGCGTACAGTGTTTGTTGGGTCATCTTTATCTCCAAAGATCCTTTATTTCAATAAGATCGCCACCAGTTCAGCGTTGACCTCAGTGAGTGTTATCTCATTTGAGTGTTAATTGACTCATGAGTTCCATTTCATGAATAGAGATTAACATTAGAACGAAAAAATTTAATAAATCATACCTGAGCTGCGGTATAGGTAAAAGGCATTATTAGCAAAAACACGACTTAAGGTTAATTGAACCAATCTTTTTGCAATTGAGCGCTGTCACCTAAGTAATCTAACACCCAGGCCATAGCTGGCGACATATTGGCCCCATTCCATGCCAAGCAACACGGACTTGGTGATTTAGGTCTTTCAAGCTGTTTTTCTACTAACGAGCCACTATTAACAAAAGGCATAGCAAAATGCTTTGGCATATAGCCTATGCCTAATCCCTCTCGGAAACAGTTGATGGCACGGATCCAGTCTGGGACCACCAAACGTCGCTGATTCTCGAGTAACCAGGTCATGCGTTTTGGGATCTCCCTGGAGGTATCTTCGAGACAAATGGCAGGAAAAACCCTTAACTCTTCATCTTTTAATGGTCTATCAACCGCTGCCAGCGGGTGGTGCTTGCTGACTAAGAAGGTCCATTCAATATCACCCATATCTTTAAAGTGGTAATCGCCACCCACTGGGATAGCGGTGGTTGCACCGATAGCGATATCACTCCTGCCAGTTGCTATTGATTCCCACACTCCGTTGAACACTTCAATGCGAATAATCAATTCGACATTATGAAAGTGGCGATAGAAATCCGCAATTAAAACGCTAATTTTGTCGGCGCGGACGATATTGTCTAATGCAATGGATAGAGTAGGCTGCCAGCCATTTGCGACTCGCTTAGTATCATCTTTTAAGGATTCTATATTGGTAAGCACTAAACGTATCTGTTTGACAAAATGCTCACCGGCAGCGGTTAAGCTGACGCTGCGATGGTGGCGTTCAAAAAGCGTTACCCCGAGCTCTTCTTCTACCTGTTTTACCGCGTAGCTTACAGCAGAAGGGACTTTATGAAGTTTATTGGCTGCAGCGGTAAAGCTGCCTACGCGAGCGACCATATCTATAAGAAGCATCGATTGTTCTGAAAGCATACCTTCATTCCTTTGCTGTGATATTTTTTGATGGCTATGTACAAAAATAAACGTTTCACAACCAATAATCAAGACAATAGACTGCGCTTCTTTATTCTTTACGGCTGTATGTTTGTATGAAATTTATTAATAAAAGCACTAATTTGCTATTCTTATCTTACTTAGCGTTATTAAGTATGCTGGGTTTTGTTGCAACTGATATGTATTTACCTGCTTTCAAAGCAATTGAAACAACTTTTAGTACTAGCGCATCTCAGGTAGCAAGTTCACTAACGTTCTTTCTGGCTGGTTTAGCAATTGGTCAGTTACTTTATGGGCCATTAGTACAGCGTATTGGCAAGCGTAATAGCTTGTTAGTGGGTTTGTTTCTATTTGGGCTATCCAGTTACGGTATTGCCACTAGCGAGTCGATGTTGATGTTCAATATCTGCCGCTTTATACAAGCGATTGGAGCATGCAGTGCAGCAGTCATTTGGCAGGCGATCGTGATTGATAAGTATGAGGCTGATGAAGCTCAAAAGGTGTTTACTAATATTATGCCTTTAGTGGCGCTATCGCCTGCTTTAGCGCCGATTCTAGGTGCCTTTATATTAGAGCACGGAGAGTGGCGTAATATTTTCCTCATTTTAACGGCGCTAGCAGCTGGGCTAATGATAGCGACGAGGTTTTGGGTTAAACCTGAACTGACTAAAGCCACCAGCGCTGATTCAAGTCAATCATCTATTGGCTATTTAACGATGTTAAAAGCGCCCAAATATGTAGGGAATGTACTGATATTCGGTGCGTGTTCTGCAGCCTTTTTTTCCTACTTAACGTTATGGCCGATTGTTATGGAGATGCACGGCTATGAGGCGACGGAGATAGGATTAAGTTTTATTCCACAAACTATTATGTTTATCGTGGGTGGCTACTTAAGTAAAGTGCTAATAAGAAAGGTAGGGGCTGAACGTACGCTGTCGGTATTACTCATGTTATTTGGGACGTGTGTTGCAGCCATTTCATTCAGCGTACTAATTATTCAAGCCAAGAGTATTTGGCCACTGTTAACTATCTTTTCTGTGTTAGCTGCTGCCAATGGTGCTAGCTATCCAATAGTCGTCAATTGCGCACTACAGGTCTTTAAGCAGTGTTCAGCTAAAGCGGCTGGATTACAAAACTTTTTACAAATCAGCTTAGCCTTTGGTGCATCATCCATTGTTGCGTTATGGGCATCGGCTGGCGAAGTTGCGATAGCTATTGGTATTCTAGTCAGTGCGGTTGGCGTCTTCTTGGGCTATAAAGTTCGCCAATTGGATACCTGGGACGGAATGAGCAAAAAGTTGACGTTTCCCGATCCTGCTCGCATTGCGGTCCATAAGGTCAAAGATGAGGATTGATGTATAGTTAGGCGCTTGGTGGGAAGAGGGTATTTTTTACTTTACAACTCCCATACATCGCTATATGATTCGCGGCGTTCGGAGAGATGGCAGAGTGGTCGAATGCACCGGTCTTGAAAACCGGCACGGGTTTATAGCCCGTCTAGGGTTCAAATCCCTATCTCTCCGCCACATTAGAAAAAAGGCTACTCGAAAGAGTAGCCTTTTTTCGTTTAAGTAATGTCCTTTTTAAAAGGCTCATAAAAACGATTTGAACTCTTGGGTTCCTGTTAGTTAAAACCAGTAATCTCTGCACAGCTTTAAATTGGCCGTGATCAAAACATAGCGGGCTTTCGCTATATGAGTTTCATCGATATTTGAGTGGGCAGTTTTAACCAGAGTGTTCCTACTGTTTAAAGTTTGCAACCTCAAGGTTAGAGCAAAAAAATGCTCTCCTGTTATCGTCACCTCGTTTGCTTAAATGGTAAAAGTTCGTGCCATTGACGATCCAAAAAAAGCCCGCTAGTTTTAGCGGGCTTTTATCCTACGTTATACGTTAGTGCTGTTGGGCTGCATCTTGGTTTGTACTACTACCAAAGAAGTTGTGGCCAATTCGGCTCACAATCTGTTTCATATCCTCGATCATTACATAGAGACAAGGGATGAGTACAAGTGTCACGACGGTAGCAAACAGGACGCCAAAGGCCAGTGACACAGCCATAGGGATAACCATTTGAGCCTGCATACTTGTCTCAGTCATTATGGGTACCAGACCAATAAACGTGGTAAGAGACGTCAACAAAATTGCTCTAAATCGTCGACAGCCAGCCTGAATCACAGCGACTTTCATTGCCACACCGGCAAGCCTTGCACGGTTAACATAATCAACCATGACGAGGGAGTCGTTGACGACTACACCCGCCGCAGCAATGATGCCAAATAGCGATAGGGCACTTAAGTCAATACCAAGTATCATGTGTCCCAGCACCGAGCCAATCACTCCAAATGGGATCACTGACATGATCATTACTGGCTGTAGATACGATTTTAACGGGATAGCAAGCAAACTATAAATTACCAATAGAGAGATGATGAAATCTCTCATTTGGGTATTGGCACTATCTAGCTGCTCTTGAATATTTCCTGACACCTCGGTTTTTACCCGTGGATACTTCTTTAATAACTCAGGCATAAAATTGTCGCGAATATCTTGAGCTAACTTAAACGGCTCAGCTTGCGCGGCATCAACAGAGCCCCATACATTAATGGTTCTATTGCCATTTTCACGACGTATTCCACTAACACCTTGAGTAACTTCAATGTCAGCAATCTCAGATAGCGGGATCTCAGCACCTTGTTGGGTTTGGATCATCACCTCAGTGACATGTGCGATAGAGTTGCGCTGCTCTTCAGGGTAGCGAAGCATGACTTTTATCTCTTCGCCGTTTCGTAAAATACGTTGTGCTTCCATACCATAGAAGCTAGCACTGACTTGAGAAGCCACATCGGCAAGGGTCAGCCCAACGCTGTTTGCTAACGGTTTGAGTTTAAATTGCACTTCTTTAGCGCTTGATTGTCGACTGTCGTTAACATCACCAACCCCCTTAAGGGTATTAAGCTTGTCTTTAAGCTCTTGAGCTGCGGCAATTAGCTGAGCGTCGTCTTTACCTTCAAGACGGAAACTAATATCACCATCATCTCGGCCGCCCCCAAAGAGGTTATCTTGGATCTTAAATGATTTAACTCCTGGGATAAGGGGCATGGCTTGACGCCACAGTTCAGCCAATGCGAATGTATCGATAGGGCGTAACTCTGGGTCGACAAGTTTAGTCATGATTTGTGCACGAGTGCGACCCTCTAGGTCAACTTGCATGTCAGAAATCATTTTCTGACCATACTGCGCCTCAAGTTTTTTATCGACATTATATAGCGCTTTTTCAATTGCTAACGCAGCAGATAGGGTAGCATTTTCAGATGCGTCGACATTCATCTCTACGCTGATCCGTGGAAAGTCATGAGGGATTTTGGGTTGACCCACGTAACGGATAATACCGCCGGTATAGAGACCAGCACACACCATGATAAAGGCGATAAACAGGGTGATCACCGCATAGCGGTATTTTACGGCTAAGGTCAACGATGGGTGATATAAGTCCTTTATCACAAACTGTAACCCTTTATCGACTTTCGCTTGAAGGAAATTCACTCCCATACGAAGAAAATCGATAGGATTTTTGGTGCCAGGTTTGATCACTGTTTTTTTCTTCATGCGCGCAAGGTGAGCGGGTAAAATAAGTTTTGATTCTACCAACGAAAATAGTAAACAGAGGATCACCACAAAACCAATCGCTTGGCCAAAGGCTGAAGAGGGACCTTCATCGAGTGTAATAGGTAAAAACGCTGCTATGGTCGTTAGCACCCCAAATGTTGCTGGCATCGCGACCTTTTGGACACCTCGAATAACATTTTCAATATTTTGCCCATGTTCTTCACATTCAGTATGGGCGCTTTCACCCATCACAATGGCATCGTCGACAACTATCCCAAGTACCAGAATAAAGGCAAACAAACTGATGACATTAATCGTGACATCAATCATCGCCATTGGCATAAAGAGTAGGGTACCTAGGAAACAAACTGGCAGTCCCATCATGACCCAAAATGCCAGCCTAACGCGCAGGAAAAGCGCCAGCATAAAGAACACTAACACCGCACCACTCTTCATGCTGTCCAACATGAGGTTAAGTCGTCCCTCTAGGTAGTAGGTCATATCTACCCAAGTCTCTAATTTTAGCCCCTGGGGCAATACATCCTGTTTATCGGCGACATATTGATTAACAACTTTGGCGACATCGGTCATGCTTTGATCGTTGGACGCGCCAACAAAAAAGGTCACCGAGTTTTTACCATTAAACTTAGAGTATTGAATGCCTTCTTCAAAACCGTCAATGACGGTCGCGACGTCTCCAAGTAGTAGCTTAGTGCCATCCTCTAAGGTAATGAGTGGGAGGTTTTCAAACTCATAACCCACGTAGGCCTGATTTTGAACCCTTAAGTTGATGTAGCCATTCTCCGCGCGGATTTGTCCAGCTGACATATTGCGTGAATAGCCACGAACCGCTTTGGCGACATCGTTAAAGGACAGGTTAAACTCCCTTAACTTATCTTTACTCACCTCGATGGCGACTTCATAACCCAGACCGCCGTAGAACTCGGTAATATTCACCAAGGGCAGTTGCATTAATTCGTCGTGGATCTTTTCTCCAAGCTCTTTTAACTGCTTTGGCCCTACATCACCATAAAGGCTAATGTAAAACACCTCTTGCCGTAATTTGATTCGCTCGACTCTTGGGCGCTCCATGCCATCAGGAAAGCTGGATATAGAATCAATTTCAGACTTTATTTCATCGAGTACCACTTGCGGATCGTAAGAGTCTTCTATTCGAAAGTAGCCAGATGCTGAATTTCGATTAGAGTAGGTGATCACACGTTTCAGTCCTTGCACTCGCTCGAGCGCTTCTTCAACCTTAATGGTGATCCCTTCTTCGACTTCTTGAGGGGCAGCACCCGGATAAAAGGCGCTAAATTCAACCCAGTTAATTTCTACTTGAGGAAAAAACTGTTTACGGATTGTATTAGCCGTCAGTAATCCGCCTAAAATAATAATAATCATCAGCAGGTTAGCCGCAACACTATTTCGCGCAAACCAAGCGATGATATCTCTGTTTGTATCAGCCATCAGATTATTCCTTTTCTTCCATCGCTAATTGCGTAGGCTCTGCGCTAGGATCATCGATCGCTTTTTTGTCACCAGGTAAAGCTAGTTGCATCCCTTCAATGGGGTAGTCTAATGCTGATGTGATCACCTGCATGCCATCTTCTAGGCCATCACTGATCACAGCCAGTGCGCCTTGTTGGCGGACAACATTAACGGTTTGATATTTCAATTTTTTCTCGTCATCCAATATGGCGACTTTGTCTGCGACAATCAGGTGGCGAGCTAAGGTGGTGACATTCTCCGCTCTAGTACCATCAATATGCGCCGTAACGTAACTGCCAAACCGTAATTGATTTTTGTTGTCATGCAGTCCGTAGGGATCGTCTATTTGGGCGACGAGATAGGTCATACGGCTGCGGTTATCGATCACACCTTCGCTACGTACAATCTTACCTTTCCATTGTTGTTGTAATCCGGCGAATTGCCCCTGAATGGTGACTGAGGCACCGAGTCCTTTATTATCAAGGTAACGTATGTCTTTATCTGCAAGGGGGAGACGAATTTCTGCCTGAGCTGTACTAAGGAGCTTACCAAGCGGCGTGCCCATGCTTACGTACGAGCCCAATCCAATGGTACGGTTTTCGATTAGTGCATCATAAGGGGCTTTGATAATAGTTCGCTCTAAATTACGTTTAGCACGCTTTAACCCCGCTTCTGATGAGTTCAGCTTGGCTAACTCTTGTGCTAATTGTGGCTTACGTAGGCTTAGTTCGGTGGGGACACCGTCTTTAATGCGTTTCCACTCTTCTTCAGCTACTTTTCCATAGGCTTTTTCTTGCACTAGGGTTGCGCGAGCAGAGGCTAGGCTTGCTTCGGCATCGGTCAATGCGGCTTCATAGTCACTCGGATCAATTTTCGCGAGCACTTCCCCTTTTTTAATAAAACCGCCTCTAACAAAAGCTTCTGACAGATAAACTATTTCGCCATTAACTTGCGAGACGAGTTCGGTTTCATATTTAGCATTAACAATACCGTAGGAGTTAACGGTAAATACCATGGGGTCCATTTTAATAATATCGACTGAGACTACGGGCGTATTATCAACAATCGCTTTTTCTTCTGGTGGTTTTTTCATCGATGATATTGCCAAAAAACCGCCAATACCCGCGGCTAAAACGATGATAGGTAATATAATTTGCTTTTTGGTAGCCACAAACACTTCCTCTTGTTGAAGCTAAGTTACTCTAATCCACGAAGTAATTAACAAACGTAGATCTGACGATATAGAGATATAAAGTGTAGATGTTAACGAAATGAGGTGAATGTGAAAGGTCAATTATGTAAATAGGTGTGTGAAAATTGTTACAGCATGCGTAGATGGGAGTGATTAGTGTTTGAAAGAGAGTTGCGATGCCGAATTAGTGAACAAAATGTTGTTCGTGGGTACGCACCCGTTTACGTATACCGACAACTCTCTTGCTTTCAGTTTAGCTGCTTTGCGCTATTTTACTACCGAGCGCATGTCTCATCCTACCTCATAAGTTGTCTTGATCTAATGCGATTTGTGTCATTGATTGGCTAAAATTATTTAGCTTGTGATGTTGAGGCTGCCAACCAACAAGGAAGCGTTGAAAATCTGCCCACGCAAAGGGCAGTAATTCACGCCAAGATTGTTCTATTTTTACGATTTCAGATGGTGAAAATTTGGTTTGTAGCTCAGCACACAGTATTGAAAAATAAGCGTTAATAAAAGATTCATAGCCGTTCTCTAATTGGTGTTCTGATAACGCGCTGCCCAAAAAATAGATTAAATCTTTAATGCCAACGCCACCGCCTACGTATTGAAAGTCCACGGCTGCCACCTTAGGGGGGCAAGTGGGGGCCGGCTGTTCAGAAAAGCAGAAGTTCGCCACTTTGGCATCACCATGCACAATGGTCTGAAAAGGGCATTGAGTTAATTTTGCGTCAATGTGAGCTGCTAGCCGTTTTAGTTGGCTATCTGGCATCGCATTGTACTCTTCTTGTCGTGTTTCAAGGTGCCAATAGGTTCCTGTTGTCCATAAACCTTCGGGCCATTGTGGGGTTGGATTAACCTTAATAAAGCTTGCGTGGAAAATCGCTAGCCACTTAATGACGGCGAGAGCCTGTATGCCGTCCAGTTTTTCGTAACGTTTAGTGAAACCAGCTTGATCCAGGTCGCTGAGAATGATAATGGTCTGGTTTGAGGTTGTATCGTCAAGGCTTTGATAATAAACAGGTATTAAAGTGTCTTTGTGACAACGTTTAGACCAGTGCTGATACCACTGTCTTTCAACTTGATAAGAATGTAACTTGCGTTGGTGTCCTATGTCGCTATTCCACTGGTAGGGATGTAACGCGTTCTTAGGCGGTGTTATTAGTTTAACGATGTAGCGTTGTGGTTTGCCATTATGTAGTAGTTTATACCTTGCAATTTCACCGTAACCGCTCCAAAGGCGCTGTAATGTTCCAAGTTTAATGGCTTCACTTGCATTAAGTGTTTGGCATAGGTAGTTTGCTAAATTCAAATGAGAGTCATAATTGGATTTAAGATTGACGTGATTGTGACAAAAATAGCGTCAGATTTAAAGGCTAGTTAGAGTTAGATTAAATAGCTTTCGAGCGTATCCAGCCTTCGAGGTTATAATTAATAGCAAGAGTTGAGTAGGAGGTTTCATGACAGGGTTATCTGATGACAAAAAGTTAGTGCTCTTATGCCGAATAGAACCTGGCTGCTTAGGACCTGATGGGATCGACCACATCGCTAATTTCTGCCGCTTTGCTAATGGGGCATTAAAGCGTGTTGATGCTGAGTTTATTAAATGGCGACCACTGCCTAGATATGACAAATCTTTAGATGAAATTGAATATTCCATTGCAGGAAAAGGGCTCACCCGTCCTCAAGCAGCACAATACTTGGCCGTGTTTGATAAATCATTGGAAGAGTTTGAAGAACATTTCCATGACACCTTAACTGAGCTCATCGATATTTACTTAGCTAAAAAGTAGGGTAGGTCCGCCAGTATGTATTTATCGATTTATTTCAGCGCTAATTCAGGAAGTAATGTATGACAAAACATGTTGTGATCACTGGTGCTAACCGAGGTATTGGCTTAGGACTTGTTAAGTACTATTTAGACAAGGGCTATACTGTTGCTGCGTGCTGCCGCCAACCGAATCATGCCGATGAACTGAACGAGTTAGCAGAGCAATGTACCACACTTTCTGTTTATTCTCTTGATGTGGAGAGTGAGGCATCAATTAGCGACTTTGTCACTGCATTAGGGGATGCCGAGGTAGACCTAGTGATAAATAATGCAGGTTATTACGGTCCAAAAGGCTATGCTTTTGGTCAAGTAGACATCACGGAGTGGCATAAGGTGTTTGCTATTAATGCGATGGGACCATTATTGGTCGCGCAGCACTTAGCGCCGCTGCTGGCAAAGTGTGAAAATTCTAAGCTGGTTTGTCTCTCTTCTAAAATGGGGAGTATGACAGATAACACGAGTGGAGGAAGTTACTTATATCGGTCTTCAAAATCGGCCCTTAACGCTGTCGTTAAGAGCCTCTCTATCGATCTACTACCGCAAAATACTTTGTGTGTCGTCTTGCATCCCGGTTGGGTGCAAACAGAGATGGGAGGCCCCAATGCATTGATAACGGTAGAAGAATCGGTTCACGGGATGGCACAAACTATCGCTAAGTTGACCCTTGCTCAAACCGGGCAGTTTTTTAATTATAATGGTGAAACCATTCCTTGGTAGCACTCGTAACTAGCATAATTCGATTGTGATTCATTGTGAGATAAGTCCTCCAAAATCTTATTAAGTCGCAGTTAATAAGGCTTTGGAGGGGCTCAACTCACTCAATGATCTGTTAAAGCATATCAGTTAAGACCTACCCCTAATGCAAGCTTTTCAAAGTAAGAGGATTATTCAGGAAAAGCTGGCGAAATACATTTTTTCACTTCAAAACGATATTGATATTTTACGGTTTTATCGGGAATGATCTCTAGAATCTCATAATCATTGAGTTCAACCACGGAGGAGCCTGGCTGCTTGTGACAGCGTGAACGTTTGTCGCTTTCTAATTTGAATGCAAAATGGGCTATTAACTGCCTAACTTGAGTTTGATAGGTTTGTCTAATACGGGCATAGGTCGCTTCGTCTGGAAGTGGTTCGTCAGCAGTTAATGACTTAATACTATTTGTTTCTTCAAGTGCTTTAGGCTTCGTTTCGGACTTAGTTTCTTCAGCCCATACCTCAACAGCTGGAGTTTTGCTGGCTATCGTTTGGCCCATCTCGTCTATGGCATTATTTGATTGAGGTTGTTCAATGATTGCTAAGTTATTAAAGGTATCCTCGACATTCTGTTCCACATTGCCCACCAACATAAACACATGGTAGAGCACAATTGATGAGAGAATAAAACGTACGATCATCGTGATAAAGCGATAGTGCTTATTATCGGTCAAACGCCAGTTATTAACACCCAAAGGCCGCAGTATCAACAAAATTATGATATAAAAAGGCACAATTATCTGTGCCATCAATAATGCTATAGCACTGATGGCAATGACCCAAGCTGGAAGAAAAAGCAAGATTGCAAAGTTATGGGTGTAACTAAAATGGCTTGCTGGCACACCGACAATTTCGTTAACAGTGCTACTTGTCATGACTAAAGCAAAATTTGCCACGATCGCGTAAAACAGCAGCAGTATGGCTTTACCGGCTAGTGAGTGCCACAGTCGAGTAAATAGCGGCCAGAACTCTAGCATTAACGCAATGGTTGTAATAACGGCAATGGTGCCTAATTGGCTATCGGCAAAAAATAATACGATAGCGATCAAATAGAATCGCTGCGGCAAGGTTAAATTAGCCCAAATCAGCTTAATAGATTGCCATGTTGATTTGGGGTGCGAGGCAAGTAATTTGAGTCTCTTTTGGATATTTAACTGGGCAAAATTTGGTTGCACTATATTCCCTTACTCGCGGTGTCATTTTGTCTTAGATAGGTGCTTATGATTGATTATCGCCTATATGTTACTGTAGTGTTAATCGTCAGTAAATGCAGCAAATGATTACTTTATAATATGCCGATTAGAATAATACCACTCACAACTCCATATTTTAGCCAAGTGATCGCACTGGGAAACCATGTCCATGGTGATGGTTATTTGGATGCTGAGATGATGCAGCAGATCGCGAGCAAAGGGAGCAAAGACGGGATTAACGCTAACTTCGTTGCCTTAGACAATGAGCGCCTTATTGGTTTCAGACTCACCTATGCTCCGGGTTCGTGGACGATTGACCGTTGGTGTACGCCTGCCTCGTGGGATGTACCGACCGAGCAGCTCTGCTATTTTAAATGCAATACCGTCGCGACGGAATATCGAGGCCAAGGTGTTGGAGGTTCACTACTAAGGGCGTCAATAACTGCGACTCAAAAGCAAGGAGGGGTCGGAGGTTTGAGTCATCTCTGGAAACAAAGTCCGGATAATTCAGCTGTCGGATATTTTACTCGTGCTGGTGGCCGATTAATAAAAGAGCATCCAAATCGATGGAATAATAACCCAGATCATCCCGATTATGTTTGCGTATTGTGCGGCGAATCATGTCACTGCACCGCTTGTGAGATGTTGCTACTTTATTAACTCATCCTAGTGTTAGAAATTTAGGTTATTGCCATGACGTATGATCCGTTAATTACCCGATCCCCACATCACCAGCCTTGGCCCGATTCCTATTGGGCGTCTACGGTAGAGCGTCCACAGGTTCAGCCAGCCGTAAATGGAATATGCCAAACCGACGTTGCTATTGTTGGAGGAGGCTTTACAGGGTTGTTGACCGCATATTATTTGGCTAGTGAGTTCAATGTTGACTGTTGTGTTATTGAAGCAAATCAAATCGGTTTTGGGGCGAGCGGAAGAAATGCAGGTTTTGTTTTAAAGGGCTCGGGACGCTTAGGCTACCAGCAGATGGCAAAGCGCTGGGGATTGGAGACGACCCAGGGCGTATATCAAGAGTTTTCTGAGGCGGTACAACGTGTTGAGTCGCTCATTACTACCCATAATATCAATTGTGATACGCAGGCACATGGATATATCAAGGTCGCTCATAATCAGCGAGCTTATGAAAAACTCAAATCTACTGCGGCGTTTATGCAGCAACACCTAGGCGACAGTAGCGAGTTTTTGAGCAAGGAAGATCTTCAGGCTCAATACATGAACAATTATCAGGCCTATGGTGCACTGCGACTGAATGATGGTTTTGGGGTAAATCCTCTCAAGTTAGTATTAGGTTATAAAGAGGCAGTGATTGCTAGTGGCGTGTCTGTTTACGAATCAAGTTGCGTGTCACATTGGTTAACAGAAGGTGGTCAACATCGCCTATTAACCGAGCATGGTGAAGTCAGAGCAAATAAGGTGATCACTGCTGGTAATGCTTATACCCCAAAAAAGTTCAATGGTATTATCGACAAGCGATTTCTCCCTATTTTAAGTAATATCATCGTCACTGCACCGTTAAGCGAGCGACAATTGGCCTTATCTGGCTTAAAGACTCATCAGGTTACCATGGATACAAGGCTGCTAAAATATTACTACCGCCTTTTACCTGATAATCGTCTTTTATTCGGTGGTCGAGGGGCTATCACAGGTAAAAACGCTCAAGACCCCATTTATCAAAAACGTTTATTATCTGCATTGTCCGACTGCTTTCCAGCATTATCTGATTGTACTGTCACACATAATTGGACCGGATGGATTGCGGCCGCTCTCGATGATATGCCTCATGTGTTTAGCAAAAATGGGGTTGGATACAGTTTGGGCTACTGTGGTTCAGGTGTCGCGTATAGCGCACAAGCTGCCTATCGGTTAGCACAGAGTATAGTGGGAGAAACAGTACCCAATCTACCGCTATATCAAACGCCAATACCTAAATTTCCTTACGCAGGATTAAGGCGTTTAGGCCAGCGAGGGTATTACCACTATGCCTGGCTAAAGGATCGGTACTTTTAGTTGCCAATTTTGTTATGATGAAGCGTTAAACGCAAAAATTTCTGAATGTTCTATAATTTTTTATTCTCACATTCACCTAGGTATAGAAACGCTTACGTTCTAAGGCTTCGTTATGAAACATGTTGTAGATAAAATGCTTGATACCCACCAGAGTTTGGTACATTCAGAAGGGGTTAAGATCCTGTCTCACACTCAGCGTGAAATTGAAGAATGGGTACAACATACCATCACCATTGAGGGCTGTGACGCCCCGTTTAAGTTCAAACGAACCAAGAAGTATCGCAGCTTACAAGGCCAGAAAGTCAACATGACCTATTATCCTGAAACTGAAACCGTAGCAGGCTTTGATTTTGAAATCATGAAAGTGGTTCGCATAAAGCGTTACTGATTTAATTACTCGAATCTTTATTAAGCATTTGTACAGTTGTTGTCGGTTAATATCTTTCTATTATTTTAGAACTACTGAGCGAAGCACAGTAAATTTATAAAACAAAGGTGACACGATGAAGAAAGCCCTACTAATTGCCACTCTATTTTTATTTCATGGCGCTGCCAGTGCAAATGTCGTTATTGATAAATCAGGTGTAGATGAAAAAGACTATACCTACGATCTGCATCAATGCACTGAGCTATCGAACCAAGCGCAAAAGGATAAAGTTGAGGGCGGTATGGTCTCTGGTGCCGTTAAGGGGGCTGCTGTTGGGGCGGCAGTTGGTGCCATTTCAGGTGGTAGTGGTTCCAGTGGTGCGAAAACCGGTGCTGGCGTTGGTGTCGCGGGTGGTTTTTTGAATAGAAATAGCAGTAAAAGGGCGGCTGAGAAGTCCTTTCAAGATGAAAAACAAACCATCTTACGTAACTGTATGACCAACCGAGGTTATGTTGTGCTTAACTAGTGTTGCACTTGCTCCCCAATTTTTAAAGGCTCAAATTATGGGCCTTTTTTGTACCTGTTTTCAGGCCATAAAAATCATCGTTTCTAAACGCTAACCAAAAATGTGCTGCTCTTAATGTGTGCCAGGCGACTATATAAACTTTCTCGGTGTCATTATAAGTGTGATACAGATCTAATATCAGCCTTTTGTTCATTAGCTCCATCTTACGATTAAGACTCTGTTCAGCTTTTGCCCATTAAAATACTCGACACCACCAATATAGGCGATCAGTTGGAGCAGGTATGTCCCAAGTACAGCAAATAGACTCATTGAGAGAGTTGTATGTAGGCTCATTAAGTTTGCGAGAGAAAGCGAATTTTGCGAGTCGACGCCCTGCGGAGATAGTAAAGATGTTGGTTAATTCTGAATGTATGTTAGTCAGAGATTTTTTACTGGCTCACTACCTCGCCGATACAAGAGTACCGATTAAGTCGTTACTGCAGCAAAAGAAGCGAAGCTTAGACCTTTACCGCTATATCTTGACTGCAAAGCTGATACCCGTCGAAAAAGAGATTCTATTGAGCTACATGAATGCGAATATTCATCAATTAGATGAAGTGATTGTAGAGGTAAAGCATTAGCATAAAAAAGGAGCCATAAGGCTCCTTTTTCTATGTTGAGGCTAATTATTTAGCTGTCATCAACGCTACTGCGTTATCTAGCATGCGGTTACTGAAACCCCACTCGTTATCGTACCAAGCCATAACTTTAACTAGACGACCGTTAACACGGGTTTGTGTCGCATCAAAGTTTGATGAGTATGGATTATGGTTAAAGTCGATAGAGACTAACGGCTCTTTGTTTACCGCTAATACTTCGCTCATTGGCGCAACGCTTGCCGCTTTTTCAATAATCGCGTTGATCTCTTCAACTGTAGTGTCTCGAGCTGCGATAAATGATAGGTCAACCAGTGAAACGTTTACGGTTGGTACACGAACCGCTAAACCATCGAACTTGCCTGCAAGTTCAGGTACAACCAAACCGACAGCAGCCGCTGCACCTGTTTTAGTTGGGATCATTGACATGGCCGCTGCACGAGCACGACGTAGATCGGTGTGGTACACATCCGATAGACGTTGATCATTGGTGTATGCATGAATAGTGGTCATTAAACCTGATTCAATACCAATTTCGTCATTTAACGGCTTAGCAAAAGGTGCCAAACAGTTTGTAGTACATGATGCGTTAGAGATAACGGTCATGTCTGCAGTGATTTCATTGTTATTTACACCGTAAACAACGGTTGCATCAACATTCTTACCTGGTGCAGAGATGATAACTTTTTTAGCGCCTGCATTAAGGTGAGGTTGAACAGCTTCTTTTGAAGTGAAGATACCGGTACATTCGAACACCACGTCAACGTTTAGCTCTGCCCAAGGAAGCTTAGCTGGATCACGCTCAGAAAACGTCTTAATCTTGTCTTCGTTTACGTAGATAGCTTCTTCATCATGTTCAACTTTTGCATTGAAGCGACCATGTACTGAATCGTACTTGGTTAGGTGAGCATTGATTGAAGCATCGCCAAGATCGTTAATCGCAACGATCTTAATTGGATAGCCTTTTTCACTTTCATAAAGTGCGCGAAGTACGTTTCTTCCGATACGGCCATAGCCGTTAATTGCAACGCGGATAGTCATCTCATATCCCTCAGGTAATGTATAAAAATAATCTGGTAGTAAAATTACCAAATTGACAGCTATCGTCAAGTAATATCCCGCGTTATGCGCCAATTAGCTTAACAATTTTGCTGGTTTCTTTACAAAGATCAGGTTTTTTACAAAAAATGGTGTTTATTTTGTAAAAAAAATACTAGTGGCAAACATTTTGCCCAGTGGCCAGACGAGCCATTCTATCCCAAGCTATTTTTCTGATGGGCGATTAAGCTGCTGGCGAAGTTCACTAGAAGGGTAGTCACCATTTTTAAGTTGTTCAACTAAGCTTTCGGCTTGTTTATCTAAAAATGATTGCAGCTGAACATCACCATTAATCAAGGCTGACATTCTAGCGTCTGATGCGGTGTTTTTAGTCATCAAGACATTGGCTTTAGAAAACAGGTAGGTCTTCTCTAGATCACTTTTCTGTTGGTAGATACTGGCTAAACCAAGTAACCAGTCAGGGTTGACCTGTTCTGGAGATACCAAATCAAGTAACGTCAAATAGAGCGTCTTTGCTCGCTCAATATTGGATTTTTGATAGTAGGCCGCTAGGTGAGCAAGGATCAGTGGGTCGGTTATCTCATTATTGACCTCTGCATGGATCACTCTGGCTTGGGCGTTGAGATTGCCAAATCTTATCCAGTGGTAAAATGACAGATAGAGATCTGTGCTGTCTTTAGTTGAATCTTGCAGCTGAGCAAGGTTTTGGGCACTGATCCCAAAAGCCCGAACTCTGTCGTTGGTGCGTTCAGGGTGGAGAATATGTTGTACGCCAGCAGCAAGTTCGATGCACTTGCTATAGTTTTCGAGGTTAATTAGTTGCTGATATATCTGTTTACCTGTTGGGTTAGGGGTGTTTTTCAGCAGGAAACGCTTTTTAATTAGGTCCGCTTTTTCAAATCTGCACCAACTATCGCTATGTAGATCGTCACAAAGTTCAGGATTATTTTTACATATCGTGGTTGTATTAGCACCATTATCGCAGCCAAATAGCATCGAAATCATTAAAATCGATATTATTGGTGTAATGATTACAAAATAATTGCGCAATCGGACATCCTTTCGTGGTTTTTTCTAATATTATTACACGGTTACAGAAAATATCTTACTAGATCGAAAGGCGACTTTTCTTTACAATGTCGCCGACCAATACGAGGAATTATATTCCGATAATAATAGATTATTGGTCTTTTCTTTTTGTTACTCAAACATTTCTACAAATATAGTAGTTAAAGTGAGATAAAGGATCTGTAAATGACCGCTGATAAACACCTACAAAGTTGGCAAGAACGTTTCGAAATGGCTGAGGCAATGCAGCCGTTATTGGGAAAATTATATCGTAACCAGGGTGTAGAAGTCGTTCTATACGGTAAACCCCTTCTTAATGCTTCAACAATTGAAATCATTAAGTCTCACCGCTTAGTTCGTCGTCATGTTGGTGATAAATTAAGATTGCGTGAAAGCTTCCCGTTTGTCGAGGCATTAAGCAAACTTGCCGTAAAACAATGTAAAGTTGATATCGGTAAGCTGGCGATCAATTACTGGCGTGAACATAGCGATGCAAGCCAAGTCGAAGCCTATATGAGCCAAGCATTGGCATCAGCTATCGACCATGATGATAATCAGCAAGCACGTGATGTCGTACTATACGGTTTTGGGCGCATTGGTCGTCTACTTGCGCGCCTGCTAATTGAAAGAACGGGCGTAAGTAACAAACTATGTTTACGGGCGATCGTGTTACGCGGTGGTCGTAAAGGCGATTTAGAAAAACGTGCCAGCTTATTACGTCGTGATTCAGTTCATGGTCCATTTAATGGTTCAGTAGAAGTTGATGAAGAAAATAATGCAATCATTGCAAACGGTACTTACATTCAGGTCATCTACGCGAATTCGCCAGATGAGATTGACTACACCAAGTATGGTATCAATGATGCGTTAGTTGTCGATAATACAGGTATCTGGAAAGATGAAGCCGGTCTAGGGCTGCATTTGAAGTCTAACGGTGCCACAAAAGTGTTGTTAACTGCACCGGCAAAAGGTGCGATTAAGAATATCGTATACGGCGTTAATGAGAATGACATTCTTGATGAAGATACTATCGTCTCAGCAGCAAGCTGCACGACGAATGCCATCACACCAGTATTAAAAGCGGTTAATGACAAATACGGTATTGTAAATGGTCATGTTGAGACTATTCACTCTTATACGAATGATCAAAACCTTATTGATAACTACCATAGTGCCGATCGTCGTGGCCGCAGTGCACCGTTAAACATGGTGATCACTGAGACTGGCGCGGCTAAGGCTGTATCTAAAGCGCTTCCAGTGCTTGAGGGTAAGCTAACAGGTAATGCGATTCGTGTACCAACGCCAAATGTATCTATGGCGATTATCAGCCTTAACTTGAATGGCGAAACTAACAAACAAGATATGAATGAGTATCTTCGTAATGTTGCCTTATGCTCTGAGTTGCAAAATCAAGTAGATTTCACCGAATCGACAGAGATAGTGTCATCGGATCTCGTTGGCTCGCGTTATGCCGGCGTTGTTGATTCCCAAGCAACGATTGCTGAAGGCAATAGAACGATTTTATACGTTTGGTATGACAACGAATTTGGTTATAGCTGCCAAGTTGTTGGTGTGATGCAAAAGATGCTTGGTTTGCATTACCAATCGCTACCTGTTGCGTAAATTAGCTTAATTCGCAAAACGCCTTGGCCATTGCCAAGGCGTTTTTGTTTATGTAATCACCATTTTGACGAACAAAAAAACATAAAGGCGATTATTGCAGCAAACAGTTAATTAAACTCAATTATTGTTGTTTTTCACGTTGACTCTTTTAGTTAAATCGGTAGAATGCCATTCCGCAGTCAGGGGAAAGCTTCTTCAGGATACCTTTGGCTGAGATTGAACGTATTAAGATATGCGACATTAGCTCAGTTGGTAGAGCGATACCTTGCCAAGGTATAGGTCATCGGTTCGAACCCGATATGTCGCTCCAATTATGATTGGACTTAGACATTCAATGTATGGCGCGATGGCAGAATGGCTATGCTGCGGATTGCAAATCCGTCGATCTCGGTTCGACTCCGGGTCGCGCCTCCACTTTAAGTTTTAACGCAGTAGCGATAAAACACACATTGCCCGTGTGGTGGAATCGGTAGACACAAGGGATTTAAAATCCCTCACTGAATAAGCGTGCCAGTTCAAGTCTGGCCACGGGTACCATCTTAAGATGACAAAAAAGCCTCAACACATGTTGGGGCTTTTTTGTTTTTATCGAGCGGTAACACTCGGCATATTCATATTATCGAGATTTTATTCATTCTGTTTTAAATAGCTAATTATGATGAAGGATCGTCAATGTTTACTATTTATATTGCAGTTATCTCTCTCTTTCTAGTTTTATGTTGAACTTGCAAAAAATCCGCTTTTAAGGCTCAGTCGACAATGGTATAACTAGCGACGAACCCTACACTTTATCTATATTTTTAGGAAATCCGCCATGATTTTTAACCAGGTAGAACTTGCCCCTGCCGATCCGATCTTAGGTTTAACTGATGCATTTAAAGCTGACCCACGTGCCGAAAAGGTAAATCTTGGTGTTGGCATCTATAAAGATGAGTCGGGTCAAACACCCATTTTAAAGTCGGTGAAGTTAGCAGAGCGGAAACTACTTGATACGGAAACTAGCAAAAGTTATTTGGGTATTGATGGTGTCCAAGCTTATAACAGTGCAGTACAAACATTACTGTTTGGTGCAGAACATACCGTAATAGAAGCGGGCAGAGCGGTTACGGCTCAAGCACCAGGTGGGACTGGGTCGCTACGAGTTGCTGCGGAGTTTGTGGTCAGAAACACAGATTCTCGTACGATTTGGGTCAGTAACCCTACATGGGCAAATCATAATAATATTTTTGAGTCTGCGAAGTTATCGGTTAAGCAGTATCGTTACTATGATGCCGCGACACATGGTATGGATTTCGATGCCATGTTAGCTGACCTAGATGGTGCGGTCGCTGGCGATCTTGTCTTGTTGCATGGCTGCTGTCATAACCCTACAGGTATCGATTTAAACCTAGCTCAGTGGGAAGTGATAGCGCAGCTTTTCCTTGAAAAGGAATTAGTTCCTTTATTTGATTTTGCCTATCAAGGATTTGGAGCCGGCGTTGAAGAGGATGCACAAGGGTTACGCGTGGTGGCCAACGCTGTCCCAGAGCTGATTGTGGCTAACTCTTTTTCTAAAAACTTTGGTTTGTACAACGAGCGAATCGGTGCAGTAACTGTTGTGGCTAAGTGCCGCGAAACGGCTGAAATAGCCTTTAGCCAAGTAAAGAGTACGATTCGAGGCAATTACTCTAATCCACCGGCACATGGCGCACTTATTGTCGCCACCATATTAGCCGATGGGACACTTCGCACCTTATGGGAAAGCGAATTACAACAAATGCGAGAACGCATTGCTCAAATGCGCGTATTGTTTGTTGAAATGCTTAAGGCTGAAGGAGTAGAGCAAGATTTCAGTTTTATCTCAACCCAAAATGGCATGTTTAGTTTTTCGGGGCTGAATAAAGCGCAAGTCGGTCGTCTTCGTGATGAATTTGGTATCTATATCGTTGGCTCTGGACGCATTAGTGTGGCTGGGATGACAAAGGATAATATGCCAATTATCTGTAAGGCGATCGCTAAAGTCGTCTAACTGTTGTTATTGTTTATCATAAAAGCCCTTTACATTAATGTAAGGGGCTTTTGGTTTAAGCGGATTCGCTAAGTTTATCTTTGGACACGATTAACGATAATGCTTCGGCAATCGCTCCTCTATCATGCATTCCTTGATGATGTTTACTACGTAACGGATAGTAGGTGACATTATCGGCGCAGAGATAGTCTTCGCCATGGCATAGCACGTGATCAACTTGCTTATTGCCAAGGATTTGACTTAACCACTGTAATCGCTTTTCTAAACAAAAGTTTAGGGCACTGGATGGCTCTTGCGTTAGGTTTTCGATCAGCACAATCTTGGCTTTAGAGTCGGCTATCGCCTCGGATAATTTCGGAAGTAACAAAGGCGGCATAATACTGGTGAGGAAACTACCTGGTCCAAGTATTATCAAGTCTGCTGCGGCAATTGCTACACACGCTTCATCTGTGGCTTCAACCATAGGCTCGAGTGACAGTGCAATAGGATCCTCATGCATACCGTCTACTTCTACTTCACCAAAAATTTTATTGCCACAAGATTGAATAGCAACCAGATGGGTGGGCTGTTCCGACATCGGGATAACTTTTGTATCGATATTGAGCAGTTTACGAATGAGGTTGACGGCATCAAGCGGACGAACACATAGCTCATCGAGTGCTAAAAGAATGAGATTGCCCAAGTTATGATTAGTCAGCTCGCTATCGCCAGCAAATCGGTATTCAAACAGCAGAGAGCCGACTGATGGACGGCTGGCGAGTTGAGATAGGCAATTACGTAAATCTCCCCATGCAATACAATCTTGCTCTCTTCGTAAACGACCTGTCGAGCCACCATTGTCGGTTGTCGCGACGATGCCTGTAAGGCGCGGCCCCATAAAGCTGAGTGCGGACAGGACTCGGCCAAGTCCATGGCCTCCACCAATGGCGACGACATTGTTAAAACGATTTAGCGCATAGTCTTGCATTAGGGCTTTCCTTCCTGAATCCCAAATCAACTTCGTGGATATTATATCTGATATTATTGAATATTAGCGAGGTTTTGTTCTAGCTCATTAATGACATATAATCGGAATAATTTTAGTCATAAGAGTCGTTAATTTGAAAACAGGTCGTATAAATACTGTCATTTTGTCTTTGGGCATTGTCGTACTATTAATACTAATGGTTAAACTGTTTCTTATCGATGCTCAACAAGAGCAATCACACAGTTTAGGTAAGTTAAAGAAGAATAAGGCGCAATACAGTGCTATACCAGACTTTGCAGCGATCCCTGACGTTGGTGAAAAAAAACAGGCGTTTTTTGATTATCTAAGGCCTGCTATTACACATCACAATGCGATAATTCAGGATGAGCGAAAATTTCTATTGGCAACACAAGCGCATCTTAATGAAGGGTTATCGGTTTCTGAGGCAGAGTCATTTCGGGTACAGCAAATAGCCAGCAAGTATCAATATTCGCTTCGAAGCGTCAGCAACGACACGCTGGAGACGTTATTAATGAGAGTTGATACGATTCCAGAGAACATGGTACTCATTCAAGCCGCTAATGAAACAGGGTGGGGCAGTAGCCGCTTTGCAAGAGAGGGAATGAATTTTTTCGGCCAATGGTGTTTTAAAAAAGGGTGTGGATTAGTGCCACAGTCTCGCACTAAGGGGTTGAGCCATGAAGTTGCCGTATTTAAAAGTGTAGATGATTCAGTTGGCGCTTACATGCGTAATCTCAACTCTAATGCGGCCTATGGCTTGCTACGTTCCATACGTGCCGATCTGCGTGCCCAAGGCAAACCCGTCAAAGCAGAAGATCTAGTTTACGGCTTAATGCACTATTCTGAACGACAAGAAGCTTACATCGATGAGTTACTTGAAATGTTACGTCATAATAATCAATATTTGGTGGAAAATAATGAACAAAGGCCTGCTGTTTAGTTGCCTAATTACTGCTTCAGCCGTTGTGCAAGCAGCTCCTATATCACTGGAGTATCAAGGGTTTTATCAAAGATTAAAGCAGGTCAACAAAGGACATTACCCTTTGATTGAGGTAGCTTTCTCCGTTCCAAAAGCTAATGGTTGTGTGGTTAAATCGGGTAGTTTGACTACTGAAAAGGAATCATTTCCACTCACTATTACCGATAAACAACGTATATTCTTACCCTTTGATGACCGTCTTAAGTCTGATAGAGCGGTGATTAATTTGGACATGGTGGGTGACGCTAGCCAATGTGGGATTGCAATGCAGATCCGCGCTAAGCAAACAAAGCAACAATATCAGCAAGCAGAGATTGTCGATATACAAAACCAAATGAACGCTTTGTTAAGCGCCATGCAGGGCTTTCCCATGCGGTACTTTAGCGATGAGATCACTGGCGTTAACTTTGAGTTTGAACACCCAGCATCCGTTGTTATCGATGGTAATGCGCAACCTGTAGAGGGAGTATTTAGATTGTCTCGCCATGCGCTAGAACAGATAACTGAACTCTCTTTTAGTCGTGCTCCTGATGTTGTTAGTCCTTGGACCAACGGTCAGTAATGCTTATGGTGATTAGTATTAACCCTAGTATTTAAATGGTTACGCCCATAAAAAAGCCCTCAGTTGAGGGCTTTTTTAATCACGAATCACTATCGTTAGGGCTGATAAGTGCTTACGACCTCAATTTTTAACGCATCAGTATTTCGTTTCGCTTCATCAAGATCTATGTGCCCACTATTGGCTAAGTCGAGAAAATCGAATGCGGGTAAGTTTGACTCTGCGACATCGCCTTTCATCGGCGCATTTGGGTTACGGGTTAACGAAACAAAATCAAACTGCTCTCTGTCCACCCCTTGAGAAGGGCTGGTATTTTGCATTGCGGTGAAAATTGTCTCAATGCGTCCAGGAAAATCTCTATCCCAGCTTTTTAGCATATCCTTTACCGCTGCCCGTTTAAGGTTTTCCTGAGAACCACACAAGTTGCAAGGTATGATTGGAAACGCTTTTAACTCAGCATATTCAGCAATGTCTTTCTCGCGACTATAAGCCAGTGGACGAATGACTACATTAGCACCATCATCCGACAATAACTTTGGTGGCATGGCTTTTTGCTTACCGGCAAAAAACATATTAAGAAATAGCGTCTCGATAATATCATCGCGGTGATGACCCAATGCTATTTTAGTCGCGCCAATTTGTTGAGCAAACCCATATAAGGTACCACGACGAAGGCGACTGCAAAGGGAGCAAGTGGTTTTTCCTTCTGGTATCTTGTCTTTAACAATAGAGTAAGTATCTTTTTCTAAGATATGGTACGGCACATTTAGTGTATCTAAATAGGCGGGCAAAATATCTTCAGGAAAACCAGGTTGCTTCTGATCAAGATTTACTGCAACCAAGTTAAAGTTAATCGGCGCGCGCTGCTGCAGGTTGATAAGAATATCAAGCATTGCATAGCTGTCTTTACCACCAGATAGGCAACACATCACGGTGTCACCTTCTTCAATCATATTATAATCTGCGATCGCACTGCCAACTTCACGCCGTAAGCGCTTTTGAAGTTTGTTTAATCGAGTGATCTGTTTTTTAGAGAGGCTTTCTTCAGACATAATAAAAAACGCGCCTAGTATCGTAAAATTCTGGGCGCGTAGTATAGCTTAAATAAAAGATTGAAAGAAGCGATCTGTTATCGCTTAATCCTCTTCTAATGGAGACTTGTAGCCGTCTGGCTTAATAGCGAGAAGATCGCAGTTAATACTGTCGATAACATGCTCTGCAGTGTTACCGATTAGCGCAGCAGAAAAGCCTGTACGGCCAACAGTGCCAAGAATAACCAATTCGGCGTCAAGCTGCTCTGCAAGCTCTGGGATGACATCTTCTGGCAATCCCTCTTTAATATGACAATAGTCAGTTGATATGCCGTAGTTACTTGCTAAGTAGTTCACACGTTGCTCATGCTGCATACGGATGGTTTCGCTATAGGTATGGGCATCAAAATCAGGCAACTCAATCGCCAAGTTAACGGGAGTCCCTGGATAGCCATTAACTAAATGCACCTGAGCATCAAACTTTTTCGCTAAATCTTGCGCATGTTCGATAATTTTACCATTAAGCGTTTGATGGTCATCATCTTCAGAAGCAACGTTAATTGCACAAAGAATTTTACCCGCAACTGGCCAATCGTGCTCTTTAACCAATAATACGGGGACGGGAGCCTTACGCATTAAGTGCCAGTCGGTTGGGGTGAAAATAACCGATTTCAGCTTGTCGTGTTGATGGGTACCTTTGACAATAAGGTCAAATTCACCTTCCATTGCATGTAAAATAATGCTTTCAAATGGACGGTTATGCCAAATGACTTCGCTTTGAATGTCGACACCACTATCTTGATACTGCATTAAAATGTCTTCTAGCCAAGCTTTACGTTGTGCGATAACGCCTTGACGCATTGCTTCACGCTCTTGACCAGATAGAATTGAGGTCATCTCATAGGAAAAATCAAAAATCGACAAAAAGACGGTAACAGCGGCTTGGTTTTTAGAAGCAAGTTCAATTGCTCTAGCGAGTGCAGATTGTTTGTCGTTGGTTGGATCCACTACAACGAGGATTTTGTTATAGTCCTTCATAGATGATTCCTTTATCTGATGCGGTAATTTAATAATGGTCGATCACGGGTAAATTGCCTTGTTTTAGATCAATTTTACCCGTGATTTCGGATAGTTAGCGGCCTATCTTATTGTTTCCAGCCAGTTTGTTTAGTGACTCAAAGTCAATGATAGTAATGTATTTCCCTTTTACTTCTATTAACGCTGATTTTTGGAAGCGACCGAGTAAACGACTAATGGTTTCTACTGTTAGCCCTAGGTAATTACCAATATCACCGCGGGTCATCGTCAAGCGAAACTCTTTAGGTGAAAACCCACGATTACCAAAACGATTGGCCAAATTACTAATAAATGCAGCCAGACGTTCTTCAGCGTTTTTCTTACTGAGTAATAAAATCATCTCTTGATCGCTTTGGATCTCATTACTCATTAGGCGCATGATCTGCTGTCGTAGTTTGGGCATAGTGCCAGATAGATCATCGAGAGTATCGTAGGGGATTTCACATACCATAGATGTTTCAAGCGCTTGGGCAAAACTTTGGTGAGTTTGCGAATGAATGCCATCGAAACCGATAACGTCGCCAGCCAAATGAAAACCAGTGATTTGTTCATCGCCTTGTTCGGTAATGGTATAACTTTTAATGGTACCAGAACGTATCGCATAGAGAGATTTAAGCGTGTCACCAGACTTAAAAATTTGTTCGCCTTTTTGTATCGGCTTTTTACGCTCAATGATCTCATCAAGTTGATCGAGTTCATTGTTATTTAAGGTAAAAGGGATACAAAGTGTGCCCATGCTGCAGTCATGACAATGAATGGCGCATCCGGGTACTGCCGAACGACGACTTTTAATATTATCTGTCATAATCTCTCTCTAATTTAACAATTAGTCTTATGGTAAACCAATTTAGTAAACTGGGCTAGTTTAGCTGTGAAAATGCTATATACAAAGTCTGTATGCCGAAGCTGACGAGTATCAATCCACTGATTAAACGCACCGCTCTTTGTTGGACAAAGCGAGCAAAAAGCTCAGCGGCAACACCAACACTAACTAATGCTGGCAGGGTTCCGAGCCCAAATGCAGCCATAATCATAGCGCCTTGCTGGGCTGAGTTGGCGGCGACAGCCCACGTAAGCGTGCTATACACCAGTCCACAGGGTAACCAGCCCCAAAGGGTGCCAGCGATAAAAGCCTGTCTTAGGTTTTTTATGGGTAATAAACGTTTGGCGAGCGGGGAGAGCATGCGCCACAATAATTTACCTAAACGCTCTATCTGGACCACACCGGACCATATTTGTGCAATGTAAAGCCCGGTCGCTATCATCATTGCGCCCGCAATAATACGCAAACTGATAAGGTAAATATCGATACTAAATAGCGTACCTAACAGGGATGCTGAACCACCGACTAACGCCCCAGCAAGCGTATAGCTCAATATGCGTCCGAGGTTGTAACTAAGAATGAATTGCAGTTGTGAGAGCAAAATGTTTTGCTGTCGTGTTTGCGGCAACTGTTGTGAGAAGGCACCCACAAGTCCGCCACACATGCCAATACAATGACCTGCGCCCATTAAGCCGACTAAAAAAGCGCCGCTAACAGAAAAGGTTATCAATCTTGTTTCCGCTCTGTTTGGCTATCATCTGCATTGGGTTTAACGTCATCATCAAACAAAATGGACACGCTTTGTCTATCCAGATCGTCAAACTGTTCCGATTTAACCGCCCAAAAAAAGATACCGACTGCAATGAGAACAAATAGCATGGCAATGGGAATTAGTACGTAAATAATACTCATATTCGAACCTTAAGTAAGCGTAAACTGTTGGCGACAACAATGAGGGAACTGGCTGACATTCCAATGGCGGCGATATATGGCAGAACATGTCCAGTAACCGCTAGAGGGATTATAAACAGGTTGTAACCCAGCGCCCAGCATAAATTCTGTCGAATAATAGTACCTGTCAACTTAGCAACGTTAATCGCATCGGTGATCCTAGATAGTTGATCTCCAAGTAAGATGAGATCTGCGCTGTTTTTGGTAATCGCTGCCCCACTGCCCATAGCAACGGAAAGATTGGCACCAGCGAGTACTGGTGCATCGTTAATGCCATCGCCAAACATTGCCACCTGTTTATGCTGCTGTAACTGCTGAATTAACGTTAATTTGTCACTGGGCGATAACCCTTTATGGACATCGCTAATGCCAACGTTTCGGGCGACTTCATCAACGTGAGGGGAGTTATCACCACTGGCAATACTTAATGTACAACCAAGCTGAGTTAACGCCTTAGCGGTTTTGTTTGCATCGCTACGAATTTCATCCACCAAGGTAAAGCTAGCAAGGAGCGCTGTATCATTGGCTAAATAGATCTGCTGGGCTGAAGAGGTATTAACAGTAATATTTAAGGTGTCTTTGATGTATTTAGCGCTGCCGAGATAGTAGCCTTGGCCCCCGACTAATCCGGTTATGCCAGCACCTGAGATGTTCATGCACTCCCGTGCCTGCAGATGTGCTAGCCGGTAACCTTCAAATGCCTTCGCAATGGGGTGTAATGAATGAGCCTCAAGTGCAGCGCCTATCGCCAATACCTGTTCTTGGCTCACATCTGATTCGAGTGTGACTTGGCTTATCGTTAAACTGCCACAGGTGAGGGTACCTGTTTTATCAAACACCACATGATCAATGAGGGGCAGTTTCTCAAAAACACCGGGTTTACAGGCCACAACACCCATACGGGTAAACAGACCTGTGGCGCAAGTGACGGCAGTGGGGGTAGCAAGTGCTAGTGCACACGGACAAGTCGCTACCAAAACGGATAAGGTGACCCAAAAGGCATCTTCCGGCCAATAGGTTTTCCATATGACGTAAGTAAGGGCGGCGATGACTAAAATAGTCCAAGTAAAATAATTGGAAATCGAGTCAACATATAGCGCTACTTTAGGCTTGTTATTGGCAGCACTTTCTTGCAGGCGGATTATCTCTGCGACTAATTGATCTTGGCCTACTGCGGTAACCGTCACTTCAATAGGGTGATCTATGTTAATCGTGCCAGCAAAGACTTGGCTCTCAATAACTTTTGCTACCGGCATCTGTTCACCCGTTAGCATGGCTTCATTGATTGAAGTCGTCCCCGACTTTAGCTGTCCGTCTGCCGCTATCACTTCGCCAGGTTTCACTAAAATAATGTCACCTAGGGTTAAGCGTTTGGCTGAGATCTCACTGTGTTGGCCATCGGCCTCAATGATAGTGGCGGTTAAGGGGATCAGTTTATGCAAGTTATTAGAGCTAACGGATGCTTTTTGGCGCGCGTTTTGTTCGAAATATCTGCCAAGTAACAAGAAAAAGGTAAACATACTGACAGATTCAAAATAGACCTCGCCAGTGCCGTTAATGGTCGCAATACAGCTTGCGATATAGGCACCGCAAATAGCAATAGAAACGGACACATCCATGTTCAAACGGCCAGAAACCATGGACCGTAATGCACTAAAATAGAAAGGTTGAGCAGAGTAGAACACCACTGGTGCCGCAAATATCATGCTGACCCAACGGAAGTAGTCACGAAATTCTACGTCTAAATCGGTAAAGTAATCTGAATAAAGGGCGAGGGCAAACATCATCACCTGCATGGTCGCAAAACCAGCAAGACCCAATCGAAGAAGGAATTTACGACTATTCTTTTTACTTTGTATCTCTACATCATCAACCTGATAAGGGGCTGCTTGATAACCGATGCGGCTAATATGGGTTAAGATCTCACTGAGCTGAATGAGCGAATCATTCCAAACGATCAACGCGCGTTCGGTAGTGGTATTGACGGCAACCCGCTCAATGCCCTCAATATGTTTTAATTTGTGTTCAATTAGCCATGCACAAGCAGCACAGGTTATACCATCGATGGTTAAGGATATACTATTGAAAGCCCCATCGTTATGAACAAAGTCTTGTTGCACTTCTTTGAGATCGAAAGCAGAAAAGTGACCGAGTTCTTCGGGAACTAATGCGGTTTGTTTGCTGCCCGGCTCGGTTCTATACTTGTAATAGTTAGTGAGACCTGCGTCAATAATTGCCTGCGATACGGCTTGGCAACCAGGACAACACATAAGTTGTGTTTTGTTATTGATGATTGTGGTGAACTGCGAACCAGTAAGTACTGGCTCGCCACAATGAAAACAGTCTAGTTTTGCCATTAGTAAATTAGTTCAACCAGTACTGTGCATCATCTTTTAATTCAAGACGTTGCTGGATACGCCATGTACGGTCAAACCCTTCTAACCTGACTTCCCAAGCGCCAGTAATAGGTTGATCTAACTTGATGCGGTAGACATTATTACCATCAGCGGTGGCCACTTTGCCAAAATCACGCTTTTCAATAGTGGGATGGAAAAACTCAACACTCAACGCTGCAAGATATGGTTCGCCGCCGTGCTGGGTGAGGGTAACTTCGTTATCATCGACGGTAAGCTCAAACTGTAGACCGAGCTGTTTGGCTTGTTTAATTTTGCGTAAATCCATATTAATGGCTTTACCATCTTTGTAATAATCTTCTGATACTAAAGAGTCTTTATTATCAATGGCTAGAAAAAGAAGATTGATGCTGGCAACGACTGCGCATAAAGGCAAAATGATCAGAAACCAAGGCCAAAACTGTTTATACCAAGCTTGTGGTGTATTCATGGGTACTACCTGCTATTTTTGTTGGGCGTATTTTACCGTTATTGGCGCAATTTAGCACTTAAAAAAAAGGCCTCGATTATATCGAGGCCTTTATGTTACTTGTTTGTAACTACTTGTTTGACAAGCTATAAACGTAAGCAGAGATGACGTGAACCTTTTCTTCACCAAGTACGTCTTTCCATGCTGGCATTACACCAGAACGGCCGTTCTTGATACTTTGTTCGATCACGCCACGGCTACCGCCGTATAACCACGCATTGTCAGTAAGGTTAGGTGCACCCATAAACTTGTTGCCTGTGCCGTCCATACCGTGACAAGCAAAACAACCTTTCATGAACGAACCTTGACCTTGAGCAGCTAACGCTTCGTCATGGTCTCGGCCTGATAGCTTAACCACATATTCAGTCAGCCCTTTCAACTCGCTATCTTCGATAGGTAAACCACCTTTAGGCGGCATCATACCGTGACGACCGTCCATGATAGTGGTTTTGATCGTAGCCAAATCGCCACCGTATAACCAAGCACCATCGGCTAGGTTAGGGAAGCCTTTAGAGCCACGCGCATCACTACCATGACATTGAGCGCAGTTTTGTAGGAATAAACGACCGCCGACTTTTAGCGCTTCAGGGTCTTTAACCAACTCTTCTAGCGGAGTCGCTAGGTATGCAGCAAAGATAGGACCAAATCTCTCATCGGCTTTCTTAACTTCTTGGTCATACTGAACCCAGCGGCCCTCTTTTTCTGCAAGTTTTACTGCAGCTTCAGAGTCAGCTTTAATACCGTTTTCCGTACCAATGCTTTGGTTTGCACTAGACCAACCTAAGAAACCTTTAAAGTTACCAAGGCCTGGATATAGTGCCAGGTAAATCACACCAAATACGATAGTGAGATAAAACATGTAACTCCACCACTTAGGCAGTGGGTTATTGAGTTCTTCAATACCATCGAAGCTGTGACCCATTGATTCGCCTTCTTCAACACCTGTCGTGTTTTTAGAGACGATTTTCAGTAGGATGAAACATCCTGCGATTACCACTATAGTGAGTACGGTAATCCATATACTCCAGAAGCTACTCATCACTTATGCTCTCCTGAGTCCTTGCTTAACTCTTCATCAGAGAAAACAAGGTTAGCTGCTTCGTCGAATTGATTTTTACGACGAGCACTATAAGCCCATGCAAAAATACCGACAAACGTCAACATAACAACAATGGTGATAATCCCTTGTATTGTGCCGTAATCCATATTCATGCCTCCAATTTACTTAAGTGCGTGACCAAGTGACTGCAAGTATGCGATCAGTGCTTGCATCTCAGTTTTGCCTTCAACGGCTTTTTGAGCGTTGTCGACATCTTCTTGAGTGTAAGGAACACCGAAACCGCGGAATACTTCAATCTTTTGCGCTGTCAACTTACCGTCAAGTACGTTTTCAGCTAACCAAGGGAAACCTGGCATGTTTGACTGAGGTACCACTGCACGAGGGTCAATAAGGTGAACTTCGTGCCACTTATCACTATAGCGACCACCTACACGGGCAAGGTCTGGGCCGGTACGCTTAGAACCCCACTGGAAAGGGTGGTCCCAAACCGACTCGCCAGCAACAGAGTAGTGACCATAACGTTCTGTTTCAGCACGTAATGGACGAATCATCTGGCTGTGGCAGTTGTAGCAGCCTTCGCGGATATAGATGTCACGGCCTTCAAGCTCTAATGCTGTATACGGACGTAAGCCATCAACTGGTTCAGTTGTGTCTTTTTGGAAAAGCAAAGGTGTGATCTGTACCAAACCGCCAAAACTGATGGCAATAACGGTAAAAATCCCTAGAAGACCGATGTTTTTCTCGACTATCTCATGATTAAATTTCATCTAATCTACCCCTTATGCTTCAGCAAGTGCTGGCAAAGACTCTTTTGGTGCTTTAACTGTCTTGATAACGTTGAATGCCATGATCAGCATACCAGTTACGAAGAAACAGCCACCAAGGAATCGGACGAAGTAGAATGGGTATGAGGCTTCAATACTTTCTACAAAGCTGTAGGTCAAAGTACCGTCAGAGTTAACTGCACGCCACATTAGGCCCTGCATAACACCAGAAATCCACATAGAGACGATATACAAAACTGTACCAATAGTCGCCAACCAGAAATGGACGTTAACTAGGTTAGTGCTGTACATACGTCCATGTCCGTATAGAACAGGGATCAAGTGGTAAAGCGAACCGATAGAGACCATAGCAACCCACCCTAGTGCACCAGAGTGAACGTGACCAACTGTCCAGTCAGTGTAGTGAGATAGGGCGTTTACAGTTTTGATGGCCATCATTGGGCCTTCGAAGGTAGACATACCGTAGAAAGACAATGAAACAACAAGGAAACGAAGTACTGGGTCGGTTCTTAGCTTATGCCAAGCACCAGACAAGGTCATAATACCGTTGATCATTCCACCCCATGAAGGAGCGAATAGGATTAGCGACATCACCATACCAAGAGATTGAGTCCAATCAGGTAGTGCAGTGTAGTGCAAATGGTGAGGACCAGCCCAGATGTATAGCGCAATCAATGCCCAAAAGTGGACAATTGACAAACGGTAAGAATAAACAGGGCGACCAGCTTGCTTAGGTACAAAGTAGTACATCATACCAAGGAAGCCTGCTGTCAGTAGGAAACCTACTGCATTATGGCCATACCACCATTGAACCATGGCATCGACTGCACCAGCATATAGAGAGTAAGACTTCCATAAGCTGACAGGAACTGCCATAGAGTTAACGATGTGTAATACTGCTACCGTAATAATAAAGGCGCCGAAGAACCAGTTCGCTACATAGATATGTGACGTTGTTCTTTTAATTATGGTGCCAAAAAACACCACGGCATAGGCTACCCAAACGATAGTAATGGCGATATCGATTGGCCATTCTAGTTCAGCGTACTCTTTACCACTGGTAATACCTAGTGGAAGTGTTAATACTGCTGAAAGAATGATGGCTTGCCAACCCCAGAAGGTAAATGCAGCTATTCTAGGTGCAAATAGACGGGTTTGACAGGTACGCTGGACGATATAGTAGGATGTTGCGAAAAGTGCTGAAGTACCAAACGCGAAAATCACGGCATTAGTGTGCAGAGGTCTAAGACGACTGTACGTTAACCATGGAGTATCGAAGTTTAGTTGTGGCCAGATTAACTGGGCCGCGATCAATACACCAACTGTCATACCAATGATTCCCCACAAAACTGTGGTTAATGCAAATTGGCGGACAACAGTGTAATTGTAATCAGCGCCTTGAGGCTGGGAATGGTTCATCATATTGCTTCCACTGCTTATTACTTATACTTATTGTTTGAGCAAAGTAACACTTTACCCGGTAAAATGACGTCAAAGGCTTGTTTCCCTACGAAACAAAGTTGATCGTGTCAATGTGTTACACAACGTTAACGCAAATTAATGTTGAGCAACGCAATGATACTTGAGCAATATCAAAAAAGATAGGAATTATGCGGCCTGTAATATTGATCCAGATCAAAGTTGATATATAGAATGTAAACAGATTGATTCAGAAGGTTAAAATTTGTGCTAGTAAAAAAAATATCAAGTATATTCAAGGCTATTATCGGTATTGCTGTCATTATTGGCGTGAATGGCTGTAAACCGCCCGTCGATGACGGTGATCAACAGGCTAAACCAATATTTGTTAAGGATGTTAGCCTGTGTGATTTTTATGAAGGAATTTGTATAGTTAACGTCGGCGAAGATGCGTTGACTCTCAATATTACCCCCGCTAATACGCCAAGCGAAAAGCCGCTATCTGTCAGTGTAAACTTACCTGAGTCCGCCGTATTAATAAGCGCTAGAGTAGAGGGGAGAGATATGTTTATGGGTATTATCCCACTAAATCTTTCTCAAACAGCCAAAACCGAATATAAAGCAACTCTGATTTACGGTTCTTGTAGCAGCAATTACATGGTATGGCGGATGTTCGTTACCTATAGAAACAAGGGGGTAGAACAGACTGCAATGTTTGATTTTCTTGCCGATAATGACATTTAGTCAGAATATTTGAGTCATTAGCGTTATCGTTAATGACTCATTATCGACTCAACTATCGTCTGACAGTTCAACGCGCACCTTATTGAATATATCGATATTGTCGATAAATAGCTGAGCCAATGCTGGGTCAAAATGGCTACCCGAACTTTGACGGATCTCCTCAACAACATCTTCTATTGGCCAAGCTGGTTTGTAACATCGAGCGTGAGAAAGTGCGTCAAATACATCTGCTATCGCAACAATCCGAGCAAAGATATGGATCTGCTCACCACGTAAGCCAGATGGGTAACCTGAACCGTCAAACTTCTCATGGTGTTGCAGTGATATCGTCGCCGCGGCATTTAAAATGGGTCGTTCAGAATTGCCCAGTATTTGATGACCTATTGCAGGATGCTGACGCATGATTGCCCACTCTTCATCGTTAAGCTTACCAGGCTTAAGCAACACAGCATCAGGTGTAGCGATTTTACCAATGTCGTGCATTGGAGAGGCGTGTTTGATTAAATCGGCCTGTTGCTCGCCCAGACCAGCAAGCAGCGCCAGTTGGTAGCTGTATTCTGCCATCCGTTTAACATGGTTAGCAGCTTCCTTTGAACGGCTTTCTACCACATCACCTAAACGAAAAATCAGCTCTGATTGCGTGTCTTCTAACTCCTTATTAAGCAGCAAGTTCTCAAAAGCGACGCCAACATTCACCGCAAATATGTCGATAAGTTTCTTATCAAGGTCGCTAATGGTGTGGATGTTATCCATATAGAGGAGGTTTATCCAACCACTTTTGGCAGGAAAGTAACCCACGAAAATATCCTCTTCATAGAGGCAACGTTTTTCGTTTAACGCCTGTTTTAACAATCTCTCTATCGCATTGGGTATTGGTTTATCTTGATGGCCTGCGAACTGACCGGTACCAGCTAAAATATGTAGCCGATCAGTATTAACCACCTCACTCATTGCATCTATCGCATTGCAGCTTAAAATGAGTGTTTCATTGTCAAGGTTTAGCAGGTTTGCGACCTGGGTGAGCAGCCCGTCTGCAAAATTATGTAGGGTTCTGAGTTCAAACAGGCCAGAGGTGGCTTTGACGACTCGCTCTAGTCCTTCGCGATATTTGATTTGTGCAACCTTCGCTTGCTCAATTTCCATAATATCTCGGTATGAGCGCAGCGCTGAGTAAACGCTGGTGATGAGCTTTCTCGAATCAAGTTCGGCTTTTGCTTTGTAATCATTGATATCGTAATTAACAATGACATCTTCCTCTGGAGCTTGGCCTGGTTGGCCAGTACGCAGAATCAATCGAATTGATTTGTTTTTATTCTCCTCTCTTATCCAACGCACTAACTCTAGGCCGGCATGATCGCTTTCCATTACTACATCAACGAAGGCCATGGCTACGTTATTTTCTTTTGATAATATTGTTTTAGCTTCCTCACCGCTGTAGGCGTTTATAAATTCTATAGGTCGGTTGTCTAATCGAAAACGAGATAGCGCTAGTTTAGTCACAGTATGAACATCGGGTTCATCATCTACTATCAGTATGCGCCAAGCTGGACCTGAGTCTTTTTCTGGCTCTTTTTTACGGCCAGCGAAAAGTGGGCTCTTTTTTGCCATATCTATCAGCATTCGACTTCCTCAAGCAGGTTTAATAAATAAAATCCCTATCAATTATTGTAGAACACCAAAAAATTTTAACAGGCGTTTGTCGATGAAATATCTGATTTTTGTTGGCCAAACGCTAAATTCATCAGATTTATCTAATTCTTTTTCCTAAAGACCATATTTATGTAAGGGTTATAAACTGGTTTGTACACATTGAACTATTGCTGCCATTATCGATCACTGGATGGGATATTTGGCTGTTGTTATGGAGGGCTTAAAAAGGACTTGGACAGACTAGTTGGTGTCTATTTCATCGATTAACACTATTACGTAATGACAACATTTATAGGTATAATCATTTAGTTGCCGCAACTATTGGCTAATGATTTCAATTAAATTAATGGTGACATTTATCGCTAAACAAAGTGACGCGCAGTGCGGTGACACTGATTAATGGTTTCCTTTTGGACTTTATAAGCGGTGACCCAAGCCTAGAGCCGATTTGACCCGTACGCGTATCCTCCGCAGAACAAAGCCGTTAGAAACATAAGGCCTCCGATGAAGAATAGTGCTCAATCTGTTCAGTTAAACTTACCAGCGGTTATGCCGTTATTTGAAGCTCGAGAATATGTAGAGCAGGGCAATGCTATTGTTAACCAGTACATTACTCAGATAAGTATAAGTCGTGTTACAGATGCAGGGTTAGTCTACGAATTAGCCAACGATCTGCTATTTTCCCAGCGTGATAATGAAAACAGCTATAAAAGCTATCGAAGCGAGTTAACCTGCTTCTTGCATTGGTGTTTTGATGTAGCAAAATTATCTCCATCAGTCGTGTCTCGACGAGATATCGACAAATTTGTCGCATATTGCCAATCTCCACCAGCCAATCTTATCGGTGATCATAATGTTGCCCAATTTAAGTTAGATAAGTTGCTTGGCGAACGAGTTCCTAATCCAAAGTGGCTACCGTTCGTCGGCAAAAAACAATTTGGTGATAGGGTGCCTTATCAGTTAAGTGATAATGCTTTGAAAACAAAGATGGCTATCTTGTCATCTTTTTATGGTTTTTTGATGGCGGAGGACTATTGCGAACGAAACCCTTCACAAGCGTGGCTGAATCATTCACGCTTTGCGCATAAACATAAGTACCAGGTATCTGAAGACGATAGCGCCAGCCAGGCATTTTCCGAATTGCAATGGTCCTATGTTTTGGAAACGGTTGAAAAGTTAGCAAAGCAAGAACCTGCATCATTTCAACGCAGTGTTTTTTTAATTAAGCTTATGTATGGCTGCTATTTGCGGATCTCTGACGTTAGCGCTAGAGCAGGGTACACGCCAATAATGGGGCAGTTTATTCAAAATGTCCAAACGGGAATTTGGAGTTTCCATATTCCCAAAAGCAAAGGCGGTAAGCGTCGGGTGATACCTATATCTAATGCGATACTTGATGCATTGAAACATTACCGACGTTTTCTTAACTTGAGTGAATTACCTTCATATAAAGAGCAAACACCCCTATTTGTAAGGCATAGAGCGGCTGGTCGCGGAAGGGAAGTTGGTCTTGTCAATGCAAACCTTGGCATTAGGCAAGTACGCGATGATGTACAAAAGATCATTGATCTTGCGGCAAACAGTGCTGAACAAGATGGCATGATTCAAGATGCTATATCAATGAGGCAGTTAAGCGCGCACAGTATTAGGCACACAGGTATTACCCATGATATCAATCTTCATGGGAGGCCATTATCACATGTTCAAGCCGATGCCGGGCATGAAAGTATTGATACAACGTCTCAATACCTACACACGACGCAAGCCGAGCGCCATCAAAGTAAAGTCAACAAACCATTAGATAACCTAGCGGGAATCGAATGAAGTCAGTGAGGGGATCATAATGTTTGAAGATCTATATTATTAACAATAACCCTTACACGTACCTAGCTTTTATCGGGTTATGATGACCGGGCGACTATTTTTTATTCTATGATGAGTAAATGCCGATAAGTATCATTATCGGCATTTGAACACAAAGTAATGAGCATCTATTAGTGCAATGCTCTTGCATATATCTAGATGACACAATAACACCATACAAGTTATCGTTTTAGTACTGTAATGCCATTTGCACTGTTACATAGTGACTATTACCATCGCCCGATTAGATAAATGCAAGCCAACTTTGACGTAGATTTCTAGCTATCAGGACGAATGCTTTGACCTTAAGACGCGTTACATTATTTAGGGGTCGTCCGTTAACTCTGTACAGAAAGGAGTAATTAAACTCCTCAATTAAGTCCTCAACTAGGTAGCTAACATGTTTACCTAACCACCATGTTAAAAAGCCAAAGACGCTGAAGCATCCTAAGCTGGATAACTATGGATAATAATTTGTCTAAGATACTAAGTGAAGTATGAAAAGTAACAGATATTAGGCGTCGCTACGCTCACGAAATTTAAGTTGTCGGGTAGTTAGTTGTCAGATTTCGCGTAGCGACGCGCATAAAGCGCCCACAATGATAGAAATCGCGTTTTGCATCAGCATATTTCGAGAGCGTAAATAGACAATGTTATCTAGAGTTTGTAAATATAGAGTTTGCCGTCATTCAGTCTATTACCAGATGGATACTTAGTGTTATTGGATGAGTTGCTATAAAAGGTAGAGTCAGTTGATCATTACAGGTCAATGCCAATGGATCACAAAAGGGCTTTCGGTGCGACAGATGGTATGTAATGCATCTTGATAGAAGCAATTGCTAAAGCGGCTGAAAGCAGTGTTATACAAAATGTTAGTTGCAACGCGGACGATGACGTTGGAATTAGCAGCCATACCATAATGATGGCATTGTCGAGATTCCATATTGTCATTGTATCGGCACCTCTTTATCCTCATACGCATAAGTGCGCACAATGTATATTATGTTAAATAGTGTTTATGTAAGATATTGATTCTGCTAGATTTGTAAAGTTTCACTTAATTTCAGAATCTGAATCAAGAAGCAATTCAAGCTGTGACAGTCAATAGCCTCTCTGCCTTAGTCCAGATTGTTTAAATGATGAAAGGCAATTGAATTGATTAAAGATTAGGCGTCGCTACGTGCATGAAATCATTGATACCATACGATTGCCCAGTAGAATGTGCGCAGCGTTATGACAGCCTCTTTGGCAAATGCGTCAAATTCAATTTGGATAGAATTGTTGATAGTGATAAAAATGCAGCGGGCATGTACTTTTCTGCTCTGGTTTTCTATATCAGCGGTCTGATTACCTATAAATATGTGATTATTCCAGAATGAAAGGTATGGAAAGCCTCTAGAACAGTAAAGTTGGCCGCAACTTTTAGGTCCAATGGGTTCAGGTTGGTATCTATACGAAGTTATAGTACTGTCGCAAAGAATAGACACTAGTACGCTTTGACATTAGTCAGTTAAGTCCCCTAACCCATTTTGGGACAATTATTGCTTAGATATAAAACTCTAACTTGTTCCATTTTGATTACTTTCTTTAACCCTAAGTAGTAACTATTTGGTTTCTCATTAAAGAAATTATGCATAAATATACAAAAGGCAAGGTTGAGACGCCTTGCCTTTATCGTTACCTATACCAGTCATCAGCGAGTACTTCAGCTTGCTCTAAAACAAGCTTAATCGCAGCTTCTGCGGCGTCAGGTGGATACTTCCAGCGACGCAGCAGACGACGAACTAAATTACGCATGCGTGCTCGAACGCTATCACGCTTTTGCCAGTCTACCGTAGCCGACTTACGCAGCTGCTGAGTTAACTCGATAGCTAAACCACGCAAACTATCATCACCCAGTTCTCGCACTGAAGCTTCGTTCATGACCAGTGCTCGATAAAAAGCAATTTCATCAGGAGATAGATTTAGACCTTCTGCCATCTCTGCATCATCAGCCATCTCTTTCGCCCATTTGATTAGCTCTTCAATAACCTGAGCTGTTTCAATACTGCGATTATGATATTTTTGCAGTGTTGTCATGATGCGATCAGAATACTTCTTCTCTTGTACCACATCATTCTTCATCCGCGTTTTAACTTCATCACGCAGCAACTTCTCTAGTAACTCAACGGCAAGGTTCTTCTCTTTCATGTTCTTCACATCTTCCAAGAACTCTTCAGAGAGCAAACCAATATTAGGTTTATCTAACCCCACCATATTAAAGATGTCATCAACACCATCAGCAATAATCGCGTTATCTAATATCTGCTTTAATGCTGTGTTACGTTCTTCATCACTGCGTTTTTTATCAACTGTTGAGTGTTTAATATAAGCGGTTTTAATCGCAGAGTAGAAGGCTATTTCGTTTTTATAACCTTGGGTTTCATCCATGGTATTGCATAGAGAAAACGCTTTAGTCATTGCCGCCATTACATCCAAGAAGCGCCGTTTACCATCACGTACTTCTTCACCTTTACTATTGCGATGAGATAAACCTGATAAATGGTTTACTGCCCCAGGCAACAGACGCAGTGCATTCGTTTCAAACTCTGGTCGGTAGTTAAATACTGCACCATCAACTGGCGTGGCAAACATACCTCTCACAATATCAATTTTTTCCATTAATACTGAGAACGCTTCCGCTGTATCAACTGTTGGTTGCCCTTTACCTTGGCTATTGGTATAGGTTTTAAGGGCATTTTTTAGCTCATTGGCAATACCGATATAATCAACCACTAAACCGCCCGGCTTATCTCTAAACACACGGTTTACGCGTGCAATAGCCTGCATCAAATTGTGCCCCTTCATCGGCTTATCGATATACATGGTATGACAACATGGCGCATCAAAGCCTGTTAGCCACATATCACGCACAATCACCAATTGAAGTTCGTCATGGGTATCTTTATAGCGTTTTTCAAACAGCTTTTTGGTCTTCTTATCATGAATATGAGGCTGCATCTTCTCTTTGTCAGAGGCGCTGCCCGTCATCACGATTTTGATTGCGCCTTTATCGGGATCGGGGTGATGCCATTCAGGCTTTATTGCGACAATAGCATTGTAAAGATCGACACAGATCTCACGGCTCATCGCTACAATCATGGCTTTGCCGGGAAACGTCTCGCTGCGAGTGCTAAAATGGTTTACCAAATCGAAAGCGACTTGCTGAATACGAGGCTCAGCACCAACGAGCTTTTCTAGTGTTGCCCATTGTGATTTGATTTTCTCGCGGCTCGCGGTCTCTTCTTCCTCACCAATTTCATCTTCAACTTGGTCGTTAAGTTCTTCAATCTCTGCTTGATTGATATCAAGCTTAGCTAAACGAGATTCATAGTAGATTGGTACTGTGGCACCATCATCAACCGCATCTTGAATATCATAAACTGAGACATATTCGCCAAACACACCACGTGTATCTTTATCATCCATGGCAATCGGAGTGCCAGTGAAGCCAATGAATGAAGCATTAGGTAAAGCATCGCGCATGTATTTCGAGTAGCCAAATACATACTTAGAGCCGGTCACATTACCATTAGCATCTTTGACTTCGACTAACTTCGACTTATTACCATATTGGCTCCGGTGCGCTTCGTCAGACACAACTACAATGTTGGCACGCGTTGACAAGATAGGATGCTCAATTTCATCATCTAATAATGCAAACTTTTGAATGGTGGTAAAAATGATCCCACCCGATTGACGATTTAACAGTAATTGACGCAACAAGTCTCGACCATCTGCCTGTTGTGGGATCTGCTTTAATGTCTCCTGAGCCATACCGAATGTATTATAAAGCTGACCGTCAAGATCATTACGGTCTGTCACCACCACAATAGTTGGGTTATTCATTGCAGGCTGTTGCAGCAGCTTACTGGCGTAGCACACCATCGAGATACTCTTACCACTGCCCTGAGTATGCCAAACCACTCCAGCCTTACCGCTACCCGCTTTAATCTTATCTAAGCCTTTCGTCGCTTGAACCTGATATTTGCCTATACTCTCAGCAACCATAGGTAAATCGCTATCTGCTTGCTTAGCTTTAACGGTCGCTTCTACCGCAGCACGTACAGCATGAAACTGGTGATAGCCAGCTATCTTCTTAATGATGTTGTCGTTATCAATCTCAAAAAGAATAAAGTAACGAATATAATCAAGTAGCAAATCTGGTTTGAAGAAACCACGCACCATAGTTTCTAGTTGAAACTCCAGCAAGGGTTTATCGTCTTCGCCGGTTACTGTTTTCCATGGAAGGAAACGCTCTTTATTCGCCGTCAATGAGCCAACACGGGCAGTCCAACCATCACTTACAATCAATGCTTCATTAAAAACAAATAGATCAGAGATTTCATCTTTATAGGTTTGCAATTGATTGTACGCATTCCAGATATCTGCATGATCATCGGCCGGATTTTTTAATTCGATAACTGAAACGGGCAAACCATTAATAAACACCACCACATCGGGGCGACGGTTTCCCTTTTTGCCTGTAATGGTGAACTGATTAACAACAAGAAACTCATTATTATCTGGATGGCTAAAATCCATCAAACGCGCATGAGTGTGCTTAGTTTTAGTTTCCCCATCTTCATACACGCTGTACTCAACAGGAACGCCCTCAATCAAGTATTTGTGGAAAGCTCGATTGCTCTTAATCAGAACCGGAGTATCTGGTGTACTTACCGTATTCACTACCACTGCCAAGCTTTCTTGAGGTAGCTCTGGATTCAATACTTCTATGCGTTCAAGTAAACGCTGTTTCAACACCACCTGATGGTAATCATCACGCTCAGGAGCCTCGCCATCGGGAGCGATGTCGTAACCGTTTTTATAAAGGTAACCTTGGCTAGTAAACCAATCAAGGCATTGTTGTTCTAGTTGGTCTTCTGTAATCATTCTCCGCCCTCATCGCTCTTACAGGCTTCCCTATCAACTTCTTCACTTTTATCAGCAGCCATTTTGATCAAGTTCTCTGCCGCATCATTTAAATAGTCATCTGGGAATTTATGTTTTCTCAAAGCCCTACGTACAACATTTCTGAGTCGAGCTAAAATTGATTCTTTTTTATACCAATCAACACCCGCCTTTTCATTTATAAAGGAGAGTAATTCATCAACGACATACATTAAATCCTTTGGAATAACACTTTTATAAATAGAATCATGAATAATTAGTGCATCCAGCAAAGCACCTTTTACATTTGCCTTATCCAAGCGATGTTTTTTATTACTTTCTGATTTTTCAGATGATTGTTCTTCAGATTCAGTAGATATAAGCGAATTTGCAGGTTCTGAGTACAATAAATGCTTCGAGGCTCCCAATATGGCGTCTCGAATTAAGTCATTACAATAGCCTGATGCGCCAATTAGGTCAGGAAATAAACTGGCATGATGAATATTCATTTTTCGAAGTTTTTTCAAACAAGCCTGTCTAGTGTCTGGCTTATTTGGAATGTGTATTCTGCAAATATATTTTGCTACTTCCGTAACATCATCGATATCCACACCAGAGTCAGCTAAATGCTTCTCAAGCGATGACTCCAAAATCTCACCATAAGGCGCAAAACTAAATAAGCCAGCTTGGTTAACTAAGCGCCCATGGTCATCAATGGAAGGTTCGACAATTTGCAATTGCTCGCCAGCTTGGGTAACGTCTTCGCCATCTATCAGATCTTGAATGAATGACTTGTTTAAAATGAATACGGTTCGGCTATAATTGTTAAGTTCCCCAGTGTCACCATCGAGCCATGTAGGATCATCTGCGCCTTCAAAAGCAAAAAACAATGCAACATACGGGGACAAACTCCAGTCTAAAAGCGGAGTTGCCAATCCATGGTGCTGCCCGAGTGCCCAAAGCTCCGAGTCGCTGTTTAAAACACTTTTATCTTGTAGTCGACCACGTGTCGAAAGCTTAAAATTTCTCAGTTGCTTTGTGGCAATATCTTCTGTTACTGCTCCTTGCACTAGTCGATCTAATGTAGGCTCTAGTTGCCACTTGTAGTGCTTCTGCCCGCGGAATACATAATTACCTTCATGGTCGTTATCGCAATAAAAACGGACAACACGATCATAGTCTTCCCACAACTCAATTCGGGCAGAAGGTATAAGACCGTCAACCGTTTTATCAAAAATATCAAACTCTGGCCACATAGGCAGGTTAAGATAATATTTCTTCTCGACAGAACCAGACATACTTAATCCTTACCTAACTCGATTTCGCCCGAAAGCAGTTCAGTTGATAAATTTATTGAGTACAACAATTTTTTGTCCATTGTTTACGACAGATTGAGCAAGGCTGATACCTGACATACTCGACTCGTTGCTGCTCTGTAAAGTTCTTTTTAATGTATGGGTTGTTATCGTTATACTCCTTTAACAATTCACCAGGTACTAGCTCCCAAGAGCTATCTCTACAAGATATATTTGAAAGTGCCACAGTCCCAAAACGTAAAGGTGTCCTCGAGTTAATTTTTAAATTCTTTTTTTTTTGAGCGCTCTTGTTCTTTGTGACATTAAGGGCAAATTCCAGCTCATAGAACTCAGCAGTCACCTCTTCACCTTGATCTGTGCCTATAACCTGCACATGAGCAATCAAGTTGTCATCGATTTTAACCTTCACAATGATTCGCTCACTCAACGGAGGAAAATGCTTATTAATGGGAACTGATATATTGCCATAGTTTACCCGCGCATCCGACGCGCCGCTTTTTCCAATCATGACAGGCCTTTTAAACGTCATTAAAGCGGCTCCGTCTCTTGGATCCGTACAATACATTGATTGCTCTTGCTGAATGGAATGACCTCGTTTAGGTAAAACGGTTCCCTCTCGAAGCAAAGTTACAACTGAATTTCTTGCTTCTAGTAGCTCAAATGGTTTCGCCAAGGTAACATCTAACCTATCAGCAGCTATCCTCGCAGCTCCCTCTGAAATGATTCGATCACCTTTTGGGGAAACATGAAGTGCAGCAACACCAAAAACTTCATTCAGTTGTCGCTTAATTGTCGGCGTGTTCACCATGCCGCCAGTGGCTAAACACAGTGCTATTGTTTGTGGATCAATATCAGCCTGCTCGGGTGATAGGAGTATTTCAATCTCCCGCATTCCTTTTTGGATAAGACGAGAACATACATTTTCAACTTCATCTCTCGTCAACCAAACATCGATTTCTGATTCATCACCGTCACCTTGGTAGTAGTCAGGTAGAAATATGTTGGTTCTTTCTCTAGATGAAAGGGTAATTTTTGCTTTCTCACAGGCAACAAGTAGTTTGGCTTTCATATCTGGATTACGATCTAGATAGCGATCTTCTGTCCAACCGTGTTGTCTTGCATGCTGCTTCTCTACAAAAGAGAGTATTGCTTCATCTAGGTAATCCCCCCCAACTGAGTTATTGCCTTTGTTTTGAACTTGAACGAGTGAGCCATCAGTAACCTTACAAAGGGTTAAATCAAGAGTCCCTCCACCCCAATCGAAGACTAAAACCATCCTTCCCTCAAAGCGACGCAGAGCATCCTCTGTATCTTCTTGATCTTTAAAGTATGCATAGAGTGCAGCTAGCGGCTCATGCACGAAAGTTTCAATGTAGACACCAGCATTCAATAAAGCTTCTCTTAAAGCGACTCTACCCTGACCATCCATATCAACAGGAATTGTCACCACGGCACGGGTTAAATCAGCCGCCTCGGCATTATCATTATTAAGTGCATCTTCTTTTAAGTAGCGAACTAAATCAGTAACAACGTCCACTGGATTGACAATTCTTCCATCAACATTGATAGCTGTCTGTTTAAGCAACTTTTTAGGGCCACGAACAGTATTACCTAGAACACCCACTCCAGCTTCTTCAAGCTTCTCTTTAGCTTTCCTACCACAAATAACTTGGTCTGTTTCATAACGAACTACAGAAGGATGAGGCCTGTTGCCATCATCAAATGAAGTAATTCTCCCATCATGGGTTACTACCGAAATAAGACTATTTGTTGTGCCAAAGTCGATGCCAACTACTTGAACCATGGTAAACTTTCCTCAATACTCTCAAGAGCTAATTCTATTTGATGTACAGCAACTTCAACCTTCGGTTTCTCTCTCATCAATGCTTTTAGAGATAACTGCAATGCTGGCTCAACGTCTTCAGAGATTAGGTTATGGGCTTTCGACTTAGCTTTACCTGCATCATCTCTTAAATGCACTCTCGTGGCTTGCTCTGATAATTGCCTTTCGTGAAACTCACTTTTAAGACTTACCAACTCAGCCTCTAGTGCTTTTAACTCAGCTTCTTTAGCCTCAATAGTTGCTGTTAAATCATCAATCTTGTTTCTTTCACGCTTTAAATCTGCTTCATATTGGAGCCTTTCATTTTCAGCATACTTTCGTCTTTCGTCACTTATTTCGAAGTTCTGCTCAAAATAGCGAATAGCGATATTGAACTCATTGGAAGGCTCTTTAATAAAAGACGCAAAAGCGTAACTAACCGTTTTATCCTCATTTACTAGCTCCATACCGTCAGCAAGCAATACCTTCTGCATTTGAGCTATAGCTTTTTCGGAAGAGCACTTACCGGTCTCTAGCGCCCACAAACAACCTATGGCTAAGACATTTGTCGCTCTCTTTTTTAGCTCCGGACTACTAACCGCAAAATTAGCTTCTAGCTGCGCTGCTTTATCTGATTGCTCCGAAGCAGCCTTTTTGCGCGGTTTAAGCTGTCGCTCGAAATAATCTTTTATATTTCTACAAATTACAGCTATAACATCTTTGTTTGTGATATCAGTAGGACTCGCGTAATCAACAAAAATGTTGTCACTACCACGGTATCGTCCCACCCAGTTACGGCTTACTGCTAATACAGCAAACTCAATAAGTGCGCGCCTTACCTTCGATTGAGCGCCACTAGATAGTACAAGCAACCCCAGCAAGTGTTTGTAAGTTGGATCAAGCTTCGCAATATTAACGATTAAGCCATCAATGAATTTATGATCAGAAAGCTCAATACGATCCAGCCTCTTTAAAGCAGCTTCATGCTCACGGCTTACTTTTATTGGCTTAGGCTTACCATCTTTTTTTATCGCTAAAGTAAACACATCACTCAATATTTCACTTAGCGAATTCAAGGAAGCTTTTTCCGCTGAACTAGGCTTGACTGTGTTAACATTTTTTGTAGACACTTTGCTTTCAGTGCCTGTATTCACTTGAGCCTCTTGTACCTGCTCATCTTTAAGAGACCTATGCGTGCTTACTCTTTGGGCACTATCCTTATTGATATCCAAAGCAGTATCAGTCGACTGTTGATCACTTTGCTTGTTCTGCCTTGATCGGCTTAGGATTTCTCTTTTTTTAACCATTTTCTGACTCTATGTTATTGGTGAAATGCTCGGAAAATTCAATGACATTTTTCACACGCCGAACATAGTGTTTAACCATTTTAAGATTTGCCTCATCTTCAGCTTTTCGATAGCACAGGTAATCTAGCTTCTGCTTATCTTGAAGAGAAAGGTGATCACGATTCATTAGCTCAAGATCCTTCACTAGCTCATCAAAACTGAAACTTTGATAGCGGCCCACTAATTGATTGAGAATAATCTCGGAAGCATAATCAATAGGCAAACCGAGCTGCCCCTTCCATTTTTGTAAAGTATCAACTGACTCTACTTTATTAAAGAATTTCAATGCGATATCTAATGCAGGAATAAAACTAGTTTCACTTGGTATGCGAAAGTCATTCATGATGAACTTGATCATCTGACATAAAGAGATTACTAAGCAAGTATCGTAAGCGCTCAATAATGAAAAAGATTGATTAAGTCGGGCTGAAAAACCTTCAAAACTTAAGAAGTCAGCTCTATGGTCTTTCGCCATAATTCCTTGGATATATTTGACTAAGCCATCCCGATACCAGACACAGCCCTGTATATGCTCTGTCTCCTGAATAAATCGTGTTACAGAATCCCCATTAAAATCATCCTCACTAAACCACTGCCTGAATTTAGTATCCACCTCAGCTAGCTTGTCAGGATCGGCAATCTGCACATCAATACTTACTGATTTTTTAGTCTCTTTGCCATGTAGTTCTATATGCAAGAACTGCTGTTTGGAAGAACACAGTTGCTGTCTTAAATCGTCTAAATCAAAAAATTGTTGTCGATTAATAACAAATTTTTCGACAAAGGCTGCATCAATATCTTCAGGTCGAATGGTATGAGACACCTTAAACGTAGCACTTTGCACTTCACGCCCTGCAATAAGTAGCACTGGATTTGCGATTGGATGCTCAATCTCATGCCAATCTCGCTCTGAACTAGAGCTAAATTCCACTCCACAATGGCGACATTGATATACTATAGGTTTAGAACCTGTACAGCTTGAAGATGCGCCTCTCTCAAAGTAGAGGTCAATAGCAGTTTCCTGAATCCAACCAACCGTAGGCATCTAATCACCCTCCCCAATCTTTACTAACTCGATTTCGCCGGAAAGCAATTTAGGAAGTAAGGTGTCGCGCAAAGATGATAGGCTCTTAATCTCTGCAGAAAGAACCTCAACTTTTTGGTCGATTGGGTCAACAAGTTTATGGAAAGCATCTATTAAAGCTTGAGGAGGCGCAACAAAAGCAACTTTCTTCAACTCATTCTGGTTTATGGAGCTAAATACTGTTCCTGAAGAACCACTATCACCTAGCTTCTTCTCAATGTGACTCACAAAAGCATACGTAAATGAACGAGATTCACTCTTATGTTTTATAGCTGCAACACCACGCCCAATACAGCAATCGATAGCCGCCATGTTCTTATCGCCTACTGGAGCACGAACACTGATTAACGTATCACCTGCTTTAGCGTATCGTTTAGGGTCTGTTGTAAACACTCGAACATCAGGGTAACGGAAACCAAAATCTCTGCGTCCTTGGAAGAATGCAATTCCTTCACCTTCTTCGTTGTAGGTTTCGCCCTTAGGGGACTGCCCCATCGTGATATTGAAATGCTCCCCCATAGAGCTTGCTCCCCATCCTTCCGGGATCAACCCTAACTCAGACTCAACGAGCTTTTCTGGGAATAGCGAGGCAGTATCCGCATCCATACCATCTGGTTGATCGCCATTCATCTTGGCTTTCACAGGATCAAAATCGACAAACCATGACTTGAATATGGCTTGCGCCATTTGTTCTAGAGTTTGATTGGTCTGGGAATTCAGGATCACTTTTTCATCAAAATTTCTGGCTAAATCTGCAATTTGCTTACTCGTTTGATAATCAACTTTTGGGCATGGAAGTGACTCAATTATTTTCCCACTAATATTGGCTTGGTTCGCACTACCTGATGAGTTGGAAACTAAATAATCTTGGCTTTGAGGTAATGACAACCAATAGAAGATAAAGTCCAGATGAACACTATTCTCATCTAACAGGCAAACTCTACCTACTCGTTGATTAATCCAAGCATCTGGTTCATTTTTCCAAACACGAGCCACTCTGCCAACTAAAGACTGAGGTGCGTTTGGCCCAGATCCTGTCATAGATATAAGTACATCCCCTTCTTTAACCTTCCAGTTTTTTGTACTTGCAGCTATTTCATCTGATACATAAGCGGGTTCGGCATAATCAACAGTGCCGAATCTTACATTTTTAATTTTTAATACTTTATTCTTACTAAATTCAATAAAGTCTTTGCTTTTATAAGCATATCCACCCTGAACTTTTATATACTCACCCAGAGTAGTCATCTCAAAGCTCATAACCCAACCCCGCTAGGTTCTTCTTGATTTCCGCTTCAAGTGTCGCAGACTCAGCAAACTGCTCGCTCAACTTAGTGGTTAGCGTTGCCATCTTCTCACCAAATGGGATGCCATCGTCTAGCTCTTCAGTCGCGCCTACATAGCGCCCCGGAGTGAGTACAAAATCGTGCTTGGTGATCTCTTCAAGGGTTGCTGATTTACAGAAGCCTTGAATATCACGATATTCACCGCTTGGGCCGAAAATTGCTCCTGCATTTTCGGCACTTCCGCCATCCATGGCGGTCGTCTTCATAAGCTCTTCAGGATTTTGCATTTTCCAAGCATGGTAAAGGTCTGCGACTTTCTGAATATCATCACGGGTGAAATCACGCAGCACGCGATCTTTCATGTAGCCAAGGTTACGCGCATCAATGAACAGCACTTCGTCCTGACGATCACGTAACTTCCGACTTGCTTTATCAGTACGAGCCGTTTTGTTCTTGGTTAGGAACCAAATACATGCTGGGATCTGAGTGTTGGTAAACAGTTGCCCCGGTAGCGCAACCATACACTCGATAAGATCGTTCTCGATAAGCGCTTTACGAATTTCACCTTCGTTGTTGGTGGTTGAACTCATCGAACCGTTGGCGAGTAGCAGTGCTTGAGAGCCATCTGGCGCTAGGTGGTGAAGCATGTGCTGCATCCAAGCAAAGTTAGCGTTGCCTGCTGGCGGCTTACCGTATTTAAAGCGAGGGTCATTATCATCAACGCCCGTATTCCACTCTTTCATGTTGAAGGGTGGGTTTGCCATGATGAAGTCGGCACGTAAATCAGGGTGCTGCACATTGGTGTAGGTGCTAGCCGGCTCTTTACCGAAGTCGTAATCAAGACCACGGATCGCCATGTTCATCGCCGCTAGCTGCCATGTGGTGTGGTTGTATTCCTGACCGTAAATAGAGATCTTTTGCTTTTGCGTTAGCGGGTCGATGTCTTTTTGGTTAGCTCTACGCTCAATGAACTTTTCTGATTGCACAAAGAAGCCACCAGACCCCATTGCAGGGTCATACACACGACCTTCAAATGGTTCAATCATCTCAACAATCAACGATACGATAGAGGCTGGCGTATAGAACTGACCACCTTTTTTACCCTCAGCCAGTGCAAACTGACCAAGCATATATTCGTATACGTGACCAAGGATATCTTTACTGTTTAGATCTGCATGAACAAACGGAATGGTTGCGATCAGGTTGATCAGCTCGTTTAACTTCGCTTGGTCAATTTTCAAAGCAGAGTATGACTTGTTCAGTACACCTTTGAGTTTCGGGTTATCACGCTCGATTCCCTCAAGTGCGTTATCAATCAGGTGACCAACCGAGGTAATCTTTTTCGCTTTACCGTCAATCTCAAGCTCCGCACCACCAATTACACGAGGGCCGTTATCTTGTAAGAACTGCCAGCGAGATTCAGTAGGCAGCCAGAATACGTTCTTCTCGGTGTAAAAGTCGCGTTGCTCAAGTTCGATAGCGATTTCTGCTGCCAATTCTTGTTCAGAGAAGTCGGCTGGGTCTAGATAGTATTCGTGATCTGGGTTAGCGATGTCAGCTTTGATCTCATCCTGACGCAGCTTAAACGCATCAGAGACGTATTTGACGAAGATTAAGCCAAGTACAGCATGTTTGTATTGCGCTGCATCTAGTGTTGAGCGTAGCTTGTCTGCCGCATTCCAAAGCTTGGCTTCAAGCTCTTTCAAGTATTGCTGTTCTGTTTGATTCATAATGGTTTCTTAAATAAATTTTCTTGTATTAAAAGAATTGTCTGCATCATATCACTCAATGCTCAAAAGTCTTTGATTTATGCCTTACTTAATAGTGGATTTTTGAAGTAAGGAGCATGAAATGGAAGCTTGGAATAAAGGCAAGCGTATTGGTCAAAAGAAAGCATTCAAACTAGAGGATATTTGGCGCATTCGTATTAGGCTAGAGCTTGAGCAGCGGCTGTTTGAGCTGGCACTGTTTAATTTGGCTATTGATAGTAAATTGCGCTCATGTGATCTTCGAAACCTCAAGGTGCAAGATGTCAGCCGCAGTGGCTGCGTAATGTCCAGAACCATCGTTAAACAGCAAAAGACCCAGCAAGAAGTTCACTTTGAAATCACACCAAAGACACAACAAACACTATCACAGTGGATCATTCAAAACTCACTAGCACCAACGGATTACTTATTCCCAAGTCCTCGCCTTGTGGGGCAACCCATTTCGTACCACTACTACACCACGTTAGTTGATCGTTGGGTTACTGATATTGGCTTAGATAAGACCCAATATGGCACACATTCACTGCGGCGCACCAAAGCTTCTTTGATCTATGCCAAAACCAAGAATCTTAGAGCTATTCAGTTACTTCTGGGTCATGCTAAGCTCGAAAGTACGATTGAATACCTTGGTGTCGAGATTGAGGATGCCCTAAGGATTTCAGAGAGTTGTGAGACATAAGGAACCGCTATGCAATGCCCTGAATGTGAGAATCATTTTGGTTGGGATTGGATTGAAGATGAATGCATCGAGCCAAATGAAACCTTTGAATGCCCTAGTTGTGGGGTGATGCTGCGTTACACCATCGATGAAGGCACCTATTACGGCGCTCAGCATAAAACCGTTGAAGTGGTGGATGATTAAAATGAAAAAATCAGCTGTATTATCAGATTGCCGACAGTATCGCTACGAACTGTGGCGTGTTTGGGACGAATCGAAACCCTATACAGTGTTCATTGGACTCAATCCGTCTACAGCAGATGAAACAGAGGATGATCCAACAATTAGACGCTGTATTAACTTTGCTAAAAGTTGGGGATATGGTGGACTTTGTATGGTCAACCTTTTCGCTTTTCGTGCTACACAGCCGGAAGATATGAAGCGAGCTAGTGACCCTATTGGTAGCCAAAACGATTCGACCTTACTACGACTGGCAGAAAATGCTGGAGTAATAGTTGCCGCTTGGGGTAATGATGGTGTCTTCATGGAACGTTCCAGCAAGGTGAGAACGATGATCCCTACAATCTCAGCTTTAAAGGTAAATAAATCTGGTGAACCTGCACATCCGCTTTACTTAAAATCATCATTAACGCCTGTTGCGTTTGTAGATTAAAGATTGCTCTCTATATCACGATATAAGAGTTTGATTATCAAGGTGCAATTACATGCTTTAAATGCACTAATTATTTGTAAAATAGGAGTTATACATGGGAGCAGGAGGTCGTCGAGATCCAAGCGAGTACACGTCTATTATTTGTGAAGTTTTTTATGACGCATCAAGACGTAAGAACGGTGTTAGACCTGTGGTTGGTCAGCCTTTTCCTAATGATATGAAGGTCGAATGTGCTAAAGCTATTCGTGCTCTGCCGCTAGGAACTCAAATTAAGTTGTCAGTCGTTGAAACCGAGAAGGAAGGCAGCAGACCATTCCTCTATAGCAGCTATAAATGGGCTTATGACATTATCAAGCCGTAGCAATAGACTACAAGTTTAACTAATTGTGATAGTCGAGACGTCTGACTGAATATTACTTTATGGAAGGCCATAGCGATGACTTCCCAAGTACAATGGAAGCTATAATATGAGCGATTTAGAAACCAGACATTTCTTTGACGGTGACAAGCAAAAATCAGTATGTCTACCTCCTGACTTATGGCCTAGTCTTCAAGAACTAGCAAATGAAACAGCTAAATCTGAAAATTGGTTAGGAGGTACCGGAAGCGATTGGGATAATCTGAACATTTGGATCTTAGGGGAAATTCGTTCATGGATGGATTCTACCAGTGATTCAACTAGGTGGATTACATCACGTAGCTCCGAGCTTTATCAGTACATATATCAAACAAGAATATCTAGCAGAATTATTGAACCTTTTAATAATGAATTCGGTGAAGCAGAAAAAGCCCTCAGAAAAATCGGCTCTAACCTATGGTTTAGCGGTTTACCGAAAGATTTACAGGATTATCTGGTTTCTAATACGGTTGAATGCTTTGATACTTGGGACATGTCGATAGAGCAAGCCGCAACACAGGTTATTTCTGCTTTCGAAGCAATGAACTCACGTGAGTGATTGCCTAAGCTATGACTAACGCAAAATGTTTAAGTCGCTTTTGTCCCATTAAAAATGAAACGCACTGCGTAGCGTTTTCAAAAAGAGTGAATTTAGTGTCATACAAAACCAATAAATATCACGATGATTTGGGAATCAAAGAAAGTGAAAAGCCCCAATCAAAAGTTTTTTTTCTCCGATAAACGGTTGCTTCACAGTCGACCGACGATCCGTAATAATGAGGAAGCATGTCTATTGGTAAAAAACAGTATGACCAACGCTGGGATAATAGGTTGTAAGCTGTTGATTTTTAATCATTAGATTTTTGGTGAGAAACGATCTACATACTATTTCTGCATGTTGTCTTATTCTGGTTTACGAAACACAACAAAGGAGAACGACTATGTTTCGAACCATGAATGATGACGCTATAGAGGGCTTGTTTAAAGAGGGCATGTCGAGACTTGAGCAAGATAGATTCATGCAGTATCTCTACGACAAAGGGCATAATGTTCCCGCTATCGCAAAAAAATTAGGCCTTAGCAAACCGACTGTATACGGCAGAATAAATGCTACCCGTGGTCGTGGTCCAACTTTTGACGCATAAATAGAAGTTTAGCAGGCTTTAGGCCTGCTTTTTTCTGGAGAATAACAATGAAAAAATCTGAAATATCTGCTGAGTTAACCAAGCAGTGTCTGCACCTTTATTTAAAGTCCTCTTCCCCAGATTTTTTTAACCAGCCTAGCCTATATAGTCCACTGTACAGAATCTTATATGAGTCTCTTATAAAGAATGAAGAACCTCCAATTGAACAAGTTAATCACTTTCGATTATCTTTCGATAAAGAAAAAATAGATCTTGAGTGTCGCCAATGTTCGACCTCGTTTGACCGCTATTTGGTACACCTTTACCCCAATCGTTTTGAAGCCTCGAACCCACTAAAAATTGATAAAAAAGACTTAACTGTCACTGCGGTTCAAAGCTACTTGAATAAAGCATATGGACTGTTATCCATAGGGCGCGAGGCGTACAATCTCAATCACGAAATAAACAAAGCGCTATTTTTGCTGCCAAAGAAAAAAGTTGCAATGCTGACAAAACAGCCTTGTTCAATGGTATTTAAATTTTTAACGCTCTCTTACAAGTTATCTTCTATCAACAAGCAGTGGCGAGAGCTCATTAAATATCGCGATATCAAAGATTACATTGACCCAGAGAACAAACTAAAACATAAACAACCTAGCATGGACAATATTGTTACTTTTAACCTGCTAGACAACGCCAAAGCACGGCTCAACAGCGCCATTGTCAGTATGTTTTATTTTGAAATAGACCAAGGGAAAGGCGACGGCGACATTACAGAATCAAGAAATATTGCATTAATTACTTATGCCTATCAGACAATTTTAGATAGTGTCACAATTCATGGGTACAAGCTAGTTCGAGCAGGGTTTGATAATGATACTATTAAAGATCAATTTTGCTCTCTGTTAACAGAACAGTTCACTAAACTTAGGAATTCGATACCCTCGGCATCTGCTTATCAAGACGAAGATCAGGCGTTAGCTGATGAGCTCCAGACGGCCATGCTCAAAAATATCGCGTCAAATTTCGTGTTGGCGAAGCTCCTGTTTGAGCGTGAACTCGATTATCACCCGATAGCCAGCGGTACCATTGCATCATGGGTCTCAATGCATTTAGGCAAGAAAGCTATTGCTTCCCATGTAGAAGAAGAACTGAACCTTAACTCTGGGTCTTTTGATGTCCAATGCATCGCGATCGCTGAGATGTTGGCTAGTCTTTTAGTGGATAAGGGTGTCATTCGATTAGCTAAGCAGGTAATGGTGAACATGCTCTGTTTGGTTCTCGGGCACATCAATAAATCTGGCACGTTCTATTTAAAAGGCAATATTCAAGGTCTGAAAAAAAATCAATACAATGTAATGAAAGAACTTCGACACGCTCTTTATGAGATCCAACGTGATAACCATGATATCGGTCGTGATCAAGCTCAGCGGTTACTAAGACCAACCACCCTGCATTTTATTGAATTCGCTTTATTTCAAATACACTGGGCAATTCAGTCTTCTGCTTTAAACCCCCACTCCTCCCAAGAGCAGGAATACGAGGTGTTTAAAAAATTTAGAGAAAATATCTATATGGCTACTCTAGATATCTACAAGCTAACGCAATTTGATGACCATAGGCTCACGCTAAAAACAACTAGCTTGTTTATCCGAGAGTTTTTGCATCCGGAACTCAACCTATATACGGCCCACTTTGATAATTTACCGAAAGCACTCGGGAGCCATATAGAACGAAGTATGCTCATATGGCCATATCACGAATAATCAATCAAGCATCTTACTGAGGCACAGAAGCGGTAGCAGGTTTTTTTGATTGAACGATACTTTTGTAAATCCCAAATGACGCTTTAGTGAAGTGCACCTTCAATCGGTCGAAACACACAAAGGGGCAGAAAAATTTTAGAGCAATCAATCTAAGGCGCTTCTGTCCCGAAGCAACTCACAAACATCCTCATTACGCCACAAATGAATGATGCCTATTCATCCTTTAGTAAGATTTATGCAATTTAAAGGATTTATATGACATGAGTTTTATTAAGGTAAATCATGACTAAGAGCAATCGCTAGTTTAATGTGCGAAAAATGATAAAGGGGCATAAACGAGTTAACTCACTAACCAGTTGAGTGCTTAACTCGAAACAAGCATGGTCGATCGTTTAGCCTTGAATTAAATGTTCTCTTAATGGTTTTGTTGCCCACGGTTGGAACTTCATACCACGTTTCAACTTCACTCTTAGCCAACGGATATACAGACGTCCAAATTATAGTGTTTAAGGGTCTGTCTTACCTTTCTGCGCCCTTCTTGACGAATTACTAAGCAATCCTTATGAGCTGTCACTTCCTCTAACTCACCATCTTTAAAGATGCTTCTCATCGGTGGTTTGCATTAAGAGCGACTTGCTTAGACTCATTCAATGGTGAGCAATATTGCCTTTGATAATAAGCCCGTCAGTAACATGGGCGTGTTGAATGAAAGGCCTAGCTTCGTGGTGATTGCTAAAATCAGAATAATTGCTAGAATACTGTATATACATACAGCATGCAGTAAATTATGAACGTTATTCCCATTTCAGCTAGCGCAGGCATCACCGGATTTGAATCTCCGGCGACTGACTACAAGCAACTTCCACTAAGTCTTGATGAATTGCTGATTGAACATCCAAGCGCCACCTTTATCGGGCAAGCCCGTGGCGACTCTATGCAAGGCGTTGGCATTTTCGATGAAGATATCTTGATTGTGGATAGGCACGTTAGTGTCAAAAACCAAGATGTGATTGTGGCTAATTACAATGGCGCCTTTGTCTGCAAAATCATTGATACGGTTAATCGCCAACTCCTCTCTGCCAATGAGTCGCACATGAGCACGCCAATACTTGAGCATGACTCGTTTAGCGTGGAAGGTGTGGTGATTCGCTCGATACGTTGTCATCGTCAAAGTCCAATACTCACAAGAGATTAACCACTATGTTTGCGCTTGTGGATGCGAACTCTTTTTACTGCAGTGCCGAGCAAGTGTTCAGGCCCGAATGGCGTGGTCGGCCCATCGTTGTGCTCAGTAATAACGATGGCTGTTACCTTTACGTAAAACCTGTCGTTATCACACTGTTGCGTAATTGATATGTGTGAAATTGCTATGGTAGGCTCTAGCCGTATGAGTGCATCATAGGCGTTTTTATCGTCTGCTGATTTACTCGCCAGTTATCGAGGGGAGCCATATGCAGATCATCAGCTATGAATTAAAGGACTGGGAGTACCGCGAGCCAGAAGTCTATGTTGACGAAAACGGCGAGCTACAGGTGCGCTATATTGGTGAGCTTAAACAGATAGGCCCCATTACCTTGCTATACCGAGTTGGATTTGATGAAAGTGACAAAGTGGTTCATTCCGAGCCCCTTGAAGCTGTAAACAACTATCTGATGTACCAAAAAATCCACCATGACGCGAAGTGTGTTTCGGTGGCATCTCGTGCGCTAAAGCATTACTTCACTTTCCTAGCTGATGAAAACGTCACTCGGCGAGAGAATGGCCTGCCTGAGCTGCTCTGGAACGAAATGCCTGTACGGGAAAATCAGCGTCCGACCTATCGCTATCGTCAATGCCTTAAAGACTGTTACAAGTCACAAGACCCTGATGTGCATCTAGCTCGCACAACCTGTAATGCCTATCTGAACCGAGTGGTTGATTTCTACAAACACTACCTGAGGCACGGCTTTCATTTCGGTCATGAGCCGTTTCAGTATGAATTTGTTAGGGTCAACATTCAGAATGATCATACCTCTATGCAGGCATCGAGGCACATAGAGGTGCATACTACAGATCTGCGTCTGAAGTTGCCAAAAGACAGACGAAAGCGCCCGAATCCTTTAACGGCACTAGCACCTTATCAGTGGAATGCGTTGGACAATATCTTGCGTGTTTCGCGCAAAGTATTGACCAAACGAAATGGACAACTGATATTGGGCAGGTTTCCAGAAGAAGTGAGCTGGATCCTTCTCGTAATGCGCTGGACAGGTCTGCGTCGTCAAGAAGTACTTTCGCTACGTGCTGGGTTGATTTTCAAGCCTAATGCTCGCCAGTTACACCAGGGGTACGTCGAGATCGACATTGGCCCCTCTGTTGGTGTTGAGACCAAGTTTGGCAAGTATCGCACTGTCGAGATGCCGAGCCAATTGATGGCTGAGCTGTACGGTTACTTGCAATCGACACGATACATCAAACGTCGGGATAAGTATCGTTTAACACTCACGGACCAGCAGCGCCAAACTGGCGGAGATCACCTGTTCCTGAGCGGAAGTGGTGTTCCGTTTGCTCTGACTACACTGAATGCGCGTTGGTCTGACATACGCCGAACGCTAGCGCACCCTAAACTGGGCCTGGGGGAGCCATTCGAACACAAGAGCCACAACCTACGCTCAACTTATGCAGTGGAACGCTTTATTGGACTGTTGGACAAAGGCGTCGATGAAGGCAAGGCCTTTCGTTTTGTGCAGAACTACCTTGGTCATGAAAAAGAAGATACCACGCGCCACTATATGAGTCAGGCTCGTGATCGCATTGATGGAAAGTGCAGCCCGCAAGAGGTTTGGGAAAATGTGATTGACCACCACTTTGGACAGGGAATATTTGCTCTTGGCGGTAACGGATAATGGCCTTTAAAAAGAAAAGTGCGCGCAAGCTTCCTAAGAGCAACACACCAATAGCCAACCCGGTACGTCCAATGTCTATTGAAGCGATGGTTATCGCCACTGATGGTGGGGGAAAGTGCTACTTCAAACGACTGAAGTATAAAGGTTGTCCTTTGGTATTGGGCGGCCGAGATCCACTAAAGTCAGAGAAGTTTTGTCCGTCAGAGCAATTGGTTGATATGCAGCGTGATGAGATAATACGTGAATTATATGAGCTGATTCGCGAGTGGCCAGCTAATCGAACGACTAAAGGCTATTTTGATAGCTTATGCAAATATACAGCAGCGCTCGATGCTGTGGGGCGTCCGCTGAATTTCTCTGCTAACAACGTAATGTGGTATGGAGGGGAGTTACAGCGACTTATCAAGCTGAGTAAAGCTCAGGGGGGAATTAAGCCTGCCACGGCAAATTCTCGAAAGCAAGCGATTAGAGCCATCCTCAGAGCTAAAGGAGAGCATTTGTTGATAAAGCAAATGCCGAAGTTTGCTCGTGAATCGACCCCCTTTCAAACCTTGGACGATGACGGTTTTACCAGAATTGGAAGATTCTTAAACCGGGGATACCAAGGTTACATGGCACATTTGCTAGCTGGTACCTCACCTACGATATGCCCAATGCATGACCATAGTCGACTGCTTGAACTTAAATTGAACAAACGGCAGCTTGGGAATGAGGTTAACGCAGCCAAGAAAAGGGTCGCTCCCTTACAAGGTGATTGGCGCAATCAGTTGGTACGGCTAGCGCTTTTGCTGACTCACATGCTTACCGGTATTAATCCTACACCCTTATATCACTTGCGGCGTTGTGATGTACGTTTCAAGAAAGGTGCAGGAGATTGTTATTACATTGAAACCATTAAGAACCGCGCAGGTGGGCAGCGGCAGGATAATGAACTGGGTTTTACCAAATTCAGTAAAGATTTTTTC
>NZ_JAEC01000004.1:0-94274 GCF_000518705.1 Shewanella colwelliana ATCC 39565
CCGCTCTCCAGCCAAAATTGCTTAATCTTGCCCAGAAGTCGCCTATCTTCAATGGTACGATTACTACAGGGTTGCTTTAGCCAAGCATAAAAACCACTACGGTGAACATTGAGCACTCGGCATAGTACGGCTATGGGATATTGGTCGAGTCGAGACTTTATGAACGTGTACTTTTCTTTGACTCGCTTGCAAAGTACACGGCGGCCTCCTTTAGTATATTTCGCTCTTCAGTAACTCGCCGAAGCTCCGCTTTAAGTTTACGAATTTCGTCTTGCTGATTATCGATGGTGATGTGTTGCTTCTCTGGTTTATCGAACTTGTTAATCCAGTTGTGCAAGCTTTTAGTTGTGATACCTAACCTTTCTGCCACATCAGCGATTTTATAACCACGTTCAGTGACTTGTTTGACGGCTTCAATTTTGAACTCATCGGGATAACGTTTTCCGCGCATGTAACACCTCATATTTTTGGTTCATTATAACTCTATGAAGTGTCTATTGTTCTAGGGGCTTACCACACCGATGGTCGTCTTACTTCCAGAGTGGCGTGATATTCAGCATCTCGGCATTAGCGCTGCCCTATTTAATAAGTTGCATGTTCCAAAGCCTCTTAGCCGCCTTTGATTACAGTTAAGTGGTTAAGTCACATAGAGCTTAATTCACTGCACCTTTAAGCCGATCCATTTATTTAATAGTGACTTTTACTGCCACAATAAAACAGGTTGGTTTATTTTGATGGGTTTCACCCTTCAAATGGGATTAACTCACCGTATTTTTTCCTCATAGAATGGCCTCATTCAAAACAACATGTGGAATTAACAATGAACAACTTCAAAAAAGCAGCACTTACAGCACTTATCAGCAGCACACTAATCTCAAGCGTTTTAAGCCGCTGATAATCAGCCAGAACAAGCGTTAGACGCATCGGACATGACGCGTGCCACGTCAAACTTCTATGTCGGTGCGAGTAATAATGGTGATGTTAAGGCATCCGGGTCGGTTTCGTACAAATACGAAAATGGCATGGAGTCTATGGTATCGCTTGAAGGCACAATGAATAAAGATGGCGAATACAGTGACAGCCGCATGCAGTACTTCCATGTATTTAATGTCGACAGTGCAGTCACACCACGAGTAGCGGTATCACTTGATATTATCGACAATCAGACTGCCACCACTGCTGCGCTAGGGGCTATTTCAATCTTCCGTACGCCAATCGAATCTTTGACATTCTTCGCTCGTGTGGGGGTCTTAACAGGTGAATATTCCGATGAATCAATGCGTAACTTTAATGTATCAGACAGCAGTCTGGTTGGGGGGATGGCCGCAGGTTATGCCGTATGGAAGGTTGGGCAAGATGGTACATTCTTAGCGCTTTATCCTGAATTCACTTACTTAAGCGGTGATATTGAATCTTCAACGGTGAAAACAACCTTAATGGCAGCGACACCGCTTAGCGCAGATAAGACACGTTGGGGACAGATAAAGTTTGAAAATACTCAAGGAAGCATGCAATCAGATAGTTTAAATGTAGATATAGACGAAACACGTGTTTGGTTTAACTATAAGGTTTACTTTTAACGTTTAAGAGTAATTTTAACGATAGTAAAAGTAATAAAAAGGTCGCCAATTTGGTGGCCTTTTTTATTGAATAGAATAATTTAACTCTAGAGGATTTCAAATCCGGTTTGTCTGAATCTTATGATACAGCTTCTCGGCAAAACACAACCTAAACATTGAAAATCATGACGTATCTAGAGAACCAGGGGCTTACCAACTCGACTCAAGCGCTTTTATCGCCATGCTCAATTGAGTGCGATGCTTTGCTGCTGCGGTTACCGACCCAACATCTGCAATGGCACAAAAAACTTGTAGCTGCTTAATATTCATAGTTTGACCAAATAATGCAGATTGACCTTCAAAAGTAACTGCTGAAGAAATGGTCCCATATTAATCATACCTGAGACGGCAGACGTATTGCCTATATTAGAGAGAACATTCTAGTCTATTAAACGAATAATGCTGCTTCAATAAGAAACAGCATTACTAAATCAAACGAGTAGACTAATTACAATTGATTTTTATATATCTTTCCATCTTTCATGATCACAACGAAGTTTTTTGCAGGATCAGCAACTAAATCCAGGTCTTTAAGCGGATTTCCGTCAACAAGAATTAAGTCTGCATAGGCGCCCTCTTTCACGACACCTAGTGGGCCATCGCGATAAGGGTTACGAGGGCCACTTAGCGCAAGTAAACGAGCATTTTCAGACGTGGCAATTTTTAACGCTTCGTAGTGTGTAAACCAGTTCTTCAACTTAGCTAACATTTTCACTTGAGCAGCAGCAGCCTTAGGATCAAACAAGGCATCGGTACCAAAAGCCATATTAATACACATTTTTTTCGCGGTTTTATAGGCGTTGTCAGTACCACTTGTAACTCTTTCGAACTTTTCAGTGCTATAAGCATTATCGAAGACCAAAGCATCCTCATCATTCAGCAAAGGTTGAATACTTAACCATGCATCTTGCTTTTTCATCATCTTCCAAGTTTTCTTGCTAAGAATAAGCATACCGTGCTCAATTGACTTAACGCCTGCTTTAAGTGCCGTTTGTACGGCGTCATCAGTAAAGATATGCGCTGCCACATAGGTATTCCATGTTTTAGCAACATCGACAGCCGCCTTCATCTCTTCATAAGTATATTGCTGAACATCTATATCATCATAAGCCGATGATACACCCCCACCACCTGAAATCTTTATTTGAGTGGCGCCCATACGTAAGTTCTCTCGCGTACGCTTAATAACATCATCCACGCCGTCGGCTGTCATGATCTGAGAGTTGCGTTCCCAGTATGTTAGTGGGTCAGTTTTATTTGCAGGGTGATCATTTTTTCCATGGATAATGGAATGGACCCATCCACTTTTAATCGGCCTCGCAATGGGCCACGATGTAGTTGCTTAAACTCATCAGAAAGAGGACGGGTCCACTATGAACATTACTACAATTGGTCTTGATATCGCAAAGTCTGTTTTTCATTTTGTTGGCGTGAATAAAGCTGGAAAGCTTGTCAAAAAGAAGATGGTTAAGCGCAAAGAGTTAGTGCTTTTTCTTGCTCAAATAGAACCTTGTCTTGTTGTGATGGAAGCCTGTGGTGGTGCCAACTATTGGGCTAGGGAGTTCGAGAAAATTGGCCACCGAGTCAAGCTCATAGCGCCCCAGTATGTCGTTCCCTACAGGCAGGGAAATAAAAATGATTACAATGATGCGCTTGCGATAGCAGAAGCAGCACAACGCCCCAACATGCGCTTTGTAGAGCCTAAGCCAGTAGAGCAGCAAGATATTCAGATGCTGCATCGAATGAGAGAAAGACTAAACAAACAATCTACTGCACTGATTAATCAAGTTAGAGGGATGCTTGCTGAATACGGCATTATTATCACAAAAGGAAAAGCGTCTTTTAGGGCAAAATTACCTGATATTTTAGAAAGTGCTGATAACGAATTAACAGCCAAAGGCCGAAGTATTTTCCATCAACTGTACGAAGAGTTTAATGATATTGAGCGAAGGCTTAAAAGCTGTGATGTTCAAGTTCAACAAGAGATGAAGAACAATCAAGTGTGCCAACGTTTAGAAAGTATGCCAGGCATTGGTCCAGTCACCGCAACGGCATTTTATGCCGCTGTTGGAGAGGGTGAAGATTTTACCAACGGCAGACATTTTTCAGCATGGTGCGGTCTAGTCCCCAAGCAGCATAGCAGTGGCGGAAAAAATAACTTGCTTGGTATTAGTAAGCGAGGAAATGCTTATTTGAGAACGCTATTTATCCACGGTGCAAGAGCGGTTCTTTATCATAGTGAGGCTAAAGGAGATTAATTTAGTCGTTGGGCTACCGCACTTGCAGAAAGACGTGGTTTTAACAGAGCTTGCGTTGCGGTCGCTAACAAGCTTGCACGGATAGCGTGGGTTATAGCAGCAAGAGAAGATGAATATCGTATCGCTGCATAAAAGTAATCATTAACGCGCTAACAATTAGTTTCACCAACCACCAAATTGCCAAGATAATTGAATTGATGATGAGACAGTCAGACTGTTCTACTTAAAACCTTAGCCCGACATTGGCTCTAAAGAAGCCGTAAGGATGATAAGGAAAGTAGAAGCAAATATCCATCAGGGCCAGAGGAGTACCTCAATAACAGGCCGAATATATGGGTGCAATGAACTCTTCTCAAAGTCGATATTAAATATCTTGCAAACCGGATAGGTCCATATAAGTCGAAATGGCCAGATGTTTGACTGATTGGTGGTCCTGAAGCAAAAATACGAGGTCCTGGATATTGCCCAGTATCGGTCATTTTCTTAATACTAAAAGGATTGCCCCCATATCTCGCACCGATGTAAAACCTCGCATTAAGGTATCTTCAGCACCTAAAAAACCTCTAATGGCAACTTCTGACATATCACCAACAATGAGAGTGTTTGCTGGCGTATTTGCGTAATTAGTATGCCAATGAGCATCGATAAGGCCAGGTATCAAGGTTTTTCCTTTACCATCAATTACCGTCACATTTGTACTGTCAATTTGGTTGACGAATTTTTTGACCCATCGAGTTCAATCGGCACTGTTAATGCTGAAAGCTATACCCTGCGAGCTGATGTCAATATCCTGCCCTTTTGGAACGTGTATGGTGTACTAGGAAAGGTCAATGTTGATGCGGTAGTCGATGCGCAATATACAGGTAAGATGAAAGATGTTTTCGAAGACAAGCTAGGTGTTGTAGGTGGCAAACTGGCTTGTAAAGCGGTGGCCAGTCAAGGGGTTGATCTATGCTCTCCAGCTGAAGTCAGTGTCCCTCTTCACCTAAATTATGATGTTGTAGGTCTAGGAACAACCTTATCAGTGGGTTACAAAGAGTTTTTTGCCTCTGTGACGGCAACATATTCACAAACTCGATTAGAAGGCCAAGATGATTGGGGTGATGGAGTCCTATCCATTCAACCTATGCTAGGTTACCAATTTCTCGATTACCGAGCTCAGGTTTTTATTGGCGCCGAATACCAAGGCTTAAAGCCGAAAATGACAGGAAACTTAGGTTACATCGATGCTCTGGGTCGCGACTTTACCTATGATGTTGGGGTCGAACTTGAAGAGTGGGCTTACTTAGTGGGATTTAATAAGCAAATAGGTAAAAACTACAACATTACCGCCCTGTTTAATAAAGGCGAAACAAGAAGCTCATTTACAATTAACTTCGGCTATCGCTTCTAAATTTTCTTGGTGCTGTAGAGAGTATTAAAAGACCCACAATCTTGGGTCTTTTCTGCTTATCCTGCTATGGCAGGCAAACCATGAGTAATGAAGCGACACATTCAAGCTGTGAAGTGGCAAGAAGCATAACCACTGCGTATTGAAAGATATGTTAAGCGACAATGCTTTGGTCGATTGCACAATAACTTTAATCACCGGCACCAAACGGTAAGACATGTTATGAAGCGTTATAACATCGCTATTTAACGCCTGTAACAATATGTCATTAACAGGGTAATTAAAGGGATTATTGGAAGAATAAAAAGTAAAAGCAACCAAGGGAAAGTTGTAAAAACAATAAAGGGAATCAGTAATTAACTGATTCCCTTTAAAATTTGGCGGTGAGAGAGGGAGTCGAACCCTCGATACGTTACCGTATACACACTTTCCAGGCGTGCTCCTTCGGCCACTCGGACACCTCACCAATTTTTGTTAGCAGTAGGTGTAAACACTACTTTTGCTTGCTAACGGGGCGGTACTTTACGCAAAAGGCCAAAGTTGGTCAAGTTAAATAACTGCTGCGTCAAGCGTTTGCGTAATTGATCGCCAATTGCAGCTAAACGCCAAGTGCTGACACTACTGTTTAAACTTCGCCACAAGTTGAGACATTGCGCTGACATCCGTCAACAGAGCTTCATTTAACACGCTGAGCTTGTCAGATACTTCTTGGGTGTTTCTATATATATCACTGATTTTCATTGCGTTTTGATGTACTTCTTCAGACACCGCTGACTGTTCATGGGTGGCAGCAGCGATCTGCTCATTCATGCTATCAATAATACTGACTTCACTGACAATTCTAACTAACTCCTCACCAGCTTTCTTAGACTCCATTACGCTGCTTTCTGCGCGAGTTTTACCCGTCGCCATGGCTTTCACGGCTAGTTGTGCACCGCGCTCGAGCCGCTCTGTCATGCTACGTATGTCTTCTGTTGACGCTTGAGCACGTTGAGCAAGGCTTCTAACTTCATCTGCAACCACCGCAAAGCCTCTCCCCATCTCTCCTGCTCTTGCCGCTTCAATGGCGGCATTCAAAGCTAATAAGTTAGTCTGCTCTGCGATACCACTAATGACACCTAGCACATTAACAATACCTTTAATGTCTTCATCTAGATGATGAATCGCTTGAGATGCCTCTTCAATTTCTACTGCCAGAATATTTATCGACTCAGCAGTCCGCTCAACCTCAATACTGCCCTCTTTCGCTTCTTTATTGGCCAAAGCAGAAGCTTCTGAGGCCTGCACCGCATTTTGTGCAATCTCCTGCACCGTAGCGCTCATTTCTGTCATTGCTGAAGCAACCTGATCGACCTCGCTATGGCCTAACGCCACGTCGTTTCGCATCTCTTTTGCGTAGCCTTCCATCTCTTGGGACGCTGTAACGAGTCGTTCAGTATTAGTGCGTACGTGGCCAATAACCACTTCAAAATCTTCCATCATGTGGTTAAACGCTATGCCTAGCTGACCGATTTCATCTTCACCTAACAGATCGACTCTGACACTTAAATCGTAGTGCTTTTGCGATTGCGTAACTTTATTATGAAGGTGGTGCAAAGAACGGTGCAAATATCGACCAATAGCCAATGACAACCATATGACCGTCAAACCGGAACCCACCATCACAGCAATAATAAACCAAACCAAGCTGTTGGCCTGATCATAAGCGATTTGCGTTTTTTCAATCAACGATGTCGATAACTTTTGCTCAAATTGGCGAATATTATCGATACGAGCAGTAGATTTGGCGAACCACTCAGTTGCACTTTGCGCCTTAAGCTCTGTAGCGTCTTGCTTGAAGGCAACGAGTCTTAAAGCGTTAACCGAAGAAAACGCGCTGCCCGCCGTAAGCTGTTTGTAATCGTTTTGCACATTAGGTTGTGACAACGCAATAAAACGCTCTTGGTAAGTATTTTGTTCTGACACTAAGTTAGCAAACTTTAAAAACATGTTGGGTTTAAAACTTGAATTACCAAAGGTAGAGCTCAGCACGGCTCGCTCAATGCCTGCTCGCTCTTTCATCTGTAAATAGGCACTGAATGCCGCCGCTTGAATTGCAATAGCCTGATTCGCGCCAGCTTGTGCTGTGCTATCGACGATAGACAGCAAACTTGCGTTTAACTGGCTGTAATAGCCAACTTCGTCAGCGACCGATATGGACAATGAGTCGACACGACTTCGCATAGTCGCCAATTGGCTCAACTGATTATTGACCTTGGCTAATTGACTAGCAAAATCATCTGGCAATGGGTTGTTTTTAATAAACTGAGTATATGCATCATGCTGCGTATCTGTAGCGCGACGTTGCTGTGGTAATTTATCGCCAAAATTTCTACCACTGGAACCTAAGAACCCAGCACTCATACCGCGTTCTTTTTGTAACTCGTGTACTAAATTGCCGTTAACGACAGCAAGCTTAGACAGCACTTCCACTTGTGCTAAACCAACGCTTAACAGGTATTGGCTGTACACAACATATAAGCCGAACATCAGCGCACCAACGATTGGTGGAACAATCACCAATAGGAGCTTGTTTTTAATTTTAAGATTGCTAATCCATTGCATATTAATCATTTGTCGTCCCTAACATATCTGTTTTCTGTACGTGGCCACAATGTGTGCTAATCAAACCCTAAATCAATGTAACTGCGAAACTTGAGCTACCATTTAGCGCAGTGGTTAATTCGTTAATAACTGAAAATAATTGAGTTTTACTAAGTTTATAAGGTTTTATCACTAAGTGCGATACCTAGCAATTGGTATTAAGTCTAGTATAAGACTCAACGGAATAAAGTCGTATTCGCTCAACAGGCAATTATGCCCTGGTAGGCAAAATACGCTAAGCCTATACACTAGGTTATTTCGACACTAAATTATTAGCTGTTTGCGACAAACAAGTGAAAAAATGCTGGCGAAAAAAATGCCTAATTCGCAGTTAGCGATTAGGCATTTTTTATAAGGTTTACATCGTGACGATGCCACATTAATCAAGCTGTTTAAGCGTTACCTTTGACTTTCATGTTGAGCGTTTTAGCAAAGTTCAGCATACGATCTAGCGGTATTAAGGCTTTCTCTCTTAGCGAATCGTCAACAAAAATCTCATGATCAGAAGGGGTATTGTTGATTAATGCCGATTCAATGGCTTTGAGTCCATTCATTGCCATCCACGGACAATGTGCACAACTTCGACAGGTTGCACCGTTACCACCAGTTGGTGCTTCAATCAGCGTTTTATTTGGCGCAGCTTGCTGCATCTTGTAAAAAATGCCGCGGTCGGTGGCAACAATAAACATATCGTTGTCCATGGTTTGCGCTGCTTTAATCAGCTGACTGGTAGAGCCCACAGCATCGGCCAGCTCTACCACACTAGCGGGCGATTCAGGGTGAACTAACACTGCGGCATTGGGGTGTAGCAGCTTGAGCTCTCGCAGTGCTTTAGCTTTAAATTCATCATGGACGATACACTCGCCTTGCCACATCAGCATATCAGCGCCGGTTTCTTTGGCAATATAGCTACCTAAATGGCGATCTGGCCCCCAAATAATCTTTTTCCCTTCACTGTCTAAGTGCTCAACGATTTCAAGTGCAATACTCGATGTCACCACCCAATCTGCACGGGCTTTAACAGCCGCTGAAGTATTAGCATAAACCACCACGGTATGATCGGGGTGAGCATCGCAAAACGCCGAGAAGCTTTCAATTGGGCAACCGACGTCTAATGAACAAGTAGCCTCTAGCGTTGGCATCAATACCGTTTTTTCTGGGCTCAAAATTTTTGAGGTTTCTCCCATAAATTTAACACCAGCGACAATAAGGGTTTTAGCTGGGTGGTCACGGCCAAAACGGGCCATCTCGAGCGAATCAGACACGCAGCCGCCAGTCTCTTCGGCTAAAGCTTGAATTTCAGGGTCGGTATAATAGTGGGCGACCAACACTGCTTCTTTTTCAACCAGCAGCTGTTTAATTCGTGCTTTATACGCCTGCTTATCAGCATCGCTTAATGGCACGGGCTTTGGTGGAAAAGGATATTGGATATTTTCAATACTTGGGGCTATCTGACTCATGCTCAAACCAAAGAGTGGGACTAATTAGCGGCATTATACTTAATCTAATTAGAAAGATTAACCATAGAAACAAAAAAGAGCGCATAGCGCTCTTTTTATCACATCCGTTGTTTAGCGCATCGCTAACAACATCTCTTGAGGTTGCTCTAGATAGTGCTTCCATAGATTACAGAATCGCGCGATGGTGCCACCATCAATAACACGATGGTCGCCAGACCAACTGATCTGCATGATCTTACGTGCCTCGACTTCACCTTTTTCATTAAACCTGGGTAAGGTTTGCAATTTGCCTAACGCAACAATGGCAACCTCTGGCTTATTGATAATAGGTGTTGCGACGGTACCGCCTAGTGCGCCAATATTCGAGATAGAGATGCTTCCCCCCTTCAAATCTTGTGGTGCGACTCTACCGCTGCGGGCATCTTTAGTTAGACGGGTAATTTCACTGGCCACATCTAAAATCGACTTTTGCTGCACGTCTTTAACATTGGGCACTAACAATCCCACTTTTGAGTCAACGGCCATGCCAATATTGTGAGAACCAACATAGGTTAGCTCGCTGCAATCAGCGTTAACACGACTGTTTATCACGGGGAACTCAGTCAATGCTAATGACATTGCTTTCATGAAAAATGGCATCATGGTTAGCTTTAACTCATCAGTTGAGTAGCGCTGTTTCATGCTTTCACGCAGTGCCACTAATTCAGTTAAATCTAACTCTTCACAATAGGTAAAGTGTGGAATAGATGATACTGATTCCATCATCAACTTAGCCATCACCGCCTTGACGCCACGAATGGGTTCGACTCGGTCTCCTGTTGAGACACTCAATGTTGAGGTGACTGGTTTAACAGGTTCTGCCTCAGTAATGGCTTTGTTAGCGTTACCGCCGCGATAGCGTTCAACATCTTCTTTATAAACGCGGCCGTGTTTGCCACTGCCAGGGACAGCTCCCAAGTCAATATCGTAACTGCGTGCTAAACGTCTCACAGCAGGGCTGGCAAGTGCTTTACCCTGCGACGCAGGCTCAGCTGTTGCTTGAGGCTCGCTATCAGCAAGCGGCTGCTGTTCAACCACCTTAGTTACCAATGGGGCATTTTCGCTTTCCACTTCAATGGCAAATAGCGGCGAGTGGACACGGGCCAACTGACCTTTACGATAATGTAGCTTAACAACTTTACCGCTCTTGATGGCAGGGATTTGCACCAAGGCTTTATCAGTCATTACATCGGCAATGGGCTGATCTTCAACGACGACATCGCCCTCTTCCACGAGCCATTCAACCAATTCACATTCGACAATGCCTTCGCCGATATCTGGTAGCAAGAATTCTTCAATAGCGGTGCCATGAGTTACAACGTCTGCTGCAGGCGCGCTTTCAACTCCGACTTCAGGTTCGCTTACTACGTTGCTGGTTTCGCCATCAAGCTCAACAGAGTAAAGAGGGGCGTGCACTTTGGCAATTTCCCCTTTTTTGTAATACAGCTTAGTGATCACACCGCCATGGGGAGCAGGGATCTGGACTAAGGCTTTATCGGTCATAACGTCAGCGATAGGCTGATCTTCGGTGACAACATCACCCTCGCTCACGAGCCATTCAACAAGCTCGCACTCTACGACCCCTTCCCCAATATCGGGCAAAATAAAATCTTTAATCATGCCTTTAACTCCCTAAAATTTCATTGATGCTTTAATCGCTTCAAAAGTTTTGAGCGCATCAGGCATATATTCTTTTTCATGAACTAATGGATAAGGCGTGTCCAGTCCGCACACTCGGCTAATGGGTGACTCTAAATAAAGAAAACACTCTTCTTGTATTGTTGCGGCAATTTCCCCCGCAAACCCACCCGTGAGCGGTGCTTCATGGTTAATGAGCAGACGGCCTGTTTTCTTTACTGAGGTGGCAACGGTTTCAACATCCCAAGGTGCTAAGGTTCTTAAGTCAATAATTTCACATGAGATCCCTTTCTTAGCCGCCATTTGAGCCGCTTCTTCAATAATCTCCATCTGCGCGCCCCAAGCTAGTAGGGTAATATCTTTACCCTCTTTAACCACTTCTGCTTTACCTAACTCGATTTCATAGGCTTCATCAGGGACTTCGCCAACATTGGCACGATAAAGGCGCTTAGGCTCGAAGAAAATTACTGGGTTTTTGTCTTTAATCGAGGCGAGCAAAAGTCCCTTAGCTTGATAGGCATTACGCGGCACAACGACTTTTAAACCCGCAGTTTGAGTAAAGTATGCTTCTGGCGACTGAGAGTGATAATGACCACCGGCAATACCACCACCATAAGGGGTACGATAGGTAATGCCCCCAACATCAAATTCGTTACCGCTGCGGTATCTAAACTTGGCCGACTCATTAACAATTTGGTCAATTGCTGGGAAGATATAATCTGCAAACTGAATCTCAGCAATCGCCGTCATACCATTTGAGGCTAAGCCGTTGGCAAATCCAGCGATACCTTGCTCAGTTAACGGGGTATTAAAACAGCGATCTCGGCCAAACTTGTCCTGCAAACCCGATGTTGCGCGAAATACTCCGCCAAAATGACCAACATCCTCACCAAACAGAACGGCTTTTTCGTCTGTTTCCATTGCGATTCGTAATGCATCATTGATCGCTTGTAACATATTAATCTGTGCCACGGCTTACACTCTCCCTGCACTGTTTGGATAAGAATCAGGATATTTCTTGATATGCTGTTTTAATGACGTTAACTGAGCCTTAAGACGAGGGGTGGGTTCGTCATAAACATCCTCAATAATGCCATCAAGGCTAGGAACTGGTAGTTTTTCAGCCACTTTAACCGCTGCAAGCACCTCTTGGCGGTACTTTTCATACAAAGCCACATCGGTTTCTTCAGCAAGCCAGCCTTTGTTCATCATCCATAACTTAAATCGTTTAACAGGATCGTGCTGTTGCCATTTAGCTTCTTCCTCTTTAGACCGGTAACCAGACGGGTCATCTGACGAAGAGTGAGCGCCAAGACGATAAGTCATCGCTTCAATTAGTACCGGTGCGTTGTGTTCTAAGGCATAAGCTCTGGCTTGCTGCGTTGCTGCCAGCACGGCCAACATATCATTGCCGTCAACACGTATAGTATGCATTCCGTAACCAACGCCACGACTCGCAATGCCATTACCAACGAACTGCTCACTGGTTGGGGTTGAAATCGCATAGCCGTTGTTACGACAGAAGAAGATAGTGGGTGACTTCAGTACAGCAGCCATGTTTAAGCCAGCATGAAAATCGCCTTCAGAGGCTGCGCCCTCACCGAAATAACAGATAGCGACATTACGCTTACCTTGCATTTTTAAGCTGTAGCCAACACCAGTAGCTTGTGGGATCTGTGTTGCCAGTGGTGATGAGATAGTCTGATAATTTAACGCCTGACTACCATAATGAATCGGCATCTGGCGGCCTTTACCCAGATCTTTCTCATTGCTGAACATCTGATTCATAAACTGTTCAGTGGTAAAGCCACGATAGCGAATGGCTGCATGCTCGCGATACTGGGCCAAAATAACATCACCATCATCGAGTGCCGCAACACTGCCAACAATTGAGGCTTCTTCACCTGTACAGGTCATATAGAAGCTGATGCGACCTTGACGCTGCGCGCCAAGCATCCTTTCATCTAAGACTCGCGTGAACACGCAAGTATCATGGATTTTTTCAGCCAAAGCTTGGTCAATAACGGGCAATACTGCGCTCTCGTAAGCAGTACCATCGGCTTGAAGGATCTTTGAAATAGGGATTGAAAGCGAATCCTTATCAAGAAAACTGACTCTGTGGACAGTCTCTGTCGTGCTGTTTGCGTTGCTCATACCATTCTCTTATCAGCTGAGTATTCTTGTTATCCGATACGAACGATGACACTCGCTCGCCACTCATTTATTTCTACGCGGCCTTAAACTTACGTTAACGTAAACTACCTATCAAGCCAAAGACACCTAATGCGACTAACTAGGCTAGATACTTGTTGTATATCTAGCTTTACATGATGCTTAATGCCATGACCGTACTAGTCGATATTGCTTGGATCGGCTGGGATCAGGCACAACACAGTTCGCTGACCTACTGGGACATTCGCATTTGGAAATACGATAGATTCGGTCGCGGCTTCCACTTGAATGTCCATATCGCCATCTTTGGCTAATATGTATCCTTTTGGAAATGCGGTAAAATTCTCAACATTATTGGCAAAGGTAAACTCAAAGTGCTCGGTCTGCTTGTTGATGGCACGGTTTACTTGATAAAGATTAACCTTAGAGGCATCAAACTCATCACAATCTAACGCTTGTGCAGTCATTAAACGCGTTAGCATCTCTTTTAACGCGATAAATCGCGTCATATCATTTTGCCCCATTGGCATCACTTTACCCAGTTCAATAGTAAATGCGTGAGCTTGGTAATTGTTAGAGGAAAAATAACTGAATGTAGTCGTTGGCTCGTGATGAAACAACACGGTATCGATACCTGACGCAGCCAAGAACATGATCTGTTTTGCGCTATATGCTTTGCCTTGTCTAAAGGGGTAAATGGCAAATTTTTCATGCTTAGATCCCCTAATGGCTGTATGCAGATCATAGTGTAAGCGCTCTGAGTCGGCGTTTCCTCCAGCAAAGAATCGATCTACGTACTGCTCTAATTTCTTGGCCCTGACCCGTTCTCCATTAGTTAATCCCTCTCCTTCTGAGTGAGCACCACTGAATAAGCGATTTAAATTCTCTTCAATGAATCGGGTGCCGTTATGAATTGCAGGAGGATTGCCTATTAAAAACATAATGCGATGTTTAGCGATCAGTGTCTGCTTAAGAAGCTGACTAATCAGTGTATTACATAGTTCTATCGGTGCCGTTTCATTACCGTGAACCGCCGATGACAACACAATATCTTTAGCCGCTATTTGGTCACAATCTTTTGGGGTAAAAACAATCACACCAGTGTCCCATACCTCTACCTGAGTATGCTTGCCAAGTTCAAAAGCGAATGGCTCAGAGATTGCTTTGGGATTATCAAGGGTGAACTGTAAAAAGTTTTGATTCTTAATCTGTGCTTGTAACAAGTAAAGCTCCTTAATTTAAATCATTTCTGACACTTATTCTGGTGTGCCTTAGCTAGAAATGACTCCTTGAATTTATTTTCGACTTTTTTTTCTGCCTGAATAGTACCACTTAACGTGTTAATCAGCCATTTATCCACTCAATGGAAAAGGATAAATGCGAAATTTAACAGTTGCAATTTATGAAAAATTACCACAACATAAAGCCGTCTAGCCATCTAAACGTTTAAACATCTATTTAGGCTGGCAGTAATTGTAAATAGTGGATCAGAAAGTGGAGTAAATTATGGCCATCGCAACATTTGGTGCAGGGTGTTTTTGGGGTGTTGAGTACTTTTTTAAGCAAATTGAAGGCGTCGACTCAGCAACTTGTGGCTATATGGGCGGCAACGACGCTACGACAACGTACGAAGAGGTCAAAGCGGGCGCGACTGGCCACGCTGAAGTGGTACAAGTAGAGTTTGACGAACAAGCCGTTAGTTTCGACGAGCTATTAGCCGTATTTTGGTCTAACCATAACCCCACCCAGCTGAATATGCAGGGCGGCGATATTGGAAACCAGTACCGAAGCTGCATATTTTTCCACAATAGCGAACAGAAAGCGCAAGCTGAAGCATCAAAGTTGGCGTTAACACGCAGCGGAAAATGGGGACTCAGACATATCGTCACTGAAATCGTACCTGTGCTGACCTTCCACCAAGCCGAAGACTATCACCAAAATTATCTCGAAAAGAATGAACTACCAAGTTGTCACCTTACCTATTAGAGGACGACAAATAGCATTAAAAAAGCCAGTTTAATCTAAACTGGCTTTTTAGTTTCTTCGAATGCGCATACCTAAGCACTAGTCACTCAGCATAGCCGCTATCATAGTTTGTGCTTCACCCAGCACAGATTCTAAATGCGCTTCGTCGACAAAACTCTCACCATAAACCTTAAACAAGGCTTCAGTGCCCGATGGTCTTGCCGCAAACCAAGCACGATCGGTAATAACTTTAATTCCACCGATGGCCGCTTTATTTCCAGGCGCATGAGTTAACACCTGTTTAATTGAATCGCCTGCCAGAGTATCACTTCCAAGCTGCGCAGTTGAAACAGTGTTCGCGATGAGTTGATTAAATTTCTGCTTTCGTTTCTGTGTGACCGGATTATCAATACGACGATAATAGCTTTCGCCATGGCGCTCGACCATTTGCTGATAACGCTCTGCAGGTGTCTGCCCGGTCACAGCAAGTATTTCTGCTGCCAGCAGGGCTAAAATAAAGCCATCTTTATCGGTACACCAGGTTTGGCCATCACGACGTAAAAACGCAGCGCCAGCACTCTCTTCTCCGCCAAAACCAAACTCGCCTGTGGCTAAGCCATCCACAAACCATTTAAAGCCCACTGGCACCTCACATAAGGTACGCTGCTGTTCGCAACAGACTTTATCTATCATGGTGCTAGATACTAAGGTTTTGCCAATTAACAATCCCTTGTCCCATTGAGGCCTATGTGTCAATAGATATTCAATCGCCACGGCAAGGAAGTGATTGGGATTCATTAAACCCGTTGACGGACACACAATACCATGCCGATCATAATCAGGGTCGTTACCAACACAGAGATCAAACCTATCTTGATGGGCGAGCAGTCCTGCCATTGCATACGGCGATGAACAGTCCATGCGGATCTTGCCATCTTTATCTAAAGTCATAAAGCCGAAGGTCGGGTCGACACGGTCATTCACCAATTCGACATTAACGCCATAGCGCTGGGCGATCTTTTCCCAATAATGAATACCTGAACCACCTAGTGGATCAACGCCAATACGCACACCCGCTTTGGCGATAGCCGCCATATCAATAACACTGTCGAGTTCGTCAACATAGGCACTCATTAAATCCACGGGTTCAATCAGTGATGTTTTGAGCGCTACGTCATAACTGAGACGCTTTACCCCTTCAAGACGTTGGCTTAAATAATGGTTAGCACGCTGCTCAATCCAATGGGTGATAGTCCCTTCTGCTGGCCCACCGTGTGGCGGATTATATTTAATGCCACCGTCTTGTGGCGGGTTATGAGACGGCGTGAGGATGAGCCCATCACACAAGGGCTGACCACTTTGACGGTTTGCGCCGACAATACTGTGCGACACCACTGGCGTCGGGGTGAACTCGTCGTCTTGCGCGACGCGGACATTAACGCCATTGCCCGTGAGTACTTCCAAAGCGGATAAATAGGCAGCTTGGGATAGCGCATGGGTATCAATGCCGAGATACAGTGCGCCTGTAATACCAGCATCACGACGATAGTCGACAGTTGCCTGCACGATGGCAAGAATATGGGCCTCATTAAAACTTTTGTTAAATGCACAACCTCGATGGCCGGAGGTGCCAAATGTGACCCGCTGCGCCTCAACGTCCACATCAGGCATTAGTCGATAATAATGACTCATTAACTTGGGGATATTGACCAAATCCGTTTGTTTCGCTGCCTGACCGGCGCGCTCATGTATCGCCAAAATGGACTCCTAGAAAGTATGACAAAGACCCTACGATGCTACGGCCTAAATGTTACCAATAATCGTTTTGATATCACTCTCTGGCACACTAAATTGAGCCAACACCTCACTGAGGATAGTACGCTTCTTTGCGGTATTATTATTAGTCGTGACCCAAAAACCACTGTTGCCAATCTCTTTAGGGTTGGCAGATTTGCTTGCCTTAAGTAGCTGTTCTTTTGAGGTAGCGAAATAGAGGCGATCGCGCCCTTGGATCTGCAACACTTGATCAAACTGGTTTGGCGCTGCGCTATAAATAGTCTCTAATGAAAATAAAAATCGACCTACGGCCCCTTTTTGTTCGGCAAGTTGTTCGCTGTCGATAGCAATCGCCAAGGGGGTTGATGATTCGCTAGGCGCGGTATCGTTGACCTGTTCACTCGGCGTCACTTTATCCATGCTAGGCTGACTAATCTGTTTAGGCGTAGCAACAGGTACTGCTTCCACATCTAAGCCAAGCAGTCGACGCAGGATCTCAGAAGCACTCTCCCCTATGCGTTCGGTTTTCCCTGCGATATGGCGATACAATTCTTCATCAACCTCAATATATTTCATGACCAAAATCTTCCTTAAATAGTGAAAGTTAACGCATTATTATTGTTTGTGGATCAGCAAAATGATCTTAGCAAGTGTATGTCATCTATCCCCCCATAATAAAGAGGCATTGACATAAAAGTGTCCTAGATCCCTATTCGATCAAAAAAAGGCCGTGCGTTTGATGAAAAACTACTCAAACTTCTTCGTATCGATTTCATAGTACTGTTATTTGCTCAAGTTTACAGGCACAATTTGAACAAATTTTTAATGACGAATCATCCATGTCAAAGCTCAATCACACCATCACAGGTAACGGAAGTACCGTTATTCTTATTCATGGTCTTTTTGGAAATTTAGACAATTTGAAAGCGCTTGGCACAAGCCTGATTGACCATACAATTATTAGATTGGATGTGCCAAATCATGGACTCAGCCCACATTGCAGTAACATGAATTACCAATCTATTGCTGACGCCGTTATCCAATTAATGGATGAATTGGCGATTGATGCAGCACATATAGTCGGGCACTCAATGGGTGGCAAAATCGCTATGGCAGTGGCCCTTTGTTACCCAAACCGCGTTAAAAGCCTCATTGCAGCAGACATAGCGCCCGTCAGTTATTCCCCGCGGCACCAAAACGTATTTGCAGCATTGGATCAACTCAATTTGACGCAAATAACTGGCCGTGCGGATGCATTAAAACAATTAATCAACTCAGGCATCGATGAGGCGACGGCACAGTTTTTATTGAAAAACCTCAGTAAAACCTCTGCCGGTTATCATTGGAAGATGAATCTTGACGGCATAAAACAGGATTACGATGCGTTAATTGGTTGGGATATTACCGATAAACAATATAAAGGACCTGCCCTGTGTATTCGTGGTGCCGACTCCGACTATGTATTAGCGGCACACAGGCAATCTTACCTAAACCAATTCCCTAATGTACAAGCGAAAACCATCGCCGCGACGGGTCATTGGCTGCATGCACAAAAACCCGCGGTATTTAACCGTATCGTCGGTGAATTTATCGCTGAATATGACTCAAACTTATCGAATTTGACCACATAAAGGATATAGCAGGCACGCTTGATATATGGTATATTCGCGCCTCTTTTTTTGGCCTGAGGGAACGAAGCTATGTTATCTCAGTACATGGAACAGATTGAAACCTTAGGGCTTAATCTGTTCTTTGCAGCGATATTTTTCTTTATTGGTATGGCCATACATGATGTGCTCAAACAAGGCCAAGTGCCAAAATTTGGTCGTTACATCGTATGGTTGGTATTGTTTCTCGGCTGTGCCGGGTTTATAGCTAAAGGGTTAATACAGATGTCTTGGGAAGGCTCAGGCATTGGTTAAATGACTATTCAATGGCAAAAGAATCATCAGACAGAACAACGATAGACCTGTTTGCTACTGAAGCGCGTCGAGGACGTCCTCGCAGCAATCCGTTATCAAGAGAGCAACAGCTAAAGGTCAACAAACGCAATCAGATCCAGCGCGATAGAGCCAATGGATTAAAGCGAATAGAGTTAAAGGTGTCACAAGATTTATATGACGCCTTGAATCAAAAGGCATTGGCCAGTAACATCAGCCGCAGCCAATTAATCGAGTCAATTTTGCTAGCACAGGTTGATCAATAACCTATAGCAAAATGACACAACAAGTCAGTGAACTAAATAAAGGAAAGACAATGGCAACTGTAGGTCTTTTTTTCGGCAGTGATACAGGTAACACCGAAGCCGTCGCCAAGATGATCCAGAAAAAACTGGGTAAAAAAATGGTAGACGTTAAAGATATCGCCAAAAGCACCAAAGAGCAGATCGCTGAATACGATCTATTACTGTTTGGTATCCCAACTTGGTATTATGGCGAAGCACAATGCGATTGGGATGACTTCTTCCCAGATTTAGAGCAGATCGATTTTGATGGCAAATTAGTGGCTATCTTCGGTTGCGGTGACCAAGAGGATTATGCTGAATACTTCCTTGACGCTATGGGCATGGTTAACGAAATAGTTGAAGCACGTGGCGCAGTCGTTATCGGACACTGGCCAACTGATGGTTATGACTTCGAAGCTTCAAAGGGTTTAGTCGATGACAAACACTTTGTTGGCCTAGGTATCGATGAAGATCGTCAACCTGAGCTAACCGAAGAGCGCGTTGATGCTTGGGTTAAGCAAATTTACGAAGAAATGTGTCTAGCTGAGTTGGAAGATTAATCTTTCAAAGCAAAAAGATAAACGATAAAAGCGGCGAAAAGCCGCTTTTTTGATGGCGTGACGACAACAATCACCATGACGACAAACACACAGGCTCAACATTGGGATATCTTTTGCGCAGTAGTCGATAACTATGGCGATATTGGTGTTACATGGCGCCTTGCAAAACAATTGTCGGCAGAATACCAGCTAACGATCCATCTTTGGGTCGACGATTTGGCCAGCTTCTCCCATATTTTACCAGCGCTTGACCCCTCCTTGCCTCAACAAATGTTTAACGGTGTGACCATTTTGAAGTGGGATCAACCACTGAGCATTGGCTATAAACCCGGAACGGTATTAATCGAAGCCTTTGCTTGCGATTTACCCAGAGAAGTCTTTGAGCAAATTGAGAACTGCCGCCAACGGGATACTTTCATCCCCCCCTTGTGGCTAAATCTTGAATACCTGAGTGCTGAACCTTGGGTTGAAGGTTGCCATGGGCTACCTTCATTGCAAAACAGTGGCTTAAAAAAGTACTTTTATTTTCCTGGTTTTACCAAAAAAACCGGAGGCCTAATCTGTGAAAAGGCCTTAGCAAGCGAACGCGACCAATGGCAGAGTGAGCCACAGTATCGTCAGCAGCTGTTTGCACAATTAGGGTTAGAGGGAATTTCTGATGCAGATAAAGTCATCAGTGTATTCAGTTATGAAACCCAAGCATTAGCATCCTTGTGCCAACAATGGAGCCAAAGTGAATTAAACATCCACGCATTGATTCCTAAGGGCCGGAGCCTAAACTGTTTAGCGTCTATTATGGGAGCTGAATTAGAGGCAGTCCAAGCAGGTCAAGCAATTCAATACGGCGCGTTAACCATCCATATTTTACCAATGACAGATCAAGATGGATACGATCGGTTACTTTGGAGCTGTGATTTTAACATTGTCCGCGGTGAAGATTCCTTTCTCAGGGCACAATGGGCAGCAAAACCCTTCATTTGGCACATTTATCCTCAAGAAGAGGACTATCACCTAATAAAATTAGATGCCTTTATGCAGGTTTACTGTAATAATCTGTCGCCAGAAATCGCATCGACATGGCAAGCGTTAAACTTAGCGTTTAACCAAGGTGACACCAAGCGTGTGATAACGCACTGGGAACGACTCAATTTAGTTGATTTGCCGCTACAGCAACATGCGAAACAGTGGCCAATTGATGCATTAATTGATGCAGATCTAGCGAGACGACTAGTTCAGTTCGTTAAAAATCGCTAAGATACTGCGTTGAAATAGAAAAAACCTAAAATAGGAAATAGTGTAATGAAAACTGCTCATGAAATCCGTCCTGGTAACGTGATCATGTTAGATGGCAGCCCATGGGTTGTACAGAAAACCGAAACAACTCGTTCTGGTCGTAACGCGGCTATCGTAAAGATGAAGTTGAAGAACGTACTTCAAGATTCTACTACTGAGACCACCTTTAAAGGTGAAGACAAGATGGACGATATCATTCTTGATCGTCTTGATTGTACTTACTCTTATTATGCTGATCCTATGTATGTATTCATGGACGCAGAATATAATCAGTATGATGTAGAAGCTGAAAACCTTGGCGATGCAGTAGCGTATATCGTTGACGGAATGGAAGATACTTGCCAAGTAACTTTCTACGAAGGTAAGGCTATCTCTGTTGAATTGCCAACCACGATTGTACGTGAAGTCACTTACACTGAGCCTTCAGCACGTGGCGATACCTCTGGTAAGGTCATGAAGCCAGCAACTATCGCTGGTGGCGCTACTTTAAGCGTTGCAGATTTTGTTAAGACTGGCGATTTAATTGAAATCGACACTCGTACCAACGAATTCAAAAAACGCGCGTAAACTTTTTACTGTTTAACGCCTTGTTAAAGCCAGCGACTACGCTGGCTTTTTATTGCCTCTTTATCTGCCTTAACGACACATTCACTCTGCAGTCGCGTCTAAAAGCAGCGTTAAACACCATTTTTGCATTAACAAATACATTACGTCAGAATATTAAACTAAATCTCAGGCTAAAACTTTAGATTTACCGCTTTCATCTAACAGTGTTTTTCGTTATTGTTCGAAGACTTATGGCCAATAGCCACTTTTTTGCATTACTTGAGGTAAAAATGCGCCCAATCATTAAGTCCAATAAGCTCGATACGGTTTGCTACGATATCAGAGGCCCCGTTCATAAAGAGGCTCGTCGACTTGAAGATGAGGGACACCGAATATTGAAGCTCAATATCGGTAATCCTGCACCATTTGGCTTTGAGGCGCCTGAAGAGATCGTCCGAGACGTTATTTTGAATCTGCCGAGCGCTCAAGGGTATAGCGAATCTAAAGGTTTGTTCTCCGCCCGTAAGGCGATTGTGCAACATTACCAGTCACAAGGCCTATTTGGCGTTGATATCGAAGATATCTATATCGGCAACGGTGTGTCAGAATTGATCGTTATGGCGATGCAAGGCTTGCTTAATAGCGATGATGAGGTGCTGGTGCCCTCACCTGATTACCCATTGTGGACCGCTGCGGTACATCTATCTGGCGGAAAAGCACAACATTATCGCTGTGACGAAGAATCAGATTGGTTTCCAGATCTTGATGATATCAAGTCAAAAATAACCCACCGTACCCGCGGTATTGTGCTGATCAATCCAAATAACCCTACAGGCGCAGTTTACTCAAAAGAATTGCTATTGGAAGTGATTGAGTTGTGTCGCCAACATGACATCATTTTGTTTGCCGACGAGATCTACGACAAGATCCTTTACGATGGTGCAGTGCACATCCCAGCGTCTACTCTCTCAGATGATATCTTAACCGTCACCTTTAACGGCCTATCTAAATCCTATCGTGCGGCCGGTTTTCGCGTTGGTTGGATGATGCTATCGGGCAACCTCAAAGCAGCCAAAAGCTATATTGAAGGCTTAGATATGCTGGCCTCTATGCGACTGTGCTCCAATGTACCCAATCAACATGCCATTCAAACAGCCCTGGGTGGATACCAAAGCATTAACGAACTGGTTGCGCCTGATGGGCGTTTGACGATTCAGCGTGATACTTGTTACGAGTTACTTAACCAAATTCCTGGTGTTAGCGTTAAAAAGCCCAAAGGTGCACTTTATGCCTTTCCCAAATTGGATGCTAAGAAATTTAACCTCAGGGATGATGAGCGTTTAGTGCTGGATTTGCTCAAAGAGAAGAAAATTCTGTTAGTTCAAGGTTCTGCATTTAATTGGCCAGAACCCGATCATTTGCGCGTCGTATTCTTGCCTCACAAGGAGGACTTAGAGAAAGCACTCGGTGATTTTGGTGATTTTTTAGACACTTATTGTCAATAGCTCAACATGTTCTCGTCATAAAAAAGGCACTCAGCTGGAGTGCCTTTTTTTATGACTAAGCGGCTATTTATCTGCTAGTAGCCTGTGTTAAGGTATTGCCAACTATCACAATTATTAGTAGTCGATATGAGTCACCTATTTGCGCATTTGGCCAGAATGAAACTTATCCAACGTTGGCCGCTCATGTATAACGTTAGACCCGAGAACGTTCAGGAACACTCCCTTCAGGTGGCCATGGTTGCCCATGCACTGGTGGTGATTAGTAATAAGAAATTTTCCACACAACTCAGTGCAGAACGTGCCGCAACCATCGCGATCTTTCACGATGCCAGCGAAATTTTGACCGGTGATTTACCCACACCAGTGAAGTATTTTAACAAAGAAATAGAAGCTGAATACAAAAAAATTGAAGCCATCGCCGAACATCGACTATTGGAAATGGTACCCGATGAATTCAAAGATGATTATCGTTCACTGCTTACCAGCGACAACACGGAAGCTACATATAAACAAATAGTTAAGTCAGCAGACACGCTTTGTGCCTACTTAAAATGTTTAGAAGAACAAGGTGCAGGCAATCATGAGTTCAACACCGCAAAAAAACGATTAGCCCAAGCATTATCGCAAAATCCTGATCCTGCTGTGAAATATTTTATAGATACTTTTATTCCAAGTTTTGAGCTTAACCTCGACGATATCAATCGTTTATTGTAAACCAGGCAATGGAGACACGTTATGACCTCAGCGGTTTGGCACGATCGACGTTTAGGCGAACACAAACAACGTCGTAACGATCATCGTAGCCCGTACCAACGAGACAGAGCTCGCATTTTGCACTCAGCGGCATTTAGACGACTGCAAGCTAAAACTCAGGTATTGGGTGTTGGCATGAATGATTTCTATCGAACTCGGCTCACCCATTCACTTGAAGTATCGCAAATTGGAACAGGGATTTGTGCTCAGCTTAAACAGAAGTACCCTGCGCTCAACTATCTTTTGGATTCTATGAGTTTGATAGAGTCGCTCTGCTTAGCTCACGATATTGGCCATCCTCCTTTCGGTCATGGCGGTGAAGTGGCACTTAATTACATGATGCGCAATGACGGGGGCTTTGAAGGCAATGGCCAGACGTTTCGTATTCTCACCGCGCTGGAACCCTACACCGAACATTTTGGTATGAATCTATGCCGACGAACCCTACTGGGAATATTAAAGTACCCAGCTTGTCACGCACAACTGTATCAATCTCACCCTAAACCTGAAGTGGTGAGTTATCGCCAATTAAAACCATCTCAGTGGCGTCCCGTTAAAGGGATATTCGATGAAGATAAGGCAATTTTAGAGTGGGTACTCAATCCGCTCTGCCCCGAAGATAAAGCGCTTTTCCTGGCAACCAAAACTTTGGGCGATAACGAACACAAGCGCACGCTATATAAATCCTTTGACTGCTCAATTATGGAGCTAGCCGACGATACCGCCTACGCTATCCATGACCTTGAAGACGCGATAGTGATGGGGATCGTAACCCAAGCAATGTGGAAAAAAGATGTAGAACAAGCCTTAATTAACAGCGAAGACGCCTGGATACGTCAAGAGTTCTCGACCATAGGTGACAAACTCTTTGCGCTTGAACATCATCAACGTAAAGATGCGATTGGCACTTTAGTTAATGGTTTTGTCACCGCGATAATGATCGATGAAAACAGCCATTTTACCGAGCCACTACTGAGGTTTAATGCAGTATTGGAACCCCCATTCCATAAAGCGCTCGATATATTAAAGCAGTTTGTCTATACCCATGTTATTCGTAAACCAGAGATCCAGATGTTGGAATACAAGGGCCAGCAAATCGTGATGGAGTTATTTGAAGCCTTTGCCTCAGATCCCCAACGTCTGCTGCCCCTAAATACTCAAGAACGCTGGCAAATTGCTGTTAACGAGGGTCAAAACAGCCATCGAGTCATCGCTGATTATATATCCGGCATGACGGATGAGTTTGCTGCACGCTTACATCAACATCTATTCAGTGCCAAAGCGGGTTCGCTTATCGACTTACAATAATGTCCAAATAAAAAACGCGCATCATGCGCGTTTTTCTCAATCGGTTATCTATAGCGCTTATCTTTTACCCTCACTTTTGCCACTGCTGATTGGCTATCTAGGTCACGCCTCATTATCGATAAACCGACAACGCCATGTTGAATAGCGTCCCGCTCCAAAGAACAACAAGCCTAGCCAATTAAGGTTGGAAATAGTCCTTTAAAGCCAGCAGCGATAACCTCAATACCAATTGACAACATCAACAATCCCATCAAACGAGTAATAACGTTAATACCTGTTTTCCCCAACACTTTAAAAATCACAGGGGCCATTCTAAAGAGCGCAAAGCTGGTCAAGCCAAAAATAATAACCGTAATAGCCATACCGATGTGATTGACTAAAGTGTCATGTTGCGCCGCTGAGACAATAACCGAACTGATCGCTCCAGGCCCAGCCATTAATGGCAGCGCTAGTGGCACAACCGCTACCGACTCCATCCCAGATGCCTCACGGTCTTCCTCTTGGTTTCGTTTGACTTCACCAAGCTTACCTTGAAGCATCGACATCGCGATGATGGCAATAAGTGAGCCGCCGGCAATCCTAAACGCTGACAAAGAAATACTGAACATATTGAGGATATGCTCTCCCGCGACGATGGTAACCAACAAGATCACCACCACGGCGAAGTTTGCTACCTTACCTGTCTGGTTGCGTTCTAGTTCCGTTTGATGGCTGGTTAAACTCACAAACACAGGCAGCAGGCCTATAGGGTTAATGATGGCGACCAATCCAAGAAAAAATTTAACATAAAGTGTTAAATCCAATGTCATATCCTCAAGTGACTTTTAACTCTGTTTAAAAGTGCAGTTTTTAAAGAAGGCTACTGTACATTATCAACCAGATTTCGAAAAATGAGATTTTCTATCATATTTCACAACTTTGACTTAAATATTCTATTGTCATGAGTAAATATTGAACACACGAGGTCCGCTAATTGAGCTGAGTTATCGCTTGTGCCAGTCTCACCTTAAACGAGTAAGAGTAAAAATGGTTTAAAAATTGTTCAACACATCACTTTTAACCACTAAAATGAGTAATCAATAACCAAACAAGTCGTTAACATCGTTATTTAATTACATTTACAGTCAAATATGCGGGTATGATCACGGTTAGTCAGTAGTTTTGAGTGTAATTTTCCTTCATAGAGAGAATTTAGCCAAAACTGTTTTTTGCTAAATTTTTTTAAGGACCTAAATCATGACAGTTACAAACGAAAAGGAACTCGACCAACTGGTCGAGCGGGTAGCAAAAGCTCAAGCACAATATGCTAACTTCAGCCAAGAGCAAGTTGATGTGATATTCCGCGCCGCAGCCCTTGCCGCAGCAGATGCCAGAATTTCTTTGGCCAAAATGGCGGCGACCGAGACCTCTATGGGCGTAATCGAAGATAAGGTGATCAAAAACCACTTCGCATCTGAGTACATTTATAACAAGTATAAAGATGAAAAAACTTGCGGCATCCTTGCCGAAGACCCCACTTTTGGCACTATAACCATTGCAGAGCCTGTTGGGCTTATTTGCGGCATTGTACCAACGACTAACCCAACATCTACTGCCATCTTTAAAGCACTTATCAGCCTGAAAACTCGTAATGGTATTATCTTTTCTCCCCATCCTCGTGCCAAAGCATCAACAACAACGGCTGCCAAACTCGTGCTAGATGCTGCCATCGCGGCTGGTGCACCTAAAGATATTATAGGTTGGATTGATGAGCCAAGCGTTGCACTCTCGAACCAACTTATGACCCACGAAAAAATTAATTTAATCTTGGCAACCGGTGGACCAGGTATGGTTAAAGCAGCCTACTCGTCTGGTAAGCCAGCAATTGGTGTTGGTGCAGGTAATACACCGATTGTTATCGATGAAACGGCTGATATTAAACGCGCAGTCAGTTCAATATTGATGTCTAAGACTTTCGATAACGGAGTCGTGTGTGCATCAGAGCAAGCTGTAGTCGTGGTCGATGAGATCTATGACGCTGTTAAAGAGCGTTTTGCTAGCCACGGTGGTTATATTCTGTCGGCCAAAGAAACCAAAGCGATGCAGAAGGTGATCCTTAAAAATGGTGGACTTAATGCTGACATCGTTGGGCAAAGCGCCGCTACCATTGCTGCGATGGCCAATATTAAAGTACCAGCATCAACGAAAGTATTGATAGGCGAAGCCACTGCAATTAATGAGGCGGAAGCCTTCGCCCATGAGAAGCTGTCTCCCTTACTAGCCATGTATCGCGCCACCAATTTTGAGCAGGCGCTTGATAAGGCTGAAGCACTCGTGACTCTTGGTGGTATCGGCCATACCTCTGGGCTGTATACCGATCAAGATACCCAAGTGGAACGAGTAAAAACCTTTGGGTTTAGAATGAAAACGGCACGTATTTTAATTAATACGCCTGCGTCTCAAGGTGGTATTGGCGATCTTTATAACTTTAAGCTGGCTCCATCACTTACCTTAGGTTGTGGCTCTTGGGGAGGAAACTCTATTTCAGAAAACGTTGGCCCAAGCCACCTGATAAACAAAAAGACTGTCGCTAAAAGGGCTGAAAATATGTTGTGGCATAAACTTCCCTCCTCTATCTATTTCCGCCGTGGCAGTTTGCCAATTGCGCTTGAGGAGCTTAGCGATAAGCGCCGAGCCTTAATCGTCACCGATAAATATCTGTTCAATAATGGCTACTGTGATGAAACCATCAAGATCCTAAAGGCCCAAGGCCTAGAGACGGATGTTTTTTATGATGTAGAAGCCGATCCAACCTTGGCCATTGTTAACCAAGGCGCGAAGATGGCACAAAGTTTCCAACCAGATGTCATTATCGCACTAGGTGGTGGTTCGCCAATGGATGCAGCTAAAATTATCTGGGTCATGTATGAACACCCAGATGTAGATTTTGCTGACTTAGCACTACGCTTTATGGATATCCGTAAACGTATCTATAAGTTTCCAAAACTAGGTAAAAAAGCCACCATGGTTGCCATCCCAACCACATCAGGTACTGGCTCTGAAGTGACCCCTTTCGCAGTGGTCACCGACGAAAAAACTGGCATGAAGTACCCTATTGCCGATTATGAGCTTACTCCTAACATGGCCATTGTCGACCCTAACCTAGTGATGGATATGCCAAAATCACTGACTGCCTTTGGTGGAATTGATGCGGTCACTCACGCATTAGAAGCTTACGTCAGTGTTATGGCTAATGAATACTCAGATGGTCAAGCACTGCAAGCGTTAGACCTACTATTTAAACATCTCCCCGATGCTTATGAGCTAGGTGCTAAAGCGCCAGTAGCAAGAGAAAAAGTCCACAATGGTGCAACCATAGCAGGTATTGCTTTTGCTAATGCCTTCTTGGGAATTTGTCACTCAATGGCCCATAAGTTGGGGGCTGAATTCCACTTGGCTCATGGCTTAGCCAACGCACTACTTATCAGTAATGTGATCCGTTTTAACGCCACGGATATGCCAACTAAACAAGCGGCATTTAGCCAATATGATCGTCCAAAAGCGCTATGTCGATATGCAAAAATCGCAGAATATTTGAAACTTGAAGGCGCTACAGGCGAAGGCATTAGTGATGAAGAAAAAGTTGAAGCATTGCTCGAAAAAATCGATCAACTCAAGAAGACGATTGGCATTCCGGCTTCGATCCAAGAAGCCGGCGTCAACGAAGCCGATTTCCTCGCCAAACTCGACGAGTTAGCAGAAGATGCGTTCGATGATCAATGTACTGGTGCTAATCCACGTTACCCACTGATCGCGGAGCTCAAGGCCGTACTCCTTGCCAGTTACTACGGCAAGAACTACTCGGACAACGTGTAGTCTTTTGATTAAACCACGCTAGCTGATAACTGCTAGAGTGTGACAGATAACAAAAGGTGCCTTTGTGGCACCTTTTTTTGTATTTTGCGCTTAATACTACGATTGCTATTTACTATCTACACGACAAAAATTATTGAATGGTTGAATAGAGTAAGATCCGTTATAAGAACTCACCGTTAATCCTGAGTCTTTATTAATTGAACAATCCACCTGAATTTCCTGTTTCAACAACCATTTTTAGTGATATTTGCGAAGCCATTGCTGACAAAGGCTATATCGTGGTTCACAACATACTCCCCATACAAACGCTTAATACATTGCGTGATGAACTGGCCAAAATGGAACTCACTGAATTCAAACCAGCAGCTATAGGTCGACATGCCGATCAAGCTGTCATTGAAGAGATTAGACGGGATAAAATTCTTTGGATTGATCACAGCAACACCTTTGCCCAGCCCTATTTTGATTGGTCGGAACAACTGCGACTCGCAATTAATCGTTACCTGTTCTTGGGCTTGTTTGACTATGAAACCATGTTTGCCTACTACGCTAAAGGGGCCTTCTATAAACGGCATGTTGACGCCTTTAAAGGGCAATCTAATCGTAAACTTACCTCTATACTCTATTTAAATGAGGCATGGCAACCCAGTGACGGCGGCGAGTTGCTTATGTATCAACATGGTCAGTCTGTCCCATTTCAAACGGTTGAGCCGAGGTTTGGTACCATGGTTATCTTTCTCAGTGAAATGTTTCCCCATGAAGTCACTCAGTCTAACTGTGACCGTTATAGCTTAACGGGCTGGTATCGCGTTAATGAAGGGACACCATTAGCCTAGTGAAATCGATGATATAAAAAAGGCCAGAACATAAGTTCTGGCCTTTATTGTGATCGGGTTTAATAAATAAGACTATTTAGCAGTCCAGCGATCCATCCAACCTAATACATTAGCGTACCACTGCTCTAAATTATCAGGGTTTAAGATCCAGTGATTTTCATCTGGGTAGATCAATAGTTCAGATGGAATGCCCTTACGCTGCATAAAGCTGAATGCGGCAAGACCTTGACCATAAGGAACTCGGAAATCCTTTTCACCATGAATAACCAACATAGGTGTTTGCCAGTTTTCGACATAGTTAACTGGATTAAACTTCTCGTACAGCGCCTTATTGTCTTGATAGGTACCACCAAACTCATACTCAGGGAACCACAGCTCCTCTGTCACATAGTACATAGATCGCATATCAAACAGTCCAGCATGGTTAACCAAACACTTGAAACCGTCATTCCAGTTACCCTGGATCCAGTTCATCATGTAACCGCCGTACGATCCACCCAAGGCACAGGCACGCGTGCTATCTAACCATTTTTGCTGTGCTGTCACAGCGGCTAAACCTTTCTGTAAGTCTTCTAATGGCTTGCCGCCCCAATCTTGTGAGATTGAATCGGTAAAGGCTTGGCCATAACCAGTTGAGCCGTGGAAATCGATCATCACCACACCGTAACCTGCACCGGCCCACAGTTGTGCGTTCCAACGGCTACTAAACGAGTTACCGAATGAGCCTTGTGGCCCACCATGTACTAAAAAGGCGATAGGATACTTCTTACCCGCTTTATAACCCACCGGCTTTATCCAGTAGCCGAAGACTTCCTCGTTGTTCCACCCCTTAAAACTGAACTGCTCATACTCACCAAATTTGATTTTGGCGAGCTTATCTTTATTGACGTCAGTCAAGCGGGTTCTATTTTGACCATCTAGCGCCATGGTATAAAGATCGCCAGGCTGTACTAAGCTCTTGTGATTGAAAACAATCTTATCAGCGGTTACACCAACAATGCTGTTGCTACCTTCGTTATAGATAGTCTTAACATCACCAAACTGGGTGTTTACCTCAAAAATGCTCACTTGACCCACATCTTGCGCGGTCACATAAAGGGTGCGGTTATCTTTGCCAAACATCAATGAACTGGCACTGCGATCCCACAGCGGAGCGACCTCCTTTTCTTGGCCTGTAACCGTGTCACGTAACATGATGCGGTAACGATCGGCTTCAAAACCTGGCTTGGTCATCGCAAGATATGCCATATAACGACCGTCTACTGAGAACGTTGGCAGTGCATCCCACGCCTTATTATCTTCAGTCAGGTTTTTAGCGGTTCCACCTGTAACTGGTACCTGCCACAAATCGTAATTGGTTTCCCACGCTTGTTGAGTACTCGGTGCTTTTGCACTGTAGACGACATACTTACCATCTGGGGTAAAGGTCACCTCTTCCATACCAGAAAAGGGTAGCGCTGGGGTTTCGGTGTCGAGACCTTTGGTAACGTCAACTGGCGCTGTGATGGTTTCACCGTTCAACTGGGCTACAAACAGATGGCTGCGGCTATGATCGCCCCAAGTATCCCAATGACGCACCATTAATTGCTTGTACTCACGGCCAGTAGAGCTGCGTTCAGCTTCTGCGGCAAACTTATCTGCAGAGCAGGTTAAATCTTCGCAAGCTGGGAATACACGAATATTAATGACCACTTGCTTGCCATCTTGAGACAGCTTAAAACCCTCAACATCCAGTGGTAGCTCAGAGATCTGTTGCGCTTCACCACCATCAAGAGCCAGTTCAAATAGTTGTGAACTGCCATTACGCGCCGCTAAAAAATAGACTTTTTTATCATCAGCACTAAAAGCAACACTGTGCTCTGTGCCTGTTGCAGTAGTCAGGCGTTTGGCCGCTTGATCACTACCTATTGTTTGAAGATAAAGATCAGACGAAGCGACACCTTTGTCATCAATATTTTTAACAGCATAAACGACTTTATTGCCATCATTAGACAATACAGACGAATGCAGCTTGTTGATTTTGACTAAGTCTTGCACTTTAAAAGGCTGTGGTTCTGCAGCATTAGCGCCAAATGCTAAGCCAGCAGTTGCCAAGGCAAGTATGATTGCAGTTTTTTTCATTGTTATTGTCATCTTATTGAAGTGAAGACCAGACCCATGCTGATCTTAAAAATTTTATGCGCAAGCACACTAAACAAAAATTGGGGATTAGGCAAGCCGCCTATCCCCATGGTTTTAGCCACTTTGTAACGCCATGTTAGCTAAGTTTTACCTTCCACATTGCTGGACCGGTTTCATGAGCATTAACGCCGTCACTGTCAACGGCAACGGTTACAGGCATGTCTTGAACATCAAACTCGTAGATAGCTTCCATACCCAAGTCTTCAAACGCCACCACGCGAGACTTCTTAATCGCTTTAGAGACAAGATACGCAGCGCCCCCAACCGCCATCAGATACACAGCTTTATGCTTCTTAATCGACTCGACTGTCGCAGGGCCACGTTCAGCTTTTCCTATCATGCCCATTAACCCAGTTTTATCGAGCATCAGATCGGTAAACTTATCCATACGAGTAGCCGTGGTAGGACCGGCTGGACCGACTACCTCACTGCCAACCGGATCAACAGGACCCACGTAATAGATAAACTTGCCAGTAAAGTCTACGCCTTCTGGTAAGCCTTCACCGCTCTCGATAAGCGTCTGAATACGCTTGTGGGCCGCATCGCGTCCGGTAAGCATCTTACCGTTTAGCAGTAACACATCACCACTCTTCCACTGTTCAATATCAGCTTGCGTCACGGTATCAAGGTTTACACGGCGTACATCTTCACCCGCTTCACGAGTGATCTCTGGCCAATCCGCTAATGATGGAGGAGTCAGGTCGGCAGGACCTGAACCATCAAGATGAAAATGAACATGGCGGGTGGCCGCACAATTTGGGATCATGACCACAGGTTTTGATGCAGCATGAGTTGGCGCCGATTTGATTTTGATATCCAATACGGTCGTCAAGCCGCCCAAGCCTTGAGCACCAATACCTAGCTTATTGGCTCGCTCAAAGATCTCAAGACGTAGCTTCTCTTCTGTAGTCTCAGCACCACGCGCTTGCAGCTCGTGAATATCGACAGGGTCCATCAGTGACTCTTTGGCCATCACAGCCGCTTTCTCCGCAGTGCCGCCGATCCCTATACCTAACATACCTGGTGGGCACCAACCCGCGCCCATAGTTGGCAAGGTTTTTTCTACCCATGCAGCGATATCGTCAGACGGGTTAAGCATCACCATCTTAGATTTGTTTTCCGACCCGCCACCTTTCGCGGCAATAGCCACTTCAACATGATCACCTGGCACCATATCGATATGCACCACAGATGGGGTGTTATCACGGGTGTTCTTGCGACTTCCGGCTGGGTCAGCCACGATCGATGCACGCAGCGGGTTATCAGGATTGGTGTAAGCGCGCCTGACGCCTTCATCTACCATCTCCTGTACCGTCATATCGGTTTTGTCCCACTTAACCCCCATTCCAACCTTAACAAAACAGGTGACAATACCAGTGTCTTGGCACAAAGGACGTTTGCCTTCGGCTGACATACGAGAGTTAATCAGGATTTGAGCAATCGCATCTTTTGCTGCAACACTCTCCTCTTTCTCGTACGCCTCTGCCATAGCATCAACGAAGTCTTTTGGGTGGTAATAAGAGATATATTGAAGTGCATCAGCAACACTTTCGATTAGGTCGGCTTGCTTAATGATGGGCTGTTCTATACTCACAGACATTTCCTTACTCACAGTTTGGTGATTCACCGCCCTTTTGCAGGGTCGCGTATTTTTTTTTAATCCGTTCACAATATGATACTCTTTCGCGACTTTTAGGGGAACATCACATTTTAGATAAGGTTATTTGATGGATTATTCATCAACTCAAGATGTTGCAGTGAAAACCTTGGACTGGAATTTTTCAACAACTGAGGTTTTCGGCCATTTTGCCGAACACAAATGGGCAGTGTTACTTGACTCAGCGAATGCTGAGCACCCTAACGCCCGTTACGACATTATGAGTTACAGCCCCGTCGCGACATTAGTGACCCGTGGTGAGTTGACCGAGATAACCCACATTAATGCCACGGGCGAAAAAAACCTGCTTTGCAGTCGTGAGGATCCCTTTAGCTTATTAGCGCGCACCATTAAGCATTATTTCCCTATTAGCCAGTCAGTAAACTTGCCCTTTAGTGGTGGCGCACTGGGATCTTTTAGTTATGATCTGGGGCGAAGGGTGGAATCCTTACCGCACATTGCACAGCAAGATATTGCGTTACCCGAAATGAATGTCGGCCTCTACACTTGGGCATTGATTTATGACCGATGCGAAACACAATGGTCTCTGGTGCACTATCATGGCAGTGCTGCTCTAGAATCGACCTTAGCAGAAATTGAATCTCAGCTGTCCGTTGCACCAACTCATACTCATTTCTCTCTGACCCACGACTGGCAGCCACAGATCAGCCAACACGATTACAGTGAAAAGTTTGACACGGTGCAGAGATACTTGCATAGCGGTGATTGCTACCAAATAAACCTCACCCAACGTTTCGACGCACAATATCAAGGTGACGAATGGCAAGCCTACCTCAAGTTGAGAGCCAGTAATAAAGCCCCATTTTCCGCGTTTATTCGTCTGCCACAACACTCCATATTGTCGATATCCCCAGAGCGCTTTATCCAACTCAACGGCAGTGATATAGAGACTAAACCAATAAAAGGTACCCTCCCCAGGTCCAGCGATCCAGTGTTGGATAAACTGGCTGCTGCAACCCTAGCAACATCAGAAAAAGATCGCGCTGAAAACGTCATGATTGTCGATCTGCTGCGTAATGATATCGGCAAGGTCGCTCAAGCCGGTAGTGTCGGCGTGCCACACCTTTTCGATATTGAAAGTTTTCCTGCCGTGCACCATTTAGTCAGCACTGTGACCGCCAAACTCGATAGCCGCTACAGCGGCTGTGATCTACTCAGGGCAGCATTTCCTGGTGGCTCAATCACCGGTGCCCCAAAAATTCGGGCCATGGAGATTATTGAGGAACTTGAGCCTTCAAGACGCTCAATATACTGTGGCACTATCGGCTACATCAGCCAAGATGGCAAAATGGACACCAATATCACCATCAGAACCTTAGTCACTGAGGATCAGCATATCTACTGTTGGGCTGGTGGCGGTATCGTAGCCGATTCAAACGTCGATGCTGAATACCAAGAAAGCTATGATAAGGTAAGCAGAATATTACCCATTCTGTCGAAATAGAGGTAGGAGTGTCGATGACCCTAGAGGAGTTTAAACACCGCTACAATTTAATGATACTGCCGGACGATACAGGCCCAGTGATCAGTCACCGACTTCGTCAAGCTGCGGTATTGGTCGCTTTTATTGAACAAAAACAAGAGCTGCATCTAATCTTAACCCGACGAGCGAGCCACTTACGCGCCCACCCTGGGCAAATTAGCTTCCCGGGGGGCAAGGTAGAAAAAAGTGATAAGAACTTAGAGGCAACGGCGCTACGAGAGGCCCATGAAGAGATCGCACTAGCCATCTCTAATGTCGAGGTGTTAGGCCAATACCCAATGTTTAACACCTTTACGGGCTTTGCCATCGCCCCCATTATCGGTGTGGTTAAGCAAGGTTTTAATCCGATACTGGATCCTGGTGAAGTCGACGAATTATTTACCGTGCCACTGTCATTTTTATTGGATCCAGCCAATCGGGTCGTCAAACACTTCATGCGCCGCGGTATCCAATACCCCGTCTATTTCATCCAATACCAAGAGTATTTTATCTGGGGCGCAACAGCAGCCATGATAGATAGGATCTGCCGCCAAATATCCTATAACGGTTAGAGGATTAAACCAGAAAGCTGATATAGAGCCCAGCAGCCAATGATGACAGCAGTAGCAATGGAATATTAAACCAATAGCCCAAACGACTATGATGTGCAGCATAGTAGTTCAGCGCTAAGCTGAGCAAGCTTATGGCTGCACAGGTCCAAATGACATACTCAAGTCTCAGTGTCATGGTTGGGTCCCAACTTAAGCGTACGCTCGCGCCCTTGCTTAAATAGTAACCAACCGCTCTATCCGGTCTTGCTTGGTCAAAAATCAATAATGCATAAACAGCCAACGCCCAACCACCGATAGAGAGCAGGCTTAATAGCAATTGAAATACTTTCAGTTTTTTCACGTTAGCCTCTGACTTTTGAGCGTATTTTAAGCATAACAACTTTTATACTGATACACCATTGCGGCCGTGTAAAAACGGTTAGCGCCACCAATTGTATTGATATTGACCCAATCTATAGCGTTAACCTTCCAATTAATCCGAATTATTTAACCTATCCGCCGCTATTGTGGTGTTTTCCCCTTGAGAAAAGCCACCAGCAAGGTAAGATAAACCTCCAAAATTTTTAATAAAACGATTCGTGGAGAACTAAGCAACAATGAGCATTGCATCTGTCGCTTCTGTATTTAAAGGTGAGTTTGCGGTTGGTTCGCAAGTCACCGTGCGCGGTTGGGTGAGAACTCGCCGAGATTCCAAGGCCGGCATCTCTTTTCTTGCCGTATATGATGGTTCCTGTTTTGATCCAATTCAGGGCGTTGTGCCAAATAGCTTAGAAAATTATAACGATGAAATTCTAAAGTTGACTGCAGGATGTTCTGTGATCATGACAGGTGAAGTCGTTGAATCTCCAGGTCAAGGCCAAGCATTTGAGCTACAAGTGGTTAGCGTAGAAGTGACAGGTTGGGTTGATGATCCAGATACCTACCCAATGGCAGCTAAACGTCACTCTATTGAACACCTTCGTGAATTGGCTCACCTACGCCCACGCACCAACATCATTGGTGCTGTTGCTCGCGTACGTAACTGTCTATCTCAAGCGATCCATCGTTTCTATCATGAAGAGGGATTTATCTGGGTATCTACCCCACTTATCACCGCTTCTGATTGTGAAGGCGCTGGTGAGATGTTCCGCGTATCAACCCTTGATATGGAAAATCTCCCTCGCACCGATGATGGCAAAGTCGATTATAAGGAAGATTTCTTCGGTAAAGAATCCTTCCTCACCGTATCAGGTCAGCTTAATGCTGAAACCTACGCCAGTGCGCTGTCTAAGGTGTATACGTTTGGACCGACGTTCCGTGCAGAAAATTCAAACACCAGTCGTCACCTTGCTGAATTCTGGATGGTTGAGCCAGAAGTTGCCTTTGCTGACTTAGATGACGTTGCAGGCCTCGCTGAACGTATGCTTAAGTTCTGCTTTAAAGCCGTACTAGAAGAGCGCCGTGATGACTTAGCTTTCTTTGCACAACGTGTCGACAAAACCGTTATTGAACGTCTAGAAAACTTCGTTACCAGCGACTTTGCACAAGTTGATTACACTGACGCAGTTGAGATCTTGAAAACCTGCGGTAAAACGTTTGAGTATGATGTTGAATGGGGTATCGATCTACAATCAGAGCATGAGCGTTACCTAGCTGAGGAACACTTCAAAGCACCGGTAGTCGTTAAGAACTATCCAAAAGATATCAAAGCATTTTACATGCGCCTAAACGACGACGGTAAGACCGTTGCAGCGATGGACGTACTTGCACCTGGCATTGGTGAGATCATCGGTGGTGCTCAACGTGAAGAGCGTTTAGACGTATTAGATATGCGCCTCGAAGAGATGGAGTTGAGCCAAGAAGATTACTGGTGGTACCGTGATCTACGTCGTTATGGCACAGTGCCACACGCTGGCTTTGGTTTAGGTTTCGAGCGTTTGGTCTCTTATGTAACGGGAGTTTCAAATATTCGTGACGTGATTCCGTTCCCACGCGCACCTAAATCAGCTAACTTCTAATTCGTTAGTCGTTGACTTAGAAACGCTCCCAGATAGGGGGCGTTTTTTTTCGCATTTTTTAATTGGCTAACGAATCACTTTGTACACTAGCCCCTGCTCGCTGAGAAACTGCTCTGCATCTTTCCCTTGCAACATCGCCATGGTCGCTAGCATACCCGCGCTAATGCACTGCGGCGCACAAACCGTCACCGACAGTGGCGCATGTAACACTGGCATGCCTGTGGTTGGATCAATAATATGGCCAAAACGCTCACCCTTATCCTCGATAAAACGCCGCGAATGACCACTGGTTGCAATGGCGCCACTGCTGATGGTGATTTTGTCTGCGGTACGATTTAATGCGGAGGGGTCTTCAATGCCAACCTGCCATGGCTGCGTTGGTGTGCCTGTGACAACCAGATCGCCGCCAAGGTTAATTAAACAGGCTTTGCTCTGCCATGGCGCAGTACTTGTTTGTTCAGCCTGTGCGGCCAATAGCACAAGTGCGGCACGATCGGCGGCGTACTCCTTAGCAAGACCGCCAAAATCTAACATCATTTCCTGAGGAAGCAATAATCGACCATCACAAATTTGAATGCGATCAAAACCCACGCGTTTAATGGCGTTACCGATATCGCTCGCATTTGGTATTGAGGTGCCGTCTAATTCAAATTTCCACAATGCCATTAAGCTACCAGCCGTGACATCAAAACGCCCTTGGCTTAGTTGATAACACTGCGCGGCAAAATCCATGAGCGCGATGGTTTCCTCATCAATTTGTTGCCACTTCCCCGCCTGTGCATTAATAATGCTCAGTTGACTGTTAACATCGAAACGGTTGTATTTACTTTCTATGCGTTTGACTTCGTCGATTGCCGCCATTGCCAAACACGTTATCTCGGCTGAATCATCGCCATCACTGGTGCTTTCAATGAGACATTCACATTGGCTGGCCATCGCACTGAAGGTAATCCTGTAGTAAGGCTTATCAAACGTAAGCTTGCCGCAGTGACCGCTTGGAGTAATAAACTTTGTTGCTAAGGATTGTGACGTTATCTGACTGGGTGGATCTGCACGCATAGTTACCTCTAGAACGAAAAACCCAACTGCGCGATGATGGCGTCATTATTTGGGAACTGATCGAACCGCCGCAACTGCCCCACTAAATCAAATCCCGAATTCTGTGGTCGTTGCTGATAATATTCCAGCCGAAAAGTCGCCAAGGTACCATCTTTTAATCGCTGACCATATTTAAGCCCTATGGTATAACTGTCGATAGCCCCTAAACGATAATCTGCGCTGCCATACTGCGGCAGTGCTTGATCATCGCGTAAATACAGCCGATAAAATTTAGCAGCTGTTTGTTGGTAAGCACGAAGATGCAACTGGACAAAACTCCTTGTCGTTAAGTTGACACGATAGCGCGACTCCAAGGTATGTGAGTCAATTGACCAATCATCAATGCTATAGCGATATGAGAGATCAAATACTCCATAAGTCAGAGCACATTTGCCCATCACATAGAGACTTTGCTTGAGGCGTTTATCGGGGCGATGTTCATAATGATATCCTACTGCATGACCATCGCTGTTAATGCGACTCAGCACTTTATAGGGATCGGTCATATAACCGCTGACGTAAGATACACCATAATTGATCTGCATTAACCAATACTTATTAACAGTCTGAGTCAGGCCAAGGCTAATATCTAAAGTCTGCTTGCTCTCACTGCCAGACTGACGCGTTTTATCAAATTCAGCTTTAAAAGCGGCTTCACTATCAAAGTCTTGCCGAAACACCATTTCGCTCATGGGAGCGGGACGACCACCAACGGGATTGGCAATATCATAAAAATAGCCGCCAACTAGATTAGCTTGAGTATTCCCTTTATTAAACGACCACTGCCCACCGCCATTAAGGCCAATAGAGGTGTAGTCATATTCCCTTGAAAGATACCCCCCCAAAGTGGTGAGCGTACCCGCTGAGGGAGTATGTACCCACGTCGAGCTTAACTGTAACCGAGTATCTTTAAAGGTGTCATCAAGCGGGGTTTCGCCGGGACGAGCCTGATACACCCCAGTACCAGAAGGCCGGGTGAAGGTTTGTACTTGTTGCTGCGTCACAGCGCCATTGGCCGATGCACCAGTAATGGTATCAAGCGCTAACTTTGTTACTAGCTTATCTTTGTCACCGAAGTTTTGGCTGAGTTTAAAAATCCCCTCAGCAACCGTGACCCGATCACGCTCTTGATAATACACCATAGCCACATCCACCTTAGGAGAGACTTGATTGGTATAGGCATCAGCATCGAGCGCAGTATCAGTAGGGGTAGCACCTGTGTCAACAACAGGCGAAACTTCGCTACTTGGATTGGCCAAGCTTGATTGACTTAGCAGGCTGGCAGCTGCAACGATTAACAGTTGACTCACAGAGGTTACTTTGCTGCACGCCTCTTTGCCTTGATAACTAGTTGCAGCCACAGCCCCCCCCCAGACATCGCTCGGCCCCCACTACTGGCCTCTTTGCTGAAATAGATATGATCGTCGATAGACAAGTCCATTCCATCACTGTCGAGCTGCATATCTTCTCGGGCAAATTCAGCACGCTGCCATGGCTCTACGCCTAACTGCGCACAGCCTGTTGTCATTACAATCAGCAACAAACTCATTCTCTTAATCATTCTTGGGTTCCTTAACGGGTTCAATGGCTAATTGCGTTAGAATAGCTTGTTCTAATTGCGCCAACTCCTCATTGAAAAAGCCCACATGGCTGCTCACCAAAACCCCGTCTCGATTAAACAGGTAGCTGCTTGGCATACCAACCAGACCAAATTGCGCAGCAATATCACCACTGGAATTGAAAAGTACTTTAAAGTCGACATCAAACTGGCTAAGAAACTGTTTTGCCGAACCACTGTCTTCATCTAAATTAATCGCAATAATCTCAAGTCCTTGGTCAGCATACTTGCGTTGCATACTTTGCATCCAAGGAAATGACTTAAGGCAGGGCGCGCACCAAGATGCCCAAAAATCCACATAAACCACTTTGCCAGCAAATTCGCTGAGCTTAACACTTTGGTTGTTATCATCTAAGGCGCTATGGTCGAGGCTTGGAGCACTATTTACTATCATTGACGTCAATAATAACCAAACCAAACCCACAGTCCTAAGCACCACGCGGAAAAGGGGGACGGAAAATGAGTGAGAATGATGATTAACATTCATAGTAAACAACGCAGACCTCCTGCTAATTTCACCCTCAAGCCTAGGTAACTTTGTACACATCAGCGTTCTCCTTTGCCAAACAAGCCCTCTACAAACATAGGCCCCCAAGATGGGGTTATCTTATAAAGTGAACAATGAAAAAGATAGCCTACCCAGCTAATATAATCTTATTTAATCTCATTACTTTATGGCAAAATTAGTGGATGAAATGATTAAGTTAACAAGTTCGGTTATAGGTTCAATACAGGAATGCTATTAGCTATTGTATTGATTGGACTGGATGAAACAAATTAAGATAACAAATGGATAAACAGATGTGGATACAAAAACAGATAACCCTTAATGCACGACCACGGGGGTTTCATTTGATCACCGATGAGATCATCCGTGCGATTCCCGAGTTGAAGCAGCTAGAGATAGGTGTCGCGCACCTGCTATTGCAACACACCTCTGCAGGGCTCACGCTAAATGAAAATGCCGACCCCAGCGTTAGACAAGATTTCGAGCAGTTTTTTAATCGACTAGCCCCCGACAACGCCCCCTACTACACCCATACCTATGAAGGACCCGATGACATGCCAGCGCATTTAAAGTCATCTCTACTGGGTGCAACACTGTCGCTACCCATCACTCAAGGTCAATTTAACTTGGGGACTTGGCAAGGTATCTACCTGTGTGAAGCTAGGGACTACGCCAGTCGTCGTACACTCATTGTGACCATACAGGGACAATAAACAATAACCGCTATTGTTAAGCATCGTTTGTTTGATCTGTGATCGGCTGCAACAGCGCTAGCCAGTCATCTCGGTCCATCTCTGCAACAGAAAGCGCATCGGTCTGATACATGCTCTGCGCCAATGCATGTTTGCTCTGTTGTAGCTGTTGAATACGTTCCTCAACCGTGTTTTTGCAGATCAGTTTGTAGACGAACACAGGCTTTTGCTGGCCGATACGATAAGCCCTATCGCTTGCCTGCTCTTCAGCTGCCGGATTCCACCAGGGATCGACGTGAATAACGATATCCGCTTCGGTTAGGTTTAAACCCGATCCTCCCGCCTTGAGGCTAATAAGAAATACATTAACCTCGCCACTTCTGAAACGGCTGATAATCTTATCCCGGTGACGGCTCTTACCTGTCAGCATCTCGTAGCCTATCGCTAAGTGATCTAGTTGCGCAGCGATAAGATCTAACATGGTCGTGAAAGAGGAGAAGATCAATATATTACGGCCCTCCTCAATCATATTAGGCAGCTTGTCCGCTAACCAGGTCAATTTTGATGATTCATTAACACTTGTTGTGTTTTCCGCCTTAAGGGTTAACGCTTCAGCCTCTGTATCAGTTTCCGTAACGGCTAATTTAGCAAGCATACTAGGATGACAACATACCTGACGCAATTTCAGCAGCGCATTACTAATGGCTAGGCGATTAGCTTTAGCTCCGGTTTCTAACAGCGCCAGCTGTAACTGCTCAGCCACAGTGAGTCGGATTGTTTCATAGAGATCTGTTTGTGTCTGACTCAATGGAATAACAGTGTTAATCACTGTTTTTTCTGGCAATTCCTTAGCCACTTTTGATTTCGTCCGCCTTAGCATAAAAGGAGCGATACGACTGGCTAAGCGCTGACGCGCCGTCACACTGGCTTCTTTCTCTATCGGCAGCTTAAACTGACGCTGATATTGACTTGCACTGCCAAGAAAGCCGGGCATAAGAAAATGAAACAGCGACCACAGTTCACCTAAGTGATTCTCCATCGGTGTCCCTGTTAGGCAGAGACGATGCTTGGTATTGAGTTTATTAACTAATTTAGTCACCCGACTGCGACTATTTTTAATAGTTTGTGCTTCATCTAGTATCACTTGATACCATTGCTGCGCCATAAACAGCGCTTCATCTTGTAATAAGGTGCCATAACTGATGATCACGATATCGACCTGATTAAGCTGGTTGGCATTAATGTGGCGGGCACGTCCGCTCCAAACTAAGGTCGTCAAATCTGGTGTAAAAGTCTTGGCTTCATGCTGCCAGTTACTCAGTAACGTAGTGGGCGCAATAACCAGTATTGGTTGACTTAGTTTTCCCGCCTCTTTATCTAACGCTATGCTGGTAAGGGTTTGAATCGTTTTCCCCAGGCCCATATCATCGGCTAATATACCCGCAAATTTGTGCTTTTTTAGAAACTGTAACCATTTTACGCCTTGGCATTGATAGCTTCTTAATACTGCATTTAATCCCTTTGGCGCGACAAAGTCTGTGTCATCAGAGCTGGTTTCTAAAAAACGATTTAGCGCCTGCGCTTGCTCCCTTAGCCACGAGGCGCCTTGCCAACGCAATACCTCGGTCTTACTCGACGATGAACCAAGGATTGCCTTATCTAGTTCTGATAACCGCGACAACTGATGGCGAGACAGTCTGAGTCGTTGGCTATCATTGAGAGGCTGCTTCTCGTAAAGCTCTCCTAAGACAGACAAAATACGTTTAACGCGATCAGCGGGCAAAGTGAGCAGTTCACCGGAATCCAGTTCAACAGTCACTGGCTTGCCACCAATCTCTGCAGAGATTTTGCCTTGGCGAATTAAATTAAGCAGTAATGGTAGCAAATTCACCTTTTTGCCATCAATATCTACACCTATACCTAGCTCAAACCAATCTTGATCGGGTTGGGCCTCTACGTCGGCAAACCAAGTGTGGCTCTGCACCTTAACAAACCGATTTTTTGCTTCAAAATCTATCTGCCAGCCCGCTAATGACAATTTTCGCAGCGCTACCGCTTGTAAATCAATAGCCTCAGGTAACAGCCTAGCGCTGGAATCTAACGCCAAACTAATTGGCGATTCATGACGATGGGAAACAAGCGGAAATTGATGCAGTTGCAGCTGACTTTTCGCCACAAGTGCCATGAGTGCTGTATGGTCTGCACTAATATAGAGTAACTCATCTAAGGTGTAGGCACGTTTACCGTGAACGAGATAAAACTTTGCAAATTCAACCGGCTCAATGGGGTCAGATAACCAAGGAAAATCCATCATCTGCCGTTTTATCATCAATCGTGGTGACCATTCACCATCCCTGTCAATATCATCAAGTAGGTGATGATTGATCCTTGCGTCATCAGCACAATCAAAAAGCAGGCTATGACTGCACTCGTCGATATACACATCATGACTGACCGCTACCATTAATTGCCTATCGAAGTAGTCTTCATCATAAAATCGCTCTAGCTTTAGCGGTATTGCACCGACCTCTTCAAAGAAGCAACGTTGTGTGGCAGTAATAAGCTGATAAAACGCTTGTCCGAGAGACTTTGGCAACAAGGTACATATCTGACCACGTTGAGTTTCTAGGTCATAGCTGTTTAAACTTGCGGCGAGCAAGGCAAAAATTTGTCTATCGGCGAGGCTAATATATTTAGGTGTTGGCTGGCTTTGGACAACATCAAGACCCAACTCACCTCGCAGTTGATATCGACCTTCTTTGGTTAAATAGCCTTTGTAGACACTGAGTTCAATGCCGTCATCGATGACCTTAAGCAGATAGATAACACGATGGCGCGCCATTGCCGGAAACGGATCGTAATACTGGCTAAATTCGCTTCTAAAAAGCCTGATGGCAGTGTCATTCCGCCTGCTGCGCGCTGAGAATTCAGACTCAGGTTGTGCCAAATGTTCTATGGCTAAGGCTGCCAAATGGATGCACTTTTTTTGCTTACAACTGCATTCCCCTGTGTACGCCGCAGCCCCTAATAAAAGATGAGCGCTAATTTCTCCCCGCCCATGAGTAAAGCGCCCCTCTACACGGCTTACGCTTTGACTAAAGTGGACGAGTTGTCGGCTAAGTAACGCCTGTAGTCCAGCGAAAATTTCTTGATGGGAAAAACTGTCAGATAATACTAGCAATGCGTTATTCCGTAGCCAAGTAACTTGGTCATAATGCTTTTTGGCGAAAGGCGAAAGCATACCACCACTTAGCTCGATCCCCAAACCTACATGTGGGGATGTGCAACAAGGCGAGAGCAAGGTCTCATTCGTGGTGTATGACAAGCGAGTTAGCGTGACTTACTGGCTTCAAGTAACGCAATAAAATCTTTTTTATTAAGCGGCTTAGCGTAAAAATACCCTTGGACAAAATCGATTCCCACAGATTTAACAAATTCTAATTGCCATTGATCTTCAACCCCTTCAGCAACAACCGTCAGGTTTAAAGCATGGCTCATCTTAGTGATCGCATTAACCAAGGCTTGTTGTTTGGGCGATTGTTGACAGTTTCTAATGAAGCTCTTATCAATCTTCAGCTGATCAATGGGGAAATAGTTGAGGTAGGAAAGTGATGAGTAACCGGTACCAAAGTCATCTACTGCAATCTTACAGCCTTTGGCACGTAACTGTTCAAACGCTTTAATAAGATTGCTATGACCCTCCATCAACAATGACTCAGTGATCTCCAGTGTCAGTTGATCAAACGGAAAGTCGTCACCAAGGCGCGCGGCAATACGATCTATAGAGGTAAGCAGACCGTCCTGAAGTAGGTGCGACCATATCTCTTGAGTCGAAACATTAACAGACAATGAAAAACCATAGCTTGAACCATAGTGATACAGCAGGTGCATTCCCTGCTCCCGCACCCATTCACCAATTTCAACGATAGAGCCATCGGTTTCCGCAACCGGAATAAACTCAAGCGGCGAGATAGTTTCGCCTTCCCGGTACCAACGAATCAAGGCTTCAGCATGAACAACTTTGCCGGTACTGACTTCTATAATAGGTTGGTACAGCAGTTCAAACTGCTTCGTCGCTAACGCCGTTTTTAACCAAGTATGCATGAGTGCTGTACGCTCTGCTCGCTGTTGCATCCCTTGGTTAAAAAATTGGTAACGCCCCTTACCTGCCTCTTTAGCTACATACATAGCTTGATCCGCACAATTTAGCAGCTTCTCTAAGGTGTGTGCATCTTCGCCAAATCGGGCAATACCAATACTCATACTGCTATATACCCGCTTACTGTCACTTAATGCATAACGTTGCTCCATTGTATTAATGATTTTCTGAGCAAAGGTGCGGATAGCGTCAATATCGCAAACATTTGGCAATAACAGCGCAAACTCATCCCCTCCGAGCCTTGCGACAGTGCTGGTGCCACCAGCTAATTTTTTTAGCCGACAGCCAACTTCGATAAGCAATTGATCACCACAATAGTGGCCCAAACTGTCATTGACCTGCTTAAAATTATCTATATCCATCAACATCAGGGTAAAACCATCGGCCTTATCAGCACGAAGCGTTAACTCGGTGATCCGTTCAAAAAGTTGTGTACGATTAGGTAACTCTGTCAAAGGATCATAGTTTGCTTGGTAATAGATGAGGTCTTGTGCCTGCTTTCGTTCACTGACATCTGAAATCAACCAGGCAAAAATGGTGTTATCGCTGCTATCGTTAAATGCCATGGCTGTAATTTCTGCATCAAAATCTTGTCCATCAAACCTAAAAACTTTGGCCTCGCCTTGCCAATGTCCGCGCTCAGTTAATGATGCAGCAATCAACTCGCCATCAGAGTGACCGGTGATACTCAGATGCTTTGTTGGAGAAAAAACCTTCGGACGTTTATCTTCACCATTGAAAGACATTGTATTAAAAAATGTTTCATTAGCATCTAAAATATGACCTTCCGCATTGGTGGTCACTAACGCAATAGGTAATTGGTTGAAAATCGCGCTCGCTTGGCGCTGAAACTGAAAAGCGCGGCTACGTTCAATGGCCAAGCTGGCTAATCGTGCAGCTTCCTGTATCAGGATCAGATCGCTAGTGCTGGGGGATTTAATTTGGTCGTAATACATGGCAAACGTGCCAAGCACATCACCACTAATACCCTTGATAGGTTCTGACCAACAGGCCAATAGATCATGTGAAAGCGCTAGGCCTTTGAAATCAGTCCAGTTAGGATGGGTGGCAATATCTTCAACAATAACACGGTTACCACTGAAGGCCGCCTCACCACAAGACCCTACGCCTTCACCAATGTTAACGCCGTGAATAGCTCGATTGTAAGCATCAGGCAGATTGGGGGCCGCGCCATTTAGTAGGCTGAGGCCATCATCACTCAGCAACAGCACAGAGGCACGAGTACCGAGTTTTTCGTACTCAATCTGTCGCACCAGTGCCGATAGGATGTTTGATAAGGGCGCACCATCCAACACCATAGTAAGGATTTTATTATAGCGCCTTATGCTGATCTCTCGGTCCGCCTCTTCGCGCTCCAACGGCGTTATAGACTCATAGCCTAGATGCATCATACCCTCCTAGCGTGCAAACTTCCTTTCACTCTACTACACAAAACTGTTTTTCACAGCTATTTGCTTATCCTTCAGCAGTGCGTTGCATCCGAGCCAGATAGAAACCGTCGAAGCCTGATTCTGCCACGCTAATATTTTCATCATCCAAAAAGACAAAATGAGGGTTATTGGCTAAAAATAGATCGACTTGTTCACGGTTTTCTTGAGGCATAATTGAACAAGTCGCGTAAATTAAGATGCCATCTACTTTCACCATACGGCTGTAACTTTGCAAAATATCTTTTTGCAACTGCACTAATACAGGCAAGCGTTCTGGGGTATCTCGCCATTTGGCATCAGGGTTACGTTTAAGTACCCCCAGGCCAGAGCACGGCACATCAAGTAATACTCTATCAGCGGTAAGTTTCAAGCGTTTAATGGTCTTACTGCTAGCAATAATTCGAGTTTCAATATTATGCGCTGCAGCGCGGCGAGCACGCTGCTTGAGGCTATCTAACTTCCACTGCTCGACGTCCATAGCTAGCAAGCGTCCCTTGCCTTGCATCTGCGCCGCTATCGATAATGTTTTACCACCAGCACCTGCACACGCATCGACAACACGCATTCCCGGTTTAGCATCAACCGCCGTTGCAACCAATTGCGAACCAGCATCTTGCTGCTCAAACAAACCATTTTTAAATGCTTCAGTTCTAAATAGGGCTGAATCAGACATCACTTCGACAGCTGTATCTACCGTTTCAACCACTTTGGTTTGCACGCCTTCTTTGGCTAACGTTTTGATCAGTTCTTCTCGCGTACCTTTGAGCAAGTTAGTCCGCAAATACCGTTTGGGTGGTGTTGCGAGTGCGGCTCGTTCGGCAGGCCATTTGTCGCCAATTTGAGTTTGCCCCAATTCATCTAACCATTCAGGGCAGCCATCAAATAGTGCGCCCTGCTGCTTTGCTTCCATGAGACGTTGGTCAAAATCAGTTTGCTCAACCTTCAACGCATACTGCATTTTAGGCAGTTCCAAACCGTGAAACATATGCCATGCATTAAGCAGCTGAGTGCCTAAACGCTCAACCTCACTACTCTTCATATCTGCCAAAAAGCAGTACAAATTAAGTCGACGTAAAATATCACCCGCCACAGCCGTGATCCGCGCTTGCTCTGCCGGCGCTAATTTAAGTCCTGAAAAATGGTGCGAGTAGGCTCTATCTAGCGGTTTCCCTTCGTTGAGCACCATAGTGAGCACGTTAATGACTAATTCGGTTGAACTGGCTGAAAGCGGAGCGTTTAGCATGATAGAGCCTACTTAAGAAAAATCGGTGAGGATCATAGGAGTAACCACTGCAATACGCAAGTGATCGAAGCGATAAACTGTGGGCAAATATAGCAGAAACAGAAAAGGTAAGCCTAAGGCTTACCTTTTCTACTCGTATCAATCGCTCTTAATAACGATGCAGCCAAAATATTAAAATCAGCGTTTAATTATATTCACACTAAACTGGCAAAAAAACAGCCATAACTATCAAACTGAACTTCACTATTAACCCATCGAGCTTTAGGTAAACCATGCCCACTCAACAGAGCTTTAACCTTGATCTCTTTCAACGTCAATATTTGTGGTTGCACAGAGAAGTTAAACCCAACCAATATGCGATCGTCAGCAGTACGGCGCTCAAACAACAACACCTTGTCATTGGCTTCAATAAATTTGATGTCACCAATAATTAATGTTGGATGCTGCTGGCGCCACGCCAATAACTGACGATAACAATTTAAGATTGAGTCGGCATCATGCTCCTGCTGCTCAACGGCTAACGGCAAGTGTTTATCACACACTGGCAACCAAGGGCTCGTATCACTAAAGCCAGCAAATTGAGCTTGGTTGGTCCAAGGCATAGGTGTGCGACAACCATCTCGCCCTTTAAACATCGGCCAGAATGCGATGCCAAAGGGATCTTGAAGTTGCTCATACCCTATTTCAACTTCGGTTAACCCCAGTTCTTCACCTTGATAACTGCAAACACTGCCGCGCAGTGAACAAAGCAGCGCATTCAACATTTTTGCCATGTCACCATTAAAAGCCCCTTTACCCCAACGACTGGCTACACGTTGAACATCATGATTACCTATCGCCCAACAGGGCCAGCCATCGCCAATACTCTGCTCTAAGGCTTCAACGGTTTGGCGAATATATTGTGGGCTGAAATCATCAGTCAAGAGTTCAAAACTGTAGGCCATATGCAAGCGGCCATTGCCTTGAGTATATTCAGCCATGGTGGCCAGTGAATCCTCAGATGAGACTTCACCTAAGGTAACAACACCAGGATACTGATCGATCAACTGGCGCAAATCTTCAATAAAACTAACCGTCTGCGGACGAGTATTATTATAGAAGTGGTATTGGTATGCATACGGGTTATCTTCGCTAAAACCTCGCCCTTGACGCATGTCAGCAGGTTTTGCGGGGTTATCTCTGAGCTGCTCATCATGATAGCAAAAGGTGATTGCATCCAGTCGGAAGCCATCTACCCCTTTGTCTAACCAAAACTTGACGTTGTCGAGCACGGCCGCGCGTACATCGGCATTATGGAAGTTCAGATCCGGCTGGCTAGTCAAAAAGTTATGCAAATAGTATTGCTGACGACGCGGTTCCCACTCCCAGGCGCAGCCACCAAATATCGCTAGCCAGTTATTCGGCGGTGTGCCGTCTTCTTTGGGATCGGCCCAGACATACCAATCCTGCTTAGGATTTAATTTGTCTTGGCGACTTTCCACAAACCACTGATGCTGCGATGACGTGTGACTCAACACTTGGTCGATAACGACTTTAATATCTAGGCTGTGTGCTTTGGCGATCAGCTCATCGAAATCCGCCATGGTGCCAAATAAGGGGTCAATCGCTCTGTAATCGCTAATGTCGTAACCAAAATCTTTCATTGGCGATTTAAAAAATGGAGATATCCAAATCGCATCAACATTTAGGCTCGCAATATAGTCTAGTTTGGCGATGATCCCTTGCAGATCACCTACGCCATCGCCATTGGAATCCATAAGGCTACGAGGATAGATCTGGTAGATGACTGCACCTCGCCACCAAGAAACTTGATTCATTATTGCCCCTATGCGCATATCGCGTAGCTTTCGCTGTTGGTTAAAGCGCGTTGCGTTACGCCAATGTTACCCACAAGTTGTCGATAACTTATGTTATTAGAATGAAACGAGCATACGCATCCACTAAATCGGGTTCAATATCCCTGCATACGTATGCATAACTATTCTTGTTAAAACACACCTCAACAGCGATAATAAATAGCTAATAAAAACATTGGTATAAATTATAATTGCCGGTTACTAATTGCAGTGAAAATGGCCAATATTGATGGATAAAATTACCCCGAGCTCCTTTTGAATACGTATGCATAATATTGTTTGGTGCTTCGAAGCGGGAGTAGTATCGTCACTGCTACATAACAACTTAGAAACAAGTAAAATAACAAGCAACACTCAATCACTCTATTGCTTAACTTTGCCATTAAATGCGACCTTAACGCACAGCGATTGCAAACAGACCGGTAGAGTGAAAAAAGGGGAAGATGGATGTTTCAATTTAAACCTAGCCTACTCACACTCGCTATGATTGCGGCCGGCGCCAGTGTGAATGTCTACGCTGCTGATGCAGAAGATGTCAAAACAGACACAAATGCTACAACACAAGAAGAATCAATTGAAGTAATTGAAGTGCGTGGTTTCCGCACTAGTGTTATTAAATCGCTTAATAACAAGCGGTTTTCGGACACAGTATCAGAAACTATCTCAGCCGATGACTTAGGCGCTCTGCCAGATCAGTCTATTGCCGATGCACTGACTCGCTTACCCGGCGTAACCGCGGTTCGTACCGGTGGACAAGCAAGTGGACTCAATATTCGTGGTCTCGATGGCGACTTCGTTTCAGCCACATTAAATGGCCGTGAGCAGGTCACTACTGGCGGCAAGCGTTCTATCGAATTTGATCAATACCCTTCTGAACTCATCAACCAAGCTCAAGTTTATAAATCGCCAAAGGCGTCCTTAATTGAAGGCGGCGTAGCTGGCACGGTTGAGCTTAAAACGGCCGACCCGTTGCAAGCGCCAAATGAACACAACTTTACCGTCAATGCCCGTGGAAGCTTCAATGACAGAGCCGGCGAAGTCTCTGATGCTGAAGAGTATGGCAACCGCTTAAGCTTTTCTTACCAAGGTAAATTCTTAGAGGAAACTCTTGGGGTTGCTGTAGGTTACGCCCACCTGTACCAACCGTATGTTGCTAGTCAATTCATTGGTCTCAGATTTAATGATGGAAGCGAAGATCTCGACGGGAATGGTACCTTAGAGGCAATGAGCGAAGGGCTTGAACTGCAACAAAAAGGTGGCACCGACACCCGCGATGGTTATATGGGAGCCATCCACTGGCAGCCAAATGACAACTGGAGCATTAAAGGTGACATCTTCCACTCTAAATTCGACTCTGAAAACTTTGCCCGCGGTTTCCGTGTTAAATCGCTGAAAAATGGTCAAATTACAGACCCAATTATCAAGGATGGTTCGATGGTTGGGGCGACAATCTCGACTGATGGCACCGATAACTTTGCAATATTTGTGGTCAACGATAATGATTCGAAGTTTTCAGAGCTCACCTCTGGCGCCTTTAATGTCGAATGGAATAACGGCGATAATATCACTATCTCCGCCGACGTTAGCTATTCGAAAGCGGATGGTGAATTTGTCAATGGCGGTACTCGCGCCGTAGTTTACGATGATATTGGCAATGAAGTGCGTTCAGCCGAGTCGATGACTTATGAACTCAATAACTTAAACGCCGCAGATATTAGTTTTTCGAACGATTACACGGATACATCAACTTTAGGTCTTAAAGAAGTTGGTATGTGGCCATACGATCAACAAAACGATCTTATTGCCTACAAACTTGACCTAAATTATCAGCTCGATAGCAGTTTTATTTCATCGATTGATGTCGGCGTTCGTTATTCCCAGCGTGAATTTAATGCCCAGCGCTCACAAGCAGGCTACGGTTTTGAATTCGGCCACAACCCAGATAATCAACCTGTGCTAGGATTAACGACTGACATGACCAATGTCGTCAATTTCGGCGGTGATCTGTCTGGCTACCCTAGTTTCCTCGCCATCGATTTTGATAAAGCTGTTGATCTTGTTAACGCACAGCTTGCGGCAACTGGGCAAGATCCATTTGCACCTACCGCTAACTGGAACAACAACTGGACCATGATCCAAAGCGGCTCAGTCAATGAAGACGTATTGGCAGGTTATGTTCAAGCTAACCTTGATTTCGAAATTGGTGATGTCCCTGTAACAGGTAACATCGGGGTTCGCGTCGTAAATACCGACCAGTCGAGTAAAGGGCTACAACAAGTTGGTTTTGGCCTAGGTGAAGCGATTGCGGATGATAAAGGGGTTATTAGTACCGACTATATCCGCAACGAAGTGGGTAAATCTTATACCGATTATTTGCCATCCGTTAACTTGAACTTCCATCTTACTCAAAATGACCAGATCCGTTTTGCCGCAGCATCTGTCATGGCACGCCCTCCGATCGACAAACTAAAATCTGGTATGGGTTCTTGGTATGATGACGCATCGACACCTGGTTACAAAAAGTATAACGCTTGGGGTAACACAAGTCCGCTGCTCGACCCTTTCTATGCCGATCAGTATGACCTGTCCTATGAGCATTATTTTGAAGAATCTGAAGGCGCGATCGTATTTGCCTTGTTCTATAAAGATATTAAATCGTTTATTAACAACTTTACCATCCAGCCATTTGACTTTGAGGCAGCAGGATTCATCGTTCCCGATACCATTATCGACAACGGCGTAGAGTTCCCAGTGGTTAAAGATGAAGGTCAATATCAAACCGCTATCAATAACGATAACGGAGGTTATATCCAAGGTGTTGAACTTGCTTATACTCAAGTATTTGATTTCTTACCTGGGGCACTAAATGGATTAGGTTTCACGGGCAGTTACTCATACTCAGACAGTGAAGTAGAGTTTGAAACCGACTTAAGCGGTCAGTCGTTATCGATTCCACTACCAGGCTTATCTGAGCATGTAGTCAACACAACGCTGTTCTACACCTTAGATGGCTTCGATACTCGCCTAAGCATGCGTTATCGTAGTGAATATGTATCAGAACAAGTCGCAGTTGAATCTCAACTTGCCTTCTTCGATGCAGAAACTATCTTTGACTACCAAGCATCTTATGCAATGGATAATGGACTTAAGTTCCTTTTCCAAGTCAATAACCTAACCGATGAGCCTAATAAGACTTACTTTGGTGAACCTCACCAAACAGGAACGATTCAGAGCTTCGGGCGTCAGTACTTCTTAGGGTTAAGCTATACCATGTAATCGCCACCTAGCCTTAAGTATTAGTCAAAAAACGCCTGCTTCAGTTAGCTGAAACAGGCGTTTTTATAACAAGAAATGGATGATTTCTTAATCATCCCAAAGCAGCGATAGTTAATTTATTCTTAGATTAAACTGATGGATCACAGGAGTTGCAATGTTAAGCCATCCGAGAACAGCTAAACTTTTTCCCCAAAATATCCTAAAACAGCTGCTATTAGGCGTATTAATAACCACGCCATTAACAGCCAATGCTATGCCGTTATCCCCTGTTTCGAATAACGACTCGTTCAAGCTAAGAGTCGAGCCCCTTAACTGGTGGGCAGGCATGAAGAATCCTCAGTTGCAGCTGATGGTACATGGTCAGAGCATTGCTGACAGTAAGGTTAGCATTGAAGCAAAACAGATTAAGGTGTTGGGTGTGCAGCACAGCGATAACAAAAACTACCTGTTTATTGATCTCGATACGACCAACGCCCCAGCACAAGCATTCTCTATTACGTTAACTAATATAGATGGCTCCAAGCATACCTTGGCATACCAGCTAAAGGCTCGCGAGCCCGGCAGTAAACAGCGCCAGGGGTTTTCCAACAAGGATGCTATTTATCTCATTACCCCCGACCGTTTCGCCAATGGCGATCCAAACAATGACAACCATCCAAAAATGTTAGAACTGGCCAATCGCGCTGATAAAGACGGTCGCCATGGCGGCGATATTAAGGGAATGATTGATAATCTTGATTACCTTGAAAATCTTGGTGTAACCCAGTTATGGATCAATCCACTGACCGAAAATAATCAGGCGCAATATTCCTACCATGGCTATTCAGTCACCGACCATTATCAGATTGATCCCAGGTACGGCACAAACGAGGACTATCGCCAACTGTCACTGCGTGCCCGTGATAAAGGCATTGGCATCATTGCCGATGTAGTCGTCAATCATATCGGCTCTAATCATTGGTGGATGGCTGATCTGCCCAGTAAAGATTGGGTTAACTATCAGCCCAATGACCATAGTGCTAACAAACAGATTGGATTTACCAGTCATCGCCGCACCACAGTCCAAGACCCCTATGCGGTGAGCAGCGACACACAAGCGTTTACCGACGGCTGGTTTGTCGACACCATGCCAGATCTTAATCAAAGAAATCCGCTGCTCGCGACTTACCTCATCCAAAATAGTCTCTGGTGGATAGAACACGCTGGGCTTAGCGGTATACGTGAAGACACTTACTCCTACGCAGATAAAGGCTTTTTAATTAAATGGGCTAAGGCAATCATGGATGAATACCCTAACTTTAACATTGTCGGAGAGGAGTGGACCGCGAACCCCATTACCGTCTCTTACTGGCAAAAGGGTAAACACAATCAAGATGGCTATCAATCTGAACTGCCAAGCCTCATGGACTTCCCCCTATACGAAACCCTGATTAGTGCCTTGAATGAGCCCGAAGGATGGGACACCGGCTTTATTAAACTTTACGAGTTTCTTGGTAACGATGTGGTTTACGCTGACCCCACACAACTGGTGTTATTTGAAGGTAACCACGATACTAACCGCCTATACAGCCTGTTGGGTGATGATATCGCCCTCACGCAGATGGCGATGGCTTATGTCCTCACCAGTAATCGCATTCCGCAGCTATTTTATGGAACAGAAATTTTGATGCAAAGTCCAACAAAGGATAGAAATGATGGCGCGGTACGCGCCGATATGCCCGGTGGGTGGCAGGATGATGCTATCTCAGCATTTGATAGGAAAGGGCTAATGCAATCACAATTGGCGATGCAGCAGTTCACAAAACGGTTACTCAACTACCGTCGAACGTCAGCAGCGATTATCGATGGCGGACTGCGTCACTTAGTGCCACAAGATGGCGTTTATCTACAAGTCAGATGCGAAGATAAAGCCTGCGCTAAGGGCGCTAGTCTACTGGTTATTTACAACAAAAATGAGACGTCAACTGAAGTGGATCTGGCACGTTTGGGGGAGCTTATCAATACCAGTGCCACAGGTTATAACATTATTACCCAAGCACCACAGCCTCTAGATCAAGCTATTGTGTTAGCGGGCAAAGGCGTGACCCTCATTGACTTAACAGGAAAGCGCTAATGACTCTTCAACGCTTTACGCCCCTTATAGCCTTAGCAGCCATCGCGGGCGCTTGGCTGCCATGTAGCTTAAATGCGGCATCCAAATCTGATCCAAAGCAGGCCTTGGCACCTAGTGCAGACATTACCGCTGAAAAACCCGTTATCTACCAGGTGTTCCCCCGCCTTTTTGGCAATACCAATACCACCAATAAGCCATGGGGAACCATTGCAGATAATGGCGTGGGTAAGTTTAGCGACTTCACTCCCCTAGCCCTTGAAAGTATCCACGCCTTAGGCGTTAGCCATATCTGGTATACAGGTGTGCCCCATCATGCTGTGGTCAATGACTACAGAGACATAGGGATCAGTCTAGACGACCCCGATGTAGTAAAAGGCAGAGCGGGATCGCCCTACGCGGTTAAAGATTACTACAATGTTAATCCAGACTTGGCTGACAACCCAGCTAATCGATTAGCTGAGTTTGAGGCCTTAATTGCGCGCACACACCAAGCAGACATGAAAGTCATTATCGATATCGTGCCCAATCATGTCGCTCGCCACTACCAATCGCTTGCTAAACCATCTGGGGTGAGCGATTTTGGGGAGCAAGATAATCGCACGGTTCAATACGATAAAAACAACAACTTCTATTATGTTGTCGATACCCCGTTTAGCGTCCCCAAATTACAGCAGCCGCCACTTGGTGGCCAACCCCATCCCTTAGTGGATGGCCAGTTTGTTGAGTCGCCAGCCAAATGGACTGGCAACGGCTCACGTTTGGCCAAACCTGATGCCAATGACTGGTATGAAACAGTAAAAATAAATTATGGCGTGAGACCAGACGGAACATTCGATTTCCCGCGTCTTCCCAAAGGCTTTGAAACGAAAACGGCTGCTGAACACTTTATATTCTGGAGTAACATTTCCGCAAGCGAAATCCCAGACTCATGGAAGAAGTTCAATCAAATCGTCCAATACTGGTTAGCTAAGGGCGTAGACGGCTTTCGCTATGACATGGCAGAAATGGTACCCGTCGAATTTTGGAGCTATCTTAATAGTCAGATAAAACACACTAGCCCTAATGCACTGCTGCTTGCGGAGGTCTACACCCCATCGCGGTACCGAGATTATATTCACTTGGGGAAAATGGACTATCTGTATGACAAAGTTGGCCTCTATGACACCCTAAAGGCCATTATCCAAGGTCAGCAGTCAACCAGTGCAATCGAAACCGATCGCCTGAATGTTGTCGATATTGCCTCCCATATGCTGCACTTTTTAGAGAACCATGATGAACAGCGCATAGCCAGCCCTGAATTTGCAGGAGATCCTATTAAAGCACTGCCAGCAATGGTGGTATCAACGACCTTGAGTAACGCCCCCACCCTAATCTACTTTGGCCAAGAGGTCGGTGAAGATGGCAGCGAAAATGCGGGGTTTGGTCAGCCCTCAAGGACCAGCATTTTTGATTATGTTGGTGTGCCGGCTCATCAGCGCTACATGAATGATGGCAAATTCGACGGTGGTCAATCCACGTTGAAAGAACGTAAATTGCGAAAGTACTACGCCAACTTGCTCAACCTATCCCATAATGCCTCTGCGTTAAGGGGCAAATATGCGCTGCTACCACTAAAGCCAGTTAGCGCACAGCCCAATAATGACCCAGGACAATTTGCACCGCCGCAGCAAAACACCAATGACAAGCTGTTCGCTTTCTCACGATACGATAGTCAGCAGCAACTCATTATCGCGGTTAACTTCAGCGCAGAACCCCAAAATCTTGATATCCATCTACCTAAATCGCTTATCGCAACGTGGCAACTTCGTCAGCGCAGCTACGAATTAATTGATCTGCTCAATATAAGCGCTAAGCAAAATCCCTTAAACCTTAAAGTTACTAATCCATCGCTACCATTGAGCTTGCAACCCTATCAATCGGTGGTGTTATCCCTGCAACCTTAAGCAATGAGGTTGAATTAAAAGTCCGTTCCTTAAACACAAAAACCCCATTATTAACAAATAATGGGGTTTTTACTTTTGGGAACCAGCCTACTTACCGCTGTCTGTCCAAGGGTTAAAATTTGGCTTATCACTGGCTGCCTGCTTAGACTCCACACGTGAACTCGTCTTTTTTGTCAGCGGAGTTTGCGCTTGTGACTTAGCAGGCTTTGCTGTGCGTGGTTTTGCTTTAGATTTATCGGTTTGTTTACGCTTGCCATTTTCATCGCGCTGAGCTTTAGGCACGTAATTAAGTACCGACACTGGCACTGCTTTACGGGGTATAAAACCTGCGACGTCACGCCTGTCCAATAGATGTCCAAGGCGACTTTCAATCATGCAAAGATTCTTAAAATCGTCCTTTGAGACCAAGGATATCGCTTGCCCTTCAGCGCCCGCACGCCCTGTTCGGCCAATCCGGTGCACATATTCATCGGCAGGAAATGGCAGATCATAGTTAATCACTAATGGAAGGTTGTCGATATCGATACCACGCGCAGAGATACCAGTTGAGATAAGATACTTAATCTTCCCTGACTTAAAGTCAGCTAAGATCTGCTCACGGATTACTTGTGTACGGCCACTATGGATACAATCCGCTTCGATGCCACGCTTTTCAAGTTGAGCCACCAATTTCGCTGCACCGTGTTTGGTCTCAATAAATATCAGCGCTTGCGGCCAGCGATATTGTTGGATCAAGTGACTCAAGAGTGCAGATTTTTGATCTTTATCCACAGTAGTGAGCCACTGATCAATATTGGGTTTACTTTGCTCATGCTGAGTGACCGACAGGTGAATCGCATCAGGCGCAGCTTCTTTAGCCAGTTCACGTACCTGACGACACAAAGTGGCTGAAAAAAGCAAATTCTGACGAACTGGCGGTAGTTGTTCGACTATTTTATTAATATCTTCAATAAAGCCCATGTCTAACATGCGATCAGCTTCATCTAAAACTAGTACTTCTATTTCATCAAAATGGATCGAGCGCTGCGTATAGAGATCTCTCAATCGACCTGGCGTCGCAACGACAATATCGACGCCATCAATTAAGGCTTGTTTTTGGGGGGCTAAGTCCACGCCGCCATAAACGGCTAACGACTTAAGATTTAAATGCTTTCCATATGCTTGAATGCTGCTTTGCACCTGCACAGCTAGTTCTCGAGTCGGTGTTAAAATTAGCGCTCTGGCGCGCTTTTTACGCTGAGTTTCACCACTGGCAAGTTTCTCTAAAATGGGTAAAACAAAAGTGGCGGTTTTACCGCTGCCCGTTTGCGCCGCAGCAATAAGGTTCTTGCCTTTAAGCGCCAATGGTATCGCTTCGCTTTGAATAGGCGTCGGTTTTTGGTATCCCAACTCGGTGACAGCATCAACAATAGCAGTGGAAAGTCCAAGATTTGAAAATAGCATTTAGGTTCTCAGCGTAAAAATGGCAGTTAAAATAGAGCAGTTAGAATAAGAAGATACTTACTGTCGCTTACGCGGCAATGTGGCCATGAGTATAACAGAAGAATCCCCTATCGCCCCAATACTCTAGGCTAGAAATGTACCTCATTGGGCCTATCAGTCACAAATCTTCCAAGCAATAGCTAGTACGTAGCCCGCTAGGAATGAACACACTCGCTTAAATTGACGTATAGGCTCTAATAAAAACAGACACTAAATTAGCTTTTACCTGCGTTTACAGGTATTAATTAACTTAAGTTCCTATCAATTTTACCCTTGTTCGGTAACATTGATGTATTGGTGCTCCAATTAATGTGATTCAAATGCTGCCACAATGACGCTAAGCAGTAGTTCTACTCAAAGGAATGATTATGCCTTCATTGCATTTCCCGCCATCGCCACATCATAGCCTCAACGACAGTCTAACGCTTTGGCGTAAGCAAATTTTTAGCCGCCTGTTTGGTTTGTTAGCCATATTCTGTGTGCCTGTCTATTTCACCAGTGTTTACCTTTGTATCGAGCAAGATCTTTGGGTCATGGCGCTATTTGATACTTTCGCTTATGGTCTGCTTCTTTACATATTGCTAGCGCCAGCACCCACCGATAGACAGCGATTCACTTTGGGGTGTTTCTTAGCCTATAGCATAGGTGTGGCCTTTGTTATCACGATTGGCCCCACTGGCGCAGGATTCTTCTGGCTGTTTGTATTCCCGCCACTGTCAAGCATTTTACTCGGTAAAAAAGCAGGCAACGTAGCGCAGATAATCAATGCCTCCAGTTTAGTAGTTATCGGGATCGGGTACAGCGCTAACGTATTTCAGTGGCCATTAACTCAAGGCTATAGCCCCCTTATTTGGTATGTCGTCAGCATTAACTTTGTCGTGACCAATGCAATGTTAACCCTATCTACCTCATTTTTACTGGGTAAACTAACCCGTTCATTACAATCAACGCTAGCGTCCAGACAGGCCACTGTGATGGGGTTAGCAAAGCTGGCCGAATACCGTGATAACGAAACAGGAGCCCACCTTATTCGTATTCAACATTATGCCAATATGCTGGCTAAACAGTTAAAGTCTGAAGGCCATGCACCAGAGCAAGTCACCGACAGTTTTATAAAAGAGGTGACTTTATCTGCCATTTTGCATGACATTGGCAAAGTGGGTATTGCCGATGCTATTTTACTGAAACCAGGCCGACTCAGCCCCGCAGAATTTGAGCAGATTAAGGCACATTGTGCTATTGGACATGACGTGCTTAATAGCTTGGGGAACTATGCACCGCAGTGCCAGTTTATCCGTATGGGTAAAGAAATAGCCGGCGGGCATCATGAAAAATGGGATGGCAGTGGTTATCCAAACGGGCTTAGCGGTGATGACATTCCTCTTTCGGCGCGCCTAGTTGCTTTGGTCGATGTGTATGATGCTCTGACCTCTCCGCGTTGCTATAAACGACCTTTATCGCACCAAGAGGCCGTTGCAAGCATTGTTGGGTCAAAAGGCACCCATTTTGACCCAACACTTGTTGACAGCTTTATGGCAATACATCATCAATTCGAAAAACTGTCGAGCGCCTCATTAGCACAGTGACAGTTTAAAAACCTAAGTATCTGTGCTCTCTAAAGGCTTCTTCTTTAGTACAGGTCTATGTTTAGTTAAGCTTAGAATCAAGGCACCGAAAAATACAGCAATCACGATGGAGACTATACGCATAAGCTCTGCTGAAAATGACTCAACGCCTTGGTGCTTAATCACTTGGTAAGTCAACACCACAAAGTTAGTAAACAGCAATTGATAAACACTCAGCCGACATTGACGACGAATCGCAAACCCTGCCAGTTGCAGCCCAAGGAAAATGGTTATCCCAAACAGTGCCCAAGTCGCTATGCCAAAGGTCACCGCTAACATCAAGGGTAAGGTGAATAACACACCAACCACTGTAGTAATAATTTTTTGCTGGCTAAAGGTGCGATGCTCATTGGGGCTAGGGATTTTAATCATAGTGGCAATCGTTATTGCAATCAGCATGGTTTGTGTTGTCCCAAGACCTATTAGTGCTTGCAACACTATGTACATCGCCGTTGTTTTGAACACAATAAGGCCGATATGAGTTTCTGCGGCTTCACTGGTTACATCATCTGGCAATATATCTTGCTCATCCCCCGGAAACAGCACAAAGCTTATAGATGTCACCATGATCGCCACCACAAATGCTTCAAACATCATCCAAGGCAGAATATCAATAGGTGCACCAAACTGCTCACTTAACACCGTCATAATGATCACAACCAAAGTGACCAGCGCTGAGATCAGATCTTTGGGGTCGTGGTGACTACGATAAAAGCTCCAAAACAGCATTGACCAGCAAAACAGCGCATAACCAGTTGGTGAATCAATTAATAACCCCCCAAAAAACACCACTCCAAAGCTAATGAACAACAGCACTAATAACAGTTTTAGCAACATATTCAGTGGCGGTTTTGAGGGCATGATGGTGAGAAATACGACCACAAAAATAGGGGGCAAAATCGGCATGGGTGAACCGGTATACTGCAGATAAAACAGCAGTAATACCGGAAAAAATACTAGCCGAATAATGGGGTTCGCAGCACTATGAAACATAGGTCCACACACTTAATATACGCATCCATATTCCGGCTAACCACTCACCAAAGCCACTTTGCTCAGTGAAGAAAGCCACGGTTGCTTGCGATCCATAACGTATGTTGCTTGGCACTTCGCCATGTTCGAATACTATGTTAACGGGATAACGCTGCGCATTTATCGAATTAGTATCGGCCATCAAAAATCCCGTTGCTTGATCAACGTTATTACTGCCGCCCGTCCCCCAACCTATGCTATCAACTTTGCCTTCCAGTACTCGTCCGGGCAAAGCATCTAATACAATTTTTACCCTTTGACCCACACGAATATGTTCAAGTGAGTTTTCTCTCACTAATGCAGAGATCCAAACACCACGCGGATCGATAAACGTCAACATTGGTGTCCCCACACTCGCCTTTTGTCCAAGCGTCAGCTGCAAGTTAGTCACGACGCCTTTTGAAGGTGCAATAATCTTAGTTTTTTGCAGATCAAGTTGGGCTTGTTCTAGTTTCGCCATGGCAGATAAAATCTGCGGATTGTTCTCGCCCTCAGGCCCCAAATTTTGCTTAGCTTGTGCAAGTGATGCCTCTGCGGCAGCGAGATTGGCTTGAGCACGATCTCTCGCTTCAATTGCATTATCTAGCTCTGCCTGACTCAGCACACCTTGCCCAGCAAGCTCCATAACACGTCCAGCCTGCTCTTTAGCGTTATTACGCGCAGCTATGGCATCGACCACTTTAGCTTGAGCCACTTCAACTGCAGCAGTATTGGCGCCAATGGCTTGTCCGGCGAGGGCCAAATTGGCTTGGGCAGATTGCACACTTATCTCATAGTTTCTGGGATCGATACTAAACAGTGCGTCTCCGGCACCAACCACTTGGTTATCTTTAACATTTACTTCAGTAATATTACCCGCCACCTCGGTGGCAACCCTGACTAAATAGGCATGAACTCTTGCCTCGCCAGTCATTGGTGTGACCCGGTCAGCCCACAGGCTATAAAGCCAAACGACTAAAATTAGTCCTATGATATAAAAACTCATTTTACGGGATGATTTTTCGGCTGCGGACATGCTCGTTACTCTATGAATTTTGATATGAAGATGTTAATCAGCAAGGTAGCATGTTTCAAGCTTTGTGGCTAAAAAAAACAAGGTGTAAGGTGCTTATCAGCCTTATAACAAACCGCTTGTCTGTGCTGATACAAAACCTCATTGCCCTTACTTAAACAAGCGTTACATCACTGACATGGCGCCGCGTTTATCGGCCTTGAACACAGCAACTGAGTTTACGTTAAGCAACAACCACTAACTAGCGGCTATTTGAAACACAGCCTCATTCACTCACATCATTGCGGCTATCATACCTAGCTGCGTTGTATGGCCAGCCTGTACTCGTAAAAAATGACATCATCACAGGGGGGGCAGTTAGATGCTTTAATGAAGCCTAGCTTTTGCAGCAGCGTCGCTGAGGCAGTGTTATCAGCAGCGACGCCCCTATAAGTCTCGCCCAAGGGCCAATTTTCCTTGCATGATGCATAAATCCTTGCAGCAATTCACTCGCCAAACCTTGACGCCAATATTGCTCATCAACCAGATAGCCAATATGTGCGTCCTTATGTTCGTCAACAAAGATAAACAGCATACCAATGATGACAGACTCACTCCGCTTTTTCACAATAAGCAATTGGCTTTCAGTTATCATCCGACTAAGCCATCTCTGCGCAGCAGCTTTTGTGTTCACCCCATTAAAGTAAGGGGGTAAGTTCTCAACAACTTTGGGGGTCAGTAATTGCGGCAATGTGTTTAATAACGCCTCGCGCTGATCAGCGGTCATATCGAGTGTGACTTCAGCCACGTTTAATCTAGTGGTATCAAATGATATTGCCATTGCCGTTACCTAATAAAATAAGCCTAATGATATCGAGCACACAGACAGCTTGCCCCATGATGCTAACCACACTGTGATTAGCATCATGGGGGAGCATCACTGCGGTGACAATTAACCAGCGTCTAGCGGGTGTATGCGATGTTCCCCGTGGCATTAAAATGCCATGTTTACTTTCTCAACGTCATCACCCACTCCACTAACACAAAAAATGGCACTTAAGCCTAGGACACGTGAATACGTATGCAGATAATTGCTACTACGCTATGTTAGCTTCTACCATGGGCCAAAACAATTCCTGACCACGGAGTGTCTATGGGCCCTATTCTCACCAAGCAGTTGAAAAAACCTTTTTCGCTGTTACCACAAAACCTTGTTGCGCTAACATTGACGTTGTTGACCAGCGTTGGTCTCGCGACTTCCTCAGGCCATGCCGTCGCAAAAAGTGTCAAGGTCACATCGCCAGACAAACAGATAACGGTAACATTAAGCGATGATGATGTACGCCCATACTATCAGGTGACATTCCAAGACCAAAGTGTCATTAATCCGTCATCACTTGGACTCGTTTTTCAATCCTTAGGTGAATTTGGTGAAGGATTTAACATCACCAAGGTTGTGCACACAAAGACGGCTGACCGATGGCAGCAACCTTGGGGCGAGCGCGAGTGGATAGATGACGTTCATAATCGCATCCTGGTTCAATTAAGCAACGCACGCTATTCGTTCTCCGTTGAAATTAAGGCCTTCGATGATGGGCTTGGTTTCCGCTATCACGTGCCAAAGCAAGCCCATCTTGGAAAGCTAAATATCACCAAAGAACTCACTGAGTTTGTGGTCCCCAATCCTGACAAAACAACCGCATGGTGGATACCTGCGCGAGGGTGGAATCGCTACGAATACCTTTATCAAACATCCTCGATAGCAAAAATCGATCGAGTACATACCCCGTTTACCTTTAAACTCGATAGTGGTGTGCACATGAGTATTCATGAAGCAGCATTAGTCGATTACGCCGCCATGACACTCGATCAACGCCGAGATGGCACACTGCAAGCCAATTTAACCCCATGGTCAGATGGCATAAAAGTCAAAACTGAAGCAGGGTTTGTCACGCCATGGCGCACCATACAAATATCAGACAATGCCGTAGGCTTACTCAACTCTGATTTAATCCTAAATTTGAACGAACCCAACACCTTAGGCGAGGTAGATTGGGTGGAGCCGAGTAAGTATGTGGGGATCTGGTGGGGCATGCACTTAAACGAGAACACCTGGGGCTCTGGTGAAAAACACGGCGCAACCACCAAAGAGACCAAACGTTACATGGACTTTGCCGCCGACAACGGTTTTGCAGGCGTGTTAGTTGAAGGTTGGAATATAGGTTGGGATGGGAGTTGGTTTCATAACGGTGATGTGTTCAGTTTTACAGAGGCTTATCCCGATTTCGATTTACCCCAGATCGCCGCCTATGGGAAAAGCAAAGGCGTGAGGCTAATTGGTCACCACGAAACATCAGGATCGGTAACCAACTACCGAAAACAGATGAATAATGCTTATGATCTTTATCAACGCAACGGGGTCTCACAAGTTAAAACTGGGTATGTGGCCGATGGCGGTGACATAAAACGGGTTGACGAACAGGGCGTTACTCGCCACGAATGGCATGATGGCCAGTTTATGGTCAATGAATACCTTTATAGTGTTACTCAAGCCGCCAAGCGCCAAATCAGTATTAATACCCATGAACCCATTAAAGATACTGGACTACGCCGAACTTACCCTAACTGGATAAGTCGTGAAGGTGCTCGCGGACAAGAGTTTAACGCATGGGGCACACCCCCTAATAATCCCTCGCACACCACCACCCTTGCCTACACTAGAATGCTCGCAGGGCCGATGGATTTCACCCCTGGTATATTTGACTTAGCGCCGAAGGGTTTAGATGCGATTAATCGGGTACAAACCACCCTAACAAAACAACTGGCACTCTATGTGGTGCTGTATAGCCCAATTCAGATGGCGGCGGATTTACCGCGTAACTATCAAAAACATCCAGAAGCGTTCCAATTCATCAAAGATGTCCCCACAGATTGGCACCAAAGCCGAGCGATTGCTGGCGAAGTGGGAGAATATGTAGTGTTTGCTCGCCAAGAGCGCGGTGGTAAAAGCCAAGGTAAAGATTGGTACTTAGGCGCAATCACTGATGATGAACCGCGTAACGTAAAAGTGCGATTGGACTTCTTGGACACAGATACCGAGTATGAAGCGCAAATCTACCGTGATGGAGATAAAGCAAATTGGCAAACAGCACCTTACGACTATGTAATTGAACATCGACGGGTTAACGCAAGTGACCTCCTAACGTTAAAGCTAGCCAGCAGTGGCGGCAGTGCTATTCGTTTCAAAGCACTTAACTAACGCCTTTGAACTATAAGTGCTGAGCGAGCGTTGCAAGTTCTCCCATGTCGCCATAAACTAAAAAACTCGCCAACAATAGATACCGCTGACGCTACGTAGCGGTATCTAATGTTGACGTTTATCCCTATCTCTTACTGCCTGCTTGACGTCCAACTACGCTTTTTTACTGCCACATTTTTTAACCGTACCGCGCTAGATTGATTGTCCATTACAATAAAAAGTTTGTTACTGTAGGTGGTGAATTTTTAAGCCGCGAATTGTCATGACATTCGCAGCGTCAATGCACAGCAACAATAATAAAAAATAGCCATAACGAGGTAATGATGATTCACCGACTCTACACGAAAAACCTATCCCGTTTGTTGATGCTTTCGCCACTCATATTCAGTACCGCGGCGATAGCACAAACACCTGTAACCCCGATGAAAGCGCCTTCGAGTGAAGATCTGCGCCTGTACGACATCGCAGAGGCACCACAACCCAATCGCCTTTTAGCGGATATTCAAACTTTAGTAGACTTTGGCACCCGCCACACCTTATCTGACCCAAGTTCAACGACCCAAGGCATTGGCGCTGCTCGGCGCTGGATCAAGGCAGAATTTGAACGCATATCAGCCCAGTGCGGCCAGTGTTTAGAAGTAAGAGAAGTCAGCGCGAATGTCTCAGGTAAACGCATTCCTAATGCTACCGAAGTGGTCAATATCATTGCCATTCAAAAAGGTGTTAACGACCCCAAACGCGTTGTCATCATGAGTGGTGATATCGATTCTCGCGTCACCGATGTCATGAACGCGACGTCACTGTCACCAGGGGCTAATGATAATGCCTCTGGTGTAGCGGGGGCATTGGAGGCAGCACGCGTGCTCTCTCAATATCAATTTGAAGGCAGCATTGTTTATGCTGCCCTGTCTGGCGAGGAGCAAGGCTTATATGGCGGTGCTCAGTTGGCCGAATACGCTACGCAACAAGGCTGGCAAGTCGAAGCGGTGCTAAACAACGACATGATTGGCAATATCGAAGGGATAAACGGCGTTGTTAGTAATCAGACTGTGCGGGTTTTTTCTGAAGGTGTGCGCATTGCAGAAACACCAAGCGAAGCAAAAGAGCGCTATTTCAGTGGTGGAGAGAACGATTCGGCCTCACGTAACGTGGCGCGCCATATAAAATCACTTGCCGATCAATATATGACTAACCTCGATGTTCAGCTTATCTATCGTCTTGACCGTTTTGGTCGAGGTGGTCACCATCTGCCCTTTAATAAAGCAGGACTGCCCGCGGTGCGGATCATGGAAACCAACGAAAACTACCACCGCCAGCATCAGGATATCCGGATAGAAAATGGTATTGCCTATGGCGATGTCATTGAAGGCGTTGACCCTATGTTTGCCGCAAAATTAACGGCTCTCAATGCCATCAGCCTTGCATCCATGGCTTGGGCGCCAACTCCGCCGAAGCTGGTCACAATAAGTGGACAAGTCTCTGCCGATACTCATTTAACCTGGCAGCCATCAAGCAGTTCATCCGTCACGGGTTACCGTGTCTATTGGCGATTAACCACTGACAGTGAATGGCGCTACAGCCGATATGTTGGCGATGTCAGGCAATTTACCTTTAACAACTTGGTTATCGACAACTATCTATTTGGTGTGGCTGCTGTCGGAAATAATGGCAATACCAGCCCGGTAGTATTCCCTGGTGCTGCGGGCGCTTTTTTTAGTCAATAATCTTTTATCCAGCAGCGTAAGCTAATGGCTTGCGCTGCCGTAAGCACTGCCTGTTACCACTATACATTGCACCGAATACCCAAAACCAATTTCAACGCGATCATCAATGGCAACATCGGCTAATAGTACGGTGTGTGGATACTGCCTTTTCGCATCCTCAATAGCATTGGACGTCGAAGCCGCCTCACCTTTTGGAAACACGTACAATATATTGGTTTGACAGCTATAGCCATTAACCATACCCAGCCATAGTAATCCGTTACTCGATACCGAACTAAATGTCTTGTCGATGAACGAGCCATGCTTTGCGGTATTACAGCCCAAAAGCACCAGACAAGATGCTAATAACACGCTAAATTTTAACTTCATTAAAACGCAAACTCCTGTGGCCAACGCCCAAAGGTTAATATTAGGCTGCGCGTTGGTTAATAGATAATGATGAATACGTATGTAATCAGTTGTGGCAGAAATCGTCTCAAGGTTAACATGCAAAGGTGTTAAATTTCATTTTGTGTTGTATTGGTGAAATTGACCAGGTCGAATCTACTCAAATTAACAGCGCATCCTTTGACTTTAGTTTGAGCAGCACTAGTGTCTCTATCTACTCATCTCGGCTTAGCCTTGAGAAAGTAGATCCCTAGTTTTTGGCGAATACCCGTTGAGGGAAGCGTGTATTCGCTCTTTTTTTGACCTGTGGCTGTGCGCTGTCACAAACACTAACGACCACGTGGATACTCCACGGCCCAATATAGACGCCTTACAATTAACAATAACAAGAGAAAAATGGATGTCTGAACCTCAATCTAATGCTCAACAACCGCTGCGTATTAAGCCAGTGCTGAGCTTTTGGCAAATCTTTAATATGTGTTTTGGCTTTCTAGGCATCCAATTTGGTTTTGCCCTACAAAATGCCAACGTCAGCCGTATTTTTCAAACTTTGGGTGCGTCAATCGACGAGATCCCAATACTATGGATAGCCGCACCACTTACCGGCCTGCTGGTTCAGCCTATTATTGGCTACATGAGCGACAACACATGGGGGCGCCTAGGTCGACGTCGCCCCTATTTCCTCATTGGTGCTATCTGCACCACCTTAGCCATTTTCGTTATGCCACACTCTCCAGTTTTGTGGGTAGCCGCAGGGATGTTGTGGATCATGGATGCATCAATCAATATCGCCATGGAGCCTTTTAGAGCACTGGTTGGTGACAACTTGCCTAATCGTCAACGTGCCTTAGGTTATGCCATGCAAAGCTTCTTTATTGGCATTGGCGCTGTGGTCGCATCGGCCTTACCCTATATATTGACTAACTATTTTGATGTCGCCAATACGGCCCCGGCAGGAGAAATTGCCGATTCTGTGCGTTACGCCTTTTACTTTGGTGGTGCTGTATTGTTAGTCGCGGTTTGCTGGACTGTGTTGACCACTAAAGAGTATTCACCGGAACAACTGGCTGAGTTTGAGTCAAATAGCCCTATCACCAATGAACAAGTCTATAGCCGTAGCTGGCAGGCCTATCGTAAAGCGGCCATCATTTGGAGCGTACTTGGTCTGTTACTCACTGTCATCGTTATGGTAAACGCACTCGACAAGCAGCTTTATATTCTAACCATAGGACTCTTTGCCTTTGGTCCACTGCAGTGGTATTGCAGTCAGCGACTAAAACAAACGAGCAACGCCAATCGTCACCAACAAGGGATGGTATTTAGCGTAGTCGATTCGCTGTTTCACATGCCAAAAGCGATGCACCAACTGGCGTTTGTACAATTTTTTTCATGGTTTGCACTGTTTTCCATGTGGATTTACACCACAGCAGCAGTAACCGACTACCACTACGGCACTCAAGATGTGTTGTCAAAAGCCTACAACGACGGCGCAGATTGGGTGGGCATGCTGTTCGCTTCATACAACGGCTTTGCCGCATTAGCGGCGATACTCATTCCGTTGTTAGCCATGGCAGTTGGGCTCAAGTTAACCCACTTGATTAATCTTTTTTGCGGTGGACTCGGCCTTATTAGCTTCTACTTTATTCAAGACCCCAGTCTATTATGGATCCCTATGATAGGTGTAGGTATCGCTTGGGCCTCAATTTTATCTATCCCGTACGCTTTACTGGCCAATGTGTTACCGGCTGGCAAGATGGGGATCTATATGGGGATCTTTAACTTCTTTATTGTGATCCCTCAGTTACTCGCTGCGAGTGTATTGGGGGTAATTTTAAATACCTTTTTCGACGGTAAGCCGATCTTTGCGCTCATTATGGGCGGAAGTTTTATGCTGCTGGCAGGAATAAGTGTGTTGTTTGTTTCATCAAATGCTGCAGATTAACAGTCTGCTTGCCGTATAAAATCAACCGCATATATAAAGCAACAATGAGCGAGTAGGATGCCGTAGACACTGTTATAACAGCTTATTTAATAATAGCAGTCAACAGTTCTTGGCCGTCCTGATACCGCGACTAAAAATACTCGCTTTATCGATGTGATTGGTAACATAACCATTACAATGGAATAGCCCTATGACTATCAAGCCAACCCTTTTTAGCCGATCGCTTATCGCCATCTCATTGAGCGCCCTGCTCAGTGCTTGTGGTGCGGACTCTAGCACCCAAACCAAAAATGCCACGCCTCCCCTTATTGCACCTGGCGCGCCCGGTGATCTGCCTACTTGGGCGTTTTCTGGCAAAACGGGAATAGGCACCTCATTTGAGCCTTATGTTACGACAACACAGCATGCCGGTGAATACCAAGATAGTGTCGATAACCCAGTTAGCCGGGTCTGGTTTTCGCTCGCCCAAGGCATATTAACCGAAACCATGTTTGGTCTTATCCATAATGCGCAGCTAAAAGAAGCGCAATTTATTGTTACGGGCAATGGCTTTATTGATACAGAAAAAGATAACACTATCACCAGCATCGATTACCTCTACAAAGATGACCAAGGTCGCCCCCTCTCATTAGCCTACAAAGTGGTAAATAAAGATATTGAGGGTAAGTACCAAATAGAGAAGCACTTCTTCACCGATCCCGATCGCGATGCCTTGATGATGAAAGTGATGTTTACCGCGTTTGAATCTGGGATCACCCCATATTTATATCTTAACCCCCACGTGGACAATGCAGGGCAAACGACATTGCCACTGTAAGTCGAGATGGCAGCACCCTACTTGCCTATACCGCTGAAGCGGATTCAAGCGTGATCAGTATTAAAGCCGATACCCCGTTCATTAAAGCCAGTGCCGGCTTTGTTGGACAATCCGATGGACTCACCGATTTGCAGCAAAACGGTGAGATGGATTGGCAATATCAAAGCACCTCAGGTAAGACCGCCCAAATAGGTAATGTTGCCCTCACAGCACAACTGCCGACACTGGATGTCAGCACCGACGGTAAGACGAGTTTGACCTCAACTTTTGTTATTGGCTTTGGTAAAGATCAAGCCAGTAGCATCGCCACCACCCAAGCGACTTTAGCCAGTGGCTATAAAAAGGTTTTGGCAGCCTATAACGGTGAGGGGGACAATTTAGGCTGGCAAGACTATTTAGCTTCACTTGACGCACTACCCAGCATGACAGCGAATACCACCGATGGCGGTAAGCTGCTGTATGCCAGTGCTTTGGTTCTTAAAGCGCAAGAAGACAAAACCCATGCGGGGGCATTGATTGCGTCCTTGTCCAACCCTTGGGGTGATACTGTGTCAGCCGTTAACGGGAGTACAGGCTATAAGGCCGTGTGGCCGCGTGACTTTTACCAATGCGCTATGGCCTTTCTCGCCATGGGCGATACTCAAACCCCAAAAGTTGCGTTTGAGTACCTAAAGAAAGTCCAAGTGTCATCACAAACCCCTGGCTACCAAGGTGTGCCTGGGTGGTTTTTACAAAAGACTCATGTCGACGGCGAAATTGAGTGGGTAGGCGTGCAGCTTGATCAAACCGCAATGCCTATCATGCTTGGCTGGAAGCTTTGGCAGGCAGGCGTTTTAACTGATAGCGAAATCAGCCACTGGTATAAAACCATGTTGAAACCTGCTGCCGAATTTTTAGTGACCGGAGGTGATGTTAAGCTAGATTGGAACAACACTCACATAACCCCACTAAAAACCCAACAGGAACGCTGGGAAGAGCAACAAGGCTACTCTCCGTCCACCACGGCAGCGGTCGTCGCAGGTCTGGTGGCCGCCAGCGAGATTGCCACACAAAGTAACGACACAGCAGCAGCCGCCCAATATTTGCAAACAGCCAAACAGATGGCCGCAAAAATCGATGACTTAATGGTCACAACCCAAGGGAGATTAACCGAGACAGATGCCAATGACTCGCCTGCAATAGCGCCCTACTTTCTTCGTCTTGCGCCAACTGGTCAACCAAATAGCAATGTTAAGTTGGCCGACAACAATGGCCGGATGGGTTTAGACCAGCGCTTGATCCTCGATGGTGGCTTCTTAGAACTCGTCAGATATGGAGTTCGCAGTGCTAATGACAGCACAGTTAAGCAGACGCTGGCCCTTATCGACAACACTAACTTGGATGATAATCTCAGAGTAAAATATCAATTTACCACCCAAGATAACCAACAGATCCCAGGCTTTAGACGTTATGGCAATGATGGCTATGGCGAAGATGTGCACACGGGCGCGAGTTATGCTGAGAAAGGCAGCAACACCCCAGGTCAACGAGGTCGTGTATGGCCCTTCTTTACTGGCGAACGTGGTCACTTTGAATTGGCAAATGCACTTATCGACAACAGCTTAAGCCAAGAACGTCACCAGCAGCTGCTCAATCGCTATGTAAAAGGGATCGAGTATTTTGCCAATGAGGGGCTGATGCTGCCAGAACAAGCATGGGACGGTGTGGGCAATCCAACACGATTTAACTATCAGATGGGGCAAGGCACAAACTCGGCAACGCCTCTTGCCTGGACTCATGCCGAGTACGTTAAACTTGTGCGCTCAATGACGGATAAAGCAGTATGGGATGCTTATCCAATTGTAACCGAGGCGCTTAAACGGTAATTAACACTCAGTGAATCACTTCGCCCAAATAAAAAGCCAGTCTCTCGACTGGCTTTTTGTTAAAAATGATAGAGCCAATAAGCGCCAAAGGACTCAAAATCATTGCCATAACGGGTGATCACCCCAGTACTGTAGTTGAGTTTTATACTATGATGAGCTGCCAAGGGAAAAGAGTAAGTCACACCAAAACGAGAGTTGTTTTGATCATCCCCTGAATCAACGCCATTTTTGGTGGTTTCGCCACCAATAAAATAGTTACTATTGAGAGATAGCCAATGACCTCGCCCCAAGGTGTAAATGAGATGGCCTTGAAAGTTATATTGTGGAGCTTGGCTCAACGTCCCACGCTTTAAATACTCATCGTTGTCACCATACAGGCGCACCGACAACATTAAATTATAATACCAGCGCCCTAACTTTTGCGACATACCGACACCAGGTCGAATCGTCCAACGGTTGGTTCCAGCGTTGAGTAATCTATCGGGATCATAGCTGCCCAATGGCGGGGCAACCTCTAAGCTGGTACCGATGACAATGTCTTGGTTCCAATTAGCAAAAGATTTAGCGGTTAGAGCAGGCGCGCCAAAAAAATTCCATGTCAGTTTAATGATCGGATCGGTATAGCCACATCGGTCAGCCTCAATGCGCTCACCATTCAGGTTCGCACTGCCTTCAAAGCAACTGCGAGCAACAGCCATATCAAACTTTGCACTACTTCCCGCCAAAGCAAACGTTCTGGCATACCCAATTGCAACACTGTCTATGGACAACTGTGCATCTTCAATCGCCGATCCTGGCGACGGTGCCACTTCGCCATCAGAATGAAGGTATCCAAGGGCTAAAAAATTGGTATCAATGGGGATATTGGTATAACTACGCGGCTCAAGATCTTGAGCCAATGTAGTTTTACTTCCAAGTGCGATAAATACCATTGCAGCGGCGTAGGGTAGCTTCCTCCACCTGTTACCAGACGATTTGGGCTGACTGCCCACAAGCACGCTAAAATTCGATTGCATTAAAAACTCGTTATCCGCATCTATCGTTAACCTTTATTAAGACGTTAATTTAACGCGTAGTCCATGTTAATCAAGTGAAAACTGATAAATCGACTGATAGCAAGGTTAAATTATATCGTTGATAAGTCCTGGTTAAGCTACGCAGTACTAGAAGACTTGAATTATCTCATAGGTCTTTATCGTATCGGCGATGCTTATCGTGACAACATCATTCATTAGGGCGCCAATTAGTGCTGCGCCTAGTGGCGATACAGGGGTGATAACCATGATCTCGACATCAGTCCCCACGTTGCTCGTTACACTAAAGCGCACACCGCCTCCACTTGGGCCAATAAATAAGGTTTGCTCAACATCCTTTTCATCAAGGATCACCACTACGGCACTTAACGCGATAGCCGTGTTCACATCAAACTCTCTTAACGTCAGCTCACTAAATGCTTGCTGTGACCGTGCAAACTCTTCCACCCGTTGCGTTTGACCATGGGCCAAGTACGATGCTTCTAAACTAAAGGTTTCATACTTACTTCTAGCAACGGTTTCGCTATGGGTCGCCGTTTCACGAGCTTGATTAGCCGCCCTCATAGCCGCCAACTTCATCGTATTTAGCCGCGCAACCAAAGCTTCTCGTATATCAGACTTGTCCATCTGCAACACTAACTTAATTGCCACTATTAATCGCGATTAAACGCTTAATGAATCCTGTTAATGCGTCAGCATCGTTAAACTTAAACGCCAAACCGTAGTGGATACCGTTGAGACTCTTTTGCACACGTTTTGGAAAGCGGGTCATTTCGCTATTATGAAAATAGCCCTCTTTATGAACAACGCCCTCTATAGAACAAAGATCGGCTAGAAACACCTCGTAGGCAGGCCTTATTACAACTTGACACTCTTTATCTGCTCCATGTAGATAAAACGGTTCTTTGAATGCCGGTAACATATATTCGGTGATCTTTTTAATGGTGAAGTTAGTTCGACACGCTAATGAACTGAGTACTACCATGCTTTCGCTGTGAGTTATAGACACTTATTTACTCCATGTGTGACTAAACGGCAGACGGTAAGATCACCGCCTAAAAACTATCGACCGCGACAATAACAAAAAAGTTAACTGAGCGCTTGCTTCCTTACGGTATAAAACCCGTTTAATCGTTAGGCTAGTCCATAAAACCGAATAAAAGCACATAATAAAACTATCAGTCATGACAAACGCAACCCTATAAACAAAATGATATAAACAAAATCCCACTTTAATAACACAGTACACAAATCGTTCAAGACCACGATTATCAAGGCTTTGGAGCAAGTTGTTTTTCTATTACGACATAAAAAATCTGCGGTTAATGGCCAATTTTGAATGATTTTAATAAAAATCTATAAAACAATTCTAAAAGTATTGATATACTTCCCCCCGAATTTTAGAACGTAACTCCAATAGAGTAGAAAAATGACTGATTTATCAAAGTACAGAAACATTGGTATCTTCGCTCACGTTGATGCGGGTAAGACCACCACAACAGAGCGTATCCTTAAGCTAACCGGTAAAATTCATAAGATCGGTGAAGTTCATGATGGTGAATCTACAACTGACTTCATGGAACAGGAAGCTGAGCGTGGTATTACCATTCAGTCTGCTGCTGTAAGTTGCTTCTGGAACGATCACCGTTTTAACGTTATCGACACCCCTGGCCACGTTGACTTCACTGTTGAAGTTTATCGTTCTCTGAAAGTTCTTGATGGTGGTGTTGGTGTATTCTGTGGTTCTGGTGGTGTTGAGCCACAATCAGAAACCAACTGGCGTTATGCGAACGAATCTGAAGTTGCTCGTATCATCTTCGTAAACAAGTTAGACCGTATGGGTGCTGACTTCCTACGCGTTGTAAAGCAAACTAAAGACGTTCTAGCTGCCGTTCCACTAGTAATGGTTCTTCCTATCGGTATCGAAGATGAGTTCACAGGTGTTGTTGACCTACTAACTCGTAAAGCTTGGATATGGGACGAGACTGGTGAAGCTGAAAACTACAAGATCGAAGATGTTCCAGCTGACATGGTTGACCTAGTAGAAGAATACCGTGAAATGCTAATCGAAACTGCTGTAGAGCAAGACGATGACCTAATGGAATCTTACATGGAAGGCGAAGAGCCATCTATCGAAGAGATCAACCGTTGCATCCGTAAAGGTACTCGTGATCTAGCATTCTTCCCTACATACTGTGGTTCTGCGTTCAAGAACAAAGGTATGCAGCTGCTACTAAACGCTGTTGTAGATTACCTACCAGCTCCAGACGAAGTTGATCCACAGCCACTTACCGACGAAGAAGGTAACGAGACTGGCGAACACGCTATCGTGTCTGCAGACGAGCCACTAAAAGCGCTTGCATTCAAGATTATGGATGACCGTTTTGGTGCCCTAACTTTCGTACGTATCTACTCTGGTCGCATTAAGAAGGGTGACACCATCCTTAACTCTGCTACAGGTAAAACTGAGCGTGTTGGCCGTATGGTTGAGATGCAAGCAGATGAGCGTAACGAATTAGATTCAGCTCAAGCTGGTGACATTATCGCTATCGTTGGTATGAAGAACGTGCAAACGGGTCACACTCTGTGTGATGTTAAACATCCTTGTACTCTTGAAGCTATGGTATTCCCAGAGCCAGTAATTTCTATCGCTGTTGCGCCAAAAGATAAAGGCGGCAGCGAGAAGATGGGTATCGCTATCGGTAAAATGATTGCTGAAGATCCATCATTCCGCGTAGAAACTGACGAAGATTCAGGCGAAACCATCCTTAAAGGTATGGGTGAGCTTCACCTAGACATTAAAGTTGACATCCTTAAGCGTACTTACGGTGTTGACCTAGTTGTTGGTGAACCTCAAGTTGCTTACCGTGAAACTATCACTCAAGTTACTGAAGATAGCTACACGCATAAGAAGCAATCAGGTGGTTCTGGTCAATTTGGTAAAATTGATTACGTTATTCGTCCTGGTGAGCAAAACTCAGGCTTCACGTTCAAGTCATCAGTTGTTGGTGGTAACGTACCTAAAGAATTCTGGCCTGCAGTCGAGAAAGGCTTCGCGAGCATGATGAATACTGGTACTGTTGCTGGTTTCCCTGTACTTGACGTTGAACTAGAATTGACTGATGGTGCTTTCCACGCAGTGGATTCATCAGCAATTGCGTTCGAAATCGCAGCGAAAGGCGCTTTCCGTCAATCTATGCCAAAAGCGGGTGCACAACTTCTTGAACCTATCATGAATGTTGACGTATTCAGCCCAGATGACAACGTTGGTGACGTAATTGGTGACCTTAACCGTCGTCGCGGTATGATCAAAGATCAAAACGCTGGTGTAACAGGTGTTCGTATCAAGGCTGACGTACCGCTTTCAGAAATGTTCGGTTATATCGGTTCACTACGTACAATGACATCTGGTCGTGGTCAGTTCTCTATGGAATTCGCTCACTACAGCCCATGTCCAAACAGTGTTTCTGAGAAAGTAATCGCTGAAGTTAAAGAAAGAAACGCGAAGAAGTAATATTACTTTTAAGTAAACTTTCTAAACTCAAAACCCTAACGGTGCAAATCGTTAGGGTTTTTGTTTGAGTGAATGTAAAAGGAGGTATTGTCAGTGTCCCATGCAGATACCGTGATCGTATTGGATTTCGAAACCACTGGCCTCTCCCCTCAGCAAGGGGATAGAGCAATTGAAATTGGTGCAGTAAAACTTGAAAATGGCATCATCACAGATAGATTCCAACAACTGATGAATCCAGGCTTTCGGGTCACAAGCTTCATAGAACAATACACAGGCATCAGTAATGAGATGCTAAGCCAAGCACCCAGTTGCAAAACGGTGATGGCTGACTTTTCGGATTTCATTGGCAATAGTAGCTTAGTGGCTCACAACGCAAGTTTTGATCAACGTTTCCTTATCGCAGAACTGAACCGCCTACATCGCCCATTTAACACCTCATTTGCTTGTTCGATGTTAATTGCACGTAGAGTCTTTCCAGAAGCTGCAAATCATCAGCTTGGCACGTTAGTTGCACACACTAATATTGAACATGATGGTGTATTTCACCGAGCGCTCGCCGATGCTGAGATGACCGCCCAACTCTGGTTAAAACTCTTACAAAAACTACAGCAACAATGGCCTGCACTAACGGTTAGCTTTGAGCTGATGCAGCAATTACAACAGCAGCCCAAAGGGGCATTAGATAGGTTTATAAAAAGGCAGTTAGCCACATGATTGGCGTTCAATGAGACTGGTGGGAATGAGTTGGTTGCTTACCTCTTTCCCTTTAATCAACTTAAGTAAACTGTCTACCAAAATTTCACCGGCTAATTTTGTATTTTGCTTTATCGTAGTGAGACCTGGATTAGCAAAGCTTGCCACAGGAATATCATCGAAGCCCACGACAGCAACATCTTCAGGCACTCTTAACCCTTGCTGTTTTAGTGCTCTCATAGCGCCGATAGCGATTAGATCACTGGCGGCGAAAACCGCATCGAATGGCAACTTTTGTTCAAGTAGTTTCATGGCGCCGTCGTAGCCGGAACTTTCGGTACTAATGGCATCGACTTGTAACTGTTTGTGGCTGCTGATCCCTGCCCGCTTTAGCGCTTGTTTATGGCCTAAATAACGCGCTTGAAATTCTGGGCTATGACTTGATGCATCTCCAATAAATGCTAGCTGTCGACGCCCTTTAGCAATCAAGTGCTGTGTAGCGATGACGCCGCCTTGATGATTATCACACCCTATTGATAATACCGCTTGTTTATTTTGTGCTGGGCCCCAAATGACAAAATGGGTATTTTGTTCACGCAGTTTGTCGAGCTTCTCCTCATAATCCATATAGTCGCCATAGCCCAATAATATGATTCCGTCAGCCTTATTACTGTCCTCATAATCGGCATGCCAGTCACTACTGAGTTGCTGGAAAGATACAAGTAAATCATAACCTTGCTGCGCAGTCGCACGGGTAATAGACCCTAGCATGGAAAGGAAAAATGGATTAATTAAGGAGTCATCATTGGTGGGGTCTTCACACAGAAGTAATGCCAAGGTGAGGCTACTCTGTGTGCGTAAATTACTGGCATTTTTATCAACTTTATAATTTAGTTCTTTAGCAATAGCTTGAACTTTCAGTCGGGTCTCTTCATTGACCAAAGGGCTATTTCTTAAGGCCCGCGAGACAGTGGATTGAGATACGCCCGCCCGGTAGGCGATATCAATCGAGGTCGCTTTTGTTGTCATAGTTATTGGCTACCTTTCACACTAAAATTGTTGGCCAGTGATTACTGGCCAACGATTATTACCCAGTTATATGCCCAGCTCCTTAAGCAGATCATCAGCTTCATCAACAACAACTGTGCCATTAATCGCTTGTGACCAAGTTGTAGACCCAGCGCCACTACCATGTTGCGCTAACAATGCATCGGGATCATGTTCTTCATCATTTTCAAAATGGGCGAGTTTAATAAATTCCGTTTTATCCATAGCAAACTCTAAATAGAAGATGTGATTCCTTGCCGTCTTAAAGGCCACACGTCTGGCTACCGCTTCATCTAAATTCGTATCAATCGAAATGGTAAGTTCTTTATTGATGGTCAACATTTTAGGCTGACTCTGATTGATTGAAGTCTGTAGCTCTTTATTTACCTTAACAATAAAATCACCCAAGATCTGATTCATCAATTCTCCCATTACATCCCCGACTTCATCGGACGTATGAGAAAATGCAAATTCTGCTTCTGGCATTCCCATTTGTGTCATATAGGCTTGGTAAATTTCAACTGCAGCAGGGGCGGAAAAGTTGATAACAACTAAGCCAGAAAAGCCGCCATCGAATATTGAAAAACAACCTAAATCGGGCTTAAGACAGGTCTTGGTAATACTCTGAACCATGGCTGCATGGGATACCTGACTCGCAGTTGTGCTAGACAGCACATGAGAAACAGAGTGGCAAAGTTTTAATAAAATATCATCTGAGGTGATCACTTGAGATGTCATAGTCATGTTACAAACCAAAAAGAGTTAATGATTCATTTTGCGCTGAAACTGCGTAGAAATCAAAGCAAAAACAGCAGATTAGTTTGCGGAAACCCTACTTTTGGCTAATTGTTTTCATAAGTAATTGAATCGACGTCATTTACAAGCCAGCCGCCTCAATTTTGCTCACATAAATTTAACAAAGCATGCTGCGAGGCATCATTCTTTATACTGATAAAAAACATAGCGTGAGCTAGTTCTACTTTTAGATAATTATCAGCCAATTAAGTCGATATTCGTTCAATTCATATGACAGTCCCTGTATATTAATTTTGTTAAGAATCTAAGCTTAGGCAGGGCTAAAAATGCTATCCATTCTCAGACGCTTTACCATCTTGCAACGACTCATTTTCATGCTATTTCTAGCGGCAGTAGGCACCTTCGTATTTGCCAGCTTCTCGATAAACGAGCAGCGAAATAACCTCATCATTCAAAAATGGCAGCAAAATGACGGCCAGCTTTCTACCCTACTAAGTATCATTGATGCACATAGACAGCAGGCATTAGACGGCGAGATCTCAATCGAGCAAGCAAAAGTTGAAGCGGCGGCGCTTGTTGGTAAGGTGCAGCACGGTAACGGCCACTATTTTGTGTTATTTGATAGCCAACAGCAGATCCTTGCTCATGGCGCACAGAAACAACGGATAGGTGATAGTGCAAGTAGCTTAGATGGCCGTCAAAGTAGCGCTTCATACCGTCAACTTATTGATGAAGCGCAAAAAAATGGTGTTGCTAAAAAGAAGTTTGGACTGTACAACCCACAAACTAATGGCTCAGACCTCGCCTTAGTCGAAGCTCGCTCCTACCCAGCGTGGGGATGGACACTGACAACCGCCGCATATATGAGCGACATTAACAGCACCACTTGGAGTGTAATGTATAACTACCTCGGGATTATGCTGCTAATCTCGGTACCCATCTTTGCCTTCTTTATCGTTCTCAATCACTCAATCAGCTCACCCCTTAGTCAAGCAATCGATGCAATGAAAGATATCGCCGAAGGTGAAGGCGACCTCACCAAGCGGCTCCCTACTAAAGGCAATGATGAAGTGGTTCAATTGGCCATCGCATTTAACAGCTTTGTCGGCAAGATTAACCAGCTAGTTGCCGACCTTCAACCCGTTGGAGCCAGCTTAAATCAAGATGCGCAACGATTATTCAATGCCGTTGGCGAGTCTAACGCTAGCGTTGATCATCTGCACCAAGAGACCAGCAGCGTTGCCACCGCCATTAACCAAATGCTGGCCACCACTCATGAAATGGCCAGTAGTACTCAACAAGCAGCTGACGCTGCAAACAGCGTTAAGCAACAAGCTCAAGACAGCAAGACACAGATGGATGGCACAGTTCTCAACACACAAAAGCTCGTTAAAGAGCTAAAAACAGCTGAAACCATTACCCAAAACCTTGGTGTTTCATCCGATCAAATTGGCAGTATTTTAGATGTTATTCGTGGTATAGCGGATCAAACTAACCTGCTGGCGCTGAATGCAGCCATTGAAGCTGCAAGAGCTGGTGCCCATGGACGCGGATTTGCAGTGGTTGCAGATGAAGTTCGCGCGCTCGCCAACCGGACTCAAGACTCAACCAATGAGATTCAAAAAATCATCACAGACATCCAAAATGGAGTGTCTAGCGTGATGAGCAGCAACAATGACACCCAAAAACAATCAGAACAGCTTCAATCTCAGGCACAAGATGTGGGTGAATCCCTAAACTCTATATTAGATTTGATTGCACATATCAGTGACATGAGTACTCAACTGGCCAGTGCCACCGAAGAGCAATCCTTAGTAACCGAAGAGATCAACCGCAACGTTTGCAGTATCACCGAATTATCGGAAGTATCAGTTAAGGCTAATGAGAGTAACCAGTTAGCAGCAGAATCACTTCAAGAGATCAGTAATACCAGCACTAAAATATTGAGTCAGTTTAAAGTCTAGTCAGCAGTTTTTTCCTAAAAAAGGAGCGCACTAAGCCGCTCCTTTTTTATTGTAAAATTGTGATAAGCTTGTCTTTACTGAATAAATAGTCTTATTGAGATTTGAACAATCATGGCCAGAATGACCCTAGCAGTTCACCCTCAGCTATATAGTATCCACAGCTTTAGCCCGCAAAGCACTATAGATCCACAAGTGTTTAACCAACCTATGTTTTTCATCGGCAAAACCAAGGATGAACTATCAATTGTTGTCCCAGCAGAGCTGGCTCTCGATAGCCTAGAAGAGGAAAGCGATTGGCGCTGTTTTGAAGTCGTTGGCCCGTTAGGATTTTCAATGACAGGCATTTTAGCTAGCGTATCGGCAGCATTAGCCAATGCAAAGATTAGTATTTTCGCAATATCAACATTTGACACCGACTATGTGCTCGTTAAAAAGGATACGCTTGAACGTGCCATTCAAGCCCTTAAAAAAACTAACTATCAGATCATTCATTATCCTGCCGAATGAGTTCATTGCGTAAGAGACATATTATATGGTAGAAAAAACAGTCACTATTACAGCCGAACACGGCATTCATACTCGTCCTGCGGCCCTGCTTGTTAAAGCGGCAAAAGGCTATGATTGTGATATTTTAGTTGAATGCCAAGGAAAGATAGCCAGTGCCAAAAGTTTATTTAAACTCCAAACTCTCGGTCTGTATAAAGGTGTTTCGGTCACAGTAAGCGCTGAGGGTGAACAAGCTCACCAAGCGGTAGAAAATGTTGCTGAATTACTCATAACCCTCAGTTAAAAGGTTAACGGATGATCATTAAAGGAATAGCGGTTTCTTCGGGCATAGCATTTGGTCAAGCTAAAGTGCTCAAACCCAGTCATGCTAAACTCGATTATCATCTGATCCCACACACTCAGTTACACCAAGAGCAGCAGCGATTAACCGCAGCATTAGACGCTCTAATAAAACAGATAGTACTCAGTGCTGAACACCTAGATAAGGCAAGCGAGCACCATCAGCTTATCGATGCCGATCTGATGTTTTTGGAAGATGAAGAGCTACAACTTGAACTCAATCAGACAATCGCTAATCAGCAATTTTCTGCAGCGTTAGCGGTAGAGCACACCTTCGCCAAACAAGCACAAATCCTAAAAGATATGGACTCGCCCTATCTCGCTTGTCGAGCCGATGATGTCATCTGTTTAGGTCAACGTTTAATCAGCACCATACTTAACGGCCACTGCACGTCTCACAGCCAACTCCCTGAAAATTGTATCTTATTTACTAAAGATATTACCCCTGCAGAATTTGCAATCTTGCCGCTAGAACGGATCAATGCCATTGTGTTGCAGACGGGTGGGGTAACTAGCCACACTGCGATTTTAGCCCGCAGCGCCGAAATTCCAACCCTGATGAACTGTAATGTGGAATTTGATGAACTGGTTGATGGAGCCCAGGTTGCTGTCGATGCGATCGGTGGCGCGTTATACCTCTCCCCTACATCGGCAGACCATCAACACTTATCTCAACTCAAGCAGCAAGCCTTAATACGAAAAGCCGGACTAACAAAGTTTCGCGATCAAGTGACCCAAACGGCAGATGGTCACAGTGTGGCTCTGCTAGCAAATGTTGGTTGTATTAGCGAAATCAACCACCTTGCCGATGTGGGGGCAGAAGGGGTTGGCCTATTTCGCACTGAATTCATGTTTATGCACAGTGCCGAGTTACCCGATGAACAGACACAATATCAGCGCTATTGTGACGCGGTGCAGCTTCTTGATGGTAAACCATTAACGATACGGACCATGGATCTTGGCGCCGATAAAGAAGTGCCTGCGTTAACTATGGCGCATGAGGAAAACCCAGCCTTAGGTATCAGAGGCGTGCGCTATACCTTAACTCATACACTACTGTTTAACGCACAACTTAAAGCCATTTTACGTGCGGCGAACCACGGACCCATTCGCTTGATGTTCCCTATGGTGAATCAAGTCGAAGAGCTTGAAGCGGTATTTGAGTTAATCGAGGAGTGTAAACAGCAGCTTGTTGAGGATGAAAGAGGCTTTGGCGAACTGTCATTAGGCATAGTCGTCGAAACCCCCGCAGCCGTGTTTAACCTCCCCTCAATGGTCCCTATGCTGGACTTCATCAGTATAGGGACCAATGATTTAACCCAATACACCATGGCAGCAGATCGAGCTAATCCACAATTAGTCGAGCAGTTTCCAGTGTTATCGCCGGTCATCGTAAAGCTTATTGCGCAGTGTATTGAAGCGGCGAAGACGGCAAACGTAACGGTATCTATGTGTGGCGAGCTCGCCAGTAATCCTGCCGCTACAGCACTATTAATTGGTTTAGGCATCGATGAACTGAGTGTTAGTCTCTCGGCCCTGTTGGAAGTTAAGCAGGAACTCAGTCACTGGCGATACCCACAATGTGTCAACATCGCCAAACAAGCATTAGTGACATCGCGCATAGAAGAGTTAAATGTCTTGCTAACACACTGTCGTTTATCATAATTATTAAGTATGCTAGCAAAAAACAATAAAATGATCACAAGCGTATCATCAAAGGGGCAATTCAATGGGATTTTTTAGCCGTATTAGGCGTTTGATATCGGGTCAGCCACCAGTGAGTGGCGGCATAGATGTATATGCGCCAGCATCAGGAGAGATAGTAGCCATAGAGAAAGTACCTGATGTTGTATTTGCCGAAAAAATTGTCGGTGACGGGATTGCGATCGCCCCAAAAGGGACTCAAATTTTTGCCCCGGTCGATGGCACCATTGGTAAAATATTTGAAACTAATCATGCTTTCAGTATTGAGTCTCCACAAGGGCTAGAGTTGTTTGTTCACTTCGGTGTAGGCACCGTAGAACTGCGCGGTAATGGTTTCAAACGCCTGGCCGAAGAAGGGCAGCAAGTCAAAGTCGGCGATCCCATTATTGAGTTTGATCTTGAATATCTAAAAAACCACGTAGAAAGCTTACTCACTCCAGTTGTACTGGCCAATATGGAAGATATTAAGAGTATTGATAAGCGTCATGGTTCAATTGAAGCTGGCAAAGATATCATCTTCTCGGTTCAGCTTTAACCGCTAGGGTGCTCTGTGCACGCAGAGCACGACTGCCTCCCCATCAGGCTAGCTTTGCTCATTGTGTGAATTTAATTCATTGAACGACTCCAATCACGTTAGGCACTTGAGCCCTGGCTCACTCAATGCCACAATGCTCAAAATAAAATAAGATCTAGATATTAAAGAGCCATGCTCGGCAAGGAGAAACGGTTTTGACCCTATACGGTATTAAAAATTGCGACACAGTAAAAAAAGCACGTAAATGGCTAGAAGAAAATCAACAAGCTGTCGCTTTTCACGATTTTCGCATCGATGGTCTAAACGAAAGCGACGTTAAATCCTGGGTTGAGACTCTTGGCTGGGAAACGCTATTTAATAAACGTAGCACCAGTTATAGAAACCTAAGTGAGACCGAGAAAACCGATATCGACCAAGATAAAGCAATCAACCTAATGCTCACCTACCCCACACTGATTAAGCGACCTGTATTGGTCCAAGGTGACCGGGTCATTGTTGGCTTTAATGCAGCGCAATATCAGGAGATATTTAGCTAATGACACAAGACGTACTCACATTAGCGCAAGACCTTATCTCCAGGCCTTCTGTCACTCCCCTCGATGAAGGGTGTCAACAGGTAATGTCACAACGTCTGAGCGACATTGGGTTCGACATTGAACCTATGGTATTTGAAGATACCACCAATATGTGGGCTAGACGCGGTAAAGAGGGCCCGCTATTTTGCTTTGCTGGCCATACCGATGTGGTGCCCGTTGGCGACCTTAGCCGCTGGCATACTCCACCTTTTGATCCTGTCGTTATCGACGGGTACCTCCACGGCCGTGGTGCTGCCGATATGAAGGGCTCGTTAGCCGCTATGGTGGTCGCTACAGAACGATTTATTGCTCAGCACCCTGATCACAATGGTTCTATCGCTTTTCTTATCACCAGTGATGAAGAGGGCCCATTTATTAACGGCACCACGCGCGTTATCGACACTTTAGAAGCGCGAAATGAGAAGATCACATGGTCGTTAGTTGGTGAACCATCATCTACCCATAAACTTGGCGATATCGTTAAAAATGGACGACGCGGCAGTTTAACTGGCAACCTAACCATCAAGGGGATTCAAGGTCATGTCGCCTACCCTCACTTAGCCGATAACCCTATCCATAAGGCTGCGCCAGCACTGGATGAGCTGGCAAGAATGAAATGGGACAATGGCAATGAATTTTTTCCGCCAACCAGTTTCCAGATAGCTAACATCAATGGCGGTACTGGCGCATCGAATGTGATCCCTGGTGCATTAGAGGTGATGTTTAATTTTCGCTATTCAACGGAAGTCACCGCAGAAATTTTAATTCAACGCGTACTCAATATTCTCGATGCTCACGGCCTTGATTATGAGATCAGTTGGATCTATAACGGACTACCGTTTCTTACCGACGACGGCCCACTGCTCGATGCAACCAAAGCGGCAATCAAAGAGATCACAGGTAGCGACACCGATCCTCAAACCTCTGGCGGAACCTCCGATGGCCGTTTTATCGCGCCAACGGGCGCACAAGTGATTGAGCTTGGTCCTGTCAATGCGACCATTCACAAGGTCAATGAATGCGTCAAAGTTGACGATATTGAGCAACTCGCATTGGTGTATCAACGCATCTTGGAAAAACTACTTTGCTAACCCCGTTTTCCACCATTTATGGCCTTGATGATCAGCCGCTGGTTGATTATCAAGGTCAAAAAATGGAACACGCTACCGCCGAGCAATTTATCGCCATGCAAGCGGCAGCGACCAAAGATGGTTTTGCCTTGGCAATCTGTTCAAGCTACCGAAGTTTAGATAGGCAGTTGGCTATCTGGAATGCCAAAGCCTGTGGAGAGCGACGGTTACTCGATTGCAACTCCCAACCGCTAGATGCCTCAACGCTCAATGATCAGCAACTTGTCGATGCGATCCTGATCTGGTCGGCACTTCCAGGCACTTCACGTCACCACTGGGGTACTGACATCGACATTTTTGATGCCAACCAGATAACAAAGCGCGACTTACAGCTAGTCAGCCATGAATATCAGGCGGGGGGTCCCTGCTATTCATTATCCAAATGGCTGGCGCGTTACAGTGAAGACTTTGGCTTTTACTTACCCTTCCAAGCAGGTAAGAGTGGCGTAAGCCCTGAGCCTTGGCATTTAAGCTATTTCCCCGTGGCTAATCGTTGCCTCAGCCAGTTTGATAGCAACACTCTTAACGCTATTTTGGCCACCAAACCGATGCAACTTAAAGAGGCTGTGTTACCACGACTTGAGAAATTAGTCGCAGAATATGTATTTAGGGTCGCCCCGTCGCCTTCAAATTAACCTTTATCACTTTTATAGAGTCAGTCACATGGATTTAAATCAATACAGACACACCTTTGATCTTGAAGGCGCATCACTGAGTTACCTCGATATTGGCCAAGGACCAACTCTGTTATTAGGTCATAGCTATCTTTGGGATAGCGCTATGTGGGCACCACAGCTAGATATCTTGAGCCAAGATTACCGCTGTATTGTGCCAGATCTGTGGGCCCATGGTGAGTCTGACCTGCTACCAGCAGATTGCCGCTCTCTTAAGCATCTCGCTGGGCACTATCTGCGCTTAATGGACGCGCTAGATATCGACACATTCTCGGCTTTAGGGCTTTCTGTGGGCGGCATGTGGGGCGCAGAGTTAGCCCTGATGGCACCAAGTCGAGTGCAAACCTTAGTGATGATGGGCTGCTTTATTGGGTTTGAACCAGAAGTCAGCCGCGCAAAGTATTATGAGATGTTAGATGTGATGAAAGCCGCCGGAAAACTGCCGACACCATTGATTGAGCAGATAGCGCCGCTGTTTTTCGCTAATGATGTTGCCACACACCAACCAGCACTCTTTGAGCAATTTAAGCAGCAACTTAACGACATCAGTGCTGAGCGCATCGATTCCTTGTCGCGCCTTGGTCGTATCATCTTTGGTCGACGCGATATCATGGAGGATATCGAATGCTTAACCTTGCCCTGCTTAATCATGACTGGCACTGAAGATAAACCAAGACCCATACTGGAGGGATACTTAATGCACGATGCTATTGATGGCAGTGAATTCATCCACATTCCCAATGCTGGCCATATTTCAACGCTAGAACAGCCCAACTTTGTCAACCAGCATCTGAGTAGTTTTTTCAGCAAGCATCTATAAGATCAGACACCAAGCGCCCTATCCTTGGCGATGTAGTGTGAGATTCTGCATCGCACAAGGAGATAAATTCAAGTTAGAAGCACAGTTTTCTACTGAATAGACCAGCACTGGCGATAATTGCTGTTAGAATGTCGCGGAGAAAAACTTCTTAGTAGACATGATTTTAAAAAATGAAATTATTAAAACCACTGTTTGATAATAATCGCCGCTGGGCTGGACGCATTCTTGAAGAAAATCCTAACTTTTTCCAGCAGCTGGCCCAACAACAAAGCCCTGAGTATTTGTGGATCGGCTGTTCTGACAGTCGAGTGCCTTCCAATCAGATCATTGACCTAATGCCTGGGGAGGTTTTTGTTCACCGAAATATTGCCAATATGGTCATCCATACAGATCTTAACTGCTTGTCTGTGCTCCAATATGCCGCAGAAGTATTGAAGGTCAAGCACATCATGGTTGTTGGACACTACGGCTGCGGCGGTATCAAAGCTGCAATGGGCACTGAACGCCTAGGCCTTATCGATAACTGGCTGGGCCATATTCGAGATATTCGCCGTTTACATGACTCAGAATTAGCCGAACTCGATGAAACAGCACGCTTCGATAGACTCTGTGAGCTAAATGTCATCGAACAAGTAGGTAATGTAGCCAGCACCAACATCGTATTGGATGCATGGGATCGTGGCCATCAGGTTGCCGTACACGGCTGGATCTATAGCGTTGAAAATGGTTTACTCTCTGATCTTGACGTAACCGTCGACAACGATAGCTTTAAAAACCGCCAAGAATAATCCTACTATCGCCCCAGCCCATAAGCAGATCGATATGGGCTATTTCGCACATCGATTAAGCTATCACCACAAAAAGCCACCAATTTAGGTAAATATTCCTTAATAAACATCGCAGTTTTGTCGCTATCCCGTTTATAATTCGCTATGTTTTATTTTTCGCGCGATATGCGCAGCGAACGCTAAGGAAATTTTCCATGCCTGGTTTTGAATTATTTGGTCCTGAAGAGAAGCAGGAAGTTGCAGACGTAATGGAGAACGGGTTTACCTTCCGTTATAACTTTGATCACATGCGTAATGACCGCTGGAAAACGCGTGAGATGGAGCAACTACTTTGCGAAAAGATGAATGTAAAGCACGCTCATCTGTTATCTAGCGGTACAGCGGCATTGCAGACTGCAATGGCTGCAGCCGGGATTGGTGCGGGCGATGAAGTTATTGTGCCGCCATTCACTTTTGTAGCATCAGTTGAAGCCGTATTCATGGCAGGTGCTATCCCTGTGTTTGCTGAAATTGATGAAACCCTTTGCCTATCACCTGAAGGCATTGAAGCCGCAATTACCCCACGTACTAAGGCAATTAATCTAGTGCATATGTGCGGTTCTATGGCAAAAATGGATGAGATCAAAGCCGTCTGTGCAAAGCACAACCTCATCATTCTTGAAGATGCCTGCCAAGCCATCGGCGGTAGCTATAAAGGTCAAGCACTAGGTACTATTGGTGACGTAGGTTGCTACTCATTCGACTCTGTAAAAACCATCACTTGTGGTGAAGGTGGTGCAGTGATCACCAACAATGAGACCATCTATAATCATGCGCATATGTTCTCTGATCATGGTCATGACCACGTTGGAAATGACCGTGGTGCTGAAAGCCACCCTATCATGGGACTAAACTTCCGCATCTCAGAAATGAATTCAGCCATGGGCTTAGCTCAACTACGAAAACTCGATACCATTATCGACATTCAACGTAAAAATAAGAAGATGATCAAAGACGCGATGGCAGACATTGCTGATGTCACCTTCCGTGAAATCCCCGATCCAGAAGGGGATTCAGCTGGCTTCCTTACCTTTATGATGCCAACAGAAGCACGTACGATTGAAATTAACAAAAAATTGGCTGAAAACGGCGTTGATGGCTGCTTCTACTGGTATGTGAACAACTGGCACTACCTGTCAAACTGGAAGCATATTCAAGAACTTAAGGCGCCTGCAGCTCTACCGATCACATTAATTGAAGACAGACCTGACTACACTAAGGTGTCTGTGCCAAAATCGGATGCGATCATGAGCCGCACGATTTCGATGTTAATCAAACTCTCTTGGACTGAGGATGAGATTAAGCAACGCATCGAAAACATTAAGCGTGCATTTGCTTAAATCCAATCTGAATTTCGTATCGCGCTTGAGCTTGCTCAGGCGCGATTGCACTTTTTACAGTAATAGTCTCAATGGAGAGTGTTGTAATGAGTTTTAAAAATTTTAAATGCGTCCCAAAAATGATTTTCGGTCGTGGTTCTTTTGCCCAGCTTGACCAAGTTCTCAGTGAGCAACGTACTGAAGCAGAAGACTTTGTCGTATTTTTGGTTGACGATGTACACCAAACTAAGCCACTTGCAGACCGTGTTCCAGCTAAAGCACATGACCTAGTCATCTACGTCAATGTCGACGATGAACCGACAACTAAACAAGTCGATGCATTGACTGAACAAGTTCAGCACTTTAACAGTAAGTTGCCTGTTAGTATTATCGGTTTAGGTGGCGGTTCGACACTTGATTTGGCCAAAGCCGTGTCACTTATGTTAACCAACCCTGGTGGCTCTGCCATGTATCAGGGCTGGGATCTGATTAAGTTCCCTGCGGTCCATCACATCGGCATCCCAACAGTATCGGGCACTGGTGCTGAAGCATCGCGTACTGCTGTACTGTGTGGACCCGTGCGTAAACTCGGCCTTAACTCTGACTACACAGTGTTCGATCAGATCATCATGGACTCTGAGCTTATCGATGGCGTGCCGACCGATCAGTGGTTCTATACTGGTATGGATTGTTATATCCACTGTGTTGAGTCATTGGAAGGTACTTACCTGAACGAATTTGCAAAAGCCTTTGCAGAGAAATCGATGGACCTTTGCCGTCAAGTCTACCTAGACGATCATCCAGAAAAAGATGACAAGTTAATGATGGCATCATACATGGGCGGTATGAGTATCGCTTACAGTCAAGTCGGTGCCTGTCATGCTGTCTCATATGGTCTAGGCTATGTACTGGGTTACCATCACGGTATAGGTAACTGCCTAGCCTTTGATGTGCTAGAAGAGTTTTACCCAGAAGGCGTCGCAGAATTCCGCAAGATGATGGATAAACACAACATTGTGTTGCCTAAAAACATCTGTAAAGACCTGCCCGATGAGACGATCGCTAAGATGGTTGCAGTAACTAAGAGCATGGGCCCGTTATGGGACAATGTTTACGGTGCTGGCTGGGAAGAGAAAGTGACCGATGAGATGCTAACTAAGCTGTTCCGCCGCATCTAATCGGCATTGTAAGGGCTCAATCAGAGCCCTTTTAATCAAAGTTTTAATTTTTAAATAGGTATATCCAATGAATGTGACTCTGTTAATCCCTGCTCGCTACGGTTCAAGCCGATTTCCAGGCAAGCCCTTAGCACCGATTAACGGCAAGCCAATGATCCAACATGTTTATGAGCGCGCCTCATTAGCAAAAGGATTAACAGCTATCTATGTCGCAACCGATGATGTGCGAATTAAAGATGCCGTAGAGGGTTTTGGTGGCCAAGTTGTAATGACTAGTGCTGAAGCGGCATCCGGTACAGACCGTATTGAAGATGCAATCACCCAGCTCGGACTCAAGGACGATGATCTCGTTATCAATTTACAAGGCGATCAGCCGCTAATTGACCCTATTTCAATTGAGCAGATCATCACTCTCTTTAAACGCCACCCTGGTGAATTTGGTATGGCAACTTTGGGCTTTGAGATCACCGAAGAGTGTGAGCTTAACGATCCTAAACATGTCAAAATGGTGTTTGACAATGAGTTTAATGCACTCTATTTCTCCCGTGCACGTATTCCCTTTGGCCGTGATACCGATGATTACCCTGTGTATAAACACTTAGGTGTATACGCTTATACGCGTGAATTTGTATCGACCTTTGCCAAGCTACCGTTAGGCCGCTTGGAAGACCTTGAAAAACTAGAGCAGTTACGTGCACTTGAACATGGCTACAAAATTAAAGTCGCCATTAGCGCCTTCGACTCCCCAGAAGTCGACACACCTGAAGATATTCGTGTCTGCGAAGCGCGATTAGCCGTCGACTAAACTGTCGAGTACTGGAGAGAGATGATGTCTAACCTAGAAGCCTGGCTCATTATTATTTTGGTATTAGGTGTCATTGCGAGCAACATTGCCGTATTGAAATACAGTGCAAAATTTAAGATGCCACAGTTTGGTAAAGCGCCAACCAAAAAGCCTCAAGCCAAAACCAATGACGATAGTGCTGAGCAGGAAGCTAATAAATCATCTACCTTCTCCAAGTCCCTGGGTCCCAACGACGATAAAAAATAATATGAAAGGCTTACCTCTCAGGTAAGCCTTTTTTGATTGCTACTGAAAACTCGTCACACGATAGCCAAGTGGCTGCGTAATATCGTTAGTGAGTAGCATGGTATAGTCGCCACTCTTATTGATACTGACCGCGTCAGATTGGTAAAGAAGGGTTAAGGTACCATTACTATCACTGTGTACCACACTAATATCATAATCATCTGATGGCAATTCGATCGATACCAACTCAGTAAATTCAACATAACTCAGTTTGTACTCTGCCGTTTCAATGGTTTCATTACTCCGCACAAAATAGACGTCTAAACGGTCATATTTATCGACCAAATTGGCAAAATTAACAGTATGATAAAAAGGAGAAGGCCGTAAATCATGGGTTAAGGTCATGCCTTTAGTTTCACCCTCTTGGGTATCAAAAATCACTAAGGTTTTACTCTCATCCTGATTAAAGGTCACTAGTAAATTATTAGCCAGTAACTGCTCATCAGCAGTTTGAGTAACACTGACCCCATAATCACTGAAATCAATCGACTCAAAAGCACTCAAGGTATTAACGGGTAACTGTGTAAGATTAATCGAAGCTCCCGGGCTAGTTAAGGTCACATCAATCGCTTGCAGGTTACTTAGGCCATTGAAGACTCTAAATTCTGCGTTGGCATTGATATTGGCAAACGCTATCGGTGTTCCCGTTGAATCCACATTGTCGATTGTAATTTTGGGCTCGCCCGGACCAAAACTATTCCTTATCACAAGTTTATATACCGTATTGGTAGTCAGATCCAAAGTCGAGGTCTCAAAAAGTACCTCGGTTTGTCCCGCCGCTGTTAGGTAGAGTCGATACTCTCCCGTGTCGAACATCTGCTCAGTAGAGAAGGCTTTATAACCTAGCGAATCTATCAATGTCGCTGCGGTAATCGACTCGCCCTCTTTACCCAGATAAACATCAAAGGTCTGCGTATCCATCGCAGCGTTAATCACAACGACTTGCATCTTACTGTAATCGTTATCTATATCACTATTAAGTTCATCCATCTCCTCTCTGCGATATGAAATATCGATCAGTTCAGATGCATCATAGTCACCCACCAACATATATAGATGGTTTTCACCATCACTCAAACTCACCGACAACTCATGCAATATCATGTCGTTTCCCGACTCATCTACGCCCGTAACTTGCAACTCGCTGTTGCCCGTAGTGTATGAATAACGGGGAAGAGAATCGGCAAAATTGACCCTAGCATACTCATAGCCATCTAATATCAGTGCCGTGGCGACACTATTGGGGGAACCGTTGTAATACTGAAGGTAGGTTGCACTGTCTGACGTCTCCTCATCAGAGCCACAAGCAGATAATACAGGGATAAGCAGCGAAAGGCTCATTAGTGCAAAAACAGTTTTAAATTTCAAAATAATTTCCTTAACAGGTGAGTGACATTATCACTACTTATGACAAACTTTTTACGTCAATAACTGTCAGTTAAGGTAATCGCTGTTAAAGCTATCCCCAATAAATTTGGCTTTAGCGATTTAATGAAAAGTTATGAAAAACTGTTTCAACAGCCTATAAACTCAAGGGATTTAATGCTAAACCTTTGATTGGGCATTAATGACTAACCATAAGCAATTAACATGTTTAATCCTGCTAACTAGCACTAAACGATGACGTGCAAAGTTGCGTAGATATACCCACAGCTTGGTGTTTGATGTTTGGTGTTTGGTGTTTGGTGTTTGGTGTTTGGTGTTTGGTGTTTGGTGTTTGGTGTTTGGTGTTTGGTGTTTGGTGTTTGGTGTTTGGT
>NZ_JAEC01000004.1:94284-415872 GCF_000518705.1 Shewanella colwelliana ATCC 39565
TGTTTGGTGTTTGGTGTTTGGTGTTTGGTGTTTGGTGTTTGGTGTTTGGTGTTTGGTGTTTGGTGTTTGGTGTTTGGTGTTTGGTGTTTGGTAGCCGAGTATCTTTAATTAAGAATACAACCAGACGAAAAACTTAAAAATGGGATAATAAAACAGGATAATGACGACAGCTTTAACTAACACCAAAGAGATAAAAATAAGCGTTGAGTTTGACTCAATACCAATGCCCAAAGAGGAATAAATGGTATCAACTAGGCTTAACGCAATAAGAAAAGCCAAATAATGCACGAACCATGACTTACCCGCCTTACTCTTCTCCATCCCTTTAAACATGTATTAAACGGCATGAGGCCTTTTAATGTCTATATACGTGATAGTAGGTGCCCTTTTACCCTGTAACCTAACTAACTATAATTCAATTTACAGCCATTTTTCTCATTGCAATCCAGTGATAGACTAAAGATGATTCAATCCGGCCACTATCAACAGGCGTTTGGATAACAGCAATGGTGGTGTACTCGTGACTTTAGCTATAACCCTTGGCAATGACAATAATATTTGGCTTTTTGGTCTAGATAACTTGGCTAAAGATAATCCAGCGAGTTAATTAAATGAACCTATCGCAGTTCAGCATCAACTAGCGGCCCTGCTAGGCGTAACAGGTGTTTCAACCGTGATAGAAAAAATACAAGTTGCCTAAAAATACTGGCCAACTTCTCTATCGATAATTAAATAGATAATTGGAAAGCAAAGTGAACTGCTCAGGTAGCCTGATGTGAATCGCTTGGCTAATACACAGCGCCCCTCGAAAATAAAAGGGCCAACCTATCACTAGGTTGGCCCTTGGTTTTTATCTGTCTTGTTTAGTTTTGTTTCAACTCTTTTTCTAATGCTTGCGCAACCGCCTCCGGTGAGCCGGTGTTACGAGCGATCAGTGAGTAGGCTACGGGGATGACCAACAAGGTAAAGAAGGTCGCCAAAATGATGCCCGATAACACAACAACACCGATTACAAAACGGGTTTCTGCGCCAGCTCCTTCAGCTAACACCAAAGGTATTGCTCCCGCTGCAGTCGTGATGCCTGTCATCAAGATAGGTCTTAAACGCTGGCGCGACGCTTGAATAATCGCTTCAGTGAATTCAATCCCTTTATCACGCAATTGATTAGCAAACTCGACAATCAAAATACCATTTTTAGCTGCTAAACCAACCAACATGATGATGCCAATCTGACTGTAGATGTTTAAACTCTGCCCTGTGGCCCATAGACCAATCAAGGCACCCAATGTCGCTAGCGGCACAGTAAGCATGATGACAATTGGATGTATGTAGCTTTCAAACTGCGCTGCAAGTACAAGGAATACGATACCTAGGGCTAAGATGAACACAAAGTACATAGAGCTACCAGACTCTTGGTAGTCCAACGATTGCCCCTTATAACTAATGACAGCTTCAGCTGGCAAGTAGGTATAAGCCAAATCATTTAGATAGTCGAGCGCCTCACCTAAACTATAACCATCAGCTAAGTTAGCTTCCAAAGTAATGGCACGCATACGGTTATACCTATTCAACTGGCTTGCATCAGCAAACTCCTCAACGGTCACCAAGTTCGCTAACGGAATCAATTCCTTGCTTCTATCGGAGCGCACATAGATATTGCTTAGGTCGGTAGCAGTATTTTGATTATCGCGATTACCTTCAATGATGACATCGTACTCTTCACCATCACGCATAAAGGTGGTCACTAATCGTGAGCCCAACATCGACTCCAATGTGCGTCCGATATGAGAGATTGAAACACCTAAATCTGCTGCACGGTCCTTATCAATGATCACCCTTAGTTGAGGCTTAGTTTCTTGATAATCATGATCAAGCCCCACCAAATTTGGGTTTTCCTTGGCTTTTTCTAAAATGATATCGCGCCACTTGGCAATCTCTTCGTAACTGGGTCCGCCGAGAACAAACTGCACTGGTTTACCCACACCACGACCAAAGGCCTGACGCATCACCGGAAAGGCTCGAACGCCCGCTAAGTCTGACAGCCGACCACGAATATCTCCAATGATCTCGAATGCACTGCGCCTTGTCGCCCAATCTTCAAGCACAATAATTGCCATCCCGTTAGAAAAATTAGCACTACGGCCAAAGCCTCTGGGCGCTCGGATCAGTAAGCGTTTAATGTCGCCACTTTCAACCAATGGCATAAGACGCGTTTCAATTTCATCCATATAAGGAGTGATATATTCAAAACTTGCCCCTTGTGGCCCGTTAACAATCAGGAACATCGATCCCCTGTCTTCGCGCGGAGCAAATTCTTGCGGCACCTGAGTCATCAAATATCCACTAGATCCCAACGCAATAATGACCAAGGAACTGACCACAAAAGGATGCTTCATCGCTTTAAGCAGCGTGTATTGGTAGAGATTGGCCAAGCGTTCCATGCCCGCATCAATTTTACGTACTAGCCAAGGGTCTTGCCCAGCAGGCTTTAACAGTTTTGAGCACATCATTGGACTTAGCGTCAAGGCAACAATACTTGAGAAAATCACCGCGGCACTCATGGCGACAGCAAACTCCTTGAACAACTTACCTAAGTCGCCCTCGAGGAAAGTGATCGGCATAAATACTGCCACCAATACCAAAGTCGTCGCGACCACCGCAAAGGCGACTTCCCGTGAGCCTAGATAGGCAGCCTTCAACGGTGAATCACCCTCTTCGATACGTCGATGGATATTTTCAAGCACGACAATGGCATCATCCACCACCATACCTATGGCTAAGATCATCGCCAGTAAGGTCAGTAGATTAATGGTATAACCCAAGGCAAATAGCACGATAAATGTTGCCATAAGGGAAACTGGCACCGTTAACGCGGGGATCAACATTGCCCGTACACTGCCTAAAAACAGGTAAATCACCATAATCACCAAGAACATAGCAATAAACAGAGTTTGATAGACTTCGTTAATTGAGGCTTCAATAAAGACTGAGCTATCATAGGAGCGCTTTATCTCCATACCGGCTGGCAGCGTAGGATTGACTTTGTCCACCAGAGCATTGGCGGCGCGGGCGACCTCTAGAGTATTGGCCGTTGACTGCTTCGACACACCTAGGCCAATCATCGCCTCTCGGTTACCCCTAAAGGTAATTCTCTCCTCTTCCGATCCAATCTCAACCCGAGCCACATCACCAAGCTTAATCAGGTAGCCATCAGAGCCCTCTGCTAACACTAGGTTGGCAAAATCATCGGGATTCTTAAATGAGCGCTCTAAACGAACAGTAAAATGTCTGTCCTGAGACTCCACTGAACCTGCTGGAAGTTCAACGTTTTCAGAGCGCAATACCCGTTCGATATCGGCCACGGTTAAATTACGTGCTGCTAGTGCTTGGCGGTCAATCCACACCCGCATGGCATATACCTTCCCGCCACCGATACGAATATTGGCCACACCGTCGATGACCGAAAAGCGATCAACTAAATAGCGTCTTGCATAATCAGTGAGTTGCAGCGTATTCATCTGATCTGAAACCAAGTTCAGCCACATAATCACTTCATCACCACCATTGGCTTTCTGCACCTCTGGGGGATCGGCTTCTTCAGGCAAATTGTTGAGCAAACCAGAAATTCGGTCACGAACATCATTGGCTGCCGCTTCAATGTCTCGGCCAACATCAAACTCAAGAGTCACCGACGAGCGGCCATCGCGACTTGAAGAGTTAATATTACGGATTCCTTCTACACCACTGATCCTGTCTTCCACTAACTGGGTGATCCGGCTTTCCACCACAGCTGCGCTTGCGCCGCGATAGTTAGTCTGAACCGATACGATAGGCGGATCGATATTGGGGTATTCTCTGAGCGGTAATTTGTCGAAAGAGACTAAACCAAAGGCAATAAGTAAAATGCTAATAACGGAAGCAAAGACCGGCCGTTTTACCGACAAATCGGTCAAGATCATGCTATAGGCTCCACTTTAGCTTGTTCTAAGAAACTAAAATGTTCACTCATTTGTACTTTAACTTTATCACCTGGCCTAACTTTAAGAATGCCACGGATCATCACTTGCTCACCCACAGCGATGCCGTCTGTTATCTCAACCCAACCGCGCTTGCGTAAACCCAATTTAACTTGGCGACGCTCAACCACACCTTCCTCATTAACGAGGTACACAAAGTGATCACTTTGGATAGGAATAATGGCAGCCTCGGGGATGATTAATGCTTCACGGCTTTGTTTAATTAATTTCACCTTCATCAACATGCCTGGTAACAGACGTAAATCTTGATTAGGTATTTCTGCGCGAACAACTACAGCGCGAGTTACCGGATTCACTCTGCTATCAACCGAGACAACCTTGCCCTTAAACAGCTCACCACCATAGGCAACGGCGCTTGCCTCAACCTCTTTACCTATCACCAACGCTGCGAGAAAACGTTCGGGTACAGAAAAGTCCAGTTTAATAGTTGAGATATCATCTAAGGTGGTGATCACTGTACCTGGGGTCACTAGGCTGCCTTGACTGACTTGGCGCAAGCCTAGTCGGCCAGAAAATGGCGCTAGGATACGTCTGTCTTTGAGTGCTGATTCCGCCTGCTCAAGTTCTGCTTTAGCCGTATCAATCAGTGTTTGTAATCTATCTCGCTCAAGTGCGGCAACCGTTTGGCTGGTTACTAGCGAACTGATACGGGCCAATTCTCGTTTGTGATCGTTCATTTTGACGTTAGCAACCGTAACGCGAGCCATCTGCTCACGATCTTGCAAACGCACTAACAAGCGACCTTTTTCAACAATCTGTCCATCATCAAAGTTCAGCTCGGTGACCATATCGGTTACTTTAGGCGTCACAGTGATTGACTCATTCGCCTTGCCTGTGCCCAGCGCTTCAACTTCATCACGTATGGGTTGCAATGCCGCAGTCGCAACCACCACATTAGGAGTGGGTCTAGGTTTCGCTACGCGGGATTCTTTGGCAGGATTTGACAGATAATAGCCAGCAGCGGTTGCCAGCAACAGTATTGAGATTATTATAATTTTTTTCATCAATATTCCATTGAACGTCAATTTGTTAACGGTAGTTTACCGAGTAATTACGGCGCTTCAAGGTGTTTTACTTTTGCTTACAAACTTAACAAGCACACAACGGAGAATCTTACGCTAGATTCAAATTAATCGATCACTGCAAACATAAATAACCGACTCAGTGTACAAATATTGGCGAGTGTTTAAGCTCATTCATAAAGTCAGCTGCCACTAATGAACGATTCATGTAATAGCCTTGGCCATAATCACAGGCTAATGCTTGCATATGGCGGTACTGCTCTTTAGTTTCAATGCCCTCTGCTACCGTTTTAATGTTGAGGCTTTTGGCTAAATTAATGATGGTTTCTAGAATTATTTGGTTATCGTAAGTCAAGTCCATATGACTGATAAATGAACGGTCTATCTTTAATAGGTCAAACGTAAATTGATGCAGGTAGCTCAGCGAAGAATAACCCGTACCAAAGTCATCTAACGAGATAGTGACGCCCATACCGTGCAGCCGTTCGATGGTGGAACGTGTTTCTTCAACCGAACTAACAATGGTTTGTTCGGTTATCTCGACACTCAACATGGCAAGTAATACTGGCTGAAACCTGAAATAACGGTCAAACAGCGCCATTAAAGCGATAGAGTTAAGCCCAGCACCTGACACATTAACGCTGAGTTTAAACGCCGGGGGAAGATGAGCTTGTTGGCTGGCCAAAAAACTCATGGCCTGTTCGACTACAAATAGGTCGAGCTTATCCAGCAGCCCCGCTTTTTGTAATTCAGGTAAAAAACGAATGGGGGCAATCATTCCATGACTGGGATGACACCACCTAATGAGCGCTTCAGCCCCTAGAATTTCATCGTTTTTTAAGTGATAAAGGGGTTGGTACTCTAAAAACAGCTGACCTTCTGCTAACCCTTGGGTAAAGTCAGTTTCAAACTTGTAGGTCGTAGACAACAAGCTATCACCATCTCCGTGATAGCTATAGCAACGGTTCCGGCCCAATAGTTTTGCTTTATACATCGCCTCATCGGCATAAATAAGCAGTTGTGCAGGTGTTGCATCAGCATCAAAACAGTTAACTATGCCAATACTACCGGTCACTTTTAGCCTAATACCGCCTAAATCCTGCTGCCTAGACATCGCCTGCAACAGCTGAGTGGCAATGGTTTCACTCTCGTTTGCGCTACTAATATCTTCTAGCAATACCGCAAACTCATCGCCACTCAACCGACATAAGGTGTCTTGAGGCCGCAGTACTAGCTTGAGTCGTGCTGCCACCGCCTTAAGCAGTTCATCGCCTAAGTGATGGCCATAGGTATCGTTAACGCCCTTAAATCTATCTAGGTCAATATAGAGGATAGCGATACCTTTGCCAGAATTAGAGGCCAATGTTTTTAGGGATCGATTAAACCTGTCAGAAAATAAAATACGATTAGGTAATGCGGTTAATGGGTCATGCAGTGCCAGAAATTCCATACGCGATTTAACGTTCATGCGCTCAATAGCATTGCGGATATGCTTGGCGACAAACATCAGTAACTGTTTATCTTTTAGCTGGAATGCGTAGCTGTCACTGTAGTTTTGAACGACAACGATACCGCGGAAGTGCTCGTCACCAAAAGGGACACCGAGCCACGCCTTAGGAACCGTTCCGTTTATATGTATTTCCCCTGCCGCAACCATATGAGCTAGCTGAAGCTGATTAAGTAGCAGTGGTTTATTTTTTAGTAGCACGTGGCCGGTAATACTTGGGCTTGCAGCATCAATGTAGATCTCAGTATCTTGCTCAACATGGTCAAATTCATCTATATGATAAGGAAACGATAGCGAAGTGCCCTCCTTACTTAAAATTGCTACATAAAAGTTTTTTGCAAACGTTAGTCGGCTGATACATTGATGTAGGCGTGCATAAAAATCATGAATCGAATCCGTTTCAAAGATGATCTCTGCGATTTCAAATAAGGTATCCTGGATCTTACTTGAGTACTCAAGCTCCTCAATGGTGGTTTGTAATTGCAACAGGGTGCGGGCTTTGTGAATTTTTAGTGCGGTAATGGTGGCCAGCGCGTACAAGGTTTGTTGATGCTGTTCATTATAGAAATTCTTCTTTGGGTGTTCGGTATCGATGACACCAATCACTTCGCCTTCGACGATCATCGGCACCGCAAGTTCCGACAACCTAGGGGCGTCATCCACCACATAGTGGGGTGATAAACGCGTATCACTGATAATAATAGGGATGCCAGATTTGGCGACTTGCCCTACAACTCCCTCACCAATTTTCAGCTCAATTGGTGATAAAATCTCTTTATCTTTTGGGTTCTTCGCACCAAAACTAGCGGTTTGTATCAGGCATTGACGTTGTTCATCGACCAGGTAAATGACTACATCGTCAAAACCTAACTGAGATACCACATTACGCGCCAAATGCCACAAGATGTTATCAACACCATTGAGTGACAACATATCGATCGCAAATTCACTGACTATTTTGAGGTACTTTGCTTCGATATCCTTAAGATGAACTGATGATGTCATTGAGTCCCCATATCTTGTCCAACCAAACGATTAACACTCGCTCAATCAACTATATGGCATAACTTTTCATCTCGCTATGTTGAGTCAACAGAAAACTAACTAATATTGAGGTAAAAAAAAGAGGCCTTAAGGCCTCTTTTTTGCGATGTGGAGAGATTATCTGACTTTACGATCTTCGCTCATCAGCTCAGACAACCCATCATAAACGGCTTCGACAACCTCATTGTCTACTGGCTCATCAGCCATGTTATTGAGATAAATTCGTGTTGTGACATTCTCGTCGCTTTGCTCAATACGTAAACGATATGAACCTTCTTTTACAGGCAGTTTCTTTTCATTCCATAACGAACTCCAGAAACCAGAATCATCGTTAACATTGATGTAATACAAGCCCTTGTTGCTGTCCATGTCGACAATTTCAAAGCCCATTTCTGGCAATACGATGCGTAAACGATCCCATGTGCGGGTATAAGGGGCTTGTGCTAACCAGTAACTGGCCTGAGGCGTTTCACCTTCAACCGTTTCTGGCGCCTTAACCAACTCAACCTCAATACCTAAGCTTTCACGCAAACGTTTAGCCTTAATAGCTTGTGACCGTTTTACACTCATGTATGCGATTGAACTGTTGAGCATATCTATGGTGTAACGGCGCTTATCTTCACCACTCAGCAAAATCTCTTGATCTTTACCGTCATAGCTTTCTTCATGATCAATCAGTTCAATGCTCAATGCACCACTGCGACCATGTGGACGCACGTCAACCGTAAACAGATAACGTTGACGCACTAGGTAGATTTCGTCACTACCCCATAGGCTTGAGTCAATCACTTCTTGATTTTCAATCCAATCCGTCTCAATCGTTCCGGCTTCCGGATCCTCTTTTAGAATAGGGATAGATTGACTCGTAAAGTAATTTTTGAGAATGCCGAACAGCTCATCTCTTAAGTTGATATCATTATCGATAGATTCAACAACAACCTTAATGCTGTCGCTAGACTCTTCAACATGAGTTCCTTCAGCCATTGGCAAGACTTGTAGCGGCGGACGGATATCTAACCTTTTACCAACGAGTTCGGTATCTGCTTTGGCACTTAAATTGGGGATGTCATACTCGCTACTATAAACAGGTTCTGACAATCCTTCAGGTATAACCAGCTTGGCTTGTGAGGTTAATGTCGCATACTCATCATTGCCATTTGCTTGTCGTCTATCGACCGGTGAACTACAAGCGGTCACCGCTGCAATCAATATTATCGGGGTTACTTGCTTTAGCATCTATTATTGAACCTCTATATGGGCATTTTTCATCGCTTCTAGCAACAGACCATGATATTCGGGTGAAAGTTCCGTTAATGGCAAACGAATATGTCCATTATTGATTAATCCCATTCGATGTGCGGCCCATTTAACCGGGATGGGGTTCGCCTCACAAAATAGCGCACTGAATAACGATTTGATTTCAGCTTCAACAGCAAGCGCCTTTACGCTATCGCCCTTCAAGGCCGCTTCGCACATCGCTTTAAATTGTTTGGGTACGATATTGTTAGCGACTGAGATGACACCATCGCCGCCTAACTGTAAAAATTCTCTTGATGTGGCATCGTCACCACTGTACAGCTTAAAGTCTTGACCACACAGTGCTCTAAGGCGTGCAACTCGGCTCAAATCACCAGTGGCCTCTTTGACCCCAATGATATTAGCAACGTTAACAAGTTCGGCGACCGTTTCTGGTAACATATCCACAGCCGTACGACCGGGTACATTATAAAGGATCTGTGGTATATCGGTCGAAGCCGCTACAGCCTTATAATGGGCAATTAAGCCTTTAGGCGTTGGCTTGTTATAATAAGGGGTCACACCAAGCATGGCGGCCACCCCAATCTTGGATTGTGCTTTAGTAAGCTCTATCGCCTCTGCTGTGGCGTTGGCGCCATTCCCGCCAATTACGGGGACTCGTCCAGCGGCAAACTTAACCGTATGAGAGACAACCGCGATATGTTCTGACAGCGGTAAAGTGGCTGATTCGCCAGTGGTGCCTACGGCAACTATCGCATCGGTACCTTGGGCTATGTGGTACTCAACGAGCTTCTCTAGACTTGCATAATCGACTGAGCCATCACTATTCATTGGTGTGATTAAGGCTACAATGCTTCCGTTTATCATGTGACTTCCCCAAGGGTTCAGGACTCGCTATGGTACTGATGCTCACTCGTAAAAACAAGCATAAGTATCTTGAGAATTATTGGAATATATTGTTTCGCTGATCCTAGGCAATTGTCGACTTGATTATTAAGACGGGGATCGCAAAACTGTTAACATGTGTTAGCATAGCGCTCCGCAAAACGTCACCATGTTTAATCGCCGTTTATTTATACAACCAGCACTGTTTTATGGGGGAATTTCATGTCCAATCATCTAGTCGTCACTGCACTGGGTTCTGATAGTCCAGGTATCGTCAGTAAATTTGCACGCCTAGCCAGTGAATGCGACTGTGACATTGTCGACAGCAGAATGGCATTATTTGGAAGTGAATTTACCTTGATCATGATGATTTCGGGTTCTTGGGCATCTATTACCAAAATGGAGACCACCCTGCCAGCATTGAGTGTTGAACTAGGCTTGCTCACTGTGATGAAACGCAGTTCTAAACACGTTGCAGCCAATTATGTCTCACGCCTAGAAGTGACCTTCAACGGCCAAGACCAGCGCGGCACGATGAAGAGCATTACCCAGTTCCTTGCCGATCGCTCACTAGACCTCGCCGCCGTTCGCTCTCATGCAGAAGAAACCAGTGAAGGCCAACCTGTGCAAAATGTTTTTTTAGCCATCAATGTACCTGAGAAAGTGGATATCGATAAACTTGAACTCAGTATCGATGAACTTGCAAAAGAGATGGATCTAACATGCCATATCAAACGTATGCAAGATAAAGAAACACAGATATAAGGAAACATAATGAATACGTTACAACAGGGCGATGTTGCGCCAAACTTCTCATTGCAAAACCAACATGGTGATACCGTATCACTGACCGATTCACTAAAAAATGGGCCTGTACTGGTTTACTTTTACCCTAAGGCATTGACACCAGGGTGCACAGTGCAAGCCTGTGGCTTACGTGACAGCAAAAGTGAGTTAGACAATTTAACCGTTACTGTATTGGGGATTAGTCCAGATCCTGTGGCCAAATTGGGGCGTTTTGCCGATAAACATGAACTTAATTTCTCACTTTTGAGCGATGAAGATCATGCTATCGCCGATGCTTTTGGTGTTTGGGGTGAAAAAAAATTCATGGGTAAAATCTATGACGGTATCCACAGACTCAGTTTTTTAATTGGCCAAGATGGCAAAGTCGCCCATGTGTTTAATAAGTTTAAGACCAAAGAGCACCATGACGTCGTGCTTAATCATATTAAATCTTAACCTGTCAAAACCGTAACAAATTAAAAAGCCAGCGTATAGCTGGCTTTTTACGTTTTACCCCAATCGATATAAGCCAATAAATCATAATGTCATATGACTTAACAGAAAATATCGACAAATCCCTTCTGTCAAACTTAGTACTAATCGTTACAGATAAGGCCAAATTAGCGCAACAGCGATACTCCACATCGTCAAACAAATGAAACGATCGAGATAACACCAAGCTTTCGGTTTTTTAAAAAGCGGTGAAAGATACTTTGCTCCAAAGCTTAGGCCAAAAAACCACACAAAAGAGGCTAGTACAGCACCTGCGCCGAACAACGGCCTGTCAGCCCCATCAAATTGGGTACTAATACTGCCGAGCAAAACCACAGTGTCTAAGTAAAGATGCGGGTTTAGTAAGCTTATGCCAAGTGTCGTCAGGACTGCAGCCCGCAATGTATCGCCCTTCAGCTCCGATTCGCTTGACAGTGCTTGGGGAATAAACGATGAATGTAGCGCCCTGGCACCATATACCACTAAAAAAACTGCGCCTCCGATACTGGCAATATCTTTTATCAGTGGAAACGCCAAAATGAGATGCCCAAGTCCAGCAACACCCGCGGTGATCATTAACGCATCAATAAGCGAGCATAATGCAGCGATAGGCAGCGAATGTGAGCGCTTTAACCCTTGTTTTAACACAAAGGCATTTTGGGCTCCCACAGCCATAATCAAACTACCACCAACACCAATCCCCTGAATAAACGCCTGCACAACCTTCTCCCAACACTCGCCCTAAAAAGTAGAAAGCGAGAATAACCAAAACAGGCAATTAAATATAACTAATGTTTTTAATGTATCATTAGCCTAACTTATAATGTCGACAGGTGATTAGTATGCTAGATCAAGCGCATCTTAAGGCGCTGAGTGTTGTGATCTCAGAAGGTGGATTTGAACGCGCTGCAAAGGTGTTATTTGTTACCCAATCGGCGGTATCGCAACGAATTAAACAGCTGGAAGAGAAAGTCGGCCAAGCCTTAGTGGTAAGATCAACACCAGTGCAAGCAACGCCAATGGGCAAGCGATTACTGCGCCATTTTGCACAAATCCAACTATTAGAAAGCGAGCTCAGCGCCGAAATTGATGCTGACGACCCAAGTTTGCCCACGATTGTTAAAATAGCGGTCAATGCCGACAGTTTGGCGACCTGGTTTTTACCGGCATTGGCCCAACTTTTCAAACGGCATAATTGGTTACTGGAGTTGATAGTTGATGATGAGTCATATACCCATTATCTTCTCAAAACAGGCGAAGCTGTTGGCTGCGTCACCACCACAGCGGTCGCTTTGCCAGGTTGCAGCAGTGAGTACTTGGGCCAAATGGAATACTTATGTGTAGCAACCGATGAGTTCATTGATAAGCATTTTGCAGCAGGCGTTAATAAGCAGAGCTTACTGCAAGCCCCGGCAGTGGTTTTTTCCACTAAAGATAAACTGCATGAAAAATTTCTAGGCGATCATTTCTCAATTGCACCCGGTAGATGGCAACAACACAAGATCCCCTCCTCGGAAAGCTTTTTAGATGCCATCTTATTGGGGATGGGTTATGGTCTTGTGGCACATTTACAAGCTAAGCCACTGCTTGAAAACGGCCGCCTCAGGGCGCTTTGTCCAGAAAAACTGATGGCAGTCCCTCTATACTGGCAACATTGGAACATTAAAGCGAAACAAACCACTTTGGTATATCGCGCCCTAGCCGCCACGGCTAAACAAGCTTTAATCCAATAACAAAAAAAGCGCCTAAGGCGCCTTTTTCATGGGTCATATTTTACGACACCGTATGCTCTTTATTGGGCTTTTCTTCAGATACCTTTGCCGACTGCGGCCATGCATTTATCACGGCTTTGACTAATGATGCGAGTGGAATCGCGAAAAATACTCCCCACACCCCCCACAAACCTCCGAATACAAGCACTGCGGCGATAATGAACACAGGATGTAGGTCCACCGCATCAGAAAACAAAATAGGTACCAATAGGTTGCCATCTAATGCCTGAATGATGCCGTAACCTAACATCAAATAACCAAATTCAGGGCTCACGCCCCACTGAAAGAAAGCCACTAAAGCAATGGGCAAAGTGACCAAGGTAGCGCCAACATAAGGGATCAGCACAGAGAAGCCTGTTAGCACCCCAAGTAATGCTGCGTAGCGCAGATCCATAATCGCAAAGAAAATATAACTAACGGCGCCAATGATGACTATTTCAATGACTTTGCCACGAATATAGTTAAAGATCTGCTGATTCATCTCCAGCCAAACTTTACGGGCTAGATCACGGTTAGTCGGAATAAACCGCTTGCTACCCTTAATTAAAAAATCTTTATCTTTCAAAAAGAAAAATACCAGCAGTGGTACTAAAATCGCGTAAACCATTAACACTAGTAATGAGGCTGAGTAACCAATTAGCTGCTTACCTAGGTCAAAAATATGTTGGGTATCTAGTAGCTTTTTTAGTTCACTGACCATGGTATCGAGCTGAGTCGTACTCATAAATTGTGGATATTGCTCCACATAGCCTTTGATGGTTATAAGCCCCTTATCTAACATAGAGGGTAGATCTGAGACTAATGACACCCCTTGCTTCCACACGCTCGGCACTAAACCAAAGGTAAGCAGCAGCATTATGCCAATAAAAAGCACTAAGACTAATGATGCACCTGTAGTGCGATTAATACCCACTTTTACCATTTGCGCCACAGGCCATTCCAGTAGAAAAGCCAAGACCAACGCCACAATCAAGGGAGCCAGTAGTCCACCCGCAAAATAGATAGCCAGAGCAATAGCCACCAAAATAAACACTAATGTGACCGCTTGTGGATCACTAAATCGCTCTTTATACCAACTCGTTAATAAACTAAACATCCACCATTCCCAAATAGGTTTTCGACAAATATTAGGCGTTAGCGGTCTTAACCACAGCCAACACTAACATCTGTTCATCATTACGCAGTTCCTGAATTTGGTACTGCGCTTTTGTTAAAAAACGAGGCACATCACGGCGCGAGCCTGCATCGGCAAGAGAAATCTGAGCCCTTTCCATATCGTCAAGCCCCTTTAAAGCAAGCTTAAGTTTAACTAAGGCTAGCGGGCAACGATAGGCGGTTAAATCAATAAAAGTCATAATGAACTTGCTAAAGACAAACTTGCGCTATTATCCTAAGTCTCAAAGTAAACCACAAGATATCAATCAGTGTTTACGCCAATGACATTAAGGACATAGTAAAATCCGCTTGGCATGGCGATGTTCGGTGAACTAATTCAACTTTAGTTACTCCAATATTTTGTATTGTATCTATCTTCACAGGCTAAGGATTAGTTTGACTAAAATTAAAGCAGCAAAGTCTCTGGTCGCTGGTGCCCTATCACTGGCGTACTTTTCTATTGCACCGATGAGTTTTGCCAACAGCGATCTACCAGACCTTGGCACGGCAGCGGTCAATACCTTCAGTTTAGAAAAAGAGAATACCTATGGGGATGCGTATATGCGTGTCATCCGTTCTTCAGCGCCACTCCTAAATGACCCGGTATTAAATCAATACATGACTGAACTGGGTAATAAGTTGGTGGCCCATGCAACGGGGGTTAAAACCCCCTTTTATTTTTTCCTACTTAGAAATGATGAGATTAATGCTTTCGCATTTTTTGGTGGACATGTTGGCGTACACACTGGGCTTTTTCTTAACGCCGATAATGAAAGTCAACTCGCCTCAGTGATTGGTCACGAGATTACTCACGTTACCCAACGTCACCTTGCGCGCTCATTAGAAGCCAAGGAAAAGAGTTCAGCGGCGACCATGGCTGGTCTACTTGGGGCAATTTTATTGACGATTGCAGCCCCTCAGGCTGGTATGGCAGCGTTGGCAACCACCCAAGCGTTAGCCACCCAGGCACAAATTAACTACACCCGTTTACATGAGAAAGAAGCCGACCGTATTGGTATGCAAATATTGGTAGATGCCGGATTTGACCCTAATGGCGCAGCAGATTTCTTCGCTAAACTCGCCACTCGGTACCGCTTCACCTCTAAGCCGCCACAAATGCTGCTGACTCATCCATTGCCCGAATCACGTATCGCAGAAGCCCGTAACCGCGCAGCACAATATCCTCACAGGTATATACCTGATAATATTGATTTTCAGCTGGCAAAGGCGCGTATTCAGGTACGCTTTTCAAGTTACAGCGAAGAAGCAGCGTTGGCGCTTTTTACCGATAAATTAAAGAAACGTAGTTATGAGTTTAAGCAAGCGGCACAGTATGGCTTAGCGTTGGCGTTACTGAGATCAGAGAAGGAAGCAGAGTCAGAACAGATCATTGATGAGCTGCTTAGTGAAGATCCGAATAACCTATTTTATATCGATACTAAAACAGATCTGTTACTCGCTCGTGGGGAACATAAAGCAGCCATCAGCTTATTGAAAAAGCAACGTCTACTTAAACCCACATCGCAAGTCATCAACATCAATTTGGCAAACACCTATATTGAAAATAATCAGGCGTCTAAGGCGATACCGATTTTAGAAGATATGATTTTCCTTGATAGACAGAATCAGTTGCCTTTGCTATTGCTCAGTGATGCGTACCGGAAATCGGGCAACAAGGCGATGGAACATTATGCGAAAGCGGAATCAATGGCCTTGGCAGCTGACTATGATGGGGCAATTGATCAACTTAATTTCGCCTATCGATTATCTGAATCCGATCCATTGCAATTAGCGCGTATCGAAGCTCGGATTCGTCAGTTTAAACAATCGAAACGTGCCATAGAACAGCTTTAACAGTTAGTAAGGTGAGCGAACTCTTTGTGACTACGCTCACCTTTTGAAGTATCATGTCGGCACTTTTTAACAACAAGCAGACATCCTATGACTCAAGTAAGCATTATTCATAACCCACGCTGTTCAAAAAGCCGCCAAACTTTGGCGTTACTTGAAGAAAACGCCTGTGATATTCAGATCATCGAATACTTAAAAACACCACTCACTAAGTTGGAATTACGCACCATCATCGAAAAATTGGCCATTTCACCTCGTGCATTGATGCGCACTAAAGAAGATGAGTACAAGGCACAAGGCTTAGCCGATATTCAAGACGACGAGCAGTTATTGCAAGCTATGGTCGACACCCCAAAACTGATTGAGCGACCAATTGTACTCGCTAACGGAAAAGCAGCTATTGGCCGTCCTCCTGAAAGCGTTCTCGCAATTTTATAAGGCTAAGCGTTTTTATGAGCTCAACTTCTCTGTTTAAATTATGCCGTGCTACCTATGTCGCATTACTGTTCCTCATGATAGCTTGGTTTGGTAATCAAGGTTTGACCGGTGAATATTCGATGGTGTTTAGCCTGCTGTGGATTTTACCGCTACTAGCACCGCTTAAAGGTATTTTAACTGGTAATCCTTATACCTATGCGTGGGCAAGCTTTATTGTTTGTCTCTATATGCTGCATGGACTAACTCTGCTGTACGTCACAGACACTGCGCTGATTTTCGCCATTGTCGAAGTCGCCTTGCTGAGTGTGTTGCTGATAGGCTTACCTTTCTATGCGCGGATCCGCGGACGTGAGTTAGGTCTCGGACTCAAGAAACGCAAAAAATAGGCCATTAAAAAAGCGCCAATTGGCGCTTTTTTTATCGTTTCATAGCGCTGTTGTGCCCTACATCAACGCCACCCTTTACACCGATTTATCTCTGCCTGACTACCTGTGATCTAGTTCACATGTTATATTTTAGTAAAGATTACTCGAATCTTAACAAGAACATAAAGACAGCGGAGACAGTGTCAATGAGTAAACCCCTGTATTTAATCCTCTTTTCGGCATTAACACTTACCGCATGTGGTGGTAGTAGCTCTGATAATAGTGGTAACCCAGAAGTCCCCTCCCCGATCTCGGCCGCTGTAATGTTTCATCAACGCTTAATGTTAACACCACAGATTCAGGGTTAATCTTTTTGACCGAACCTAGTTACCAAGTTGGTCAGCCGAGTACACTTATCGGAAAAATAGGTAACCAAGACAGTCGTCAACATCAATATTTTTGGCAACAGACGGCAGGACCAGTTCTTGAATTAACCAGTCAACGCTCTCCCATATTTTCATTTGAAGCCAGCAGTAGTGGAGAATACCAGTTTGAACTCACGGTAACATCTACCGGTCAGACCTATAGCGAGAGTATCCCGATCACTGTGACCGACGAGACTCCGGTGTTACGTCTGCGTAACGACCATCAAGTGGTTCAGGGCAATAATGTCAGCGTACGTATCGATCGCATCAATGGTGAAGTGCCATCAGCATTAAGTTGGTGTGTCGCTGCGGGTCCTAATATCAGTTTGGATCTGTCGAATAACGAACGAGCACTGTTTACGGCGCCTAACGTACCGGCAGATACTGTCAGCATTATTCGTGCAACAGCCCAAGTTGATGGTCAAAGTGTGTCAGACGATGTGCATTTGCTTATCACTAAAGAGGCACCCATTACCTCAACCTTTTTCGAAGAACCCGTCGCACGAACGTTCGCCTATAACAGCGACTCTCCTTACGCACAAACATTACAGCGCTGTGTTTACTCAAACCAGTTAACCAGTCTGTGTAACATCAACCAACTGCCTCTCATTGGACAATTAAACCAAAACTTGGATAATCAATTAATCTTGGATAGAGTTCTGGTGTCCCATCAATGGATGGGAGACAACTTTGCCGAATTTCTCACAAGCCTTGATCCAAACAGCGATTTTGCACGATTGCTTCAATCCGTTACCGCTGTGGTCATTAGCTATGATATCCGCCCCTCTTTTTACTGGGTTGCCACCGGTGCTATCTACCTCGACCCCAATGATTTATGGCTAACTAAATTTGAGCGAGATACCATCAATGAAGCGCCCGATTATCGTAGTGGTTTTGGCAGTGACCTCAATTTTTTAATGCCCTGGCGCTATGTCAAAGATAACCAATACACCTCTTATCTTGTATCAAGAGAACAACGTGTTGACCGCAATTGGCAAGCAGCTGCACCAGACTTTGCGTCATTGCTACTACATGAGTTGGCCCATGCTAATGATTTCTTTCCGCGTAGTAGTCATGCGCTCCTTCAAGGACCAAGACTGTACGACGACTACTTGCGTCGCAGCGATAGCAAGTTATTAGTATCAGATCAACTAGAAGGCGCCTACCCATTAGTCAGCCAAGAGATGTTTAGTCTTGCCGATGTCAGGTTTAGAGGTGAAAGTGCGTCTGAGACACAAAAAAGTTACCAACCCAGTGATATTAGCCAGTTCTTTTCTAATGATAGAGCCAGTGACTTCTATGCCTATTCAACAACACGCGAAGATGCCGCAATGCTATTTGAAGAAGCAATGATGAGTCATCGCTACCAAATTCAGCGAGATGTTGGTGTGACAGATTATCCTGATAATGCAACCGCCAGCAGCATTGTTGTCGACTGGGGGCAACGTGGTCGTATTGGCCAAGTAGAATTGGCCGACCGCGCGGTACTCGTCATTGATCGTATATTGCCAGAGTTGAACGCCCAGCAATGGGTCGCCAACTTACCCGCTCCTATAGCGATGCGAGCCGGTGAAACTTGGCAACAAAACCTATCGCTGACAGCCCAGCAAACCGTGAGTCAAGTCAAAGCAAAACAGTCGAGTCCATCGACGTTACTGTTAGCTGAACCGCCGCTACAATTGAGCGGCGACCGCCATAAGTGAATAGACTAAAAAAAGCGCTGATTAATCAGCGCTTTTTTATAGTCTTAGCATCTCTTTGACAAAAGGAATCGTCAATTTACGTTGATGGACTAACGAGGCTTTATCAAGTCGGTCAAGTACGTCAAATAGTGTTCGAAGATCGCGTGCCAATCGATTGAGCAAAAACCTGCCAACATCTTCAGGCAGCTGGAGCCCCCGCATTGCCGCCCGTCGCTGTAACGCAACCAACTTTTCATCATCTGCCATAGGTTGCAGCTGATAGGTCAAGCCCCACTGCATTCTTGAAATAAGATCCGGCAGAACAAAGCCGCTATCGACCGCAGAAGCACTAGCGCTTACCACTAATGCGCAGTTTTCCTGTTCAGCGACTCGATTGTAAAGGTCAAACAGTGCTTCTTCCCATAATGGATGTCCAGCAATTGCATCAATATCGTCGATGCAAACTAAGTCAACTAGCTCTAAACCTTCTAGAAGATCGGTCGAGATGCTCGCATGAATACCAAGGGGTAGATAGAAGCTGTTACGATTAAGTTCGTTAGCATGGGCGCAAGTCGCGTGCATTAAATGTGTACGACCAGACTTTACCGGGCCCCAAACATAAACAGCGTTATTGGCGCTACCATCGGCACAGCCTTGTAAGCTTTGAATAAGCTCATCATTACCTGCTGCCGGATAATAACTGTTGAAGGTTTCATCATCGGGCAGATAGACAGGTAATGACAATTGTAAGGGTGAGTTAGATACCACTAATTATGTCTCAAATTCACTCATAAAATAGAAACGGCAATTGCCGACAAATAGGTGCAGCACCTTATCATCAATTTCCTAACCAAATATAGTTGGTAGATTGAGTCTGTGACACTGGTAACGGATCTAAACTTTCATTCGCTATAGGGCGTTGAACAACCTGTTGCCTGATCTTTGATTCAAGGTTGATCAACCGTTGAAGATCGTCCTCTGAACCAAACAGATCCAGTGAAAACTTTGCCGTCACACCCCGTAATGTCGTCAAAGAGACTCTCTTTACCGCACTTAACTGCTGCAAATACTTTTCGATATCCACAAGTTGTTTACGATCTGTAATGTCGATAAAAGTAATTTGAGTCTGTAATGCCTCACCACTATCCGCGACGGCATATTGGCCCACATAATATTCACTCAATGCCAACAGTATTGCCCCCATCGCGCTATCAGCATCAGCAACTTTACCTTCATCTTGGATTAAAGGCGCGAATAACGGTTCGTCTGATACGCTGGGGTACAACGCCATATTGTAGTTCAATAATCCATCGGCGCTGGGTTCAATGGATGCCATAACAAAGTAGTCGGTGTTATAACGCTGCGATGCGGATGCAACCACATCATTAAACATACCACGTACATCATTTGCAGCGATAACCATAGAATCATCGAGATCCATCAGCGGCAACAACACGGGTAATCCTCTTTGGTTGGCCGTAGCTGTAATCGTTTGACGGCTTTCATCGGTCGATGAGTCATTCAAAATCTTACGACTACCATCAGCATCGAGGCTGAGCCAAATTAGGGTAAGCGGACGCTGCTGGCCCCAGACAGGCAATTGTGCATCACGAAGTAAGCGAATAATTTTTTGATGGTCAAAAGAGGCATGAAGATACTGTTCGCCATCAATCTCTTTATAGCCGTACTGACGAATAAGAGAGGTAGGCTTGTTGATACTCGATGCAATACTCGGTGCCATTAACGCGCTTTGGCTGCCAGAATTCTTCAAGATCACATTTTGCAAAGCCTGTTTTAACGCCTCATTTCTGGTCTTAACCGCCCGGTCTTCGACCTTGACGAAACTTTCATCTAATTGAGACACTTCCGCAGCCATAGCGCTGGTTGTCACCGATAATGCTGCAGCACTTAACAGCAATGAAACTAAAAAAGTCGTCCTGAACATCCGTATAAAATCTATAACCGCAAAGAATGGCGCAAGTGTAACATACTCTGTAAAAACATGCCTTCCCCCGATGTGAGAAGCATGGTGTTTTTTGGCTCGCACGCGAGCGTCTTTAAGTAAATGTGATCGACACAGATGCAAATGTAACAACAAGCAGGTAACATTTAGCGGTTTACCTTAAAAAAGAGAATAATAATGAATCGTTTAGCTATACCCCTACAGGGCGCACAAATGCTGTTTGTCGCCTTCGGTGCATTAGTACTTATGCCCTTACTAACGGGATTAGATACCAATGTAGCACTGTTTACCGCTGGTTTCGGTACCCTACTCTTCCAGTTAGTCACCAAACGTCAAATACCCATTTTTCTAGCCTCATCATTCGCATTTATTGCTCCCATCCTTTATGGCGTCCAGACCTGGGGGATCCCTTCAACCATGGGCGGACTGATGGCGGCCGGTTGTGTGTACATCATCCTAGCCAGTTTGGTGAAGGTTCGTGGCGACGGCTTTATTAAACGTCTGCTTCCACCAGTTGTGGTTGGCCCTGTGATTATAGTCATCGGCCTTGGGCTAGCGCCCGTTGCCGTCAATATGGCATTGGGCAAAAGTGGTGACGGCAGCTTAACTTTAGTAGGCGCTAATCAAGCGTTAATTATCTCACTCGCTTCATTATTGACCACTATCGCGGTGGCTATTTTTGCTAAAGGCATCGCTAAGCTTATGCCAATTCTTGCCGGAATTATTGTTGGCTATGGCCTCAGCCTATCGTTTGGCATTGTCGACTTCTCCCCTGTTGTCAACGCCAGCTGGTTTGCTATCCCCAATTTTGTCGCCCCAGAATTCAATTGGCATGCTATTGCCTTTATGATCCCAGTGGCAATAGCGCCCGCCGTTGAGCATATTGGCGACATCTTGGCGATATCAAATGTCACGGGTAAGGATTATATGAAGAAACCAGGCCTACATCGCACCTTATGCGGTGACGGTGTCGCAACCATTGCTGCCTCCGCGCTAGGTGGGCCACCAAATACCACCTATAGCGAAGTCACGGGCGCTGTAACATTAACAAAGAGTTTTGATCCACGTATTATGACTTGGACCGCTATCACCGCTATTACCCTAGCTTTTGTCGGTAAACTCGGCGCCTTAATGCAGACTATCCCCGTGCCAGTGATGGGAGGGATTATGTGCCTCTTATTTGGTTCTATTGCCGCGGTAGGTTTAAATTCGTTAATCAAGAATCAAGTCGATTTAAGCGAACCTAGAAATCTCTGTATTGTTGGCGTCACGCTTGTATTTGGTATAGGTGGGATGGCTTTTGGTATCGGGTCCTTTAGTCTGACTGGTATCAGCTTATGCGGTATCGTTGCAATTACCATGAATCTACTGCTTCCGTTACCAAAACCGGCAACAGAATCAGGGAATCCAAACTGATATAAATTAGTATAAATGAACAAAAAAGCCCTTCTATTGAAGGGCTTTTTTTGGTAAAAAATCGACTTTTAGGCAGCGATTATGCTTGATCTTCGGCCGCAGGATACTTTGCTGCAGTTTCAGAGATAAGCGTTTGTAACTCACCTTTTTGGTACATTTCAGTCAAAATATCACAACCACCAACCAATTCACCTTCAACCCATAACTGTGGGAAGGTTGGCCAGTTTGCATACTTAGGAAGCTCTGAGCGAATATCTGGGTGCTGTAAAATATCAACAAATGCGAATTGCGCACCACAATTGATCATGATCTGTGCAACTTGAGAAGAAAAACCACAGCTCGGTAACTTAGGTGATCCCTTCATATAAACAATGATTGGGTTTTCAGCAATTTGTTGTTTGATCTTTTCTACAGTTTCATTTGTGTCCATGTTTATTCCTAAATATAACAGCTAAACGTCTTAAACAGTTTCGCCTATTGTACGTCAGGTTGGAACAGAACGAAAACCTACTTTTTTCAGGGTTATTTATCTGTTTACTGTATCGATTGCATTAATCGAAAAAATCCACCAAACAATGATTCACATCACAATTTTATCAGGTAGAATGTGGCGCAGTGAGCAAACATATAAAAGACAAATGAATGTCAATGGAGAATACACATGGCTTTTGAATTACCAGCACTTCCTTATGCACAAAACGCGCTCGAGCCCCATATTTCCCAAGAAACCATTGAGTACCATTATGGTAAACATCACAACACCTACGTCGTGAAGTTAAACGGTCTAGTTGAAGGTACTGAACTTGCAGAGAAGAGCCTAGAAGAGATCATTAAGACCTCTACTGGCGGTATTTTCAACAATGCAGCACAAATTTGGAACCACACATTTTACTGGAACTGCCTATCACCAAACGGTGGCGGTGCTGCAACAGGTGAAATCGCAGCTGCTATCGACGCCGCTTTCGGTTCTTTTGATGCGTTTAAAGCTCAGTTCACCGACGCTGCAGTGAACAACTTTGGTAGCGCATGGACTTGGTTAGTTAAGAACGCAGACGGTAGCGTTGCTATCGTTAATACCAGCAATGCCGCTACACCGCTAACAGATGCAGGCGTTACGCCACTGATGACAGTTGACGTGTGGGAGCACGCGTACTACATCGATTACCGTAACGTTCGTCCTGACTATTTAGCACATTTCTGGGAACTCGTTAACTGGGAATTTGTTAACAGCAACTTTGCTGGTTAATCTTAAATTTCGCATTAAAAAGGGAGCCTTATCGGCTCCCTTTTTTATTTCTCACCGACTAATAGATCCAACATTTGTCACCCGCCTGCAGTTGCAATAGTTGCATTTGCAACGTTTTGTTATTGTTTTTATTATGATTTTTCATACTCAGCTCACATTTCCCGTCTATTATTAGAGGTAGGTAACTGATTATCAGTTGCTCCTTAGCACTAATTGTTGGCTTTTCAGGGGGTGGAAAATGGGCATATTTGAGCATTATCAACAACGCTATGAAAAGAAATTAGACGAAGAGTATTCATTGCAAGACTTTCTTGCCATATGTAAAGAGGATCGCATCGCGTATGCATCGGCTGCAGAGCGTTTATTAATCGCAATCGGTGATCCAGAAGTCATCGATACGTCCAAAGATCCAATACTAAGTCGCATCTTTTCTAACAGACTTATCTCACGCTATCCGGCATTCAAAGACTTTTATGGAATGGAAGAAGCGATTGAACAGATAGTCGCATACCTTAAACACTCGGCTCAGGGCTTAGAAGAATCCAAACAGATCCTATATTTGCTTGGGCCTGTCGGCGGAGGTAAATCTTCTCTTGCTGAAAAACTCAAAGCCTTAATGCAGCATGTCCCTATTTATGTGTTAAGTGCCAATGGGGTACGTAGTCCGGTAAACGATCACCCTTTTTGCTTATTCAATCCTGAAGAGGATGGTGAGATTCTCAAAAATGAGTATCAGATACCAGAGCGTTATCTAAAAACTATCATGTCGCCATGGGCTGTTAAACGCTTACATGAATTCGGTGGTGACATTACCCAATTTAAAGTCGTTAAAGTCTACCCTACAATTTTAGATCAAGTGGGTATTGCCAAAACAGAACCAGGTGATGAGAACAATCAGGATATTTCATCTCTTGTCGGTAAAGTCGATATTCGCCAACTCGAACACTTTGCCCAACATGATGCCGACGCATATTCATACTCTGGTGCACTGTGCCGTGCAAACCAAGGTTTAATGGAATTTGTGGAGATGTTTAAGGCCCCGATTAAGGTATTACACCCGTTACTCACAGCTACACAAGAGGGCAACTACAATGGTACAGAAGGCCTTTCTGCACTGCCCTTTAGCGACATCATTTTGGCTCACTCTAACGAATCAGAATGGACTACTTTTAGAAACAATAAAACTAACGAAGCCTTCTTAGATCGGGTATATATAGTCAAAGTGCCCTATTGTCTTCGCGTCTCAGAGGAGATACAGATCTATGAAAAACTCCTGTTTAATTCTGAATTATCTCAAGCGCCATGCGCACCATATACCTTAGAAACCCTTGCCCAATTTAGTGTTCTATCACGGATAAAAACACCTGATAACTCTTCTATTTATTCTAAGATGCGAGTTTATGACGGTGAAAGCCTTAAAGACACAGATCCAAAGGCAAAATCCTATCAAGAGTATCGCGATTATGCTGGCGTAGACGAAGGGATGCAGGGATTGTCTACCCGCTTTGCCTTTAAAATCTTATCCAAAGTTTTTAACTTTGACCACAGTGAAATTGCCGCTAACCCAGTCCACTTGTTCTATGTGCTTGAACGTCAAATAGAGCAAGAACAATTCCCAAGTGAAATGGCTGAACGTTATTTAGAGTTTTTAAAAGGTTATTTAACGCCCAAATATATCGAGTTTATCGGAAAAGAGATTCAAACCGCTTACTTAGAGTCCTACTCTGAATATGGGCAAAATATCTTTGACCGTTATGTCACCTACGCTGATTTTTGGATTCAAGATCAGGAGTATCGCGACCCTGAAACTGGCCAATTATTTGACCGCTCAGCACTAAACGCCGAGTTGGAGAAAATAGAGAAGCCAGCAGGGATCAGTAACCCGAAAGATTTTCGTAATGAAATCGTTAATTTCGTCCTGCGTGCACGGGCCAATAACGACGGTTCCAACCCACTTTGGACCAGCTACGAAAAACTGCGTACCGTCATCGAAAAGAAGATGTTCTCCAACACAGAAGATCTTCTGCCCGTTATCTCCTTTAACGCCAAAACCTCTAACGATGATCAACGAAAACACGATGATTTTGTTAATCGAATGATGGAGAAAGGCTACACCAAAAAGCAAGTAAGACTGTTATCTGAGTGGTATTTACGCGTACGTAAATCATCGTGATAGGCAGAGTTTGGGGAGCATGCTCCCCACTAGTCTTTGGGAGGTGCGCATGGCTAATTTTATTGATAGAAGGCTTAATGCAAAAGGAAAGAGTACGGTAAACCGACAACGATTCATCAATCGATATAAGCAACAGATAAAGAAAGCGGTGAGCGATGCGGTAACACGCCGTAGTGTCACTGACGTCGATAAGGGTGAAAAGATTGGTATACCGACTCGAGACATCAGCGAACCCACTTTTCACCAAGGTCGTGGTGGTGTGCGCGAGCGAGTGCATCCCGGGAATGACCAGTTTTCTCGAGGTGATAAAGTCGATCGGCCTCCTCAAGGCGGTGGTCAAGGTAGTGGCCAAGGTGATGCTTCAAACTCAGGAGAAGGCCAAGATGATTTTGTATTCCAAATTTCTAAAGACGAATACTTAGAGCTACTTTTTGAAGATCTTGAACTGCCTAACTTGCAGAATAATCGTTTAAATAAGTTGGTGGAATATCAAACTTATCGCGCTGGATTTACCAATGATGGCGTGCCAGCAAATATCAATATCGTACGCTCTCTGCGCTCTTCGTTGGCGCGGCGAATCGCAATGTCATCATCTAAAAAAGCTAAGTTGGCCGAGCTTCAAGCTGAACTAGAAACACTTGAATCTACTCCAGGCGCACAAGCTGAGAAGATCTTGACGCTCAAACAAGGCATTGAGGAGCTCAAAAAACAGATAGCCAGAGTGCCATTTATTGATACCTTCGACTTGCGCTATAACAACTTTGCCAAGCGTGAAGTCCCCTCATCTCAAGCGGTAATGTTTTGCCTAATGGATGTCTCCGGTTCAATGGACCAAGCCACTAAAGATATGGCGAAACGTTTCTACATCTTGTTATATCTCTTCTTAACACGTACCTATAAAAACTTAGATGTCGTCTATATCCGTCATCATACTCAAGCCAAAGAGGTTGATGAACATGAGTTTTTTTACTCCCAAGAAACTGGAGGCACTATTGTATCCAGTGCTTTAAAATTAATGCATGAGATTCAAAAAGAGCGCTACCCTGAGAACGAATGGAATATCTACGCCGCCCAAGCCTCGGATGGCGACAACTGGGCCGATGACTCGCCGACTTGTCGAGAACTATTAGAAAAAAAATTGTTACCTGTGGTGCGCTATTTTAGCTACATCGAGATCACAAACCGCGCACACCAAACCCTATGGCGTGAGTATGAAGCCTTACAGAAAGTCCATGACAATATTGCAGTACAGCACATCAAACAAGCAGAAGATATCTATCCGGTATTTAGGGATCTCTTTAAGAAACAAGCAGTATAGGGGGCGCTATGGAATCGAATAAAAACAAAGTGCTAGATGATGGGCCGGATTGGACCTTTGACCTTTTACAGTCCTATTTGACCGAAATTGAACGAGTTGCAGCCCACTATCGTCTTGATAGCTATCAAAATCAAATCGAAGTGATCACAGCAGAACAGATGATGGATGCCTACGCTGGCATAGGAATGCCCATTGGTTACACACATTGGTCGTTTGGCAAAAAATTTATCGAGACAGAACAAGGCTATAAACGCGGCCAAATGGGTTTGGCCTATGAAATTGTCATTAACTCAGATCCCTGTATAGCCTATCTTATGGAAGAAAACACCATCACAATGCAGGCACTAGTAATGGCTCACGCCTGTTTTGGTCACAATAGCTTTTTCAAAGGCAATTACTTATTTAAAACTTGGACCGATGCCACCTCAATTATTGACTATTTGGTATTTGCTAAAAATTATATCAGAGAATGTGAAGAGCGTTTTGGCGCCGAGCAAGTGGAACTGATCATAGACTCTTGTCATGCGCTCATGAGTTACGGAGTTGACCGCTACAAACGCCCCAGTGAAATCTCGTTAAAAGAGGAGAAAGTACGCCAAAAAGAGCGCGAAGAATATCTTCAAAGCCAAGTGAATGACCTCTGGCGCACAATTCCTTTATCGCCAGCCGCTTCCAATGAAAAGCATGTAAGCCATTTCCCCGCAGAGCCACAAGAAAATATTCTCTATTTTATTGAGAAACATGCCCCCTTGCTTGAACCCTGGCAGCGTGAAATCGTGCGTATTGTCAGAAAAATGGGGCAATACTTCTACCCGCAAAAACAAACCCAGGTGATGAATGAAGGTTGGGCAACATTTTGGCACTACACCATTCTCAATCACCTTTACGATGATGGCTTAGTGAGCGATCGATTTATGATCGAATTTCTTAAAAATCACACCAATGTTGTCGCACAGCCTAGCTATAACAGCCCCTATTATAGCGGTATAAACCCCTACGCCTTAGGTTTTAATATGTTTGTCGATATTCGCAGGATCTGCGAACACCCTACCGAAGAGGATAAACGTTGGTTTCCTGATATTGCAGGTAGTAATTGGCTCGACACGCTGCACTTTGCCATGGAAAACTTTAAAGATGAAAGTTTTATTAGCCAATACTTGTCGCCGACCATTATTCGCCAGTTTAAGTTGTTTAGTATTTTAGATGACGACAGAAAAAACTATCTCTCTGTCTCCGCGATTCATGATGACCAAGGTTACCAAGAGATCCGTCACGCACTATCACAACAATATAATCTTTCAAATCTTGAGCCCAATATTCAGGTGCAAGATGTTGCTGTGACAGGCGATCGCTCTCTTACCTTACGCCATGTCCCCAATGACCGTATTCCATTGGATGAAAGCTGTAATGAAGTATTAAAGCATCTGCACCGGCTTTGGGGGTTTGATGTGACATTAGAGGAGGTTAACGAAACTGGTGAGACCAAAATCATAGCCCAATGTCCAGACAAGCAATCTGAAGATAAACCATGATTTTCGAATATAAAAAAAGCGCCATATAGGCGCTTTTCTATTTCAATTCGCTATTAAGCGAAAGTGAAATCCACGTGCTCAACTTGTGGCTTGAACGCGTGACGTTGTAGTGCTTGAACACGAACTTTAACTTCTTTATCGCCTTCTAGAACGATAGTGATATCTGAGCTGTAGAAATCTTCGTTAGCTTGGATATTGATGATGTTTTTGTGTTCGAATTCAATAGAAATTGGTTCTTTGCCCGCACCGTAGATAACAGCAGGAACTTTACCAGCATGACGTAGGCGGCGGCTCGAACCTTTCCCAACTGCAGTGCGGGTTTGTGCGGCGATTGTATAAGACATAATAGACTCACTTATTAAAAATAATTTTAGGTGGTCATCATTTTCGACCAATGATGACCTCATTTAAAGCGAGCGAATACTAGCACATCAATCTTAAGTACACAAATAATACACGACAATGGCTTACCAACTTCTTACCGGCCCAGTATCCACGTGCACAAAGCCCGAATTAGGATAATAGCCAACACCGCCAAGTTTAAGTGAAATGGCCGCATCACGAAGATCTTTAAGGTTCACATCGGGTATCGCAATATCCATTGCCATCCCTTTCATATGATAACTCTTCTTAGCCACGCCATTGCTACGATTGGCAAGCATCTGGTTAGTCTTTGGCGATCGATAGCCAGAGATAACATGATACTCTTTATCAAGATTAAGTGTTTGTTTTAGCGAAAACAAAAGGTCAAACAAGCGCCTATCCATTGGCGCCGCTTCATTTTGTCTATGATCGCGCAGAATATGATCAAAATCAGATAGGGTATTATTTTGGTAATCCCCATCAACCCAATAGCTTCCTTGCCCACGTTCCCCTGTATGTCTATTGTAAAAGCCCAAACTACGAACACCAGTTGTAGAACGACTTGCATATACTTTTGCAGGAACCATTGAAAACATCGCAACGCCACCTAGGCCTAACATCAACTGCCTACGTGCAGGACAAACTATTGTCAAATCAATACCACCGACTACTTTTTAAACAAAACAGCCAACAAACTAAACTGAAATGCAAACAAGATCAAGTGATGATTGTGCAGGAGTCCCTTAAGGTACCTGGGTTTGCGCGCGTATTGTGTTGCTGTTTAACTGATTAGTACGTTGATTTTTATTGTATATATCGTCACGATATTGAGGCGTGTTTTGTCTGTCTAGCCATGATGTCCAATAGACTAGATGTAACGGAAGTTTCTCATCGAACGCAAACCACTGAGTCTTGGTTCGCTCAATTTGCATGTCAACCCAAGTCTGCTTATCCCTTACCAAATGAGACGCCATCCAGTTGGCTAATTGTTCAACTTTCTCAACCCGAATACAGCCAGAAGATAGCGCTCTAATGTCTTTAGCAAAAAGATGTTTATCTGTCGTATCATGCAGATAAATATTATATTGATTAGCAAAGAAAAACTTGTATCTTCCTAGTGTATTACTCTCACCAGGTTTCTGCACTAACCGATAATGAAATGGCCCCTTAGCGATATCTCGCCACTCCTCATCAGATTTAGTCACTTTCTCCCCAGAATAGTCGAACACTTCAAAATCTCTAGCCGTAATGTAACTACCATCTTCTCTTACTTTAGGTAACAGGTCGTATTTAAGTAATCGTCTTGGCACGCGCCAGCTGGGATTAAGCACTAAGTTACTCACTTGACCTTTTATCAATGGCGTTTGTCGATAGGGTTTGCCAACAATCACTTTAGAGCTTAGTGCTATGTTGCCGTGATCGACCAATACCATTTGGTACTCTGGAATATTAATGAGTAAGTAGGTTGATTCGACACTGGCAAGATAGCGATGCTGCTCAACAAAGTTGCTGGCTAACGCTTGGGCCCGCCTAAAAGGACTCCAGTTTAACCACCTCACAGTCGCAGGCCCAATAATACCATCCTGTTTTAATCCATGACGTCGTTGAAACCGAAGAACGGCTTGGTGCAATGATTCCGTAAATGTTCGACTGTCAGTATCTGCTTGAGGGTGATCGCCCAATAAGTTGAGCCTTTTTGAGATCATTGGAATATCGATATGCTGGTCGCCTAAATGTAACCAAACTCCTGGTGCAATCGCTGGCCAAGCCTGGTTTTCTTCCAACCATAGTAAATACTTCAGACGGTTACTTACTTGTAAATAGTTATCGACCTGCGGCTCTGTAGCAAGGGCTTGAGTGTAGGGGTCTTGAAAATGAACTTGTGAGTCAAATCGCGTTTCAATGGCATTATTCTGCCAAAACCCTGCAATAGTAGCACTGGCTTGTTGAATACTCTCAGGGGAGCTTGAAGCCAGCTCTATTTTTAGTTGGCGCATCTCGTCATTGGGGCTCGCTAGCAAAATAAAATCGAGCTGGTTTAACAGCAGTTTATTTGCAGCGGCCAACCGCTCGTCACCCGTTGACGTAAAGCTGACGAGCAACACCAAACTTAAAATCATCCATCGCACCATAAATCCTCCTAGATATATTATGGTGCATAGATTCAATTCTGGCCTAGACAACTAAAGATGTATTTTAGAAGTCAGTTAACTATCTCTGTTTATACAAAAACTTAAGATTTTAGCCAAGTGTTACACGGCTAATGATAGTTTTCCCTGTATAAGGGTAGTAACTGAGTTGCCAATTCTTGGCGCCTTTAGTGCGATCATCAGCAATATAGTTAAAGTAGCAACGCGTACCTGGATCGGAAACTAGGCCACCTGAGTACCAATAGATGATATCTGTATCACCACCAAAAGAGGCATCCTCGTGCCGGGCTAGCTTAAAGTCGTCATTATCTAATAACCCTTGCCAAAGTTGTCTACAAAAATCACCTTGAAGCTGTTGACCGTTACTTCCAGATCCTTGTGTATCACGACCGAGTGCGAAACCTGTAACCGTTGAGTCGATATCACCTTCACCAAAGCAAGCGAGATCTGTCACTGCACCGACTGCCCCTGCCGTTAACCAACAACTATGATAAAGCGAGGCCGCCGTACTAAATGATCCAAACGCACTTTTTGCGACACTGTCATGAGCATCTTGTCCGAGGTTGATAAAGCGAGGCAGAGCAACAATCGCCAAGATGGCGAGAATAACAATAACGACAACTAACTCGATAAGGGTAAAACCATTTCTCTTATACAAGGCCATAGAACCCACGTCACTAACAAAGATATACATTATACGCCAAATGAGTTGGATTGGGCAGTTAAGTTAACCAGCAAAGCGCTAATAACAAACATCCATTAAGGCTACTATTACTCATCGTGGCAACCAACAAAAAAGCCTCAACATACGTTGAGGCTTTTTTGTCATCTTAAGATGGTACCCGTGGCCAGACTTGAACTGGCACGCTTATTCAGCGAGGGATTTTAAATCCCTTGTGTCTACCGATTCCACCACACGGGCAATGTGTGTTTTATCGCTACTGCGTTAAAACTTAAAGTGGAGGCGCGACCCGGAGTCGAACCGAGATCGACGGATTTGCAATCCGCAGCATAGCCATTCTGCCATCGCGCCTTTTGAATAACCTAACCAATCTAAAAGATTGGAGCGACATATCGGGTTCGAACCGATGACCTATACCTTGGCAAGGTATCGCTCTACCAACTGAGCTAATGTCGCCTTTTGTATCCAACTGCAATCATATTAAACGCTATGTTTCCCCTGACTGCGGAATGGCATTCTACCGATTTACGCCTCAGTGTCAACGCCATATTTTGTATTAACCAACCGTTTGAACACTTAGTGATCGCATTGCATTTTAATTGTGCGATTCGTCGGTTAAATCACTCCAAGCAGCCATTATGTAGCTGACCATAGACCAAAAAGTCAGTATTGCGGCAACATAAAAGAGTGCAATCGCTGTATAAGTCAAAAATTCATTAGGACGCCAAATAAGCCCAACAATTGCCACCATCTGTGCAGCCGTTTTATATTTGCCAATCCAGGATACTGCTACTGCGCCGCGCTTGCCAATCTCAGCCATCCACTCACGTAATGCAGATATCACGATTTCACGGCCAATCATAAACAATGCAGGTAACGTTAACCAAATATGGTTGTATTCAGCCACCAATAACACTAAGGCTGTAGTAACCATTATCTTATCGGCGACGGGATCTAAAAAAGCACCAAAGCGAGTCGATTGTTTTAATTTACGCGCTGCATAGCCATCTAGCGCATCGGTGACCGCTGCCAACCAAAAAACAAATGCCGCAGCAAATGGCGACCAAGAGTAGCTCGTATAAAAAAGAACAACGAAAACAGGTAATAAAAGCAACCTGAAAAGAGTAAGTGCTATCGGAACATTAAACGGCATCATAAAACCAATTTTTTAAAAGCAGCGCCAATCTTGCCTTAATTTTGTTACCCTCGCAATGCATCATGTATTGTTTGTGCCATTTCTAAGCTAATACCTGGTACTTTTGCCAATTCAGCCACACTAGCCCCTTTAACTTGTTGCAATCCCCCCAAATATTGGAGCAGTGCTTTACGCCGTTTGGGCCCGACGCCAGCAATAGACTCAAGGCTTGATGTATTGCGGGTTTTCTGACGCTTATTTCGATGACCCGTGATGGCAAAGCGATGGGATTCATCACGAATATGTTGAATTAAGTGCAACGCACCAGAATCTGCTGGCAAATTAAAGGCTATCTCATTTTCACCATAAATTAACGTTTCCAGTCCAGGTTTTCGCCCTTCTCCTTTGGCGATACCAATCAACGTGGGGGCCACATCAAGGTGAACAAATTTTTCATTAACCACCTTCTGCGCAATTCGGAGCTGCCCTATTCCGCCATCAATAAACAAGATGTCAGGAATTTTCCCTGAGGCATCAATCTTATCAAAGCGCCTTGAGATGGCTTGCTTCATAGCTGCGTAGTCATCCCCTGGCGTAATGTCGTTAATGTTATAACGCCGATAATCAGCTTTACTCGGCCCTTGACGGTTAAATACAACGCAGGAGGCTACGGTACTTTCTCCCATCGTATGACTGATATCAAAACACTCCATACGCGCAATGGCTTGGCTTTGCTCCAAGGCTTCTTCTAACAATAAAAAGCGCTCTTCTACGGTATTTTGATGGGATAAACGCGTTTCAACTGCATGATGAGCGTTGGTTTCGGCGATACGTAAAAAGCTGGCTCGCTCGCTACGTACTTTGGTTTTTATCGCAACGCTTTTTGATAATGCTTGCTCTATCGCCAATTCAAGTTCATGAATATCATCAAACGCATGGCTAACAATAATCTCTTTGGGCAAAGTGCGTTGACTGTCAAAGTTGAGATAAAATTGCAGCATAAATGCCCGCAAAATTTCTGACAACTCAGTTTTATCGGGTATTGCAGGATAATAGCTACGACTACCAAATATTTTTCCGCTGCGAATAAACAACAGATGAAAGCAGGCAATCCCAGAGGAGTAATAGACACCAATTACATCCATGTCTCCACTATCGTTTGAAACTTCTTGCTGCTCGGCTACCCGCCGCAGAGCACTGATCTGATCACGATACCGCGCAGCGTCTTCAAACTGAAGGGATTGTGAGGCTGTTTCCATCTTCCCTACTAGCTCGCCAACCACTTGCTGATCTTTGCCTTTTAGAAAAAGGGTCGCTAACTTGACCTGCTCTTGATACTCCTCATCAGAAACCTTTGCCACACATGGACCACTGCAGCGTGCGATCTGATATTGCAAACAGGGACGAGAGCGAGCTTTGTAATAGAGATCATCACATTGTCGGATGGGAAACAGTTTCTGCATTAGGTGCAGGCTTTCTCTCACGGCCCCACCATTGGGATAAGGCCCAAAATAGTGGCCCTTTTCGCGCTGAGGCCCCCTGTGGTAGGCGAGTCGCGGATGTTTGTGGCCACTTAAAAAAATATAGGGATACGACTTATCATCTCTCAGTAGCACATTGTATTTGGGCATGTACTGCTTAATATAATCATTCTCAAGGATCAGTGCATCGGTTTCACTGTGGGTTAATGTCACATCAATATTAGCGATGTGGGAGACTAAGGCTTGAGTCTTTACATTAGGTAGGTTGCGTCTGAAATAGGAACTGAGACGCTTCTTTAAATCTTTAGCCTTGCCAACATAAATAACGCTTCCGCGAGCATCATACATGCGGTAGACGCCTGCAGAAGAGGAAACCGATTTAAGAAACAGTGCCGCATTAAAAGAGTCAGTCATTCGCTATGCTTGTCTGTTTAGCTTTAGTCAGTTAAAACTGGCCAGTATCGAGCATTTTGTAGCGAATCGCTAACCGCGTTAACTCTACATCACCACTGATCCCCAATTTCGCGAACAGGCGATAACGATAGCTGTTCACTGTTTTAGGACTCAAATTAAGTTGCTCGGAGATATCACTGACTTTTTCACCACTGGTGATCATCATCATGATCTGCAACTCTCTTTCGGACAGCGATTTAAAAGGGTTTTCTTCAGTTTGACTAAATTGACTTAAGGCCATCTGCTGGGCTATCTCTGGCGACAAATAACGTTGACCGTGGGCAACTTGTCTAATCGCTTGAATCACCTCAGGTGGCGTCGCCCCTTTGGTCAAATATCCTGACGCGCCCGCTTGCATCACTTTAGTTGGGAAGGGATCTTCACTGTGTATGGTCAAAACAATAATTTTAGCATGGGACTGATAGCGTAAAATCTTACGGGTCGCCTCAAGTCCACCAATGCCAGGCATATTCATATCCATCAGAATCACGTCGGCTTCATTGTTACGACACCACTGCACTGCAGCTTCGCCATCACCAGCTTCGCCCACCACTTTAATGCCACGCTCATCCTCGAGAATACGACGAATGCCCGTTCTAACTAATTCATGATCATCAACCAAATATACAGATATCAACTTAACTCTACCCTGATAGCGAATACTAAACCGACATTGGTTTACGTAGGATAACACAAAGTAATTTATCCCAATTGTTGCGAATAAGAAAGCATAATGTGGTTTTGTATAAGCTTATGAATTATAAGTGAACTATATTTTTATTTATGCACAAATAATCAGCAGGTATCACAGGCTTATATACAATTGCTGGACACCTAAACATGAAATGAAACGATAGAGAAAGCCTAAAGCGAAAAAAGGCAACACAGAGGCTGCCTTACATAAACATATATCTGTCACCTGAAAACGAAAGTCATCACAGCACGAGCATTCTACTCTAGGCACTTACAATCAATGTATTAGATCAAGCTTAGTTGCCTGCACAGCTATTAACTAATGCCCCCCCCTTGTGAAACTGAAGCTGACCGTCAACGGGTGCATAGTCTGCGACCTTCAAATTGGGATGGTTGACAAAATATTCACGAAACACTGATGCATCGGTAAGCTGCGTATCGATATAATTTGGATGCTGATTGATGACAGGGTAATCATCACCGCCCGCAGCACTAAAGTGGATTAGCGCAAACGTGTAGTTTTGTGCTAAGTCGAACGCCCTCCCCCCTAGTTGTGCAATATCAACCTTACCAGCGTCACAATCAACATCCATTCTTACTGAGTTGAGTTGTGGGTACCCACCACCTGTTTTAACCGCTATCTCGGCAAGGTAATCTTCAACCTCTTCACCACTCATGGTCACATATGAGACAAAATTACCAAAAGGTTGTACCGTTAGCACGTCTCGATAGGAGATATCCCCCGCCTCAATCGATGCACGTATCCCGCCTGAGTTCATCACCCCAAAGTCAGCAGTTACCGCAAAATTGTCAGTAATGAATTGTGAGTAGGCGGTTGTTAATAACTGACCTAAGTTGGTTTGTTGCGCCCTAACAACCTCTCGGTCACCTTCAAAACGGCCATCGGTATGAGAAATAACGACATCGAGCAGTTCTTGGCCGCGTTCTTGATAAGGCTTTAAGGTCTCGTAAACAAATGAATCAGGCGTGATCTCTTGGGTGGCGTACTCTAGATCCCCATCCTCATTTTCAACCTTTAAATTGATAGGGATCAGCTGATAGTTGGCTAACGTCAGCTTACCGTCCATGTATTCAAAATCAGCACGCCCGACATACTTGCCCCATTCATGAGCTTGCATGATAAAGGTATCATTTTGAAAGTCAGGTTTACAGGTATCACCTGGCGTGAAGTCGGCATACTCATCACCCTCCATACACACTGGGTTTTGCGAATGGCCACCAATAATAGCTTGTAACTTGCCTTGCTCAACAGAGCGCGCCAGCATCACATCTCCCGGTGCTTCTGTACCATGATTACCATCGGCATAGTGCCCCATATGGGTTAGTGCAAACACCATGTCAACGGATTCATTTTGCTCAATCTCAGCTAATACTTTAGGTAATTCGAGTTGAGGGTCGGTAAAGGTTAAACTCCCTACATTTTCAGGGTTGGTCACTTTGGGGGTGTCAATTGTCGTGAAGCCAATAATGGCAATCTTTAACCCATTTACCTCAAATACTCGATACGGTTCAAAATAGCGCTCATTACTATCTTTGTAATAGATATTCGCCGCAAGCATTGGAAAATTCGCCAACGTTTGCTGCATATCTAAGGTACTCAGTGGGTTATCAAACTCATGATTACCTACTGCCATCGCATCATAGCCAAGTAGGTTCATACCAACAAAATCAGGAATAGCTTGCTGCATATCGGATTCAGGGACACCGGTGTTGATATCGCCACCAGAAAGTAAAATCGTTTCACCGCCATTACGCTCAACTTCATCACGAATTTTCGCAATCACCGTCTTGCGCGCCGCCATGCCGTACTCACCATTACTGTTTTGCCAGAAACGACCATGATTATCATTAGTATGAATAAGCGTAAAGGTTTTACAGCCATCTCCCGCCGCTTCGCATGCCGTTTCTACTTTATCATCGCTACTATTACAACCAACCAACACTGCTAAGACAGTGGTTGCTAATATACTTTTAAGCCATTTACTATTCATCACATCAACCCTAGTTATCATTATTAATCACCAAATATTGAATTGGCATCAGAAGGTTAAACCGCGATGAATATAGCAAAACAAGTTACATAAAATGTGACTATTCCAAATAAAAACAGCAACTTAAAGCAAAGTATTAACATTAATTGTTTTCTTGATGAAAGTAATCACCATAGCAACAAGTTATTGATGACATTTACCATGATTTAGATAGCATTTATTTTGATTCAACTCATTGAATATCAGCAACTTAAAATAATAAAAAAAAGGCGACACCTTCCTAATTACAGAACAATGCCGCCAATTAATATACAGTCCTTAAAATAAGCAAAAACTTAAAACCAACTTATTTGAGACGCGCAAGCAACCATTTACCAATATCTTGTAACTGATTAGGAACAACACTGTGCGCCATTGGATACGTCTGCCACTGGGTTTGATACCCCGCGGCAGAAATCAGGTCAAAAGCCTGCTTACCTGCTTGCATTGGCACCACATCATCTTGCTCGCCATGCTGCTGCAAGATAGGTGTATTACGATTAGCATCACTCAATTGATCGGGGAGTTGCGTACCTGTGGGTAAGTAACAGGATAGCGCCATGATGCCCGCTAAGGCATGAGGGTACCGTAGGCCAGTAAACAGACTCATTACGCCACCTTGACTAAAGCCTGCTAATACAATTTTATTCGCTGGAATACCTAATGCCATTTGTTCATCAATGAGCGCATTAATGGCCACTTCAGATAGCTGTACACCAGCCATATCGGCTCGGTTTTCAAGCTCCATTCCTTTGATGTCATACCAAGCTGGCATCACGTAACCTTGGTTAATGGTGACAGAAATGCTTGGCGCATGAGGAAAAACAAACCTAACTCCTATGGTATCTGGAAGGCCGAGTAACGGTACTACTGGCGCAAAACCCGCGCCGGAGTCACCGAGGCCATGTAACCAGATCACACAAGACTTGGCTTGCTGCTGGGGTTCTATCGTAATTCGCTCTAATGGTTGGCTCGACATTTATCTTCCTTTAAACGGCAAAATTTTTGATGGCGCAGATCATAGCAGGATAACTGCAGCGACCCCAACAGTTCTAAAACATCGAATGATTAAACCGCTAATATGTGCTTTTATATCGACATTCTGCAACCTAAACTAGGTTTCAACAGTGATAACAGGAAGCGATAATGGGCCTTTTACAAAACGGCAAGTGGGTCGATAAGTGGTACTCTACCGATAAAAATGAAGGGAACTTTGAACGAGAAGACGCCATTTTTCGTCAACAGATCTGTGCGCCAAGTGACGGCAAGCCAACACCAAGGTTTACGCCTGAATCCCAGCGCTATCATCTTTATGTGTCTCTGGCTTGCCCTTGGGCACACAGGACACTGATCTTCCGAGAACTCAAAGCATTGCAATCCCATATCGGTGTGACCACAGTAGAACCCCATATGCTTGCCAACGGCTGGGAGTTTAGCGGCCCTAAGCAGAGTGAGATAGCCAGCCATATTAACGGCGCTGAAAGCGACAGACTCAATGGCAAAGATTTCTTATATGAGATTTACCAAACAGCCAAACCAGATTACAGTGGCCGCGTAACCGTGCCTGTATTGTGGGATAAATCCTTAAACACCATTGTCAGTAACGAATCATCTGAAATCATCAGAATGTTTAATAGTGAGTTTAATACGTTGACGGGTAACGAATTAGATTTTTACCCAAAAGCATTACGAAATGAGATTGACCAGATCAATGCATGGATCTACAGCGATATTAATAATGGTGTCTATCGCTGTGGCTTTGCGACCACACAATCTGCCTATAATACCGCCTTTGACAAAATTTTTAGTGCATTAGATAGAGTCGAAGCGTTACTCAGCAAGCAAAAGTTTCTGGTAGGAGACACCTTAACGGAGGCTGATTGGCGGCTATTTACCACCTTAATCCGCTTTGACGCAGTTTATGTGGGCCACTTTAAAACCAATCGAAATCGTATTGCTGACATGAGTGCAATTCAGCACTATATGAAGGCGTTATATCAGTATCCAAATATTGCCAAGACGGTAAACTTTGAACATATAAAGCAGCATTATTACTTCAGCCATGGACAAATCAACCCCACAAGGGTTGTACCAAACGGTCCGCAACTGGATCTATTATCGGCACATAATCGCGGTTAGTTACAGATCAAGCCCAAGCTCGGTCGCAACAACCTCCATCTGTGTCAATGAGTCAAGTTTACAGTGCCAACGTACCGCGCCAGCATCGGCTACGATCATCAATGCATCACTAATTAGCTTAATATCTTCGGCCATTGCATAAAGCGTCACCGGTAAGGCCGTTAGCTTAATCTGCAACTCAAAAGGGGATAAAATAAGCTTGCCTTGCGTAAAATCTAACACCATAAAACGACTCCAGTGAAGGCACAAAAAATAAAACCCAAACAACTGTTTGGGTTTATATCACATCATTAACCTACTCGCTTAGTGGTGATGACCACCTACACCATGGGCATGACCATGGGCAATCTCTTCGTCGGTAGCATCACGCGCGTCAACAACATCAAGATCAAACGTTAACTCGCGACCCGCTAATGGGTGGTTTACATCGACGGTGGCCATAAACTTGCCCACCTTAATGATGGTCACTTGGCGTTGTCCTTGATCAGTATTAATCAGTGCACGCATGCCCGCTTTCCACACTTTTGCGCCTTGCAGATGTTTAACAGAAACACGCTGCTCTGCATCTTCATTACGAACACCGTAAGTCTGTTCAGGAGGTAAGGTAACCGAGAATTTGTCACCAATTTCGCGTCCAGCGATCGCATTTTCAACTCCTGGCATCATATTGTCATGGCCATGAAGATACGCAATTGGGTCTAAACCTTCATTGGTCTCTAATACTTCACCCGCTTCATCACGAAGGGTGTAGTTAAACTGAACAACCATATCATCTTTAATGCTCATCAGATTTCCTTGAATCTCTATCAAATTTAATTGCGACGCAGCTTAACAAATGTTGCGCTGTTGCTCTAGCGCTATTATTGCGCCTCAAGCCTCTCTTTAAACAAGCTGGCGCTATCTTACCTTGGCACCAGGCACAATAGCCAAATGTTCGATTTTCGCCAACACATCAGTGTTATCTAGGGCCAGCTGACAAACGCCAGTGCGAATTTGATGTCCTATAGAACAATCAACGCTCCATTGACGTAATAAGTAGCCCGCTAACGCGGCACGACTACTGATGACTAACTGCCCATCACGCATTTGATAGTCTAGTGCAATAGCTTCTCCATGCTTAAGACTTGGGTGAGGAATCAACACCAATTCCACAAGTTGCTGCCAATGTTGGTCTAGCGCGGCAAGTTCATGATCGTAGGGCTCAATGCTTGACACCCCGACAGATTTTATTCGCGTCACGACAAAGTCTGTAAAAATCTGATGATGACGGTCAAATGCTCTTACGTGCCAACGCTGACCATTATTAACTAATGTATGGGGTACCACTTCTCGCTGTGTCTCACCTGAAGATACCGACACATAAGTCATTGCGATCGCACGCTGATGCTGTATGGCCCGCATCAGCGCGGCAATGATCTCTGTATTAGGGTGAATAAGCTGAACGGCGGCAATACAGATTTGGCTGGGTTCAACAGGATGTGACAAACCATCACCAAATCCGTTAGCAAGCCCATGCAAAATCACTTCCGGATCGTGGTCAAACAGAGGCTTAAATGTATCACAGCGATGATAACGTTTAGTTTGATGAACCAACTGCATGCTTTGGGGTGCTAACGCCTTATAACTGGCAAGATCTCGTGTTGCAGCCGCTAAACCTGTAGCAAACTTTGCAATAAGATCTTGACGCGAAACCTGCGCAAAGTATTGCAAACTAAAATCAATAAACGCCAATCGCTGACGTTGACCATGAGACAGTTTGTCCATCACATCCATGAGCTAATACCTCGACACCATAACGAAACGTTTTTACACCACACAGAGCACACCCTGCAGGAACTATTGTATTCCAAGCGACTTAAACGTCTGATCGCTAGGGAAACCATCAGCAATTAAGCCGACACTGCGTTGATAAGCTTGCAAACCCGCACGAGAATTGGTCCCTAACACACCATCGGGCTTACCAACATCAAAGCCCTTGTCATTAAGCGCACTTTGTAACTGCTTTAATCTTTCGCGGCTGATATTATCTTGCTTTGGTGGTGCCACTGTCAGCGGCGCCCCACCATTAATCCTATCGGCTAAGTTGCCCACCGCAATTGCATAAAATTCAGAACGATTCCAGCGCATAATCACATCAAAGTTGCTGTATCCAAGAAATGCGGGACCTGCATGGCCAGCAGGTACATATAAGGACGCCTGCATATCAGGCGTTGCCAATGGTTGTCCATTGGCCTGGGTAATACCCGTTGTCGCCCACTGTGTAAGTGGCTGCGCTTGTTTACGTCCTAGTTGACTAAAGTCATAGTTTGCAGGCAATCGAACCTCTCTGCCCCAGCGTTCATTACGCACCCAGCCTAACTGATTGAGAAAGTTGGCGGCCGATGTTAATGCGTCAGTAGTACTGTTCCACAAATCTGCTTTGCCATCATCATCGGCATCAATAGCGTATTTTGCATAGGCAGAAGGCATAAACTGCGTATGACCCATCGCCCCCGCCCATGAACCTACCATATCTTTGGTATCAAACTGATAAGCTTGCTTTAATTTTAATGCCTGAATGAGTTCGCCAGTAAAGTAGTTGCTGCGTCTTGGGTCGCACGCCAAGGTAGTCAATGAATCAATAACAGGCATTTTACCCTTGTAAGAACCAAAGTTTGTCTCTAACCCCCAAAAAGCCATCAAATATTGTGGCGGTATGCCGTACTCTTGCTGTAACTGTTTTAGCAAGACGCGATGTTCTTTCAGCAGTCGGCGCCCTTCTTTCACGCGCCAATCCGTAACACGCTTAGTGAAATAGTTATCAAAGGTTTGACTAAATTCAGGTTGTTTCTTATCAAGCTCAATCACTCGAGTGACATACTTAACCTGCCCCAAAGTCTGTTCAATGGTCGTTTGGGAGACACCCGCTTGCGTCGCTTTCTCTTTTAATGAGGCCACGCAACTGTCAAATTCATTTGCCGTCGCATTAAGGCTACTCACCCCAGAAACCAAGAGTGCAGAGGCGATAGTGAGCAATGTTTTCAAATTGGATACTCCTAGATAATCAGCGGTTGGTTATACTCGCCACCTTGAAACTGACCAACCTTAAAAAGAGATAGCGATAAGACATCATAACGATTGGTACTGTTTATACTAGATTTTTTATCGCAATTTAATTCACCTGCTAGGCTTTTATCTGTAAGCGGCCAATTAGTGCGCTTTTTTACTAAACTATCACTTGGCTGACTCATTACTTGACGTATAATGGGGCGTTTTTTTAACAAACTTCAAAGAGATCGAACATGACTGACAGCAATCCCGTTTTAGTAAGTTTTATTGAAAACGTAAAAGAGCACCAAGCCGTTTGGGGTCTTCAGGACGAAACTGGTGAAGGTTGGGTAGTTTGCGACTCTTCAGAGTATGAAGAAACTGACGTCATGCCGTTATGGTCAAGCCAAGATCTAGCAAGAATACACTGCACTGAAGAGTGGAAGAACTATCAGCCAGTATCAATTAGCCTAGAAGAATTTCTTGAGTATTGGGTGAGCGACCTTCATGATGATGGCGTACTCATTGGTGTTGACTGGGTAGCCGAACAAGAATGCCTAGAACTTGACCCGATTGCAGTGGCCAAGACATTAGTTGATATCGAAAAAGAATAAGTTTCATCCGGTGCCAAATACGCCAATAGCAGACAAGGGTTAAACCTTGTCTGCATTATTTCCATTGATTGATATCCCGTTCACTCAACGCCACACCTGTTGGTTTTGCAGTGAACCATGCAATGCGATATTTAACTATCAAGCGCACCACTACACGCCACATCCATCACTCTCCCTTCCTTGCTGTAAAGAGTGTCTATCATTTGCATCAAAAGCTCCGTTAACCTCAATTTGGGACTGTCAAATGGCAGTCAAAGATGAACTTATGCGACGCTATGCCAAACATTTGGCCATAGGTGAAAATTGGACTGAACAGGAGTTAGCCGAATCTGAGTTCTCTTGTAAAGTATTTGAAGGGTTTAAAAAGAGTGCATGGTTTATGTACCAAGTCGCCAAACAGCGAGTATCAGCCTCTGGGTGGCCATTGAGTCTGAATGGTGTCAGTTTAGACGCCAGTCAGTACGATCTTGGCTTCATGTTTGACGGTGTCAATTACACATCAATCTCAAGCGCAGTGGAGCACTACAGCAACATGCTAGGCTTAGACAAACTATTTTTGCAGGATCTAGTGAGCTTAGTAGGCCGAGAACGATTTGGCTATGCCGTCAGAATCTGTCGGATCAATATCGTTTCAACCAAAGCGGTGAAGCGACAGGTACTGGCGGATATGAGTAACGAGTTAAACGATTAACTTGTCTGTTTCACTTTGCATTGTCATTCGATAAAGCCTAATGCCAAGCTAAACCTAAACGTCAGTCCTACACCACTTGACGTAATCTATCTTGTACAACACCTACCAGTAGATCGGGTTGAAACTTAGAAATAAATTTATCGCAGCCAACCTTTTCTACCATGGCGTTATTAAAACTGCCGCTTAAGGATGTATTGAGAGTGATATAAAGTTTGTTCATGCGTTTGTCTTTGCGGATCTCATGAGTCAGACGATAACCATCCATCTCTGGCATCTCTGCATCAGTTATCAACATCAAAATCTCATTGTAAACATCTTTACCTTCATCACACCACTTCTGCAGTACCTGTAATGCTTGCAAACCATCAGACGTCTCAATCACTTCAATCCCTAACGGCTCAAGCGTTTCCTTCACTTGTCGTCTAGCAGTAGAAGAGTCATCGGCAATGAGGATTTTACGGCCGTACATGTTCGCCGCGAGCTCCTGGTCTAAAACGCCCTCAGAGAGTGAAATATCGTAATGGATAATTTCAGCAAGGACTTTTTCAACATCAATAATAGACACCAGCTGTGTGACGCCCTCTACTTCAACTTTGGTGATGGCGGTAAGATAGTTATGGGCACCGGTACTTTTTGGGGGTGGCATAATATCACCCCAAGTCATATTGATAATATGCTCGACTCGCCCGACCATAAACCCCTGAATGCTTCGGTTATACTCAGTAATGATCAAATTTGCATCGCCATCATCAACCCTAGGTTGAAAACCGATGGCCGCTCTTAAATCAATCACAGGTATTGAGGTTCCACGAATATTGGCGACTCCCTTTATGCTACTGTGGCTGCCAGGTAAAGCGCTGAGTGGCGGAAGTTTAACAACCTCTTTAACCTTAAAAACATTTATGGCAAACAATTGTGTCGCATTAATGCGAAACAATAATAGTTCCAAACGATTTTCGCCGACAAGTTGTGTCCTTTGATCAACCGTTTCTAACACTCTGGCCATAACACTTCTCACTAAATTTTTAGGGTATTTGGGGGCTATAACTTTAACAAGTATAGCCCTTTATTGACGCTATTTATCACTGTTCAATCACAGTCGACGAATCTCTTTATTACTGACTAGTATTTAATGCTACAGGTGCCACAGGTATGATTCTGGATCCATGTTTGATCACGATATCCATAATACCGAGATGAAGCTCTTCTGAAGCAACTTGGTAAGTAGGCAAACTCTTAGTACCAACATAAGCAAAAATATTAACCTGCAACCCATGCAGACCAAAGCCCTTAAATGTCACTCTTAATGGCGAATCCATCACTAACTCATGCGCCTCGAGCATCTCTTTAATGTCTTTGATAATCGCCTTCAATTGTTCGGTATTGGTCATCAAATAGTCTAATCGGATATCTGCTTTAAAACGAATTTTCTCCCGCTCAGAAATATTCTCAATTTCCATCTCGACCAACTTTGCATTAGGTACATGGATAAGTGTCCTGTCTAGCGTTCTTATCTGTGTGCAACGCAGACCAATCTCTTCAACAGTGCCTTTAATTGAACCAAATTTACAGACATTACCCACCTTAATTGGCGCGGCGGAGTATAAGGTAATCGTGCCAATGAAATTCTCAATTGACTGCTTAGAAGCAAGCGCAATTGCAATGCCACCAATCCCCATCCCAGCGATGATTGCACTGGCGTTAAAACCAAGGTGCTCAAGCCACACCAGCACTGCAAGCACAACAAAAATTACTCGTAAAAAATTGGTTAGCGGTCTTAAAAGTGATGCCCCCTGCTTTTGTCCTTTGTCGAGCATACGTTGCTTAAGACCAGCTTGGATTATCCCCACTCCTGACCAGACTAACCAAATAATTGAGATGAGCGTTAAAATGCCAGTATCAATCGCTTCGAGCGCGGCAGTAGATATGGTGCCATGGCTTAGCCAGGTTCTAACAGCCATCACAGCAAGGAAGAAGCGCAGTGGACCAGCAACAATGTAGGCGAGTTCAGTTTTTAAATGATACTCTGTACGGAGTATCAGTATCTTAAACAACCATGTAATTGGGATGATGATACAAAATGCTACCACTAAGTAGGTCACGATTAATGCCCACTCCCATATATTGACCTTAAAAACTCGGCCTTCTGGTAGGTGTGCAATATACCACTCAGTTAATGGCCCGTAGCCCAAATTGCCATATAACTGAGGCACTTTAGCCACCGTTGCATTGGAAATTTTCCAAATCGATCCATTCGCGCCTGGCACACGTTGTAAATAAAGAGCTATTTCACTACTTTGTAGTTTGACCCGACCAAATAGATCTCGATAACTCGGTAATTGGTCTCCTGTGACGCCTTGTGGAGTATCACTAATAAGCTCCAAATCAATCCACATGTTCCGGTCAATAATCGCCTGCAGTTTTTGTGCATATTCAGGACCTTTGTCAGCAGACAAACCGTCTGGCAAGTACCTCAAATCGAGATATTTGGCCGCCGTTTCAAAATCTTGTTCATAGGTCGCTTGAGTGAAACCTTCTAGGGCACCGCGAGGCGTGTCGCGGCGGAGTGCGTCTTTATAATTATACTTGTGTGGCTCAACGTCTAAAAACTCTTGTTCTGTGGTGTCCGTCGATGCCTTTTGCAAAGCTTGTACAACACTTGTTGGTTCAGCAGCATTAGCTACCAAAGCAAAAGCTGATAGGAATAAAACCCACCCAAAAAAAAATTTGTTATGCATCCTAGCCTCAAAAAATTAACAAAAGCCTATGAATTCTAGCATTTATTACAGATAACAAAAGATACTAAACAACGCATTTGCGCAAAAACACTAACCTTATAAGTCTCCCATCAAAACTATTTGACAAGCGAATGCTTGTCGGTATACTGGCTGGAAGTTTGAGACTCCCTGTCCTGTATTCTTGTTTCGCTAGACCATTGTCATCGCATCCAACTAATCCAGCAGTCCCCTTAATACGTCATATCATTGTCATAAAACCATGATTTACTGTGTACATCCCAGTATCTCGGTGGCTAGACAAAGAGCAAAGCCAGTCACCATTGAAATGCTGATGATTAGTTTAAGGGAAATGGGTTATCTCAAATGTTTTTAACTCATCTTTTGCATAAGCTAAGGATATTTTATTATTAAATTTAAACTGTTAAGCAAACAGTCAACACTATAGGAGTATGACCTATGTCGTACAAAATGAATGGACATGAGATCACGGTTAATTTTCCCGTTGCCTCTATTTCCTTGAACAAATCTTCTATCGCTTTCACCGATAGTTTAGGTAAAAACAAGCAAACATTTTCTAAGCGTGTCGAAGCACTTCAATTTATGAAATGGTTGCTGTCTAGCAATAAATAACTAACCACCGCTATTCGATACACCTCCTCTCACCGTATCGAAGGTTGCTGTTGCAACAAGTAGGATTGACATCATCTGTCAACGACTCAGCAAATCACTTGTCTCAGGTTGTATCACTTTCACAGATACTAACCTGAGCCGGGTAGATTAATCAGCTTTACCACTCAATGGATACTTTCTCTGATACCTTGGCAACATCGACTCATTGCCCAGTAAGCCTCCCTGATGCAAATATACAATAGTTTCATGACTATTCTCGGCCATGTAATGGGTTAAATTAAGCCAGCCTAGTGGATCATAAAGCAACTCAAAAGTAATTCCCGTTTTATTCACTTTGTTCCAAATATCATAAAACTCTCGATAGAGCTTGCCAAAATGATAACGTTTTGCCAATGCGACCACATGTGGGTGATGGGATAGATTTGCTGACAGTTGGGTAAACTGAGCATTCAAATAAGTACAATCTCCAACAACAGCGCAGGTGACAACTTTGATACTGGAGGCAAGTTCGTAAAAGCTCTTTTGCAAAAATAACGCTGTAGTACCAGTGCCAGAAGGAAGGAAAACGGTAAGTTCTGCCAAATTTTGTTGTTTTTTCCACTCGTTCAATTCCATCGCTAACCGCCGAACGCCAAACTCAGCATAAGCACATCGACCACCTTCAGGCACAAATAGAGTATTTTGCTGATTGGGCAGGATCTCCTGCTCTATGTAATCTAATGCAGCACGCCCTTGCCGATCACTGCATAAGCTTAAATCGATAATATTGGCGCCATTATTAAGCGCACCCAAATAATTGCCACTTGGATTATCACGTAGGTGACTGGCAATGTGATCGACATAAAAGTCCAAACGCCAACCCTTTAGTTGCGCTAACGCTGACATTGAATAGAGCGAATTAGCCTGAGGAGAGCCGTAGCCAATCAGCCGGCATATGCCGTCAAACTCATGCTGCAAAAAATGGGCAAATTTGCGCGCTTTATTACCAGAAAAATAGGGGTGCAACAGATCGTCGCGTTTAACGAAAACTCGATATCCGTCAACGTTGATGCTATGGATAGGGGTATTAGCTAACTTCATTATCTTGAGCGTCTTTAGATGAGACGGCCATTTTACCCTGTATATGGATCGATGAGCAATCTGACTAACTTTAGGCATAATATGTCACACCTTAACAATAGCTCATCCGTAAAAAGCAATTATAACAACAATAATCAGCAACTTAACAGTTGGCACGCTATCTGCTTATCACTTAAGTAGATAAGGGAAATAGGAAATTGATATGCCAATTCTAAGATTAATATTTAATATTGCGTGGTTTATTTTAGGCGGGTTCGTCATGGGCTTAGCTTGGTGGCTAGCTGGACTACTTTGCTTCATTAGTATTATAGGCATTCCGTTTGGCCGAGCCTGTTTCGTCATTGGCGAGATGGCATTTTGGCCCTTTGGACAGGATAATATTAACCGAAAGGCACTCACAGGTGTGGAAGATATAGGCACAGGTCCACTGGGTTTAGTCGGTAATATTGTGTGGTTCTTATTCTTTGGGATTTGGTTGGCAATTGGGCATATCACCCATGCGTTAGCGTGTTTTGTTACCATTATAGGCATCCCGTTTGGGATAGCGCATTTAAAACTGGCGCTGTTAAGTTTGACGCCTATAGGTCAAACCATCACAGCCAAAGCATGATCTTAATTGCTTAAAATATTCGCGACATGAATGGCTGCCAACCGCGGCCATTCATAGCGACTTAAGATATTCATCGACCACCTGGTTGATATCGATACGCGCCAAACCCTCGTTATATATCTCACGCCACTTAATGCCCTCATCGCTATTTTTAAATGCCACATAAAGCTTTTTTGTATCAAGCAGTTGCTTATTTATTTGCAGTTTTTCGCCTAACCCCACTAAATGTGGTTGCGCCACTAAATAGTTAAACACATAGAGATCCATCACAGCTCCAGGAATGCGCCCTGTAGCTACTTTTCGAATATTGTGTTCATCGGAACTAACCGTTTCGACTGGTTGCCGGCCAGAGTCGATCATCTCATCCAACTCCAGTGTATTAACGTAATCCCTTACGACACCTAAGGTGTAGCGGTTAAGATCTGTAATCCTGGACCATTGCATAGGGAACAGATGATGCTCTATTATCCCTAAGGGACTTTCGCCCATGGAGCTGGAAAAAACAAACTGATCGGTTGGATGGTAGTATTCGGGGAAATAGCCCATATAGATGGAATCTTCACGATTAACAACGCGGATTGTTCGACTCCATGGATAGTAATCGACTTTCAACTCATGTCCCATGGCATTCAATGCGGCTCGTGCGACCACAACACTTGCGCCGCCGCCTTTAAGTGTCTCACCACTATATGGCGGCCAATTTAAAGACGATAATACTAAGGTGTCAGCGCGACTGTGGATTGCTGTTACCAACATCAATAGCCCACTCGTGATGAGGCACAATATCATCCACAAAACAGATCTGCTATCGACAGTAAAAGTAGCATTCACTATGTCTAATTCCTCTATTTACTTTTAAAGTCATCTTTCATAAAAGAGATACAGTAACCCTCCTTCTTTAATAATCTAATTAACTCCACCAGCAAGCAATTGAACCATTGCCACTTATACTGCAGGCTCTTTCAAAAAGCACAACACTATAACTAACGTTGACCCATAAATCCTTTTGTTACAAATATTGATTCGCAATATGGGGAAAAATGATGCACAACAAGTATAGTTAATATCTGCATTACAAGGGGTAAACATGTTACGAAAAACAGTTATTACGATTGTGGGAGGCGGATTAACCCTGTTAGGTACGGCTTTGATCGTCTTACCAGGGCCTGCTTGGTTATTACTCCCTATCGGGCTAGCAGTGCTGAGTCTAGAATACTCATGGGCAAAACGTTGGCTAAAAAAGAGTCAGCGCTTCATGAGCCATAGCGCCAATTTGCTTGATAAGAAGATTAGGGATTATCGCTACCGAAAGCCATAAAGCGGTCAATATCACACATTACCCCATAAGCGTGAGGTACTGCAATGAGCCTATCCTTAGTGATAACCCCTGTCTGTGATCTAAATCGTATAACCTCAATCCAAAATAGCGATAGTCTCAATCTAAACAATACGTTATAAGTACTCAGTTAAAAAATCTACACTAGCCTCAAGTTAATAACCCTACATTTAGCATGTATTTATATGAGGTTTTTAGATGAAGCAACTTAGTACACTTAGTATTGCCGTAATCACCACACTGGCCAGCCACTCTTTGTTTGCCCAAGAGCCCATCGCAATAATCGAACCAGCCAAAATCACTCAGCCTGAAAAAGTTGAGTTAGGTAAAATGCTATTTTTTGAACCACGCCTATCTAAATCTGGGTTCATCTCTTGTAACTCGTGCCACAACCTTTCGTTAGGTGGCGTTGATGCATTGCCAACCTCTATTGGCCACAACTGGCAACAGGGCCCTATTAACTCTCCCACGGTCCTCAATGCTGAATATGGTTTAGCCCAATTTTGGGACGGCAGAGCAAAAGATCTGCAAGAGCAAGCAGCAGGCCCGATTGCAAATCCCAAAGAGATGGGCTTTACCCACGAATTGGCCGTATCTACCATCGACTCTATGCCAGGGTATCAGAGCCGTTTTGCAGCGATTTATGGTAAAGATAGCGTAAATATTGACAATATCACCGATGCCATTGCTGAGTTTGAAAAGACCTTAGTCACCCCAAATAGCCCTTTTGACAAGTACCTTGAAGGTGACAAAGAGGCGATCAGTGAAAGTGCGCAAGCAGGTTACCAGCTGTTTAAAGATAAGGGGTGTAGCAGTTGCCATAATGGCCCTGCGGTTGGAGGAACTATGTACATGAAAATGGGACTTGTTAAGCCATTCCACACGAATAACCCAGCAGAAGGTCGCATCGCTGTAACCGGTAAGGAATCGGATAAGCACGTGTTTAAAGTGCCAACCCTAAGAAATATTGAACTAACCTACCCCTACTTCCACGATGGTGAAACTTGGACCTTAGAAGAAGCAGTTAATACAATGGCCGACATCCAACTTGGTGCAGCATTGACAGAAAAAGAAACCAAAGAGATGGTCAGCTTCTTAAAAAGTCTTACAGGTGAGCAGCCGCAAATTACCTTACCTATTTTACCGCCGTCCAATGCTAATACTCCAAGACCACTGCCGTTTACTAACTAGTCTAGGTTAACTAAAAACACGTGGAGGTTATTGCCAATGTCGGGATAACCTCGTTTACACCATTTATACGGCGACTTGATAACTTAGCTGAGTCAAACGGTCTACAATCGCAATTAGCACACCTTGGCGGCGCATGTTATTAAGCACCCCAGGGCTAAAGCGCTCTAAACGCGCCATTGCAGTCAACAACAACTGACATTCATAAAAGCTTGCATCGCCTATATAATCAGGCCTATCGACGAGATAGCTATGCTGATACCACTCATCCCAATTTAACTGCGCGAGTAGCAACCCATTATGATCCATCGCTTCCATAAAACCATATAAATGCTCGGCCAAGACCAGATGTTCTCCAGGTGTCAGCTTGGTTCTATATTGACTATTGATGTTTGCCATCTGGACTGATGATAACCCATTCATATCGATCTCCTCATTATTGCAGATCGCAATTAAGCCTATCCTTAAACGGCTAAATTGACGGTCGCTCGCCAATATATTTAATCTGCATAACCCATACCACTTAGTTGCTGACAAGTGTATGGAACGCTTACTGAACACACGCTTAACGATTGCAGGAGAGACTCTATCTAAGGAAATCTATCAATAAGACGTAAGTGAGGACTTATCTTATAGCTATCAATCTACTTAGCTGATTGTCGAGCCTGTGGGTAGATTATGAAATCGGCTAAACTCTTTTAATATCAGATCGGTAAATAGACGACCAGCACGGCCCAACGGGCGGTCCATAGTCGACACTAATTGGGGGGTAAAGCTGAAGCGGCTGCCCCCTAAGAAATCCAACTCAACAAGGCTTTCCAGAGCAAGTTCATCTTTAATAAGAAACTCAGGCATCCAACCGAAGCCCAATCCCATCAGCAGTGCATTTTTTTTCATAATGAACCCCGACAGAAAAAACACCTTATCTCCACCAAACTGCAACTCATCACTGTTGTGCTTGGCGGGCGAAGAATCTTCGATGGTTAACTCCACATGTTGCAGTAACTCATACAAGCTTACATCAGTCGCACTCGCAAGTGGGTGCTGTGCAGATACGACCAACATACTGCGAATTTCCGGTAACGACTTGGGGCGATAATTGGGGCCGGTCCGATAGTCTTTTACCAGCATCAGATCTGCCTTATCACGCTCAAATCTGTGCTGTACACCGCCCAAGAACTCCATGTTTAACTGAATTTTGGTCGGGATATTATGTTCTGATAGCTGTTTTAGTGCACTCATAATGGGTTCCATAGGCAAAGACCCATCAACTACAACTTCAAGCTTAGGCTCCCACCCTTCACTGAATCGACTCGCTAAATGTTCGATATTATTGAGATATTGTAGCAATCTTCGTCCTTCTGCCAGAATGACCTTGCCCTCGGCTGTTAATTCCGCCCGGTACTGATCACGACAAAATAACTTTACACCTAAGTGTTGCTCTAGCTTTTTTACTTGATAACTGACCGCCGACTGAGCCTTATGCAATCGCTCTGCAGCCTTAGCAAAACTGCCCTCTTCCACTAAAACTTCCAGTACTTTAAACGCTTCAACATCAATCTTCATACGCATCACTCACTGTAAAGCAAATACCACCATCTATAAATTAGATGGAGTTAAGCTATTTATTATTCTTTTTTTTGTTCATTCTAGCAACTAAATTGATACCTAGATCACAAATTGATAAGTGTGCCAGCAGAGCACCCAAGGACTTAAGCGATGCCATTTTATGTAAGACAGGGAGAGATCCCACATAAACGCCATATCACGTTTAAAAAAGAGAATGGTGAGCTTTATCGCGAAGAGTTGTTTTCGACCCACGGTTTTTCCAATATTTACTCCAATAAATATCATCACAATATGCCCACCAAAGCATTGCAGGTTGCGCCTTATCAGCTCAATCATGGTGAGACTTGGGAAGATTCGCTTATCCAAAACTACAAGCTCGATTCAAAACAAGCCGACTGCGAAGGTAATTTCTTCTCTGCACGCAATAAGATCTTTCACAATGCCGATGTTGCCATGTATACGGCCAAGGTAACTGAAGACACAGAAGCGTTTTACCGTAATGCCTATGCAGACGAAGTGGTTTTTGTCCACGAGGGGGCAGGCACTTTATACAGTGAATATGGCACCTTAGCAGTTAAGAAGTGGGACTACCTAGTGATCCCTCGCGGCACTACGTATCAATTGAAATTCGATAACTATCAAGCGGTTCGTCTATTCGTGATTGAATCATTTTCCATGATTGAAGTGCCTAAGCACTTCCGAAATGAATATGGTCAACTGCTCGAATCTGCTCCCTATTGCGAGCGAGACCTTAGAGTACCGAGTTTGCAACAAGCGGTGGTTGAAAAAGGTGAGTTTTCACTGATCTGTAAATTTGGTAATAAATACCAATTAACGACACTTGAATGGCATCCCTTCGATTTAGTGGGCTGGGACGGCTGCGTTTATCCCTGGGCATTTAATATTCAAGATTACGCGCCAAAGGTCGGTCAGATCCATCTACCGCCTTCCGACCACTTGGTCTTTACCGCCCATAATTTCGTAATCTGCAATTTTGTCCCGCGCCCCTACGACTTCCACCCACAGTCAATTCCAGCGCCTTACTATCACAGCAATATTGATAGCGATGAGGTGCTCTATTATGTCGACGGTGACTTTATGAGTCGCACAGGTATCGAAGCGGGCTACATGACCTTACATCAAAAAGGCGTGCCGCATGGACCACAACCTGGTCGTACTGAAGCCTCAGTGGGCAAAACTGAAACCTATGAGTATGCAGTAATGGTGGACACCTTTGCACCACTGCAACTGACCCAGCATGTCAATGCGTGCATGAGCAAAGATTACAACCGTTCCTGGCTAGAAGAGTAAAAGCGTTCAGCCAGTGCTGAACATCTAATAAATATAACACCAGAGGTGACACCGAAGAGTGTCCTTGGTTGCAATAAGTTGAAAGAGGATAATTACATGGCAAGCGAACAAAACCCACTGGGTCTACTTGGTATCGAATTCACTGAATTTGCTACACCAGATCTAGATTTTATGCATAAAGTTTTTATCGACTTTGGTTTCTCAAAACTTAAAAAACACAAGCAGAAAGATATTGTTTACTATAAACAAAATGATATTAACTTTTTACTCAACAATGAAAAACAGGGCTTTTCAGCCCAGTTTGCCAAAACGCATGGCCCAGCCATTAGTTCTATGGGCTGGCGTGTAGAAGATGCCAACTTTGCCTTTGAAGGTGCTGTAGCCCGTGGGGCTAAACCCGCAGCAGATGAGGTGAAAGATCTTCCCTATCCCGCTATCTATGGCATTGGTGACAGCCTTATCTACTTTATCGATACGTTTGGCGATGACAACAATATCTACACTTCTGATTTTGAAGCGTTAGATGAGCCTATCATCACCCAAGAGAAAGGCTTCATTGAGGTCGACCATCTCACCAATAATGTCCATAAGGGCACCATGGAATATTGGTCAAACTTCTACAAAGACATTTTTGGCTTTACAGAAGTGCGTTACTTCGACATTAAGGGCTCACAAACAGCTCTTATCTCTTACGCCCTGCGCTCGCCAGATGGTAGTTTCTGCATTCCAATTAACGAAGGCAAAGGCGATGATCGTAACCAAATTGATGAGTACTTAAAAGAGTACGATGGCCCAGGTGTCCAACACTTAGCGTTCCGTAGCCGCGACATAGTTGCCTCACTGGATGCCATGGAAGGAAGCTCCATTCAAACCTTGGACATAATTCCAGAGTATTACGACACTATCTTTGAAAAGCTGCCTCAAGTCACTGAAGACAGAGATCGCATCAAGCATCATCAAATCCTGGTAGATGGCGATGAAGATGGCTACTTACTGCAAATTTTCACCAAAAATCTATTTGGTCCAATTTTTATCGAAATCATCCAGCGTAAAAACAATCTCGGTTTTGGCGAAGGTAATTTTAAAGCCCTATTTGAATCGATTGAGCGTGATCAGGTGCGTCGCGGCGTACTCTAACAATCACCCAGTGATCCAACCTCAAAAAACCAGCATCGCGCTGGTTTTTTTATTGCAGCACAACAATAAACCTCTACACTAGCACACTTAATTATCTACTCACTGGCCTAACGCTTTCATGTCAGAACATATTCTCATTGCGGTATTTTTACCGACCTTTTTTTTCGTCTCAATTACACCAGGTATGTGTATGACACTGGCCATGACTCTCGGTATGAGTATCGGTGTGCGCCGAACCTTATGGATGATGGTTGGTGAGCTAGCAGGCGTTGCCCTCGTGGCGATTGCCGCCGTAATGGGTGTCGCCAGTATGATGCTGAACTATCCACAACTCTTCGATATTTTAAAATGGGTCGGTGGGCTCTATCTTGGTTACATCGGCATTAGCATGTGGCGGGCCAAAGGGAAAATGGCCAACCTTGACAATACCTCCAGTCAGATCAGTAATCGAGCGCTAATAACTCAAGGCTTTGTCACCGCAATTGCTAATCCAAAAGGCTGGGCCTTTATGATCTCGCTGCTCCCCCCTTTTATCAGCGTTGACCAAGCGATTGCACCACAATTAATGGTATTACTGTCAATTATTATGATGACAGAGTTCTTCAGCATGCTTGCTTATGCGAGCGGCGGAAAAACCCTTAAACTGTTTTTAAGTCGAGGCGATAACATCAAGTGGATGAACCGCATAGCAGGGAGTTTAATGATCTGTGTTGGCTTATGGTTGGCGCTAGGTTAACGCAGAGTCTGTTAGTCGCCCTTTTTATACGGTAAGACTTTCCGCAATTGCGCCATATAATGGTTAATTTGCTGTCGCTCTTGTTGGGTAAAATCCTCAATAGCGACGCGAAAACCAGGATGCTTGATTTCATGTGCTGAGTAGGTTGCTACCGGTTCAAATCCACGCAAGACTTTATGCTCTCCTTGGGCGCCTGCATCAAATATCTGAACCCCATGGGTTATCGCATAATCAATCCCTTGGTAATAACAGGTTTCAAAGTGCAGCCCATCCATCTCTACCAAGCTGCCCCAATAACGCCCATAAAGTGTGGTCGCTGAGGTAAAATAGAGGGCTGCGGCAATAGGAATAACGCCATGCGACGTTTGTTGCTCAACAATAAGCAACAAGATGGCATCCGCCATCGAAGCTAGCAATTGGCTGAAAAAAGCATGATTTAGGTATCCACTGTGACCAGAGCGTTTATCGTAGGTCGCTTGATAGCACGCCACAAAGTGCAGTAAGTCACTTTCTGTGACATCCTCACCCTTAACAAAGCGGAAACTCAACCCTTTATCGTCTAGCTGACGACGCTCTTTAAGGATATTTTTACGCTTGCGGCTACTCATGGTGGCAACAAAGTCATTGAAGTCACTATAACCACGATTGTGCCAATGAAATTGGGTACCGAGGCGCGTAAGGTGACTCGCCTTCCTGAACTTTTGCTGGGCCTCGCTATCATGAAATAGGTTATGCCAACCTGATGCACTTAGTTTATCAAGTAAGCCATCTAAATAGTGACTTAACTGCTGCAGTAACAGTGTTTGTTCCCCCACCTGCACACTTGGCGCGATGGCTATCCGCTTACCGCAAACGGGAGTAAATGGAATCGCGCTGACAAGTTTTGGATAGTAATCGAGCTGGTGTCGGGCATAAGCCTGCGCCCACGCCCAATCAAACACATATTCACCATAGGAGTGAGTCTTAAAGTACAAGGGCATTACTGCAACGCTTTGCCCTGCATGGGTCACTTTAACGTGCATAGGTTGCCATCCACTCGCCCCACCAACACAACCACTCACCTCAAGCGAGTGTAAAAAATCATAGCGGGTAAACGGGTTACTTTGCCCCATTAAGCTAGACCAAGCCTGCTTACCAATCTGCTCAATCTGATTAACGTATTGAAAACTAAATTCCACTGACACCCATAACTCCTTACGACAACACCTTGCTTTTAACAGCATTAATCGGCACATTTAGTAACAAATCAAGATACAAAGGAATGATTGTGCGCCCAATTAAGACCCTCATTATCGCCATCTCTCTCTCTTTGCCGCTAATCTCAGGGCAATTTGTTCACGCTAACGAATCATCAATATACAGTAATAGTGCCACTGTCCAACCCATCTGGGCTAAACATGGCATGGTATCAAGCCAAGAAGCGCTGGCAACCCATGTTGGTGTCGATATTCTCAAACAAGGCGGTAATGCCGTCGATGCAGCCGTCGCGGTTGGTTTTGCTCTGGCCGTCACCCTGCCACGCGCAGGGAATTTGGGGGGGGGCGGATTCATGCTCGTTCACCTTGCTAAGGAGAAACGAACCTTGGCTATCGACTATCGTGAAGTGGCACCAGCCAGTGCCCATAAGGATATTTTCCTCGACGAAAATGGGGATCCGGTGGCAAAGTTAAGCCGTGAACATGGGCTTGCTGTTGGCGTACCTGGCACAGTAATGGGCATGGAGTTGGCGTTAAAACAGTATGGCACCATGACCATGTCGCAGGTCGTTGCCCCTGCCATTGAACTGGCTAAAAAAGGCATTTTAGTGACCCCAGATCTAGCAACATCCTTAGCGGGCCTTAAACGCAGAATCGCACAGTGGCCAAGTTCCAAGGCAATATTTTATCAAGCAGATGGCAGCAATTTTGCCATTGGAGACACCTTATTTCAGCCTGAGCTTGCTCACTCACTCTCTTTGATTAGTGAGCAAGGCAGCAAAGGGTTTTATACTGGCGACACGGCAGAAAAGATTGTGGCAGCGATTACTGAAGCGGGTGGCGTTATGACCCTCGATGATCTGGCACAATACAAGGTGATAGAGCGACAACCTATCAGCGGCCAATATCGAGGCTATCAAGTGGTCTCCATGCCACCGCCGTCATCAGGGGGGATTCATATTATCGAGATGCTCAATATGCTTGAGCCCTACCCGATTGAAAAATTGGGGCACAACAGTGCCGATACGCTTCACTTAATGGCTGAAGTGATGAAGCGGGCTTACAGCGATCGTAGCGAATATTTAGGCGATCCCGGCTTTGTTGACGTGCCCATCAGTCAACTTATCAGTAAAACCTATGCCAACAGTCGTGCCAAAAGCATTAGCATTAACCGAGCGACACCCAGCAGTGAAATTGCACCTGGGAAAATTGCAGGTTATGAAAGCCCACAAACCACCCACTATTCTGTTGTAGACAAATGGGGGAATGCGGTAGCAAATACCTACACACTGAATTTCAGTTATGGCTCAGGGTTAGTCGCTAAGGGAACGGGGATTTTACTCAATAACGAGATGGATGATTTTTCAGTTAAAGCAGGTGTGCCAAATGGCTATGGCCTCATTGGTGGTGATGCCAATGCGGTGAAGGGAGGTAAACGTCCATTGAGCTCCATGAGCCCAACCATCGTAATGAAAGCGGGTAAACCCTTTATCGTCACAGGCAGTCCTGGGGGCTCGCGAATTATCAATACTACTCTACAGATTATTATGAATGTCATTGATCACAAGCTGAATATTGCAGAAGCCAGTTATGCCAGCCGTATACATCATCAGTGGTTACCGGATGAACTACGAGCCGAAAAGAGCCTTAATCGCGATACAATAAACTTATTAGAAGCGAAGGGGCATAAAGTGAAGGTAAAAAATGCAATCGGCGCTACCCAATCTATCATGGTAACGGAAGAGGGTATCTTCGGCGCCTCGGATCCACGAAGAGCCGGCAGCAAAACAGCGGGATATTAAATAGTGATGTAGTGCGGAATAAATCGCGCAGCCATAAACTGCGCTATATTCCACTATTCTGCTTGCACAGCCAACTCCACAAAGGCTGCGGTATACATTTTGAGATTAAGCATAAATTGTTCATGGGTGATAAATTCATGTTCACTATGACCTGTGTATTCCACACCAGGCATGGCGGGGCCAAAACTAAGTGCATTAGGAAACAGCTTACTGTTCGTCGAGCCGCCAATTGCAACCGGTCGCGGGTTTTCAACGTCAGCAAAATGGCCAAATACTGACAATAAAGTATTCAGATGCGGTGCCTTATCCATTAACTTAGGTTCACCCCAATAGGTGTCGATATCAATAAGTTCAATATCGTTAGCCTGTTGCCAATCGCTTAATGCCATAAATGTCTGTTCATCTAACGTTTGTGCTGTTTTACCTAAGGGTCTACGCAAATTAATGGTGACTTCAGTCCCCTGCTCCAGCGCTTTTATTACTGTCGGTGCAAGGCTCATTTTCCCCATAAAGGGATCACTGTAACCAATCTCGCCAAACTGCTCGGCATAGAGCCCAAGACCAATCATCTGTGCGACAAATCGCTGGGTCAACGCCGCTGTGGTCGCAGGCCAATGATAACCTGCCAGCAACGTAGCCAGATGAGTGACAGCATTGACGCCATCTTCGGGCGTTGAAGAGTGAGTGGACTTACCGTCAGCTAGAACAGTTAACCGGTTGCCTTGTTGAATAAATTGGTATTGCACCCCTGGTTGTTTTTCAGCGCGGTGCTTAAGCAGGGTGACCAGTTTGGCATCTATATTGACGATTTCAGCCCTTGCTTGCTGGGGGATCTGGCTAGCAAATACACCACCCGTAAACTCAACTAGGCTAGCAGAACCTACCTGCGCATCGGCAACATTAGGAATAATAAATTTTATCTGGCTCCAGCCTTTCTCCGCTGTCACCACTGGATATTCAGCATCAATGGTGATGTTAATCTCTGCAGGGGTAAATGTGTCTAAAAACGCTTTTAGTGGATCCCAATCTGACTCTTCTGCCATATAGACCATTAATTCGATACGTCTATTTAATTTAAGCCCGCGATCATTAATGGTCTTCATTGCATACATTGCGGTGACAATGGGCCCTTTATCATCTTCGGTGCCACGACCAATCAACAGCCCAGGCATGCTAATCTTATTCAGTTCGAAAGGATCCGTTTGCCACAGGTTTGCATCAGCAGGTTGCACATCACCGTGGGTGATAACGCCAAGCTTATCTTTACTTTCCCCAAGCCCAATCAGTACCACATAACCATGATCGGCGTAGTCTAACCCTAATGTTTCACTGAGGGCTTTTAATTCCCTTTTTAAGCCAATAAATTCAGGATTGGTATCGGGTGTCATGCCATCTACGGCAACCGTTTTGTAACGTACTAAACTTGCTAAACTTTTGACTGTTTCATTACCATATTGGCTCACGGCAAGCTCGGCCGTTTCTATCGCCAGAGTAGAGATGGGAGCATGGTTATGTTCAATTGTCGCTTTCGTCGCGGGGCTGATACAAATACTAAAAAAAGCTGTCAGCAAAGCTGCCTTTACAAGGCTAAAATGATGAGTAATCATAAAAGGATAGGTATTATTGTTAATGATTAATCGCCGCATATTGCCACAAAAAAGCCCTGTTAGAACTAAAAAACGACCAACTCACAACATTTGTTACAAACAAAAGACAAATTTGATGGCTTTCTCTGTAAGAACAATGATAATTAACCCGTTTAACGTCAGGCAAAATGCATTTTTGACGTGAGTGTTACACCAATATTGACCACACAATAGTGCAACAACAATGACTTGTTGCTATCGATTCCAAGCAAATAACCGGGGATTTTAGTATGAAGGGATTGACCCTTAAGCCACTTGTGTCAGCGATGGCACTGACCTTTGCGCTAGGCGCATGCAGTTCAAATACCGTTAGCAACGATGACAGCAACATTGCACCCAATGTGGTTGCACAGCAAATTATCGACAATAACGCGACCAACCCATTTTTTAAGCCTTATGACACTTATATGGGTATCCCCGATTTCGACAAGATTAAGCCTGAGCACTACCTTCCGGCATTCAAAGCCGGTATCGCCCAGCACAAAGCTGAGATCCAAGCGATTATTGATAATCCAGATGCGCCAACTTTCGCCAATACGATTGAAGCAATGGAGTTTTCAGGCGAATTAACCACCAAAGTTGCCAGCGTTTTTTATAATTTGACAGGCGCCGATACCAACGACGAACTACAGGCTATCTCGAAAGAGGTCTCACCAATGCTTTCTTCAGCTGGTGATGATGTTCTGCTTAACGACAAACTGTTTCAGCGCGTTAAAACTGTTTATAACCAAAAAGAAAGTTTAGGTCTAAGCGTTGCCCAGCATAAATTACTTGAAGATACGTACAAATCATTCACCCGTGGCGGCGCTAACTTAAGCGAAGCTGACAAAGTGAAGTTACGCGCACTCAATGAAAAAATTGGTAAATTAAGCCTTGAATTTGGCGACAACCTATTGGCCGAAACTAATGCCTTTGAGCTGGTAGTTGAGCGTGAATCTGACCTCGCCGGATTGCCACAAGATGTGATTAATACTGCAGCCCAAACTGCCACAAAACGTGGTCATGAAGGCAAATGGGTATTTACCACCCAACGTCCTTCTATTACGCCGTTTTTGACCTATGCCGATAATCGTGATCTACGTGAAAAAATTTACAAAGGTTATATTGAGCGCGGTAACAACAATAACGCCAATGACAACAAGAAAATATTGGCTGAGATGGCAGCACTTCGCGCAGAGCGTGCTCAACTCATGGGCTATAAAACCCACGCCCATTTCGTCCTCGAAGAGCGTACAGCCAAAACACCAGAAAATGTTTATCAGCTGCTAAACAAAGTATGGCCAGCAGCACTGGGTCAAGCCAAGGCTGAAGTGGCAGATATGCAAGCGCTTATCGATTCTGAAGGTGGCGACTTTAAACTCGCAGCGTGGGATTGGTGGTACTATTCAGATAAGATCCGTGTAGCTAAATATAGCTTTAACGAGCAGCAAACACGCCCTTACTTCTCATTAGAAAACACCCTTAAAGGCGTATTCTATACCGCTAATCGTCTGTACGGCATCACGGTAAAAGAGCGCACCGATCTACCTAAGTACAATGATGAAGTGCGTACCTGGGAAGTCTTTGATAAAGATGGGTCATTGATGGCTATCTTTATGGGCGACTACTATGTGCGTGACAGTAAGCGCGGTGGCGCTTGGATGAATGCCTACCGTCAGCAATACAACATGAACGGTGTAGACTCTACGCCTATCATCGTAAACGTACTAAACTACCCTCGTCCTGTGGGTGATGAGCCCTCTTTGTTAACCTTTGATGAAGCCAGCACCCTATTCCATGAATTCGGCCATGCACTGCACGGCATGCTATCTGATGTCGAATACCGCTCACAGGCGGGAACATCTGTACCGCGCGATTATGTGGAGTTCCCATCGCAAGTGATGGAAAACTGGATGACTCAGCCGGAAGTGTTAGCGCAGTTTGCCAAACACTACAAAACAGGTGAAGTGATTCCACAAGCATTAGTGAAAAAGATCCAAGCTGCCAGCAAGTTTAATCAAGGCTTTGCTACGGTTGAATATATGGCTGCGACTAAGCTGGACCTTGATTGGCACACATTGACTGACTTCACGCCAAAAGATGCAGCACAGTTTGAAGCTGATTCTTTGAATAAGATGGGATTAATTGGTGAAATTGCACCGCGTTACCGCAGTACCTACTTCTCACACATCTTTGCTGGTGGGTACTCTGCCGGTTACTACAGCTACCTGTGGTCAGATATTTTGGGGGCTGACGCATTTGAAGCCTTTAAAGAGAATGGTATTTTCGATAAAGCAACCGCAGATGCCTTTAGAAACAATATACTATCTCAAGGTGGCAGTGAAGATCCTATGCTACTTTACAAGCAATTCCGCGGTAAAGAAGCAGGCATCGAGCCGCTACTAAGAAGCCGAGGCCTTTTGTCTAAATAGGCTCAGATTAGTCACTCAAAGCGCGCTTTATAGCGCGCTTTTTTTTATCCCTATTCCGCACAAACTCTCGCTTACGCCCACTATTTGACCACACTAATGATATTGTCTAATTGTTAATCGATGTTACAAAATGATACATGCAAACTCTGGGGTTCGTCACAATTATCAAACAATGAGACGCTATAATCGGCAACCGTTAATAGACAATTATACTCAAAATAGCGCTATTAGCAGTTTAAGAGGTCTTTAGTTACCTCTTGGGGTCTAAACAAAAAAGAGAATGGATATGTTAAATAAAAAAATTTTAGCAGTTGTTATCGCATCATCACTCGGCTTAGCGGCATGTGGATCAGACAATAATGACGACAACACCACGGCAGTTCAGGTTGATCTACGCATTTTAGAAACCAGTGACCTGCACACTAATATCATGGATTACGATTACTACAAATCGAAATACGATCCAACCATTGGCTTAGCCAGAACCGCAAGCCTAATAAAACAAAAAGGCAGCGACGTCAGTAATTTCGTTCTTGTGGACAACGGCGACTTACTCCAAGGTAGCCCTATGGGTGACTATGTTGCCAATAATTTCAAACGTGACAACACCATAGGTGGTACTCACCCAGCCTACAAAGCCATGAATACCTTAGGCTACTCTGTGGGCAATATCGGCAACCATGAGTTCAACTATGGCTTAGATTTCCTAAGCGAAGCAATTGCTGGTGCAAATTTCCCTTATATTAACGCCAACGTATTGTGTGAAGCTGATTGTTGGGAAGGTAAAGAGAAAGGGGACAACCTATTTACACCTTATCTCATTGAAGAAAAAGTGGTTATCGACAGCAATGGCGACCAACAGATTGTTAAGATCGGCTACATCGGCTTTGTGCCACCGCAAATTTTACTGTGGGACAAGCAAAATCTTTCAGGCAAAGTCTCGGTTATGGGTATTGTCGAAGCGGCTGAAAAGTTTGTACCTATAATGAAAGAGGAAGGCGCTGATGTTATCGTCGCTATCCCTCATTCAGGGGTAGGTTCACCAACCAACCCAGTTGATGTTAACGATGAAAACGCTACCTATGCACTGTCACTCGTTGATGGCATTGACGCCATCACTTTTGGCCATAGTCACTCAGTTTTCCCATCAGCAACCTTTGATGGTTTGGCTAATGCCGATCTCGAAAAAGGCACCATTAACGGCGTCGCAGCTGTAATGCCTGGCCGCTGGGGTGACAACCTAGGCGTGGTAGATATCAAACTTGAAATGAAAAATGGCAAGTGGATGGTTATCGACCGCTCCGCAAAAGCTGAACCTATCTATGACAAAAATGCCGAGCAACCTGAATTAGTTCAGGCCGATAACGGCATTCGTGATGCTGTTGCTATGGATCACGCCAACACGCTCGCTTATGTCGACCAACCTATTGGTAAGGCATCGGCTGACATGTATAGCTTCCTCACTTTAGTGCAAGACGATCCAAGCGTGCAAATTGTCTCTAATGCCCAAATTGAAAAAGTGAAGCAAAATCTGACTGACGCACTAAAAGACATTCCAGTACTTAGCGCCTCTGCGCCGTTTAAAGCGGGCGGACGTCATAGCACGGCGGCTGACGCAGACAGTTACGTACAAGTGCCTGCTGGTGATTTAACTTATAAAAACGCCGCCGATCTTTATCTTTACCCAAACACTATGGTTGCCGTAAAAGTGACCGGTGCTCAGGTAAAAGATTGGCTAGAATGCAGTGCCAACCAATTTAATCAAATTGCACCAAATAGCACAGAGCCACAATATCTGATTAACTGGGACACACATCGTACCTACAATTTCGATGTGATTGATGGCGTTACCTACAAAATTGATGTTACCCAGCCAACTAAGTTCGATGGCAACTGTAAAGTGGTTAATGCGGATGCAAACCGTATTGTCGGTTTAAGTTTCCAAGAGGAAGATGGCACCATCATTACTGGTGAAGCGCTTGCGACCAAAGAGTTCATTATTGCATCAAATAACTACCGCGCATTTGGCGGTAAGTTTGCGGGCACAGGTTCTGATTATGTCGTCATGGAATTGCCTGATAGCAACCGTGAAGCCCTGGCTGAGTACATCACTGTAGAAACTGAAGCTAATGGCGAAGTTAATCCCGCTGCCGATAACAACTGGGACTTCGTGACGATTAACACCGCCACGAAACTTGATGTTCGTTTTGAAACTCAAGACAGTGAACTGGCAGATAAATTTATTGCTGAACAACAGTTACGTAAGCTCACTAAGCGTAGTGATCTTACCGATGAGTTTGGCTTTGCGATTTACAACATCGATCTCACTACTGAGCCTGCGGCAAAGTAACGCTGTAACACCTGTGAAAAGGCTCCTTTAGGAGCCTTTTTTATTATCCGCCATCACTTTTTATTGAGGCCTGTGGCGCATTAAGGTTAAATAAAGGACAAATAACAACAATAAGCACCAATTTACCTATGAGTGACATTCAACAGCTTCCCTTTTCGCAATCATGCGAAAACAATAAACAGGCAATTTTACCTCAACTGCAATCCCTTTTTTCAACCACTAAACGCGTATTAGAAGTTGGCAGCGGTACGGGCCAACATGCTGTGTACTTTGCCAAACACCTGCCCCAACTTATTTGGCTACCTAGCGATCAAGTGCAATATATTGAGCCGCTGTCGCTGCGCATTGAATTAGAAGGATCGAACAATATTGCACAACCAATAGCATTAGAAGTCACTCAACCCTGGTCATTGGATCCCAACGCCGTTGACGCCATATTCAGCGCCAATACTTTGCATATCATGAGCGAAACAATGGTCGAAGCCTTTTTTGACGGCGTTAAGCAGCATCTTGAACGCAACGGTCTCCTGTGTATTTACGGTCCGTTTAATTACAACAACCAATATACCAGTGACAGTAATCGCCAGTTCGACATCTGGTTAAAGCATAGAAATGTTAACAGTGGAATACGAGAGTTTGAGTGGGTCAGAGAACTCGCCCACTCAGCTAGCTTAAATTTACTGTCAGATATCGACATGCCCGCCAACAATCGGCTGCTTTCGTTTAAGAAAACATAGAGCCTCTAACAACATTGTCACCGCTCTGAAGGCTGAGGTGCCATTATTCTGCAAGCGTTAGAAATCGTCTTCACACAGCCCAATTAATTGCAAACTTGCACTTTCAACTTGCTTGCGCAAACTGCGTGTTTGCACCGCCCAGTAATTCATATAAAACTCTGCAGTAGTGAGTTTAGCGCGATAAAAGGTTTCATTCTCAACACCCTCTTCCAGTGCTTGCAAAGCCACTGCCGCCGTTCTAGCCCACATCCAAGCTAATGCAGTAATGCCAAAGATCTGCATATAGGGCATAGAAGCTGCACCGATAATATCAGGATTTGTCGCGGCCTGACCTGAGATAAAACCAGTGGCTTTTTCTAGATCAGTAGAAGCATCCATCAGAGGTAACAAGTAGGGTTTCATTGCTTCATTGTTAATATGCTCAGCGATAAATGGTTTAACCATATCTGACCATAACGTCAACGCCTCACCACGGTCAGACAGCAGCTTACGGCCGACTAAATCTAATGCCTGTACCCCGTTGGTTCCCTCATAGATCATCGCTATACGGCTATCTCGAACAAACTGTTCCATGCCCCATTCATGAATATAACCATGACCACCAAATACCTGTTGAGCATCTACACACGCATTAAATCCTCTATCGGTGATAAACCCTTTTACAATCGGGGTAAACAGGGCTGCCAATTTTGCAGCTTGTTTCTTCTGACCCGAGTCAAGGTGGCGATGGGACTCATCAAGCCATAAGACTTGCTGACCAACCAATGCCCGAGCCCCTTCATTAAAGGCTTTTTGTGCCATCAACATCCGACGTACATCACCATGCACAATGATGGGATCTGCAGGAGACGCAGGAGCTTTAACACCACTTAGCGCACGGCCTTGAAGGCGGTCTTTTGCATAGGCCAATGCATTTTGATAGGCAATCTCTGATACACCAAGACCTTGAACGCCCACCCCAAGGCGGGCTTCATTCATCATGGTGAACATCGCTCGCAGTCCTTGGTGCGGCTCTCCTACTAATTCACCCAGTGCGCCATCAAATACCATGACACATGTCGAGTTACCATGGATGCCCATTTTGTGCTCTAACGCCGTAGCCTCAACCCCATTTCTACAACCTAGACTTGCATCATCATTAACCAAGTATTTAGGCACTGCAAAAAGCGATATGCCCTTCACCCCCTCTGGCGCATCAGGCAAACGCGCTAGCACTAGATGAACAATATTTTCGGTCAGATCATGGTCGCCAGATGAGATAAATATCTTTTCACCACTTACGGCGTAATTTCCCTCCCCAACGGGTACAGCTTTAGTGCGTAGCAGCGCAAGATCGGTTCCCGCATGAGACTCAGCCAGGTTCATAGTACCCGTCCACTCGCCGGAGACCAGCTTCTCAAGATATTTCTGCTTGAGCGCATCGCTGCCGTGGGCATGAATCGCTGCATAGGCACCGTGGGTTAGCCCAGGATACATAGCAAACGCCATGTTGGTGGCAGTTTTCATCTCTGTGGCAAAAATCCCCACGACTTCAGGTAAGCCTTGGCCGCCATAGATAGGATCACTGGTTAACGTTGCCCAACCATTTTCAACATACTGCTGATAGGCGGCTTTGAAACCAGTAGGCGTTTTTACCTCTCCCTCAACAATTTTGCATCCCTCTACGTCACCACTACCATTGAGCGGTAACATCACGTCAGTGGTAAATTCAGCGACACCTTGCAATATCGCATCGGCAAGTTCAGCATCAATCTCTTCAAATCCTTGAAGGTCGTCACGCTGATAGATGTTAAGAAGTTCATTTAAGACAAATTGATAATCTCGTAGGGGAGCTTGATAGATAGGCATTCCATAATCCTTTTTATTATTTGAATAACTATTTAACTGGGTAGAAATTAGGGTGAAACAAAAACTGCTCTGACCACTGTAACCAAGTACGCACAAAAATGCAGCACAAAAGTACCTTGTTTTCCGCTAAGAACAGGGAAACCGCAAAATCAACCAAACCGATACTTATGCTTTTACACAAAAATCTGTAAAGTAGACAAAAATATTCCGGTCATTGGCCAGCATTCAGGAATGAGGATTAGCGCATGGGTTCTGTCACCACCAAACAACATCCAAATGGTTTAGAGTATGTCGATATTGACACCTCGCTATGTAAAGCGAGAATATTTATGCAAGGTGCGCAGATAGATCACTTCCAACCTGTGGGTAAACCGCCACTATTATGGGTATCGCCCGCCGATGATTATCAGCCAGGTAATGGTATTCGTGGCGGGATCCCAGTTTGTTGGCCTTGGTTTGGTATGAGTGAAACACCTGATTGGCCACAACATGGATTTGCTCGGACTCGCATCTGGTCACTCGACTCTGTACAGATGAAAAATCAAGCTGTAGAGCTCAAGTTCAGTCTTACCATAAGTGAAGAGGACCAGCTCTATTGGCCTCACAATACAAAAGTCGAGTTAATCTTTAACCTGACTGACACCTTAAAAGTAAGCCTAGTGAACACCAATCTCACTGACTACCCGGTGAGTCTTACCCAAGCTTTACACACCTATTTTCCAATTGAGGATATTCATCAGCTCAAGGCAACGGGTTTTGCAGGATCAAAGTATATTGAATTTGGCGAAGGTCCGTTCTCACAAGATGGAGACGAAGTCGTCTTTAACAAAGAGACTGATCGCGTCTACACCCAATTAGGTGAAGTACAGCAACTTAATACCCCGCAGGGTATAATTAACGTGCACCGAGAAAACAGTCAATCAGCCGTATTATGGAACCCTTGGATAGACAAATCTCAACGCTTATCACGTTTTAATAGCGACGACTACCTCACCATGGTGTGCCATGAAGCCGCTAATGTCCTAGAAGATAAGGTCACGCTAGCACCAAGCAGCTCCCACACCTTAACAACCGTCATTAGCTGGGCCAAATAATCCAAAAAATGGGCGCACTGAACGCAACTGAAGGCCTCATGACGAGGCCTTTTCTTTCAATATTTACTTCGTCGATGCGCCGTCTAGCATCACCACAACACTGATCGTCCCTTCAGGACTAAAGCCATTAGTTCTCACCTGGATTGAATGATAGAATTCACGCTACAGGATGGAACTTCTCAAGAGATAGGGATAGATGCGGCAGGGCTTTTCTAACGTGACTCAACGCTTAATGTTAATAACAGTGCTATTTTTTATCACTGTTGGCATCGCGAGCAGCCTTCTGATTGTCAATATGAGCTATCTGACCCAAGCAGTTGCTAATCGTTATCTTATGCCTCAAGGCAGCCAAGTCACTGCCATCACGCTCTCTTTATCGTCCCTAAGTCATTTGCGCATTGACACGCTGTCCCTCGACGTTAACGACAGCCAAATTCATATTGACGGCCTGCAGTTAACACTGGCGAAAAAACCATCTTGGCTAGATATGGGTCTAAAAGATATCGAAACCATTGCACTAGGTAATATCTCAGTTGCATTAAACCCGACACTGTTAAACCCGCAATCGGCACAAGATTCAAGCAGTGGGCCGACCCTGTCGTTAGATCTCAACCATCTACCACAAATCGCTATCGGCCCAACCCATTTTGAGGTCAAAGAAATCAACACTATGGATTTCAGCCTGGATATGGACTACCTAAATTTGGACGACCAAGGGAGGGTGACCAGCGCACTCAGTCACCAAGGACAGCTTTTATTGGCGTTTGAGGTTAGTCTCAATCCCAATCAATGGGCGTTAAACAGCACGCTATCTCTTGAGAGACTGCAAGGGCTGCTCAATCAAATCGCTCAACTCCCCACTGTTAACCCTGTAGGTCCGCTGGGACCACTGATCGCACTAAAGGAAACGGTTGAACGTCACCACCTGGCATTAACTGGCGATCTTGCCACGTCTGCCACATTAGATATCTCCACCGCTCAATTAACCTCTACCCACCAGCTGTCAAACCTCTCTATGTCAGTGGACAAGATTGCTGGCACGTCACTGCAAACGCCACTAGACTTGCAACCTCAATCAGCACATCCCCAAGCCGAAGGCCCCATCAGCTTTACACTTAATGGGCCCATCACTGACCTAACCTTGGCGCTACAACCTCTGTCGCTGCAACTAGCGCTATCTGAAGAGCAGTACCAAGGCTTGCTCAGACCATTAGATGAAACTGGCCTGCATGGCCTATTTCAACGCATAAAAGATGCTCAACAAGCGACAGAATTTACGGGGTCTTCATCGCTTAATATTCACCTAGCACTACAATCGCCGCTTCTCTATCGAATGGCTAACGCCCAGTTGACGCTCGGCAGCGCCATTGCCGAGGTCACATTAGCTGATTTTTCGCTAAGTGCTGAGCTAACCGATAGCCGCTATGTCCATACGCACAATAGCCGTCATGCAAATAGCCAGTGGTCATTAAACCTCAAACAGGGAGCACCGCTATGTCTGTCCGCGCTTGATAGCGGTCAATTCAATACCCAGCCGACCTGCAATAATCAAGATGACGCCTTTAATCTGGCGCAGCTCAAACTTGCCACTCATGGGGAATTGATATTCACTGGAGGTCTTAACAACCTAGGTCAACCCACATCGGCAATGTACGCGCTAACCATAGCGCCAGGCAGCGAACTTAAACTCCAGTCACCCGCTTACCAGCGGCCGAACATCGCGGTGACCGCTCAACAAATCTCCCTGCAGCTTATGCAAGCAACTCGACTGACCGTAACTGAATCACTAACCGCAGAGGTCGGTGAACTGCTTGTAATCCTTGAAGGTAATCAATTTGAGTTTGGTCGGCCCATATCGCCACTAGGCAGTGATAATCGTCATGGAGGATCTTCCAGTCAATCCGATTTTCAATCAATACTCACTAGCCAACTGAGTACTATGCAGTTTGCTGGCGCATCGCTTACCATGGGTCTACAGGGCGTTGAGCAACTGTCGATACTGCCTATGACGATGACGACCAAATCACCGCATTTACTCAGCCGGAATGCACTGACACCAAAAGATGATAGCCTACGCAGCGATACAGTGACTTTTCAAAGCACAAATGAATTCAGATTTGCTAACCGTTATAGAGACCAACAACCGCCACAGTTTAGCTTCCCAGAAATGCGTGTTGTGGCCAGTAATACCTCAATCTATCGGCACACAACCAATAGCGAAAATCAGCCGAGAGAAACGGAACTGCAGCTAGATAGCGCATCGGTGCATAGCCAAGGCTTTTCACTCAACTCGATAAAAGATGACTCTGACGCCCAGCAAGCTAAACATGTCATCACAGCGTTGCTCCATCAACCGGGGCAAACCTCGCTAACCTATCAGCTCGATAATGTTACCGCCACCGAGCACTATAAAAAGCGCAATAAACAGAAAAATCGCAAGACTCTGAGTTTAACCGGTGCAACCTTGTCACAAGAATTGAGTTGGCGACCAGCCAATGAGCAATTTAGGCTTAGTACCACTGAACAGTGGCAGGCCGACACCCTTCAATTCAATAGCGCTCACCAATTAACTTTTTCCAGCAAGGAAACGGTGGCGCTGTTGGATGGTCAACTCTCATTCAATAGCGATATTAACCAACTACTTACCCAGTCTAACATTTGGTTTGCAACCCAATTACCAGCCGACTTAATTGGCGATATGAGCATCACCAGCGACTATCAACTGAGATGGCAGCAAAGCGGCCTCGCACTTGCTATGAAGATGACGCCCAAGGTTGAGATAAGCCAGGGGTCAATCAATAATTTTCCATTAGAACAAGCAAGTTTTAGTGGAGATTGCAGCCTTTCTAGTCGCGATTTACTCGGCAATATTACGCGGCTTGGCTGTGATGCACTGCAGCTGAAGGTTGCCGCGTTTAATCCAGGGGTCCTATTAACCGATCTAGAAGCCACTACACAGATCTCACTGGAGGGTTCAGCGTTCAAGGCAAATAAAGGTGCATTAGCACAGAGCAATTATGCCGTGACACCACAAATTGATTACTCCCCGATTTCCCCGCTAAGAAAAGCGCAGATCGATATTAAAGCGCACGCCAACACATTAGGCGGCAGCGTACTCCTGCCTAAGTTCAATCTCAATTTGAACGGAGGATCAGAAGCCTATCTGGTGCTACAAGCGATAGACCTGCAAGCCTTATTAGCCATTCAACCACAAGTCGGTATCTATGCCGATGGTTTTTTTGATGGCGTACTGCCAGTTGAACTAACAAACGGTCAAGTATCGATAGAAGGCGGCCGGCTTGCCGCAAGAGCGCCTGGTGGCTTGATTAAGGTCGAGAACAACCCTGCCGTGTTACAGATGCGCCTGTCACAACCCTACCTGGATTTTGCTTTTGCCGCCTTGGAAGAGCTCAATTACAGCGAATTATCCAGCTCCTTTGATATGCAATCAAATGGTGATGCGCAGCTTATGGTCAATGTAAAAGGTCGAGCAAAAGATATTGAACGCCCGATTCACTTGAACTACTCTCAAGAGGAAAACATGCTACAACTACTTCAAAGTTTACAAATTGGTGATCGGTTGCAAACTCAAATCGAAGAAGCGATGGCTAGCCAATAACACTGTTCAGCTAACAGTCATATTCGCCCTGTTACGCTATCAATCATAACGATAGCAGCAATCCTGTTTAGCAGATAAAAGGAACTATCCGTGAAGAGACTACCCAAATGGCCCTATGCAGTTATCATACTACTGCCTGTCGTCACCCTGTTTGGCTGTACGCCAACCGTAAAGATTGAGCCACCCGATAAACCTATCGTCATTAATCTCAATGTTAAAATTGAGCATGAAATTAAGATTAAAGTCGATAAAGAACTCGACGCACTGCTTAATAATGACGAACTATTTTAAACCGACATAGGTATAAGGAGATAAAAATGAAACGTAAACTACTTGTACTCGCGGCAGGTTTATTGCTCAGTATTAATGCCTTTGCGATCTCGCTTCAAGATGCTAAAAGCCAAGGTTTAGTCGGTGAGCAAACCAACGGTTATCTTGGACTCGTGGTCAACAGTGGTGTGAGCAGCGATTTAGCCACAACCGTAAATGCTAAACGTAAAGCCCACTATCAGAAGATCGCCACTAAGAATGGTATTAGTATTGAGGATGTCGCCAAGTTAGCAGCCGAGAAGGCAATAGCGGCGACTAAAAAAGGCCACTATATCCAAACTAAAGACGGTAAATGGGTCAAAAAGTAGTAAGTTAATCGTGCTGCGCAGTCAAGGTATTGGCTGCGCCAGCGGCGTATCTAGCTTATTGGTCGCGGTTAATGCATGCTTTGTGGCTTCACCACTAATAGGTCGCAATTAATTCTGTCAATCACTAGCTCTGCGATATTGCCGCACATGTTATTGAGCAATCCTTGATGACCAAAGTCGCCCACTATCACCAGTTCAGAATCTACCTCCTTAGCGACAGATTCTATAGCATCTTCAGGCAAGGCTTTAGCCACATGAAGCAACGAATTGTTATCATTACCACCCCTTGAGTCTAAATGATACTGGCTCAAACAGTTTGAGAGTTTTTCTATGTGGTGCTGCTGATTGGTCCTCTGGTCATTTTCAAGATGAAAAGAGATACTGGGGTTATCGCCATAAAAGCAATCGATTAAGTGACAGTCTCCTTGTAGCAAGTGACTAAAGTGGGCTGAGGTTTGCAATACAGTACTGTTTAAGGATTTGTGGTCTTCATCTTCACAGCAAGGCTCCACGAAGGACAAAATATGCCCACCTGGCTGCCAAGGATGATCCTTTACCACGAAGACCGGTTGGTCAGACTCTCGCACTAAACGTAAATCCAGTGGTTTAATCGTCAACCAGTCCCACATCTTATGCCGCGATGCGGATACCACCACAGCATCGACCTTAAAATCTAAACAAAATTGCAGTACGTCATCGCTGCTATGGCAACTGATTGATGCCATCGAAATGTTGATGCCAGTGTGTGCAGCCTTTTTGGTAAACTCATGCAAACAATAGTACTTCTCTTCTAATGTCGAAGGTTTGCCTATCTCCGTTTTCACCTCAAAGGCATCAAGCAAACGGTTCACCGTGTTGCCATGCTCCAGCAACATAACAATTACAGCTGCATGATTCTTTCCCGCAATATAAGCTGCTCGAGAGATCCCTTTTAGGGTAAAGTCATGTTCATCGACCACAACCAAAATCCGCTGATAGCTGTCCATTACTATTCACCTCATCTTGAGTAACGCATTAATTGTAGTCAAGTCGGACGTAGAAAAGCGTCAGCGAATCCGTATAAACAGGGTAGTAATAGGCAAACGCATGATAATAGAAATGATTATTGTTAAGACTGTTTTTGACTTAAAACAGGCTGTTTAGCCCGTTTTGTTTAGGGAGGTAATTAATCGCATTCAAACAAACACTTACCAAAAATTGGATGTACACCCACCCTCAACGCATAGCAGTCAACTGAAATTAAAGATAAAAAATATTGTTTACAACCGGCAGGCCGACAGCATTAAAACAACAAGTATTCTTTATTACGTTTAAACAATCCCCATCATTGGGATAATGGTCATCCTACCACCGTAACAAAGCTTACAACGCAACAGCGCTTAGATAGGATTAAAATCTTTATCCAACATCTGACTTAGCAACAATTTTCCCGCCGGATCAACGCGAAATTCTCCATATTTAGATAACGCAAACTCATCGGCTCTGCCCTCCTCAAAGAAAAACGCATTACTGGCAAGTTTCACTTGACCTGCTCGCACCCGATATTGAATGAGTCGTTGATCTGTCTGTAATGTTTCTCCTTGGTAGAGCCCAACAAATTGCGCCACACCTTGGTTAGCAATGTTGATAACAAATAGCCCGTCTTCATTTTCCTCTTTGACAGTCTGACGAAGGCTAGCCGCTATGCGGTAATTAAGCGCCATATAATCCCCTTGCATTAATGAGCGAGGATCAACTGGAGCAAGTTCAAAAATCACCACATCGCCACCGGCCAATAACTGTTCCTGTTGGTAAATATTGACATTTATCAGCGCGAGTATCGTCAAAGCTGTTACCACCACCCATACGGATGCATAATCTAATTTCAATGATTTATTCACCTTCATGGTATTTGACCTCACTCCCTGTACTTTCCCGCTCTACTGTTTCGCTCTCACCCATAGCAAATCTGAGGGCTAACAGCAGCAAGCCGCTCGCCATTAACCACAACGACTTATCAAACAGATCCATATGCAGCGAGTAATAATAAAGGCCGATAAAAGCGACTAAGCCACACACAGAAAGCACCACCAACTTAAGCTCGTTATAAAAATAGCCTAACAGCAACATTAATATTGCAGCGCTAACTCCACTCATCACAATGGAAAGCAGACTAATAAATATCGCAACCAAGATAGTGGTAAACTTGGCTCTCGCTAACATCGCCCCGTTACTTTTAGCATGAGTATTGAGCTGATTTAAGACTTGTCTAATAAGCCAAAGCGCCGACAACAAGATCATGGTGATGGCCATATATTGGCTCATCGCTGCATCAAACGTCATCAACACCTTGGGCAGATTCATCATTTGTCCCATCTCAGTCATGGAGACATTTGCCATCAACAAATTAATCCCAACCGCATACCCTAATACCCTAAGGCGTTGATAATGCTGAGGCCAGCGGTAGACGCTCAGCCAGATAAGCATAAGTAAAACCACTAGCAGTGGCAGTACTAGCACCGTCCACTGATTAATGACTAAAATGGCTAACAGACTAGGCACCATGCATAGTGCCGCTACAAATTGATTAATCTTATGAGGAATCACCAGCCAGTGTAGGGCAAACACTAACAGATAGATTAAGGCGATCAGCGTATCATCAAAGGCATTTAAACGCTCATATATCCCCCAAAGCAGCATCAGTTGGCCACAAAGGCTGAAGGCAAACACCATCTGTAATACAAACTCTTGACGATTAGCGCCAATACGGTAATAAACTAAACACCCTAAACACAACAACGTCCCAAGGCTAATAAACGACTCAGTGATGTCGGCAACAGATGAAGCACTCGCCAGCACAAAGGCCAATAGAAAAAGTGCCGCTATCCAGCCGCCAAGCATTTGCGCCCCAATGATATACCAAGGTACCGACAACTCTGTTTCGGGTAACGTGTCGCCATTGAGTAGCCCTTGATTTGACAAGCTCTGCCATAATTTGCGCTGGGTGATATTATGGCTCATGGCGGGTTACCTCAGTGTCAACACAGGCCATCTCAATGAACAGTTTCTGCAATTGCTTTAGCCAAATTAAACAGCCGCTGGTTAACCCCACGACCACCATCGCTAGCATAAAAAAGCCACCGACGGGATCGTTTGAATCTAATAACCCTCTGGATAATAAACCAATTATCACAGCACTAAGGCTGGTCAACACCAACGTCAGTGGATATAAGGTGGGCAAGCGGTAACGATACCAGCCAAACACGCCCGCCATAGTCAGTAGATAAAACAGGCCCAAGCAAGCAAACCTAAGATTAAATTTGAACTCAAAAACAACCCAAATCATCATCCACGTTAAACCAAATACCGAGACAAATAGTGCCGTTGTTTCGACACTCGGACTGCAAAAATGTGACCGACCTGCCCATTTAACCCGCCTCAACGCAGTAAATACGCCATGCATCATTAAATTACACCAAGCAAACACAGCGATTTGCTCGATATCTTCAAATATAAAACTAAACATGCCGGAGAAAGTACGGAAATAGAGCACTAAGCTAACATTGAGTAACACAAGGACGAGTAACCATAACAGGTCAAACCCTGCGATGATGGCAAAAGGTAAAATCAGTAACGCCCACGTAGCAAACAACTGCCAGGGATCGGCGCCAGTTTGATAGGTCTGTCCCACTAACGCCAATAATGCTCCCACCATGATACTGGCACCCAATAACATTGCGTTAGCCAGTGTCCAGCCATAATGGTTTTCCACACGCTTTGGTGTCGTTTGCTTTCGCTGTTGTCGATTGAACAGATAGAAGCCAACAATAAACAGTAACAATAGCGATTCAACCAAGGCAAATTTGGTCAAGTTAGTTAAGGCGTTCCAGTTAAACGCCATAAAAAAAATCACCCCAGCGCTCAGCAATAGTACGCCAAGATAAAGTAATAAATAACCGATTAGCTTACGCCATTGCTGAATACTTGGGTGTGGCGATGCCACTGACATCGCGGCTTTGAAATCGTTTGGGCTAATGTGACCGTGGCTAAACCAGTGCCAAACGTCCGAGCGTTGTTTATTTATCATCCCTTATCCTTGGAAATAGCGTTGTTGCTTGCCGCTAAGCGAGCTTTATCACGTCTGGATGTTGAATACTTGCCGATTCATGGTAAATATCGGCCAAATATTGAGCCAACTCAGCCTCAACAAGCAAATGGGCGATCACGACATCAGTCACAGGACGGCGCATACCTAATCCTGACTCAATCGCTAACATCCATCCCCGATCACGGCGCGTTATAATCATTGTGGTACCAAATACATCAAACTTCGCCACATCTTCCTCGCTTAATCAGCCATCAATCCATAATAGAAAAACTACTGGCCAGATAGCAATTAAAACTTTTTTGTGCACAACCACCAATCCCTCAACGCCACGCAGTGAGTCAGTTCACAGCTTGCAGATAAAATGAATTAGTAAGCGCTACAGTAAAGACAAAACCGGTAAAATGACGTTATCGCGCATAGGCAACATCTACTACTCGCCCTCCCTGTTAAATGCGACTCCCTTTTACTTTGCACCGGAGTGCTAATGATTGCTATCGAACTCTTTATTGTACTTGCCTTTATCTATCTCGGCGCTCGAATGGGTGGCATTGGTATAGGGTTAGCTGGCGGCGCTGGCGTACTGGTTCTGTCACTATTTCTGGGCGTCGATACGGGACACATTCCTGTCGACGTGATCCTGATTATCATGTCGGTTATTGCTGCTATTTCGGCATTGCAAGTCGCTGGCGGCCTTGATTGGCTTGTAAAGTTAGCAGAGAATTTTTTACGCAAGAACCCTAAGCAGATCACCTTTTATGCCCCTATGGTCACCTATTTGATGACACTGCTTGCTGGTACGGGACACACAGCTTTTTCTACCTTGCCGGTTATTGCCGAAGTGGCAAAAGAGCAAGGTGTTAGGCCGTCCCGTCCTCTCTCAATCTCTGTGGTCGCCTCCCAGGTCGCCATTACGGCATCGCCTATATCTGCGGCAGTCGTGTTCTTTTCTGGTATTTTGGAAAATAATGGCGTGAGTTACCTAACACTGCTGTCTATCGCCATACCATCAACATTTATGGCTTGTATGGCCGGTGCCTTTGTCGCCAATTTTATCGGCTGTGAACTTAAAGAAGACCCGGTTTATCAACAACGTCTCGCCCAAGGGTTAGTCACAACGAATGCGGTCACGAGTCGTCACATCCTACCCTCTGCGAAACTGGCCACCGCAATCTTTGTTGTCGCGATTATTAGTGTGGTGGTTTACGCTACACTCATTTCCGACTCAGTAGCATTAATTACCCATCCAAGCTTGAGCCGTAATGACGCCATTATGGTCTTTATGCTGACTGCCGCCACCGCTATCGTCACCCTAACCAAAATTGATGCAAGCAAGATCCCTGATGCAGCCACATTCAAATCGGGCATGAGCGCTTGTATCTGTGTTCTGGGTGTCGCATGGTTAGGTGATACTTTTGTGGCGGGTCATATTGAAGAGATTAAAGCAGTGTCATCGGAACTACTCGGTCGCTTTCCTTGGCTGCTAGCAGTGGTACTCTTTTTTGCCTCAATGTTACTCTATTCTCAAGGTGCAACCACCACTGCATTAATGCCTGCTGCATTAGCTATCGGTGTTGCACCACTCACTGCAATTGCGTCGTTTGCAGCCGTAAGTGCCTTGTTCGTACTACCGACCTATCCAACGCTCTTAGCCGCAGTAGAGATGGATGACACGGGGTCAACACGTATAGGAAAGTGGGTGTTTAATCATCCCTTTTTCATCCCAGGCGTGGTAACTATCAGCACCTCAGTCTTGCTTGGCTTTATATTTGGCCAATTGCTTCTAGGCTAAACTAATCAAGGCCCGGTTGGCCTTTAGTCCTGCTTGAATTATGGTTAACTTTTTTACCGTACTTTTGCAGGTACATGCGCTGATCGGCTTCTTCAATGGCAGTATCTAAAGCGATATCACTATCTGCTGGGATCTCCATAACACCATAGGAAAAATTTAATTGATAAGGTGCTTTTTCTCGTTGTAGGCTTTTGTTCAAATCTAGGTTAAAACGATCAATCGCCTCTATCGCTGAGCGCATTGTGCTGTCACTAAGCAGGACGATAAATTCGTCGCCGCCAACTCTGCCCAAAATATCAGAATCTCTAAATGTATCAACCATCTGCTGCGAAAATAGACGTAATGCCTCATCACCCACCTGATGACCATATTGATCATTTATAGGTTTAAAACTATCAAGATCGATAAAAACTAGACTACTGCATAGCCCCCTTCGGCGGCTCATGGTCAACGCTTTGTCAGCCAAAATACAAAAACCACGTCGATTGGTTATACCTGTCAATTCATCAAGGGTTGCCAACGAAATTGCAGCCAACTCATGCTCCACCATGCTCGAAAGATCAACCAAGGTCTCCATATCCTCGTGGGTCAGGGTTTTAGGCTCGTCATGAATAATGCACAAGGTACCGATTTTCTGTCCATTTGCGGCCCGTAAAGGTTGTCCAGCATAAAAACGGATATGCGGTGCCCTGGTGACAAGCGGATTATCAGCGAAACGTTCATCCAATAAGGTGTCTTGAATATAAAACAGCTCATCGCCCAATATTGCATGGCCACAAAAAGAGATATCTCTGGGTGTCTCTTTCGCATCTAGCCCCATGGCAGACTTAAACCACTGTCGGTTTTCATCGACCAAGCTCACTAGCGCAATATTAACCCCGAATAAGCGCCTTGCGAGACGCGTTACGCGATCAAAACGTTCTTCCGGTGAGGTATCAAGAACCTGTAAAGCATTAAGGGTGGCAAGCCGAGTGCTTTCATCTTTAGGTATTTTGGGTACTAACATAGAGAATAAGCCCTTTAGGGTGGGGAAAGTTCCCCAAAAAAAACATCAAACATTAATTGGGAAAAACCAATTAATTATCTTGCCAAATCATCACTTGAGCTTCTTCGCCACTCTTGCGTGTCGCGCGATACATTCCTTCAGTATTGAAGGGGGTAGCAATATTGCCACGTTGATCGATTGCGATAACACCACCAGTGCCACCTGCAGTGATAAGCCGTTGATTAATCACTTCATCGGCCGCTTGAACAATCGACTTTTGTTGATACTTAACTTTAGCACAGATGTCACCTGCAACATGGTAACGGATAAAGTACTCTCCGTGTCCCGTTGCCGATACAGCGCAAACACCATTCTCTGCATAAGTACCTGCACCAATGACGGGAGAATCACCGATCCGTCCAAAGCGCTTTGCCGTCATTCCACCAGTGGAGGTACCCGCGGCGAGGTTGCCGTGTTTATCTAACGCCACCGCACCTACGGTGCCAAATTTATAGTCTAAATCCATATAGTTGAGACTCGCCTGTTGCTCGAGGCCCGCTGTGTCGCCCTGCTCCGCAGCCTTAATTTTAGCTTTAGCGTCTAGCAACTGTTGATAGCGACTATCGGTATCGAAATGAGTGACAGGCACTAAACTAAAATTTTGTGTTAATGCAAACTCTTCTGCACCGCCACCAGACAACATCACGTGCGGAGACTTGTCCATCACTGCCCGAGCCAAATCGATGGGGTTTTTAATGTGCTTAACCCCAGCAACTGCGCCGGCATTCATGGAGTTTCCATCCATAATGGACGCGTCCATCTCATGTGCACCATCAAACGTATACACAGCACCCAGCCCAGCATTAAACAGTGGGCTATTTTCTAATATGTTGATGGCTGCTGTCACAGCACTAAGGCTATCGCCGCCTTTTTCTAATACCTTATATCCTGCATCAATCGCTTGAGTCAGTTTTGCACGATAGGCGTTCTGCTGTTCTAACGTTAACTTAGCCTTAGAAATGGTGCCAGCACCACCATGGATCGCGATAGAAAAAGGCTGTTCTGCCGCGACGACACTGGGAGCGGCCAGGCTACTCAATAGTGAGATCAAAGCAAGGTAGTTAGTTTTCTTCATCGTTATTATTATCGCAGGTTGCCTTATAGATGGCTTCTTTGTACCTATAATCGCCAATAATTACAATCCTCATCTTGCTTGGGGCCAATAATCTGCGACAATAAAGGATAATAAAACTTTCAAATAGATAGAGCTTTTACTTGCGATTATTTTCCGCACCAAAGTTGGCAATGCAGAGTTTGATATTTAGCCTAGCTTTAGTCGCATATTCAGCTGCTGCAAACGACTGGTTAAATGTTGAAGTTGCCGGCGCCAATAACGCGTTGGCGCGTAATATCAATGCCCACTTAGGCACGCTGCCAACCTCTGATGTACAGCGTCGCGCTTTTGTGTTTAATGCTGAAGATAACATCAATGCGGCATTGCACTCTTTAGGCTACTATCACGCCAATGTTAATCAACAACTCAGTAGCCCAGAAAAAGGCGTCTGGACACTTTCTATTACAGTCAAACCTGGAGAGCCTACGAAGCTGCAATGGGTTGATATCCAACTCAGTGGTGAGATCCTACAAGATGCGGTGGTCAATCGGTGGCTTTTAGGGCTCAACGTCAAACCCGGAGACATACTTAATCACGGCGTTTACGAAGAGATTAAAACTCAGCTGCTGACAATTGCTCTTGCACGAGGCTATTTTGATGGTAAGTACAGTGCCAATAGTATCGTCATCAACCGCGATCTCAACACGGCGCAAATCACACTCCATTATGACTCCGGCCCTCGTTACCACATAGGCCAAGTGACGTTTGAGGGAGATAGCTTAGTCGATGGATTTCTCGATCAGCTGATCCCATTTGAGCCACGTACCACTTACAGCACCAAAAAGCTGGGCGACCTTAATCGCGAGCTAATCAATACGGGTTACTTTACCAATATCAAGGTGCTACCCCAACTTGACAAAATTGAGGGGCAAGCAGTTCCGATTAAAGTGGGCGTAACTGACCGCCCTAGCCACTCATTTGAGATAGGCGTAGGTGCCGAAATAGGCAACAGCTCTAACAGCGGAATTGAGCCTAGGCTGCGACTAACGTGGCGCACACCACAAGTGAATCAATATGGGCACTCGCAAGAAACCAGCCTTGAATGGTCGCCAGATCGGCCTAAGTTTTTGACAACCTATACCATTCCATTGACTCACCCATTAGATGATCAGTTAAAGCTTCGTGTGGGTATCTTACGAGATAAATATGGTGTCACCCAGGTGTATGACCCAAACAAACGCGATTACGTTAACACGGGCGAACTTGAGTCAACCAAAGCCACCGCGGGGGTGGTCCGTCAAAAGCGCTTCGATAATAATTGGTTGTTTACCTACTCCATTGACGGCATAAAAGAAGCCTACACGCAGCGAGACGTTGACTACAATACGCAGATGGTGCTCCTTGGTAGTAGCCTTTCTAAAACCCATCGCGGTGACAACTCTCTCGACCCTAAATCAGGTTTTTTCCAACATTACTCACTGGAATATGCCGATCCTAACTTAGGCTCAGATATTCGATTGACTCGATTACAAGCAAAGTTTAAGTGGATTGATACCTTTTTTGAAAAGCACCGCATAGTGTCACGACTCGACCTTGCCGCCAATATTGCCGCAGAATCAGATCTCGCCAATATTCCCCCCTCACTACGTTATTTTGCGGGCGGTGACCAAAGCATTCGTGGTTATAGCTACCAAGAGCTTGGCCCCTATATCGATTACACCAATAGCGAAGAACAGCTCGCTCGTATGGTGGTCGGTGGACGCTATCTAATGGTCGGTAGTTTGGAGTATCAATACTATGTTACGCCAACTTGGCGTGTAGCCACCTTTGTTGATGCGGGTAATGCATTTGATGTTAACCAAATTGAACCTATTGTAGCTGTTGGTGGCGGTATTCATTGGATATCGCCAATCGGTCCAATTAAGCTCGATCTCGGTGTTGGACTCAAAGAGACAGAGACTGTTGATCGCTCTTGGCGCATCCACCTCACCATGGGGGCAGAGCTATGAGTCAACAGCCGATGCCAACTCCCCATGACGAGCTGACACCAACGGCCAAAGCGACCAAGCCTTGGTATCCTCGTTTGACAACATGGATAAAAAATACGCTTCGCGTCATCCTTTATCTGCCGTTACTACTATTGATCCTTATTGCCTTAATGCTGGGCACACCTTTTGGTACTCAAGTAGCGGTAATGCTCGCAGACACCTTTGTCCCCAATCTGTCAGTCACCTATCAGTCAGGTCGTTTAAATAAACAACTAGAACTTGCTTATGGGCACTGGCATATGTCTGGGATTGACGTTGAAGTTGAAGGGTTAGCGATCAGCTGGCAACCGCTGTGCTTGATTCAAAAACAGCTGTGTGTGAATGCGTTAAATGCAAATAAAGTCATCGTCAACATCGACACTGACCTCATTGGTACCCAAGCTAATAACGCCACTGCTGAAAGCAAAGATAACGGCAATGAGAGCGAAATCAACCAAGGTATACCAAGTAATGGGCCAGACACGAATGAGACTTTAACCCTTCCCTTTGGCATTGTGCTGACACAAACTCAACTTAAGAATATCCAAGTGCGCGTTAATGAGATGCAGTTCAATGCCGCACATATAAAGGGCACTGCCAGTTGGTTAGAAACGGGGTTGCGGGTTAACCAGTTAAAGAGTAATGGCCTGTTCGTGTCGATACCATTGGCAACAGACAAGGCAACGCCCGAGCAAAATCCCTCAGAACTTGATACCGAATGGCCTCTGGCAACCATGCCACAGGTAGCCATTCCTATGCCTATATTCATCGATGATGCTCGGTTAGCAGATAGCCAACTGCATCTTGGGACGCGCCAAGATACGTTTGTATCCATCAGCCTACAAGGCAGTTATGTGGGTTACTTAGTAACCGTTGACAGCTTATCGGTTAGCCACGAATACGGCGATGTTAAACTTGATGGTAATATCAGTCTCAATAACCATTATCCAATGACTATTCACGCTGATGCAGACGTTAATAAAATTAATGAGATACCAGGGTTATCAGCCCAGCAGCTTGCACTAACCCTTAACGGCGACTTTAATCAATTACACCTAGACGCCATAGGTAAAGGCCAGAGTGACTTCACCTTACTTGGCAACATTAATTTATCCGATGCCAGCTTACCCTATCAGCTTAACTTAACCAGTAAACAGCTTAGTTGGCCATTGGATAGTCCCGAGTATTTAGCCAAACAACTTGTGTTGGATAGTAATGGGTCCCTTAAGCAGCAGCATGCATCATTGCAAGCAGAACTAAAGACGCCCTTTCATCCCTGGCTTACCCTCGACACCCAGCTGGAGCACCAAGATCATAGACTACAAATCGCTAAACTGGCTATCAATAGTGACATGGGCGACGCAAAAGTCAGCGGAACATTTGATTTTGGTGACGCCATCGCCTGGAACGCAATTGTCGATACTGACAAGCTAAATCTCGAGCCACTATCACTCCCATTAGAGGAACCGCTGCCTACGACATTGATAAGTGGTCACCTGAAAACTGATGGCCTAATTGACAAGAAAACCTGGCGGATAGGATTACAACAGGCCAATTTGACCGGATCAATTGATCAATACCCCTTAACGGTAAAGGGAGGAATACGTTTAGACAATCAATGGCACCTTGATGCAGATAACTTGATTGTCGATGCCTTAGAGTCTCGCCTCGCGGTCAGCGGCAGCGTCACCGAGCAGTGGGCACTCAATGGTCAACTCACCGTTCCGGCACTGAGCTTTTGGTTACCTAATGCCACCGGTGCCATTGATGCCAAAATCAATATCTCTGGAGAAAATGAGCATCCTGAAGTATCTATTAATGCTGAAACAATCGAACTATTGTTTGCCGATATCGCGGTAGAAAAAGCAACCTTGAAAGGGTTTTATCGTCCAATGGATGAGCATCAATTTGCCCTATCACTGAAGTCGTCGAATATGGCGTTAAATGATCTCTCCTTGTCCTCCATGACCTTGGGGGTAAAAGGCGATTTAAATAATCAAAAACTGGGGTTGCAAACCTTTGGTGATCTGCACTTGGTCACGTCAATTCGATCAACTTTTGATGAAAAAAAGCAATTGTTAAATGCTAACATTAGCCGACTAAATCTCGATTCAATTCTTGGGCCTTGGCAACTGGAACAACCTATTGATATTGTGTGGGATAATAAAAAGCTATCCGGTGCAATTTCGCCATTTTGTTGGCAACACCAACAAGGCAATTTATGCCTACAAGACGCTATCGAATTAAGCGAAAATGGCAGCACTGAAATGGCGTTCAACGGCAATATTGGTACACTTTTAACACCCTTGCTGCCCCAAGATACCGTTTGGCAGGGATCAGCATTGTTAAAGTCATCTTTTAAATGGCAGCAAGGCAAAAAACCACAAGCTAAGCTCAATCTTGCTTTAGAACAAGGAACAGTGTCACTCAAAACCACCAAACAGCTTGTTGTCGCAAAATATAACTACCTAAACCTAGATGCCCAGTTAGATGAAGAACAATTGGCCATCGACACTCAGTTTGAATCCGAACGGTTTGCTAGCGTATCCAGCAAAATAACCATTGGTGTGACACCTGAGCACCACTTGGCTGGCAATATCGATGCCGCTAACATCAACCTCCATTCACTGTCTGATTTTATCCCGCAACTGGAAAACATACAGGGCATGATTTCCAGCGAATTAGCCTTATCTGGTTCATTGGCAGATCCTGATATCACAGGTGCAATCACACTCAAGGATGGACAACTACTTGCCGCCGCTAACCCCACACTGCTCGACCAAATCAACGCTACGGTGGCATTGTCAGGCCAAAAGGCAGAAATCTCGGGTAACTGGATTATGGGTCAAGGCAAAGCAGCGATTGGCGGCTTTTTAGATTGGCAAAATGATGAATTAAACGGGCTGATTGAAATAGATGGTAAACAACTCGCTATCATTCAGCCACCAATGGCAATTTTAGATGTGTCACCGTCAGTGGCGGTAAAATTCGGCCCTAACAGGGTCAATATTAGCGGCCAAATCGATATACCTTCAGGCAGTATCAATATCGTGCAGTTACCAGAAGGAGGTGTAGCTGAATCCAGCGATGTAGTCTTTAAGGACAGTATTGCCAGTGAAGAGTTAGCCCGTCATCCAACCGCCATCACCAGCAATTTAATCATTAACGTTGGCGACAAATTAACCATTGATGGCATGGGCCTTAAAGGATTGCTGCAAGGTACATTAAATCTGCGCCAAGAAGCGTTAAAACCGCCGCTGCTCTATGGCGATATAAAGGTTGTCAACGGTACCTATAAGTTTATGGGGCAAACACTCGATATCAAAGCAGGTGAAGTTCAGTTTATCGGACCAATGGAGGTACCTAACCTTAATATCGAAGCCACCAGAGAGATCAAGGAAGATGATGTTATTGCCGGAGTCAGGGTTACTGGCACCCCACTAAAACCTGTAGTGAGCCTTTTCTCTTCACCCACTAAAGAACAAGCAGAGATCCTCTCCTATATTATTAAAGGTACTGGCTTTAATAGTAACAGTGAAGATCAAAATAGCGCATTGATGATGGGTGCAGCGTTAACTTTGGGCAATCAATTAGGTGGCGGGACTGTCAATAACTTGAGTAATTCTGCCACTGGGATAATTGAAAAATTTGGTATTTCAAACGTCCAGTTAGATGCAAATGATGATGGTAAAGTCGCCATCAGTGGGTTTATAGGTGAAAACCTCATGGTGAAATATGGTGTCGGCGTATTCAATCCAGGGTATGAGATGACAGTTCGCTACTACTTGATGTCACAACTCTATTTAGAAAGTGTTTCAGGTACAGTGGAACAAACTTTAGATATCTATTATAGCTTCGATATTGATTAACTCTCATCCACAAAAAAGCCGCTTAATTAAGCGGCTTTTTTACCATCATAGCTATTACACGCTTTCGGCTGTTTGCATTAAATTAGCTTTATAACGCTGCCAAACTTTACCGCTGTTAATGCCATAACTGCGCATTAATACCGGTACATCGTTATGATTCTGGGTTTTAGCCAGTGCTTCTAGCGCTTGATAAAAATCGAGTGCAAGCTCCCTAGCCTTATCGATAGCGAAATACTCTTCACCCACGCGGCTATATAAGCCTTTGAAACCATTTAAAATCAGTACATACAGTGGGTTACCTGAATGGAAAGCCAATGTGTGGTGTAGCTGATAGTCAAATTCAATATAAGCTTTGGCATCATCTTTTAAACTGGCTAACTGCGAAAGCGCTTCAAGCACTTTATCGGGGTTATAGCGAACCGCCCCCTTAAAATAGATGGCGCTGATATTGGTTCGTGCAGAGAGAAGTTGCTCCAATAAAACTGGTTCACCTGCAGGATTAAGATCTGCAATGGTTTCTAATACATTGAGACCAGAGGTTTCCCAAATATCGTTAACCCTAGTTGGTTTACCATGTTGAATAGTGAGCCAACCATCACGCGCAAGACGCTGCAAAACTTCACGAAGAGTGGTACGTGTCACACCGATAAGCTCAGAGAGTTCACGCTCTGCAGGTAAGATTGAGCCGGGTGGAAATTTCCCCTCCCAAATTGAACGCACAATGTACTTCTCAGCAAAGCTCGCTGGGCCTTTTGCTTCAATAATATCTTTGTCTTTGGGCTTAGAAGGTGCTTGGGGGACAGTTGTCATCAGGCCACTATTCCAAATTAATGAGAGTTATGTTGTGCACTGATCATACCAGAGCGACGAAAAATGGAAACCTAATCTGTTACATTCCTCGTTTAGATCAAAGATTAGGATCGCAATACGGTTAAAAATGAGCGCAACATCAATATCTATGACACAGATGTTGCAGTAAACATCAGTTTTTATACATTAGATCACACAAAGGTATTAAATTAATTGAATCATTAAGCTACACTGAACCAAACAGCGAACTGTTCGTTAACTTTCTATCAAAAAATAATTATACATTTGAGAGGGTGCCATGCCTGTGACCATGAGTCAGGCGTTTATTGATAACTTCTTAGGAAATTCTCCTAAGTGGTTCAAAATCGCAATTTTAACATTTCTAGTGATCAACCCAATTGTTTTCTATATTGACCCATTTGTAGCAGGATGGTTGTTGGTTATTGAATTCATTTTTACCTTAGCTATGGCATTAAAATGCTACCCGCTACAACCTGGTGGCTTGCTCGCCATTGAGGCTGTATTTATTGGGATGACATCGCCCAGCCAAGTATTACATGAGATTGAAGCCAACTTAGAAGTTTTACTACTGCTGATCTTTATGGTGGCAGGTATCTACTTCATGAAACAGCTATTGCTGTTTGTCTTCACTAAGATGATCACCAAGATACGCTCGAAAGTGGTTGTGTCCTTGATGTTCTGTGTCGCATCTGCGTTCCTATCTGCTTTCCTCGATGCGCTAACCGTAATTGCAGTTATCATTGCAGTAGCGGTTGGTTTTTACTCTATTTATCATAAAGTTGCATCAGGAAAGAACTTTTCAGATGATCACGACCACACCTCAGACTCACATGGTGAAGGACACTCTCTTTGTGAAGATGAGCTAGAAGCATTTCGTGGTTTTTTGCGTAACCTATTAATGCACGCTGGTGTCGGTACTGCACTGGGTGGTGTTTGTACCATGGTCGGTGAACCACAAAACTTGATTATTGCCGCCCAAGCCAACTGGCAATTTGCTGAATTTGCGCTGCGTATGGGCCCAGTAACCATACCTGTATTTTTTGCCGGCGTAGCCACCTGCTTCTTGGTAGAAAAATTCAAAGTCTTTGGCTATGGTCGTCAACTACCAGAAGCGGTACATAAGATTTTATCTGATTATGCGTCATATGAAGATGTACGCCGCACCAAGCACGATAAGATGAAGCTGTTAATTCAAGCGCTAGTCGGTGTTTGGTTAATCGTCGGACTCGCGTTCCATTTGGCATCTGTGGGTCTTATTGGTCTATCGGTGATCATTATTACTACAGCTTTCAATGGTGTCACCAATGAACACGCCTTAGGTAAAGCATTTGAAGAAGCCCTGCCGTTCACGGCTCTGTTGGCCGTTTTCTTTGCCATTGTAGGCGTGATTATTGATCAGCAGCTTTTTGCACCAGTCATTCAGTGGGCATTGAGCTATGAAGGTAATACACAGTTAGTGATTTTCTATATTGCTAACGGCTTGTTATCTATGGTTAGTGACAACGTATTTGTTGGTACGGTCTACATTAATGAAGTGAAAGCAGCACTGTTAGATGGTCAGATCACTCGCGATCAGTTCGACTTACTTGCCGTTGCGATTAACACTGGTACTAACCTACCCTCAGTCGCCACGCCAAACGGACAAGCGGCATTCCTATTCTTACTCACCTCGGCTATAGCACCATTAATTAGGCTATCTTATGGGCGTATGGTATGGATGGCATTGCCATACACTATCGTGTTATCCATCGTTGGTGTTCTGACCATTGAGACTGGCTTCTTGAGTGACATGACACAGTATTTCTATGACTCTCATATGTTAATCCACCACTCTGCAGCGGAAGCTGCTGGTGCTGCCGCATCGGGTCATTAATTTGTTGATTGACTGAACTATTGTAGTTTCGTAAAGTCTTAAAAACGCCTCTAGTAGTTAGAGGCGTTTTTTTATAGGAGAATCTTTTTGAGCGCATTAACCCGATTCGCACAATCTCGCCTAGCCTGGCTTATCCTGTTTGCCAGTGCATTGACGTTAGAGCTGTGTGCCCTTTTCTTTCAATACGTCATGAAGTTAGACCCTTGTGTCATGTGTATCTACCAGCGTGTTGCTGTAATGGGTATATTAGGAGCGGGCCTTATCGGCATGCTGGGGTATGCTAATCGCTTATTTAGGTTTGCAGGTATTTTGTTATGGGGTATTAGCGCCTCATGGGGACTACAGATAGCGCTTGAATTGGTGGAGATGCAAACCAATCCATCACCATTCTCCACTTGCTCTTTCCTGCCAGAATTCCCTAGCTGGATGCCACTACACGAGTGGCTGCCATCGGTATTCATGCCGACAGGTATGTGCAGTGATGTACCTTGGGAGATGTTCGGTGTCACGATGGGACAATGGATGGTGGTCGCCTTTACCGGTTACCTGCTCGCCCTAGCTTTATTTATTCTGCCTGCTTTATCGGTCACAAAGGCAAAAAGAGTTAAACAAATGCTATGACATGAGCAGATAACTCTCAACAAAAAACGCCCAACTGGGCGTTTTTTGTTTCCAATGTTCAAGACCTTGTTAGTCGCAATCTTTAAGCGGCCACAACACAATATGATCTTCTAAGTATTTAACTTTGGTCTCATTCACTATCTTATTCTGAGTAGACATCCCTTTGGCATGCATCTGCTGTTTGTCACCGGCAAGTAAAGGATGCCAACTTGGTAGGTCTCGCCCGTGGTATATACGTCGATAAGCACAACTATCAGGCAACCAGGTTAAGGATGCAATATTATCAAGCGTTACCTTAGTGCAGCCTGGCACCAAGGTAAAACGTTCCTCATACTGCTGACATTGGCACTGAATGGGATCTAATAGCTTACACGCGGCATTGGTGTAGTAGAGTTCTTCGGTCTCGTCATCGATAACCTTGTTTAAACAACATTTACCACACCCATCGCACAGCGACTCCCACTCTTCGCTCGTCAATTGGGCTAATGTTTTTTCTTTCCAAAACGACATGATTCTCGATTCTATAAAAAAGCCTGCAAACGCAGGCTAGTGTACACTATTTAATGGCCGGATACTTTATCCGCTCGGAGAGATAGGTGACTGACAATGCAAAATAGTCCGAGGGGTTATAGCTCAATAGCGCCCTATAATTGTCATACACCAAATATTTTCGGCTACTAATCCCCTCAGGCATGATAAGTGACATTTGCATACCAGGTACATTCGGTAAGGCTGAGCCATCGAAGCGAGTCACGCCGCTTTCCTGCCACTGAGCGAACGTTCGCTTAGTCTCAATGCCAATCAGGTTGTTATCTATGTCAGCTGGGACTTGAACTTGTCGCCCCCAAGTTGCCTGATCGTTCCATCCCGCTTTTTTAAGCAAGGTTGCCGTTGAGGCAAATGCATCATCAAGGTTGGTCCAAATATCGATAGCACTGTCGCCATTACCATCAATTGCATGCTTTGCAAACTCACTCACTGTAAAATGAGCAAAGCCCATACGACCTGACCAAGTGCTAAGTAAGTTATGATACTTGAGCCCACGGGACTCTATTAACGCTAATGCCTCAAAAAACTGAGATAGATTTGACGCAGCATCATCGTCTCGGTAAGCATGAGAAGCGGTCACACTTAATACAGGATAATCGCCAACATCCGCTCCGAGCTGAGAAACTATGCCCCAAAACGCGATCACAAAACGAGGTTGTACCCCATATTGTTTACCTAACTTATCAAACTGAGCTTTGTGGCCCGCATACAGCTGTCGAGCGTTCGCAACCAATGACTCAGAGACCGCATTGGGAAGATATTGTTCGAGGGTTTGCGGCGATGATGCTTCATCTTGATTGACCACCGCTTTTTTAAACAATTTAATTTGAGGAAATAGCTGATCGATAGTCGCCTGTGCCACCCCCTCTTGCAGCGCTTGCGCTTTTAGCTCGTTGAGGTAGTCATCAAAACTCTGACGCTCCTGCGCCTGGGTCGTCGTTAAACTAGTACTAATGATTAACGATGTCAGTATTACGATTCTTAAAAACATGCACTATCCTAATTGCCAACTAGTCTCTACTATAACCTATCTCTTTTTTGTATTCTTCGAGTAGATTAATAGGAGGTGGAGGTAATTGAAGATAATACCCCTTCTGCTCTAGTTCAACTTTAACTTTGTTTATATCCGCTAAACCAAGATGCTGACGTTTATCTAAAGGCAACATCATCACCAATTGCGGTGCGCCAAACATCGCCATCAACGCCTCAGGCACTCGCTCAAAATCATTGCGTTTTTCTACAAAAAGGTAGCTATCCGCTTTTAATCGACTCTTATATACAGCACAGATCATATCGAGGTAAATTTCCAGTTTATTCAACTTGCCAGCTAATACGGCACACTATAACATGGGCCATTGGGATTATAATAATAACGAACTGGCTTTAGTCGGTTTAATTTATAAAGAGCAAATTTAGGAATGCAGAAACCTAGCCTCGAATTAAAAGGCTCCTCTTTTACGCTGTCAGTGATCCATATCAATCATACTGATTTAGCAGCGGTAGCCAATGAGCTCGATAGTAAGCTGGCCATTGCCCCACAGTTTTTTATTGGCGCTCCGCTCGTGGTCAATCTTGGCGCCATCACAGATGCAAACTATAACCTTGCTGGGCTAAAAGATTTACTGATTTCCCGCCAACTGGTTATTGTTGGCGTGACAAGTGCACCAACAGCGTTGATCAAGCAAGCAAAAGCGCTAGGCTTAGCCATCATCAAATCGGGGAAGCAGAGTGAAACTCAGCCCCAATTGCCAAAAACCACTAAAATCGTTAGACAGAATGTTCGTTCAGGCCAACAGATCTATGCGCAAAATGGTGACCTGATCATTGTTGGTGCCGTAGGGAACGGTGCCGAAGTGATTGCTGACGGCAGCATACACATATACGGTAATCTAAGAGGTAAAGCGATGGCGGGAGCCAATGGTGATAAAAACGCCGTAATTATCGCGCAATCATTAGATGCCGAACTTGTCTCCATTGCGGGACAATATTGGTTAACCGAAAATCTTCAGGCTCACGCCACGAGTAAAAGCGGTTGTATTCGATTAGCGGGTGACGCGCTCACCGCCGAAACATTATCGCTATAAAAACAAAAGGATATATTATAAATGGCACAAATTATTGTTGTCACCTCAGGTAAAGGTGGAGTGGGTAAAACCACTTCAAGCGCGGCAATCGCAACTGGGCTGGCATTAAAAGGGCATAAAACCGTCGTTGTCGATTTTGATATCGGATTACGTAATCTCGACCTGATTATGGGCTGTGAACGCCGTGTGGTTTACGATTTTGTCAACGTCATTAATGGTGAAGCGAATCTCAACCAGGCGCTAATTAAAGATAAACGTACCCCAAACCTTTTTGTACTGCCTGCATCGCAAACTCGCGATAAAGATGCGTTAACCAAAGAAGGTGTCGGACGCGTCCTAGAGAATTTAGGTAAAGATTTCGAGTACATTATCTGTGACTCGCCTGCAGGTATTGAGACCGGTGCGATGATGGCACTTTACTTTGCCGACACTGCAATCGTTACCACAAACCCAGAAGTCAGCTCAGTGCGTGACTCAGACAGAATCTTAGGCATGTTACAGAGTAAGTCTAAGCGTGCAGAAGAGGGGTTAGCGCCTGTAAATGAATACCTATTGCTGACTCGCTACTCCCCAGCTCGTGTTGCCACAGGTGAGATGTTGAGCGTCGCTGATGTTGAGGAAATTTTGGCTATTCCCTTGCTGGGCGTCATCCCAGAATCTCAAGCGGTGTTAAAAGCATCAAACTCAGGTATCCCAGTGATCATAGATCAAGAAAGTGATGCAGGTAAAGCCTATAGCGATGCAGTAGCACGTCTTACTGGTGAAGAGGTTGAGATGCGTTTCGTCAACGAAGAGAAAAAAGGATTCCTAAAAAGGATATTTGGTAGCTAATTATGTCTCTACTCGATTACTTTAAAACAAAAAAAGCACCCACCACGGCCGTCACAGCAAAAGAGCGGCTGCAGATCATCGTGGCACACCAACGTGGTGAGCGTGATGCACCCGATTACTTTCCTGCAATGAAGCAAGAGATCATCGAGGTGATCCGTAAATATGTGCAGATCGACACCGACCAAGTGTCTGTGCAACTCGATCAAAATGACGATAAACTCTCAGTACTTGAGCTTAATGTGACGTTGCCAGAGAAATAACTGACAGTTTGTAAAATTAAAAAGCCCTCATAAGAGGGCTTTTTTGTTGTTAGAGTTCAAGAGACATAAGTATTGTTTCCACTAGTTCACTGCGCCAGCCGCTCAGTAAAAGTGGCTTTTCGCCAGCTTTGTCGTCCCAAATCCATTGCAAAAACTCATGGATATGACGCTTAGAACCAATCAGCTCCATTGGGACATCTTGCGCTTCTGCAACGGCTTGTAACGCAGTTTTAATCGTCTTAAACGCTGACTTATAACCTGGCTTTAACGCGATCACATCAATCGCTTTTGGTAAATTATCCAGATCTGCCGTAGCCAGAATAGCGACAATGGCTTTAGCGTGGACACGCTTTTCCTGCTCAGTCAGTTCGGTCATTCTGAAGATATCGCCACTGGTTTTCGGCTGTTTCTTCGCCAACGCAATCAGGGCATGATCTTTAATAACAAAACCAAGCGCTAAATCTTTCTCTAATGCTTTGTCTAAGCGCCATTTTGCCAACACTTTAAGGTAGGCCAACTGCTTAGGCGACAACTGGAAACTATTTTTAACTTTGAGATAAGCCGTCTCACCATCAGGGGCATCGAGCCGCCCTTGGGTCATCCGTTCTCCTTCTTCGTAAACCCATGCTAAGCGATCGGTTGCATTGAGCTTATCAACTAATTGTGGATAGAGTTGATAGAGATATTCAACATCGTTAGCCGCATAATGCAACTGTGCATCAGACAGTGGGCGCTTTAGCCAATCGGTACGAGACTCGCCTTTATCCAGTGACACCTCTAAGCAATGTTCCACCAACTTTGCATAACCTAGCCCATGGCCTAAGCCGCATAGTGCTGCAGCAATCTGGCTATCAAACAACACTTTGGGCTGGCATTGGCCATAGCGGGCTAATACCTCTAAGTCTTCACTACAGGAGTGCAGTACAGTGACCATGTCATCTCGTTCAAGCAGCGCCCAAAAACCACTAAGATCACTTATCGCAACGGGATCGATTAACGCTAACGACTGACCATCGTAGACTTGAATTAAGCCTAATTGTGCATAATAGGTCCGAGTCCGTACAAATTCAGTATCTAACACTAAGACACTCGCCTGACGATATTGCTCAACAAGCTTCGCTAAACTTGCATCATCTTCAATATATTGAAACGTTAACAATCTTATCTCCCCAGCACTTCTTTTTTAGCTATAAAAAAACCGGCTTAATCAGCCGGTTTTGAGATAACCAAATGGTCGTTTGGAACCTAAATATTATAATTACGCAGATTTGGCCTCATCGCGTAACTCACGTCTTAAGATTTTACCGACGTTGGTTTTAGGTAACTCATCCCTAAATTCTACCAGCTTAGGAATTTTATATCCCGTCAAATGATGACGACAGTGCTTAATAAGCTGCTCTTCGGTTAAAGATTTATCAGAAGCGACCACAAAAATCTTTACGAGCTCACCGCTTGCTTCATGGGGCACACCAACGGCGGCAACTTCAAGCACTTTAGGATGCAGTGCTACGACCTCTTCGACCTCATTTGGAAATACATTAAATCCAGAGACCAGAATCATATCTTTTTTACGATCGACGATAAAAAAGAAACCTTTCTCATCCATATAGCCAATATCACCAGTTGCTAGGTAACCGTTGGCGTCAATGACTTTCGTCGTTTCCTCAGGACGTTGCCAGTAGCCTTTCATCACTTGAGGCCCTTTGGCAAACAGCTCTCCGGTTTCCCCTTGGGCTAATACATTCCCTTCCTCATCACGAACTTGCATATCGGTATTGGCCACAGGGAAGCCAATTGACCCATTGTAACCCGCTAAGTTATAAGGGCAGCATGTCACCAATGGTGAGGCTTCAGTTAAGCCATAACCTTCTAATAGTTTAGTCTTAGTGATCCCTTGCCACTTATCCGCTACCGCTCGCTGCACAGCCATGCCACCGCCAATTGACAGCTTCAAGTTGTCAAAGTTTAGCCCTTTAAACTCCTCTGAATTCACTAACGCATTAAATAAGGTGTTTACCCCGGTTAATGCCGTAAAAGGATGCTTCTTTAATTCTGATACAAACGCCGGAATATCACGCGGATTAGTAATCAATAGATTATTTGCACCTTTGTGCAAAAACAGCAAACAGTTAACCGTCAAAGCAAAGATGTGATAAAGCGGCAATGCCGTCACCACAAACTCTTTACCATCGACTAATAGTGGCGAATAAGCCGCATCGGCCTGTAATAAATTACTAACAATGTTGCCGTGCGTTAGCATGGCACCTTTTGATACACCTGTCGTACCACCAGTGTATTGCAAAAAGGCAATATCATCTTTGGTCACCGTAGGTTTAACATATTGCAAACGGCGTCCTTTAGACAATGATTGACGCATCGATAGGGCATGAGGCAAGTGATACTTAGGCACCATTTTCTTAATGTACTTCACCACGAAGTTAACTAAGGTGCGTTTTGGCGCACTCAACAGATCACCAAGACCGGTTAATATCACGCTTTCTACAGACGTTTGATCAACGACTTGCTCTAGGGTATGGGCAAAATTAGACACCACGACAATCGCCTTGGCACCAGAATCATTTAGCTGATGTTTAAGTTCACGTGGGGTATACAGCGGATTAACGTTAACGACCACCATGCCTGCACGCAAAATACCAAACAGAGCAATGGGATATTGCAGCAGGTTTGGCATCATAATCGCAACACGATCGCCCTTCTCCAACTTAAGCTCGTTTTGCAAATACGCCGCAAATGCTCGGCTTCGCTCTTCAAGTTTACGGTAAGTCAGCATGGCACCCATATTGACAAAAGCAGGCTGATCAGCATATTTGCTTACCGAGCTTTCAAACAGATCGATCAATGAGCTGTATTGTTCTGCATCGATAACGGATGGCACATCGTCGGGTAAATTGTTCGTCCAAAGCTGTTCCACTAGTCTCTCCTAAATCCCCAAGCAGAGTTATTGCAAACGCATCCGTTCGCTAATCATTTCCAAAACGGGAAACTAAACACTGACTTATAAATATTGTAAGTAACGCCCAAAAATCATACGGGCGTTTTAATTTTGATCATCATCACATAATTAGAGCAAAAATCCTAGCCCAATTTTATCATCCTTTTACGATTCATTGTCTCGAGCTAAATCACGCAATAAATGCATTAATTTGCTCAGCGACCATTTTACTGTTGCCCATATGCAGATGATGATCACCATCAAGAGCCACATGCGACAATTTTCCATACCAACTTTTAACTTGCTCTGCGATATCTGGCGCTATTTTGTAACCCTCATTGGCGCTTATCAGCAATACATTGGCTTGATGATCGCGCATCAATCCCGTCACATGTTCGAGGTTTAAACGCATTGGAGAGTCTAGCTTTAACCTTGGGTCGCTGCGCCATTGCACGCCCCCATTTACTCGCTGCATATTGCGCTCAATCAATAATTGGCACCAGACCCTGTCCAGCCCTGTCAAACGATGGCGCGCTGTAATAGCGCTATCAGAGGTGGTATACAACGGTTGTTGACGTTCGCTAAGAGCCATTTTACGATGCATAGCGAAACTACGAACTAATCGTGCTTTGCTCTTATCCGCAGATTCAACCAATGGACTCGCGGCCTCAATAAACACCCAATAAGGTGCCTTATTAGCAAATGCTGCACTGTAGGCCGATGCGACAATGCCTCCTAAGGAGTGCCCTATTACGGCATGAATCGATGTTTGACTAGACAGGTGGTCAATCAGCATCTCTAAGTCATAAAGGTAATCAATCCAGTGCAGCGGATATGCACCGGGTCTATGGGCCGAAAAACCATGACCAGGCCAGTCTATGGCCAGCAGCTGATAATCCTTGAGGTGCGCAGCCAATGGTTCAAAACTATTGGCATTGTCTAACCAACCGTGCAGTGCGAGCAGCAAAGGTTTGCCGTCATCCCCCCACAATCTGGCCCCCAAACGAATATGAGGTAGCGCGATGACTACCTCATTTTCGGGGCCGCTAGACTGCCATAATGCAGATCTGTTGTCAGGCATTTATCGTTATTTTTTCACAAATTTTAAGGTCATGCGATCACTCTCACCTATGGCCAAATACTTTTCTTTATCTTGATCACCTAAACGTAAACTCGGTGGTAAGGTCCAAACCCCCTTGGGATGATCTTTAGTATCTGCCGCATTAGCATTGATCTCACTGCTAGCTACCAATGAGAAGCCTACTTTTTCAGCAAGGGCAACCATCTCATCTTGCAGCATATAACCGGACTTGGCATCCATACCTGCTTTTGCTCTATGCTCAACGACACCTAGCACCCCTCCGGGTTTAAGCACTTGATATGCAGATTCCAATACCGCTTCAAGTTGACCAGCCATCGCCCAATTATGAAGATTTCTGAAAGTCAGCACTGCATCGGCACTGTTATTATCACCCATACTGATTAAACGAGGCGGATCGAAAGCAAAGGTAGATGCCTTGCCAAGTGAGTCTTGGTTATCGTTAATCCAGGTATCAAGTGCTTTACCCAAGCGCACGCGATAGGCAGGAGCCTTAACATCTTCTGGTGGGTTCGCATCAAAATTTGCACCAATATAGTGGCCCTCTTTTGCTAAATAGGGGGCTAATATTTCAGCATACCAACGCCCACCAGGCCAGAGCTCGATTACGGTATCGGTAGGTTTTATATCAAAAAAGGCCAATGTCTCACCAGGATGGCGATATTGGTCGCGCGTGACGTTTTTAGCTTGCCTTAATTCATTGCCTAACGCGGCGCTCATTTCATGATTGAGATCACCGTGTGCCAATGCATTGCTGCTCAAGAGTGATGAGAACACGATTGCGGCTGCTATTGTCTGTTTCTTCATTATTATTCTCCCTGAAAAGTCTAAACCTAACAGTCTATAAGACTAAATAAAACTTAAAATAACATTGATTTACAATTTGCGCCTTGTAGCTGATTCGGCATTCGCATCAACTCGTCGCCAGCATAACCACAACATCAACAAACTGGTTAAGAGCCAGACTCCTACCCAAATCCATGCTGGGATCCAAGTGTGCTGAGATAACATCACCGCATCACCTTTTTGACCTAAGCCCAGCAGATAAGTTGGGCTTGCCAACGCGTTCAGCATCACCATTAAGGCGATAATGCGTAACGAGATGGTCAAAACCTTACTGTGGCTCAATTTAAGCGGCAATAGAAACACAATGGCTAGCATAGCAAGAATAGCAATGGTGAGCAGATCGCGGCCCCAAAACAGGACGGTTAATAATACAGCCCCACCTAAACAGGCTAAACTCACTTTAATCCCACGCGTCCATGTCGCCAGATTAAAAATGAGATAGCCCCATAGTGCTGCACCAAAATAACCTGAAAAACCAATCAGAATCGGCCAGCCGCCTTGACTAAAGCAGAGGCCAGCACCGTTAGGGAAAAGTTGGATATGGCTAACCGCGCCGCCGGTAAAGAGTGTGGCCAAACCATGAGATAGCTCATGAAAGTAGCTCTCTAACCACTTAAACGGCACGCTGATAAATGGCAGTCGGATCAATACCACTGCCAGTAATAACTCGATAAAAAATTGGCTTCGACTGGGTAAGCCTGAGGCTTTAAGGTGCTGAGCGCGGTGGGAGTGCATGGGTTGAGTGTGATGTGAATCGATGGACATAGGTATCCGTTCATTCATGTTGAAGTAGTAACATTCCCCACACTTTATAACCAATAAGCAGGGGGAAATAGCGTTGTGGGTCGTTGTTAATGATGGTTAACTATCGATCATGCGTAGGTATCGATACCCACCATTTGCGAGATCGCTTCACGCTGTTCCGCATGTTCATTCAACAAATAGCTTGATATGGCGCCCTGTTTAGCCTGGGTATTGCGCTCATATTCAAGCTTGGCATCCAGTTTAGCATCCAAGTCTTGCTTAGCGATAATGCCCGTCTGTCGATTTAGTCCCTCAGCATCGACAGACACTTGTTGTCGTTGTGCTTGCTGCGCTCGAGCCTGTTCAGCTTCTAGGACAGGACGAGAATGGTTAACCGGCGCAATAGCATCACTTATGGCTGTTGCGCTGTGCATAGCACTGGGGAGGACAGACCCGGTATGTACTTGCATCGATTAACATCTCCTATTAACAACAATGTTGCCGTTGTTCACTTGGCCCACAATTAAGCGTACACCAATTTATTCGCGACCAGGCAGTTTTTTCCAGGTAACCGTATCCCTGAGGTATACCGGAGCAAGACCGTCTACATCGGTCGACAGTCCCTTGCTATGAGCAAGCGCTGCTAAGGTCAACATATACTTGGCCTCAGGAAACTTAGCTAAGCTAGATATCGTCATACCGTCAATAACCAACTCAGGGTATGCGTCAAACCCTGTTCCACAAGCCACCACTTCACAGTGATAATTTAAATCGCGGCTCACCGCATCAGGGGCACAGACTCGCTCACGGCCCACTAACGTGGCAATGCCTGCTTCACAGACAAACTCTCCCCAATACACTTCGCCCATACGCGCGTCGATAGCGGCAACCACTTGTTGAGCACCTTGCTCATCCATCGCCGCTTGCGCCATCGCTTGCAACGTAGAAATGCCCACAACGGGAAGATCTTGTCCTAAAGCTAAACCTTGGGTCATTGAGGTACAAATACGAATACCAGTGAAACTCCCTGGGCCGCGGCCATAGGCAATTAAGGCTACTTCACTCAGGGAAAGTTGCGCCTCAGTAAGTACGGCATCAACCATAGGTAACAGACGCTGGCTGTGTTCACGTGGTGCGTCCGCTTGCTGGGCATAGATTCGTCCATGATGGCGCAGCGCAACCGAACACGACTCGGTACAGGTATCGAGCGCAAGAATTGTCAGAGGGGCAAGCTTATCTGTGTTTACAGGCATTAAATCAAACCAAATTTTTGGGACGTATAACAATGTGCGTCAGATCGAGGTAGGCCTTTCACAAAAAAGCAAGCCACGACAGCAACGGTACGCGTCTCTACGACCACCATCTAATAATGAGTCGATTATAACGTAAAACTTGCTAAGGTATAGCCAAAAACTTAGTGACAAAGTCGCGCGCGATATAGCGAACCTTAAACTAAGGATTTATACATGGCATAGGCGTCTATCGTAAAGCCTGCGGGATGCTCCCAAGGTGAAAAATTCCCTAACGTGTAGCCTAGCCCTTGATAAAACACCACGGCATTAAGTGATGCAGACAGGGACAAGGCGTTTAAGCCAGCATCGATAGCCTGAGCCTCAAGAGCCCTGACTAGGCATTTCCCATGACCTTCACCGATAAAACAGGGATCGACAAAACAAGCTTCTAGGCTCGAACTTGAGCGGTCAATAAAGCCAAAACCAATCAATTGGTCGCTGTCATCTACCAATACCATCGCCTGATTATTCAATAAAACATTGCTGAAATGCACAGGCATCTCGACACCACTCCATCGCACCAATAAGTCGGGCGAATAGTGGCTCGCACACCCCTTTAGTATGGCGCGTGTTCGAATTTGCCATATTTCACTCACCTCGTTGTGAGTGGCCAACCTCCATGCCGACATATCTGCTCCAAATAAAAACCCATGTTAATAACAGCAATTACTCGCTACCATATCAGCGTAGCCATTGGCGATTCAACCATAGTTAATACGTACAACAGCTTGATGATACTCATCAGCAAAGCTGTTTTTTTACTTTACATCAAGGAACCGCATTGAATAGCTCACCAGTATCGAACGCCTCAAAGGTTTGGCATCAAGGCGCTATAGTCTTTGCACTGTGCTCTGCGGTGCTAATGGGTACAATTGGTGCGCTGGCACAAGCAAGCATGCTCGATGCCACAACCGTAACGTTTTACCGCCTATTCATCGGCGCCGTGTGTTTATTAGCTTATATGGTTATCACAGGCAAACATCGCCAAATTCTTCACTGCCCCAGTAAACACAATGTTATTAACGGTGCCATGCTGGCTGGATTCATGGTGTTTTACGTTGAAGCCATTAACTATATCAACATGGCCAATGCGGTGATGGTGATCTATTTAGCACCACTGTTCACCGCCGCAGGGGCACATTTCTTGTTTGCAGAAAAGCTCAATAGGTTTACCCTCTCCGCTATTGTTACGGCACTCATGGGGGTGGTCTTTATATTACCTAGTCTATCTTCGCTAACAGACGATCCACAGCAATGGCGAGGCTATGGCTTCGCACTTTTAGCGCTGCTTAGCTATAGCAGTTTTATGCTGGTTAATCGCCGCTCAATACACACTACTCCCTATCAAAGTACCTTAGTCCAGCTCATTATAGGCGCATGCTGTTTACTGCCTTTTGCGCTTAATCAAGCAGTGGTTCCCAGCATTGAACAGTGGGGCTGGCTGTTATTGATCGGGTTTTTCCCTGGTTTCTTAGCTATCTTGCTGGCTGTTAAAGCATTACGCGAGCTGCCCACTGCAACCTTTGGCACCTTAGCCTATATGGAACCGGTTACAGTAGTGCTGCTCGGCTGGACGCTGTTTTCACAATATCTTACAGTAGATCAATTGGTTGGCTGCGTGCTAATCGTTATTGCAGGCCTAATTCAAACCCGATATAGCCATAGAAATCATGTTGAGTAACGACCTAAAATCACACAGGAAACGAGTATGAGTAGTGAGCAAGTAAGGATTGTCATTGTTGGCGGTGGAGCCGGTGGACTCGGCCTTGCCACCCAGTTGGGACACAAATTGGGTAAAAAAGGCCACGCTGAGATTATCTTAATCGATAAAAACCGTACCCATATTTGGAAACCTCTACTGCATGAAGTCGCAACAGGCTCGCTTGATGCCGATCTCGATGGTGTAGTTTACTCAGCTCACGCCGTAAAGCATGGGTACCAATTTCAACTGGGTGAACTCAATGATATCGATTTAAAACAAAAATGTATCTCTTTAGCCCCCATAGTTAACGCCAACGGCGAATCACTATTACCTAGCAGACAATTGAGTTACGATAAATTGGTACTCGCTGTAGGCAGCGTAAGTAACGATTTTGGCACGCCTGGAGTACAAGAGCATTGCTACTTTTTAGACTCCCACCAGCAGGCTAATCGATTTCACGACGCATTGTTAGACAGCTTTACCCGAGTCCATCAATCGGATGAACTCGGCGCGCTAAAAATTGCCATTGTTGGCGGCGGCGCCACTGGCGTTGAGTTGTCAGCAGAGCTATATCATGTCACCGAGTTGCTTAAAGTCTACGGCTTAAGCAAAATGACCGCCGATAAACTCAGCATTAGTTTGATTGAGGCTGGGCCTCGCATCCTCCCTGCACTACCAGAGCGAATTGCGGCATCAGCCACTCGCGAGCTGACCAAACTTGGGGTAGAAGTCAGGCAAAACACCCGTATCAGCGAAGCCACAGCCAAGGGCTTTTTAACCTCAGAATCTGAACTTATCGATGCACACCTCATGCTTTGGGCGGCAGGCGTTAAAGCGCCAGAGTTCATTAGACAGATAGATGGATTAGAGCTTAATCGCGCCAATCAGATATTGGTCAAGCCGACACTGCAAAGTCTCACCAACGACTCACTCTATGTGATCGGTGACTGCTGCGCCTGTAAGCAAGCTGATGGCAGTTTTGTGCCACCGCGAGCGCAATCCGCCCATCAGATGGCTCAATGTGTCGAAGCTAATATTCTTAATGAAATCAATGGTAAAAGTTTGAATGAATATGAATATATCGATCATGGGTCGTTAGTAAACTTATCACGTTTTAGTACAGTGGGTAGTTTAATGGGCAACCTCACGAAAAACAGCATGTTTGTAGAAGGTAAAATTGCCCGCTTTATGTATATCTCCCTTTATCGCATGCACCAAAAAGCGATTCATGGCGTCCCTAAAACCTTCGCCCTATGGGTAGCAGAAAAAGTGATGCGAGTCGTGCGCCCAAGAATGAAACTGCACTAAAGTTTTAGTGATAGTTATTGTAATTGATAGTGATAGGGATAGTGAAACAGGGTTACTTTTTCTGTTTCACTAGCCTAAATGGCTTGTCGTTAGCTCAATAATCAAGATGAATAATTGGAAACGAACTTAATCAATGTGTTCTAAAAAACGAACCGCATTGTCCAAATTGCGGGTGCGGCGCATGGGTGGCAAAGAGTTGATAAATGCCTGTCCGTAGGGGCGATTAACGATACGGTTATCACACAAGATCAATACACCGCGATCTTTTTCATCACGTATCAATCGACCTACGCCTTGATTTAAGGTGATAACCGCTTGCGGCAAGGACAAACTCATAAAAGGATCGTTCCCTTCACGCATTACCCCTTCGGCCCTTGCCTTATACAAGGTGTCATCGGGTGACATAAATGGCAGTTTATCGATAATGACGCAGCTTAACAGTTTACCGCGCACATCCACCCCCTCCCAAAATGCCCCCGTCCCCAACAAGACCGCATTGCCCAATTGACGATACTTTTTCAGCAAGGTTTGTTTACCAGCCTGGCCCTGCACTAATAGAGGATATTGCACTCGACCGTGCAGCGCTTGCGCCACCTGATTGAGCATTCGATGACTAGTAAACAGCATGAAAGTACGACCTTTAGCGGCATTGATGGCTTTTATCGCCACATCAACCAGCTGCTTAGTGGCGTTATCATGTTGGCTGACGCTCCCGAGATGACGAGGTACACAAAATAGTGCTTGGCGGCCATAGTCAAACGGACTATCTAAAATCAAGGTGTTAGCAGTATTAAGCCCAAGCGCTTTGGTAAATAAGCCAAGATCACGATTAATTTGTAAGGTCGCTGAGGTAAAGATCCAACTGGTGTCAGTTCGAAACAGTGCTTCACACTCTTTGGCCACATTGATAGGTGAAATACGCAGCACGATATGTCGATAGCCATATTCGACGCTGTACGCGCTATTGTGATTGTCACATTGGAAAAATACCGCCAATTTACTTAAGTAAGCATCGAGTTTTTCAACACAATCATCGAACTCTTCATTACGGCCAAGGTATCCAAACAACATATTTTTATAGGCAGTTAGCTCCTCTAGCAATCCCCATGAGGCGGCCATCAATTCTCGATTACTGAGTAAGTAACGCCAATCCACTTGCTCTGTTGCAAACATTAAAGATTGCCATTGTTCAAGTTGGGTTAAACAGCGCGCCGTCATGGCTGCTATCTGCGGCGAGTCCGCCATAGATTGGCGATAAAGGTTGGCAAATTGTTCAATAAGATTAAGTAAACTTTTGATAGTCAGTTGCTGACCAAAATAAGTCACAGCAATATCGGGCAGAAGGTGAGCCTCATCGAAAATAACCGCATCGGTATCGGGCAATAGCTCGGCAAACCCGGTCTCTTTTAGAACACTATCGGCCAAAAATAGATGATGATTGACCACAATAATCTTGGCTTCCATCGCCTTTTGCCGGGCTTTACGGGTGAAACAGGGCTCATAATGCTCACAGGCTTTACCAATGCAAGTCTCTTTTGAGCTAACGATTAACGGCAACGCCGCTGAGTTTTCTGAAACCGTATTTATTCCACCAATATCACCATCGATGGTTTGCCCAGCCCATTGATTTATCCGCAAAAGATCATCTAACACTTGGCTATCCATCACATCAGCGCCGCTGAGTTGGCGTTCCATATTGCGCTGACACAGGTAGTTACTACGCCCTTTCAGTAACGCAACCTTCAGTTTGATATCGAGCATCTGCTGCAGTGCGGGTAAGTCTTTAAAAAACAGCTGTTCTTGTAAGTTTTTACTCCCCGTGCTGACAATCACTTGCTTACCGCTTAACAGCGCGGGCACAAGGTAGGCATAGGTTTTACCCACCCCCGTTCCCGCCTCCACAACCAGATTTTGACCATGCCAAATGGCCTCGCTCACTGACGATGCCATTTGTTGCTGTTGAGGTCGGCAGCTATAGCCACTCACTAGTTGGGCAATGACGCCGTCATTAGCAAATATCTGCTGTACCTCTTGGGTTAATCTGCTGGTCAATCTAGGTCCATGTTCTATCTGATGTAAAGTGATGCAGGCATTATCCGTGTTTTATCTATGAGTACAAGTTGAGGCCGCTACCAAGTTAGGGGTTTGGATAACAAGTTTACGCAAACAAGCTGAATATTTTTCAATGCAGTAAAATAAGGGTTGCATAAACATCCAGTCTTGATTAGTTTAAATACAACTTAGGCGAAAGCATCGTCCAAATACTAAATTATCGATACGAGAAAAGAATATGACCCAGCGTTTGAATACTATCCATCATCACCATCATATGCGGTAGCCTTCGGACGCTTACTGCCGGAGGACTATTTCCTTCTGGCGGTTGATTCAAATGAGATCAAAAACCCCTGGAAGGAATTCCGGGGGTTTTTAGTTTTAAGTTTAAGATTTTGTTTTTATACAATTAATTTTATTGAATCAACACAGAGGAAGTCAGTTATGTCAGAGTCAAACAGATTACGTATCGCGATCCAAAAGTCAGGCCGCTTATCTAAAGAGTCTCAAAAGCTACTAAAAAGCTGTGGCGTTAAATTTAACGTTAACGAACAGCGCCTTATCGCACACTCAGACAATATGCCAATCGACCTACTCCGCGTACGCGATGATGACATTCCAGGCTTAGTCATGGATGGTGTCGTTGATCTAGGCATCATCGGCGAAAACGTGCTCGAAGAGGAGCAAATTGAGCGCCAAGCCATCGGTAAACCTGCTGAATGCCTTAAGTTAAGAGAACTTGATTTTGGTGCGTGTCGATTATCACTTGCTGTACCAACCGAATTTAGTTATCAAGACGCGACCTCACTAGAGGGGCTTCGCATAGCGACTTCTTATCCGAACCTGTTACGCCGCTACATGCAGGAAAAAGGCATTAACTACCGAGACTGTATGTTAAAAGGCTCAGTTGAAGTCGCGCCTCGTGCAGGGCTTGCTGATGGCATATGCGATCTGGTATCAACAGGCGCAACACTCGAAGCCAATGGTTTGTACGAAACTGAAGTGATCTACCAATCTATGGCCTGCATCATTCAGTCGACGCAAGAGCAAACTCCCGACAAACAAGCCTTAATCAACAAGATTCTTTCTCGCATCAATGGCGTTGTACGAGCCAAAGAGAGTAAATATATTCTGCTGCACGCGCCTACCGAAACCCTTGACCAAATTGTTGCACTGCTCCCAGGCGCTGAAAATCCAACCGTACTGCCACTGAACGATGACACCAATCGTGTGGCCATCCACGCGGTAAGCACAGAAGATCTGTTTTGGGACACCATGGAGGAGCTCACTAAGTTAGGGGCAAGCTCAATCCTTGTCATGCCAATCGAAAAAATGATGGGTTAACACTATGACGCTAAATACGAGTACCGATGCAATGAAGGTCGAGATGCAACAACTCAATTGGGGAGCGTTAAACCTTAGTGAGCAAAAACAAGCACTGCAGCGCTCTCCCCTCGTTGGCGATTTGGCACTAGAGCAGAGTGTCAAAAACATTATTGATACAGTGGCTAACGAGGGTGATGTCGCGCTCAAGCAATTTTCAAAACAGTTTGACAACGTCAAATTGGATGAACTTGCACTGTCTGGCATGGAGATAGAAGCCGCCTGCGCGAGAGTCAGCGATGAGATAAAGAGCGCCATAGCACAAGCTATGGGCAACATAGAGACCTTCCATAAAGCACAAGCCTTTCAAGGCATTGATGTTGAAACTCAAGCGGGTGTGCGCTGCGAGCTTCGTAGTGAGTCCATTGAGAAAGTAGGGCTTTATATTCCTGGAGGCAGTGCGCCGCTCATATCTACGGTATTGATGCTCGCACTGCCAGCCAAAATTGCGGGATGTGAGCAACGTGTGCTCGTCAGTCCACCACCCATTGATGATGCCATTGTCTATGCAGCCAATGCATGTGGGATCACAGAGATTTTTCAAGTCGGTGGTGCCCAAGCCATCGCCGCCTTGGCACTGGGCACTGAGTCGATACCTGCTGTCGATAAAATATTTGGCCCAGGTAATCGTTATGTCACCGAAGCTAAACGTCTAGTATCCCAAGATAGTCGCTGTGTGGTAAGTATCGATATGCCAGCTGGGCCTTCAGAGGTCTTAGTTATCGCAGATAAAGACGCGAACGCCAATTTTATCGCCGCCGACCTATTGTCTCAAGCGGAGCACGGGCCAGACTCGCAAGTGATGCTGGTCACCGACAGCCAAAAACTCGCTAATGAGGTCAATCAAGCGCTGCAACAACAACTTGCCCTGTTATCTAGAGCCGATATCGCGAAGACGGCGCTAAGTTGCAGCCGCACCTTACTGGTTAGCGATATGAATGAAGCCGCGAAAGTGTCCAACCGTTATGGCCCAGAACACTTAATTATTCAGACCTGTGCACCTCGTGAACTGCTCAGACAAATTCGCGCTGCGGGCTCGGTATTTTTAGGGGCCTACACACCAGAGTCGGTGGGCGATTATGCCAGTGGCACTAACCATGTGTTACCCACCTACGGTTATAGCAGGGCCGTCTCTAGTCTATCACTTGCCGATTTTTGCCGTCGTTTTACCGTGCAAGAACTCAGTGCAGAGGGCTTAATGGGACTAGGCCAAAGCGTAATGACGCTTGCCAGCGCCGAGCAACTCGATGCCCACAAAAATGCTATCGCGGTGCGTTTGCTTAGCATTGAAGCGGCAACAAGTACGGATAAGGGAGCTTAATTATGGAGCAGAAGTTAACTATTGCCGAGCGACTAGCACGCCCAGAGCTGCTGACGCTGCAGCCCTATCAGTCTGCGCGCCGCATTGGTGGTGAAGGACAGGTTTGGGTCAATGCCAATGAGTCACCGTTTAACAATAGTGATATCGACGGCCTCAATCGCTATCCTGAATGTCAGCCACCCGCACTTATTAATGCTTATGCCAAATATGCAGGTGTGACTGCCGGTCAAGTCCTCACCAGTCGCGGTGCTGATGAAGCTATCGAGCTGTTAATTCGTACCTTTTGTGTACCAGGCAAAGATAGCATTGCCTGTTTTGGCCCGACCTATGGCATGTACGCCATTAGCGCACAAACCTTTAATGTCGGTGTTAATGCCCTGCGTCTTAATGATGAATATCAACTGCCAAACGACATCGATGTGCAAGTTGATGATGCCAAGTTGGTGTTTATTTGTAATCCCAACAATCCCACTGGCACCGTCATTAACCCAGAGGTGATCGAGCAGGTGATCGCAAAACTGCCTGATGCTCTCGTCGTTGTCGATGAAGCCTATATCGAGTTTTGCCCCGACTACAGTGTTGCCAACCTTATCAATCAGTTTGACAATCTCATCGTGCTGCGCACCTTATCCAAAGCATTTGCGCTGGCGGGCGCTCGCTGTGGCTTTATGCTCGCCAATGAGATGATCATTGAGATGGTGATGCGAGTCATCGCGCCCTACCCAGTGCCTTTGCCTGTATCCAACCTTGCTTGCGAGGCGCTAAGCCCACAAGGCATCGACACCATGAAACAACAGGTTAGCCAACTTAAACAAAATGGTTTACGACTCAGTGAAGCCTTGCTGCGCATCGGCGCTCAAGTCCTGCCCGCCAATGGCAACTTTGTATTGGCGACCTTTGACAATGTCACCGAGATCCAAAACAAACTTAAGCAAGGCGGCGCTGTCGCGCGAGCCTATAAAGATCCCGTTCTAGCCAACAGCATTCGATTTAGTTTTGCCAGTGATGAACAAACGGATACGTTAATCAATCTGCTTATTGATTAATCGCCGAGAAGCACAGATATTGACCCATATAACCCTAACTAGTGGCACAGAATAAGAATTGAAATTGAAGGTAGAATAAAGATGAAACAAAAGATCCTTTTTATCGATAGAGATGGCACCATCATCGAAGAGCCAATCACCGACAAGCAAGTTGATAGTTTGTCCAAGCTGGTATTTGAACCGCAAGTGATCCCCGCGCTACTTAAGCTTCAAGGTGCAGGCTATCGTCTAGTCATGGTCAGTAACCAAGATGGATTAGGCACCCCGTCGTTCCCTAAAGATGATTTTGACGCGCCGCAGAACATGATGATGCAGATATTATCCAGCCAAGGGGTAGTGTTCGATGACGTGCTGATCTGCCCACATTTTAATGATGAAAACTGTAGTTGTCGTAAGCCTAAACTGGGTTTAGTTAAATCATACCTTACCGAAGGCCGTGTCGACTTTACTGGCTCTGTTGTCATAGGCGATAGAGAAACTGACCTAGGCCTTGCTGACGCCATGGGAATTAAAGGGCTGCAATATAACCGTGAAAACCTTAATTGGGATGCCATTGCCGACGACCTCTTGGGCACTAATCGTGTTGCAACCGTTGTGCGCACCACAAAAGAAACCGACATCCGCGTCACGGTAGATTTAGATAGCCAACAGAAAAGTGACATCAATACAGGCATTGGCTTTTTTGACCACATGCTAGATCAAATCGCCACCCATGGCAGCTTCAAGCTGGATGTAAGCGTCGATGGAGACTTAGAGATTGACGATCACCACAGCGTCGAAGATACCGCCTTAGCCATTGGTGATGCACTAAGACAAGCCTTAGGTGACAAGCGCGGTATCGCTCGCTTTGGTTTCAGCATCCCTATGGATGAAGCCAGTGCCACTTGTCTGCTGGACTTATCAGGGCGGCCGTTCATCAAGTTTGATGGCCAATTTGAACGTGAGATGGTGGGCGAGATGGCCACCGAAATGGTGCCACATTTTTTCCGCTCATTTGCTGATGGTCTGCGCTGTACTCTGCATTTGTCCACCAACGGCGACAATGATCACCACAAAGTAGAAAGCTTATTTAAAGTGCTCGGTCGTACCCTACGCCAAGCGGTTAAGATTGAAGGCGATGCGCTGCCATCGAGCAAAGGTGTGCTATGACAACCGCTCAAGACACCACCGTCATAATCGACACTGATTGCGCCAACTTAAGTTCGGTGCGCTATGCATTTGAGCGAATCAAGGCCAATGTGACCGTCACCGATAATATTGACGCCATTAAAGCGGCCACTAGAGTAGTGCTACCTGGTGTTGGTACGGCAAGATCGGCCATGCTATCGCTCAATAATAAAGCGCTAATCGATACCATTACAGGCTTAACGCAGCCAGTACTAGGTGTTTGTTTGGGGATGCAATTGTTAACGACGCAGTCAACGGAACGAGGCAGCGATACTAACGATTGCCAATGTCTTGGCATTATAGACACTGCTATCGGCGAGCTCGATAGCCAAGGTTTGCCGTTGCCCCATATGGGTTGGAATCAAATCACTACAACGGCGCACCCACTTTTTAGTGGTATAGCGCCGGGGAGTTATGTGTATTTTGTGCATAGCTATCGTGCTCCGATCAGCCAATACACCATTGCTAGCAGTCAATATGGCGAGCCCTTTAGTGCGGCCATCGCCAAGGATAACTTTATGGGCGTGCAGTTCCACCCAGAGAAAAGTGCCGCCATTGGCGCTCAGATCCTGAAAAACTTTATGAAAATGACCAGTAACAGTCTAAATCTACAAAGATCGGAGGTTGCCCAATGATTATCCCCGCAATCGATCTTATCGACGGCCAAGTGGTTCGCCTCTATCAAGGGGACTACAACCAGCAAACCACCTTTGCCTTAAGCCCGCTATCACAGTTGCAATCTTATCAAGCACAAGGCGCCCAGTGGCTACATATCGTTGACCTTACAGGCGCCAAAGATCCCGACCTACGCCAAACAGCATTGATAGCTGAACTAGTGAACGGGCTTAAAGCCAATATTCAAGTGGGCGGCGGCATTCGCAGCGAAGCCCAAGTAGCGGAGCTGCTGGAGATTGGCGTCAAACGAGTGGTGATAGGCTCACTCGCGGTCAAAGAGCCGGCACTGGTGCAAAGTTGGTTTACCAAATATGGTAGCGACGCCATCTGTTTAGCACTCGATGTCAATATCAATGAAGAGGGCGAGAAAATCGTTGCCGTGTCAGGCTGGCAATCGGGTGGCGGTAAAACCTTAGAGTCCTTAGTGGAAGCCTTTACACCTTATGGCCTAAAACACGCACTGGTGACCGACATTAGTCGTGATGGCACCCTGAAAGGTAGTAACACCGAATTATACCAAGAGATCGCGCAGCTTTATCCCGATATTACATGGCAAGCGTCTGGTGGTATTGCTAATCTCGAGGACGTTGCCGCAGTAAGAGACAGTGGCGCCAACGGTATTATTATCGGCAAAGCCCTATTAATTGAAAACTTTAGTGTCGAGGAGGCTATCCAATGTTGGCCAAACGCATAGTCCCCTGCCTTGATGTCCGCGAAGGTAAAGTGGTTAAAGGCGTCCAGTTTCGTAACCATGAAATTGTCGGCGACATAGTCCCCCTGGCCGCACGTTACGCCGTTGAGGGCGCCGATGAACTGGTGTTTTATGACATTACCGCCAGCGCGCACGACCGTGTGGTTGATAAAAGTTGGGTGAGCCGGGTTGCCGAGCAGATTGATATCCCCTTCTGTGTTGCGGGCGGAATAAAAACGATTGCTCAAGCGCGAGAAAAACTTGCCTTTGGCGCCGATAAAATCTCGATTAACTCACCAGCCTTAAGCAATCCTAGTCTAATCGATCGCCTGCAGGATGAGTTTGGTCGCCAATGTATCGTTATTGGTATCGACTCCTTCTATGACGCTGACAGCAATAGCTACAAGGTTAAGCAGTTTACTGGTGATGAAGCCGCGACTAAAGATACCCAATGGTATACCCAAGACTGGGTTGAAGAGGTTCAAAAACGTGGCTGCGGAGAAATTGTACTGAACGTCATGAACCAAGATGGTGTGCGCCAAGGTTATGACATTAAACAACTATCAATGGTACGCGCCATCTGCGATGTTCCCCTTATCGCTTCTGGCGGTGCTGGCACCATGGAACATTTTAAGCGTGTGTTTACCGAGGCTAACGTTGATGCAGCCCTCGCCGCTAGCGTATTCCATAAGGGAATTATCGATATTCAGGCACTTAAACGTTACCTCATCAGCAACGCGATACCTATGCGCGTCTAACCCAATTGAAGGATAAACAATGAAAAACATCGAAGATTTTAGTCAACTTGATTGGGACAAACAGCAAGGCTTGCTGCCTGCGGTAATACAAAACCATTTAACGGGTAAGGTGCTGATGCTGGGTTATATGGATAAGGAAGCGTTAGTTAAAACCTTAACCACTAAGCACGTGACTTTTTTTAGCCGCAGCAAGCAACGCTTGTGGACCAAAGGTGAAACCTCTGGTAATACGCTAAATTTAGTGGCTATCGACACGGATTGCGATAATGATAGCTTATTGGTGCAGGTGATCCCAAATGGACCAACCTGTCACCTCGAGCGAGAAAGTTGCTGGCCAGACGGGGATGCACACCCATTTATCGACAACTTAGGCAAACTGATCGCTTCTCGTAAAGGTGATGACCCAGAATCTAGCTATACCGCCCATCTATTTGAGCGTGGCACTAAGCGTATCGCTCAAAAAGTAGGCGAAGAGGGGTTAGAAACCGCGTTAGCTGCTGCGACTCATGACAAAGCAGAGTTAATCGATGAGGCATCGGATCTCATCTACCACCTATTGGTATTGCTTGAAGACCAAGACCTAAGCCTTGCCGATGTTACCGACAATCTCGTTAAACGTCACAACAAGGTAAAATAAGTTTATTGCACAAACAAAAAAGCACCTCAATAAGCCACAGAGGTGCTTAACATTAACTCTATAAGCCTATTGGCGAATGAAGTTAACCGTTTCTTCTACGACCCCATCCCCATCTTCGTCAACACTCAGCACTAATACATTGTCTTCAACACTAACAAATAGTCCAAGTTCAGGATTTTCGGCAAAGTCTGTCAAGCCTGTATCACCGTTGCTATCAAAAGTTTGGGTCACCGTCATACGATTGGTCTCACTATCAATCGCATAAGTGCCCCACTCCATCCCAGACTCTTCACTTTGATCATCGAAGTCTACTTCAGCGTGCACATAAGTACCGTCGTTATAAAAAATGAACATCAACAGGTCATTCTCATCTGCATCCCCATCATTACGATCTCTAACGACCCAGGTACCAATAACACCATCATCAGGCAACGAATTAAATGAGATCGTACCATCAGATGTCCCATCTGCATCTTCATCGATGTCAAACACTAACTGACCATCGGCAACCTGTGCAAACAGCCTTGGCGCACCTTCCTCGGTAGTGAAATCAGTTAAGCCAGTATCACCATTCTCATCAAAGGTTTGAGTCGGTGATACTCGACCGGTCGCGCTATCACGTTCATAGGTTCCCCACTCCATTCCTGATATTTCATCGTCCGCTTCTTCTAGATCAACCTCTAAATGGATATAAGTTCCATCATCAAAGAAAACAAAGCTAAGCAACTCATTAACAGCATTACCACTGTTATCATCTAACTGATCCCATGCGCCAACAATACCGACCTGTACCTCATTGTCTCTCAGTTCACCAGAAAGATGTTCCAGTGCCGCATTTTCAGAAATTAGCGCGGTGACAGCTGTGTCCTGACCACCATTTTCAATGGTTGCTTGTACAGCCGATGACGCAGCAAAATCTGCTGTACTTAAACTGAAATCCACGGGCTCCGCAGCATCGATAGCCGTTTGAGTGATAGTAATACCATTGCTGGCATCACCATCTTTATCTAGGGTTTGCAGCAATCTCGCCATATTAACAACTGAAGAGTTGGTCACATCTTCTGTCGCGGCAATACTCAGCGGCGTCACCACACCAATCGCTACCGTTGGTGGGAACTCAAGCCCACCGATAAAAAACGTCACCGTCTCACCAGGGATATATTCATACTCGCCTTGCGCATTGGTAACTCCAGTTTGTGTTGCAGTGCGATAGCCAATGCCTATCACAGCACTATCGATAAAAACGCCTGAGCTAACAGCTGGACTAGGAGGAATTACTGGTGGCGGAGTGGTCGTTTCGTCATCATCACTGCCACCACACGCGACAAGTAAGGATGAAACAAGTAGAGCGATTAGCTTTTTATTCATGTCATTTCCTTTAACCATTTGATTTAAGCTAGCTTAGTTATTTAGAGATAATCCCTTATCAGGTTAGAAGATAAAACCACAAACAGCCAAGTTAAGACCTAAACATATTGCTGGATTTAAAGGTAAGGCCTAATCGCACTCTTAGTGCGATACTCAACACTAGATACTTTCACCACTATCAGCAAAACACGACAACATGGCTCTTAACACTCCCCCCCCAAGAGGTAATTTTTTTAACATAAATAGCCTCCATCCTTCGCTATAGAAAACACACTGTTTTATAGATGATTTTGGTGCGTAAACTACTGTAGCTAGGGCGCAGTTCTGCTACAATCTCGCGGTAATATCCCCTCTAACATTACATAAAAAAATATAACCCTATGAATCATTCAAACAAAGTTTTAGCCGTTAACGATGATCTACCAATTCGTACCGACAAACCTGTTCATTCAGGTAAAGTCCGCAGCGTATATTGGCTTACCGCCGAAGACAGTGCACGCCTAATCCAGCAAAAAGGTTACGATGCTCCCGCTGACACACCGCTGGCCATTATGGTGATCAGCGACCGTATCTCCGCTTTCGATTGCATCTGGCAAGGCGAAAATGGTCTAAACGGTGTGCCAGGTAAAGGCGCAGCACTCAATGCGATCTCTAACCACTGGTTTAAGCTATTCAAAGAGAAAGGCTTAGCCGATAGCCATATTCTAGATGTGCCGCACCCCTTTGTATGGATTGTACAAAAAGCCCAGCCAGTGATGGTTGAAGCCATTGCACGCCAATACATTACAGGATCCATGTGGCGCGCTTATAGCAAGGGCGAGCGTGATTTTTGCGGTATTACCCTTCCTGAAGGCCTTGAAAAAGATCAAAAGCTTGATGAAGTGCTTATCACACCATCAACCAAAGGTGTGCTCACTGGACTTGAAGGCGTACCAGAGGTTGATGACGTTAACGTATCTCGTGCCGATCTTGAACGTCACCTAGCAGGCTTTAACTTCCATCAGCCAAGCGATATCGACTTGTATGAGAAGTTACTCAAAGAAGGTTTTGCCGTGATCAGTGACGCTCTCGCCGCTGCCGATCAAATCTTTGTCGATACTAAGTTCGAGTTTGGCTACGTTAACGACGCCGACGGCAACGAAAAACTGATCTATATGGATGAAGTGGGGACGCCAGATTCATCACGTATTTGGGATGGTGAAGCGCGCCGCAACGGCAAGATTGTTGAGAAATCAAAAGAAGGTTTCAGACAGTGGTTACTTAATCACTTCCCTGATCCTGATATTCTGCTCAACAAAGAGCGCATGCCTGAGCGCTTTGCCTTAGCCAAGGATAACAAGCTCCCTCTAGAAGTCATGATGGATATCTCCAATACTTATGTTGGTATTGCCGAAACCATCATTGGTGAAAAATTAGTGTTGAGTGAAAACCCACGTCAGGAAGTGGTTGATATTCTACGTAATGAGTATCAACTGATTGTTGACTAGATATTAGCTTCTGGCTAAAAATAAAACCGCAGTCGCCATTTAGCCACTGCGGTTTTTTGTTATCACTACTAATTTGTACCAATCAATAAATTGATGGTTCGCCTGGCGGCCGTGTACGGAGCAACTTTAAAAACCACATATATTGCTCAGGGTATGCATTGATCACCTGCTCTACAGCACGATTAAGCGCTAAGGCCTCATTATCTTTGCCTTGCATTTGGGCAGGATCAATCGGCGCCATCACGGTCAGTAGATACCGACGCGTTTTTTGGTTGTAGCCAATTTTTACAGGCATAACCTGAGCATTGCCTGCGGCCGCTAAACGGCCAACCACAGGTAACGTTGCCTTGACCGTGCCTAAAAACGGGGCAAAAACGCTTTTCTCTGGACCTAAATCTTCATCCGGCAAATAGAAAAAGCTATTGTCATTTTTCAGCTCTGAAAGCAGCGCACGAATACCAGCCTCGCGCATATAGATATTACCGCCTTGAGAGCTACGCATACGATTATTAAACCAATCGAATAGCTTATTACGATGGGCTTTTGCCATGGCGACCATAGGCAACTCAGCATTTAAGCGTAATCCGGCATATTCTATTCCCCACACGTGAGGCATGATAAAGATAACGGGTTGGCCACCATCACGGGCACGCTGCACGTGTTCAAATCCCACTAACTCAACACGACGACGAAGATTTTTAGTTGAGCGGAGCAACAGTTCCGATTGCGCGAGTAAGATCATGACAAAGTTTTCGACATTATCATCGAGTAACTGTGTGATCTCAGCTTCACTCTTTTCTGGGAAGCAAGCCACTAAATTGGCTCGTGCGACGCGAAGCGGTTTCTTAGCAATCTGCTTCACCAGTTTCGCTAATGTGCGCGCAATGGGGTCCCTCAGCCAAGCAGGCATTAACCCAAAAATCACTAGCGCACCAATAGCAAGCCAAGTTGGCCAGTGTTTTGGGTGCAAGAGTTCAAATTTAAAGCGGCGATCGAAATATTTTGGTTTTCTAGACAAGTAATTAAACCTCAAACTTGCGAAGAGTCCGATAAGACTGGAGTTCAGAAAAACAGAAAAAGCCACTCGTAGAGTGGCCTTAACTTTTAATCAAGTGAAGTTATTTACCGGCGTTAGCCTCTTCAACTCGACTCTTCAGTTTCTGTCCTGGGCGGAAAGTCACCACACGACGAGCAGAAATTGGAATATCCTCGCCTGTTTTAGGGTTTCTTCCCGGTCTTTGATTTTTGTCCCTTAGGTCAAAGTTGCCAAAGCCAGATAACTTGACCTGCTCACCGTTTTCTAGCGCTGACCGAATTTCTTCGAAAAACGCTTCAACCATCTCTTTAGCTACTCGCTTGTTAATTCCAAGCGTTTCAAAAAGATGCTCTGCCATTTCGGCTTTGGTAAGTGCCATACTTTTAATCCCTCAACAATGCGTTGAACTCTGACTTAAGTTCAGAAACTACTGCATCAACCATCTCAGCAATCTCTTTCTCTTCAAGTGTACGAGTGTTGTCTTGTAGTGTAAGTGCTATCGCCAAGCTCTTTTTGCCCGGTTCAACACCTTTACCCTGGTATACATCGAACAAGTTTAAGCCAACCAACTGATTTTCGCCAACTTTTCTTATCAAATTTACAACATTTCCTGCGGAGACCTGCTCATCTACGACGATAGCGATGTCACGACGGTTTGCTGGAAACTTAGATACAGTCTGGGCTTGAGGCAAACTTGCATGTAATAAAGCGTCTAATTCAAGCTCAAAAACAAATGTTTTTCCGTTTAGTCCAAATGGCTTTTCTAAGCTAGGATGAACGGCACCAATGACGCCTATCACACGATCATTTCTTAGTATTTCAGCACATTGCCCCGGATGCAGAGCTGAATGCGATGCTTTTCTAAAAGTAAATTCTTCATCAGAAACTGTCAAGCCGATAATCGCTTCTAAGTCACCTTTAAGGTCGAAGAAGTCAACGGTTTTTGATTCCATTGACCAATGTTCGTCATTTTGGTTACCTGAAATTACCGCGCCTAGCATAGCCTGCTGGCGTACATTTGACTCGGCGGTTTCATCTGGTACAAAACGTAGACCCGTTTCAAATAAACGAACACGATTTTGTTGACGACTCTGGTTGTAGCCAACCGCAGTCAATAGTCCAGTAAAGGTCGATAAGCGCATTGCTGACATCTCTACAGAGATTGGATTTGGCAAAATCATTGCCGTTTCACCGGGGTGAACCAACTCTTGCAGCTTGGGGTCAACAAAACTATAAGTAACAGCTTCTTGGAACCCACGTGCTACCATCATAGCGCGTACACGTTTTAGGCTGATGTCTGATTCTTTATGATCAGGCATACTCAACGCCGCGATCGGGGCCGTATTGGGGATATTGTTATATCCGTATATACGTGCAACCTCTTCAATGAGATCTTCTTCAATCGCCATATCGAAACGGTAAGTAGCTGTCGTTACCTTCCAGCTATCTTCAGCAATAACAACATTAAAGCCTAAGCGCTCTAAGATCTCTGTTACATCGCCATCACCAATATGGTGGCCCAATACTCTGTCTAGCTTGCTACGGCGCAGCACAATGCTTACAGGCTGCGGTAGGTGCTCATCTGACTTAGACTCAACAACTGGACCAGCTTCACCACCACAAATATCCAGTACTAGGCGAGTCGCTCTATCCATCACTTTAGCTTGAAGCTCTGGATCGACACCACGCTCGAAACGGTGTGACGAATCAGTATGTAACCCTAAGCGACGTGACTTACCCATTATGGCAAGTGGCGCAAAGAACGCACATTCAAGCAGAATGTCTTGCGTATCCGTTGTCACACCTGATGCTTCACCACCAAATACACCTGCTAGTGCCAACGCTTTTTGCTGATCGGCAATCACTAAGGTATCGCTAGGCACTGTGATCTCGTTACCATCGAGTAGTGTTAATTTCTCTTCGCCATCGGCTAGACGAATCGTGACATCACCGTTAAGCGTATTAAGGTCAAACGCATGCATTGGCTGACCAAACTCAATCAATACATAGTTGGTGATATCAACAATAGGATCGATTGAACGAATACCACTGCGACGCAGCTTTTCTTGCATCCACAATGGCGATGGTGCTTTTACATCTACGTTTTTAACTACACGGCCTAAGTAACGTGGACAAGATGCTGGCGCTTGGTTGTCAATAACCACGGCATCATCGATGCTAGGTGTTACGGCTTGCCACTTTGGTTCCGTCACAGCTTGGCGATTAAGTACACCAACTTCCCTTGCTAAACCCGCCATACCTAAACAATCAGCGCGATTTGCGGTTAAATCCACATCAATGACGGCATCATTAAGGTCGAGGTATTCTCGCACATCGGTGCCAATTGGCGCATCAAGTGGTAACTCTATAATGCCATCGCTCTCTACATCGATCCCAAGTTCTGAATATGAACAAAGCATACCAAAAGAAGGCTGACCACGAAGCTTAGCCTTTTTGATTTTAAAGTCACCAGGCAATACAGCACCAACCATGGCGACCGCGACTTTAAGGCCTAAACGACAATTTGGTGCACCACAAACAATATCGATTAACTCATCGTCACCAACATTGATTTTTGTTACACGAAGCTTGTCTGCATCTGGGTGCTGACCGCACTCGACCACTTCGCCAATTATCACGCCAGTAAAGTCTGCAGCAACGGCATCAACACCGTCGACTTCTAGACCTGCCATCGTAATTTGGTGTGACAGCTCGTCACGGGTAACACTAGGATTGACCCACTCACGAAGCCAAGATTCACTAAATTTCATTTTTTACTCGCTCCGTTATTTGAATTGCTTAAGAAAACGTAGGTCGTTTTCAAAGAATGAACGTAGATCATTAACCCCATAACGCAGCATAGAGAGTCGCTCTACACCCATACCAAACGCAAAGCCCTGATACTGTTCTGGATCAATGCCAACGCTGCGCAGTACATTTGGATGTACCATGCCGCAACCCAATACTTCTAACCATTTACCATTTTTGCCCATCACATCAACTTCGGCCGAAGGCTCAGTGAATGGGAAATATGATGGACGGAAACGTACCTGTAAATCTTCTTCAAAGAAATTACGTAAGAAATCGTGCAAGATCCCTTTCAGTTCAGCAAAGTTAACATGCTCATCGACCAATAAGCCTTCCACCTGATGGAACATAGGCGTATGAGTTTGATCGTAGTCGTTACGATAAACACGGCCTGGAGAGATGATTCTCAGCGGCGGCTTCTCATTTTCCATGGTGCGGATCTGCACACCAGAAGTCTGCGTACGCAGCATTAACTTTGGATTAAAATAGAAGGTATCATGATCGGCACGCGCAGGATGGTGCTCAGAGATGTTAAGCGCATCAAAGTTATGGAAATCATCTTCGATTTCAGGCCCTTGCTTAACGCTAAAGCCAAGTTCACCAAAGAAGGTTTCGATACGTTCGATTGTACGCGTCACTGGGTGTAAACCACCATTGTCGATACGTCGACCAGGTAGCGTGACATCAATGCTTTCGGCTGAAAGTTTCTCTTCTAGCTCTTTCGCCTTTAAACCATCAATACGCTCAGAAAGCTTTTGTTGTACAGCTTGCTTGGCCTGATTAACGGCTTGACCGAAAGCGGGCTTCTCTTCAGCGCTAAGCTTACCCATCATCTTCATCATGTCGGTGATTTTACCCTTCTTGCCTAGGTAATCGACACGAAGGTCATCAAGGGCTTTCAGATCATCTGTCCCTTCGATAGCCTGCAAGGCCTGTTCTACGATTTCTGTTAACTGTGACATCATCTCTTCCAGTACGCCCAACCTTAAATAAGGCCAAGACTTTCTATATGCTAGCTATTTATCTTGCGAAAATAGAAAAAGAGACAAATTTTACGTGACCACAAGGCGTTTGACTAGGGCTTATTTGGTATTTATCTAACGAAAGATAAGGCAAAACATTCTTGAAGCGTTCAAAGTAACCATTATTGAATAAAAAGCACGCTAAAAATGTAATTTTGATTCGCGATGCCCTCAATGACGTTGTAAACTTCACCGGTACCTTAATTAACAATAACGATAAACAAACCGTACAAATAACCAACAACCGAACGCTTATCTTTAAATATCAGGTCAAGTTATTAAAACCTTTTCCGATAATTTATGTATATCCGTGTCGGCAACAGAGAATTGCTATGAAAGAAGTTAAATTTCGTTGGGTAGATCAATACCTTATTCACATGACCTTAAAGACCAAGTTTTCAATACTGGCCATTATCCCTATCATTACCTTAATGGGCCTATCTTATATTCTATATAGCCAGTTTACAGCCCAAGTCAGCCAAAGTTACCAAAATTCAAGTACCCAGCAAGCACAACAAATGGCACAGCTCATTGACATCAGCAGCCGCTACATACCAGAGAGTGAACAACAAGCTTATAGCAATGAACTCACCCGCCAGGGGTTAGCCACCGCCGAGCAAAGTCTCTCTGGCGCAGCCTCCCAAGCTGTAACTAAAGGCGGGGGTGCGGTTGTAAATAATAATACAGTGACGGCTTATAGCGGTGAGACGCAACAAGGTTTAGTGGCAAAGGTGAGCATAAATAACCTAAGTAACGTCCTCGATGAGTCACGAAATACAGTGATCCTTAGCTTGGTTATGTTAATTCTAGTGATCTTGATTAGCAGCTATTACATCTCGACATTTGTCGGTGGTGCACTTTATACCAATGTTATGGCACTCAAGCGTGCCGCAGATGGCGATCTCACCGGGCGACTAAACTTTTTTGAAGTTAACGATGAGTTCAGCATCTTGGCCATCAGTATCGACACTTTGGTTGAGCGCCAACACAACCTCGTTACCCAAATGACCCAAGCAAGCAGTCAAATTCGTAACGTTGTGCAGAGTTTTAGGCAAACGGCGCAAGAAGGCCAGAGCCTAGCAGCAGAGCAACGCCAACATCTTGATTCGCTAGCCACCGCTATGGAAGAAATGACCGCAGCGGTAAAAGAGGTTGCTCGTAACGCAGAACAGTCTTCGACAGAAACACAAGAAGCTAATCAGCAAGTTGAAGCAGGCTCTAAAGATATCGCCATAACCGTAGAAGCGATTGGTGCGCTTTCCAATGAGATCGGTGATGCATCAGAAGCAGTAAATACCCTCAATGACAATGCCGCCAAGATTGATGAAGTGGTGACCACCATTAATGCCATCTCTGAACAAACCAACCTGCTTGCCCTAAACGCTGCTATCGAAGCTGCCCGTGCTGGTGAGCAAGGACGTGGTTTTGCCGTTGTTGCCGATGAGGTTCGTACACTCGCGGGCCGAACCCAAGCAGCAACGGTTGAAATTAAGTCAATGATCGAAGCGCTACAAACTGGTTCCCAAGACCTCACACGCGTCATGAAGCGCACAGTGGACAAAGCAGAAGAAGGTAAGCAACACGTACTTGATACAGGCGAAGATCTGAAAGCAATCGCACACCACAGTGAAAAGGTGTATGAGATGAGTGTGCTCATCGCGACATCTGCAGAGGAACAATCTGCGGTTGCCAACGAGATTGCCACCAATCTTATGGAGATCCGCAATCAATCCCACGACGTCGAACAATCGGCTAACCAGTCGGTGTCAGGCTGTGATGAATTGCACGCAACAGCTGAACAACTTGACCATTTACTCGTTGGTCTAAAAGTTTAACCCCCTTAATAACTGGCAGTAGACCTATTGGGTCGCTGCCAGTTCATTGTGTTTCCCTATTTTCAGTTAGCGATTTTTACTTTAATCTTAGAGATTAACAGGTAATTGATGGAATAAACGGATGCGCGCCACTGAGAATAAAAACAAGGGAGATAGTCAAGCGCCGCTATGGCGAGATAGCCTAACGTTTAAGTTCACCGTAGTGCAATTTGTGGTTGCCGCACTGATCATTGCTTCAAGTATCTGGCTAATTTTCTCTACCGAACAAAAGCACCATATGGATACTCAGCTTTCGCTGAGCCAAAACCATGGCTTATCCGTTATCGCACAGTTACAGCAGATCACCTCAAAAATAGAAGCCTTAGCCGTTTCGATTGGAATTGTTGGTGCAACCTATCGTGATCAAGAATCGCTCATCGAACAGATAGTTCCACCGCTGTTGGCTATAGAAGAGAATGAACAACTCATCATTAGTGGTGGTTTATGGCCTGAGCCTTGGGCATTTAGCGAAAACAAACAACGTAATAGCTATTTTTGGGCAAGAGAAAAGAACCTCGACTTCCAATTTGAGGGGGGCTATAACACCGAAGTAAACACCAGTTACCATAATGAATTCTGGTATAAACCCGCTAAATATCTACAGAATGGTCACACACACTGGTCGAAAAGCTATATTGACCCCCATACTAATGCTGTGATGATCACGGCATCAGTTCCCATGCGGGTGGAACACAACTTTATTGGCGTTGCTACGGTTGATGTCTCACTCAATGCCTTAAATGAGCGCTTGCGTTTTTCCGATAAAAACCCACTTTCAAAAGGCTATCTGTTTGTCTTAGACAGTTTCAATAACTTGTTATCTGACCCCTTTTACGAAGCCGAGGAAACACCACTGGGCGACACGCTGTTAGGCAAACCACTTGAAACACTCATTGAACAATATCCCGCTTTATCTGCGATAGATTCAAGTATAAAGAGCATTGATAGCCAGTTTGCTAAACAGGTACTGGCCACATCCGTCTATCAAGATACACAACTTGACGATCTGCTTAATAATACCGCCCAGTCCGAAAAGCAACGTCTATCAGTGCTGCTCAATGCTTCTGTACAGCATCTTGAGCTTAAACAGGATCCCGTGATCATATCACTCGAGTCAGGGCCCATTTTTAATGAGCCTGTCTTAATATCAATATTCCAAATGCCACAGACATACTGGAAAATAGTATTAGTGACTCCACTATCGAGCTTGTCGCAACAGGCGAATGCAATTGCAATCAAAATTGGCGCGTTTTTGCTACTGGCGCAGCTCATCGCACTATTTGTACTGTTTATATTTCAACATAAACTATTTATTCGGCCGATATTTCAAATTGTCTCTGCACTACAGAGTGGTAATTTAGGTCGACTGGAGCTCGATGCCAACCGCCGAAATGATGAAGTTGGCCAACTTGCCAAAGCCTTTATTGCCCGCAGCAACCAATTAGAGATAGCCTATGCAAGCCTTGATGCGGGAAATCTGGCACTTGAGCAGCAACTGGCCATGCAAATACATGCTCAACAAGAGCTTGAGGCAAAGAAGGAGTTAATAAATTCGCTGTTAAATGCATCACAAAACCTAATCTGCATTAAAGACATTAATGGGCATTACACCCTAATTAATGACAAGTTTTGTGAAGTATTGGGCATAGAACGACAACAGATATTAAATCGATTAGATAGCGACATCTATCCTAAGCATATCGCTGCTATCATTGCAGCTCACGACCAACTCATCATCGAATCAGATAAAGCACAAAGCTTTGAGCAACCCATACCAACGGTACAAGGGGAACGCACCTATCTCATCACTAAATACCCGATAAAAGATAGTGATGATAATCTTATAGCCTTGGGTGCAATGGCTGTTGATATTAGTAGCTTAAAAGAGAAATATGAAGAGCAGCGACAAACTTCAGCTCGCCTAAGTATAACTATTGATGCACTAAGAAAATCATTGACGCTTGCAGAAGCAAAGAGCACTGCGTTAAGAGAGCAGTTAACCCTTGGGGCAGATGCTAGCCAGAAAAAGGGGCAATTGGCCCGCATAGAATCAGAGCAGTTACATATATTGCCACAGGTAGTTGAACAGCTTTTCAAACATCAGCTGGTAAACCTTGAGCAACTATTTTTATCATTTCATCAGCAATCATCGATACAAGCCCCTTCTGCAAATCGTTTGCTAGTGATAGACCGACTGACTCAGCAAATCGACATAATCCGTCATACGCTCGCCCTGCTCAGTCGAAGTAATGGCACAGTTAAATCAATAAACTTAGCGATGTTTATTCAAGATGTCACGAGCGTTCTCCATCCACAACTAGCAGCTAAGAATGTTGATATTGAGGTCAACTGTGCCACAGCCGTTACAATCAATATGGCGGCATGGGACCTGTTTACCATCAGCTATCAAATACTCTCAAACACCCTAATTGACGGGTTTGGCCAAACATATGAACGTGATACCGCTGCGAGTATTACTATCGATATTAGCGCGAAGAAAGACTATGTTATCCTGCGCTTTCACGATAACGGATCGGGACTGAGCAGCGACATGCTTGCGAGAATACAGCAACAGCTTAAGCAGCAACGCCATGATGGCACGCTTAATAAACTCAACCTATGGCTTAGCGAACGCTATGAGGGTGAAATAAAGATTAACTCTGTCCTCGGCCGATACACAGAGATAACCGTCAGTTTTAACCCTAATTTACCTTAGAGGCTAACAGCCTTAAAGAGAAACCTTGGTCTCGCAGCATTCTTACAATGGTAAAGTGGTAATCGTTTATATGCTATAAGAACAGAAAAGAGGCTTGCGCCTCTTTCTTGTTATTACTTTATAGCGATACATCGACCATATAATGACCCTGAAGCCAATTACGCCCAATGAGCAATTTGTGCGTCATCTTGCTTCTATCACGTAAATTCACTTTAACCTTATACTCTTTACCTAGCTCTCCCACTTGTAACTCCACCATGTAACGTATCTCGCTACCTTGAGCATTACGTATTAACGATGTTTCCACAATACGAGCATGAACACGATGCTGCTTGCCCTGTTCATTTTCGGTAGTAAAAAATAGCATTTTTCCGACATTTTTCTCCATGTCATCAACGCCATTCTCAACCTTTAGATCTACAGCATGTAGTGAGTTCTCAACCGCACCAGTATCAATACGTGTGTTAAATAGCAATCCAGTTTCAACAATACTAATGGGGGCGACAGGACCAATCAATTGTTTATCAGCCACGTCAACAATATATTTGCCCTTAAGCCAATTCCGCCCAATTAAGAGTTTGTAATCCATGTGGCTACGGTCTCGTAGGTTAACTTTGACCTTGCGTTCGTCCCCTTTCTTACCAATCTTAAGTGACACCATGTAACGCGTTTCAGTGCCTTGAGAATTGCTCACCGTCGACGTTTTAACAATTGTTGCACTTAAGCGCTTTGACTCGCCCGTACGATTTTCGGTGGTAAACCAAATGGTTTTTCCCACATTGTCCTTCATATTTTTAGCGCTACCACCTTCGACTTCTAAATCAAAAGCATGTATTGAAGTATTGCCCGCGCCGGTATCAATGCGCGCTTCATAAGTTAAACCAACCTCACTCACACTCATTTGCGCCGTTTGGCCGATGATCGCTTTTTCACCAGCAAATGTTGGTGCGGCAATCATTAGTGCACTCAAAATTAATATTCTTAGCATTTACAACCTCAAATTATCTACTAAAAAGCCGACCTAAAGTCGGCTTTATCCATTCACTTAACGTTTATGCGTCATGATGAAGTATCCAATCCTGTGCGTTTTCCACTTCCATACGACTAAAAACTTTAACCGGACATGGCACCATATAAGCCAGTACGCTTGCCGTATTCGCAACCAAATCATTATCAGTGATGATGGCAACTCTTGAAAAATCAGTCAAATGAAAAAAGCCTAATTTGGCGTCATCCCACAGCGTTTCAACAGAAACGCCCTCAAAACCTTCACTAAATTCATACCATAATTTAATTGTTGCGTGGTCCATTAACTTAGCCTCAATTGCTGGAAGCAAATGCTGCTCGTAGTCTTCACTAGTTAACACACCTAACGCCTTAATAGCGACAACATCGTGGTGAAACCCATCTAACAGCTGTATCATGATGAACTCCGTTTTTAATCAGAATGCTAATGAACAAAGTGAAAAACAAACAGGCTAAACAGAAAGCTGGTGCAGGCACAGTGCATCATATGTTCCAAACGATTAATCCCATCTTTTAAATATCGATAGTGGCGAACAAACTGAACACCGAGCCAGACGAGTATAAACGGCACAAATGGCAGCGAAATCACTAAGGGAATAAAGCCCCAGCCCATTTCAAATGCATTAGCAGTGAACAGCTGAAACACTGCCCAAAAAATTAGCAAAATGAGGTAAACAATATAATGCTGTTTATAGAGAGATTTAGATAACATCTGAACAACGACCCTAATGCGATTTACTCTATTACATTAGGTACAATTAACCGCTTTAACAAGTACTCAGTTGTAAACAGCTGTTGCACGGTGATAAATCACTCACTTGCTTGCATCTTCGCAATCTCTTGGTCAAACAAATTCTTTATCAATCCGGAAAACTCGGTAATAAAAAGAGTTTGCTCTGGTGTTGCGTTTTGCTTAGCAACGTTGGCGAGGATCTCTTCTAAATCGTAGACGATGGCATCGACTTCTCGAATGACCATATTTCGCTGCGCAAAACTGAGTGAGGGGTTTTGCCCGCAAACCATAATGATCTGGGCGGCAAGTTGCTCTTCAAAAAGTTCCATAACGGTTTCATCACCAATAGAGGTATGCTCTGGGGCTTCGAATAAGCCTAAGTGCTCAGTGAGATACTGTATTAAGTGAATATAACCGTCTTTATCAGTAACCATTATTTACCTTAGCATCTTAAATTATACTGAGCATGGCCTAAGCCATGCTGAATATCCAGTGACTGTTGATATTATGGTACAAAACAAAGCCAGAGTCTTGTTGATAGCGCACGTTTTTATTATCGCTTAAGCGTTAACACGAATGAGACAGGTACAGCTTGGCTGATTGTCGTTAAGCCAGCTATTTCCCTGAGTTTTTCAACCCCTTCTGTTAAGCCAAAATCAGCAGCATTGATCAATAGCGGCACATCACTCACCACAAACAGTTTATCTGTTGCCAATTTGGCAACCTTAACATGCACGGCCATTGTCTTTGATTGACCATGGAGTGCTATTTCAGTCTGCAGCGACATAGGCATAACACTGCCAACGGCTAACGACTCAACGGCCGCATCATCTAACTCAGCCTTGAGCGTTAAGTTTGGGTATTGAGCGGTTTCAAAAAGGATCTCCTTCATTCGGATATCTCTTATTTCAACATTGGTCCACACGCTCGTTAGTGGAATCGATAAGGTAAAAGCACCTGACTTTAACTGACCTTCCAGTTGATTAAAACGGTGGACTTCCGCAACATCACCCTTTTTAATCGAGATAAAACTCACTTTCGAGTCTTCATTAACCACCTGCCAGTTCATCGCGAAAGAAAAACAACTTATCGCACTAAGGGAAATACCCAGTAACATTCTTCTCATTGTTATACGCTCCATTGCTTAATGAATCCTTGCTTACACTATCGACACAAGCATAAAGACAACCACTAGGTTGTCTTTATGATCAATTTCACTCGTGATATCAATATTAGCCTATTCTTAGCTAAGCGTATTAAATAGTTGGAAAAGTAACATCAACAATCTGCTTTTCTTACAGCGAATGACGCTTGCCCAAAACGACTTAATGCAAAAAATTAATCACACGATTAGCCCACCCAATGATAAAACACTCGCGTATTAAAAGAGCGAAATGTCCGATTGATGCTATAACTCAGCAAGAGTGCAGCGCGTCTGAGACAAGGCCCTTAATGACTCCTGCATTAAGGGCATTCACAACGCCCCAGTTGATTGCAACGACTGAGAAGCATAGTCTTCTGCATCGGGTGCACTCGTTGCAAAAAACACACAGAGTCATTCACACTCTGGTACTGATTGGTAATAGTAATGAAAGCTGCAGATATAAAAAAGCCCTAACTTTAGTTAGGGCTTTAACAATCTAGGCTTTTTTAGCCTTGGGTTTAGCTTTTGGTTTTGCCTTGGACTTAGCTTCGCTTACCCATTTACCGCCTATATACTTTGCCGTCCATCCTGTCGCTTTACCATCAACTTCTGTCGATACGTACTGCTCTTTGGTTTTGCGACTAAATCTCACAAAGGCTTTGTTACCGTCATCATCACAAACAGGAGCGTCTGCTAGATAAAGGTATTTAGGCCAAAGTAGCTCACGGTATTTAACCAACTCTTCCACTAACGGTGCACGTGTTTCACGCGATTTAGGGAAAGTGCTAGCGGCCATAAATATCCCTGCCGCACCATCTCGCAAGACGAAATAGCCATCAGATTTGGTGCATTTTAGATCGGGGAGATGAATAGGATCTTCTTTTGGTGGTGCAGCCTCACCACTCTTCAACAATTTACGTGTATTTTTACACTCACTGTTGGTACAGCCGAAATACTTACCAAAACGGCCGTTCTTCAGTTCCATATCATTGCCACAGCGATCACATTCTAAGATTGGGCCTTCATAACCTTTAATCTTAAATTGACCCTGTTCAACCTCATAACCACCACAAATAGGATTATTACCACAAACATGTAGTTTGCGTTTTTCATCAATCAGGTAGCTATCCATCGCTGTGCCACATACATCACAGCGATGCTTAGCACGTAATGCATCAGTTTCTGCATCTTCGTTATTTTCGCTAATGGCTTCCTCACCCGGCGTTAAATTAAGCGTGGTCTTACAACGCTCTTTAGGTGGGAGTGCATAGCCCGAACAACCTAGGAAGACACCTGTGGTACCGGTACGAATCCCCATAGGGCGACCGCACGTTGGGCACTGAATATCGGTAAGCACCATCTCGTTAGGACGCATTCCGCCCTCTTCTGGTGGTAATTCCGCCTTCTCAAGCTGTTCAGTTAAGCCTTTGTAGAAGTTATCCAGTACTTTTTTCCATTCAAGTTGACCCTGAGCAACATTGTCAAGTGTCTGCTCCATGCCCGCAGTAAAGTCATAGCTCATTAGCTCTTCAAAACTACCGACTAAACTTTCACTGACGATCTCACCCATTTTTTCAGCATAAAAGCGACGGTTTTCAACTTTTACGTAGCCACGATCTTGAATAGTTGAGATGATCGTTGCATAGGTCGATGGCCTACCGATCCCACGCTTTTCTAACTCTTTAACAAGTGATGCTTCGCTAAAACGCGCAGGCGGTTTAGTGAAGTGCTGCTTAGGTAGCAACTCATCAAGCGCAAGCTTATCGCCTTTAGCGACGTAAGGGAGAGTATTGTCTTCTTCATTTTTCTTTTTAATTGACGTTTGTACACGCGTCCAACCGTCAAATTTGAGTGTGCGACCAGTCGCCTTAAGCTCATAGTCACCCGCAGACACAGTTAGGCGCGTCGCATCATATTTTGCTGGCGTCATCTGACACGCAACAAACTGGCGCCAAATCAGTTCATAAAGACGTTGAGCATCGCGCTCCATGTCACTCAGGCTAGCAGCAGTCACTTTGACATTAGAAGGGCGAATCGCTTCGTGAGCCTCCTGAGCCCCCTCTTTGCTGCCATAACGGATTGGCGACTCTGGCAGATATTTATCGCCAAATTCTTTGCCAATCATTTCACGTACATTGTCTAATGCTTCTTGACTCAAGTTGGTTGAGTCAGTACGCATATAGGTGATGTGACCCGCTTCATAAAGGCGCTGAGCCATCATCATCGTCTTCTTAACACCGAAGCCTAAACGAGTACTCGCAGCTTGTTGCAGTGTAGAAGTGATATAGGGTGCTGAGGGCTTACTCGATGTGCCTTTGTCTTCACGGGCGCTCACAACGAAGCTTGCCGCAGATAATGCAGCGACCGCCGCCATGGCTTGAGCTTCATTCACAGGATTAAAGGCATCGCCCTTAAATTTGCTCACCTGCATTTTTAGCTTATCGTTAGACAAGGTATTTAAGTCAGCATGAATATCCCAAAACTCCTCAGGAACAAATGCCTTAATTTCACTTTCGCGTTCAACCACTAAGCGTGTTGCAACAGATTGCACTCGACCCGCAGATAAACCACGAGCGACTTTTTTCCATAGCAAGGGGGACACCATAAAACCCACGACTCGGTCGAGAAAACGACGAGCTTGTTGGGCGTTCACCATATTCGTATTTAGGCTAGCTGGATGACTAAAAGCATCTTGAATCGCGGTTTTAGTGATCTCATTAAACACCACACGTTGGTAGCGTTCTGGATCACCACCGATAACCTCTTGCAAATGCCATGCAATCGCCTCCCCCTCTCTATCCAAATCGGTTGCGAGAAAGATATGGTCAGCGTTAGCGGCAAGGGTTTGAAGTTCCTTAACGACTTTTTCTTTACCTGGTAACGTCTGGTACTTTGCTTTCCAGCCTCGTTCAGGATCGACACCCATACGAGCGACTAGCGCTTGTTTGGCTTTTGCCGCTTTGTATATAGCCTTTTCATCAGGAGACATCTTACGTACTTCAGCAGGCGTTTTAGTCGCCGTACTTGTCTCACTGCTCGAAGAGGTCGGTAGGTCACGGATGTGCCCTACACTCGATTTTACGATGTAATCTTTGCCGAGATATTTATTAATAGTCTTGGCTTTGGCCGGTGATTCGACAATAACTAGCGATTTACCCATAGAATGATCTGCGCCAAAAAGTCTCAAAATTCTGTAAATTGGCTCCATATATAGAGGGTTGTATCAATAGTTTCAAGCTAATCCCTCTTTTATTTGTCACGGAGAGCCATTTTTTAACCGTTTTTGAAAAAAATGTGAAAAATAATATTGCGTAATTAAAAACTAATATTTCATTATTACCCATCTAGCAAGTACTAGTTATGCATTTCTAGTCAAATATCACATTAACAGCCATTTTCCCCTAGCTTGTTAAGCGTAAACTCTCAAGTATACTGAGGCACAAATAAGCCATTATTCAGCACAAGTATTGAATTTGTCGAACATGGCACAAAAACAAAAATGACTCTGAAGGATAAGCAATGAAGCATTACGAAGCGAATTTTGATGGACTCGTCGGACCAACCCACAATTATGCGGGACTGTCATACGGTAATGTGGCTTCTTTAAGCAATGCCGCGGCAATATCAAGCCCTAAAGCTGCCGCTAAACAAGGCCTTAAAAAGGCCAAAGCGCTCGCAGATATGGGAATGGTACAAGGTATGCTTGCACCTCAGGAGCGCCCAGACCTCCATACACTGCGTCGAATTGGTTTTTCAGGTACTGACGCCGAAGTTTTAAATAAAGCCGCTAAACAGGCCCCTGCGGTCCTTAGAGCCTGTTGCAGCGCATCGAGCATGTGGACAGCCAATGCGGCAACGGTGTCACCTAGTGCCGATACCCATGATGGAAAAATCCATTTCACACCAGCAAACTTGGTCGACAAACTGCATCGCAGTATCGAACCCACAACGACAGGTAATATTCTCGCAGCAACGTTCAACAACGCGCGCCACTTTAGTCATCATCAACATCTACCAGAACATCCAAGTTTCGGCGATGAAGGTGCGGCTAACCACACTCGTTTATGCAGCGAGTATGGCCATGCAGGCCTAGAGCTTTTTGTTTACGGGCAAGAAGCTACCAACCCGGCTGCGCCAAAACCGCAAAAGTATCCTGCACGTCAAACTTTAGAGGCCTCGCAAGCGATTGCACGCTTACATCAACTTGATGATGATAGCAGTGTGTTCATTCAACAAAATCCCGACGTGATCGATCAAGGTGTATTTCATAATGATGTGATTGCCGTAGGTAATCAGAATGTGCTCTTTTATCATGAGCAAGCCTTTATGGATACCCAAAAGAAACTTGCCGAGATCCAGCGTAAATTTAATGGACAAGAGCTTCACTTTATTGAAGTCCCTACCGCTAAAGTCGGAATTCAAGACGCCGTTAAAAGCTACTTGTTTAATACGCAAATCATTACCCTGCCAAACGGTGAAATGGCGATTATCGCACCGACAAATTGCCAAGAGAACCCAGCGGTATTTGCTTATCTCAATGAGGTAGTAACGCTCGGTACACCAATCAATCACGTACACTACTTCGATGTTAAACAAAGTATGCAAAATGGTGGCGGCCCTGCATGCCTGCGTTTACGTGTAGCAATGAATGAAATGGAAGTGGCGGCGGTTAATCAACATACCTTGATGAATGATGCGCTGTTTAAACGTCTAAATCTTTGGGTTGATAAACATTACCGTGATGAATTAGCCGTTGATGATCTGGCCGATCCGCAGCTCATTATAGAGTCTCGAACAGCACTTGATGAACTGACGCAAATTATGAAACTCGGCAGTGTGTATCAGTTCCAAAAGTAACGAGTTCACTAAAATCAATTACTAGACTCTGTGATAAAATAAATTCCCGTAAATGGCTACCGTTAAAGGTGGCCATTTTTATTGCTACATCAAAAGCCTATTTAAGATAAAACTTAGCAACTCTCCGATCGATTGCTTCTCGCCACAATCATCCAATCTTTACATCAGTTTTATCTATTAGAAAATGCAAGACTCACCTCAGACGTGACTTCGACAAATAGTATAGAGAGTGACAAGAGTTACTGTAATTCAATAATCATAGCCAATAAAAAAGGCGCCATTGGCGCCCCTTCTATGAGTTAAAACATTAAGGTTAGAGAATGTTTATACCAATCGACACTACTTGTGAGAGCAGGCCATTTGGCGTCTCAACTTCGACAATAAATACGCCGGTATTAGGTTCATCTTCACCTTTTAAGGTAACACTGAACTCACGACCACCATTGTAGTTTGAGCTTGGCCACACATACTCAGCGGCACTGACTACAGAACCTGCACTGGCCTTAAACCTGACAATTGAACCCGCTGGCATCTGTTGGTTATGCAGGTCTGAAATTGTAAACCCAACGGTTGCCGCACCTTTACCAACGATATTGATACTGCCACCGTATTTAGGTCCATCTTTATCATCAATGTAAATATCAGCAGGCGCCGTTCCGTATGCCGTACTGCCTGACATTACCATCACAAGGCTGCGACGCACGTAGAGTGACTTAGAGTCGCTTAAACCATCTGCACAACCCGCATGGACTGGATCAGAACAGAGTACGCCATTGTATTTGCCATCTTTAGCTTCAAACACACCATTAGCATTAAAATCAATAAGCTCCTCTAACGAGCCACCAACCTGACCACCTGCTTGTTGAGGGTTAAACAAACCATCCTCATTGTAATCGTTATAAGCATCGGTCAAATCAAATGATTGACCCGTTACATCGGTGCCATTAGTGAATTCGCTCATCTCACTTGCATCGAATCGGCCGTTACCATTTAAGTCAGGAAAAGATTCCTCACCGATCGCGGTAGCCGTAATCGTGGCCCGCCCTCCATATTTTTGACCATAAAAGTTACCGTAAACATCCAGTGTAGGATAGTAGATCAACGCCGCAGTGGGATTGTTAACCAAAGCGCCTGCACCAGAGAGAATGGTATTACCTTCAGGTCTTGGTAATTGACTGGTCCATTTTACAGAACATGCACCTTTTACGGTCTGACATGCATCTTCAATAGAGCCACCTTCGGTGGTAAAAGAGACTGTTGTCCCATCTGGCACCGGGTTATTAAACGCATCGGCCATACGGGCAGTCACAACAACTTCTGTGCCATCAACATCCCAACCTTCAGCATTTAATACTGCAGCAGACAACGAGAAACTGTCCTGATCTGGAATACCTGTTGACACAATTAATTGACTAGACTGGCTTGATATCGCAGGCACAGAGCCATCATCAACCGTAGCAGTCACACGTAGTGACGTTGATACGGTACCCGTTGTCACAACTGTTTGTACAATCCCTGCGTTATCTGTGGTGGCTTGAGCAGGCGATAGACCGACCCCGCCGACTAGCGTATTAAGCGAGAACAACACATTCTGGTTAGCAACAGGGTTACTATTCTTATCTAACACTTTGAATTTAACAACTGAAGACTCGACACCACCAGTACCAAGAATACTGATATTCTCTGGTGTTGCTGACTCAAAAACGATACTGCCGACATCGGCTTGAAGCACGTTGATAGTACCCGTTGCAGAAAGACTAATACCGCCTGCATTTGCCGTGACGTTAATTTGATCTTCCCCTACACACCCTTGTGCACGATAGGTCGAGGTGGCCACACCATTACTTGATGATACTGGCGAGCTAATTTCCGCTTGTGCTGGATTTTTCGTTGCACAGGTAGATGAGAAGTTAACATCAACAGGTTGTGTAAATGGATTTCCCTTGTCATCTTGAATCTGCACCGAAATAGTGGCTGTGCCACCCGCAGATAAATTATCAGTACTAATCGACGCCACACCTTTAACGAATGGTGAACCGCTTCCCATCACAACATTCGTTGCGCCAACCACGACAATGGTCTTACCTACTTCGTTGGTCGATAAGGTCGCCGTCACTTCACCTGCACCTAAAGAGCTACCTGCGTAGATATCAACGGTTGCTTTGCCAGTGGCATCTGTCACTGCCGTTTTAATGGGAAGATCACCGATAGGGCTCTCGAAAGTGACAATCGTGGGTTTAGCAATCCCAGTCACGGTCGCGGTTAACTTACCAGGTGAAAGCGTGCTAATTGATTGCGTAGGATTACCATCAACATCAGTGAGTACGAGAGAGACTTGTGCGCCGCCGCCAGCTTCGCCACCATCACCGACCATAGTTACGTTAACCGATGCACTCTCTCCAGAAGAGGTAGTCGCGGTTACAGTCGCGCCGGTGTTAATCGCTGCAGTATTAAGCTGAATCGTTGCTACACCATCGACGGTTGCGACCTCACCAGTGCCCGGAGCGAAGGTACCGTAGGTCGAATTATTTAGCTTAAATGAAACGAGTGTACTGACAGCTGCACCAACAGAATCTTTAACTGTCGCTATAATCGTCGCAGGTTCCGCCACGGAGATTTGAGTGTTATTGATCTGCAAGCTTACTGAAATGCCTCCAGCCCCACCATCGACTCCGTCACCAGCCATTGCCACATTGACAGAAGCACTTTCACCAGTGCTTGTAGTCGCTGTGACTGTTGCTCCAGTCTGAATTGTGCCGGTATTAAGCTGAATCGTTGCAACACCATCGACAGTAGCTACCTCACCAGTACCCGGTACAAAGGTACCATAGGTATCATTATTTAACTTAAATGAAACCAGTGTACTAATATTGGCCCCAGTCGAATCCTTTACAGTGGCCGTAATCGTTGCTGGCTCAGCAGCTGAAATTTGAGTATTTGAAATAGACAACGCAATTGAAATAGTGGGTTCTGGTGGTGTTGTTCCTCCGCCACTGCCATCGTCGGTGACATTGCCTCCTCCGCTACACGCTACGATAAAAAGCAAGAATAAATATGAGGTGAAAACTTTATACGCTGACTTCATTGTCAGACTCCCTGTTACTCAGATTATAATTTTAAGCGTCTGCTTATTACTTATAGATGAACATTACACAATTTTCCTATAACTTTTCCATCACTAATCGCGTTTATTTGATTAAAACCCCCAAAAACTTTAACTATTTAGCCGTTTCATCGCCTTTCGTTTCTTGCTAGGCTTTAAACGCAAATTGAAAAGCATAAAAATAATACAGGAAGCACTATGGCTCGCACTCAAAATAAAAAGCTCGGATTGACGGGTAAAATACTTATCGGCATGGGCGGGGGTATTTTATTTGGACTCCTTATTCGGAGTCTATTTCCAGATAGTCAGTTCATCGAAGAGTACATTACTAATGGCTTACTTAATGTCGTTGGTACCATTTTCATCTCAAGTTTACAGATGCTCGTTGTCCCACTGGTTTTCATCTCACTGGTTTGCGGTACCTGTTCACTGAGCGACCCATCCACTTTGGGCAGACTCGGTGGAAAAACCATTGCCTTTTATCTGTTTACTACAGCAATTGCATTAAGTATGGCGATCTTGATAGCCCTGCTTATCCACCCGGGTAATGCCTCACTTGCTGCAGAGAATATGCAATACGCCGTAAAGGAAGCGCCCAGCCTGTCCAATGTGTTAATTAATCTTGTCCCTCGCAACCCGATTCAGGCAATGACTGAAGGCAATATGCTACAAATAATCATCTTTGCGGTGATATTTGGCTTCGCGGTGTCACATATTGGCGAGCGCGGTAAGCGTGTCGCTGCACTCTTTACCGATTTAAATGAAGTGATCATGCGCGTTGTGACCTTAATAATGCAACTCGCCCCCTATGGTATTTTTGCCCTAATGGGTAAACTGGCATTAACCCTTGACTTGGAAACGTTCGAAAGTGTATTGAAATACTTCTTTGTTGTCTTAGGTGTATTACTTATACATGCATTTATCGTCTACCCCACACTGTTAAAAGTGTTCTCAGGACTGAGCCCATTTACCTTTATACGCAAAATGCGCGATGTGCAGCTCTTTGCATTTAGCACCGCCAGTTCTAATGCCACGTTACCTGTCACGATTGAAACTGCCGAACACCGTCTGGGCGTCGACAACAAAGTCGCCTCCTTCACCCTACCCCTCGGTGCTACGATCAATATGGATGGCACTGCGATTATGCAAGGTGTCGCGACGGTATTTATCGCACAAGTATTTGGTATTGATCTGACTATCACTGACTACGCAATGGTCGTCGTAACGGCAACATTGGCCTCAATCGGTACCGCAGGGGTACCTGGAGTCGGACTTATCATGTTAGCCATGGTGTTAAACCAAGTAGGACTGCCTGTAGAAGGTATCGCGTTGATTATGGGAGTTGACAGACTACTTGATATGGTGCGCACGGCTGTGAACGTTACAGGCGATTCTGTAGCGACTGTCGTCATTGCTAAGTCTGAGGGGGCGTTTGATGAAGTGACCTTTAATGACTCTCAAGCTGGTAAAACTGCCGGTAGCTTTGTAGAACAAGTCAATGCTGACATAAAAGACTAAATCGATGACATTAAAAAGGCGTCCAAATGGACGCCTTTTTGGTGACTGAAAATAACAAAAGACTAACGTTCCCAGTAGGACTCTTCCAAACTATCTTCACGCTCAGGTAAGCCGCGAGAAAGTCTTGGACTATGCTGCGCCAATACCTCATAGGCTACACGATTCGCGTATTTACAGATTTGGGAGAATGAGGAATAACACAAGCCATCACGTTTATGCTTACTTGACCCAGGTACATTTGCTCTATGATAAGTATTCGACGCTAAGTCATGCAGTAACGCGGCTAGAGCACCATCACCGGCACCATTAGTGTTACGAATGATCTCAGGTCCCCCCATATAAGGCGAAATATGCGCGAACACCTTAATCGGTGTTTCGCAATCACGCTTTAATTTAGGGCGAGAAAACTCATAGCGGTTAAACTCTGGAATCGCACCAGGCAGCAAGGTATGACTGGTTTCCCGCTTTTCAGTATCCTCAGTATAACCGGCAGTATAAAGCCCTAACGGCCCAGCAGTTGACAGTACCATATCGCACCACTCTAACGCGGCATTGCTTGCGCTCAGTGGATCTTTAAAGCCCGTTAATGCTTCACCTTCATCCTCATTCATCGCCAAAATGGTGACATTGTCTCTAATAAAATCAATCCACCACTGTGGATCTTCCTCAATCAAAAAGCGTGTGCCAAGCGTTAATACCACAGGGACATCGGCTTCTTTAGCATATTCAATCGCTTTTAACGCCGCATCGGTAATTTGATCGCCGTCGCTTGCGCGCATTAGATAGGCCGTTAACACTAAGGCTGAAGAGTCTTGCACTATCTGCTTATCGATAAATTCAGGCGTCAACTTATCCATAAAACCTTTGCTTATCGCAAAGGTACGCTCACCGCACTCGGAGATCAACGTAAAGCAACGGCCAATTGGACCATCGACAGGCTGCAGGTAGTTAAGGTCCACCTTAGAGGAGGTATTACACAAATAACGGTAGGCGTAACTGCCCACTTCGATATTATTACTCATCACCCCAAACAATACCGAACGATCATCAGCCAAAATAGAGTAGTTGTGAACCGTGTTACCTATGGTGCCACCCGCAAACTCATCACTGATCATATTTGACTGCTTCAACTCTGTGTATAGCTGATGGGCTTTGTCATTGTCGATAAGAGTAGAGTTACCTTTTGGCAATTCGTAACGGCTTAACAACTCATCAGCCACTTTCGCTTCGATATCAACTAAGGTTTGATCTATACCACTAATGTGAGTAGACACATGCTGTGGTTGCTGTGTTAGCTGTGCCAATAATGGATCACGATTTTTAACTGGGAAATAGTGTTTTGACTTACGTTGACCAGGAAACTTCATACCGAACTCACTCTTGTCGCATCCATGCAAAATCAAATGAAAATAATGTGCAAGTTAGACCCCCGTAACCCACACATCATTGAGCTGCGCGCAACAAAGCGACGTCAGCAGCCTCACCATCAATAAACGGCGGCAGATCCTACCATATAAAATAGCAGCAGGCAGTGATTTATGCCTGTATGTGGATGATTAACTCGCCAACCAATGCCCAGCCTGTTCAATGACTAGCGATTTCAGCAGCGCGATATGGGCGGGTTCATCATTCAGGCAGTCAATAAAGCGATAGCTGTGACCACCAGCGTCAATAAAGCTCTCTTTTCCAGCAATAGAGATCTCTTCTAATGTTTCCAAACAATCAGCCGCAAAGGCTGGACACATAATATCGACGGACTTAATACCTTGTTTGGGCAAAGATTCTAACAAACTGTCTGTCGCAGGAGTCAACCACTCCTCTTTGCCAAATTTTGATTGAAAGCAAAGGCGCCACTGAGAGGCTTCAAGTCCTAATGCTTGTGCTAACAGTATTGCCGTCGTTTCGCATTGCTGTTGATAAGGGTCGCCTTCTGTCACATACCTAACCGGCACACCATGAAAAGACATCAGCAAGCATTGAGATTGGCCATGTTGCTGCCAATGGGCGCGAACCGACTGCGCTAAAGCCTCGATATAAAGTGGATGTTGATAATACTCTTTACTAAACCGAGTCTCTGGATAGTTGCGCCTGCTTTTATAACACGCTGCAACCGCATCAAATACTGGTGCTACCGTGGAGCAGGAATATTGAGGATAAAGCGGCAGTACAATCACTTTATCAACCCCTTGAGTGGTTAATGCATCAATGCCATTGGCTAATGATGGATTGCCATAACTCATGCCCAGCGCAACCGGAACCGTTCTACCTAGCTGCGCTTGCAATGCACCCGACAGAGCCAGTTTCTGACGCTCACTGACAACCATCAAAGGCGATCCCTGTTGCCACCAGATCGACTGATAGAGCTCAGCCACAGCTTTAGGCCGAGTATTGAGGATAATGCCATTTAAGATGGGTTTCCAAATCAAAGGGTTAAGGTCGACGACTCGGGGATCACTAAGAAACTGCTTTAAAAAGCGTTTCACATCTTTAGGCGTCGGACTATCCGGCGTACCTAGGTTAACTAATAACACACCCACTTTAGGTGAAACGGCAGCAGTATTGGCAGTCAAGATCACTCTCTACTCATTGGCAAATCATCAATAATGACAGTAGGCTAGCACCGCAATAGGCATAAAAAAAGCCCACCTAAGTGGGCTTTTTAAAATATGAGAAGCAGCTCATAAGATATTGCAAATTAACCGATAGCGTTAACAATCGCTTCGCTAACCGCTGCAACACTTTGGGTACCATCAAACTTGTTGTAGGTCATTGCACCTTGCGCAGCAACCTTACCGTAATACTCAACAAGCGGCTTAGTCTGCTCATGGTAGATGCCTAAGCGCTTACGCACAGTGCTCTCTTCATCATCTGGGCGAATCGCTAAATCTTCACCGGTAACATCGTCTTTGCCTTCCACTTTAGATGGATTAAATACAATGTGGTAAACACGGCCAGATCCAGGGTGAACACGACGGCCACTCATACGCTTAACGATCTCTTCATCTGGCACATCGATTTCAATCACGTGATCGATAGCAATACCACTCGCCGCCATTGCATCGGCTTGCGGAATCGTACGTGGGAAACCGTCAAGTAGGAATCCGTTAGCGCAATCTTCTTGAGCAACACGCTCTTTTACTAGTCCAATAATCAGCTCATCAGAAACTAATTGTCCTGCATCCATCACTTTCTTCGCTTCTAAGCCAAGTGGCGTTCCCGCTTTCACTGCTGCACGTAGCATGTCGCCAGTAGAGATCTGTGGCACACCATATTTTTCCATGATGAACTGGGCCTGAGTACCTTTTCCGGCACCTGGGGCACCTAATAGCATAATGCGCATCTGAGAGTCCTCTTATTTCGCATAGTTTTGATTATTAGTTTTTATCATTTGGGCGGCGATCTTCGCACAATTAGCCGCCCTTTTGAAGAGCTGAAAGCCGTGTTTTAGTTCGACTTTAGGCTGATACAGCACAATTCGCTCAATAAATACTATTTAACCGAGCAATTACCCAAATGACTGGGTAAATCACGCGTCAGTTAATAAAGTAAGCTGTATAACTTACGACGATATTGGTTAGCAAGCGGGTTTGCTTGGCCTAATGCGGTTAGAATTTCCATAAACAGCTGCTTTACATCACCGCTCTGCGCACTAATGTCTCGCTGCAAAATAGCAAACAGTCGTGTTAATGCCTCTTCATCACGCTTGGCACTGTGGAGGGCTTTGGCCAAGGAGAGCACTAAGGGTAAGTCATCCGGCTGCGCTTCAACTGCATCAATCAGACTGCGGATCTCTGGTGTATCAGCGGCATCTAACGCCAAAGATAGTTTGGCTTTTAAACTTTGATAATAACTGTCTTGATCAGCAAGCCCAATATTATCAAGCAGTACCTGTGCCTGATTAATATCATCAGCACTAAGCAAGGCATCAGCATAAACCAGCGCAACTTCTGCTTGCTGACATTCACTATAGGCTTGTTGCAATAGGCCAAGCGCTTGAGTTACGTCGCCATCTACTAGCAGAGTCTTAGCTTGATTTAGCTGTATTTGCCAAGCCTTAGGCAGATGTTGATCTAACATGGCTTGAATTTGCACAGGTTCTTGAACCCCGGCAAAACCATCAACTGGTTTGCCCTCTTTCAGCACTAAGGTGGTCGGCAAGTTCTGGATCTGAAAGTAGTTAGCGATCTCCATCTCTTGGTCGCAATTTACCTTGGCGAGCACAAAACGACCGCCTTGGGAAATGGCGAGATTCTGCAGTGTATCCGCTAACGCTATACTTTCTGGACTTTGTTGACTCCAGAAGGTTAGTACAACAACTTGCTGCATCGAGGCATCGACAACTTGTTGTATGTTCTCTTTGGTTAAATCCAATATGCCTTCCATAGTTCCCCTTTACATGGGTTAACCCAAATAATGAAAGAGGCAGTCAAAACTGCCTCTTTTTTAATGGCTAAATATTACTTAGCGCCTGCGAGTAACATCTTATTCATCAGCTTAATAAATGCTGATGGATCTGCAAGGCTGCCCTTTTCTGACAGTTGGGCCTGTTGAAGTAACAAATCGGCCCACTGACTAAACAGCTCTTCATCTTGCTCTCCATCTAAGCGTGCAACTAATGGATGCTCAGGATTGAGTTCAAATACAGGCTTGCTCTCAGGAACCGCTTGTCCTGCCGCTTGCATTAACTTAATCATCTGCGATGACATCTCCCCTTCTCCTGCAACCACACAGGCCGGAGTATCGGTTAGACGAGTCGTTACCTTAACCGCAGACACTTTATCACCCAGCGCATCTTTAACGCGGGTCACGAGTCCTTCTGATTCAGTCTCTAGCTTCTCTTGTGCCTCTTTCTCACCCGCATCCTCAAGATCACCCAGTTCTAAGTCACCACGGGTCACAGAGTGAAGTTGCTTACCATCAAACTCGGTTAGGTGATTAATCAGCCACTCATCGATACGCTCTGACATCAACAACACTTCGATATCTTTCTTACGTAACAACTCAAGATGTGGGCTGTTGGCAGCAGCTTCATGGCTGTCAGCTACAATATAGTAAATCTTGTTCTGTCCCTCTTTCATGCGACTGATGTAGTCAGCTAAAGAGACGGTGTGTGCAGCTTCATTAGTATGAGTCGATGCAAAGCGCAGCAAACCAGCAATTTTTTCTTTGTTGGCAAAATCTTCGGCTGGACCTTCTTTTAATACCTGACCAAACTCAGTCCAGAAGGTTTGATACTTTTCAGCATCATTCTTAGCTAACTTCTCCAGCATACCCAGTACACGCTTAGTGACGGCGGTCCGCAGTGCGGTAGTGACCTTGTTGTCTTGTAGGATTTCGCGAGAAACGTTCAAAGGTAGATCATTTGAATCAATCAATCCCTGCACAAAACGCAAGTAACTTGGCATAAACTGCTCTGCATCATCCATCACAAACACACGTTGCACAAACAGTTTTAGACCGTGTTTACGATCGCGATTCCAAAGATCCCAAGGCGCTTTCGCTGGGATGTAAAGTAAGCTCGTGTACTCTTGCTTACCTTCAACACGGTTATGGCTCCACAATAGTGGGTCAACAAAGTCATGAGAGATATGCTTATAAAACTCTTGATACTCCTCGTCACTCACATCACTCTTGCTGCGAGTCCATAGCGCAGTCGCTTTGTTCATCCCCTTCCACTCGCCTTCCGTTGCCGGAATCGCTTCAGCTCCCTCTTCAGTGGCCTCTTGCGCAGGCGTGCCTTCTTGCCACATCTCTACCGGGACTGAAATATGATCTGAGTATTTGGTAATGATTGAGCGTAGACGGTAATCGTCGGCAAACTCTTTCTCTTCTTCACGAAGGTGCAAAGTGATCTCTGTACCGCGGGTTTCTTTGGTAATAGTTTCAACGGTGAAGTCACCTTCACCCGCAGACTCCCACTGAACCGCTTCATCATGTGCGTGGCCAGCGGCACGAGTGCGAACAGTCACTTTATCGGCCACAATGAATGCCGAATAGAACCCCACACCAAATTGGCCAATTAGTTGCGAGTCTTTTGACTCATCGCCAGATAGGTTTTTAAAGAAATCTGCGGTACCTGACTTAGCAATAGTACCCAAATGCTCAATAACACTGTCGCGTGTCATGCCGATACCATTGTCTTCAATCGTGACAGTGCCTTTCTCTTTATCAGCACTAATGCGCACACGCAATTCGCCATCACCTTCATACAAGGCATCGTTGGTCAAGGCTTCATATCTTAACTTGTCTGCAGCATCTGCTGCATTGGAGACCAATTCACGTAAGAAAATCTCTTTGTTTGAATACAAAGAGTGGATCATCAAATTCAGTAGTTGTTTGACTTCGGTTTGAAAGCCATGAGTTTCTTGTTGTGACATCGATTATTCCTTCCTGTATTTACAAAAACGCTCTATGGCTAAAGAGATGGGGGTCGAATTTGGCTTTTCAAGGCAAAATTCATTTATCAATTTCATTTGCTCAAAAAAAATCCAGTACTTTCGTACTGGATTCCTATTTCGATTAACGCCAATGCCGATTATATCGGCAATCGTCCGTTAAATGAGAGTGCCAATGTAGTGCTATCGACATACTCAAGTTCACCGCCAACGGGGACACCATGGGCAATTCGACTGACCTTAATATTATGTTTCTTAGCCATGTCAGCGATATAATGCGCTGTAGCGTCACCCTCTACCGTTGGGTTGGTCGCCAAAATAAGCTCACTCACCTCGCCGCCAGCTAAGTGCTGGGCTAACAAACTTAAACCAAGTTCATCTGGTCCCACGCCATCGAGTGGCGAAAGATGACCGAGTAACACAAAATAACGCCCACTAAAATGGCCACCCGCTTCAATAGCTAATACATCTGCAGGCGTTTCCACCACACAGATAAGATCAGAGTGACCACGACGACTACTGGCACAGATTGGACAGTGTGTCTCTTCAGTAAAGGTGCGACAAGCAGTGCAATGGCCGACATCGCTCATTGCACTGGCTAACGCACTGGCGAGTTTTTGGCCCGCTTTCCGCTCGCGCTCTAACAACTGAAACGCCATGCGCTGCGCTGATTTAGGACCAACGCCTGGTAAACAGCGTAAAGACTGGATCAAATCATCAACCAGCGGACTAAATTTCATAATCGGTCCAGATTAAAACGGCATCTTCATGCCTGGTGGTAATTGCATGCCACCAGTCACTTCAGCCATTTTCTCTTTTTGATTTTCTTCAACTCGACGTGCGGCATCGTTACACGCTGCAGCAATAAGATCTTCAAGCATCTCTTTGTCATCTTCAAGCAGGCTAGGATCGATATCTACCTTACGAACACTATGAGAGCCTGTTATGGTCACTTTTACAAGACCAGCACCAGCTTCGCCAGTGACTTCCATACGTGCGATCTCTTCTTGCACTTTGGCCATTTTATCTTGCATCATTTGGGCCTGTTTCATCAGGTTACCCATACCGCCTTTTCCAAACATATCGATTTCTCTTCAATATTAAAAAACTGGCTAATCTTACTCAATTAGCGCCAATAAGCAATCAAAGCTGATCACCAAACTGTAAACTTATGAACAGTTATGACTCAACGCTTTCGATAAAGTTCGATTTATCGACAAGTGCAATACCGTTACCACGTTGCCCAAGTAGTTCTGGCGCATAACTTAGACTATCATTTTCCATTTCGGCATTCATCATCGCCTGCAACCACTGAATGTTATCATCGCTGAGTAATCCATGATGCGCTTCGGCCAACAATTCTTGATGAAAACGTTGACGGATCTCCAGTGGTGTCTCACGTCCAGACTCAACGCCCACCACAAACGCCACGCGGCAAGTGTCGCCTAGCGCTTGACTTAACGCGGCTTCAAGTTGCTCGATGGCCCCGGGGGCTTCAAGATGCTTCTGATTCGGTTTAAGTACCAAGGGCAATGGATCACAAAACTGCTGACATACAGAGTTAACAGCCAGCTGCCTGACACGACCACCAATATCTAGCGCTGACATTAAACGATACCATTGCAAGTCGATACTGTGACCAGTCACTTTCCCCTCACCTAGGGGTGGCAACACCGTATTTGGGTCAGGAAAATCAGCAGCCGCTGGCTGCACAACAACATCACGGTGCTGTTCAGGTTCAGCACTGCTGACAAGGCTATTAGTTTGGCCACTCGTAGCTGATTGACGCGTAGCAGGCTCATCACTGTTTACTCTAAGGTCCGCGGTCTCACCTTTTGCTAGCTGTGAAGTAGTAGTGCTCACATTAGATTCTGGCGCCGCGACCCAAGGCGGCCTATCTTCATCATTGGAGGCTGCTAGCTCATGAGCAATCTCAGATGACTGGTGTTGATTAGTCTCACTGGACTGTGCAAACTCTGTGATCGGTGCTTTTTGTTCATCGCTACGTTGCACCCCATGTTCATGCTTGGTGCTGCATGACGCTTGATCACTGTCACTGTCACTGTCACTGTCACTGCGAGACGGTGGCACATATGTTTGGCGTTTCGGCTCAAACTTTTTTGTGTCACTCTCCTTAGATGATTGCTCAACCAGATCTGATAGCAAAGACTCTCTGGCCGCTAGTACAGCATCCAGCAGGTCATCATCAAGCGGATCTGTGACCTCGACACTCGGTTCAATACTATCAGCAGGCTTCCTAGGAGACAGATTGGCAACTTGGGTGCCGGATTGACTGGCAATATAGGCATCATAATCACTAGGATCCTGATAATGCTCGCTGTCAGAGTCATCAACAAAATGATTCATTTCATCAAAATGCGGCGTATTATCTGCCACATTTTGCCCAAAAGGCGTTGTCGCATCGGTTTGAACCGCGGTTTCTGACACCACGGGCTCAACGGCAGCGCTGCTGGCGGAGTTTATGGGTGAAACCACCGATTCTGGCACCGCACTAGATTCATGCGATTGTGGTTGCGCTGGTGTAGGCTGCACATTGGATGTTGGCGCATTAGCCTCTGCACTGGCACCTTGATTATGACCTGAATCTTGATTTTGGCTCTGGGCTTGGCTTAAGATTAGTGCCTGCTCAGCCTCTAACGCCGCCACATCAGCATCATCTTCACTGTTGTCAATGGCTGCTGACTTATCGTCAATCAAATCAGTCATCTCAGACGAACTCTTAGCCGTGATATTTACGCTAACATCTGTGACAGTTTCAGGACGATGATTCAATGGCGCGGGTTCATTGGCAAGGTTGACCGCTGGCAACTCAAGTCCATTCTTACTAGGCTCTGCTTCCCAACGTTTTACTGGGGCTTCTGGCACAAATGCCACCGCTCTTAACAGCGCCATCTCAAGCCCCGACTTTGGATCTGGGGCATGAGGTAGATCCTTGCGACCGCTCAACAAGAGTTGATAATAAAGCTGAACTTGCTCAGGATTTAACTGTTCTGCAAACGCTTTAATCTGCTCAGCATATTTCGACAGTTGCGCCGCAGCTGGCGCAAATTGTGTCAAAGTTATCTGATGTAATAACTCTAATATACTTCGCAGCACTTCCTCTGGATCGGCACCAAATGAAAGTACCTCTTCAGTTACCTGCAGCAGATGAGCCACATCACCTTGAGCTAAAGCATTGAGCAATACGATGACATAATGTTCATCTATGGTCCCGAGCATGGTTTGCACTTGCGTTAAGCTAATGCTGCCTGCCCCAAACGCAATCGCTTGATCGGTTAAACTCAAGGCATCGCGCATACTGCCGTTGGCCGCTTTAGCCAAAAGTTTAAGCGCACCTTCATCATAGCTAACCGACTCTCGGGACAATATATTGGCTAACTGCGCTTGTATCTCATCTAAGGTTAAGCTTTTGAGATTAAATTGCAGACAACGTGACAGCACAGTGACAGGCAAGCGCTGGGGATCGGTTGTCGCTAAGAGAAATTTAACATGCTCAGGTGGTTCTTCTAAGGTTTTGAGCAGCGCATTAAAACTGCTACGCGACAACATATGCACTTCGTCGATCAAATAGACCTTGAAACGTCCTCTGGAAGGCCGGTACTGCACGTTATCCAACAATTCACGGGTATCATCAACTTTCGTACGCGATGCCGCATCGACTTCTATCAGGTCAACGAATCGCCCCTGCGCAATCTCAACACAGCTGCTGCATTGCCCACATGGAGAGGAAGTAATACCCTGTTCACAGTTAAGACCTTTTGCAAATAATCGTGCCAAACTGGTTTTACCCACGCCTCGGGTACCCGAAAAAAGATAAGCATGATGTAAACGATTCTGCGTCAGTGCATTGGTCAGTGCATGGAGAACATGAGACTGTCCGACCACTTGCTCAAACTTGGCAGGGCGCCATTTTCTGGCCAACACCTGGTATGACATGGAACTCCCCATTTGTGTCATCAAAACAATAGCGGAAATAGACGCCGATAATCCGCAAACAATAACATGCCACGGGATAACTCGCTAGCAAGCAGCGCTTGTCGATAACGATATAAGTTGGAATTACAGAACAGTTGGAGTTTGTTTAAGCAGATAAGGATAAAGGGGGAGACTCAGCCAGTGACGAACGAACGCCCTGTATTGCTTAAAAACAAAAATGCTGCGAGTGACAGGCACCTAAAGCCAGTCAATCTCACAGCATTTAAACACGCTAAAACAGCTTGATTATTCGCCTTCAAACTCACACAGAGTCACTAACTCTAGATCCATATCGTTTAAGCGCTGCTCGCCACCGAGCTCAGGCAACGAGATCACAAATGCCGCGTGGTTAACTTGGCCGCCAAGTCGACGGATCAACTTAACCGTGGCTTCGATGGTGCCACCAGTTGCCAACAGATCATCAATGACCAGTACTTTATCATCGGCGTTAATCGCATCGGTGTGGATTTCAAGCATGTCGTGACCATACTCAAGCTCATAGCTTTCTGAAATCGTTTCACGTGGCAATTTACCCGGCTTACGCACTGGCACAAAACCAACACCAAGCTCTAAGGCTAGGGGCGCACCAAAAAGAAAACCACGCGCTTCGGTGCCAACAACCTTGGTAAATCCTTGGCCTTGGTACTTCTCAAGAAGTAATTCTATTGTCGCTTGATACGCATTGTGATCTTCCATCAAACTAGTGACATCTCTAAACATGATGCCTGGCTTTGGGTAATCAGGAATTGTCTTAATACTTTGCTTTATCAAGGCTAACTTATCTGTATTCATTGCTACCATCTTTTTCAATTAAACCCACTTAAGGGATAAACTAACCATTTGGCCAGCTTTGACTAGAATTTTCGGCTAAAGCTTAAGCCCCTTTGAAGTGTGTTGCAACACTGAGTGTCACAAACCTTAACCTTGTTTAAAGCGCTGAGTCACAATTTTAGCGAGAGTTAAACAACCCAGAGTTGAACAAAAATGCGGTGCGCGGACAAAACCACTAATCATCAAGCTCGGGAATGCGACGTAAATAAAGCAGCAGACCTGTTAACATACAGGCCAACATCACCTTAACCCATATCAGCGGTACAATAGCAATACTGACGAGAAAGCTAACACTCGTGGCAATGTACGCTTTCTTCTTTAATCCCTTACGAATCGCTCTTTCTCTGTCCCAATCTTGCAGCGCATCGGCAAACCACGGATGAGTCATTAACCAATTGTGGAGCCTCTGGTTAGATCGCGCAAAACAAAACGCCGCCAGTAAAACAAAAGGAACCGTTGGTAGTAAGGGAACAGCAATACCAATTAAGCCTAGCAGCAGACTGCACAGCCCAACCACAAGATACATACCACGCTTTAGCGCCATTGATTCCTCACATAAAAAAACCACTCAAAAATGAGTGGTTAGTATACCTGAGTAACGCTTGGAGGCTATAGCAGTTGTAGATGCTTCAACCAAGATAGAGTCGCTGGAAGCGTTGGTAGTAACAGTACGAGAATAAATCCAACAAAATAAACAAGATTAAACGGGTCTTTAAACGGCTGACTCATGACTTCCTCACTCTAGGCATTAATTTTATTGATCTAGATCAATTTTCGGCGCCATTATAGAGAGATGAAGCAATGATAGAAAGCCCTAACTCGAACTATTTTTCAGCGATGACCCAAGATGATATTACGGCTAATCATATCACCAAGCATCTGCGTGCATCCGCTGACGAGAGTCTCCTTATCCATCTGCGTGTACAAGCCACACAACCACTTGATAATCTGATCAAACTCAAGATAGTCATGTTGCTCAATATAGGCCAATACTTGCGCCGCAAGTGGGTTAAGCTGTAAAAAACAGACCTCTTCTTCTGCATCCCGATAGATACAGAAAAAACTGGGCTGCTCACTTTGAGTCAAGGGTTGATATTCAGCGCTAATTCGCTGTACGTCAAAGTGATACTGAGCCACACGCGCACTGGCACGAAATGCCAATTTGGCACTACTCACTTGGGTGTCGTCAATGGGGTGGTGCAGCGGGTTTTCTTGCTCTGTCGCTACAACCAACTCTAACCACTCATAATGTGCAAGCTCTAACATAAACACAGGATCACGTTCGCTTACTGGGTACTCTTGCTGGAGGAACACCAAAAACTCTTGTGCAATTTCAATAAAGATCGGCGTTTGACAGTCGTGCGTAACAAAGAACTGCTGAACTAACTCCTCCCATTGTTTATCCTCATACAGCGAACACAACACCGGAAAAGCATTAGAGACAAACCCATTAATATTATTAAAAAACAGCTCTCGGTAAACCTGCATTCTACGTGCATCAGTTCCGCTGGGCAGGGGTTGACTCGGGTCTCGAATGTAATCGATAAATGATTGCTGGACATTAACAAACGTCATTTATGCACTCCGATTAATAGGCTGCTGCGCCGCTGTTTGATAATCATGAATTTTATTAATTTCCTGCAATAGCACTTGGGTTGGCGGGATATTAAAATCTCGCTCCAATAGGGTCGGAAAAACACCATGATGAGCATAGCAGGCTTGCAGCAACTGCCAAACGGGATCAATAACATCTGCACCATGGGTATCAACCATCAGATCGACCGCTTCTTCATAGTGGCCGGCAATATGCAGGTAGGCGATACGCTCTGTCGGCATCGCCTTTAAAAAGTCTAATGGATCGTATTGGTGATTAATCGAGTTGACGTAGATGTTGTTTACATCGAGCAGTAGCCGACAATCTGCTTCAGATAAAACCGCGTTAACGAACTCTAGTTCACTCATTTCACTACCTGGTGCGGCGTAAAATGAGACATTTTCCAAAATCAGTGGTCGCTCAAGGATCGCTTCAACTTGCTTAACGCGTGACGCCACATGGATAACGGCTTCTTGGGTAAACGGGATTGGCATTAAATCATATAAATGCCCTTTTCCTGAGCAGTAACTTAGGTGTTCTGAATAAACATCGATACCATGTAAGTCCATAAAGCCTTTGATCTGCTTTACAAAACTCACATCTAACGGTTCTGGGCTACCAATCGACAAAGAGAGCCCATGACAAAAAAATGTATTGCGCTCAGTTAACTGTCGAAACTGTCGTCCGTATTTGCCACCAAAGGTCATCCAATTCTCAGGCGCTACCTCGAAAAAATCAATAGCATTAGGTACCTGCTCGCAAAACTCGTCCAACATCTCGCGTCTTAGCCCTAATCCCACCTGTGCATTATTAGCCATAACGTGACAACCTCAACTCTCTAAAACAATTAGGCCAGCAATTAACTGGCCTAACTAAAGATTTAAACAACGTTTAACCGGAAGTGGTATTACTTATTACCACCACACTTGCCTTCTTTGGCTTTTTTATCACCACCACATTTGCCTTCGCCACACTTACCTTCTTTCATGGCTTTCTTTTCACCACCGCATTTACCTTCGCCACACTTACCTTCTTTCATGGCTTTCTTTTCAGCGCCGCATTTGCCTTCGCCGCACTTACCTTCTTTCATGGCTTTCTTCTCAGCACCGCATTTGCCTTCGCCGCACTTACCTTCTTTCATGGCCTTCTTCTCAGCGCCACATTTGCCTTCGCCGCACTTACCCTCTTTGGCTTTTTCGCCCTTCTTCATGTTTTCGCCACATTTACCTTCGCCACACTTTCCTTCACCGTCAACGATTTGGTAACCCGCTTGCATTTCGCTATAACCGAATGGATTCGCCTGTGCTTCAGCGGCAAAAGCACCACCAACAAAAACCGTACCTAACGCAACAGCCACTGCAGTATTTTTAACTAATTTCATAATCTCTTCCTTCCATAATCGATTTGTATGCAATTGGTTGCCAACACCACTATGTTGCTGGCTCGGGTAATATGACCCGCCCTACCAAGTTTTTATTTCAAAAAACTTATCAGACATCACATTTATGCTACACAAATGATAATAGTGCAACTTAGTTTATCTGTACAAAGCCATTGAATCGATAGTTTTTCCGCAGTAAAGGTCGATTATTTTGTAACGTGTATAGCGTTAGAGTAGAATGTGCGCCCTTTTGCGGCGTTCACTAACATAACTTCGCAACAAGTTGATGTGGCCTTTTCTTAATCTAGAGGCGCAGGCCTCAATTGTTTATTTAAGTGGGATAACAAGTTAATGCGCGTAATTTTAGCCCCAATGGAAGGCGTTGCCGATGCCCCGATGCGAGCTCTGTTAACCCGTGTAGGTGGGTATGACATGGTCGTTAGCGAATTTATTCGTGTCGTCGATCAACTACTACCAGAAAAAGTCTTTTACCGGTTATGTGCAGAGCTTAAACATCAATGCCACACCGAGGCAGGCACACCGGTTCGCTTGCAGCTACTCGGACAAAACCCAGATTGGATGGCAGAAAACGCGCTACGCGCAGTTGAATTAGGCTCCCGTGGCGTCGATTTAAATTATGGTTGTCCTGCCCCTATGGTTAATCGTAGTAACGGCGGCGCAGCACTGCTCAAAGAGCCAGAAACTATCTATCGCGTGACTAAAGCTGTACGCGATGCCGTCCCAGCCGGTAAACCCGTGTCCGCTAAAATACGCTTAGGCTGGGATGACAAAAGTCGGTGTATCGAAATCGCACAGGCAATTGAATCGGCTGGCGCAACCGAATTAACCGTACATGCTAGAACGAAAGAGGAAGCCTATCGGCCACCAGCCCATTGGGAGTATATCGCTAAGATTAAGCAAGCAGTCCGCTTACCTATTATCGCCAATGGTGAGGTGTGGAGCCGTGAAGACTACTTAAAATGCCAGCAAGTCAGTGGTTGTGATGACGTAATGCTTGGGCGGGGCGCGTTAACCGTGCCAAACTTGGCACATGTGGTCAAAGGCACCCAAACGCCCATGAGCTGGCAAGAAGTGAAAGCACTCCTGATCCAATACTCCGACTTTGAGATTGTCAACGAGAAAGAAAAATACTATCCAGCCCGCATTAAACAGTGGCTGCGCTTCATCGCGAGACATTACAGTGAGGGCGAAGCCTTATTTCTGCAAGTTCGCGTACTTAAACATACCCCAGATATATTGTCGCTGTTAAAAAACAGTTAACTTGCAGCCAGCATTGGGGTTTCACTGGTCTGATCTTATTGTTGCACACCAATTTTCCTAAAAATCACACCGAGTTTTGATCTCAGTCATAGCCAATTTGCGCCAGCGGCTTAGACTGAATATCCATCAACATAAACTAGGCATTGATTTGTGAGCAGATCCCATATCAGACATGAACTGTCGGAGCTTGAAGCTAATCTCAGGAAAGAGTTAGGTGCACTGCTAAGGTTGAACCATTTATCTATTGATTGTGAGTCGTTGTCACTGTCATCGTTAATAGATGAGTTAACCGCAGCCAAACTTTGCGATGAACCACTCTTTCTCAAACTTACCCAACTCGATGCCGCAATGTGCCAACTCGACATTGATCTCTATGGATTATGTTCTGACTGCGAGTCGGAAATTGAGCAGCAGAGAATTGACGCCAATCCCTTGGAGCAGCGCTGTGCACAATGCGCTGCCGATCATGAACACGAACACCGCCAAGAGTTGCGTTTGACTCATTAAACCTATGTGTCAGCTATCTGCTACAAATGGTATCTGACACAGTGCCCAACCTCTGCTGTCCATGAATTGTCACCACCGCTGGTAACTGATGTTGACTTAAGCGACCTGTCATCATAGTCCTGTTTATACACTGCACTCCATCAAATCTGTAGCCTCCATATTTAACCATTAACGATAATGGTTTAATTCGCCCATAAAAAAACCTCCAACTAAGGAGGTTTTTTATAGGCTAAGCCAGGCTTAGAACTTTTGATTTACACGTAAATAGAAAGTACGACCAAGTACATCATACAAGCCCGTGTTCACATCGCGATATGCGGCAAAGTTATAATAGGTAGGAGCTTGCTCATCAAACAGATTATTTACCCCAAGCGTAACGGTACCATTCCAATCATGAGTGTAACCCACTTGGAAGTTATGCTTGAAATAGCTTGGCGTATCGATGATGTAATCTTCGCCCTGCTCTCTCCAATATTCACCCGACTGGCTGCCAATATAGACCGTAGTCCACGCTGCGTTAAAATCATCAAAGTACCAGGCTGCAGAGAAGTTACCACGCCATTCTGGGTAGTCAACAACACCTGAGTAATCAATAGTTACCGACTCAGAGTCAGCCTGCTTTTTAAACTCCAGCACATGGCTCATATCGACCTTAAAGTTAAAGTCACCAAAGCCAGTTTCTAAGTTGTACGCGGTGGCAAAATCGAAACCTGATGTCTCAACCGTTGCAATATTAACCACACCACTTTCGATGTATTCGATCTTACCGTCAGCACCACGGGTCACAAACTGCGAACCACCATTAACCTTTTCATCACGAATCACATCTGATGCACTCACAGACTCAATCTTATTGTCATAAGTGATGGCATAATAAGACAGCTCAAGGCTCCATGCGTCGGTCACATTCCATACACCGCCTAGTGTTAAAGAGTTACCCTCTTCAGCTTCTAGATTAGGGTTACCGCCGTACCAAGTTTTGTGTTGATTTCCCGTTGCACAGTAGTTGGCATCTGAGTCGTTGTTCGCTTCACACCACACTGAATCATAAGCCTTCTCAAAGCTTAGTGATTGAGATGAGAACATCTCCCCCATGTTTGGTGCACGGAAAGAGTCACCATAACTGGCACGAAGGAGTAACGAATCAACTGGACGCCAGCTTAAACCAAACTTAGGCACAACGGCATCAAATGTCGATGATTTGGTCACGACCCCCTCAGGACCACTCAGGCTTCCCTCTTGCTCATACTTTTCATAGCGAACTGCCGCTGAAAACTCAAAGTTAGCAGGCAAACCCACTTGGAACTCTGTGTATACAGCTTGGCGCGTACGCTCAGCATCAACATCATCGCCACCTGAGCCACCAGAGATAATACCTGCTGCAGACTCAGGGTCGCTAGTTTGTTTAAAGTTGATCATTTCATACTCGATACCACCAACCATAGCAACAGTGAAATCTCCATTTTCAAGCACTAATGTACTGGCTAACGCATCAAACTGAGTGCTGTCGAATTTGCCTTGATATACGCCAGTATGAGCCGCAGCACCGTACAACTTAGCCATCTGTGCATCCCACTCGGCATAGCTCATTCCAGAAGTATTAAAGATGTCATACTCACCAGTATCGATTTCGCTCTGAATGATGTTGTCATTGATTAAGTTATAATTGAAAGAGTTAGTGGTTGACGCAGAATGCTGAGCATTGATCTCCCAGTCAATCCCATTACCGACTTCTGAGTAACCAACAAATCCACCTAAAATATCGTAGTTATTGGTCTCGGTTAATGTGTCGCGCTCGCCAATCTGTACCGAGCGCATATAAAGCGTCATATCTGCGCCAGTTGGGTTGTATTGGTTATCTGCGCCCATTACTGGATAGTTAGTTGACACAGGCGTGCCGGCATAACGCGTATTGGTTTCGCTCAACGATGCAGACCCACGACCACGGAACTGAATGTTATCAGTCACTTCATAGTTGAAATTGGTCATGAATGAGTTACGCGTCATGTCGCCAAATAACTTGGTGACAGCCCCGTAACTGTAGAAACAGCGACCGTTATTTTCACCGTCTGTACCATCGGAAACATTTTCTGTTTGATCGCACATATCAGAATTAGCGTAAAAGTCATAAATCGGCTTGCCATCTGCATCTAACTTGCCAGTGTTGTAGTAACCATTTGGCACTGAGCTGAACGAACTGTAATCGCCATAAGAGGGATCATCCATATTCCATATATCACGGTCCATCACAGATTTAGTGTCATAGTACTCATAGGTAAATGTGACATTGCCTTTATCTGAATTGAAGCCCGCAGCGATAGAGAATCGGTTGGCATCTCCGCCGTCGATATCGGGTTGCTCAGTGCTAAAATCAAGCTGGAAACCATCAAACTCTTTCTTGGTAATAATGTTAATTACACCTGCAACAGCATCAGAACCATAAACCGCAGAGGCGCCATCACGTAAGATTTCGATTCGCTCTACTATTGCCAATGGAATTTGCGAAGTATCGGCAACCGCACCTGAGCTAGAACTTGTGCCAGGCATACGACGGCCATCTAGCAGGACAAGCGTTGCTTGTGCACCAAGACCGCGCATATTAATACTGGCAGTAGAGCTAGCACCAGATCCATAACCTGACATGCCACGCCAAGAACCAAAACTGTTAATGGCTGAGTTGTTAAGCACATCTGCAACGGTTTTCTCACCCGTTAAGGCTATATCTGCTGCGCTGAGCACAGTTACAGGTGAGGAAGTTTCCATATCCACCTGTTTAATGCGTGAACCAGTTACTTCGATGCGTTCTACTTTTTCACTTTGCTCTTCAGCAAATACTGTTCCTGAAAAAGCCATACTCGATGTCGTTAAGGCAAATATGCCTACGCGAACCGCTTTCGCTGTTAAGGTCAAAGAGTTCATATGTTTCCCTCATATACGAGTAATTAACAAAAATTTCTCGCTTAATAATATTTATTGTTTTGTTTTTAAATAAGAAGTTAATCCTTCGGTATAGATATTGTTAAAAAACAAAAAACATGTCAACGAATAGTGCACAAAAACAACCTAAATGAAACCAATTGATACACATGAAATAACAAAAAATTATTACAAATAATAAGGAGCCCAAAAAAGCCATAAAAAACAACGACCTAAAAAGCAAAGGTGATAAGCAAGAGAACGAGCAAAGTAAATACATTACATTAAAGTCAGTGGATACAAATAAATACACATGTATGATTACTGTTTTAATTATTAATAAAAGATCAATAATAAACACTAAACACAACAAGTATCGAAACATTGTAAACGCTCGGCAAATTTTAGAAGCTCTAAAAATCCACCCTAGTTAATAAAATGTTACTGAGTGAAGGGTGATATAATTATCCAGCTATTTTAATATTAAATAAATATTGTTATTTACAACTAGTATGTCATTAAATAAATGGAACGTTGGCGGGGTTCAGCAAGATATTAGAAATCTAAAACAGCAACATTGCGTACCAACTAAATAGATGACGGCCACGAGTCAAAACGAGCAGCGTACTAAGGATATTATGAGCATCAATGTATTCAAAGAAAGACTTGAGTGCTCTCATCACCAATACCCAGCAACAAGGCTAAATCAAGCCGATTGAATTAACATCAGCTTAGTCTAATCGGCAGACTTGACATTGTCGCGACTCAATTGACACAAAAAAACGATTGTGGCAGGAAAGATTAACTCAGTAGCACCTTAGCGAAATAGATCGCGCATGTCCCTTCATGAGCGGAATAATAGCTGATGCGTAACTCCTCTTCGGTCACTATAACTCCGGCATAGCTGGTATCGCCACCAGACGGTAAGGTCAAACACTCAATCAACTCCCCTTTACTAGATAAAACCTCAACAATTGATGTTCTTACACGCTCATCATATAGCCGTACCACGGCAAAGTGTCGCCCTTGCCATATAAAATTGACTGGACCACCGATACGTTTATCTAACACGCGCCAATGCCAGGAAGTATAGGGAGGATTGGCTTCACCAAGCAGCGCTCGCTCATCGGTTTGCCAGAGGGGATCTCGTCTAAGAAGACACCACGCCTTGCCTTCATAATCAAATACCAACCCTGACTCATTCACATAGCCACTTTGATTTAATCGTGGTTTCAGCTGAGTGTATTGCAGCCCATCATCACTACGATATAAAGCGACATAACCATGAAGCTCGTTAGGGTGGTAAGCAACGCCATACAAACAATCTTTATGCTCAGTGACGCGCCACAGCCATTCATCTTTACCTGCTAACTCTTGCCCTGATGACCAATCTTTACCATCCTTTGATTGCCAATAGTAAGATTGCAGATTTTGCTCACTCTTATTGTGAAGCGTGGCACCGCCAAAAAGATAAAGTTGTTGCTGAAACACGACTAACTTTCCATCACGAAGATCGGTCTCAGCAGAAGTGATTAGCGCTGAACTATGCCATGTCACACCATCGTCACAAGATTTGAGAATACGCAGCGCACCATCAGGAGAGACATGGGCGCGACCTTCTCGAAATACGCAGTAAAGCGCACCATTAAACGCCGCTAAGCCAGTAAAGGCATTATGTTAACCTTGGTCGCAAACCTTTGTTACTAATATGATTTCCATTGGTATACTCCGCTTGAAGGCTATAGAGAGTTATAGCATTGCAGCACAATTGTGGGTACAAAAAAGGCCGCCTAAGCGACCTCTTTGGGATACTGTAACTCGGTTAGCTACGTTGACGTGGTGTTTTGCCTGCAGCGCTCTTATGTTTGCGCACAGCCCGCCGAATTTTGGCACTTTTGACTTTAGCACGAGCAACACTGTGCTTGTCCGTTCCCATTAGGGTACGTGTTTCCTCTTCCATGCCGGCCAATTTCCTTAGGTAATTAACCTGCTCAATTGGCAACTCAATCCAACCACCACGCGGCAAGGTTTTTGGCAACTCGATCATACCGTAACGAATACGGATCAGACGGCTCACCTGTACCTCTTGCGATTCCCATAAGCGACGAACTTCACGATTACGGCCTTCGGCTAGTGATACATGCCACCACTTGTTCATGCCCTCACCACCAGCTGGTTTTACTTTATCAAAGTGAGCTGGACCATCTTCAAGGGTTACACCTGTGCGTAAACGCTGAATGCAAGCGTCATTGACTTCACCAAATGTACGCACAGCGTACTCGCGCTCCACTTCATGTGAAGGGTGCATTAGTCGGTTGGCCAATTCACCATCAGAGGTAAACAATAACAAACCAGAGGTGTTGATATCCAAACGGCCGACCGCGACCCAGCGTGAATCACGCGTGCGTGGTAATCTATCAAAGACCGTAGGACGTCCTTCAGGATCTTTGCGGCTGCAAATTTCACCTTCTGGCTTATGGTAGGCTATCACACGGCATACCAGATCCTCTTCAGACTTTACCGAAACCGCGCGACCATCGATACGCACCTTGGCGTCAGCCTCAATACGATCACCTAGCTTAGCAATTTCACCGTCAATACTAACTCGACCTGCAGCAATCCATGCCTCCATCTCACGACGGGAGCCATGGCCTGCTCGGGCCAAGACTTTCTGCAATTTTTCACTCATTAGTAGACTCTTCTATAGTGTTGGGCACGGTTTCATCGTCGGGCACGCTTACCTCAGCGCTCACCCCACCAGAAAACAGTGCCGCTAGTGACTCAGTATCAGATAGAACGGGAAGATCCGCTATCGTATCTAAGCCAAAATAGGCTAAAAATTCATTTGTAGTCGCATATAACGCGGGCCTTCCCGGCACCTCTTTATGGCCTACAATTTTAATCCAATGTCTATCGGATAAACTCTTTATAATGTGGCTACCGACTGCCACACCACGGACAAACTCTATATCTCCTCGTGTCACTGGCTGACGATAAGCTATCACTGCCAATGTTTCGAGTGTCGCCCTAGAGTAACGAGGCGCTTTTTCTTGCCACAAAGTTTGCAAATAGGGACTCAAGGTTTCAATCGTCTGAAAACGATAACCACCCGCCACCTTAGCCAGTTCAATGCCACGGCCTTGATAATCTTGCTGTAACTCCTCTAGCGCTGCTTTAACCTTAACGCGAGACACGTTAAAGTTTGCCAACACACTCTCAGTTAAATGCTTAATTGACACCGTTTTCGCCATGACGAATAAGCTGGCTTCAATCAATTGTTTTAACTGATCAGGATTAATTTGCAGTTTCTTACCGTTTGACAATCAATACGCCCTAACATGAATCGTTGATAATGGCTCAGCTTGAATTAAGTCAACCAATAGCTCTTTGACTAACTCCATTAGCGCTAAGAAGCTCACCACCACACCAGCTCGCCCCTCTTTGACATCGAATAGCTGCTCAAAAGGCAGATAATCCTTGCCTTCAAGCATAGCTAAAATCTGTGCCATACGTTCCCGGGTTGACAGGTTTTCACGTCTAACATGATGATGCTCAGTCGCTTCAACACGTTTTAACACCGATGCAAATGCGCTGGCGATATCAAACAAGGATACCGACGGCGGCACGACAACAGGTTTAATATCCGCCGCTGGCAGCGCTTTAGCTTGAAATATATCTCGCTCTAAACGCGGTAACTCATCTAAGCGCTGTTGGGCGTCTTTAATGACTTCATACGCTTTTAATTGGCGAATAAGTTGCGCCCGAGGATCTTCTTCATCCTCATCGCCCACATCAGGCTTTGGCAATAATAACCGCGACTTTATCTCTGCTAAGGTAGCGGCCATGACCAAATAGTCGGCAGCAAGTTCCACTCTGGCACCTTGCAGTAACTCAATATACTCAAGGTACTGATCCGTCACCGGAGAGATGGCTAAATCCACCACATCCAGCTTTTGTTTCCGGATTAAATATAGCAAGAGATCGAGCGGTCCTTCGAAGGACTCAAGAAACACCTCTAATGCTTCTGGCGGGATAAACAGATCAGCAGGCAGATGTTTAACCACCTCGCCTCGAACGACTGCTAGCGGTAAACTTTGTTGAGTTCCAAGCATCCGCGCTCCCAATACCCTTTATTTTTCAAAAGGAAACAGACCAACTACAGCGTTTAACCTCTTGATTGCTTTACGCCAAACGCGCGATTATACCCGCTAAGCGTCGCAATAGACAGGGGTTTAAAGAAACTGACTGACATCCCCTGCGCCTTCACGCAAAATATCGATATCCCCTTCGGATAAATCAATCACGGTCGTCGGCTTTTCGCCTAAATAACCACCATGGATAATCACATCCACTTGATGCTCAAGAATGTCACGAATGTGCTCAGGATCGGACTCGGTAAACTCCTCGCCTGGCAATATCAAACTGGTCGACATAAGCGGGGCATCTAGCGCTTCAAGCAGCGCCAAAGCAATGACATTATCAGGCACTCGAATACCAATGGTCTTTTTCTTAGGGTTCTGTAACCGTTTAGGCACCTCTTTACTTGCTTTAAAAATAAAGGTGAATGGCCCCGGTGTGTTGTGCTTTAACACGCGATAAGCTTGATTATCAACCTTTGCATAAGCGGCTAGTTCAGATTGATCGCGCACCATCAGTGAGAAATTGTGGTCATTATCTATCTGACGAATACGGGCTATACGCGTCATGGCATCTTTTTCGCCTAACAAGCAACCTAAGGCATAACCGGAATCGGTTGGGTAAACCACCACTCCGCCCTGCTTAATCACATTCACCGCCTGATTAATCAGTCGTGCCTGTGGATTTTCTTCATGTACATAAAAAAACTGACTCATTTAGATTCCATCCAATTATCCATTTACCATACCCAATCAACACCTTGGGGCTGGAACATATTTTTACCTAACTCAATCCAACTGCCAGGAAAATGAAAATCACTACCTAGTGATGCATGCAGTTGATTGAGTTTACTTAATGCGATTAAATTATTTCTATCTTCAATGGTTTGCTGACCAAGCACCACTTCCATCGCATCGCCCCCAGCCGCTTTAAACTCTCTAACCAAGCGTTTGAGCCATTTCCCAGACAGCTTGTAACCACTAGGGTGTGCTAATACCGCGCAGCCACCAGCCTGATGAATAAATGCAATGGCTGTTGCCATGTCGGACCAATTATTCGGCACATATCCCGTTTTTCCACGCGCGAGATACTTCTTAAATACCGATGCGGCATTAACGGCATAACCATTATCCGCTAACCAGCGCGCATAATGCCCACGACTCAGCGCAGCCCCACAGGCTAACGCCTTAGCTCCTTCGTAAGCGCCTTCTATACCCGCCTTTTCTAGGCGCATCCCAATCTCTTTGGCCCGGGCTTCACGCAACAGGCGTTGCTCGGTCAAAAACTCAGCTAACGGTTCATTGTCAGTATCAATATTCAGTGCAACGATATGAATATCAAAGTTATTCCACCGAGTTGATATTTCTGTACCATTGATTAAGGTTAACGGCTCACTTTGGTTATTATTAAACTGATGGGCCTCAGTTAAACCTGCGGTTGTATCGTGATCAGTGATAGCCAACACTTGTACACCTTTCTCAATGGCGCGAGCAACAAGCTCTGAAGGTGACAACTGTCCGTCTGAAGCGGTCGTGTGGCTGTGAAGATCAATTAAAAGCGTTTCATTTATCATCCCACTATTCTACTAGAGTTTGTTATTAGAAACATCTAATTGGGTTAAATAGTGCGACAATCCCCTTGATGAGATGTCGCTTAGACCAAATAAGCACTAAATAGAAAAATATTCAATTGACATCACCGCCACGTGGATGTTTTTATATAGCCATTAAACAACATTACCTTTTACATAAATGAGAGACGCTTCGATGACATTTCAGTTCAATAACATCAATTGGTGGTGGCACTTCCCAAACTAGCGGGTGGTGTGAAGAACTGTGCTCATGTAAAAGAGACAAGATTCAACAAAAAGCCCGCACTTGATGCGGGCTTTTTTGTAAAAAAAAATCATAATCAGCCCGTTATTGCGATACCAGACGTTTAAAGCGAGAGACAAGATGACAATAGCTAAAGTAACAACGGTTAGGGAACGGATCGACTATCCGAATGATCCGCTCAGCTTATATCAGCAGCTTACCCACGATGCGCCGCACACTATGCTGCTCGAATCGGCTGAGATTGAAAGCAAAGATAATATTCGCAGCATCATCTTAACCCACGCAGCACTGGCTATCCGATGCAAAGGTTATCAGTTAACCTTTACCGCACTGACTGAAAATGGCCAAAACTTGCTCGCACCAATTGAACGCTATTTCCCCGATGCTGACGCCGTGGTTGAAGACAACACGCTAACCTTAACCTTGACGAAAGCGTCTCAACAACTCGATGAAGATGCTCGGCTTAAATCGGTGTCGCCACTCGATGGTTTACGCGCCATAGTTAAGGGCATCGATTGTGGTGAATCACCACAATTTGAAGATCTATTCCTAGGTGGTGTACTGGCATATGATTTAATTGACACGGTAGAGCCTCTGCCGCAAGTACCAGAGGGTAATAACAGTTGCCCTGATTACCTTTTCTATCTGGCTGAAACCTTGGTCACAGTCGATAGACAGGCCGAAACAGCGCAAGTGATCACGCATCTATTTAATACAGAACAACACCAAGATAATGACTATGCATGCTGCCTTAGCGATCGTATTGCAACGATTGCAGCACAAGTCGCGGAACTTAGATCGGCTCCAGCACTGGTTACTGTTGATGCTGACGCCAAAGTTAACGTCTCTGATGCGGAATTTGTCCAACACGTCGAGGCGCTAAAATCTCATGTGGTAGCAGGAGATATCTTTCAAGTTGTCCCCTCACGTAGTTTTAGCCTCCCTTGCCCCAATACCTTAGGCGCATACCGAGCGCTGCGTTTAACCAACCCCAGCCCTTATATGTTCTACTTTCGAGGCGATGATTTTACCGTGTTTGGTGCCTCACCAGAAAGCGCACTCAAATATGAAACCTCGACCAATCAGGTTGAGATTTACCCAATCGCTGGCACCCGAGCGCGAGGAAAAACCCTTGATGGCAGTATTGACACCGATCTAGACAGCCGGATTGAGCTTGAACTTCGGCTAGATAAGAAAGAGCTATCTGAACATTTGATGTTGGTCGACCTTGCGCGTAATGATGTCGCTCGCATTAGTCAAAGTGGCACCCGTAAAATTCCTGAGTTACTTAAAGTCGATAGATACTCACATGTGATGCATTTGGTCAGTCGCGTCACAGGACAATTGCGCCAAGATTTAGATGCACTACATGCTTATCAAGCATGTATGAATATGGGCACCCTGACTGGTGCTCCAAAAGTGAGTGCCGCACAGCTCATTCGTGGCGTAGAGAAAACACGCCGCGGTAGTTACGGAGGCGCCGCAGGTTATCTTAATGGTCTAGGTGATATGGACACCTGCATTGTCATCCGCTCCGCCTTTGTAAAAGATGGCACCGCACACATTCAAGCAGGGGCTGGTGTGGTCTATGATTCAGACCCACAGGCCGAGGCTGATGAAACCCGTCAAAAAGCACAAGCCGTTATAACAGCAATTAAGATGGGAGGTGGCGTATGAAGCTTTACCTATTGGATAATTTCGATTCATTTACCTACAACCTAGTTGACCAATTTAGAAGCTTAGGCTTCGAGGTGGTGATCTACCGTAATGATGTCGATGCCCAGTTTATCGCTGATAAACTCCTCAATGAAGCTGGTAAAGCCGCATTAGTATTGTCACCAGGCCCTGGTGCTCCCCACGAGGCTGGATGTCTGATGACATTAATCAGTTTGGTTGCGGGAAAAGTGCCAATGCTTGGGATCTGCTTAGGACATCAAGCCATGGTTGAACATTTCGGTGGCAAAGTTGAGCGCGCTCAGCAAGTGGTACATGGCAAAGCGAGCCCAACCTTTCACAATGGCCAAGAGATATTTGCTAACTTGCCCTCGCCGCTTCCCGTCGCACGGTACCACAGCCTAGTGGCGACCCAAGTCCCTGAGTGTTTAGAGGTCATTGCGACAACAGAAGAGATGCCGATGGCGATCTCTCACAAAACCTATAAAGCCGTGGGCTTTCAATTTCATCCTGAATCGATTCTAACCACGCTAGGCAGTCAGTTATTGACGCAAACCCTCAGCTATTTAACCAGCCCGGCAGTGGGAGAGGAAAAATGAGCCAACTACAATCAATCTTAGATAAACTTTATGCTGGACAGAGTGCTAGCCGCGAAGAAGCCAACACCTTAGTCAGTCAGATCATTAGCGGTGAAATGAACCAAGTCACTATGGCAGGTATGCTAGTCGCAATGAAAATGCGCGGTGAAACCATTGATGAAATATCAGGGGCAGCCGATGCACTGCGCGCCGCCGCAAAACCTTTCCCACGTCCAAGCAAAGCCACTAAAGCGCAAGGTATTGTTGACATTGTCGGCACTGGCGGTGATGGCCACAACACCATCAATATTTCAACGACAGCAGCATTTGTTGCCGCGGCTGCTGGCGCTAAGGTCGCCAAGCATGGAAATCGCAGCGTCTCAAGTAAATCGGGGTCTTCCGACTTGTTGGCACAATTTGGCATCGATTTAACAATGGCCCCAGACACCGCCCGAGACTGCCTAGACAATCTGGGCTTATGTTTTCTATTCGCGCCCCATTATCATGGTGGCGTGCGACATGCGGTGCCGGTGCGCCAAGCGTTGAAAACCCGCACACTGTTTAATCTTTTAGGGCCGTTAATCAATCCCGCACACCCAGATTTTATGGTGCTAGGTGTATACAGTCAGGAGCTGGTCGACCCGGTTGCTCATGCATTGAAAGCCCTAGGTATAAAGCGTGCAATGGTGGTACACGGCGCAGGGCTCGATGAAGTAGCTATTCATGGCGACACCTTTGTCTGTGAGCTGCATAATGGTGAGATAAGCCAATACACCCTTACACCTGCTGAGTTAGGATTACCACAAGCTAGCCTTCCTGAGTTGGAAGGGGGCACTCCAGAAGAAAATGCCGCGTTGACTAAGGCCATTTTACAAGGTTGCGGCCAAGCAGCGCACACCAATGCGGTTGCCGCCAATGCAGGTTGCGCATTGTACATCGCCGGTATCTGTAACAGCCCTGCAGCTGGCACAGCACTCGCGTTAGATACCCTAGCCAGTGGCAAAGCCTTTACCTTACTTGAGCAGCTTGCCGACGCAAGCGCCGTTAAATAGAGAATTGGGAGTGATTGTGAGCAGTTCAACTATGACCCAAACAGCACCAAAGCAAAGCAATGTATTGACCAAGATTGTTGATACCAAGGCTGAGCATATCGCTGCATTAAAAATCCGTTTCCCCGAGGCATCACTGCAACCCAAAATATCAGACAGAAGCCTGTTCGAGGCTCTGAAAGCGCCCAATGCTGGGTTTATCTTTGAGTGTAAAAAAGCCAGCCCTTCGAAAGGCTTGATTCGCCCAGATTTCGATGTTGAAGCGATTGCCGACGTTTATCTGCATTACGCGGCGGGCATATCGGTATTGACCGATGAAGCCTTCTTCCAAGGTGATATGGATTATATCCCCAAAGTCAGAGCCCGAGTGACACAACCCATTCTGTGTAAAGATTTTTTTGTCGACACATATCAAGTCAAACTCGCGGCGCATCAAGGTGCCGATGCCATTTTGCTGATGTTATCGGTATTAGATGATGAGCAGTACCAAGCCTTAGCGGCCGAAGCCCAAAAGTACCAACTCGATATGCTGACAGAAGTCAGTAACGAAGAGGAGTTACAGCGTGCTATCGCTTTAGATGCTGCAATCATCGGCATCAATAATCGTAACTTGCGCGATCTATCGACCGATTTAGCCACCACAGAAGCCTTGGCACCACATATACCCGCAGATCGCGTGGTGATCAGTGAATCAGGGATCTATAACCAAGCACAAGTGCGTCGCCTCAGCCCATTAGTAGATGGTTTTTTGGTGGGTAGCTCGTTAATGGCAGAAGATGATTTAGATTTAGCCTGTCGTACCTTGACCTTAGGTCACAACAAAGTCTGTGGGATGACCCGTAGCGAGGATTTGCAAGCAATCGCAGAGGCGGGGGCAATTTACGCAGGACTTATTTTTGCAAAAAAATCGCCACGCTACGTAACGCCAGAGCAAGCGCTAGCGCTGACAACCGCACAACGTGCCAGCGCTAAATCGCTTAGCTTTGTTGGAGTATTTGTCAATGAAGCCCCCAAAGTGATCAGTGATATCGCCTCATTATTAGATCTATTCGCCGTACAGTTACACGGCAACGAATCAGAATATGAAATAAACCAAGTACGAGAAGCATTAAAAGAGGCGGGCTCACAAGCAAAAATTTGGAAAGCGGTTGCCGTTAATGTTGATGCAGCAGATACTGAGCTCACGTTAGTCACCAATGCCGACCGTCTCCTTTTTGACAGCAAGACCCAGCAAGCCGGCGGCGTGCAGTTTGGCGGTACCGGCCAAGTATTTAACTGGCAACTGTCACTCCCCAACAAAACTGAATCCATGCTTGCAGGCGGTTTAACCGCTAAAAATGCCGCTGAGGCCAGTAAACAAGGGTTCTTTGGTCTGGATTTTAACTCAGGCGTTGAACATGAGCCGGGGGTAAAAGATCATCAACAAATTGCTGCAGCATTTAGCGCACTTAGAGCCTACTAAGTGACGATGACACCAAATTGAATTTTAATTTAAGGAACTACCAATGACTAAGCTTGATCCCTACTTTGGTGAATATGGTGGCATGTACGTGCCGCAGATATTGATGCCAGCGCTAAAACAACTTGAAGCAGCTTTTGTCGATGCCCAGCAAGACGAGGCGTTTCTGGCAGAGTTTAGCGACCTACTGAAGAACTATGCTGGCCGCCCAACAGCGTTGACACTCACCCGTAACTTAAGCCCGAACCCTTTGGTTAAGATCTACCTTAAACGTGAAGATCTGTTGCACGGTGGCGCCCATAAGACCAACCAAGTGCTCGGCCAAGCGTTACTCGCTAAGCGCATGGGTAAAAAAGAGATCATAGCTGAAACCGGAGCTGGGCAACACGGTGTAGCCACGGCCCTAGCCTGTGCATTGCTCGATTTAAAGTGCAAAGTTTATATGGGCGCTAAAGACGTTGAACGTCAATCGCCAAACGTGTTCAGAATGAAACTGATGGGCGCCGAAGTCATTCCGGTAACCTCTGGTTCATCGACACTAAAAGATGCTTGTAATGAAGCGATGCGCGACTGGTCTGGCAGCTACGATAAAGCGCATTACCTACTTGGCACCGCTGCAGGGCCACACCCTTTTCCAACCATAGTGCGTGAGTTTCAGCGCATGATTGGCGAAGAGACAAAACAACAGATACTTGCACGTGAAGGTCGCCTGCCAGACGCGGTTATCGCCTGTGTTGGCGGCGGTTCAAACGCCATAGGTATGTTTGCCGACTTTATTGACGAAGCCAGTGTCAAACTTATTGGTGTCGAGCCCGCTGGGTTAGGTATTGATACCCCGATGCATGGCGCACCGCTTAAGCATGGCAAAACCGGTATATTTTTCGGCATGAAAGCCCCCTTGATGCAAGACAAAGAGGGACAGATTGAAGAGTCTTACTCCATCTCGGCAGGCCTTGACTTTCCCTCTGTCGGCCCACAACATGCTCACCTTGCAGCCACCGGCCGCGCCACTTATGAATCGGCAACCGATGATGAAGCGCTCGAAGCTTTCCAGTTATTAGCCCGTAGCGAAGGGATTATTCCAGCCCTAGAATCCGCCCACGCGCTAGCTTATGCCATCAAGCTTGCCAAAGCAGCCACAGAAGAGACCTTATTGGTGGTCAATCTCTCTGGTCGCGGTGATAAAGATATCTTTACCGTGGCGGACATATTAGAAAATAAGAACAAGGAGAGCGGTAATGAGTAACCGTTATCAAGTAGCATTTAGCGCATTAAAAGCGAAAGGCCAAGGCGCTTTTGTGCCTTTTGTCACGCTTGGCGACCCCAGCCCTGAGTTATCGCTAAAGATCATCGATACCTTAGTTGAAAACGGTGCCGATGCGCTAGAGCTAGGGTTCCCCTTTTCAGATCCGCTTGCCGATGGTCCCGTGATCCAAGGGGCAAACTTACGTGCACTAGACGCAGGGACCACGCCGAGTCATTGCTTTGAGATGCTTAGCAGTATCCGTGCTAAATACCCCGATCTTCCTGTCGGGCTGCTGCTTTACGCCAACTTAGTCTTTGCCAACGGTATCGATGCCTTTTATGCCAAAGCCAAGGCTGCAGGGGTCGATTCAGTACTCATTGCTGATGTGCCAGTGGAAGAAGCGGCGCCTTTTATCGACTCAGCCAAAGCACACGGTATTGCGCCAATCTTTATCGCCCCGCCTAATGCTAACCGTGAAACCTTGCAGTTAGTCAGTGAGAAAGGTGAAGGCTACACCTATCTTCTGTCGCGTGCAGGTGTCACGGGGACAGAGTCGAAAGCAGGCAGGCCAATTGATGAGATTTTAACCCGCTTGAAAGAGTTCAACGGTGCACCACCACTATTGGGTTTTGGTATCGCAGAGCCAGCGCAAGTGAAGGCCGCGATCGACGCGGGCGCAGCAGGAGCCATTTCAGGATCGGCTGTGGTTAAGATAATTGAAGCCAATCGTGATAACGAAGCCGCACTCCTTAGTGCGCTGGGAGAATTTACCCGCAATATGAAAGCCGCCACTTAGGCTAATATCGCCACTTTGAGTGCCATAAAAAAACGCCTGATTAACTATCAGGCGTTTTTATTATCTAGTACCCATTAGCATAATGACTATTCAGTTTCTTGCTTCGCTGTATCGAGCATAGCCTTATGGTCTATCTCAAACGGTGGCATTGCTTTGCCATCATTTTTCAAATAGTGATCCATCCAGCGCATTAAACGAAGATTGTAATCGTATTGCGCAGCTGCTTTACGGTTACCATGTCCTTCACCAGGGTAATAAACTAAGCGCACGTCCTTACCCTGCACCTTCATATAACGATAAAGCTCCATCGATTGAGCAGGATGTACACGAGGATCATCCTTACCATGCATGATCAGCAATGGGGTTTCAGATTGGCCCGCCCAATAAATTGGGCTGCGCTCTAAATACCACTGCCACTTATCCCAAGGATAAGAGCGTGCATGCACTAAGTGCATCTCATTCGAGATATCCGTCGTACCAAATTTAGACAGCTGATTGGTCACACCAACAAACATCACGCTCGCAGCAAAATGTTTTGTCAGCTTAGTCGCCGCCCATGCTGAAGCATAGCCGCCGTATGAACCACCCGTGATACCTACTTTTTTACTGTCCACTAGCCCCATATTAACAAGGTGATCTTTAAACTCGACCAGATCGTCGAACTCCTTGCCAGCATAATCATTTTGTCCAAGCTTAGAATAGTCAACGCCTTTACCCGTACTACCACGGTAATTAGGGTAAAAAACCGCATAACCTTGACTCGCCGCTAATTGACCTGGACGAGAGTAGTTAGTCAACCAACCATCTTTATCATGGCTCTCTGGGCCGCCATGGACCGACATGATCAACGGGTAGCGCTCCCCCTTTTTGTAGTCGAGGGGATAGATCAACACACCACCAATCTCAACGCCATCTTTCGCCTTGAAGGTGATAGATTCCTGTTTAGCGAAACGCTTATCGTCTAGCCATGGGTTGGAGTTACTTAGACGGTTTGCCTTATGCTTGGCACCTCGAAGGAAATACACTTCATTCGGATGTTTAGCAGTGTTAGCACGCAGGGCAATACTCTTATCTGAATCAGAGATACTAAGCTGTGAAGCGATAAATTTACCCGGTTTAACAACCTCTTTGAACTTGCTGCTACCCGGTTTAATCAATCCAATCACTGAATCCGTATCGATATTACTAATGAAATAAAGCTCATTGCTGCGCTTTTTCCACTCTATATCGCTCACGTGGCCTAAATGATTAGGTAACCATTCTTTGATCTTACCGCTTTGGCTGTCAGCAAGGTAAAGTCGACCAGTCGCGGGATCGTGCTTATCTTGTGCGCCTAAAATGGCGACATATTTCCCATCATGGGAAAACTCAGCAGCGCCAAGCTTACCTTCAGTCATAAATGAGGTCACAACCTGCTGCTTGTCCACATTAACAATATGCCACTGCGACTTCATGTACTGATCGTCAATCAACGCTGAAGGTTGGGTTTTAACAAGCAGTTGCTCATCATTTGCCGACCACTGTACCGCTGAAACATAATCCTCAATCGCCCAAGCAACAGGTGTAAGCGGCTTGTCATTGACAGTCAAATCGACGACAAACAGCTGTTTGTTAGTCAGTCCCTGCTCATAAACCTCGGCCATAAAACCAAGCTCTTTTAGCTCCTTAACACTTTTGTCTTTAGCAGGTTTTGCAATCAGCGCAATTTGTTTACCATCATGACTGAGTGCATAGCTGGCGATATCGGTCTCTTTTAATTCGAAGGTTTTCTGTGCCTGCCCCCCATTAAAAGGGATCTGATATAACGCTGTATGTTTGTCATCACCCATCTTTGCGAGGAAATACACCAAGGTGCCATCCATTGACCAATGAATATTTTTAATGGTCACTTCGCCTGTAACATAGGGGCGTTCAATACCTTTGTCGTCAACGATATACAGCTCAGCCCAATGTAAGCCATTCTTCTCTTTATAGAGTTCACGAGGCACATAGCGAGTAAAAGCGACATTGTCTCCTGATGGGCTTACCTGAGCTTGCGCCACCTGTTGCAACCCAATCAGTTCCTCGGCCGTGAGTAGATCTCCAGCCGCTGCATTAAGACTGAGTACACCAAACGACAAGGCGATGGCATGCTTTACAGCTTGTAACGGTCTTTTCATATTTGCTTTAGACTCCAATCTGTTAGTTATCTTGTTATTGTTATCTTGATCTGGGCAACATTATAGGTTCATTGGATACAAAACTAAAACAGTGCCTAACAATTTATTGGCATTAAGTCATGGTGCAGGTAGTATTGGGCTCGCGGTAAGCGTCAAAAAGCTTATATTGTATCCTTCTAACAAGTTGCCAGCCGCGTCATCTAAGGAAAGAGGTAAGCATGGAGCATTTTTTAACAAAGGTGTTAACCCGGCTGCAAGACTACCGCAGCAAAAATGGCATCGAACATACGCCCTACGATGCAAAGTACGACCAAAGCAACAACATCAAGGCAATTCATTTTCAGCTGTCTTATGGGCTCGGAAAATTCAGTATTGAACGAGACTTGGCCAACAATCGCATTGTGATCAAAGAGCGCCAATGGCAACAATGGGTTACCGTATTGTTCTTCGTCATTATGGCCATCCTAAATCCTGAGCAAACATGGCTACTATTCGCGGCAGCCACGATCAATATAGCTGTGTTAATCATCAAAGAGATTAAAATCGTTGCCCTAAAACGTTTTCTATTTGAGTGATCTTTCTGTCGCGCGCTAGCGTATCTCTGACTCAAATCAAAAAGGGATGAGGATGATTAAGATGACGCAGCAAGAGCTAATCGAACGTTTTGATGCACAAACACTGGCACCAACAATTATTAACACAGCCGATGCGACTCACTATTTAGTTGGCGGTGAAGATGAGCTTGGCAATTTCTATCAGCTAACCGCCCCAAACAAACGCCCCTTGTTATATTTTTCTTTAGACCAAGCCAAAACCCAACTCAAACAGATGGGATTGACTCATGCCCACTTTGAACTGTGTTCGGCCTATGATGAGATGATTGGCATAGAACCTCAAATTGCCGACAAGTCATCCATTGAAATACGGTTCTAAACCTAACCACTATGGAAACTCAGATAAAATTTACCAAAGCCCTTTTGGCATACAGTAGAGTCACCCACTGTGGTGAAAAGACCGCAAGAGGTTATCAATTTAACGATGTTGAAGTGTGGGCAGATTTCGATGGCTATACTTGTTACATGCAATCAGGGGGCGTGACGCTGACCTTGTTATTTCATGGCAAGTTTCTGCTTGAATATGACAGTAGAGATAAGCTTAAGCGTTTCATCAGGCAGCTCGATAAGTTAGCACATTAGTCGAGGATTGAGGATTTAAGATGCAACATATGAAACAGATGTTCGAAGGCTTCATTTTTGACTTAGATGGCACCTTAGTCAGTTCGTCACTGGACTTTACTGCACTCAAGGCCAGCATCAACTGCCCTCTAGATGAAGATATTCTGGCTTTTATGGAGCAGTTAAGCGGCCCGCAGCGGCATCAGGCCGAGCAGATTGTCGTCGCGGCAGAGCTTGACGATGCGCAGCAGTGCACGACACTGCATGGGACCTTAGCGTTACTGGACTTTTTGCTACTTCAACAAGTTCCCATGGCCATAGTAACCCGTAACAGTCAGCTGGCAGCCCAGTGTAAAATTGAACAAACCCAACTCCCCATTGAACTGGTGTTGACACGAGGCGATGGCCCCGCAAAACCCAATCCGAGCAGCTTAACACACATCAGTCACACTTGGGGAATTGCGCCAGATAAACTCGCCTACATCGGTGACCACCTTTACGATGTCCAAGCAGCTAACCGCGCAGGTATGCAGTCGGTGCTGCTGACTTTTGGCCAGAAAAAGCCCTACGAAGCCCAAGCAGCATATTGCTTCACAGACCCTATGCATATGCTTAAATCTATGCCTCTTTTACCACTATGCGCCTAATACTGCTGCTAGCACTGTGTGCAACGATGACATCAATAAATGCTTTTGCTAATGAGGCCAGCATGACAACACCTAAGGTTGAATCCCGACTCGTAGATTTTAGTGACAAGGAAGCCACTTGGACTATCGTTAATGACGGTGTCATGGGTGGACGTTCACACAGCGATTTTAAGGTTGAACACGATAGCGGGCGCTTTAGTGGTGTCGTGTCCCTCGAAAACAATGGTGGATTTGCATCGGTCAACAGAAGCGTACAGATCAGCAAAACCTTGCCTGCAGAATATAATAACCGTTGGAGAATTAACATCGACATCATAGGTGATGGCCGCACCTATCAACTCAGGCTCAGAAATCAGGCCGGCACAACCTTCAAAGCTGATTTTGAGACCCAGGCGGATACCCCCCAACAGCTGACCTTTAGTGCTAACGACTTTATCGAATCTTTTCGGGGACGAACATTCCCGCAAAACCCAAAACCCCAATGGAACGATCTGGTTACTATCGGTTTTCTCATCGCTGACAAACAGGCCGGTGAGTTTCAATTAACCGTCAAAGCAATAAACTGGTATCTCGAATAATTAAGCCTAAGTGGCTGTGTTTGATGACAAGTCAGTTAACCTTGATGAGAAAGAAATTCGATAATTTCATCCATGTTGAGATTGAAATCATCCGCTCTCACGCACTTTACAATCAAATCGTCAGCAGCGGTAGCAAGGTCAATATGATGACAAGCCTCAAAGTGATCCGGATTTAGCACGTAAAAAGGCCTCACCGTCGGCCTTATTGGATCTTCGGTATTATGACGTTCAACAATTGCTAAACGGTTTGACTCTAACTGCACCACAGAACCAACAGGATAAACCCCCATACATTTAATAAAGTGATCAACCAATTGCACATCCAGCTCATTATTTTTAGCCAGCACCCTTAGAATGCTAAAAGCTTTTACTTGCGGATACCCCGACTTATAACAGCGCGTAGAGGTCAACGCATCAAAAATATCGCAAATCGCAATCATGCGACCATAGGTCGATATCTCCCGTTCCGGTAATCCATTTGGATAGCCCTTACCATTGAGTTTTTCATGATGTAGACGTGCAACTTCAAGGCTTAATGAACTGATATTGGGTGTATTTTTAATAGTACGAATAGAGTACGTGGCGTGGGTTTTCATTATCGCAAACTCATCATCAGTCAGTTTTCCCGGCTTATTGAGAATATGCTCTGGGATCATGATTTTGCCCACATCATGCAAAAATGCGCCAATGGCTAAATGATGCACAATCTCTTTATCTATCTTCAAGTAGAAAGCAAAAATACTCATCAACACAGACACTGCAACCGAGTGCTCTAGCAGGTACTGATCTTTATGGCGGATATTAAGCACACAGGCCAATGCATCAGGATTATCAAAAATCAGGTCAATAGACTGCTCTGTTACCGCCTTTACCGGTGCCAAATTTAGTGGCACACCGTTTTTGGCATCATGGAAGATTTTTTGCTGTATCGACTTAGACTCTTCAAATACTTGTTTGGCTTTAACCAGTTCACTGGAGAAAAATCGTGAGTTGGGAGGGGGTGACTGGCGTTTCTCTGGGCGCGTGACTGACTTACCTACCTGACGTGATTTAGCCTTATCAATCAACAGCCTTTCAACACCTTTCGCTTTCAGAGCATTAATGATCCGCTCATCTTCTACCCAGCCTTGAGATGACAACCTAAACCTGTCTTTAGGAAAACTGATATCGACGATATACATTCCAACACTCAATTGTGAAATGTCGCGCTCAACAATCATATTTTACGATCCATGTCTGTTACCGAAAGGATAACTTATTGCGAATCTCTATAAACTATCACCAAACCTATTCTAAGGTAAATTAAAGCATTCATTTTATAGGACGTTTATCAAAAATATCTATGTGTTCGCAAAGAGAATAAGCTACTGTTGCAACATTGAAAGTCCCACCGTTAGCGAGATGTAAATAGCGAATTATTTTTATGCAGTGGCTTGTGGATTGGGACCCTAAACTTTTGCTGCGTATTCTAAGCATGCTACACTCACACCCAGTTTTATTTTTAATTTACCTAAGAGTTACTATGAAACAACTGCTCGACTTTTTGCCTTTAGTCATCTTTTTCGCTGTGTATAAATTCTTTGATATTTATGTCGCTAGTGGGGCACTTATCGCCGCGACTGCGCTACAACTTATTATCACCTATCTGTTATACAAAAAGATCGAAAAAATGCACCTGATCACATTTGCCATGGTCAGCTTTTTCGGTACGCTAACGCTTATTTTCCATGACGATGCATTCATCAAATGGAAAGTCACTGTCGTCTATGCCATGTTTGCCATCGCACTGGCGGTCAGCCAATGGATCAATAAGCCGATCTTAAAAGGGATGCTAGGTAAAGAGCTTGTGGTTGCCGATAGAATATGGGCGCGAGTGACTTGGTACTGGGTGCTGTTTTTCCTCTCATGTGGCCTAATCAATATCTACGTCGCATTCAGTCTCTCGCAGGAAACTTGGGTGAATTTTAAAGTCTTTGGGCTTACCGCCCTCACCTTAGCCAATACTGTGATCACCGTAATGTATCTTTACAAACACATGCCTGAAGAACATAAAAAGGAACTCAAATAATGTGGTACATGATTTCGTCTCAAGATGTTGAAAATAGTTTAGAAAAGCGTATGGCTGCTCGTCCAGATCATTTAGCTCGCTTGCAAACCCTATCGGATGAAGGCCGTTTATTGGTCGCAGGCCCACATCCTGCCGTCGACAGTGACAACCCAGGTGACGCCGGTTTTACCGGTTCGCTCGTGGTGGCGGATTTTGACTCATTAACCGCGGCGCAAGCTTGGGCTGACCAAGACCCTTATATTGCCGCTGGCGTTTATGAAAGCGTTATTGTTAAGCCATTTAAACGTGTTTTGCCATAATCTAAACACCAAGGAATGATGTTTTGAAAATTGTATCTTTTAATATCAATGGATTAAGAGCTCGACTACATCAGTTGCAAGCCTTAATCGATAGCCACTCACCAGACATTATCGGCCTGCAAGAAACCAAGGTACACGATGAAGCATTCCCTTTAGCCGATGTTGAAGCGATGGGGTATCAGGTCCACTTTCACGGCGGAAAGGCCCATTACGGTGTTGCAATGCTGTCAAAAATGGCGCCCACTAAGATACAAAAAGGCTTTCCTACGGACCTTGATGACGCACAGCGACGGATGATCATGGGCACATTTACGCAAGAAAATGGCCGTCCACTGACCGTGCTCAATGGTTACTTTCCTCAGGGTGAAAATATTGCTCATGAGACCAAGTACCCCGCAAAACGTAAATTTTATCAAGATCTGATGATGTACCTAAACGAGTACCATACTCGCGATGAAGATATCGCCATCATTGGTGATATCAATATCTCGCCCGTTGATCTTGATATAGGCATTGGTGAACCAAACGCTAAGCGTTGGTTAAAAACCGGTAAATGCAGTTTTCAACCAGAGGAACGAGAGTGGCTAAAGACCTTATTAGATTGGGGCTTAATCGACACTTTCCGTCAGCTGTATCCTGACCGCAGCGAGCGTTATTCATGGTTTGACTATCGTAGTAAAGGGTTTGACGATAACCGTGGACTACGTATTGACGTGGTCCTAGCGACCCCTTCATTGGCCGCGCGTTTAATCGAGTCGGATGTCGACTATGATCTACGAGGCATTGAAAAGCCATCGGATCACGCGCCTATTTGGAGCACGTTCAAATAGCCATTAAAAAGGTTCAATAGCTTAAGCTATTGAACCTTTATTATATTCGACCTATCACACTCTCTGCAGACGATATTTTAATTAGCTAAGTCGATATTGAGTCAAAATTGACTCTAGTTCTGTCGAGGAGACTTTCAGCTCTGCGGCCAAACCTACCGAACGCTCTGCTGTATCCTTAATCGTCTGCGACTGATCACGGATATCATTGAGCTGGGCGGCGATATCTCTTGCTGACACACTTTGCTCCTCTGCAGACGCCGCTATTTGTGAACTCATATCAAATACATGATTAATGGAATCGGCCATGGTATCCACATCGCTACCAACGGTTTCTATCGCACCACGCCCGAGCTCTGCTTGTTCAACAATCTGATGAGTGATATTCGACAGTTGTGTCGACCCAGTTTGTAGTCCCTCAATCATAGACTGGATCTCGACCGTCGCTTGCTGAGTCCGTCCCGCTAGCGTTCTGACTTCATCTGCAACCACAGCAAAGCCGCGACCTTGCTCGCCTGCCCTCGCCGCTTCTATCGCAGCATTAAGTGCCAGCAGGTTGGTCTGTTCAGAGATACCATTAATGGTGGTAACCACCGCCCCGATTTCATTCGCATTACCCGATAACTGGTCCACCGAACTTGAGGCCGCGCCAATCTGAGTGGTTAATTGAGCAATACGGTTAACCGCTTCGGCGATACGTACTTTACTGTCTGCCGCTGCCGTTGAATTTTGTTTGGTATGCTCAGAGGTATTAGCCGCGTTATGAGATACCTCCTCAATCGCAGCAGTCATCTGATCCATCGCCACTGCGACAGTATCGAGAAACTGATGCTGAAAATGTGCTAACTCATCATTCTGCTTCGCTTGTTGATTAAACTCGTCCGATGCATGAGATAAGGTGGCAGCATTTTTTCCAATAGCCGTCACCATCTCACTCATATTATCCGCACTGCGGTCTATTTCACGAGCGATCATACTAAAGTCATCGGTACCAAAAAAGTTGAGTCTGAAAGAGAGATCACCGTCAGCAAGGCGTTTGATAGCGATATACATATCCCATAACCCGCCACCCAATGAGGTTGAAATCCAATAACTTAACTGACATAAGGGATAGAGTGACAACAGCGCTACCCAGAACATCCATTGACCGTTACTTTTTGCCCCCTGCTCCCATGACGCAACGTTCACCGTCGATTGTAAATACTGACCATTAACCGCAGCGCTAACAGTCACATTATCACCTTGGCGAGATCTGTTTTCACGTGACCCCAATTGCAAACCATGTCGCTGCGCAAACTGAGACAATGCAGTCCCAGTTAAACTTTGTTGCTCGGCAACATTAGCATAGCTGTCAAGGGCGGCTTGTGCCCGTGCCATCGAACTTTGACCGGCATGCTCAGACACTTGATTGAGATTAAACAGGGCGACGACTAATGTAATAACACCGACCATAGAACAAACTAGCCAAAACTTTCCATTTAGGCTTAGTTTAATCATCAAGGCATCAATCTTTCTAAATTGAATCTCTTTCATGGAAACTCACTTATTATTTTATCTGGCTTGACTATTCGCGTTGACACGTGCCACCAGGTGGCTTGTTAACTGCGCTACTGGGATGCTTTAACTATACGTAACTTAATAGCAGGCAGTGTTTTTTGCGTAAAACAGACCAGCTGTTCAGTTAATAGTGTCATGCTATAACCTAATAAGGCCCCTAGCAATAAAGGCGGAATAATATTGATAATATCGCCCCCCATCGCGAAGGTGATACAGCAACCAATAAAGGCCCCTGGAATAAAGGATAGTTTGTGATAGCTAGCTTGCAAACACATAAGTGCGGTGACAATGCCCGTTAGCAAATAGCCAACCAGTTGTGTCTCGAAAAAACTACTGCCAGAAATCACCACCCAAGCCCAAAACACGCCAGACAAATTGGTCAGCCAACTCATCAACACGCCTTGAAAACCTGCTTTAGGTTGAGCGAAATAGGTACTGCACGCAAGAAAGCCAATCCAAGTGACTAAGTGAAATGTATCGGCAACCCCAGCCCAAATAGCAGCGAGAATGCCGGCCGACAAAGCGACCTGCCAACGGTTTTCCATGTATGACCCCTCATTACATTGGAATATTATTTTTGGTTAAATTACTTCAAATTGATAAACAAAAATAGGATCTAGGCCAAATAAACCAGATCTGATGTTACTAAATTGCAAAATATGAGTGATTTGTAGTAAAAAAACACAAATTATTTTGAGGTTGTCACTAGAGATCGTGACAAAAGGCGAGATTATTGATGCTGTTTTTGCGCTATCGCTGGCAAAATACGATTGCTTCGCCCTGTACCTTCACTTAATGGCGGGGCGAAGCATTCATCGTATATGCAATAGACGCTAATCGCGCTTAGCCAAAGAGTTGATCAGCCACGAAGGGGTTTTGATCGCGTTCAACACCAAAATTGGAAATAGGCCCGTGACCCGGAATAAAGGTCACATCACGACCCAATGGCCAAAGCACTGTGGTGATAGATTCAATCAAGTCATTATGGTTGGACATCGGAAAATCTGTACGACCAATGGAGCCTTTAAAAAGAACATCGCCTACCCAGGCAAGCTTGTCTTGAGCACTAAAAAAGACAATGTGACCAGGCGTATGTCCAGGACAATGCAGTACCCGTAGGCTTTGCTCACCTACCGAGACGGTATCACCCGCATTAAGATACTGATGTGGCGTAAATCCCTCTACAGGTAAAAAACCAAAGTGTTTACTCTGATCCGGCAGGGACGACAGCCAATACTCATCATCTTTATGGGGGCCAATTATCGACACACCTGTCGATTCACTCAATGCCTTAGCCCCACCCACATGATCAATATGACCATGCGTTAGTAAAATCTTTTCCAGTGTCAAACCATGATGTTCGAGTTGCTGCTCGATGCGATTAATATCGCCACCGGGATCGACAACCGCAGCTAACTTACTTTTTTCACACCAAATAATACTGCAGTTTTGCTGAAAAGGCGTGACTGGCACAATTTGATACTTCATCTTTACATTCCACTTTTACTGACTAGCCATAGATTACGTTAAGCTGAGTGTTTTCACTAACATCTGTTACAAAAATATTGATCTGAGATAAGCTATCCGCACCGATATTTTTTGTATACAATTTGCCCCTATCTGGCCATGCTATTTTATACAGGGTAATTATGCACACTCGGCAAATTCTGGCAGGTATTCATGCCATCAAACACACCTTCACACTCCCACTAGACTATAGCCAACCCAATGGTGAGCAGATCACCGTATTTGCCCGCGAACTCAGAGGGACAAGCCCACAAGACAGTACACGACCTTTTATAGTCTTTTTTCAAGGTGGACCCGGATTTGGCGCGATCAGACCGGCCGCCAATAACGGCTGGATAAAACGCGCCCTGAAAGAGTTCAGGGTTTTACTGCTCGACCAACGTGGCACAGGACTCTCGACTCCTGTCAGCCACGCCTCGCTTAGCCATTTAGATTCTGCCCAGCAAGCTACCTACCTGAGTCATTTTAGGGCTGATAATATCATTCGCGATGCAGAGGCCATTCGTCAGTCCATCGCCAATGGCGATAAGTGGAGTATTTTGGGGCAGAGCTTCGGTGGGTTTTGCGTACTTAAATATTTAAACGATGCACCTGAAGGGTTAAGTGAAGCCTACATCACAGGTGGTATTCCCTCATTAAGTCGTCCAGCCGAACAAGTCTATCAAGCGACCTATCGCCGTGTACTCAGCAAAAATGCAGACTTCTTTACCCGCTTTCCTGACGCCCAAACGCTAATAAAACAATTAGCAGAGCATATTGCTCACCATGATGTCAGAATTGCCACAGGCGAGCGGCTCACTGTTGAGATGTTACAACTGTTAGGTATTAATATCGGCATGGAGCAGGGCCCAGAGTCGGTGTATTACTTACTTGAACAAGCTCTAATCGATACCGCCGCGGGTCCCCAAGTCAACCCTCTATTTTTGGCCCATTTTTGTCAGCTATTAGATTACAACACCAACCCTATCTTCGCGCTGCTGCACGAAAGCATCTATTGTCAAAAAGACGCGTCGAACTGGGCTGCACAGCGTGTGCGCAGTGTCTACAGTGAATTTAACTATGAGGCCGATAAGCCATTTTTATTCACTGGCGAAATGGTGTACCCCTGGTTTTTTGAGCAGTTTACTAACTTAAAACCGCTTAAACATGCCGCACACCTACTAGCAGAAAAAACAGACTGGCCAAACTTGTACGATCAAGAAAGGCTGATTGATAACCAAGTGCCAGTGGCCGCGGCTATTTATAGCGAAGATATGTTTGTTGAGATGCAGTATAGCCTCGAAACTGCAGCATCGGTGGGTAACTTAACCTATTGGTTAACATCGGAATATGAGCACAATGGTATCCGCATGGATGGCGAGCATATTCTCGACAAGTTGATCGCCCTTAATCGTGGCGAGCAGCTAAGATAGCTACATTGCTAAACCATAAAAAAACGCCAGCGAGATGATTGCTGGCGTTTGCTTTAGTGGAGATAAAAATTAACGTCTAGAAACCTTCGACACCTTTCATATCAGGTAAGTGGTGAGCAATACCTTTATGACAGTCGATACAAGTCTTTTCACCGCTAGCTAATGATGTGGAGTGCATATTAGCCGCTCGTGGAGATTGACGTGTAAAGTCCATGTAATCAAAGTTATGACAGTTACGGCACTCTAATGAATCATTCGCTTTTAAGCGTGTCCATTCATGCTCAGCTAACTCTCGACGCTTTGCTTCAAACTTATCGCGTGTATTAATGGTGCCAAATATTTTACCCCACACCTCTTTCGAGGCTTGCATCTTACGCGCGATTTTATCTGTCCAGTTATGTGGTACGTGACAATCAGGACAAGTCGCTCTTACGCCGCTTCGGTTAGTAAAGTGTATGGTGGTTTTTAGCTCCTCATACACATTATTTTCCATCTCATGGCAGCTGATACAGAAGGCCTCTTGGTTGGTCGCCTCTAGCGCGGTGTTAAACCCACCCCAGAAAATTACCCCAGCGACAAAGCCACCCAACGTCAGAAACCCTAAGCTGTAGTGAACGCTTGGCTTTCTTAACACTGTCCACACCTTTTGCAGGCTAGATAGTAGTTTCGCTATCATGTCAGCTCCTAGTGCTTATTGTTGGTATTGGTATCAGCATTGATCAAGTGATCCATATCGACAAAGTCATTTTCAACTAACAACTTAGCATCGAGCTGCGGCACATGGCATTGAGTACAGAAATAACGTCTAGGCGACAACTCGGCCAAGAAATTATTTTCTCTATCCATATAGTGGGTCACACTCACCATTGGCGCCTGAGAGTCTCCCGTACGCTTACGCGCATGACATGACATACACTTGTTCACCTTCAGATCGATTTGATAACCATCAATCTTATGAGGAATCACTGGTGGCTGCATTGGGTAGTTACGCACCTCTTTTATATCGGTGTTTCTCACCTTTTGCATCGCTGGCGGTGTTGGCTCAACATTCAGTGGTGTTTCTCTTAAAGTGGCAATCTTTTCGTCAGGTACACTGGCTGATTGCGCTGTGAATGTCACGCCAACGGTTAGACTCACCATCGCGGCTAATGTCACAAGTTTTACTGTTTTCATGGTGATTCTCCTTACGCCTTAACCACTTTAACCGCACATTTCTTAAAGTCTGTTTGCTTAGACAATGGATCTGTCGCATCAAGGGTAACTTTATTAATGAGCTGGCTGGCATCAAACCAAGGTACAAACACCAATCCAACAGGAGGCTTATTACGACCACGAGTCTCAACGCGCGTCTTAATCTCACCTCGACGTGAAATCACTTTCACTTCATCACCACGACGTAGGCCACGCTTCTTCGCATCATCAGGATGCATAAAGCAGACTGCATCAGGGAAAGCACGATAAAGCTCAGGTACACGTTGGGTCATAGAACCTGAGTGCCAATGCTCTAGCACTCGACCCGTAGATAACCAGATATCGTACTCTTCATCTGGAGACTCTGGAGGCGCTTCATAGGGTAGAGCGAAGATCACTGCGCGGCCATCTGGCTTACCGTAGAACTCAAAGCCTTTACCTGGTTTCACGTAAGGATCAGAACCTTCCCGGAAACGCCATTTAGTCTCTTTACCATTGACCACAGGCCAGCGCAGACCGTGAACCTCATGATAGGTTTCAAATGGCGCAAGATCATGGGCATGACCACGGCCAAAAGTGGCATACTCTTCAAACAAGCCCTTTTGAACATAATATCCAAAGTGCTGAGCTTCTTCGTTCATAAACTTAGGATCGGTTTGCTCAAGCGGGAACTTATCTACATTGCCATTTTGATAAAGCACTTCAAATAGTGTCTTACCTTTAAATTCAGGGTTAGCCGCTAATACATCTTTTGGCCACACTTCATCGGTAGTAAAACGCTTTGAGAATTCCATCAACTGCCACAGATCAGAACGAGACTCACCAGGTGCTTTGACCATTTGATGCCAGAACTGTGTACGGCGCTCAGCGTTACCGTAAGCACCCTCTTTTTCCACCCACATTGCAGTAGGTAAAATCAAGTCAGCAGCTTGTGTGGTCACCGTTGGATAAGCATCGGATACAACGATGAAGTTTTCAGGGTTACGGTAACCAGGTAGTCCCTCTTCGTTGATGTTGGGACCCGCCTGCATATTATTGTTCACCTGCACCCAGTAAGCGTTGATATCACCATCTTTTAGGCGGCGATTCTGCTCAACAGCGTGGTAGCCAGGTTTCGGCGGAATTATGCCATCTGGAATTTTCCAAATCTTCTCTGCAATCGCTCTATGCTTAGGATTTGCAACAACCATATCTGCAGGTAAACGGTGTGAGAAAGTTCCCACTTCACGTGCGGTACCACAAGCAGAAGGCTGACCCGTTAATGAGAACGGGCTGTTACCTGGCGTCGAGATTTTGCCAGTAAGAAGATGAATGTTGTAAATGAGGTTATTACACCACACGCCACGCGTATGCTGATTGACACCCATGGTCCAAAATGACGTCACTTTAGTGTTCGGATCGGCATACATCTTAGCCAATTCGATCAGTTTTTCTTCAGGAACACCAGAAAGTTTACTGACCGACTTAACATCATAGTCAGCCACAAATGCTTTAAATGCTTCAAAATCAATTGGCGTAGATTTACCCGCCGTCTTAACATTCTTAGCTTTCATCTGTAGAGGGTGTGTAGGACGAAGGCCGTAACCGATATCGGTTTCCCCCTTACGGAAGTTAACGTGCTTGTTAACAAAGTCCCAATTTACCGCGTCATTTTGAATGATGTAGTTAGCGATAAAGTTAAGCATCGCCAGATCGGTATTTGGTGTAAAAATCATACCCAGATCAGCCAGATCGAAGGATCTGTGTTCATAGGTAGACAAGACAGCAACATTGACATGAGGCGCACTTAAACGGCGGTCTGTCACTCGGCTCCAAAGGATCGGGTGCATCTCTGCCATGTTAGAGCCCCACAGCACAAATGCGTCGGCCGCTTCCATGTCATCGTAACAGCCCATGGGCTCATCGATACCGAAGGTACGCATAAAGCCACCTACCGCCGATGCCATGCAGTGACGAGCGTTAGGATCAATGTTGTTGGAACCAAAACCGGCCTTCATCAATTTCGAAGCCGCATAACCTTCCCATACGGTCCACTGGCCAGAGCCAAACATACCAACGGCTGTTGGACCTTTTTTCTTAATGGTTTCCTTCCACTTTTGCGCCATGGTATCGAAGGCAGTATCCCAGCTGATAGGCGTAAAATCGCCGTGCTTGTCGTACTTGCCGTCAGTCATACGCAGCATAGGTGTTTGCAACCTATCTTTGCCGTACATGATCTTAGATAAGAAGTAACCTTTAATGCAGTTTAAACCGCGGTTAACTTCACTTTCTGCATCACCGTGGGTGGCAACGACTTTGCCATCTCGGGTACCAACAATGACCGAACAACCAGTACCGCAAAAACGGCATGGTGCTTTGTTCCACTCAAGTTTAGTTTCTGCTGAACTGGTAATTAAGTTGCTAGCCGTAGTCGGTAGCGCCAAACCAGCGGCGGTAGCTGCAGTTAATGCCGCATTAGCCTTCATAAATTCGCGTCTATTCATCTTCATTTTTCACCCTCTTCAAGCACTTCACTTTGGTGATAAACCATGGCCGCCGACAGTACACCCTCAATGCCGTTAATCGCTTCGATATCTGCCATTAATCCTTTTTGAGTCTCACCCTCTAACACCACGACTAGCTTGACCTCATCGTTAACTGACAACTCAGCGTTCTCCATCGTTAAAATGGTCTGCCTAACATTAGACATTTGTTCAGGCCTGACCTGAACCACTAAGCTTGTGACGTGAAGTTCTTTGCTCATTTGTAAATCACTCTTTATTTTATTTATTAGATGGCAGTGGTTTAGCCTGCGCCTGGCGGTCCCATCACTATCTGGCCAAACCAAATAGCAAATCCCAGCCCAGACACGAGTAACACTGACAGCAGTGGAGCAAGAAAAACGGTTAGAAAGATAAATATTTTTAACTCTAAGCTTTTTTCTTCATTTGATGTGGAACTCATGCATCCTCCAACGGGTCATGTCGGTTTTACACTTAGGTGCAGAACACTTACACAAACGTAATTTTGTTAAGTAAGACAGCCTTATACAGTGCCAATCTCCTTACGCACTATGGTATCAATAATTTGTTAACATTCTGTATACCCCTAAATCGGTAAAAGCTACACCCGCTTGATCCAGATCATCCTTTTATCGCTGATACTACCTAGATCACCCTGTGTAAGCGTCGTTTTCGATTGAGAAAGCAGCAAAATGAATACATTAGCTATTCATAAACCTCTAAAACATAGACTGTTATAGTGCAATTTGTAAGCAGAACTGTGATCTAAATCCTGAAAATATCCCCTTAGGAGTACATGGTTTTTATAAGGCCAAAAAAAAGCACCTTAACTAAGGTGCTTTTAATAAGATTTAACGGTTAGGTTTCACTGATTTGGTGCATGATCCGTTTTTCAGAGATCGGATAGGCCGTTCCCAAGACTTGAGCAAAACAGGAGACACGATACTCCTCTATCATCCAACGCGCATCAATGAGCGCTTCAGGAATCGGTATGGTCCGTGGGACTTTTGCTAATTGCTCATCAAGTAGCTTCTGTACGTTATTGATACTATGAAGATGCAGACGGTCGCGGTTAGGATCCACAGGTAACTTATCTAAACGGTTATCAATCGCTTTAAGGTAGCGCACTAAATCAGGTAAACGCTGCCAGCCACACTGCTCGACAAAGCCCTTGAACACCAGTTTATCCAACTGTGCTTGTATATCACTCATCGCAAACGCGATATCTAAACTAATTTTGCCTTTTAGGCGCTTCTTGACCTTTTGGTATAAGGTTAAAATCTCTTCGACTTTTAGGGCTATTTTGGCTGCTGTGGGGTTTAACTCCTGACGCACCCAATCTTTAGCTTGGTCAAATTGCTCTGCGTTACGAACATCGAGGCCTTTTTCATCGAGCAGTTGCTGCACTGCCGCCGACAAAATATCATCAATAAGAATATGTACCTGGCCAAATGGATTAAAATACATCGCCAGTTTTGCCTTGTTCGGCAAACTGTTCTGCAGATGTTTTACCGGCGACGGAATGTTAATCAGCAATAGACGTTGTAAGCCGTTGCGATGCACTCGACTTGCCTCATTTTCATCATCAAACAATTTGATCGACACACTGGTTCTATCATCCACCAACGCAGGAAATGCTTTGACTTCAAAGTTACCTTTACGTTTTTCATACTGCTTAGGCAAACTGCCAAAATTCCATTCGGTTAGGTCTGCTTTTTCGATACCCGTTTCAGCGACATTACGAATGGCCTGAGTCACCTGCCCCTGCAATTGCGACTTCAATGTCTCCAGATCACGACCTTGGCTGATCACTTTGCCCTTGTCATCTTCAACATTAAAGTTAATCAACAGATGCGCAGTGAGCTGCGATAGATCGAAATCTTCTGGGGATATTCGTACGCCGCTCATGCGCAATAACTGCTTACACATGGCATCGAGCAAACCAATATCGGTGGCTTTCATCGCCTGTAAGCACGCTTTAGCATAATCAGGGGCTGGCACAAAGTTACGCCGTAATGCCTTGGGCAGCGACTTAATCAGCGCGATACATTTCTCTTCCCGAAGACCTGGCACTAACCAATCAAATCCCACACTGTCTATCTGATTAAGCAGTGCAACGGGAATATGTACCGACACGCCATCGTCAATGGCTGATGGTTCAAAATGATAACTTAGACCGAGCTTAAGATTCCCCTGATGCCAATAGTCGGGAAAATCGAGCGCTGATACGTGGTCATCGCTGCGTTTCATTAACTGATCACGCTCAAAATCGAGTAAATCAGGATGACTTCGCTTCTCTTTTTTCCACCAGCTTAGCAGCTTTGGCGCGTTGTAGATCCCTTGAGGGATCCGTGGTTCATAGAAGTCGACGAGCGCCTGCTCATCAACCAAAATATCTCGTCGCCGAGATTTATGCTCCAGAGCTTCGATATCTTGCAGTAAGTTGCGATTTTTAACAAAGAAGGCTTCATTGGTGCGCAATTCACCCTCAGCAAGCGCGCTCCGAATAAAGATCTCTCGCGCTTCAATTGGATTAACAGGCCCATACTGCGCCCGTCGTCGATTGACAATCGTTAACCCATAGAGCTGTTGGTTTTCAAGGGCGATAACACTGCCCTGTTTAGCCTCGAAATGGGGTTCTACATAGTTTTTCTTAACCAGGTGGGCCGCTAGCGGCTCAACCCATTCCGGTTGGATTTTGGCACAGCATCTTGCAAACAAACGCGACGTCTCGGTCATCTCAGCGGCCATAATCCATTTAGGCCCTTTCTTAGCAAGTGGCGAACCAGGGAAGACGAAAAACTTGCGATTTCGTGCCCCAAGGTATTCATTATCTTTATCTTTAAAACCAATGTGGCTAAGCAAGCCAGTCAGCAGCGCCTTATGCAACAGCTCATAATCTGCGGGCTCAGCATTGAGTTTCCACTTTAAATCATGCACTGCCTGACGTAACTGCGCGTAAAGATCTTGCCACTCACGCACGCGCAGATAAGCCAAAAACTCCTGCTTACATAACTTTCTAAACTGGCTTGCCGACAGTGCTTTTTGCTCTGTCTTGATATGGTCCCAAAGCTTAACCCATGAGATAAAGTCCGAATCTTTATCACTAAAGCGACGATGCGCCTCATCAGCCGACTGTTTTTTATCCATGGGGCGTTCACGTGGGTCCTGAATCGACAGGCCTGCGGTGATCACTAACACTTCATGTAAACAACCAAATTCGTTGGCCTGCACAACCATTCTTGCCAACCTTGGATCAACAGGAATGGATGCCAATTGACGCCCAAGTGGGGTTAGTTGCAGTTGGCCTTTATGCTTTTTGACCGACTGCAACTCTTCAAGTAATAGGAAGCCATCACGGATATAGCGAGAATCGGGTGGCTGAATAAACGGAAAACCTTCAATATCACCCAGACCAATCGCTAGCATCTGCAAAATCACCGAAGCCAAGTTGGTGCGCAGAATTTCGGGATCGGTAAACTCAGGACGATTATTGAAATCTTGTTCATCATACAGACGAATACAGATCCCCGGTGCGACACGGCCACAACGTCCTTGACGCTGGTTAGCACTCGCCTGTGAAATGGGCTCAATTGGCAGACGCTGTACCTTAGTACGGTAGCTATAGCGGCTTATCCGTGCCGTACCTGGGTCAATAACATAACGAATCCCTGGTACTGTTAATGAGGTTTCGGCCACGTTGGTCGCCAAAACGATGCGGCGGCCAATATGGCTCTTGAACACCTTAGATTGTTCGCCATAAGAGAGTCTGGCATAGAGAGGTAATATCTCAGTGTCACGGTATTGTTGCTTATTAAGCTGATCGGCTACATCACGGATCTCGCGTTCGCCATTCATAAAAATAAGAATGTCACCTTGGCCTTCGGCCATTAGTTCTTCAACGGCGGCAAAAATACCATCGGTCAAATCGAGATCGGCGTCTTGCTCTTGCACTAACGGGCGGTAACGTGTCTCTACGGGGTAGGTTCTACCTGAAACCTCAATCACTGGAGCATTGTCAAAATGCTTAGAAAAACGCTCAACGTCGATTGTTGCCGAGGTAATGATCACTTTAAGATCAGAGCGTTTTCTTAGTACATTTTTTAGATAACCGAGGATAAAATCGATGTTGAGGCTACGTTCATGGGCTTCATCGATAATGATGGTGTCATATTGGTCCAGCAGCTTATCGGACGTCAGCTCAGCCAATAAAATACCATCGGTCATCAATTTGATGTATGAACTGGGCTTAATGGCGTCGGCAAAACGGACTTTAAAGCCGACCACTTCCCCTAGCGGACTGTTAAGCTCTTCAGCCACCCGGCTCGCAACACTGCGCGCTGCGAGTCGCCTTGGCTGCGTGTGCCCGATTAACCCCCGTGTACCTAGACCCAGCTCCAAACAGATTTTAGGTAACTGGGTCGTCTTACCTGAGCCAGTTTCACCTGCAATAATAACCACTTGGTTACCAGCGATCGCGCGAGCGATCTCATCGCGTTTTTGAGAGATAGGTAACTCTTCAGGGTAGTTAATCGTCGGCCGATTACTGCGCCGCTGCTCGACTTTCGCAGCCGCCTCGATAGCAAGCTGCTCCAACTTAGCGACTTCTTGGCTTTTCTTTTCTGCATCGGTTTGTTTATTAAGACGATAGAGACGACGCCTAATCCTCGCCGCATCGGCTTGATAACATTGCTTTAAGAAGGCATTAGAGAGGGGATGGCTAGGCGAGTTCAAATGCAAAATCCATTATCGAAAAACACAAAAGAGCGATCCTACCAATTAACGCGGTGATTTGGTATGGAAAATCGCTCTTAGTGGCCAATATGTCGCCACATTATGCAATTGGCTAAGGATCTGTTAAAAATCGTTTATGCAGGCTTCAAATAACACTCTTGCATGGACGTATTAATTGCCCCCAACACCGCATGTCGGTCAATAGTGCCTACCACTTTTCCATTATCAATCACCGGATAGATTTTAGGTTTAGGCTGCAGCATCTGCTCCGCGAGGGTAATTATTGGCAAATCTTTTGTCACTGTCAGTACATCACTGCGCATGCAGTCACTCACGTTAGCCACCAGATCACAATGATAGGTACTTTTTAACATGACAGCTAAACAATCTTGTTGCGACAAAAAACCCACTAAATGGCCTTGTACATCGACCACTGCCGCACCAATTTTTTTCTGCTTTACTAATTTCTCAACAGCGGCGGCCAGTGTCATATCGGCTTGTAATAACACAGGTTGACGGTCCATATAATCCACAACTTTCATTGATTCCATAGCCTAACTCCTTTTGAAGGTATTCATCTTAAGTGTATATAAGGTTGGTCTAAAAAGCCGAAGATTTAGCCGATATTATTTATAAGTAATAAAAACATGTGATTAGGAGCGAGTGACAAAATCCTACCCCGATCACAGACAAATAAATAGTTGCGACAATTTGTCCATAGTTACAATTTAAACATGATCTAGCTCATACGAATTAAGGGTAAAGGTTAGCCAAAATCACAAGAAGTCAAAAGGTTGATATACATCAATAATCAACTGCAAATTGCGGCCTAAACTTGATTACTGAATAGTGCCACTACATTTTCGCATCAAAATGACAACAAAGGGTTAACCATGGACACACATGCCGCCTTATATGAACAGGGAAAAGCGCGTCTTGAAATGTTACGCAGCTTAGAACCTCGTCATGCTCATTCATTGCAAACTAAAATGGAAGAACATGGCGTTACCCGCCGAGACTTTATGAAATGGAGCGCTGCTGTAACCGCAATGCTCGCACTGCCACTCCCCTTTAGCACCTTAGTCGCTGAAGCGGCAGAGCTGGCAGATAGAGCCCCCTTAATCTGGTTACACATGGCTGAGTGTACAGGATGTTCTGAATCACTCGTTCGCGCCGATACCCCTAACCTAGACTCTCTTATCTTCGACCACATCTCGCTTGAATACCATGAAACATTAATGGCCGCCGCAGGTTGGCAAGCTGAAGAGAACCTAGAACACGCTCTGGAGACCTATAAAGGCAATTACCTTTTAGCCGTCGAAGGAGCAATCCCCACGGCCAATAACGGTTCATTCCTAACGGTTGGCTGTAAAGGTCATACTGGACTCGAGATTATTAAGCATGCTGCCGAAGGCGCCGCCGCGATAATTTCTGTCGGGACTTGTGCCTCATTTGGTGGTGTGCAAGCCGCAGCACCAAACCCAACAGGTGCAAAAGGTGTTGACCAAATCGTCAATAAGACGGTCGTTAATTTAGGTGGTTGCCCACCAAGTGAGAAAAACATTGTCGGTACCCTGATGTATTTCATCATGTTCGGAAAATTACCCGCACTGGATATGTTTAACCGTCCTAAATGGGCTTACGGTGCGCGCGTTCATGACAACTGCGAACGTCGTGGTCGCTTCGACGCTGGCGAATTTGTCGAAGAGTTTGGTGATACCGGTGCCAAAGAAGGTTACTGTTTATATAAAGTTGGTTGTAAAGGGCCATACACCTATAACAACTGCCCCACAGAGCGCTTTAACCACCATACCAGCTGGCCCGTATTAGCAGGTCACGGCTGTATGGGCTGCTCAGAACCCAACTTCTGGGATGACATGGCAGATTTCGAAAAACCCCTCGGCAGACAGCTCCTTCATGGGCTCGATGCAACCGCCGACACAGTAGGCGCGGTTATTTTGGGTGCCACAGCTGTAGGTATCGGCGCTCACGCTGTTGCCAGCGTATTTGCCAATTCGAAAGAGGACTAATTCAATGAGCAAACGTGTAGTTATCGACCCTATCACTCGTATCGAAGGCCATTTGCGAGTCGAGGTCGAAGTTGACGAGAATAATGTTGTTCAAAAGGCCTGGTCTTCATCGACCCTCTGGCGTGGTATAGAGGTGATCCTAAAAGGTCGTACCCCCATGGACGTTGGCTTAATTGTTCAACGTATCTGTGGCGTATGTACCTACTCTCATTATCGTTGCGGCACAGAAGCCGTTGAAAATGCATTAGGAGTCAAGATCCCGCTTAACGCCAAATATCTACGTTCGTTAATGCAAACGTCGCTATATATGCATGATCATATTGTGCACTTCTACCATCTTCACGGCCTAGATTGGGTTGATGTGGTCTCGGCGTTGAGTGCCGACCCTGCTGCAGCGGCGCAAGTGGCGCTGAAATATACCGACAAGCCTATTGCTGCAGGTGAAGGTGAGCTTCGCGCCGTACAAGAGCGCGTAAAAGGCTTTGTTGAAACCGGTAAACTTGGCCCATTTGCTAACGCTTATTGGGGCAATGGCACCTATAAGTTTACCCCAGAGCAAAACCTGATTGCCCTATCTCACTACCTTAAAGCACTCGAGGTTCAGCGTGTTGCGGCTGAGATGTTGGCCATTTTCGGTGGTAAACAGCCTCATCCACAGTCATTAGTGGTTGGTGGAGTGACTTCGGTGCGTGACATGCTAAGCCCTGCTCGTCTACAAGAGTGGAAGCAAAAACACGCCATTGTGACTGACTTTATTCATCGCGCCTATAAAGCCGACATCGTCATGGCTGCTGAAGCATTTGGTGGAGAACCCAGCGTACTGGGCGGTGTTAACGTTAAGAACTTCTTGGCGACTAATGACTTTGTGCTCGCCGATGGTCAGTATATGTTCGACCAAGGTGTGATCATGAATGGCGACTTAGCCAACGTGTCAGACCTTAATCCTGAACTGATTAAAGAGGATGTTAGCCACGCTTGGTACACAGCCGATGGCCCACAACACCCATACGATGGCACTACAGTGCCTAATTATACAGGGTTTGTTGAGCGCGACACGGTTTACGGCAAGCTGCCCACCCTCGACGGTGATGGCAAGTACACTTGGGTTAAATCACCTCGTTATCAAGGTGAACCTGTTGAAGTGGGTCCACTTTCTAGTCTGCTAGTGAGCTACGCCCGCGGTAACAAGGTTGTCGTCGACGCCGTCAACGGCTTATTAGAAGTTACAGGTTTACCTGTTGCGGCGCTGTTCACCACTTTGGGACGCACCGCAGCTCGTATGTTACAAACTGTGATTGTGGCGGAAGAGGGACTGAAAACTTTCGATGCACTAATCCAAAACATTCAAGTTGATGACAGTACCTATGTGAAACCAGAGATGGATCCTAATCGTGAGTATGTTGGACATGCCATGATAGAAGCACCACGCGGTATGCTCAGCCATTGGATCCGCATTAAAAATGGCTTAGTAGAGAACTATCAAGCGGTAGTACCGACCACATGGAACGCGGGCCCAGTCGATGCCGAAGGCAAAGTAGGACCTTACGAAGCCTCGCTAGTGGGATTAAAGCTTGAAGATCCAACCAAACCGTTAGAAGTGATCCGTATCATCCACTCATTTGACCCTTGTATGGCATGTTCTGTACATGTGATGGATTACAAAGGCCAAGAGTTAGGTGAGTTCCGCATCGATCCAAACGGAAATAGTTAAGGAGCAACTCATGGATACACACAATGTACCCTATGAGAGAGCCTTTATATTCAGTGCCGCGATCAGGATTTTTCACTGGTTGCGAGCACTTTCAATATTGGTTCTAGTCATAACGGGCTTCTATATTGCTTGGCCATTTTTAGTGGCTCCCAGTAACTCTGATGTTCTGGTCCAAGGTTGGGTGCGGTTTGCCCACCTTATCTTTGGCTTTGCGCTCTGCGCCATTACACTGGTTCGTGCTTACCTGTTTTTCTTTGGTAAGAGTGATATTGAAAGACGCTCCTTTAAGGATGTCACCAGTGTCAACAGTTGGATTGTGCAACTAAAATCCTACTTGTGGATGGGACACCTAGATAAAAAAGGGGTTTATGGTCCGCTTCAGTTTGTCACCTACTTAGCAATATCCGTTATTGCGGCGCTAATCTGCATCACTGGTTTAGTGCTTTATGCCAATGTATATCATCTTGGTTTAGGTGGTATGCTAGGTGGATTTGCTGCTTGGGTCACAGGCATCATGGGTGGTTTAGCGCCTGTGCGTATTTGGCACCATTACTTTACTTGGGTGTTTATAATCTTTGTGGTGATACACGTCTATATGGCAGTGTGGACAGGCATTAGATTTAAGCACAATTCAGTAGACTCTATCGTTTCTGGATATGACTATCATCCAAAGAAACATTAATAAGGGCGCCATGAAAATACTGTTACTCGGTATTGGTAATGTCCTGTACGCCGATGAAGGTATCGGCGTACATTTTGTCAATTACCTACAAGAAAATTATACCTTTAGCCATCCATCACATCAGCTCGATGTGATGGATGGTGGTACATTGGCACAGGGTCTCATTCCTATTATCTGCCAATATGACTATCTCATTGTCGTCGACACCGTCAATGCCAATGGGGTATCCCCTGGTGAAGTGTACTTCTTCGATTTCGACAAAGCCCCCAGTGAAATCGACTGGCAAGGCAGTGCCCATGAAGTGGAGATGTTACAAACATTGACCATGATGGAGATGGTCGGTGATAGACCCAAAACCTATGTGTTAGGGTGTACACCAACCGTTTTAGAGCCCATGACATTAGGGCTCACTAGTCGTGTTGCAGCGGCCGTCCCGCTGATGGAAACCACGATACTAAATCACTTATCCTCTCTTGATTTTGAGATAACACGCGTTAAAAACATTGCTATCGAAGATCTTATTCCCGACTCTTACAAGCGCGGTGTAACTACTAATGAAAATAATCAAATTTGAATTTACCTGTTCACGACAGGTGCCTCTTTACGCGCATTTATGTAACCAATACCTAAATTATGCAGAGCTTAATATCAATATTGGTTACCAACAGGGCTGCTATTTCATCGAAGCCGAAGGTAAACAATCACAACTTGAGATCCTTGCCGATGCGATTGCTCAAGACTTTTTAATCTCGGTATGGCTCACAGACTCCCGCATCGCACTAGTTGATACACCTCAAGGGGAGAAAAAAATACTCGAAGATGGTGCCATTGAGCAAGAATTCTGCCAGCAATGCGCGCCAATCATTGGTGACAATCAATCAGCCGATTTCGGACAATTATCTCTACCCTGCAGCTGTTGCCATGGTGAACAGCGGATCAATACAGACTACCGTGGCTTAACCGTTAACGATATTAGAGCCATGACCGACACACTGCTGACACATGGCCAATTGACGCTTGGTGACGATAACCCGATCCACCTCTCTTTAACCGCACCGGCAACAACTCATCGGCCTCGCCTGTTAGTCTGCAATCCAAATACGCTTAATGCCCAATTCCACCTCAACGATAGGCAAATCCTGGCATTATCGAGTATTGAAAAACCATTGATCACGGTAAGACCAATTCAAGAACACCCCAAATTGGATGCACCACTGTATGATCTTTGCTTTGCCTACAACCGCCTATTACTGATTATTGCCGAACAGCTACGTCAAAAAGGGATTGATTGGCTGTTTATCGATGATGCGACGCAGCAATCGGCATTAGCCTTTATCGATTCAGGGTGGGTTGAGGTCGAAAGTCAGCATCGCTCTGCGGTTAACATTGCCGCAAAAGTCGATGCCTTACACGATAATGTACTCATTAACGACGCCGCCGACGGTTTTTATTACGCTAGCCATAAACCGGGGCGTTATCATGCCGAGTACTACAACACTAATCACACTCATGTAGACGACACTCATTGCATCACCTTAAGTGACGAAGAACGTGCCATTTGTGCGTTAAATAGCGTCTGCCTCGAACATGATTTGAGTAAAAACTGCGCTATCATCTTTCTAAGTGAACACTACGCAGGGCAGATCCTCACACTAGATGCTAAGAAAAACAGCGAGTTATTTTTCGCGCTGCCATCACTTCCTGACACTGGCTACGAAATATACCACCAGCTAGAACAAAGCCCACAAAGGCAGGTATTAGAGAAATTTAAACAACGCTACCCAGAAGATTACCTGCGCTTACTCGATCTAAAACTGCCTCAACCTACCACTAACCTGCAAAGCCTATGGGCCATTGCGGCGGTGTTATTGGGGTTAAAAAGTCGAACAATGGCGGTTAATGATTTAGCCGATGCACTCATCGCGTGTGCTCTGGGCCACCGAGGCGCTAATTCACCACGTATTGACTACCCACTTACCCGCGGCGAAGCACATCGCAGCTTAAACTGGTGTAAAACCTTAGGCACCTTGATGAGTTTTAGATTGGCTGATGACCGGGATAGTCATAAGCTCGCATTTGGCATGCACGACTCACTAGCAGACTATTTTGCCAACTGGATTGAGCACTTAGATCTCAATATCAGTGTTAAGCAGGTCGCTCTTGCCGGCAGCGAATGGCAAAACCCACTACTATGCCAACGCGTGGCATTGCGGGTTGGCAAAAACTTCCCAATTAGATTTAATCAGCAGTTAGATATTGATGGCAACAATTACGCCATTGGTGCGCTAACGCTAAAAAAACGTAGGAAGTAACAATGGTCCGATCCGCAGCAACGACGCAACCCTCAAGGTCCCAAGCCAAGCCACTAACGGACCCGTGTCGAATAAAGCTAGTGATCACTGGTATTGTTCAGGGCGTTGGCTTTCGCCCTTTTGTCTACCGTTTAGCCACCGAGCTTAACCTTAGTGGCTTTACCTTCAATAACAGTCAAGGTGTCACTATTGAGCTGCAGGGCAATAGCACTAACATAACCCAATTTGTTGACACATTGACGCATACGCCACCGCCGCTTGCACGCATTGATACCTTTGAGCAAGTTGAGGTTGACTCCCTTGCCAACTGCAGTGGTTTTGAGATTATTCATAGTGAATCAGACTGCAGCGCGCAAGTGGCAATTTCGGCAGATAAAAGCAGTTGTCCCGACTGCCTAAGCGAACTTAATGACCCCACCAATCGTCATTACCGCTATCCGTTTACCAATTGCACTAACTGTGGACCACGATACACCCTAATCAATGCCTTACCCTACGACAGACCGAACACCTCTATGGCCCATTTCACTATGTGCCCAGAATGTGAACGCGCCTATCAAGATCCGCTCGACCGACGTTATCACGCGCAACCTGTAAGCTGTCCTCATTGCGGCCCACAGCTTACGCTAACAGACAATCAAGGTGCTGCGATCGCCCATAAAGATGCGGCACTGCAGCAAACCGTTGAGCGGATCAAAGCGGGGGAAATAGTGGCAATAAAGGGCCTAGGAGGTTTTCATCTCGTCTGCGATGCAACCAATCATGCAGCCGTTACGGCACTACGACTGCGTAAACAACGCCCAGCAAAGCCCTTTGCGGTAATGTGCGCCGATATTGAGACGGCAAAGTCGTTAGCACGAGGCAGCGACTTAGCCTGGCAAGTGTTAACAAGCCAAGAGCGCCCCATAGTATTACTCGATAAACATCAAACACCTACTGGAGAAACACAGCTGAGTCCTTCGGTGGCGCCCACGATTGACAGAATCGGTCTGTTCTTACCTTATACACCGCTGCACCATTTGCTGTTGCAAGCACTCAAGCGGCCATTGGTCGCTACAAGCGCCAATCGCAGTGGCGAGCCGATTATTACCGATAGCCAAGATATCTGTGCGCGTCTGCAAGGGGTTGTTGACTGCATCTTAGATCATGATCGCATCATCCTAAATGGTTGTGACGACAGTGTGGTACAGGTTATTGATGACACAGTACAGATTATACGCCTAGCAAGAGGTTATGCCCCGCTCACAATGCATTGTAACAGGCCCGTGCCTCAAAGCACCTTAGCTGTCGGCGCACAGCAAAAAAACAGTATTGCCTTTGGTTTTGGTCACAACTTAGTATTAAGTCCTCACATTGGCGATCTGTTCAGTCTCGAAGCAGAACAATATTTCATTGATACGCTAGCCACCTTTAAACGCCTATATGCATTTAATCCTGAGCAAATCATCCGAGACTGCCACCCAGATTACGCCTCAAGCCAATGGGCAGAGCAATTTAGCCAACTAAATGGTCACTGCCAGCCAACTCAAGTGCAACACCATTACGCCCACATTTTGAGTGTCATGGCAGCCAATCAGCACACAGGCAAGGTATTAGGTTTTAGTTTCGATGGGACAGGTTTAGGCGAAGGACGTGAACTTTGGGGCGGTGAAGCCATGATTGCAGATATTCAAGGCTACCAGCGCATCGCCCATCTAAAACCGATAACCCTTATTGGTGCAGAACAAGCCATTAAAGATCCTCGCCGGATCATGCTCGCCATGCTATTTGAGCAGTACACTTTAGAACAAGTGCTTCAGCTCCCCTTAACCAATATTGCAGCCATGCCGCAGGCCAGTATCATCAACCTGCACAAACTGTGGCAAAAAGGGGTGGCGACCCAGCAAACCAGTTCAGTCGGCAGGCTATTCGATGCCCTTGCCTGCTTACTAGGCGTGATAGAAACCACCCAATTTGAAGGGCAAGCAGGCATGATCATTGAGTCGCTCGCCAATGGTCTCACCGAACAACAAGTGGCCAACGCCGGATTGGTTTTCAATCTACCTTTAATTGATGGCCAGTGGCAAACGGATCAGTTGTGGCAACAAATGATGGATGTGCAGCTATCTAGAGGTGACAACGAAACAACCAAAGCGCTAATAGCCAAAGGGTTCATGGACTGTCTGGCCGACGCGGCAGTGAGTTTGGCCAAACGCCATCCGCAGCTACCTATCGCACTGTGTGGTGGTGTATACCAAAATCGTTATTTGCTCAGCCTTACACGGCAACGACTAGACGAACACGGCCTAAATTGGCTGGACACCAAAGGGTTCCGGTGAACGATGGCGGTATTGCATTAGGTCAGCTCTGGTATGGCATACACCAATAAACGCTGGAAAAACAAGACAGATAAACAAAGTTTATTAACAGATTATTAGAATTTTTGCTGAAAACTGACCAGTATCAATGAACTAAATTACTGGCTAAGCCAAAATGATATAACAGCATTGAAAAAATGGAGTTCAACATGTGTAAAGACTGCGGCTGCTCAATCACTCGTCACGACAGTGCTCACCAACACGAGCACAGCCATGACCATCACCATGGGCACCACCATGATGAGTTACACAGTAATCCTCAACTCAATGACATTAAAACGCTATCTGTTATCAACAAAATACTAGATAAAAATGATCACGAAGCGGCCCATAACCGCGCCCACTTTGAAGCGAACAATATCACCGCCTTCAATCTAATGAGTAGTCCTGGCAGCGGTAAAACCACCTTGCTTGAACACCTTAAAGAATACACAAGTCTTAAATATGCCGTGATTGAAGGCGATTTAGAAACCTCTCGTGATGCAGATAGACTCAAAGCCAAAGGTATTGAGGCATACCAGATTCAGACAGGCTCTGCCTGCCACTTGGATGCCTTTATGGTGCATAGCGCCCTGCATCATGTTGACCTTGCGCCATTAGATATCTGTTTTGTAGAAAATGTTGGCAACTTAGTCTGTCCAGCGTCCTACGATGTCGGCACCCACCTTAACGTGGTATTAGTGTCAGTGCCTGAGGGTGATGACAAAGTGGAAAAGTACCCAGTCATGTTTCGCAAAGCCGATCTGGTATTAATTACCAAAGCGGATTTACTGCCCCACTTCGATTTCAGCATCGAAGAAGCACAGGCACAGGTCAAAAAGCTCAACCCTGAAGCAAGCGTATTGACGGTATCAATTAAAGACAGTGACAGTATGTTTGCCGTCGCAAACTGGCTAAATGAGCATAGGAGAGCAAACTAATGTGCCTCTCTATTCCCTCCCAAGTGGTTGAACTACATAACGAAGAACAAGCCGTTACGGTTGAAACCATGGGCGTTAAGCGCAAAGTCAGCAGCCATTTAATGGGTGAACCCTTAGCGATTGGTGATTACGTATTAATCCATATTGGCTTTGTGATGAATAAAATCGATAAAGCCGATGCTGAGCAGAGCCTAGCCCTCTACCAAGAGATAGTCGACAAGATTGGCCACCAGGAGCATAGCTAACCATGATAGAGCTAAAGCAACTGTATCAAGGGTTTAGAGACCCTGAGACCATTCATAAGTTGGCCCAAGCCATACAAACGCTGGCACAAGATCACCCTGAGACCATTCATATCATGGAGGTCTGTGGCGGCCACACCCATACGATTATGAAATATGGCTTGAATCAGCTGCTACCGGCTAACATAGAGTTTGTTCATGGCCCAGGCTGCCCTGTATGTGTGATGCCTAAAGAGCGTATCGACCATGCCGCCATATTAGCCTCCATGCCTGACACCATCTTGGTCACCCTCGGGGATATGATCCGCGTACCTGGTTCCAAAGGTAGCTTGGCGCAGTTTCGTGCCAAAGGTTGCGACATAAGGCCTATCTACGATCCTCTCGATACCTTAACGATTGCTAAAGATAATCCTGATAAAACGGTGATTTTCTTTGCCATCGGCTTTGAAACCTCAACGCCTATGACTGCCGTGCTGATTGAACAAGCTGAACAGCAAAAGATAAATAACCTGTTATTCCATATCAACCATGTACTGGTGCCGCCCGCGATTGATGCCGTAATGGCCGATCCACAAGCCAAAGTAAACGCCTTTATCGGTCCCGCCCACGTCAGTGTGATCAGTGGGGCAAAAATTTACCGCTCGGCTGTAGAGCAGTACGGCACCCCAGTGGTGGTTTCCGGCTTTGAGCCTGTTGACGTAATGGAGTCGATTCTTCGCATTGTTAAACAGAAAGTAGCAGGCGTTGCAGAACTCGATATTCAGTACAGCCGGGCCGTGAGTGAAGAGGGTAATTTAGCCGCACAAAAGAAAATCAACCAATACATGATGGTCCGCCCTCATTTTCGTTGGCGAGGACTCGGTCCGCTGCAACTGTCGGCCTTAATGCTAAAGCCGCAATATGCTCACCGTGATGCCGAAGTACAATTCAAAGATCTGCTACAAGTCGATGATATTGATGATCACAAAGCTTGCCAGTGTGGCGATATTTTACGGGGCATTGCCAAACCCAAAGATTGTAAAGTATTTGGCCGAGGATGTACCCCTGAAACCCCGCTGGGCAGCTGCATGGTGAGCTCAGAAGGCGCCTGCAATGCCTATTACCGCTATAACGGAGTCTAAATATGTCACACGCTTTCGATAATAAACCCGAAAAAGCGGTACAACTCAGTCACGGTGGTGGTGGCAAAGAGATGAACAAGCTGATCAAAGAGATCTTCTTTAAAGCCTTTAACAACCCAATATTGGCCAGCGAAGAGGACGCTGCAGTGCTCCATCTTGAGGGCACCACCGCATTCACTACCGACTCATTCACGGTTGCACCGCTATTTTTTGCGGGGGGAAATATCGGCAAACTAGCAGTGGCGGGAACCGTTAACGATCTCGCTATGATGGGCGCAGAACCGCAATACCTCAGCTGTAGTTTTATCATTGAGGAGGGTTTCCCAATGACCCAACTCAAACAGATAGTCGAGACCATGGCTGATGAACTACATAAAAGCAGCACTCGTGTCGTATGTGGTGACACCAAAGTGGTGCCTAAAGGGTGTGCCGACGGACTGTTTATCAATACCTCAGGTGTTGGGCGTATTCTGTGCCCCAATATTTCAGTGAAAAACTTGCAAGTGGGCGACGCTATCTTAGTGTCGGGTGATATCGGTCGCCACGGTGCAGCCATATTAATGGCAAGAGAGGGGCTAAACCTTGAGTCTGAGTTAGTCAGTGATTGCGCTAATCTATGGCCTGTCGTCGAGCAGCTTATCGCCTGCAATATAGATATTCACGCCATGCGAGATGCCACCCGTGGTGGATTAGCAGCGGTACTTAATGAATGGGCTAGTGCCTCGAATATCGGCATCACCGTTGAAGAGTCTAAAATTCCGGTGTCCGATGAAGTTAAGGGACTGTGTGAACTCTATGGATTCGAACCCCACGATTTGGCTAACGAAGGCACTTTTATCATGGCCTTACCCCTTGATGTTGCCCAAGGAGCACTTGAAATTATCAAGCGTTATGGCAACTGTGAGCAGGCAGCCATCATCGGCCAGGTAGACGATACTCATACTGGTAAGGTGGTGCTAAAAACCCCATGGGGCAGTAGTCGTTATCTGGATTTGCCCCACGGTGAACTGCTACCAAGGATCTGCTAATGCATGAATACTCGATAGTCACAGCACTCCTAGAGCAATGCGAGCAGCATGCTGAGGCGAATAATGCCAACAAAATCACTAAAGTCGTGATTAAAGTGGGTGTGCTAAGTGGTGTCGAGCCGGCACTTTTACAAACCGCATTTGACACATTTAAATTAGAAGGACCCGCCCATGAGGCGCAACTTACCATCAAGCATCAACCCCTGGTGATTGAGTGCGCGCAATGTGGCAGCATAAATCAGCTAGAAGAACGCAGCATCGTCTGCCCTAATTGCAACAGCTTCAACACTAAGATCCTAGAGGGAGAAGAGATGTTACTGATGCAACTGGAATTGGAAACCGATTGATCGACCTAATAAACAATAATGGAGAAAACAATGAACAAAGCCATCGCATTACTTGCTAGCCTACTACCTGCAGCCGCTTGGGCTCACCCCGGACATCATGGCATCGGATTATTTCATCACCTCAATGATCTACTGCCAATTGTCGCCGTTGTTATCTTAGTGGCTGGTATTATGATTTGGAAAAAACGTCATTAACCACCCAGTACCTTAGGTATAATTCTGACGTTAAATCATGTGTGCCACACGTTTAGTCCTCAAGTTGAGATAACACTCGACCTGAGGACTGGCGTGACTATCATACACTTACTTTTTATGCATAATAAGTCAGTGGCATCATCCTCAATTCGACACCTATAAAGCGATCCCCTCACCACCAACTCGCACTAACATGTGTCAATAAAACTGCTATCAGCCTGGATTATGACGGCATAGGCATCTTTGACGCCATCGACGTCAACTAAATAAAAAACCAATAAAATCAATCATCAAAACCGTTAGTTTTATGCATGACTAGCGGCAAAACATTGACAGTTTCTTTCTTGAATTTTAGGGCGTATAGTGCGTCACTACAGGCATATAGCGCCTGTCTAAATTAGTAAACTTAGAGGTGAGAAACATGTTCCGTTTTACTATTTACTCAATCGTTGCCTACGCGTTTTGGTTAACCTTTGTCGATGTTTCCAGCTTTGTTGAAGACACTACAGGCAATACTTGGTTGACGGATTTCAAAAGTCAGTGGTTTGAACAGAGCGCACCGACAACACCATCGACACAAACTGTGCGGGCACAGCTCGTAACGTCGATGGGCCAATCAGACTGCATAGAAAGTGAGAACTGCTACTTAGCCGCCAAGCCGAGTGCCGAATAGCGGAAGCAACCAAATGCTAATCTCGCTGTAGTGCTACAATCGGATCTAATCTAGCCGCCTTTTGTGCGGGGTACAGACCAAAACCGATACCGATTGTCATGCATACCGCGAGCGACAAAATAATAGCAAAACCTGACCAAGCCACCGGCCAGCCAGCAGCGGCAGAGATAACCAATGCAAGCAGCAAACCCACCACAATACCTATCACCCCACCTGTTGCGGAGATAGCAATACTCTCAATCAAAAACTGACGAGCAATATCCTTACGTCTCGCACCAAGTGCTCGAAGTAGCCCAATTTCTGAAGTGCGCTCCATGATCGTCGCCAACATAATATTCATAATGCCAATACCGCCAACCAGCAATGAGATCCCAGCGACACACGCCATAACAATATTGAATATTTTTTGAGTTTTCTGATGTTGCGCCAACAGATCCGCAGGCACGACAATCTCATAATCCTTCTCTCCACCATGACGACGCTCAAACAGGTGTCCCAAACTCTTGGCTGCCAATGACGGATTGATGTTTTCTTTGATGGCTAATTTTATGGCATCAAGTTCATCTTCTAGGGCCTTAAAGTTCATCTTCTTTAGCGCTGTGGCTAAAGGAATAAATACCTGATTACGTTCGCCGCCCAGCTTTACGCCAGCTATCTTAGACTGACCCGTTTCCCCTTCCGACAATACACCAACTACAGTAAACCATTGATGATTGACTTTAACTAAGCCGCCAACGGCTTCTCCTCTTGGGAATAAGCTGCGCGCGGCTTCACCACCGAGCACCGCAACCTGACGATAGTGGCTTTCATCATCAGGCGTTAACGCACGTCCCTTAGCCACATTAAACGCGCTTAAACGAAAATAGCTGGGTGTGACCCCATATACCATAGCATCGCTGCGGCCTTGACGACTAAATAAGCTAAAGGTTTTAACCTGTTTCTGCGCGCTCCAATCTTCCACAAACGGCAATGTACGCTCGGCGCTTTGCACATCTCTCAGGCTCAGCCCCACGCTGTGTTCTCGCACAGATTTGAGTGCATCACCATCGGCCACGCGGGCATTCACCACTAGATTACGCACCCCCATGGACTCGATCATTTTGAGTGCTTCTCGCTCAGCACCCTCGCCAACACTAAGCATCGCTATCACCGCCCCGACACCAAACACCATACCAAGCAGCGTAAGTGATGTTCGCAATTTATGGTGACGCATCTCATCAAATGCTTGCGCGATACCTTGTAAAGTCCGAGTCATCCTTTGTTGAGATCTCATACCCGACTCCTTTTAGGTGGCGTGGTCAAGGCAATCACATCTCCGGCTGAGAGACCATCCGTGATGACGGTCATATCGATACTACGTTGGCCTGTGGTCACAACTTGCTTAGTAAAGCCTTTAGCAGTCTTAAGGTAGACCCAATACGCCCCCTCCTTTTGAAACAGTGCCTGGTTAGGAACTGTAATAACCTGTTCAACAGACAAGGCATGCACTGTCGCTGACAGTTGACGACCCGGCTGCATAATAGCGGCTACGGTTTCATCTAAACTCACGGTAAACTGGAAGTAATTAACAGGGCTATCTTTCTCTTTTGGCTTAGCTAGCGCATCCAACTGCACCACTTTGCCATTAAAGCTTTTGTTGGGGTATGCATCCAAGGTAATACTGGCTGGCTGACCTAAGGTCAAGCCAGCCGCTTCTGACTCAAGCACAAACAATTTGGCTTGCATCACTGAGGTATCGGGTAAGGTACCTATGGTAAAGCCGGACCACATCATATCGCCGACAACGGGCGATGCCCCATCCCAGCCAGCTTGGTAAACAAATAAGCCGTCATGGGGCGCAGTGATCTCCATCTGATTTAAGTTATTCTCAAATCGTCGAATTTTTGCTTGGTGGCCCTGTTGTTTAAGGGTGATCAAATCTTGTTCGGCTTGTGCCTGCGCATCGTGCTGAGCCAACCCCCAGTCAAAATAGTCCATCTTAGCACCTAGGTAATCTTGGTTACGCATCTGCTCAATGATCTCGATTTTGGTGTAAACACGTTCATCTTCACTGAAAAACTGTTCCGCCAGTGCTTTCTCTTTACCCGTTATTTCTGTGCCAGCTTGCAATTCTTGACTGACGGTTTTGTCTTTTTCCTGTTGAATCTTGCTATCAAGATCCAACTTGCTAAAGTCAAAACGCTCTCTTTCCAGTCGATAACTTTCTCTGGTGGGGTCCATTCTGGCCACCACATCGCCTGCTTTAACCCAACTAAAATTGTCGAGTATCCAAGCCAAAGACTGCGGACCGCGTAAGCCTGATGGAACTGTAACCGCTGTCGACTGGCTCGCTTCTAACTCGCCAGTGGCCGGTATTTGCACATTAAAATCACGTTGCTCAACCACCATGGTTAGCACCCCATCACTGGGTTGTGGCGAGCAGCCAAACAGCGTCATCACCATGATAAGTAACGCCACAGCTTTAACGTATTTCACAGTCATATTCATGGCAGTAACACCTCATCACCGATGCTTAATCCTTGGCTTATCGACACCCGCTCACTGCCAATATCCGCTAAGGTTATGACCTGTTTGCGGGTGCCAAATAGGGATGGGCGAAATACATAGGCTTGCCCTGCGTCGAAATGCACCGCTTCAGTGGCAAGTAACGTCGCAGCTTCACCTTGAGCAATATCGATAGATATTTTGGCCGCCATGCCCGGCCGCATCAGCTCACTGTCGGGTTCATCAATACTGGCTACGGCGTCAAAGACCACCAAAGGAACATCTTGATTCTTGTTGCGAAACACAGCGCCCAATTCGACTATTTTCCCCTTAAAAACGCGCTCAGGGTTGGCATCAAGACGAATATTGATCACTTGACCTAACTGAACACGTTTCGCCTCAACCTCAGGAATAGTCATATTGACCTGCATATGAGACAAATCAGGAATCGATAATACTGAGTCACCCGCAAAAACTGATTGGCCCTCTTTGATTTTATTCCCTTGTGGATCGTTGCCATACACAACCATGCCAGCACGTGGTGCTTTCAGCGTCATCGACGCGATACCTGTTTTCAATGCAGACACTTCAGCCGAAAACTTTTGCTTATCCCCGAGAAGCATGGCTTGACGCTGCTCTGCACCTTGAGACTCAAGCGCAATTTTTTGTTCAATTAACACGACCCGGTCTTTGGCTATCTCTGTATCACGCTGGTATTTCTCTTTTTCAATGAGGGCAACCGTCTCATCAGATAACTTGAACTTACGCTCCGCTTTTTCAAAGTTCATTTTCGCTTCGGCTAAATCGAGTCGTAGCTCCTCCATACGTTTGGCATTACGCAATTTTGAGGTTTCTATATCTTGCTCCGTGGCGGCCAGACTGGCTTCACTGACAGAGAGTCGCTGACTTAATTCAGAGGTATCAAGTCGTGCTACGACCTCCCCCTTTGCAACAGCTTTACCCTCGGGCGCCAGCTGTTTGACTTGGTATTGCCACACTCTTCTTATGGCGGGTGGCATCATTGAGATAGTGTCGGCTGACACTAACTCACCAGTCACTTCTACCTTTTGAAGTAACACGCCCTGCTCAACAACTGTTACCGCACCTTGACTGCATCCCGCTAAAAGCAGTGCACTGCACAATAAGGGCACGAAACGATTTACCACTAACTTAACCTTCATCGTGCGTCGACTCCTGCGCTGTGACTAACACACTCATCCCTGGCACCAATGCAAGATTGGTACTGGCAAGATTAAAATCTATGCCCACCTTAAACCATTTACTCCGTCCCCACGCAGGCTGAGTAATAGCTTGCTTGCCAATACTATTAATACTGCCTAAAAAAGTAATATCCGGCTGTGAGTCTAACCGTAATGTTACTGCTTGTTTAAGCTTTACCCTGTCCACGTCAATTTCATTAACCCAAGCAGCCACCTCTAACCGGTCGAGTGCTGGAATGGTGGCTATCTGTCGACCAATTTGAACCGTGTCACCAACGCCATACTTTTTCTCTGACCAAGGATCTCGCTCATAAAGCACAGGGCCTGAAATTTGAGCCTTTAGCTCAAGTTGCTCTAACCCTCGAAGTGCCTGACTCAGCTCCAACTTGGCTTTTTGTTTATCGATAGCCAACTGTTGTCGGCTCGCCAACTGCTTTTCCAACACTTCGGCTAATGCCTGTCGCGCTTTAGTTTGCTCTGATTTAGCTTGCAGCAATTTAAATTGGTTTTCGGCGTACTCTTTTGCGGCAATATATTCAGCGGGCACATCGGCATCAAGCTGCGCTTTTTCAACCTCTAGACGACGCTGTTTGAGATTGAACTGCGCTTGTAATACTGCGGCTTTTAGCTCAATGGCGGTGCTCTGTTCTTGCGCCGTCACCCTGAGTAAGCTGGCTTCTAACTGCTCTATTTGATTAGCGATCTGACTTTTATCGAAGATCACCACGCTTTGGCCCGCCGTCGCTAGCGTCCCCTCAGGCAACAGCCATTGGATCTGGTACCGCCACGCATCACCCGCTTTGGGAACAGTGAAGGTCTGTGACTCGACGGAAGCAATCTTACCTGTTAGTAGCAGCGATGGCTCAGCATAGGCTGGCTCACTATAAGTGAATAGACTCAGACAAGACATCAACAACAGACTCAGCGCAACGGCAAAATGTTTAGGCTGCATCTTGGCCTCGATTTTCAATCTCAATAATCTCACCATCACGCATACGGATGATTCTCTGCGCATAGGCGGCGACCTCCTCTTCGTGGGTCACCAAAATAATGGTTTGGCCCGCTTGATGCAGTTCAGTAAACAGCGCCATGATCTCCACCGAGGTTTTACTGTCCAGCGCACCTGTGGGTTCGTCGGCTAACAATATGGCAGGCCGATTCACTAATGCCCGAGCAATCGCCACCCGCTGTCGTTGGCCACCCGACAACTGGTTAGGACGATGGTCTTGGCGCTCGCCTAAACCGACTCTGGCTAATAATGATTGAGCATAGGCATCGCTGTCTTGCTGATGTTCGCTAAAGCGCAATGGTAACAATACGTTTTGTAGTGCACTCATACGGGGAAGTAGGTGAAAACTTTGAAATACAAAGCCAATCTCTTTGTTGCGTACAGCCGAGAGTTGATCGTCATCTAAACTGGCCACCTCTTGCTCATTGAGTTGATAGCTACCACTGCTGGGCTTGTCTAAACAACCAATGATATTCATCAATGTTGACTTACCCGACCCTGGTGGCCCCATGATGGCAACAAATTCATTGGCCTTAATGTTAAATTCTACGCCACGCAGCGCGAGTACTTGCGATTCACCCATTTGATAGGATTTAGTTAACGCTTTTACGGTGATCATAAGGTTATTCTCGAAACCATTGGCAACTCCTTAGCCCTCATACTTAAGTTCATCCCAAACATTTATAACTTCTGTTTCACAGCCTTAATGACCAAGTCTAATTGACGAGTTTTGTTGGCATTACCCCTTCAGGGATCGTTAACGATTACACGCGAAAAAAGTATCTAAGTAGTGGTGATAAACGATCCTTGTCACAACACGGTCAATAGTTTGCCCTAATGCGATAGCATTATGCAATTGAATTTATATAACTTTGCATTGCAGCCAAAGATCATAGAGATTGGAACACCCCTAGCAGGGTAAAAAAACTTATCGCAGCAAAGAAGATCCATTGAAACAGAGATTTAAACGGCGACTCAATATCAGAAAAGAAACCAATGTAGATCTGCCAAACCGCAAACAGTAGATAGTTTAATGCGATAAACAACACTAGGCCATAGCCTTGCATAATAGAAACCATCTCTAAGCCACACGCATACAAGACTAATGTCGACATCACTAAAAACACTGACACGTAATGAAACACACACTGCATGATTTTCTGCGCAATCGGGTCAAAATTGGCATCGAGCATGGGGGTCAAGAAGGATTTAATACCTATGGTAAAATGCCCAACACAGGTCAAGAGTGCAAATGTCGCTGCGATGACAAAATAGATGTTCATTTTTTCTCCGGCAATACGCAAATGGAAGCCCATGGAGATAGACCAAGTTAAGGGGGAAATCGTTTCATCAAAAACAGCAAAGCGTGCTTTAACGCACGCTTTTATTAACTGATACCACGCAGCATAACGATCTGAACAATCACTTTTTTATACTGATAGGTATTACATGGTAGCCATTACCCAATAATCTAATCGTTTTTGTGGATTGGCCAACAGGCTTTGACATTGAGTTTTATAACGGCCCATTAACCCACCTAAATTTTTATTACTGGGTAAGCTGGCCTGCTGCGCGGCAACTTGCTGCGCCAATATTGCATTCACCTCTGACTCACTTTGATATTTTTTTGCCAATGTCACCGCATCGAGGCCTGACTGCTTAAGGCGATCACCCACCGCCTGCATCTGTGGCGCATTCATGTTAGAGATGGCATCTGAAGCAATTTGATAATAGGCTGCACATGCCAATACTTCCTTGTTAAATTCGATTTCCGCTGGCGAAGGCGTTAATTCAACCTCCTGAGCTATGCTACCAAAAGAGACCAATATCAAAGCTGGCATTAAAAACTTTACGCGCATTGAGACATTCCTTGACCAAGTATGAACTGAGTTGTTATTGCTCCATTTCTACTTTAGAACGCGCTCAACATCAAGTGAATATCTTAAAAACTCCTTATCCAGAACAAAGCCTAGCGACTCGTATAGCGCCTGAGCTTGCTGATTATTCTTGTGAGTTTCTAAGGTAATTGAGGTAATTCTATTGGCGTAAGCATACTCCAGCACACAATTCATCAGTCGACGTCCAAGGCCCACACATCGGGCATGCTGCGTCACATATAAATCGCTCAGAATTAATATCGAACATGCAGAGATTGAACTAAAGGTCGGATAAAGCTGACAAAAACCAAGACCATGCCCTTGGGTATCTAATGCAACATAAATCACCGAATCGTTATGTTTTATACGGGCGTTAATAAACTGCCTAGCTAAATCTAAGTCAGCTTCTTGCTGGTAAAACTGTCGATACTCATCAAATAATAATGCCACAGCATCCAGCTCTGTTATCGTCGCACTCTTAATTTCACCCGACATCTATCCTCCTTGATATAAATCTCTATTTCACTCTGCCAACACGCAGCAACAACTTAAGTGCCTGATACTTATCTGGCGTATTGCGCGATTCTTGATCTTAACTGCTGCTTAACGTCAGGCCACTCACTATCGATAATTGAATAAACTACGGTATCCCTAACCGTTCCATCTTTAAGCAGGCGGTGATTACGTAATACGCCATCTTGTTTCGCACCGATACGCGTTATCGCTTCACGGGAACGTTGATTATGCCAATGGGTTCTAAACTCTACAGCCATTACATCTAAGGTTTCAAATGCATAACTCAACAGAAGATATTTAGCCTCAGTATTTATTCCCGTTTGCTGCGCGCTTTTAGCATACCAAGTGTGACCAATCTCTAAGCGCCGATTAGGCTGATCCCATGCCATAATACGTGTAGCACCAACAACTTCACCGGTAAATTTGTCTCGCACAATATAAGCCAAAGCTTCGCCGCGTGCTTCAGCTGCAATCGCGGCCTCAACATAGGTTTTCATCTCATCGGGATGCGGAACATTGGTGTACCACAGCCGCCAAAGTTCACCATCACACACCGCCACCGATAACGCTGCTATGTGTTCTCGCATCATTGGCTCTAAAATAACCCGTTCACCAACCAGCGCGTTTGGCACCTTTGCATTACTCATAATACCTCTGCGTCAATTACGTTATAACAATCGTATGTGATCATTTGATGAAAAGGGCAACCTCGAGGACGAAGCATTAACCTAGCAAATTTTAATCAATAATTTCAAGTGCTTTATGATATAGCAATACGTCATCACCTTGATCCCACTGCAACACTTTGTCAAATTTGAAGCCCAATTTCTCCAGTAATTGAATCGATGCCTGATTACCAGGACTGACAATACCAAGCAGCTCGCTAAACCCTAACGCTCTAGCGTGCTCTACAACCCCCGCAGCAGCTTCCAAGGCATAGCCACGGTGCCAATATTGCGGCAACAAGGCATAACCAATATCGATATCAGAGAGTTGTTCTCGTTTCACTAAACCCGCTAAACCGATAGCCTCACCCGTTGACGTAAGAGTGACCGCATACATACCAAATTCATTCTGCTGATAACTGTCGAGAGATCCTTCAATAAGATAAGCTTCAGCTTGCGGCACAGTGGTTATGCCGCGATCGCCAATATTGTTGAGAAATCCTTCGGAGTTCAATATGGCCAACATAAATGGTGCATCGGCCACTGTGAGCCGTCTTACCGTCAGACGCTCTGTTTGAAAAACAAGCAAAGTTAGCTCCTTATCCCTTGATAACCCCTTGGGCTCCACAAAACTATACGGGTAAGCCAATGATGATGAAAGCGCTAATAGCCACCTCTAGTGGCTCACACATGTGAAGCATTGTTAATACAATAGCAATTAAAACAATACAATAGGAATTAAAACGGCACTCTGCGCTAAATCATCACAAAAAAATGCCCACCTAATTAGGCGGGCAATCAAATCACTTAGGGTGAAAACCTATGCATGGGTCAATGCTGGTTCAGCTCTACTTTGACAGGTTTTCAACAGGAGTAAACCCGACCAAAGTCGATAGGTCAACCACCCGATAGTTATAGATAGCGCACCACATCGGTTACCAGTTTCGTTGGCTTGATAGGCGCGGTGACCGCTGGCGTACCAAGGTATAAAAAGCCGATGATCTGGTCGTTGTCTCTTAAGCCTAGATCTTTATGTAAAACACGATTAAAAGCCAAGCCTCCGGTGCGCCATATGCCTCCCAGCCCAAGAGCAAAGGCTGCCTGTTGCATCGCCATACAGGCACAGCCAACCGCAAGGTGTTGCTCTAACGCAGGCACTTTGGCATGCTCAACAACTTTAGCCACCACAGTGATCACCATAGGGGCACGTTGCGGCATATTAGCCATTTTTGCTTGGGTACTTTCATCGCTGCCTTCAGCAGCACTGGCGTTTACAAACAACTGCCCTAACTTTGCCAACCCATCTCCTGAAGCCACGATGAATTCCCACGGATTAAGACCTGCATGATCAGGCACTCTTATCGCTGCACTTAAAATGGTGTTCAACTGCTCAGCATTTGGGGCTGGCGCCACTAGACGCGGCGATGACTGTCGAGTTAAAAGAAGTTCAATAGCATCCACAAGGCGTTCCTGCTTTGTTAATCAATCATTAAGCCAGCAGAATAACAAATCACTAAAAAAAATCCTACTAAAACAGTAGGATTTACATCAGCAAGCTATCTACTTATATTACTTAGGTTAACTGATTACGCTTAGCAATCAAATAGTCGACACTGGTGTAGCGCCCACCGCCAATAATCACTAGAGCAAATAGCATTAATAGGTAGGTCACAGCAAATTCAATGCCGTTGTTTAGCACCACAAAATTACCTGATGAAGTGAGCCAATCATAGTTACCGTGTGTTTGTAACAGAGATTTGGCCGCCGCTAATTTATCAGCAGACGCCAACACTTGCTCGTTAGCCAGCCATGAACTCGCATCGGCAATCGCCAACCAGCCATTTTCCCAATGCACTGCAAACGCCGCAACGAGCATAGTAAACATGAGCGGAATAGAGATCAGCCGGGTAGCTAAACCAAGGATTAGTAATATGCCCCCAAAAAACTCAGACCCAGCAGCCAATGCAACCATGACCTCAGGCATGGGCAACCCCAATCCCCAGTCTGGATTACCAAACCACGCTGCGGTGTCACTAAAGTGCGACAGTTTATTGTAACCTGCCTGCATGAGCACGGGTGCCAGATAGAGTCTTATTCCTAAGGCCGCTAGGCCATCACTGTGTTTAACAGCCGTCAGAAACTGTCGGTATATTGCGCTGATTTGCATGAAATACTCCCTTAATCTGTTTATTGAGAGAATAGACCATGCAGAGCAATGTTATATTTCGATGACTCGCAATTAAATCTGTTTCGGCTAATTAACAAAGCACTGACAAGTCGCTGCAACAAAAATGTTAGGTATTGTTAGCTGAAGTCGTCGAGTGGCGAAGTTAATCGATTAGAGCGATAAAATCATCGAAGCAGTTGAGGTAAGCGTCGAAAGAGTGGTGGGTAAATGACTCGAAATTGTCAGTGCGCGTGAGTGTATCATCGTCATTGTTCTCACTTGAGGTGTTTGAATCCATATCTGAGTGATGCGAGATAGCCATCAGCAATGCCCAACAACAACCAAAATACCAATAGATCTCAATGGCCGCAGGGACTGCCTTTAACGCATCTGAAGTGAGGTTTGGATTATGCTCAAGATAACGGCTGATCAGTGTATGTCTTTGGGACGTTGACAGTCTATGGGTTGCCAATACGCTCGCTAGGTCCACTAACGGATGTGAACTGCAGGCGTATTCATAGTCGATGCACCAGAGTTTCTTTTTAAATAGCAGGTTATGCGGGTTCAGATCACGATGACTATATTGTGGCCCAAGCATACAAGCTTGGAGCAAAACTAATAGCTGCTCTATCTTATCACTCTGCGCCATCAACACCTTAAAACGGGTTTGCCACAACTGCCTCTGAACTATATTGAGATGACATGCCTGTTGCCTGCTGTGTTGAGTTAATGCCTGGCGATACTCATGCCACTGCTGTGGCAGCGACATCTGATTTATGGGCAGTGGCAGACTTGATAAGGTATTAAGTAAATTAAGCAGGTATTGTTCCGCTTCTGGCCAAGGCTCAAAACAATCGATAAGCGGATGTGCACGATTGGCACACATCAACACACTCCAATCAGTACTGTGTTCGATATATTCGCTGAGGTAACATTGATTATTGGTACTATTAAACAGCAGCTTAGGTGCAACATCGGCACTTTGCGCGAGCCGCCAATTCGCTAATTCTGCATTTCTGTCGCAGATGCCATTACTGGCAGCGCTATTTAGCCGCAATACCCATTTCCCAGTTTCAGTGGCAATCAAGTAGTTATGGTTACTTAATCCACGAGACAAGGCAGTAATCATCGTGTTGTTGTCGAGTAAGCACCCCACATTTTTTAATGCAAGGCGCACCTCTTCATCCAGTTGATCGAACAACTGCAGGGCAGACAATGAATCGCTCAATCTGCCCCTCGACTACTCATAAGAGTATTGTCCATTAGCGCTTTGTTGCTCATTTCTCATCGTCGTTCGCCACAAGAAATAACCGCCTATCGCCATACCCACATAAAGAATAAACAGCAGTGACGTCAGCATCAGTCCTTTATTGAGATAAAGATAGATGGAAACGACATCGATAACGACCCAATAAAGCCAGTTTTCCAACACTTTTTTTGCGACCAAGTAGGTCGTCATTACTGCAAAACAGGTGGTTGCCGCATCGAGATAAGGAAAAGCAGCCTGAGTGTAGTTTGCCATCAAGTAGCCAACCATGAGAGACGCCAACGTGGTGATACCGATTAACAATGAATGCCGAGATAACGACCAACTTACCACGACCACCCCTTTATCATCTCCCCGTCCACGGCTCCACATCCAATAGCCATATACGGCCATGGCCATATAGTAGATATTAAGTACCGACTCCATCAACAACGACACTTCCCAAAACAATACCGTGTAGATAGCAGTACTAAAAAACGCCGCCGACCAACACCATATACTGCCACGCATCGCCAACAACAGGTACGCCATCGCTAATACCACCGCAATAGCTTCCCACAAGGTCAGCGCATTGGCTTGTGCCATCGCGCTGGACAGGGATGAAACAAATGCCGACCAAAAATCTACCATATTAAAAACTCTGCTTTAGCAACGGAAAAATAAGAGATTATTGAGTATGGGTTAAGTCCAACTCACCGCCAATAAACTTGACGACAAATACCGCTTTACCCCATTTCTCATGAGCCGCTTGCATCTCAACGGCGAGCATCGCCATCACCTCGCTATACTCACCACAAATTTGCGTCGCCATGGCATTCGTTTTACGCTCAACGCTCTTATAGCTATCCACCCTATCAATAAACCACTGTATTGGTTCAATATAGTTCTCTTTAAATGGATACATACTTATTTCGGCGGTTAGTTTCATTACAACTCCTAAAGGGTCGCCAGCCGATGCTGGCAACCTGTAAAAACCAAAAATGGGTTACATAAATTTCACGTTAACGGTGACACCTAGCTGACGTGGGTCGCCAAAACGTATGTACTGCTTATCTGCCCAATCGATGTCTGGCTCGTTACCAAAGTAGAAGCCACGTACGCCATATTGCTCATCAAACAGGTTACGTCCCCAAAGGTATGCCGACCATACATCGGTTTCATAACCAATACGCGCATTAAAAATAGTATAGGGGTCTGATTTAGAGTCATTACTATCAGAGTAATAAAATTCACTCTTACCACTGGCCGTTAGATTAGCAAACCAGCCGCTATCGGTGCGATATGTTGTCCCTGCACTATAGGTAAAGTTAGGTGAATGAGCGAGTTCACGACCCGTAAGATCGACCGTTCCACCGTACTTATCTTGATATTCATAATCACCGTAGGCAGTTTCTAACCAGCCTAATGTGCCGTAAACCTTCAGATTATCGGTGGCATACCAGTTACCTTCAAGCTCTGCACCATAGTTATGTGAGCTACCGGCATTTTCGGTATAAAGAATGAATTTTTGCGGCTCAAGGGGATTTTGCTGTGAAGCTGACACTTGCTGATCGCGTCTATCCATATAAAACAGCGAAAAGTTAGTGCTCGCATTGCCCTCAAGCCACACCGACTTAATCCCTAGTTCATAGTTATATAGGGTTTCAGCCTCAAACTCTTTCTTATCGCTTAACTCAACAGGCAGTGACATATTAAAGCCGCCAGCCTTATAGCCTCGTGCAAGACGGAAATAGCTTTCATGGTTATCTGACAAGGCTTTACTCAATGCAATATGACCGCCCCACATAGTTTCTGACGGTTCAAAACCATCTCCGTCGCTATCACTATATTCACTGTCACGGCGCTCTACACGCATACCAACTGATAAAGCATATCCTCGGCCTAAATCAGAATCTAACTGACCAAACAGCGCCAGATTCGTAGCACTGTACTCGGCCGTTAACGCATCTCCCCAACCGTTATAGAACTCATTGGTATCATTGTCTTCGTCAAGTTTCATGCCGTATACGCCCACAAGCCAATCGGTACTGTTATTAAACAGTCGTCCAGCTTCAGTCGAGCTTAAACGAAACTCTTGCGACATAGTTTGTCTGTCACCAACCTTGTCCCAAGTATAATCATATTGGCAAGGAGCCCCCTCACAGACTCTAGCCGCCCAGTAATCAGGATTAGCCCAATCACCGTCGTAGCCATGGTGGGTATCACTTTGGGCAAAGGAGCTTAATGACACTAACTCAAACGCCTCTGCACCAGAATAGGTGAACTTTAAAGAACCACCGGTAGTGCGCTGCTTATCCACCCCTGGCGCATCGGTTAAGGTGTCAAAACCATTGTTATCCAATGTCCACGCATCATAACCATTATTGAAATCGGCGTGCAGTACAGACAAATCAATAGCAAGATCGTCGGTCGCATACCAGCGTAGCTTAACCCGACCACTAAACTCGTCACGACTATTGGTATCATCACGGTCTAGATAAAGGTTATCGCGATAACCATTTTGTTGATGTTGTTGCAGTGACACTCGGTAAAGTAACTTGCCAGAGTCCGTTAATGGTCCTGAGCTAAAACCACTAAATGTAGTCAGCTGATCATCGCCCAGCGACACTTCAGCGCCATGTTCAAATACATCAGTGGGATCATTACTCTTTAGATAGATAAGACCTGCCAGGGCATTAGCACCATAGCGAGTTCCCTGAGGACCTCTAAGCACTTCCACTTGCTGCAGGTCGTACATCGATGCAATCATTCCAAGCCCGGACATGTCGATATCATCGATGATGTAGCCAACCGAAGAGTTAGGCGCTCCTTGATACTCTTCTTGCTCACCTACGCCGCGGATTTGAAAATATTTGGCGCGAGAGCTACCACCTGACCAGTTAAAGTTGGCCACCGAATTGAGGAGATCTTCAAAGTGTTGTGCGCCTTCATCTTCAATCTGTTGCTGATCGATAACGGTAATACTCGAGGGCATTTTGTCCAGACTTGACTGGCGAAAATCGGATGTAACGACGATCACTTCCATCTCATCACTGCTTTTATCAGTGTTGAGTTCATTAGACCATGCGTGTTGTGATGTTAGCGCTGCGGTGACCGCAAGTGCGACCGGTGTTAAGGATTTGATTGTAAACATAGGACCTCAAATTTATATTGAGATCCGGCACTTAAAAAAGCGAGAAAGAAAGCACAGTGAGATTATATTAATCCGTAAGTGTGGCCCATTCCTACGCCGGTATTAGCCGGATCAGGTTCTAAGGGTTTGTCACTAGACATCTCAGTTAGTCGTATCTCTTGGAGATACAGACTCACACCCCTTGGCCCGGGCGATTATACATGAGTCATACAAATTGTTGACATTTTTAACGGGTAATTAGGTATAAATCATAAAAAAACGCCAGCATTGCTGACGTTTTAAACAATCTTAGCCACACTAATAAATAAACTAGTTTGAAAAGGCCTTTCTCACATACAGTTCACAGCGCACCGCACTACTATTAGGCGCTACCGCACTAACCTGCATCTGCTGTTTACCGTGCAACTTTAACGACTTCCAAGAAACCCCCTCATCTTCGATGGTAAGGCCGTTAATATCGTACCAAGTAAACTTATACTGCAGGCGTAGATCCGTCGCGACCTTACTACTAATAGTGCCAGCGGCTTTCAACGGATCGCCTTGACCAACCACCATGACACGTTCAACCGACACCTCACTATTAAAACGAGTGTTATCGATACGTTGTTCACCCGTAGAACTGGCCATTATCCCAGCAGTATGAGGCGCGCAGGCATTAAGAGCGAATGCCAGTAGCGCTATGACAATAATCTTATTCATTTATCTCTCCTTCAATACCCTAGGTATGAGCCATTTTTTACTTTCTATTCAATTAAAAAGTGAGCTCTAGCGGTTGCAATAAGCGACTTTCTATTAGTCTGCCAACAGTTAATATTAACGTTGGCCACACGGCGACCTTGACGGGTGATCTTACACTCTGCAAAGGTATCTCTATGATAGCCAGCTCTCAAGTAATCAATTGAGAAATCAACAATCTTAGGTACTTTACTGGTCTGCATAAAGACCATTAACTGCACAATGGCCGACATTTCCATAAAACCTGCTATCACGCCACCATGAATCGCTGGCAAAGTCGGATTACCAATATTTTCATCTTTAGCTGGTAGTTGGAATACCAACTCATCACCAAAGCGCACCACCTCCATACCGATAAACTTAGCATAAGGAACATGGGCTAAAAGATGACTAAAGTCATTTAATTCAGTGGCTTTTTTTACTATTTCTTTAACGTTCAACTCGGCGCTTGATGCGTGCTGAATATCACTCATACTCATCTCCCATTAAAGCACGTCTAAATTCATCCCCCACCATATCAGGACTAATACGCATAAATGAGCCAACGGCATGGGCTATTGGATCATCAATAGAGTCTTGGTAGGCGATAGCGCGGGTAAACGCGATACTTGATGACAGCTTGTAACACTCAGCAAAACCAAAAACCGACTTATGCGGCTGTGCTGGTTTCATATAATCAACTCGTAAATCAAGCGTTGGTGACAGCTCTAGAGAGTTAAACTTATCGAAAATACTGCAGACCACCGCACTGCCGCTAGCCGTGTCCATGAGCGTAGTGATCACACCACCGTGGATCACTCCAGTATCAGGATAGCCAATCAATTCAGTGCTATAAGGCAGCTCAATCAATACATGATGCTCACTGCCTTCTAACACTTTAAGCTGCAGACGGCGACATTGAACCAGTTGGTCAACAAAGCGTGTCGCTAAGCCTGTCAGCGGGAAAAAACCTGGACTTACTTTCATTAACTAAGGCCTCTTATTCACCTAAATGCATTCAACGTTTAGTGACTAATGGTCCCAAAAAGTCACCACCGAGCAGATGCATATGAATATGGAAAACCTCTTGGCCGCCATGCTTGTTACAGTTGATCACTAACCGATAACCATCTTCCGCAATACCCGCTTCATCTGCGAGTTTGGCCGCAACGGTGATCATCCGCCCCAGCGCTTTCTCATCGGAAGACTTAACATCATTAATGGTGGGGATGAGATGATTTGGAATAATCAGAATATGAGTTGGTGCCTTAGGGTCAATGTCCCTAAATGCGGTAACCAGCTCATCTTGATATAGAATTTCAGCAGGGATTTCACGTCGAATGATTTTACTAAAAATTGTTTCTTCGGCCATCGAAGCATCCTCTCAGAGAAAATATTCCTGACAGTATACTCACAAATCAGTGGTTGTGATAAATCTATTCATCAGTAAATAACAGACCAATAACCAAGCGCTTAAATTATCAATCGCTATAGGAGCGAAGTTTCACACACCTAAATGCAATGAACAGTAAGGCCATATACGTTGCATATAGGCCTCGCCACTCAAACTCTATTCTTTAGTCAAAGGCCAATTCATCATTGGCTCGTTGACTCTCTGCTCTTTCAGCTAAAGCATCTGCACGCGCCAGCTCCAACGCGATTTGTTCAGGTGATTTAAAAATAACTTGGATAGAGCCTTGTAAGTTGCGATTGGGTGCCTGTTGCACCACGAATGCACTCGTGTTGTCATCAAGCCTGCCATACCAGCGTTTACCTATGCAGTGCCCCTGAAACACACATTTATAAGAGCTAAGTTCACTACTTTTACTTTCAGTCGTGTGATAACCGATATTAATTAAAGAGGCTTTGATAAAATTGAAGTCGTCGTCAAACTGACTGCTGTGCTGTGAATAATAGCCACTTTGCATCATGATCTTCAAAAGGCCTGCAGCTTGCGTTCCATACAACTCATAATAACGAGCAATGGAAGGGCCCTTTGGAAGCGTGTGTGTGGTGACCACTTGCTCCGAAGCATTCTCCACGATCTCACCATAGCCTTGTAAAGGCGCCCCCCAAGTTAAACCAAATGGTGCGGACGCATTAACCGTGAAGGGAATAGCCAGAATGAATAAAGCGATCTTTCTAATCATGAGGTGTTTTCGAGAGTCAATAAATTGGCGACTTTATAACAAAGGATACATTTAATTACAACAAAACTATTTAAAAGTATGAGCTTAGTCTAAAATCTACCAATCTCAACCTCTTTAAAATCCATGTCAAAATTCCAAGTCCGCACTGAAATCTTGCACCTAACATCGCCGATTAGCCCTGCTTAATTTTTTCACTTACACGTAGAGGTGAGTGAGCCTCCAACCAATACTTTTGCAGCACAGGATTATTCAAACCACTATGCCTATCGGCAAGGCTCCACGCGCCTTTCCAAATACCATCGGCAATCATATGTACCACAGCACTTTCAATAGCGGAGGCAACACATAAACTCACAGGCTCATTTGAGGTATAACCTAATTCCGACTCCAATAGCTCTTGTGCATCAATAAACTTAAACACGCCTGCAGAGATCTCTTTAGAAAGAATTGATTTTGTCGTGGTCACACTACTTAACAATCGCCCCGTTCTAATATCAACCGCACGTAAGTTAACCGTCACCGTATCCACCCTAAACTGGCTTGAAGCACCAATACCGAGATAACGGGCACCTGCACCACCTGTTTTGATGTTGGTATCATAAGCAACAATACCGCCTTCCATCAGAATTTGGGCAGAATTAAGTTGAGGTAGTTGGTTAGCATCACCTTTAAGCCCCGCCCTTACAATTTTTCGTTCTGTCAGCAGGTTTTGTAACCCTTCTCGCTCAACAGGGACGAACCAACTTGAATCATTGAGTGCCTGTGCTAAAAAGGCTGTACCACTTTGCGGCACTGCGGTTGAAAAGTTACTCGATGGAATCGGTTTATATTGCCCAGTTTGATCCCTAAAATCATAAACTGCTGCAACCATAGCACCTTGTGGTGACGGCAAATTGACAAGATCGTAATAGGTTTCGCCTTTAGGCATTAAGCTGCTCGAGGCTTCGATATTGTCAAATTGTTCGGGAACAGAGGAACACGCCGTAAGGCAAAGTAAAACACCCGCAATTACAAAGTTTTTCATCATTAACCGCCTACCGTACCACTATCGACTAAACCACCCACTTCAATCACTGTTGTTTCACCTGTGACTAAATCGGTGATATGCACCAGCAACATACCATCTTCATTAACCACTTGGATCTCAAAGTCAGTGGTTTTCAGATAGCCTTCACCACCATTAGCCGCATCATTAAATAGTTGGCTCATTAAACGCGATTCTAGTGAACTGGCCATTCGTTCGAGCGCTGTAGGAGGGGTATAGCCTGAGCCCCCTTTATGATCATTCTGAGCTGACGCGTTAGCTAACAGGTAGGAGCCATTTAAATAACTCCCACCGAAATTAGGGTTAACTGGCGTATAAATAAGTTGAGTAGCTGCCAAATCTAGGCTGATTAGCGCCATTGCAGCGGCTGACCAGCTCAGTTGTTTGTAATGCATATGAATAATGTCCTTATTAAAACTCATCCGGAGCCAAATCGGGATCTAACCATTGAGCCCAACTGGATTGTTTTTGATTTTGCATCAAAACCTGATTCACTCGCTTAGCCGCTCCCACCGCTTGCTTATCAAGATCGCGACTTGCTGGCGATATCACAGTAATATAGACCGGCTTACGATTATGTAGGATGAGCACCTTACTGCCACTGCGGGCAGTGGCTCGCTCAACAACGCTTAAACCTGAGTGTTGCGTCATACCGCCAATATCTCTGTAAGCCGCTACAAATTCACGATAAAAACGATGACCCACCCTGGTCATCGCGCGATTGAGTATCAGCCCATCAATCAAATCACTCTCCTGTTTAGGGAGCGCATCGCTGATACTTTGCTGTTGGACTTGGTGGGCTTTGTTAATACCAGTATCTGCAGCTTGCGCAGTGACACTGCACAGCAGAAAAATTAGCCCGCCAAATCGATGGTTCACTGCTGCACCTCATGCAGATGGGTCTGTGCCCATGCAATGGCTTGTCCGCGACTGGATACGCCAATTTTTCTAAACACGCGATAGAGATGAGTCTTAATAGTACTTTCGCTGACAAACAATTGATTAGCAATATCAATATTGGTGCTACCACTTAATAGCGCCTGCAGCACCTCTCGCTCTCTTACGGTCAAGTTATCAGCACCGTCAGCATAATCATCATCGGTAGCTGACGACAGTAACTGCTGCGGTATAATCGTTTGACCACGTAATACATTGCTTAAAGATTTACCCACCTCTTCAAGCGAAGCATCACTGAGAAAAACGGCGGCTGTAATGGGTGAAATAAGAAATCGAGCATCGATCTGTTGGGGATAATGTAACAAGACGACTCTGGCTGAGTGTCTCTTCTCTATCTGCTTTTGAATTTGATAGGCGCGTTGTACATCAACACTGGAAAGATCAATCACCACCAATGAGTAACTTGACTCATTCATGGTCGCTTCAACTTGCTCTGGAGACACTTTGGCTAGCTTAACTAAAAACTCTTGAGGCCATCGCGTATCCAATAAGTCGGTTAATAATTGCGATCGTGAAACCACTACCCAGTTAATTACTTTGAACATCCTGCTCACTCCATGTCGCTACGTCGTAGCGTATTTCCATTAGTTTCGCGACTATCATAACAACTAAAATCTAAATAAAAACCATTCCTAAGATCCGACCTGATAAAAAAGATTAGAACAAATTAGCTGTTTAATCGCTTTTTTCACTATAAAATGCTGATAATACTATTGATTAACATGCCCTTGAGTCACCACAGTATTCTGCGAATTTCCCCACTGAGCAACAACCACACCATGCCCTGAACCATATTGGTTAATCGTTACCGCATTTTCGTAACCCGTTTGATAGATAATGGCGCGATTATCATTGCCCTGTTGCTCAACATCTAATGACAAAGCTGTACCATACTGAGAAGCGACGACTAAATTATTAAATCCTACCTGCAACAAACTCGCCTCAATAGCGATGCCATCTTGCCCCATTAAACTCCGATTACCACCGCCTTGTTGGCGAATATCAACAAAGATGTCAGTACCGCTCTGCGTATTTAACGCTAAATTGGTCACACCTATCTGATGGATATCAGCATCCAGTGCATCACCAGACTGGTTGATGGCGGCTTTATTATTGAATGCCGATAATTCGTCAATCTCGCTCAAGTCAACGCTGGCAAGTGACGTAAACGAAACAAGGCTAATCAAAACCAGCACCAGCATCCCTAGTAAACTTCTATAGCGCTCGTAATTTTTACGCAGACTTCCCATGTGCGGTTTCTCTTCCATTTAATCTGCAAAGATTATCACCTCATCACAAGCATCCTTCGTCCCCAAAGAGTATTAAGTCACCCTAGACTAATAGCCTATTCAACCGAAAGGTCTAATACTTTACTACTATAAAAAAGCAGATCTACAGGTCTGTTGCATGAACTAAGGAGCTGACAGTTTGAAAGTTAAAGTGTGCAAGATGACAGATGCCCATCCTTCTATTGCAGGCAAAAAAATACCAGCCACTTGGCTGGTATTTTCAATCTCTTATTGAGATTACTTATTTAATACTGACTCTGCAGTACGGCCATCATCATGGCAACTGTCACAAGCTGGTTTATCACCAACATTAGAGTCATGTGGCGCATGGCAATCTGCACACATAAGGTTGCCATCATGTGGCTGATGCACCGCATCCATTTCAGCTAGCGTACCATGACAGCTTTGGCACTGCTCAAACTCATGAGCACCGTCTGCTGAAGGTTCGCCGTCAGCATGACATGCTTCACAACCATCCATCTCAGCATGCATTTCAGCAAGTTCTTGTGGCTCAGCCATCGCTACTGGAGACAAGGCTAACGCCGCTAGACCAGCACCAAATAACGCACTTAAAATTTTCTTGCTCACGATAATATCCTCTTTATATTTGGCATTGTGGGTTAGTTTTATATGGTCCCATCTAGCCGTCATCCAATTTGCACAACTAGGCTTAAAATAGCTAAGGATTGGCTGATTGGCAACTTTTATGTCGGCGCAATCGTAACAATTCCGTTATCGACAAAACGTGCGCTTAATCAAATATCTATGACTTACACCACTAAACCAAGGTTATACGTGAGTTTTGTCACAGCCCTACCATGCAATTGAACATCTATTGTCTGCGGTCATCATCCCCCCCTGCATTAATTCAGCAATCTAACCATAGGCAGAAAACCTTAGTGTTTTAAAACGACAAACGGGAGCCGAAGCTCCCGTTTGATAACCAATATTGTGATTGATTATTTTGCTTTTAGCGCCGCAATACGTTTTTCAAGTGGCGGGTGACTCATCATGAGTTCTGCCATCGACTTCTTGCCATTGATACCAAACGCTGCCATTTGCGCAGGCATAGCCCCTGTTTCTGGGCCTTGGCGTAAACGATCTAACGCTGCAATCATTTTTTGTTTGCCAGCAAGCTTAGCGCCGCCCTCGTCAGCCTTGAATTCACGAATACGAGAGAAGTAAGCCACAATCATCGATGCCAAAATACCAAACAACATATCCAGGACAAAAACCACTGCCATATAGGCGAACATTCCTAGGCCTTCACCCTCTTCGTCGTTACTGGCGACAAAGTTATTGATGATCCCGGCAACAACACGCGCTGCGAAGATAACAAAAGTGTTTACCACACCTTGAATTAGGGTCAAGGTCACCATGTCACCGTTAGCAACATGACTCACTTCGTGGGCAAGCACCCCTTCAATCTCATCTTGAGTCATGCCGTATAACAAACCACTACTTACGGCTACCAACGAATTGTCTTTACTCGGTCCCGTTGCAAACGCATTAAGCTCTGGCGATTGGTAAATAGCAACTTCTGGCATTTTAATGCCAGCTTGCTCAGCCTGGCGTGCAACTGTTTCTAACAACCAACGCTCTGTGTCATCACGTGGAGTGGTGATCACTTCGCATCCCATGGTCTTTTTAGCCATCCACTTAGAGATAGCCAAACTGATAAATGCACCACCGAAACCAAAGATAGCTGCAAAGACTAACAAGCCGCCCATCGTTGAGGTATTAACCCCTAAAATTGACATCACGATTGACGCAACTAGCAAAATCGCCATATTCGTCGCAATCAATAAAAAAATACGCTTCATGTAAGCTCCTATAAGACACACTATTGTGCCAATTTAACCCTATAACGACATAATATGTCCGAAAATTCAAATCTCAAGGGGTAAACGTAAAAATAAATCCATCACTGATTAATTTCAGTGCAAATCACGGAATTAATCCAAGTCACGCAGTCTAGAAGTCGATGCTTAAGCCAATCTTAAATAAGCCGTAAGTTAATAAGATAGGCCATTAAACTTAGTTAATTAACAAACAAATAGACGAAGAACGACTAAGACAACGCATCGATATCACAATAGCCAGCAGCCGTTGCCACGTTTCGACTCGGCAGATAAGGAACAACACCTAGGCAGGGTGATGCCATTAACTCGGTTAATGTTGTCAGGTTTTCTTGTAGATAAGCCATGTTGGGATCTGTAACATTAGCTACCCAACCTGCCAAGGTTAAACCATCGGCCAATATCGCCTCTTGGGTTAACACCGCATGATTTAAACAGCCCAACTTTACACCCACCACTAAAATCACTGGCATAGATAATTGCTTAACCGCCTGAGATAAAAACTCGCCCCCCCCCAATGGCAGACGCCAGCCCCCCGCACCTTCTACCAGCATCAGATCGGCACTGCTAAGAGGTAACGTCTCTAAATGCTGGCAAATTGCATCGACACTCAAACCTATGCCAAGGTGTTTAGCCGCAATGTGAGGCGCGATAGCGGGTTCAAACGAAAATGGATTTACTTGTGAGTAATCCAACTTCACGCTGGACTGAGCTATTAATGATAAAGCATCGGTATTTCTCAGCCCCTCTGGCGTCACCTCGCAACCCGAGGCAATTGGCTTTAATCCCAACGTCGAGCCTCTTGCTTGCGCCGCATGCAGCAGCGCCGAACTCACAAAAGTTTTGCCACAATCGGTATCGGTTCCGGTTACAAAATAGCGCATGGTTCACCTATTAATTTTCCGCGTACAATCATGATCTGATAGGTCAATGGTAAGCCCTGTGGCTGACGAATCGCTTCAGCGCGCGAAGTAAGCTGTTGCCAATCTTGCCGACCTCGAAGTCGCGCCTGCTGTGATGCATTATCTGTCGTTGCCCTTACCGATGCGCCCACCCCTTTTATCGAATAAAGCAAAGGCTTTAACTCGTCAAAATAAACCGTAAACTCTTGACAAACAATAGTTAACTGTTGCCATTGCTGGGCATCAAAGCAGGCATTAATCCTATCTAAATGATTAAAATCATTTACCCGTAAACCTAACTGTTTTAGCTCATCGAGACTGCCATGACCAACAATAGCTAAATGGCACTCGCCATTAGGCTGCAGCACTCTCTCTATTTCAGCCACGGCACTTTGTAGGTCTTCACACCACTGCAACGCCAAGTTTGAATACACCAGCGCCACGCTATCATTTTTTAAAGGCAGCGCCTGTGCATCGGCACATAGTGGTATTTGCTCTGGTTGCGTGATTCCTAACTGATTAAGCATGCCCGGTGCAATATCGACCGCTACAACATCACTGACACCCGATAGTGCTGAAAAATCAGTCCCAGGCCCACAGCCCAAGTCGAGCAAACGACCACTGGCATTAATTGAGTTAAACAAGTGTTTTGCTGTACTGCGCTGCACCACATCATGGCGTTGATAGTCACTCGCCGCGAGAGAGAAACATTGCGCAATAGTCGACTGTTTACCATAAAACGATGCTTGTGACCCTGTTTTCACTACTTCAGGTTCCTATAAATATGTAATTCTCAATACTAGGTTTTGGACAAAGACCTGGAGAGGCTGCACAAAATTGAATCAGCGCTCTGAACTAAGGGCGCTAGCTAAACAACTGACTAACATGTCGATCTGCGAATGGCTATGGTTAACGTTAAGGGTGATGCGCAAACGAGCACTGCCTTTAGGTACTGTGGGCGGACGAATCGCGCCAACCCAGATCCCAGCTTGCTTAAGGTATTCGAACACCCGCTGTAACGACTCCAGCTTGCCAACGATAATCGGTTGGATCGGCGTGTTAGAATCAGTTATCGCCACGCCTGATTGCAGACATAGCGCTTTAAAATACGCAATATTATCAGTTAACTTCTGCTGCAGCTCACCAGTTTCAATCGCCAATGACACCGCACAATTGACAGCGTAAGCCGCACTCGGCGACAAAGCCGTCGAATAGATATAATCGCGCGCATTGGCAACGAGAAAATCGATACAAGCACGAGAACCTAATATCGCCGCACCCTGGCCACCAAGGGCTTTACCGAAAGTCACCACTTGAATGTCGCAATTATGGGCATTGGCTTGCTGTTGTGCACTTAAAACACCAAAACCGTGCGCATCATCGACTATCAGCCAGCTCCCCTGCTGCGTACAGGTTTTATAGAGCTGTGAGAGTGGCGCAACGTCACCATCCATACTGAACACACTTTCAGTGACCAGCGCCAATGGCTGATGAGCCTTAATTAGCCGCTGCGCAGCTAGTAGATCATTGTGTGAAAATCGCCTTAAGGTAGCACCACTTTCACGCAGACCATCAATTAACGACGCATGGATCAGCTTATCCGCAACTACCGTATCACCCGTGCCAAACAAGGTTTTCATTAACGCACTATTGGCGCTAAAGCCAGAGCAAAATAGCAAGGCTGCCTCATGACCTGTCGCCTTGCAAAGGCTAGATTCTAGCTCTGCATGGGCATCGCCGTACCCCGTCACTAATGGCGAGGCGCCGCTGCCAACACCATAGCGTCTTGCGCCTTCAACCAACGCATCGATCAATTGAGGCGACACACTCAAGCCCAAATAATCATTGCTACTGAAGTTAAGGTAATGCTGCGCCTCACAGGAAAACTGGTTAGGGGAGCTTGCCGTTTGTGTCAGTTGTACCCGAGCCCGTAATAGCCCCGCAGCTTGCGCCGCGACTTTTGCCTGAGCAATTTTCGCCGACAGCCCTGTCATACTAGAGACTCACCCGCGCAAGGCTCATTTACAGTGCGCCCGCATCATAAAATGCCTGACTCTGTTTGTCTTTTAGTGCCTGTGCTTTAGCAAACACGGCTTTATCATCTTCCACCATAGCAGCCTTCCCCTGTTCAGGGTGCAGTCCTAGGCGTTTAAGTAAAGCCATATCGTCATTTTCTTCAGGGTTACTAGTCGTAAGCAACTTGCAGCCATAAAAAATAGAGTTAGCGCCAGCAAAGAAACACATCGACTGCAATTCATCACTCATCTTCTCGCGCCCTGCTGACAAACGCACCCGCGATAAAGGCATAACAATACGCGCAACGGCGATGGTGCGGACAAACTCAAGCGGATCAAGATCATCCAAGTTTTCAAATGGTGTTCCGGCAACCTTCACCAACATATTGATCGGTACTGAATCTGGGTGCTTTTCCATGTTGGCAAGCTGTTGCAACAATCCAGCTCTATCCGTTGCCTGCTCGCCCATACCAACAATGCCCCCAGAACAGACTTTCATGCCTGCGGCACGAACATTTGATAGGGTATCAAGCCGCTCTTGGTAGGTACGCGTGGTAATAATGTCGCCATAATACTCAGGAGAAGTATCAAGGTTGTGGTTGTAATAATCCAAGCCCGCATCAGCCAGTTCACTCGCTTGCGAAGGAGAAAGCATGCCGAGTGTCATGCACGTTTCCATCCCCATCGCCTTCACTTCACTCACCATATCTTTAAGGTATGGCATATCTCTTTGATGAGGATTACGCCAAGCGGCTCCCATACAAAAACGTGATGCGCCGGCGGCTTTCGCGGCACGTGCTTCGGTTAGTACCTTATCAATTTCTATCAGACGTTCTTTCTCAAGCCCGGTATCATAGCGAGCACTTTGCGGACAATATTTGCAATCTTCTGGGCATGCACCCGTTTTAATCGACAAAAGTCGGCTTATCTGAATCTCATTGGGATCGAAGTTTTCACGATGTATGCTATGGGCCTTGAACAATAGATCGTTCATAGGAAGTGAAAAAAGCGCTTCTATTTCATCGCGCTGCCAATCATGGCGAAGTTGAACTTGAGACATTGATACCAGCCCTTACTCTAATCTATTATTACCGCGGCACTGGGTTTAACCACGACATTTATGTTGATTAGCATACCGTTAGGTCTTAATCTGTCAACGCCAACCAGTTTACCAAGTTTACTAACGGTTAATTTTTAACCAAGGAAACCATTATGTCTTCATACCCCACCATTGACTACGACTTCGATCAGCAACATATATGGCACCCTTATACTTCTATGACTCACGCCCTACCAACATTTGGGGTGGTAGCAGCTAACGGTTGCGAGTTAGTGTTAGACAATGGTAAAGCGCTGATCGATGGTACCAGTTCTTGGTGGGCCTGTGTCCATGGCTACGGACACCCGCAGATCCTTGCCGCCATGAACGCACAACTCCACACCTTAAGTCACGTCATGTTTGGCGGCATCACCCATCACAGCGCTATTGAGGTGAGTAAGCAACTGGTAGCCATGACCAGTGATAACTTAACTAAAGTGTTTTTGGCCGATTCTGGCTCCATCGCGGTCGAAGTTGCCATGAAGATGGCACTGCAATACTGGCAGGGGCGTCAGCAACCCAAAAAACAGCGCATATTAACAGTTAAAAATGGCTATCACGGTGACACGTTTGCCGCCATGAGTGTGTGTGATCCCGAGGGCGGTATGCACACAATGTTTGGCAATGCTGTTACCCAACAGCTGTTTGTCGATGCGCCGCAAACCCCTTTTGGTGCAACGCTACTAGCCGATGATCTGACCGCCATGCATCTGATGTTAACCAACCAGCATGAGTCCGTCGCCGCCGTGATCATAGAGCCAATTATGCAAGGTGCTGGGGGAATGCGTTTTTACAGCGCTGATTATCTTAAAGCATTGCGGGCATTATGTGATGAGTTCAATGTGCTACTGATCTTAGATGAAATTGCCACAGGATTTGGCCGCACAGGTAAACTGTTTGCCTATGAGCATGCCGATATTGAAGCCGACATCCTTTGTGTAGGTAAAGCGCTCACAGGCGGTTATATTTCGCTGGCGGCAACCTTGTGTAGTGACGAAGTCGCCCAAGGCATTAGTGACTCACCATCTGGTGTGTTTATGCATGGCCCCACTTTCATGGGCAACCCGTTAGCCTGCGCTGCGGCCAGTGCTAGCCTATCGCTGATTGCAAATAATGAGTGGCAAGCCCAGGTGTCGCAAATCGAAACCCAGATGTGCCAGGAGCTTGCCGAGGCCAGCCACTTTGACGGCGTCAAGGATGTACGAGTATTAGGCGCGGTCGGCGTAATTGAGATGAATAGACAGTTGAATACCGCCGCACTTCAGCAGCAATTTGTCGATCTAGGGGTATGGATCCGTCCATTTTCCAATTTAATCTACATCATGCCGCCCTACTGCATCAGCCAGAGTCAATTAACAACACTCACCCAGGCAATGAAAACGGTGGCTAAATCTGTTGGTCAGCAAACTACTGCTAAAACTGACACCCAGTTTATTAGTCATGGCTAACCCATTTAACCACCCACATCTTTTGAGTTAATGTTATAGGCTCAAATTAATCCGATTGCGACCATCAGACTTTGCTCGATAAAGCGCCGTGTCAGCGGCGCATACTAAAGCAGTCGGGGTACGATATTGCCCTAAGACTTCGACGGCGATTCCTTGGCTCACGCTCACCCGCACTGAAGGATGCAAGCCCAAATCGGTAAAAGAGAGCTGATTGATGGCGGCTTGCACTCGTTTAGCCGTCAGCTCTGCAGTTCTGGCGTTGCAGTTAGGTAAGATCAACGCAAATTCCTCTCCCCCATAACGCGCTGCCAAGCATTGCCTACTGGGTAGCGCCTTCTCAACCACCTGCGCTATTTTTTGCAAGCAACGATCGCCATTGACGTGACCATATCTATCATTGAACAACTTAAAATAGTCCACATCGATTATCACTAAACTGAGCGGTTGATGTCCATTAATGCTGTCATTCCAACTTGTTTGGAGCATTTCATCAAACTCATGGCGGTTTGCCAGTCCAGTCAGTCTGTCCGTACGGGCTTGGCGTTTCAGTTCATGGTATTCGGCTTTATGGGTGGTGAGGTTGTGCATCACCCCTATGAATAGGTTTTCGCTGCCTGTTTGGCTGGCAGGTAAACAAGAGAGGGATAAGTCCACATCAAGTAATAAGCTGTCGGCGCGATGAATCACCACCTCTTTTGGACCATGATTGCTGGGCAGTTCGTGACACTTTTTCCAACTAACGAACAGTGACAGATACTCATCTTTATGTTGATGGCCGAGGAAATCACACCATTGCTGGCCAATCAGCGCTTCGCGTGGGGCACCAAATAGCTGCGCGGCCAACGGATTTATCATCTCAAATACACCGTTGCCATTGACCACAAAAATCGCTTCTGACATGTAGTTGATAACCGTACCAAGGGCGTTCAGAAAGTCATTTTTTACCGTTCCAGCAATAAGCTCATCAGCGAAATCTAACTGTTTTTTTGCTCTGTCGAGGTTATCTTTTGGTGGCTGGCTGCAGGTAATATCCTGGGATATTCCCATGCGCTCAAGTCGTTTTGCCAGGTCCTGGTTCATGGTGTCGACAACCACTTTTTTCACTGATGCTGATGACATTTTGCGTTCCCTCTTGCCAGTATTCGTAGTCAGTAACTGAGAGCAACACCCCAACTAGTTAAGTGGTGTTACTCCGATGACTAACAGATTAAACAAAAAATCAGCAAACAACCTTCTGGCAACCTTCCCGCGTATGCCTTTGATATTAAATATTATTTATCCAACGGGATATAGGTAGAAATGAAAAATAAGAGAAAGGAAAATCAAGGTTTAGCCGTTTACAGTCCCTGCAGCACAGAAAAAAAACGGCTTTGTGATAGTTAAAAATGGCTCGAAAATCGTTTCAAGCCACAGCGACATATAGCGTACATACCTAATCGGTTGGGTCATTCTTAACTTGCGGATCCTGCGTCTCATATATATTACCTGCAGCATCAGCAAGCAATAATTTTAACCCGATAGTTCCATTAACAACATTGACATCTTTTAACACAAGTAAGCTACCAGCAGCCTTAACTTTAAAAGAACTGATATCGGCAAGCACTGACGCTGGAGACTGGTCTTTCTTTGGAAATACCGCGCCCGCAAATAGATAACCTAAGTTTTGTTCGTCATTAATTTTATACGTTATCTTAGCCACATTTGTTTTTACAATCACCGGGTTTACGTCAAACGAAAATACTGGACCAGCAGGCCCCTCTTTTACATCGACAGTAACGGTTATTTTTTCACTAGACATTATTCACTTCCCTTTGGTTGGACAAACATTGTTTCAACGATTCTTTCATTAACGATCAAGTCACTAATCTCTTTATCGTCATCTAATTGTTCTAGACATCTTAGTGCATCCACATAGGCCACAACATATTTTGGATCTTTATCAACTTCAACGATATCCGATAAATAGGCCTTCGCTGCCATGCAGGCAACTGTAACATCTGAGAACGGGTTTTCAGCCAAAGCAATCGACGCTGCCAATAACTCAACCCTTGCAGCAGAAAGCTTGTACTCAGCCTCATCAGCATCGCTACCTAATAATTGAAAACTAATGTGTTTCGCTTTGGCTAACCAGCGCTTAGACGCTTCAATATCATTACTTTTCAAAGCGTACCTAACTAGAAAAGCATAAAATCCGTAGCGAAGTCGCTGGGTTTTTATACCGTCAGAGAAAGACTGTTCAGCGCTAGCCATCTGTTCAATCAGTTGCTCTACATTAAACAGGTCTAACTCATCACTCTGAGGATAATCGAGTTTTAAACCAAGTAAATGCAGTTTTATCATAAACATACGTCTAGCCCAAACTTGGTTTTCAGCATCAACGCCTAACAGCGTTTGAATCAGCTCATGGCTCTCAACCGCACTATTCCAAGCAAGATGATAATGACCACGATATTGATACTGTAAGGAGATACTGTGATAACTCAAGGCTAAGATTTCCGCCAGGTAGGCATCTGTTTTAATCTCTAACGGCATGCTGGCAAACTCAGCTTGAATAGACTGATGCTCGTTAATGCTGAGCTGCAACTCGCCATTTGACAATGCCGCACTAGCAAGCCAAGAGCGGGTATCGGCAACATCGGCAAGTAAAGAGATATTAGACGGATTTTTAGCAACAGCTTGCTGTTTTAATACCAAAGAGCGCTCAAAATGTTGTCTGGCTATACTGAACTGTTTGAGGTTCATCGCTATCGACCCCAAAGAGTTCAAGGCATACGATAGCTCCATTAAGGCTTCTTGATCTTGCGGTGCCTTTAACAACATGGTGTCGCTATAGGCACGATAAGCTTGAAAATAAGGCTCAGCCGCCTGCCAATTTTTAGCGTCGTATTGTATCTGTCCAAGCCAAAAGCTATTGGCACCTAGGGTTTTTAATAGCTCAAGATTGCTGTCATCAACTCGTAATAGTTTTAGCAAACTGTCTCGTGCTGCTAATAGCGCTTCTGTCGCCTCGGTAATATTATCCCTTGAATAGGCTACTTCACCTATCGCTTCTAATGTTTGTGCATGCTGAAATTTTGCTTCGAAACTAAGATGACTATCAGTTTCAAGCAATGATGCCCCAGCAAAATACTCTAACGCCTTGTTACTGATCCCGTCGAGCAAGTCCATTCGGCCAATACTGCGCAGTTTATCGGCAAAATCACCCACCATAAAACCCAGTAAATTTTCTGCGGCAAGCCGCTTCTGTGTTGCCTCTTGCTCAGCATTAAAGCTTTTGACGCTCATTAAAATCGATATAAACGTCAAACTGCACAGTAGTGCAATCGTGACTCTGCCCGTCCAACGCCGAATTGCCGCACGACGCTTGGAAGCGGCAATAAACTCAAGCTCTCGTTGATCTAAACTAAAAAAGGGGTTGAGCCGCAATGCATCGGCCTCATGAAGTGGCTTGCCATCCGCCAATAAATAGGCGCTTTGTTTATCTTCGCTTAACCAGCGCTGGGACAGGTGGAACAAACGGCTTTTAATGCTAAGGCTGTCATGATGGGCCTCTATCCATGCGGTGACACGCGGCCAGCAGCGCAATAACGCTTCATGCGCAATACTAAAACAGGCCTCACCATGTTGAAGGTGAGAGACAAATAAACGACTGTCGACCATCGCCTGTACTAAACGTTTCTCCGACTCATTGGCGAGCTCCGCCCAGCGCGCGCTGCGACTGGTGATCGACTTTTCATCTTCTCTTAAAGTCACCAATAGGGATAACACTTTGGGTAAGCATGCTTGTTGCTTAGGGTTCAGCGCTGCTATCGCCTCTTCGGCATTTTTCCCAATGGCCCCTTCAATCCCGCCTAACTGATGATAAACACTAGCTTTTAACTGGTCATCGTCACTACGCTGTAAATACAAGGCTTGCAGCATATATTGCAACATGGGCAAGGTGTCCGGATTACCCGCCGCCTCGGCACATAACAGCTCATCCAGCGGCGTGGCGCTAAGAGGGTCAAACTCCCAATTTAGATTTGCCGCAATGGCAGGTAAACGCACCATCTGCAACAACTCATGGCGACTCGGTGGCGCCAAGTCAAAATGTGCACCTCGAGATTTACCCGCCATTAAGCTGGGGTATTCCACCAGCAGAGGATAAAAGTCGTTACGGCAAGCACTAATAACCAATACACAGCCGGAACTGGCAAACAGTTCAATTAACTCAATAAACAGGTGCCTTTCAACCTCCGTAAATAGTGGTGACGATAGCAGCACCTCTAACCTGTCAATAAACAGGGCCAAAACCGATAAGTGATCAGCATTTTCCCTTAGTGCAGCCTGGCAACAATCAACAACAGATTGCGGATTTGAGCGCAATAACTGCGCTAAAGTGTCACTGCTGAGTCCATCAAATACCGGGGTATCGGCCAGTTCCCAGTCAAGCATAACACTGGCAAGACTGAGCAGCAGTTGTTCACTTGAAGCATCAGCTAAATCAAAACAAGCGTAAGAGACTGCCTTCAGACCATTGTAGCCCTGTTGGGCCATCAAATTGGGCATGATGCCTGCGTTAACTAAAGATGATTTACCGCTACCACTAGGCCCCAGTACCAGACAAAACCCGCGCCCAAACTGGATCTGCTGCGCTATACGGTCTAGCAAGGTCGTTACCTGATCGCTACGACCAAAAAATACGGCTGCATGCTCAGGACCATAAGCTTGTAGCCCTGGAAAAGGCGAACCAGCATGCCAGCTCTGCTCGCTGACGGCTTGTTCTGTGCCAACGGGAAACGTGACTTTGGCTAAAGTACGATAACCGCGCTTACGGATGGTTTCGATATAACTGGGATTGGTGGCGTTATCGCCAAAGGCACGGCGTAGTTGGTTGATGATCTTATGTAGGGGATTGTCGCCCACCTCAGATGCGGGCCAACACTGACTAACAATCTCATCGCTACTGAGCACTTCACCATCGTGACGACACAGAAGCTGCAGCACATCCATCGCCTTAGGCTCGAGCTGCTTAAGGATATCGCCACGCCGCAATGAATTAGCCGATGGCGTTATCTGCCATTCACCAAAAAAGAAATAAGTTTCATCCATTGAATGTTTGCCTAGCCAACATTACCCCTTAAACCGCCACGATTGGCTGCGTCATTAAGCACCACTGTGACCTTATGTTCGCGTGTGGCGCAAGTCAATGATGAGTATCATTATCATACTAAATCATGCTAGCTTAACTGATTCAATACGTGGTTGCAGTATTGCTAATGCATATATTTAATAAAAACATGGAAGTAGGTCTATAATTCCACGAGTAACTGATTGTTACCGTCTCACAAGGATTGAGGAGAGATATGAGCCTGACCAACAATGAAAAACAACTGATCAAACAGTCTTACACCCAGATCACGTCAGCGACCAGCAACTTTGCGGCCATCTTCTATGATTGCCTGTTCGAGCTAGCCCCCTTGATTCGCCCTATGTTCGTCAATGAACGTAATGTGTTTGAGCAGCACTTTAATGAAATTATTGCCACTGCAGTGGATAAAGTTAATGATTTTGAAACAATAGAAGAATCTTTATTGCAACTTGGTAGAATACACCGAAATTTTGGGGTCAATATCGGCCAGTTTAAAGTGGTAAAAAATGCCTTACTATTGTCAATCCAATATACACTTAAGCAGCAGTGTAACGAGGAGATAGAGCAAGCTTGGTCCCACTATTACGACTGTATTGCCGCTGTGATGATCCGTGGTTTAGAAACCGAATAACGAAAGCGGTAATCGACTAACGCTTTAACCACACCTCAAGCTCTTTCAGCTCACCATTCTCAATACGCTTGGTATGCCACGCTATTTGACCATTTTCGAGCACTTCTAACTGATACTCAAAGGTAAATGATGCTGATGCGTCGAATGAGTTAAGCGTTGGGTATTCAGTATATGTCGTGCCATCATAGACAAGGCGACCACTTGCCGCAGCCCAGAAGGTGGGCGCGGCAGCTTCACTTTGCTGCATAGTCGTAAAGCTAAAATACTCCCCTGCAATCACTTTAATCGCAGTTAACCCGCGGCTTTGGTAATCCACCCACTGTTGATTTTCATCTAAATATTTACCCGACTGCAGCGACCATGCCCCATCAAGCGTCTCAACACGCCCGTGTGCTATAGCACTAGACACCGTCAGTACTGTCAGTACTGACAGGAGTAAAATTGATGAGTAGTAAAAACGCATAGTCGTTCTCCGTAACCTTGCTCTCAACAAGACCCAGCCCCTAATATAGGGCTTAGTGAGCGGCAAGCCAACCGGCTAGCGCTTGCATCCCTTCATCAATTGACACTATGGGTTGATAACCTAAATCCTGTTTTGCCGCCGAAATATCGAAATAATGACAGGTTGAAAGCTGTTTAGCGACAAAGCGCGTCATAATGGGTTCATTCGACTTACCCAATAGTCGATAGACATGCTCAAGCAGTGCGCCTACACCATAGGCAAGATTTGACGGCACTCTTTTACTCACAGGCGGCAGCGACGCACAGGCCAAGATTTTGTTAAGCATTTCAGCCATAGTGATTGGTTGGTCGTTACTCAAAAAATAACACTTACCTGCCGCCAAGCTGTTCTCTTGTAACAAAGACAGCGCCGCTAAAATATGGGCGTAGGCGGCGTTACCGACATAAATGGTATCGACTAACTTATCTTCACTGCCGACGAGCTTTAAACGTTTCGCTTTAGCACGCTCAATCACTCTGGGTACCAGATGCGGGTCTTCAGGCCCCCAAATAAGATGTGGGCGCAAAGAAACCGTTTTCAGCCTGGCCTCATTGGCTAAGGTGTTACCATTAGCGGCTACCACCATCTGCTCTGCTATCGCTTTGGATTCACCATAATAGTTCAGATAATGAGAGGCATAAGGAGCACTTTCATCAATGCCCGCTTCGTCTTCACCAGCAAAGGTGACACTTGGGGTACTGGTATACACCAACGAAGCAATGTGATGGGCTTTACAGCCATCAATAATGTGACGACAGCCGTCAACATTGGGCAAATAATAACTGGCTTTACTGCCCCAAACACCGGCTTTGGAGGCTACATGAAACACCAGATCGCAGCCTGTCATCGCCGCCTTCACTGCACTTGCATCGGCAATATCGCCGGATACCATATCAACGCCCATCGCCCTAAGTTGAGGATAATCTCCCCGAGCAAAGCCCGTTACGGCAATACCCGCAGCGACCAGACGTTGGCAGATAGCTTTACCCAAAAACCCGCCTGCACCGGTCACAAACACTCTCGATACCTGGCTTGCCAAGGTGGCCAGAGCTTGCCGTTCTAAAGGGTGAAATTGCAATAATGCATCATCTAGATTATCCGATAGCGGTGACACTGTTGGCGATGTCGTTGTCATTATCTTAAACTCCTATTCTTTATGGGTTTTCTGTGCCCATACAGCGAGCTTTTCTCTAAAAATCTTAGCGTTATGGCGAATATCTACCGGAAAATCCGGATGAATAAGAAAACGACTAATCCCCTGCGTTTGAGGGTAACGCTCGGCCAGTGCCGTTAATTCGGCGTATAGTTTGGCGCTTTCATTGCAGTTCACTCCCTGTTTAAGCTCAATACACACCAGCGGAGTGGGCTGACCTTTAACGGTTATTCCCACGAGTGCAGACCGCTTAATAATGGGATGGGTGTTAAATATCCACTCGCAAGGTATAGAGAAGTATCGCTGCTTCCGAGTGTTTATTTGAGCATCAACACGATGCGCCTTACGGCCACACATCCATAAACGGCCCTGCGGATCCAGATAACCTAAGTCGCCCATACGGTGATAAATACCCCCCCCTTACCCGGCACTTTAGCCTGCTTGGTTGCCCCGTCTCTATGGTAATAACTGCGGCTGACCATTGGCCCTTTAACGACAATCTCGCCAATTTCGCCCTCAGGGAGCCTTAGCGCATCATCCCACTCGGTGATCACCTGCTCAGTAATAGCTATCACCGCAATATCAACACCATCGATGGCGCGCCCAACACAGATCCCACCACCGTTGTCGGTCACGGCCGTGGTACTGAACAGCTCTTCACTCGCTATTTTACTCAAAGGTAGAGATTCAGTGGCACCGTAGGAGTTAAGTACATCAACCCCATCGGCCAACATTCGGCTAAAGCGCTGAATCGATGGAATGGTTGCAGGTGCTCCTGCCGAGATAACCCGCTGTAAGCTGGGCAACGAGTGCACACTATTGGCCATAGTGCCTGCTTGACCTAACCGCTCGATCAATGCAGGGTTAACAAACATATTGGTGCACTGGTACTTCTCAACCGCCGCAAAGATGTGATCGGGGTTAGCGGTAATAGGCTTACTGGCGTCCATATCTGGTACGATTGATGCCATGCCTAATGCTGGACCAAAGAGTGAAAACAGCGGAAAAGTAGCGAGATCACGTTCGCCATCTTTTATCTGATAATCATGGCGTAATGCTTGGATCTGCGCTTCAAACATGCGGTGGGAATACACCACACCTTTAGGTGTGCCGGTGCTACCGCTGGTAAACAAAATCGCGCACATCTCATCCGGGTCTAACTCCGCCATATCATAGGTTGCGTGCGCAGTATGTTGAGCCACTAACTCAGTGAGATTTACACCGCCCCAAAAAGCATTGCCATTCACTGTCAGTAACTTTTTAACCGACGCCTTGCCCCAGCCAAATAAACGTCTTGCAAGATGGGCCTTAGGAATACCAATAAAGGCATCTGGCGCCGCTTCTTCGAAACACTGTTTAAGGTTGTTAACGCCCATACCTGGGTCAACTAGGATAGGAATGATTCCCGCTTTGAATAGCGCAAAAGTGAGTGCAAAAAACTCAATACTGGGTGTGACCATCAACACGGCTTTCATACCACGATGGATACCATATCCATTGAGCGCTTGTGCCAATACATCACTTTGCCTATCCAGCTCGGCAAAGGAGAGTTCTTGATAAGTCAGTTTTTTTTGTAACAGCGGCAGCCCTTTAGCCTGCTGCACTGCAACAGCCAGCTTGTCAGGACTATTGAGCGCAGCAGATTTAAGGTGGCGACAAAGATTGGCGCCCTTGATGTGATAATCAGACATGGAGCGTCAACCTCGCCATTATGTTATTGGGTCATGAATTGTTTAATATGACCGACCACTTCCTCGCTGGCATCCTCAAGAATATAGTGTCCACAATCTGCAAACTCATGCACTTGTGCCTGCGGAAAACGTAACTTCCACTCATCAAGAAAATGTTTATCAAACACAAAATCTTGTAATCCCCAGCAGATCATCATAGGCACGTTTTTAAACTGTGCCAAACTGTCGGCGATATCCGATACCAGTTGATAATTTCTGTCTCCCGGTTTAAGCGGGATATCCTGTACAAATCGCAGCGTTGAGATGCGATTAGCCCACGAGTTAAAAGGTGCGACATAAGCTTTACGCACTTCAGCAGGCATAGGCTGACGTTTGACGCCAACATAGGATGCAATGGATGAGAACGCGTTGAAGCCTCTTACCAACGCTGTCCCTAACAAGGTATTGCGACAGATAGACAATGCCCATGGAAACGGCTTACTTTGAGGAAGATGAAATGCCCCCGTGTTGAGGATCACTAATTTTTTAATCCGCTCAGGATGACGCGCCGCAAACCCCATACCTATCATACCGCCCCAATCATGAACGATTAAGGTGATGTTTTGCTTAACATCTAAGTGATCCAGTAAGGCTTCAAGATCGTCAATACGGTTTTTTAAGGTGTAGTCATAACCGCTATCATCGGGTTTATCCGATAACCCACAACCAATATGGTCAGGCACGATACACTGGTGGGTCGCACTTAATGCCGCCACCACATTACGATAATAGAAAGACCAACTTGGGTTGCCATGCACCATGACAACAGGCTCACCCTCACCTTCGTTCACATATTGCAGTTTGTGACCATTTCTATCGAAAAAATGACGCGTACAGGGAAATAGCGTATCCAGCATGACCTTTCCTATTTACATTATTATGCTCAATGAGCGCCGTTAATGCGCTCACTGAGGGGAAAATCCGTTCGAGATTAACAAGGGTGGTGAATTACCACTTAAGTCCTAACATCATGCAGTTCAAACCACTGCCAATACCGAGAAAGCTGACCTGATCGCCCTTACGCAGAAAGCCTTGATCATGGGCCATAGCGGCTGTTACAGGCAGTGAAACCGTGCCCATATTGCCTAGCAACTGATAAGTAGGAAACTCTTTCTCTTGCGGGATATTAAGCGCGTTTAACACTTGTTTACGATTCGATGCGCCCACTTGGTGACAGATCACTTTGTCGACCTGCTCCACCAACCAATTACGTTGGGTTAAAAAGTGGCTCCAAGTATGACGAGCAAGCTCAACGCCTTCTTTAAGCAGTGCCACGCCATCGGTGCGCATAAACTCGCGATAGAGTTGAGGACCCGCTTCTTGCAGACCCCACTGGCACAAATTATGATGTTGTGGCGCAGAAAGGTGACTGGCTCCCAGCAGTTGATGCTGACGCTCACCCTTCAAGGGTAAACTACCATCAGTCAATAACACGGCCACCGCACCAGAACCGCCTGTCAGCGTCGCTAGGGATTGCGCGTAATTTTGCATGGTGGGTTCGGCAAGCATGTTGTCGATAGTGATATCAACGATATGGCGTGCTGATTCACAAGAGACCACAAGACCAGCCTTAATTTGGCCAAGCTCAATACGATTGGCAATATCTAATATACCCGATAACACACCTAGGCAGGCGTTACTGATATCATAGATAGCGGTATCCTTAGATACCCCAAGCTCTGCAGCAATGCGGCAAGCCGTTGCTGGCTCATGTTGATCTCGACAAACACCGGTATACACCACTGCACCAAGATCACTCACTTGTATACCCGTCTCTTCTATCGACTTATGTGCGGCCGCCAAGGCGCCATCGGATAGACGGTGTCCTTTTGGCCACCAGCGACGCTCGTGGATACCCGTCAATGCAGCTAGTTGCCCCATAGGGATCCTAAACTTTTGATACAAAGGGGCTAATCGGGATTCTAACTCTGAAGTGGAAACCACTTCAGGTGCCAGCTCATAGGCCAGACTATTTATAAAAACGCGAGAATATTTCATGAAACCGTTTTATTTCGCTCAATTAGTCAGCACCGAACGCGCCGACAATTATTATTATTCACTGTTAACCCGACATTTGAGCAAGAAACCGCTCATGATTCAATAGAAAACCTCGATATGACGGCTTTTTTCGACATAAAGCCACAAAACAGTATCTAATCCTTAAGCTGTTTACCCTTAGGTTACCTTGCAAACTAAGTTTTAATGCTTTCTAAACAGTTTGTTACTTACTCAACCGCACCATTTCGTTCACTATTTAAACAAGTGGCCGAGATCAACGTATTTCTGGGACTGATATGCGGTGCGCAAAACTCACTGAGACTCACTTGATAGCCCGACTCCTGCATAAAGCAACATCTATCGAGGATCAACCAGCGCTCCAAGTGCGCTCGAAATAAGTGTGCGACTAGATCGATACGGCGGGTTAATCGCTGCCGAGTCAATCCTATCGTCTGATAGTGACTTGCAGACCAAGTTGGTGGCAATACAAGCTGCTTTTGCGCCGCAGCCCATTGACAAAACTGCTCAAAAGAGCCACTGAGTTGACTCTGTTTAATCGCCGGTATCGGCAAATAGCAGCCTGATTGGGTCACATCGCGCTGCAATGCATCGAAACCCAGTCGCCAAGCCACCTCTTGCAATCGCAGGCTGCGCGCTTTGTCATTAGCAATAGTGCTGTGTTGCAATGGCAGTTGTAGGTCGTGCTTACTGAGAGTCAGCTGACTAGCCTTAGCTTGCTGCGACAGCGGCTGATAGGTCTTTGCGCGTATGAGATGGTAACAACATGGGGAGATCACCACACTTTTTGTCCCCACGTTTGCCGCATGTTGCAGCAGCGCCACATGCAGATCACCGCAGGCATGCAAGGCCACTGCTTGTTGGTCGACTTTGAGTAACGCACCACTTTGCGGCGAAAATGCATCGGCGCAGACAAATCGTTGTGGGAGCTGCCATTGCTTGGCAAACGCCGTGCCCTTATCACACAAGGTTTGCTGCCACTCAATGCTGGTGACCGCTCTATGTTGCGCTTTAGCGATTAAGCGCCCTAGATGGCCCTTACCCGCACACCACTCTAGCACCTCGGTATTGCTATGCTTTAACCCATTGCAAAATGACACAATCTGTTGCCATTTACGCCCTTTAATATGGGCACTAAAATGGGGCTGTTCAGCTGCAGATAAGCCTGGCACTAGCAGCTCATCAACATCATGTTGTTGAGGCTTTTTTGCTGTCAGCATATCGAGCGGCCAACACTGTCTAGTCGCAGTTAAATCGCGCTGAAGAGCTGGCAGTAAGTGAACCATTAACTGCTGTGGGTCGGCATCAATATCGTCAAGCAAATCATCTTCAATCGCCCAAACCTGTCTAGCTAACTCGGGGAACGCCGCTCGCCAAGGCAGATCGATACACTCAAATGCTTTAACCTGCCACAATGCGCGACTCGCCATCAGTAAGCCATCGATTCGTTGAAATTGTTCACTATAAGACACTGCTTTACCCCAAAAAAATAAGGCGCTAAAAAGCGCCCTACTAGTTTAAACGTATTCACCCCATCAAGGCTAACTCATCACAGCCTTATTAGCCTTCTTTAACGCCATTCGTTTACCTAACCAAACCCCGAGTCCCAACGGCGCAAAAAACACCAGGGTGAGAAACAACACAAAATACAAAATCAAACTTTTTAGCGTCTTAGTTAGCTCCTGAAATACCACTTCAACGGTATTTTTAGATATTTCATCTAAATTAGCGGCCGCGGCAACACGTTCGCGCGCCACCATATCTTCAAGGGCTAGACGTTCATTTTTAACCATCACTTCCAACGCTTGACGTTCAATAGATAACTGGGCCAACTTATCGTCAGTCGATTCACTTAACTGCGTCAGCAACGGGCTCAACTCTTGACGTAAATCAACCGCCAGTGTTGCCATTAGCTCTGGGCTTTCTGCCATAAGCTGTTGAAAGCGTGCGGAGGTATCACTGATGCTCGAAAGTGTTTTTTGGATCTCATCGGCATTAATATTTGAGTGCAGCGCATAGAGTTCAGCTTTCCAGCCGAGTATTTTAGGCATCTGCTCTGCAATCATTGCCATGCGATCGGAAATATCACTCATCACCTCAGGCACGGTGCCGAATGTTGTGACCGCTTCAAACTCATTAATGTTTCTAAACGCCAACCAATCGTTGAATGCCGAACGTCGAGAAAAACTGATATCAGTCAGTGGGTTTTCAGTTACATGCTGCTGGATAAAAGCTTGATATTTTTTGAATTCCTCTGGGGTAACAAATCCCTGAATGGTGCGTTCGAAGTTATGCAGCAATCTTTGACTCGCGTCGATAGCAATGGATTGCTGCAGGCCAAAAAGCGCCTTACCTGCGCCTGTACTGAAATACTCTGTCATCTGCGCATTAAGCACCCAAGTATCCACCATTGCAGCCACTGGTGATGCTTGAAAAATCGTGCGCTGCAATGCTTGTTCACTGTTAATTTTCCACATCAAAGTGTTGGACTTAAGTGAGATAGCCGCAGACGACATAGGCACTTGCTCTGCCCCTGTCGTCAACTGTGCAATCTGATCGGCACTGCGCTCAACTTCGCTATAAAATGTTTGACTAAAATCTCGGCTAAATACGCGCATATTTAACTGCGCCTTAGGCAGTGGCTCAATGCCACTCTCTAATTTAACCTCAAGCAGTGAGCAGCCAGATAACGCAGCTAACATCATTAACGTTAACACCAGCTTTCGATTCAACCCCATAACATCACCTCAAATTTATTCACAATCCATTGAAATAAATAAATAAAATACTATTTGCATTTTAGCAACTGTCGGCAAAAAATTCTATCACGCAAAGGAGTGAACCTGTGTTTAACACAGTATTGAATCAAACAGGGGGCTAACGTAAAATGCCGTTTCACCTTTGAAAGAGTATCACAAAAGATGCAATCCCCCTGTGTAGCGCGCTGCGGCCTTAATGATGATGACATCTGTATGGGTTGTTTTAGATTAATCGATGAGATCGTTGGCTGGAGCCAAGCCAGTGAACTGGAACAACAGCAAATTTGTGACAACGCTATACAGCGCAAAGCGGTTGTGGCGAAGAGCGAAAATAGCCAGATCATCAGCCGAGCAAAATGGTTAGCCGCTGAAAAGCGCCTAAACGGCGCTAACAGCTAAACGACTACTTTTTATTCATCATCCCTTTTAAGTCAGCAAAAGGGTTATAAGTGGCCGCCTCCACTTTGGTTTCTGTCGTCGCACCATACTGAATAAGCTCTTCATATTTTGCATGCTCATTATCATGACAGTAGAGACAAAGTAGCTCCCAATTTGTACCATCTGAGGGATTGTTGTCGTGATTATGATCCCGATGATGTACCGTCAGCTCACGTAAATTAGAGTGCGTAAACTCTCTGGTGCAGCGCCCGCACACCCAGGGGTATAGCTTTAATGCTTGTTCACGATAACCCGTTTCCCGCTTAGCTTTATACTCACGAGCCTCTGCAAGCACTCTATCTAACTTACTCTGACCTTGATTTACAGACATACATAATTTCTCTAAAAACATCATCAATGCCCGCAAGCATAATAACAGTTGCTTGGCAGCGCAAACAAAAAACGCCCAATCTCAGCGACGGGGCGTTTTTTAACAGTGAAATACCTAACTTTCGGACCTTAAATACTCTGAACTCGACAAGTGCAGGTAATGAAGATAACGCTCATATTGAGTCACGACGTCAGCTAGCAATTGCTCTTCGGTGTACCCCATTACATCATAATGTTGTCCACCATGCTCAAGAAACACCTCTACCCGAAAATAATTGGTGTCTCCCGTTTCTATTTCAGCTTCAATAGGATTTGGAATAGTATAAGCACGTACCCGCAGACCATAGACAAAGTCATGCTGCTCATCTTCATTAATAATTAAGCGAACCCGGTCTTCAATATCAAGCACTTGGGCGCGGATATTTTTTTCCACGAAGCGCATTTCCGCTTTAGCTAAGGCGGGCCCTGCGACCGCTTCTAAATACTGTTGTGCTTGTTCATGGCTGGGGTGTGATAGCAATACATCAATGCGTTCCTCCCAACTCACATTCGTTTTTGCATATTGGACGCTGGTGTTGTGGGATTGAACACTGTTCACTTTTAACCAGTCATCCTGTAATGCTTTAAACAAACCAAAACACATCAACATCATCACCAATAAAAAGGGCATCGCACTCGCGATAGCGACCGTTTGGAGCGCCTGTAGGCCACCCGCAATTAACAACACCGACGCCACGAGCCCTTGCAACAACGCCCAAAAAATACGCTGCCATACCGGCGCATTGGCATCACCACCAGAGGTGAGGTTATCAATCACTAATGAGCCTGAATTCGATGAGGTGACAAAAAAGGTCACCACTAAACATAGGGCAATCGTCGACAAAAGTGTCGATGCTGGCATATGTTTAAAAAACTTAAACAGGGCTACTGACACGTCAGATGACACCGCATCGGCCAAATAGGCCGCACCATGGTTCATGATTGCGTCGATTGCCGTATTACCAAATACTGTCATCCATAAAAAGGTAAATGCCGAGGGAACAAATAACACCCCAATCAGAAACTCGCGAATAGTACGGCCACGAGACACCCGAGCAATAAACGTTCCGACAAATGGTGACCATGAGATCCACCACCCCCAATAAAGTAGTGTCCAGCCACCAATCCAGTCATTTTTCTGCTCGTAGGCGTACAAATTAAAGGTCTTACCGACAATGTCACTTAAATAGGCCCCGGTGTTCTGCACGAATGCCTGCAGCAATGCGACGGTGGGACCGAAAGCCAATACAAAGACTAACAACAGCACCGCCAGCCCAAGGTTTAATTCACTTAATCGCTTAACACCTTTATCAAGGCCTGAGAATACAGATACCGTTGCTATTAAGGTGATGCAAATAATCAACACCACCTGAACGCTAGTCGAGATAGGTAACCCCAATAGATAATGCAAGCCTGAGTTAACCTGAAGCACCCCAAAGCCTAATGACGTTGCCACACCAAACATAGTGCCTAATACGGCAAACGTATCAACAATGTGACCGATTGGCCCATAAATACGATCGCCAATCAGCGGAAATAATGCACTTCGAGGAAGTAAGGGTAATTTATGGCGATAAGAGAAATACGCCAAGCTTAAGGCTACGACAGCATAGATCGCCCAAGCGTGTATGCCCCAGTGGAAGAAAGTGATCTTCATTGCGTCTTTTGCTGCCTGAATAGTTTCAGGTGTTGCATCAGGCGGGGCCAAGAAGTGCATGACAGGCTCTGCGACGCCGAAAAACATTAAGCCTATACCCATGCCGGCAGAGAACAGCATGGCAATCCAGCTTTTGTAACTGTAATCGGGCTCAGCATGGTCAGGACCCAATTTGATATCACCAAATCGGCTAATCATCACAAAAATGATAAATATTAGAAATATTGCAACACCTAAGATATATAGCCAGCCAGTCTTCACCTCTAGCCATAGTTGAACGGACTTAAATATAACTTGTGCTTGCGTTGGCCACACAGCCCCAACAAACACCATACAAAAAATAAGAAATACCGATGAATAGAAAACCGGTGGATTGATACTCGATTTTATCGCCATAACGCCTCGCATAACGAAAACAGGCCTAGTCCACGATTAGACTAGGCCCAACTTGACGCTCTTCACTCTCCACACTCAATTGTTGAGGTGGGATAATTTAGTTATTAACTATGTGAACGTCGCGGCGGATTTTATAATGACTTTTCGCAAGGAACTGCGACAAGACAACAAATTATATAAAATTATCTTTACCTGAAATATCATCAAGTACGACCAGATTCTCCAGAGCGTAAACCTAAAAAAGCAGCACAAAGTGCTGCTTTTAATACTTGCTCAATAGTGAACAGCTTAGATCTTTTTCATCTCTTCATAAGAGGTATGACGTACATCTTTACCCTTAACGTAATAGATGATGTATTCACAGATGTTCTGACATCTATCGCCCACACGTTCGACCGCACGCGCCGCCCACAGCACATCTAATACCTCAGGGATAGAGCGAGGATCTTCCATCATATAGGTCATCAACTGACGAATGATCCCCTCATACTCACTATCGAGTTTCGCATCCTCTTTATGCAGTTCCATCGCCACTTCGGCATCCATACGCGCCAAGGCATCCAGTGTAGCGTGCAAGGTACGAGTCGCATGGCGACCCATATTTTCGATACTCACTAGCAGCGGCTGCTGGTTTTTCAAGCGCTTATCAAGAGCCGCGTTGGCAATTTTAACGCAGGCATCACCGATACGTTCTAAATCGGCAATGGTTTTCGAGATAGCGATGATCAAACGTAAATCACTTGCCGCAGGCTGACGTTTAGCAATGATGCGTGTGCACTCTTCATTAATAGCCACTTCCATACCGTTAACTGTATGGTCGCCATCAATGACCTTTTGTGCCAAATCGGCATCCAGCTTGCCCAGAGCGTCGAGAGACTGCTCTAACTGACGTTCAACCAAACCACCCATCGCCAACACGCGGTTACGAATATCATCCAACTCAGCATTGAACTGACCAGAGATATGCTTATTTAAATTCATGTTTTCCATTAAAAATTAACCTTATCAATTCAAATTTAGTGTCGGGTGATTAGCCATAACGACCAGTAATGTAATCTTCAGTTTTACGCTTTTTAGGCGTGGTGAAGATGGTATTGGTGTCTGCGTATTCGACCAGTTCGCCCATATACATGAATGCAGTTTGGTCTGACACACGTGCAGCTTGTTGCATGTTATGAGTCACGATCACTACGGTATACTTTGACTTTAGCTCAGTGATCAGCTCTTCAATCGTCAGTGTAGAGATAGGATCCAGCGCTGATGTTGGCTCATCGAGCAACAAGACTTCCGGCTCAATCGCTATCGCCCGTGCTATCACTAAACGCTGCTGCTGACCACCAGAGAGGCCAAATGCATTGTCGTGCAAACGATCTTTCACTTCATCCCAAATCGCAGCGCCACGTAATGAACGTTCGGCGGCATCGTCTAATTCACGGCGATTGTTGATCCCCTGCAGACGTAAACCATAAACCACATTCTCATAAATTGACTTAGGAAAAGGATTAGGACGCTGAAATACCATACCAACATTGCGGCGCAGTGATGCGACATCAACCTTCTTGTCATAGATGTTTTGCCCATGGAGCAGAATTTCGCCACCAATGTTGCAATTATCCACTAAGTCATTCATACGGTTAATGCAACGCAGTAAGGTCGACTTACCACAGCCACTTGGGCCAATAAAAGCAGTCACCTTATTCTGAGGTATCTTCATCGACACGTCGAACAGTGCCTGTTTATCGCCATACTTAAGATCCAGATTACGGATCTCTAACGCCGTTTGCTCAGGGCTTAAGTTGTCTAAATCTAAAGTCTCTGTTTTCATTACCGACTTATCTATCGAAATCATAACGTTTCCTAATCACTTCAGGATATCTGTTTATTAACGCCTGAGCCATGCTCAGGCGTATTAAATATAGGGTTAATGTTCTAACGAGCGATACTTCTCACGCAGGTGGTTACGAACAGCAATGGCCGTTAAATTTAAACTGACAATCACTGACACCAATAAGAATGAGGTGGCATACACCAGCGGACGAGCCGCTTCTACGTTCGGGCTTTGAAAGCCAACATCATAGATATGGAAACCTAAGTGCATAAACTTACGTTCCAAATGCACAAATGGGAAATTCATATCAATAGGCAGTGTCGGGGCAAGTTTTACCACACCGACCAACATTAACGGGGCGACTTCACCTGCCGCACGGGCAACTGCTAAAATGAGGCCGGTCATAATGGCAGGGCTCGCCATAGGCAAAATGATTCGCCATAACGTCTCAGCCTTCGTTGCCCCCAACGCTAAACTGCCTTGACGCACAGAGCTTGGAATACGGCTTAATCCCTCTTCAGTAGAGACTATCACTACCGGCAAGGTTAAGATGGCTAAAGTTAACGCCGACCAGATAACCCCTGGCGAGCCAAATGTTGGTGTTGGCAAGGCTTCTGGGTAAAACAACTGATCGAGTGAGCCACCGAGCATATATACAAAGAAGCCAAGGCCAAATACACCGTAAACAATTGATGGCACACCCGCTAAGTTAATCACCGCAATGCGGATCATTTTAGTGATAGGACCTTTTTTGGCATACTCATGCAGATAAATGGCGGCAATCACCCCAAATGGCGTCACGATAACGGCCATCAACATCACCATAAAGACGGTACCGAATATCGCAGGGAACACCCCACCTTCGGTATTCGCTTCACGAGGATCGGCACTAACAAAATTGCCGATGCCTGCGAACCAGTGGCCCACCTTGCCTAAAATGCCAAGATGATTTGAATAGGTCACATCAAGAATACTGTCGAGTCTTAAGGTCACCTCTTCACCGCGCATATCTCGAATGATCACCGAGTCACGAGCCGCTTCTTGGCGCAGGGCAAAGAATTCATCTTCTAGCAGCTGGTAATCGGCTTGCAGCTTGTCGCGTTCTGCTTGCAGCGAAAGTTTTCGACTGTCAGTTAAGGCATTATCTAACTCGTAGCGACGCTCTTTAAGGCGCAGATTTTCAAGCTGATAATTGATGGCACCAATCTCACGTTTTTGCAGTTCAACGGCACGATCATTTAGTTCAACCGCGCGCTCGATATGTTCCTCAAACGACGCCTCTACATCATCTAATGCTAAACGCTTACCATCTTCGATAATCGCCAATGGATAACCATAGAAATCGCCATTTTTAGTTCGCTCCATCTTAGCCACATCCTCAGGCTTAGAGCGAGAAACGATATCAGTGGCTAATACCCAGCGAAAATCTAAACCAACAAACTCACGGTTACCCGTTTTAATCAGGTAACGGGTGACCATCTCGCCAGGGTCTTGTTTAAACTTGTGACCTGCAGAGATAAGTCGCTCTGTCGGCACCTCTTCTCGATCATAAATCTCACCTATGATGGTTGATGAGACACCTTGTTGGTCCACCAGCTCCCACTGGTAGATCTCGGCTGGCCAAAAGTAACTTAAACCGCGCCACGCAATTAACAGCAGCAGACCCAATACGGCAATCAAACTAATACTGACAGCACCGCCTGTCATCCAGATCCAGGGGGAACCCGATTTAAACCAATTACCCATTACATAAGCCTCTTAAGGTCACAGGCGAAATACTTGAAATTGTTATCATACTGGCCTCCATTACAGTGAGCTGTAGCGTTCACGTAGACGCTGTCGTACCACTTCAGCAATGGTGTTAAAGAAGAAGGTAAAGATAAACAGTACAAATGCTGCTAGGAAAAGCACCCGATAGTGTGAACTACCAATCGCCGATTCAGGCATTTCTACTGCGATATTCGCCGCAAGTGTCCGCATCCCTTCAAACACACTCCACTCCATAATGGCGGTATTACCGGTTGCCATCAGCACAATCATGGTTTCACCCACCGCACGACCTAACCCCATCATTACTGCAGAGAAAATACCAGGACTCGCAGTGAGTAACACCACCCTTGTCAGGGTTTGCCAATCCGTCGCCCCTAAGGCCAAGCTACCATTGGATAAGTGACGCGGTACGGAGAACACAGCATCTTCGGCAATCGAGAAAATAGTTGGAATGACCGCAAAGCCCATAGCGATACCAACCACTAGCGCATTTCGTTGATCGAACGTGATGCCCAATTCATTGGTAATGAACATGCGTGAATCACCACCGAATAAGGCCAGTTCCAATGTCGGACTGATATAGAAAGAGAACCAGCCAACAAAGATAATAACAGGCAGTAACATCAACTCCTGGTAAACCTCTGGTAAACGCTGTTTCCAACGACCAGGTAGCTTATGCCACGCAAATGCAGACGTTAAGATACTTATTGGCAGCATAAACAGCAGCACGAGAATCCCGGGCAGGTTGTCTTCAATAAGCGGAGCTAACCAAAGACCCGCCAAGAAACCCAAGATGACGGTGGGTAAGGCTTCCATGATCTCAATAGTAGGTTTGACGACGGCGCGCACTTTGGGAGACATAAAATAGGCGGTATAGATAGCCCCGGCAATCGCCAAAGGTGTCGCAAACAACATCGCATAAAGCGCCGCCTTCATGGTGCCAAATGCTAATGGCATTAAGCTCAGCTTGGCTTCAAAATCATCAGAACCTGACGTGGACTGCCATACATATTGCGGCTCTGGGTACCCTTCGTACCATACCTTGCTCCACATGGCACTCCACGAAACCTCCGGATGACTGTTCTCAACCGAAAGCAGGTGTAAACGTCCCCCCGCTTCTACTACTAAAGCATTTGAGCGAGGGCTAAATCCCATCTGCTGTGGTGCTTTGATATCAAACGTTTCAGTAAACAACTTGCGTTGGCTAGTGGTGTAGAGCAAGTTTAACTCGCCACTTTCACTTATGGTTGCAAAGCTCTTACGATAAAACTCACTGGCGATACTTTTTACGCCAGCAGAGTTTTTAAAGTCCCTAATGGCTTGATATTGACGACCTGTATCACCATTGACTTGAAAGTACTGTACAACAACACCATTGTCACAACTGACTAGGATTGAACTCGCTCCGGCCAGCAATGCCACATCACTTACTCGGGTCTTGGCACGATCTAACTCAATCACTTGCGCCAAGGTTACTGCGTCAGCATCACGAATATCGTAAACAAAGAGACGATCCCCTGCGCGAAGCAATAGCTGACGTTGGTCGGGAGTCATCAATTGTTGATTGACCTGTTGCGGCGCATCGTCAATCACACTTGAGGTTGCCACCCACTCAACCTCTTCTGTCATCATGTTCTCTTCACCTTCATGACGCGTAAGATGCCAGCGCTTATTATCGTCTTGATACGCAAAGCTCATCATGTCAGAACTCGAAGAGAAGGCGAGTTGGTTTAAACTATGGCCTGAACCGTCAACACTCAGAGGTGTCACGCCCAGTGGATACCTAAGACTTGGCGTGATCACCCGCTTATTATCTGGGTAAGTAACAGAGAAATTGATACCAGCTATCACCACTTGGCCATTCGATAGGCCAAATGCAAATCGTTGCTCACTAGGCATTGATGTAGCGCTGCTAACCACTTGGGCATTGGCAGGCAGTTCAACTTCTGCTTCCATCAATAGCTGAGCAGTCGCCGATTGATAAAAAGCCACTTTGCCATTTTCGGCTACACGATAAATAATCTCATTTTGCTCATCACTTCCCACCATTAACGCGGCGACATCGTTATTTTGTAACTCGACGCTCATTATCGGCTGGACATCTGCACCATCAAAAATAGGCTTAACTACATAGAGCAGATAGAAAAAGATCAACAACAATGCGACAAAAACCATAGTGCCGCCCAACGTGACACCGGCTTGAGTCAACTTATCTTTAAATGCTCTGCGACTTGAGCCTTTCCCCATCAACAACTGTGATGCAGCAGAACCAGGTTGGGTTACCTGAGTTTCCATTAAAAACCTCGTTAATTATTGTTCAGTGGAGTTTTTCACTGGGATTGTCGTTTCGGCTATGTTAACTATAGTGAAACAAAACACCCCTTTATCTGACCTTTGGGATTATATGACGCAAAGATGACACTATTGTTACAACGCATAAATGTCATCGATATTAAACAACTTATGGAGCTTTAGCGAAATGTTAAGATATTTAGTGACACTGCAAGTCGCCGATAAATCAGGATTAGTGGAACAGATAGCCCATGTTATCAGTCGCCATGGCGGGAATTGGTTAGACTCAGAGCTACGTCATATCGATGGTCTCTTCGCTGCCATACTACTACTCGAAGTCCCCGCTGCGAATTGGGAAACCCTGTTAGAAAATTTGGAGTGTATAGAGGGGTTAACGCTTACCTATGCTAAGACGACCAAAGCGATTGCCCCACAGACCTACCAAAACTACTCATTGGTGGCCTATGACAGGCCCGGGTTAGTTCACCAAATATCAAATAAGATTAGTGACTTAGGTATCAATATCGAACGACTATCGACCTGCTATGAGAGCGCAAGTCATACCGGAGTAGCCCTATTTAGAGCCACCTTTAGTCTAAACCAACTTGACGATGCCGCGCAGCAGCAACTGACTCAGGCACTGTATGAACTCGGCGATGATGTCGTGCTTGATATCATCTAATCGACTGTTACACCTTATGGCAAGGACAGAACGATTCATTATTCTGCCCTTGCAATCGGTTAAATCTATCAAAGTTAACAACAACAATCTGATATACTCTGCATTATTGTTTATAAGGTGTTGAAAATAAAGCTTCACCTGCTCTATACCTATTTGGACTCCAAACATGCACAACTCCCCGCTCATCGGCACAATAAAGAAAATGCGCGCTAGCCTAGATAACAACAATCAAGTCCAGTATCAGCTACCGCTCGGCGAACAGCTTATCGAGATGAACCCATTGATCGGACAACAGGTCACTCTCACCCACAGCGGCAATATCTATTGCTGCAACTGCAATAAAAAAACCAAAAAGAGCTTTTCTCAGGGACACTGCTTTAACTGCATGCGCAAACTCGCCAGCTGCGACATGTGCATCATGAAACCGGAAACTTGCCATTTCGCCGAAGGCACATGCCGCGAGCCACAATGGGGAGAAGAAAACTGTTTTGTGCCGCATTATGTTTACTTGTCAAACACTTCGGGCTTAAAAGTGGGTATCACACGTCATACTCAATTACCTACCCGCTGGATCGACCAGGGAGCTACACAAGGGCTGGCCATTTTAAAGGTCTCTAGCAGACAACTATCTGGGTTAGTAGAAGTTGAACTCGCTAAGATGATCAACGATAAAACCAATTGGCGCACTATGTTAAAAGGTAATGCTGACCCAATGGATCTTGTTGCCCAGGCAGCCGAGTTATTGCCGCAAATTGAAAGTAAAATCCATGAGCTAGCTATGCTGCATGGTGAGTATGCGATTGAGATACTCAAAGGCGACATTCAGGAAATTGACTATCCTGTCACGCAATTTCCGACCAAAATAGCTTCGTACAACTTTGATAAGGAACCGGTAGTTACCGGTAAATTAGAGGGGATTAAGGGGCAGTACTTGATTTTTGATACAGGGGTGATCAATTTGAGAAAGTTCACCGCTTATGAGATCTCGGTCGAAAGCCAAGCCTCATAGTCTTTAATTATAACAAGCGTTAACAGCATCACTCGCCGTTAGCGCTTGCCTAAATTAACCGGTTTAGGGATTGTTTATACTGATTTTAACCCTCAAATTTACCTATTTAGCACACTGAACAACCCCTGCTTTTTTCGCGCTAATCGACAGCCTTTCGCAATCTGTGACTCTTAATCTTGATTTGGTACCGACTTCAACATCGCATTGACTAATGATTCTAAACGCGGTTGACGCTTGCCATCTTGATGGGCTAAATCAGTAAAGCCTTGAGTTAATACACGCCATGCAGGCATCGCTTGATAAGGCTGAAACATCACCAACATCACAGATCCCTTCTCATACTGGCTCATGTCGACGCCCTGCTCCGACAAGCCCGCGACTAACCCCGCTCTTTTAAGGATCTCTTTGTCACTCATCTCAGAGCCAAGTGCCACACCAAACCCCAACAAGAGATCAGGCGAATCTTGAGCCGTAACTTGCTGATAGCCCTTATCTTGCATCACCTTTATTAATGCACTTTGCATCGCGACATTTAACTTATCGCTGTCTACACGCTCGTCGACTTTAACGGTGGCAACACTGGGGTGTAACGCAAATCGCTTTGTGTTGGCGCTGATAAAACTTAAATCACCTGTCGCAACGGTTGTGGTGCGATCAGATTGAGGCATAAGCTCATCATCCTGCGTTACACAGGCTGTCAATAGCAGTGCTACGACCATCATTAATATCTTGTTCACCATAGATAAAGCTTCCCTCTTGTCTGTTTGGCACAGTTTAGCTCACTCAAAATTAACCTATCCTGACTGAGATGCAATCTCTATTTCTCAGCGGTTGCGCTTTCATGGCTGCTTGGTCGCTATTTATATCGAAGGATATAAGCAAATGATTGGCCTAGAGCGTTCTGAGTACGAATTCAAGACAAATGAATAATGAAATGCTCGCTTGTGCAGTTATTCAACACCAAAAGGCTCATCTAAAAGCTGGCCAAGAAGCATGCACCCAATAAAAACACCGACAATGATGTCGGTGTTTTTTGTTACACAACTTTAGCGATTATTGAGGTGTGACATTAACCACTAAGCTAGCACCGCTGCTCGATGGGGCACCGTCTGCGCTAATGTAATACCAACCTTCATTCGGTGAGGTGACTGTGATCGATTCTACATTACCACTGTTCTCCGATTTAGCGTCAAAGCTCGTAGGGCTTGCCCATGTTGAACCATTGGCATAGAGGTTCACATCGCCCGTTCCATGCGCGGAGTCAATCGAAATAGACGCCGTATCGCTTGGCACATAAAAGTAATAACTTGAGTGACCGTCGGCAATACAGATGGCTTCACCAAACGCTAATCCACCGTAACTATATGGACTCAAGGTTACACAGGCATCGCTGACGATTGTAGGCGTTGTGCCACCGTTGTTGCCACCACCTGTAGCTGGCGCTGTCAAACTAACTTTTAAGCTAACACCATCGAACGCTTGCGCTGTAGAGGTGGATACATAGACCCAGCCACGGTTAGCCACCACATCAATCAACTCGTTATTACCTGAGGTCACTGACTTAGCCGTAAAGCTATTTGCCCCAGCCCAAGTATCTTGGCTGAAATAGAGGTCTACATCACCATTACCGCCCGCAGTTGAAATGTACAACTGAGTATTATCGGCAGCGACGTATGTGTAGAAGTAGTTAGTCCCCGCCCCTGACACACACTCGACCTGCTCTTGGTTTAGGTTGCCATCGTTGAGCGTTGTCGCACCACAATGCTCAACCGGTTCTGTCCCGCCACCATTGTTGGCGTCAGCATTGTCACCGATACCATTACCATTTTCATCGGCCCACTCTGTTGCATCTAATGGGAAAGCATCGCTGTTATCACCGTAACCATCACCGTCGCTGTCAATGGTTTCGCTACTATCTAGTGGAAATGCGTCGCGGTTATCACCAACCCCATCGCTATCACTGTCTAGGGTTTCTGTTGGATCAAATGGAAAAGCATCATCGCTGTCGGCAACGCCGTCACCATCGCTATCGAGCGGCGGCACCACGACACCGCCATCAAGCGGGGTATCGTTGCTGCTAACAGTCAGTAACCATGCGTTCCACTCACTGTCATATTGAGTTCCTATGGTGTCATTAATGTAGTTCAGCCACTCGCTTGCCTCCCCGCCCCGAGCATGCACGAGTAACGCATCTACATCGGCACGATGGTTCTCAAACAAGAAGCGCACAGCAAGATAGCCCCAACGATACACTCTGTCAGTACCGCTGTTGTAGGTATTTGACAAGATTTCACTTAAGGTAAATGCTTGGCTGCGGCCAATAGTCACCGCCTCATCGTAGCGATTTTGGTGAGAGATATATTCCGCTAACCCCTCAGACCACCAAACTGATTTCCCCGTATCAATGTCGAAGTAATTGAATGCACCATATTGATTAAAACGTCCATCAAGATAGTGCACGTACTCGTGGCGTAAGTTCCAAACCAACACCTCATCGGTCCACGTGGCTTCGTGTGCAATAAACCTTGCTTGGTTGCCCACTTGTGATGGCGTGCCCTCAAGATACATACCACCATTATCGATACTAATACCAAAAATAGTGCCCGCATATTGATCATAGTCATCATAGCTGTTGAAAATATTAACTTCGAGATTGGTGTTCAGATCATCTGCGACCGGTTGATTCCCCGTGGCTAAGATGTCGTGAAATAGTATCTCTTCACCACCCATGAGATCGCACGATTGCTGCAACTCAGCATTGCTCATCTCTTGCGCACGAATATTGATGGTGTCGCTGCAACTGTACTGTATAGACAGCACAGTATTTTCAAGTTCATCGGCCCAACCACAGATACCAAAGGCCTCACACTGCCCTGGATTGTAATAGTCAAGGTAGCCGGCAGCATCAGCCCACTCTTTAGAGAGACGTTCAAACTTGTTCATGTAGGTTTGAACACCGCTGTTTAAATCAGTTTTCAAGCTCGCAGGTAAAGCCCAATACTCTTGATATTCGTAGAAACGACCGAACTCATGAAAGGCGTCAGTGGACTCCCAGTTATAGGCCGAGTTAATAATGTAATCAGAGGTCGCGACCTTTAGCAATGCTGCACGCAACGCATCATATTCCATTGACGCTTTAGTGTATGTCGCATCCCAATTGCCATTATAGAGGGTAGTTAACGCCTTTGTTAATGCCGAGCGGTGCTGGCTTTCCGCCAAGTGGGATTCACTGAATCCGTTGAGATAGGCAGTGATTGCAGGAACCGCTTCGTAAAAACTATCAGCGCTGTCCCAAGAGATAAAGAACTCTTGCAGAGTATTACCTTGCATGGCGCCAGTATCTGACATTGCTGGATTCTTAGAGTACTCGATTAGCAGGTCACGTAACGCATCGGCAGGCAGTGTGTCGTTATAAGTCAGCCCGTCATTGTAGTACTCAATGTAGAACGCACCGCGAAGGAAATAAAACAGGTTAAGCATTTCACTGCCGCTAGTGCTGTCATAGGTGGCCGCATTGGCTTTAGCAAGGTTAGCTACATCAATGACATTTTGCGCTTGGTAAGCGGCAATCGATGTGGCATCGTTTTTAGAATAAAGCTCTGATATACAAGAGAACTCAGCTTGGCGGACAAAATCATATAACGCTTGCCCTGTTAGCCCATCAAATTGGCTATAGCCATTACAGGGGTCAACTTCTGCTTCAGGGCCTCCAACGCCCATAGCGCCAACCATACCAGGCAGACCAGTAACCGTTTTACTTTTACTCTCAAGTGTTGGCACATGGTGAGCTAAACGGCTCGATCCTTTGGGTTTACGCGCCTCTTTATTAAAGCGTGCTTGACTGCTGGTAACCGTTTGCTCTTTGGGGTTAATCTGTTGGGTCGGTGCTGTAAGCGAACTGTGTTCACTCGCCAGTGCAGCCATAGAAGGCATAATTGCTACAGAACATGCCATGGCAATTATTGACTGTCGAAATCGATGACGGTTTGTGATTCTAGATTTGACTATTTTCATCTTGGTCTCCTGACCGACAACGCCTATTTGGGCTTTGCCATTACTCAGTTTTTAACTAATGCCACGCGTTCTCTGTGCATGTGCATTGCGGTGTTCCACACCCTGCCGCCGAGATAGGTTAACAAGATGTTACGCTCAAGTTATATTTTATACAGTATCCCATTGCAAGCTTTATTGACGGGAGAATCATGGAAGATTGCCAAGATGGCAACGATTACTGCCATTAAGTTTATATATTTATCAAGGGTTTACAGATAAATATTTATGATGAGTATTTTTTTCTGGTCTGTTGAAAAAATGTCAGCGATGATGTCACTTTAATTTCAATAGAAAGTGAAGCACTTGTCCATAGAACTCATTTTTGCTATCGCCTTGTTTGCCTTTTCATCGGGGATCACCCCTGGGCCTAATAACATCATGTTAATGACATCAGGCGTCAATTTTGGCATTCGACCAAGCTTGCCTCACCTAAGCGGGATCTGTATTGGTTTTCCCTGTATGGTACTGGCCATCGGGTTAGGCCTCAGCGCACTGTTTCACAGTTATCCTATTTTGCATCTCATCATTAAATATGTCGGTATCGGTTATCTACTTTATTTAGCTTGGCTCATCGCCAATAGCAGTAGCAAGATGGATGGTAAACAAACTGCCAAACCCTTGAATTTTTTCCAAGCAGCAGCATTTCAATGGGTTAATCCGAAAGGCTGGATAATGGCTGTCGGTGCAGTGGCAACCTTCACCTCGTTGGATCAACCACTGCTGGACCAAGTGCTACTTATTGCCACGGTTTTTCTCAGCGTGGCATTTCCTTGCGCTATAATCTGGTTGGGATTTGGCGTGGCATTAAAACGCCTATTAAAGAATCAACGCCAGCAAAAGATCTTCAACATTTCCATGGCGCTCTTGCTTGTCCTCTCTATCATCCCTATGATCGGTTCAAATTAACGGGATTTTAGTAGGACAATCGATGACGGCTCCCGATAGCGATACCCAAAAAGAATTGGAAATGGCAGCCCAACACACTAAAAATTGGGTTAAAGATGTAATAATGAAATACAACATCCGCCCTTTTGCTCGCCAAGAAGTGGAACGTCAAACCATACGTTATGCCGTCATTGATAAACGTAAGCTCACAGAGGTATTAGAAGCTCTCATCGTTGAATGTCAGTTTTTGGATAGCCATCCAGAAGTTGAAACCACGCTATTTGTATTACCTACAGGCTTTGAAGGTTTTTATGACTACCTCGACTTAGTAGATATAGCGACGGATCTGCTGCAGGAGCAAGATTACGAAGGCGTTTACCAACTCGCCAGCTTTCATCCAGACTACTGCTTCGATGGCGAACCACAAGACAGCGCAGCGAACTTTACCAATCGTGCCCCCTACCCGACGCTGCATATCATTCGAGAAGTGAGCATGGAAAAAGCATTAGCCAGCTTTGATGACCCTGAGTCTATTCCCGAGCGCAATATCACTTTTGCTGAGCGAAAAGGCAGTGAGTTTTTTATCAAGCTGCTTCAGCACTGTAAACGCTAAATCGCCGATCCCATTGCGGCAAGACAACTTAGCGTACGACATCCATAATCAGAGGATAAGATGGCAAGCAAATATTATGTAGTCTGGGCCGGACGTGAAACAGGCATTTTCACCAGCTGGCCGCAAACTAAAGCCTTAGTCGACGGTTTTGCAGGCGCACGTTATAAATCATTTAGCACAGAAGCTGAAGCAAAAGCTGCCTTTAGTAAAGGGGCGAATTTAAGCACTAATTCAAAGAGTAAGGTCTCATCAAAAAAAGCTTCACAACCGAATAGCAGTGCTCTACCGGACAGTGATGTTGACATTTATACTGATGGCGGATGTGAGCCCAACCCAGGCAAAGCTGGCTCAGGCCTAGCGCTATACCGACGCGGAGTGCTGGCAGAGCTGTGGTATGGGTTATATAACGCTAACGGTACCAACAATACCGCTGAGCTCAACGCCCTGCATCAAGCGTTACTGATGGCCAAGACTGAACTGAATATAGGAAATAGCGTTCATATCCATAGTGATTCGCAATATTCGTTAAACTGTATCACCAATTGGGCTTATGGCTGGAAAGCCAAAGGTTGGAAAAGAAAAACCGCTGGCGACATCGCCAATCTCGCGATTATTCAAACCGCCCATGCGCTTTATGATGACATCAAGTCACAACTGAAAATCTCTCACGTAGCCGCACATGTTGGCATTGAGGGTAATGAGCTGGCTGATAGGATGTCAATCTATGCCATTGATCAACAAGATACTGGGTTTCGCCAGTACCCGGAACCAATTGCTTTGGCAGATATATTAAGTTTGCGTGCAGGATAATCTGCAACAAAATCGCTAAAGATATTGGCATCCCGCTACCTACTGGGCTACACCTAAACAACAGCCAACTAGATAGCGAGCCGCCACAATGGACTATCAATTGTCTCAGCTTAGTGGCGATGTGCTGTTAGGCATCGTCAACGAGCAATTACGTTTGCACTGCCACGACAGAGAAGCACTTTACTATGAGCTTGATATTGCGAGTGAACTATTAGAGCAAAAATTAAGTGAAGCAGGCTTTAGTTACGACCCTATTAGCAATCAATTTAAAGGTACTGGCTAACGGATAAGACGATTGCCAGCAACCTTAAGCAGGCCTTTTTCGCCGTCCTTTTGTGGCGTTAGTATAGCTTTGTCCACCAGATTTAGCCGCTGAGTTTTTTCCACTATAACGACGCTTTTTAAACGGTGCAGCCGTGCTCTTTACCCCCTGTAATGATGTCGGCAGTTGCGCGCCGGCTTGCTCAATGAGCTGCGTAAGCGAGGTGACTAATGGGGTCATAAAGCTTTGATACTTTGATTCTTTACGGCTAATTGCATTAAGATGACTTTCCCAAAGTGCGGTCATATCTGGGGTGCTCGCAGAAAGTGGCAAACTGTTTATCAATCCCTTACCCACCTCTGTTGCGACAATTGATTTCCCCTGTCGCTGCAAAAAACCCCGTTTAAACAACAACTCAATAATACCTGCTCTGGTGGCGTCAGTGCCTAAGCCGTCAGTCTCTTTTAATATCTTTCGAATCTCAAGATCTGTCACATAGCGGCTAATCCCTGTCATTGCGGCTAACAAAGTCGCATCGCTAAAAGCTTTCGGTGCTTGGGTATTTTTTTCTACTAATTCGCCTTGACCAGATTGAAGCAATTGCCCTGTAATTAACGGTGGCAGTTGTTGCAGCGACTCAGTGTCATCATCAGTTTTTGACTGACCATTACCTCTTTGTGGAAACAGCTTTTTCCAACCTAACGCTTTGTCTTGTTTAGCTTTGGTGGTAAATCGACCATTAGCAACATCCACAACGACCTGTGTTTCATGGTACTGATATGGTCCATAAAATTGTGCTAAATACTGACGTGCGACCTGCAAATAGATCTGTTTTTCACCTTGAGTCAGGCTAGACAGATTGGCCACTTTTTCAGTTGGAACTATCGCATGATGAGCATCAACCTTTTTATCATCCCAGGCTTTGGACTTGATGCTGCAATTGGGTGCATCAACGCCTTGTACTAATTCACTGGCCCCCTTAAGTACAGCATCGACCACTTTTGACGCTAAAGAGAACTGCTCTTTAGGCAGGTAACGGCTATCTGAACGAGGATAGGTAATGAGTTTATGTTTTTCATAAAGGGACTGACAGGTATCCAATACTGTTTTAGCGCTCATGCCAAAGCGTTTTGCGGCATCTATCTGCAGCGCTGACAAACTGTACGGCAGTGGCTGATTTTGCTGCTTATCTTTGCTTTGCAGATCCATCACCACGGCCTGTTGCTGGCTAATGCGATTGACAACATTTTCAGCTAACTTCTTAGATAGCACCCGACCATCTTCATCCATATAGGGCTGACATGCTTCACTTGGCTGCCATTTGGCCTGAAATGCCTCGCCCCTATCGGTCGTTAAATTGGCCAGTACTTCATAAAAAGGTTTGCTAACAAAATTGGCAATCTCCTCATCACGGCGAACGACTAACCCGAGCAGAGGTGTTTGCACCCGCCCAACGGATAACACCCCTTGATAACCCACTTTACGCCCCTGAATGGTATAGGCGCGAGTCATATTCATGCCATAGAGCCAATCAGCACGGGCGCGGGCTAATGCAGAGGTTGATAATGGAATGAACTCTCGATTACTACGTAGCTGACCCAAGGCACGCTTTACCGCTTGTGGGTTAAGGTCGCTAATAAGTAGGCGTTTGGTTTGGTTGAGTTTGTCACCTTTAACCCCTAAGTGGGCAATCACCTCATCAACCAGTAGCTGTCCCTCGCGATCAGGATCACCTGCATTAACCAAGACACTCGCCTGTTTAACCAAGCCTCGTAATACCGTTATCTGGCCTCTGGTTTTAGCCTTTGGCTTCATTTTCCATTGCTGAGGAATAATAGGTAGATGTTCGAACTTCCAGGATTTAAACGCCGGGTCGTAACTATCAGGTTCAGCTTGCTCAAGTAGGTGACCAATACACCAAGAAACACAATCACCGTTTGCGGCGGTGATAAACCCGTCCCCTTTTTTATGGGGTTTTGGTAACACTTCGGCAATGGCTCGCCCTAGACTGGGTTTCTCGGCAATGTATAAGATCATAAATTGGCACAATCACTGTATAAATTACCAGTAACTTTAACCTAGGAATTGTGAGACTGCAAACACAAGCTCGCGCTAATTAGCGTCTTAGCACCATAATAAGACGAGTCCCTGTCAGAGTGATCTATGCTATATGCTCTTTGGTAAAACCCTGCTTGCGATGATTACATTAGCAAAGATATTTATCTGACAATGTAAATACAGTTGAGAACCATTATCATTTGCAGGTATGGTAGGCATCTCTTAAAGCGACTTAACGGACATGACCATGCTAACCCCTGTACTAACTGATCAACCCCGGTTGGACCAATTGGTGATCTATCAGTTCCTCGCCACGTGTGGTTTGCTTATGCTTGTTGTACCGCTAATTGATACTAGCCCTTGGACTCAGTCACTGCTGGTGACGCTAGTCATTCCTATGACGACCCTAGCGACCTTAATCGGCATTTTTATCAAGCAAAGTATCAATCGCTGCACCATTACCCTACTGTTTTCAATTTGGTTACTCGTATGGGGAGTACATCTTGTCTAACTCGCTAACACAGCTAAGCTATATAAAGAATTTTGCCGTTGCAACGCCTAAATATTGGGTCAATAAATGAATTTCATCACTTGCATTATGGGCGCGTTGTGACACTAAACTGCTGTTTTCAGCCATTTCAGAAATGGCCACAATACGTCGTTCAGCACCTTCTCCTGCGGCTAACTCAACCACCTCAGAAATCTGATGGCTCATCAAGGATGATTTGACAGCTGATGTCGAATATTTTTAAGCGTATCGGTCATTTTCATTGATAGGCTTACCGTCTCTTGGCTGATCGCGACGCTTTATGTAACCGATGTGGTTACCGCGACATCGACTATTGCAGTGAAGTGAGCATCTGCTTAATTTGTGCTGTGCTTTCTGCCAGCACAGTTTTTTACCAGCCCAAAACACTGCAAGGGTAGACAACAGTGTAAAACCAACGCTTTATTAGATATTTACCGTTGACAGTTTGCGTTATCTGCGGATGCCTTTAACAACACAAAGACCCAATGATGGGATACGGGTTTTCGTTGATAAGACGAGCATGCCATCTTTTGAAAACCATAAACAGTAAAGCCCATGCTCAATCATGAGCATGGGCTTTACTTGTCGACTAAAGGGTTAATCGTCTGTGTATTCAATCACAATTATGTCTTGAGCTTACCAAGTTGCTGATGCTGCTGCGCGACGAGATCGGCCAAACTGACGCTGCTAGCTTGCGCTTCATCAGCAAGACGCGCCAATTCCGATGCAGAGTCTGAAATACCAGTTATATTACGATTAACTTCCTCGGTGACAGCACTTTGCTCCTCGGCTGCCGTCGCGATATGAGTGACTTGGGACGAGACCTCCTCAATTTGAGAAACTATCGTATTGAGTGAGCTTAACGCCATCTCAGTCTGTTCTACCGCCCGTTGTGCCCCATTAACGCCTTGGTCTATGATATTAGACGCGCTGTTGACTTCCCGCTGCAGCGAATCAATCAGCTTACTGATCTCATCGGTAGAGCTTTGAGTTTTGGAAGCTAATGCCCGAACCTCATCGGCCACCACAGCAAAGCCACGCCCTTGCTCACCCGCACGAGCGGCTTCAATCGCCGCATTCAGCGCTAGTAAGTTTGTTTGCTCTGCTATCGCACTAATTACTTCAAGAATCTTACTAATGTTTGTGCTGCTTTCTGCAACCTTACTGACCGCCTCTTTAGCAAGCAATGACTCTTGCGACATATGTGTCACATAACTCATCGCCTGACTTAAGCTCTCTTCGCCACTTTTGACATTCGCGGTCATCGCTTCGGTTTCCATCGCAGTCTGCTCAGAAGCCTTAGCAACTTCGAGCGCTGTTGCGCTCATCTCATTAACCGCGGTAACAACACTCTCTATTTCACTGTATTGTCTATTCACACTCTCACGAGTTTGCTCGGCAATACCCGCTGCGGTTTGACTCTCTCCTTGAGAGCGCTCAGCAAGTTCTTTAAGCTCCGCGATAAGCAACCTTAGCTTGGTAATAAAACCATTAATACCGCTGCCTAAGGCAATGAGTTCAGCGTGAGACTCAACCGTAATGGTCTGAGTTAAATCACCTTCGGCACTCGCCAAGTTTTCAACCCGACTTTGAATCACCTTGAGCGGCGCAATAATACTGCGGATCACTATGCTGATGGTCACCACCGCAATCACAGACACAATACTACCAACGATGAGCAATAAACTCCCTAAGGAGGCAGCCATCTCTTGCATCGCGATATCCATCGCCATGGCAGCTTTATATGCATCCTCTTTCGACACTTCGACAATTAAAGACCACTCAGCCCCCGCAACGGGAATAGCGATAGGATAGGCAACAACTATATTATCGCCACTGTCGAGGTATCCACCATTTTTATGTAGTGATTGGTACTGGGTCGCCTGAGACGCGGGTATCGACTCTGCTAGCGGTCGTGCTTTTTTAGTATAATGACTTGCGGCAACAATCAAGCCTTTTTGGCTTAATAGTGTCACCTTAGCTTTGCCTTGATATAAGCTATTGGAAAGCTCGTCGATCATTTTTTGAAAAATAGGTAGGTTTAAATCGGCCCCCACCAGTCCTATAAATTGATTATTGACCACGACAGGTACGGTCAATGATGTCATCAACTCGTTATTACCCGGTGTGATCTCATAAAGATAGGGCTCCATTAAACAAGGTTTTTTCTTGTCCTTAGCACACAGATACCACTCGGCTTCTCTGATGCCAAACTCATTGAGGGTTTCAATGTACTTTTCTGCCGCATCATCCACTTGGTGATGCTCGACACTGCCGTCATCGTTACGGGTAAAATAGATCTCTAGCGTCCCCACATCAGGGACACTATGCGATTGGTCTGAGGTGTTATCACTGTCTAAGCCATCGTAGCCATTGACCTCAAATTGCGCATACAGAGAGGACAGTTGATCATTCTGTTTTAATATCCCTGCGGTAGCTTCAAGCACACCTTCTCGTGATAGTGGCTTGGTTTCAGCAGTTTGCTCCATCATGCCCGCAAATGAAAATGGGATCCGGTAAGCTTCATTGATAAACCCAGCCACTCGTTCACCATACTCTCCCGCACGAGCACTTAAACGTTGCTGAGTCTCTTGATGTAATGCAGTTTCAACTTGATCCGCAAGCTGGGCATTTTTGTCGCTGAGTGACCACCATAAGCTAAATGATAATATCGCTACGATGACCAGAAACAGCATTGATGTTATCCAAAGTAACTTAGTACTGATAGACAAATGCTTCATTTAACGCTCCAGAGGAATTGAAAGTGTTACAGGCTGCAACCACATCAATAAACGTAGCATTTGTTTCAAAATAAACAAATAGATAAGCGACTTATTTATCATACTTGGCCCAGTCATTCTTATGACAAGTGGTTGACCAGAATGAGAGAACTAGCGTTAAAACTAAAAAATCATCATCGATAATTTAAAAATAAAAATTTGCGGTAATTATCCATTTTGTCCACGTACTGGTTTATCGGTGGCCAGCGCAACAGAGATAATACGACCCCCATAAAAAAATCGACTCGGTAAGGAGTCGATTTTTCAAGTGCTTTCATCAGCAGCACATTAATTCAAGAATACGTATACCTTGTCCCTTATGGGTGACACACGTTATGTAGTTCTAAATTAGTGCCGATATCTTTGCTACGGTTAGCTTTAGCGTCATCATTACGTAGTTGCGTAAGATGATCTAAATAAGCTTGGTCAACATCATTGGTAATGTAACGTCCGTCAAACACTGAGGTTTCAAAACGTTTTATCTCTGGGTTTTGCTGACGTACGGCCTCGATAAGATCCTCTAAGTCTTGGAAAATAATGCCATCGGCCCCAATAAGCTTATTGATCTCTTCAGCATCACGGCCATGAGCGATCAGTTCGCTTGTGGTTGGCATATCAATACCGTAGACATTAGGGAATCGAATTTCTGGCGCAGCTGACGCAAAGTAAACTTTCTTTGCACCGGCTTCTCGTGCCATCTCTATGATCTGTTCAGACGTAGTACCACGTACGATGGAGTCATCCACCAATAATACGTTTTTGCCTTTAAACTCTGCATTGATTGCATTAAGTTTACGACGCACTGACTTTTTACGCTCCTGCTGACCAGGCATAATAAACGTACGGCCAATATAACGGTTCTTCACAAAGCCTTGGCGGTACGGAAGATCCATATTACGAGCAATCTCAAGCGCAATATCGCATGATGTTTCAGGAATAGGGATTACCACATCGATGTCATGATCTTCCCACTGCTTCTTAATCTTCTCTCCTAGCATGGTTCCCATATTCACACGACTGCCGTATACCGACACTTTGTCGATGGTAGAGTCTGGACGAGCAAAATAAACATACTCAAAGATACAAGGAGAATAGCTTGGTGACTCGGCACATTGGCGTGTATACAGCTGCCCATCAAGTGAGATATAGATTGCCTCACCCGGCGCAACATCACGCATGGTTTCGAAACCTACAGCATCAAGTGCCACACTTTCCGATGCCACCATATATTCGGTGCCATGCTCGGTTTCATGTTTACCCAATACCAGAGGACGAATACCAAACGGATCTCTAAATGCAACCAGACCTTGTCCAACAATCATTGCGGTAACAGCGTAGGCACCACGGGTGATCTTATGTACGTTTGTAATGGCATTAAACACTTCATCAGCGGTTAAAAACTGGCTTTCAGTGGTTTGCAATTCATCGGCAAGTAAATTCAGTAAGACCTCTGAGTCTGACGTGGTATTAACATGACGACGCTGCTTAATAAGACGCTCGTGCAGTTCCACGGTGTTGGTCAAATTACCGTTATGTGCCAGCGAGATCCCAAAAGGAGAATTAACGTAAAAAGGCTGAGCTTCAGATGCACTAGAACTACCGGCTGTTGGGTAGCGAACATGACCAATACCCGCGTTGCCCTGCAGGCGTTGCATATGTTTTGGTTCAAATACGTCTTTTACCAGACCATTTGCCTTACGCAATCTAAATGCGTGACCATCCACTGTAACGATTCCAGCCGCATCTTGCCCGCGGTGCTGCAGTACAGTTAATGCATCATAGATTGTCTGATTAACCGATGTCCGGCCAACTATTCCGACGATACCACACATGGGTAGGTTTCCTCATTTTAAGATGTTCTGATAATTATTATGATTGAAAGTTGGCCACCTCTTAGAAAGGTTGACCTATTTCAGTAATGCTTTAGCATTTTTATATTTTGGGTACAAAGCTAGAGGTGTTTTCCACGTAGTCAAAAAACCATTGGATAACCACTCCAAATTCGGGGACCAGCTGCGAGCTGCGCCACCAATCGGTATTGGGTGCTCCGGTAAAAGCATCCATAAAAAAGAGTATCGCGCTAACGACTAAGGCACCGCGCAATGCGCCAAAACAGAGTCCAAGTACACGGTCGGTACCAGACAAGCCTGTTTTAGCGACGAGCTGACCAATAAGATAATTAACGAGTGCACCAATAATGAGTGTCGAAACAAAGAGAATAGCGATGGCTACCCCGTTCCTTAACATCTCATCGAGGATCTGGGTAAGGTAAATGGCGAGGTCTTGATAAAACTGACTCGCGACGAAAAACGCTGCAAACCATACCACAAGTGACATAGCTTCTTTAACAAAACCACGAAGTAGACTAATTACAGTCGACACTCCGATGACAGCGATAATGGCATAATCGATCCAAACCATTGAATAATGTGATCCAGCATTAGCATTAAGACGGCGCGATCTTACCAGAGACTGAAGACATTCTCACCCCCAAAACACAATTTAAATGCCGTAAAACATAAACAGATCTTTGTGAAACGATTTTACCAGACAAGTGAAAAACACTTTTCTGTAAAGCAGCGAAATGACACATAAAAAAGCCTAGCAATATCACTAGGCTTGGTGTAGAAACGCCCACAATTTGTTGGCTTTAAATACCAAGGCAATCGCGCGTGTTTACCGACTCACTGCACTGGGTTATAGGCAACAATAGCCGACTTCACCCCTGCGGCCTTATCAACCTCTTTTTGTAAGTTAAGCAGTTTGGTCTTAGAGATATCAGGCCCCACAAAGACTTTAGTTAATTGACCATCAACCGGCTTCACTGGAATGGTATAAGCTCTAAACCCTTTTTTTCTTAATTGGCTAACTAAGGCTTTCACGTTGGTCGCATTTTTGAAGCTACCTAACTGCAATGTATACGCTGGGCTAGCATCATTATTGACTGTGTTTTTTTTAGCCTCGCTTGGACTCGACTTCTCAGCGTTTTCCGACACAGTTGCTGTATCGATAGGCGTTGTTTCAACCGTTTCTTGTTCAGTTGGCTCCCCTTCAACGAACTGAGCGGTTTGTTCAGATAAATCAATCAGCTCTATTGGTTGCGGTAAATCATCACTTTGCACTATCTCTGGGCGCAGTGGAATTTCGGCAAACTGCTCCTCTTGAAGCTGCTTCTTGCCATCTAGGATATCAGGCAAAAAGATAACACCTAGCGCCACCAGCACAATGACGCCCACAAGACGGTTTTGGAATTGACTAGACAATCGACTCTGTTTTTCTTCGGTCACATTCACACTCACTCTTGATCTAAATTCTTAAACTCTGCAACAGTGTAAAAGGAGCCAAACACAATTACCACATCGTCACTTAACATATCTTGATTTAATGCCTGCCATGCCTGATTCATTGAACCAAAATGGTTCGATGGCGTGTCGCCACTTAGATAACTGCCCAGTTCAATGGCATTGGCACTTCGGTCACAGTTAAGATCTGTGAAATACCAAGCATCGACACAGTCTTTAAGTGTCGTGATAACCGCTTGGCAATCTTTGTCTTTTAACATGCCACAAAGCGCCAGAATACGACGGCCTTTATGTGCCGCTAAACGAGACGCCAAATAAGCGGCTGCATGAGGGTTATGGGCGACATCAAGTAAAATCAACGGATGTTCACTATAGGTTTCAAAACGGCCGGTTAGGCGCGCCTGCTGTAGGCTAGCTCTTACAGTGTCATGGTCAACCGTCGGCAACAACTGCTCAACAACGGCCAGAGCAGTAACGGCATTGGGCAGGGGCAATTGCGGCAGTGGTAAGCGATCAATTGATAATGATTGACCAGAGAATTGCCAATCGGATGTTTTCTGCTGATAAGTAAAACCACAACCAACTGCGCTGAGGTTTGCTTCAATTTCGTTAGCATAGTCGACAACCGACTGAGGCATATTTGGGTCGCCCACAATTGCTGGACGACATGTGCGAAAGACGCCAGCTTTCTCTCGGCCCACCAGTTCTCGCGTATCACCAAGATACTCTTGATGGTCAATATCGATAGCCGTGATGACGCTGATATCGGCATCGATGAGGTTGGTGGCATCAAGGCGTCCGCCTAAACCAACTTCTAACAGGACTAAATCTAACTTTGCGGCCTTAAAAACATATAAACCAGCTAAGGTCGCGTATTCAAAAAATGTCAGTGAAATATCACCTCTAGCCTTATCTATGGCACAAAAGGCCTCAATCAAGGCCTCATCACTCGCATCGATTCCTTCGACACGCACCCGCTCGTTGTATTTCATTAGGTGGGGCGAGCTATAAACGCCGACACGCCAACCCGCTTTCGCCATGACTTGTTCTATCATGGCACAAGTGGTGCCCTTGCCATTTGTTCCCGCTACCGTCACTATTTTGGTGTTGGTCAATGTTGTTAACCCCAAGATTTTTGCGACAGCAGTGACCCGCGTGAGTCCCATGTCAATTTCAGAGGGGTGAATTGACATTAGATGCGCTAACCAAGCATCTAGACTAGAGTGATGATTTAGTGAATGCATAAAATACTCTATAAAAGACCAAATAAGACAAGATTAACTGTCGCCAAAAGTTATAAACCGCTAACAACCAAGCGCTAATTATCTGTCAATGTGAAAACGGTAAATTAGTCCAACATAAACAGTGGGCCCAGCGCAAGCTTAGGTAATTGGTGGAGCTCGGGATAGGTTACGTCGACGAGATACAGACCATTAGGTTTTGCCGTTGCCGCTGCTTGCGTACGGTCTTTAAGCGCCAATAACTGCTTAATCCAGCTAATATCTTGACGGCCATAGCCTATCTCTAACAATGAACCGACAATGTTTCGTACCATATGGTGTAAAAAGGCATTGGCCTTGATATCCACACAGATATACATGCCTTGGCGGGTAACATTGACCTCATGTACACAGCGAAACGGAGTATTCGACTGACATTGAATCGCACGAAAACTGGTAAAGTCTTGCTCTCCGAGCAGGTGTTGCGCTGCTTGGTGCATCTTGTTCTCGTCAATCACACCTGGGTAGTGACTCACCCCAGAGCGAAGAATGCCTGGGCGAAGTTGATGATTGTAAATCATGTAACGATAACGCCTTGCTGTTGCGGTAAATCGCGCATGGAACTCGTCATCAACCTCTTTTGCCCAACGCACGGCGATATCATCAGGCAGATTAACATTAACCCCTAAGGTCCAAGCACTCTCTTTACGAATGGCGTCTGTATCAAAATGCACAACCTGTCCGGTCGCGTGAACGCCCGCATCCGTGCGGCCAGCACATTGAATAGCGATAGGTTCATTGGCAACAATTGATAACGCCTTCTCTAATTGCTGCTGCACCGAATCAACTTCAGCTTGACGTTGCCAGCCAAAATAACGACTGCCATCATATTCGATACCTAATGCGACGCGCATGAAATGCCATCCCTTATCATAAAAGTAGTGTAGTAGGCGCGGGATTCTAGCATACGAACACGCCAAACTGGATAGTAAAAGGCGCATAACTCTAGGTAAATCCACCTCGGTTAGCGCATAAAAAACGGCGCCTTAGCGCCGTTTTTTTGAGAAACCTCGACTCAAAGCTCCTTCAATAGCCCTTGAGCCTCTTCCTGTTGGCGGTCATTACCATCAAGTTCGACCTCTTTTAGTAGCGCTTTTGCGCTGTCAACGTCATCAATTTCAATGTAAGCACGTGCGAGATCTAATTTGGCATTCACCGAATTCTCCTCGTCGTCCACATCCACCATCGATGCGCTTCCCATTAGGTCATCGAGTTCTCCCATGTCGACATCGAGCTCTTTATACTGATCTACATCAGCCACATCTTCATCGGCGTCGTTGAGTAACCTATCGATATCGATAAAGCCATTATCCTGTTGAAAGGCAGTTAAGTCATGTTCATTAACGGCGCGCGCAGGCTGCTTCTTCAGCTCCTGAGCATCTAACGCGGCCAGAGCTTGATCAACAGTTAGGTTGTCATCATCTTCTATATTTAGCGATAGTTCATCATCTGCGTCATCAGCATCCGCATGGCTAACCGCTTTGGTATCCGTGTCGAGTGCCAAATCGCCCATTGCAGCACTGTCCCACTCAAGCACATTTTCATCTGCACGCTTACTGCCTTTTAAGTCGTTAAAGAATCCAGAGTCACGCGCGGATTTGTCTGCACCGCCATCTGCAGATTCTAAGTCGGCTAATAGTGCATCTAACGCTACATCATCAGAGCTGCCCGCAAGATCCACTTCTACAACATCATCAGCCTCAAGTGGCGCGTCAGACTCGGCTTCGCTGCTCTGTGGCGTATCAACCTTGTCAAGGTCGGCCAACAAGGTATCAAGCTCATCATCGCTAGCAGCTTCATCTGAGGATATTTCACTTACGTCGGCTTCAACGACTTCACTGGTATCATCAGCTTCGGTGGCAGGTTCAGTGGCTGGTTGTTCCAGATCAGCGAGTAAACTATCCAGATCGTCATCCGATACAACATCAGCTTCGATTTCAGCATCAAGTTCAGCGGCGATTAACTCGCTAATATCTTCACTGTCTGCTTCAGGCGGGTGACTTTCTGATTCAGTTGGCGTTTCAAACTCTGCCAAAAGCTGATCAAGATCCTCGACGGCATCACTGTCTGACACACTCGGTTGTGCATCTAATTCAGCGGCAATTTGTTCACTCAGATCTTCATTATCTGTATCACTACTTAGCGCCGATTTATCGTCGCTCGCAGGGATCTCGGTACTTTCAAACTCAGCCAATAAGCTGTCGAGATCAGCCTGTTCATCTGATGTCTCTGATTGGTCATCAAGTTCTGCCGCAATCGACTCACTTAAATCTTCATCCGTTTGCTCATCGGCGGCCGCTTCAGACATTTTAGGGAGATCAAATTCAGCCAGCAACGCATCCAAATCTTCCTCTTGTGCTTCACTCTCTACAGCCGTTTCTTCACTGCTATCTTGGGGCCTGTCTAAATCATTCAACAGCGCATCAAGATCCGTGTCATCAGTGGCTTCAGGTGTATCCTGGCTGTCAAAATCTGCCAATAATGAATCTAAATCATCTTCAGACTCAGCAGCTGTACTCGGCTTTTCGGCAGGAGTATCAAGGTCTGCCAATAGCGAGTCGAGATCATCTTCTTGTTCAGCTGACGAGTCGACCGCTTCGGCTGGCGTATCAAGATCGGCTAATAATGAATCTAAATCATCTTCTTGGTTGGCGTTAAGCTCATCCTCCTCTTGCTCACCCATCGCCTCAGCCCAAAGATCATCGAGAGATTGACCTTCCTCATCAGCAACATCCTCGGCAGGCTCATCGGCTTCAATGACCATATCTTGGGCCATATCAAGTTGGTCAGAGTCATCGGTTAAGTCGGCTTCAGGTGCCAATTGACTGGCATCAACACTCATCAATGAATCCAAAGAGTCTGATTCATCCTCAGTATCAAGGTGAACGGCCATCGCAGACGCTTCATCAACAGGCTGTTCGTTGGCCTCACTGATAGGTGCCGGTTCTGCAATCGGCTTCTCTGTTTCACCCGCTTGATTTGCCTGCTTATCACTTCGACGTCTCAGCGCAAACCAAATACCCATTAGTAGTAAAAATGCCGGGATTGCAGCAGCAACAGCTAAATAGAGCGGGTTGCTCATCATGGTTTGCCAATCATCACTTGGCGGCTCCACAACTTCCTGAGCCATGGTTTTTTCTTGACGTAACGCCTCGAACTCTGACGTCAATACTGCCTTTTGCTCTTTTTGAATCAGTAATGCTTCTTCTAACTCGGCCACCTTAGCCGTTAACTCATCAATACGCCCTTGAAGCTGATTGGCGTCATTATTATTAAGGTCTAATTTATCTTGTGCACGGGCTAATTCATCGGTCAACGATAAGCTTTTTGCTTGTTCCGCTTCAAGCTTGGCCGTCAGTTCTTCAACCTGCTGCTGCATTTGAACACTGACCGTAGGTAAAGCTGGAGTATTGACTACTGCTTCAGGTACCGGAATAGGCTTGGCATTATCCGCTTTTGCCACCGGGCTTTTGGCTGTTTGCTTCCAACCTTTGTCACTCTGCTGAGCTTGCTGCTTAGCCAAACTATTGGGAATTGCTTGCATCACCTCTTTAGCAGGGATCAACAAAATCATGCCACGCTCTAAGCTGTTATAGTTGTCGCTTGAAAACGCATGAGGGTTAGCATCATAAATAGCGGCCATCACTTGATAAATGGAGACACTGGCATCTGGACGCGTTTTTTGAGCTATGCTCCAAAAGGTGTCCGCGGCAGTTGTCGGGCCATATTGGCGCAAGACCTGACGGCTCTCACCATCAGGCCCTGTGATTTTCAATGGCTCAGCGGCAGACAATAAGCCCGTCGTTGAGGTTAAAATGACTAATGCGCTGGCAATAATTCCAACAAGATGCGATGTACGAAAGTTCATCCTTTCTTCCCTTTCAAGCGATGTAATGCCGTGTTTTTACAGCATGCTTTAGGCAATTGTATTTATTGAGATTACTATAAACCAGAAATGGGTGCCCTGCTACTATTCACAATTCAAAAACAACTGATAAAACAAAAAAAGCCTGCATTAAGCAGGCTTTTTCAACGAATTAACATTATAGCGACTGGCGTTAATAATAATCTCTAATTAAAACTTCAGCGATTTGCACACTATTAAGCGCTGCACCTTTTCTAATGTTATCAGAGACAACCCATAAGTTAATGCCATTGTCATGAGAGATATCTTTACGCACACGTCCCACATAAACAGGATCGCTACCCGCCGAATCGGTGACGGCTGTTGGATATTCTTCATCAGACTCAAACAGTTCAATGCCCGGCGCGTCACGTAACACCGCCTTCACATCCTCAGCATCAGCCGGCTGAATCGTTTCTAGATGTACAGCCTCTGAATGCCCATAAAAAACAGGTACACGTACCGCCGTCGGATTAACCACAATTTGGTCATCGCCAAATATTTTTTGGGTTTCCCATACCATCTTCATCTCTTCTTTAGTGTAGCCGTTCTCCATAAACACATCGATTTGTGGCAACACGTTAAACGCAATCTGCTTAGAATACGCTTTAGGCTCAACGGGTAAGCCTTGCAGTAGCTTAGAACATTGGTTCGCGAGTTCTTCAATCGCTTGTTTACCTGAACCTGATACCGACTGATAAGTCGCCACATTGATACGTGAAATACCAAAGGCATCATAAATTGGTTTCAGAGCAACAAGCATCTGAATAGTTGAGCAGTTTGGATTAGCGATTATATTGCGGTTTCTGAAATCCGCAATCGCCTGAGGGTTTACCTCTGGAACGACTAGTGGCACGTCAATGTCATACCTAAAGTGTGAAGTATTATCGATCACCACACAGCCGTGCTCTGCTGCAATAGGTGCCCATTTAGCCGATACATCACCACCTGCAGAGAAAAAGCCGATTTGGGCTTGTGACCAATCAAACGTATCAACATCAAGGATCTCAACCTGTTTACCGTGGAATGTGACCGTATCTCCTGCACTGCGACTGCTGGCTAATGGGTACAAATTCGCTACCGGGAAATTGCGCTCTTCAAGGATCTCAATCATAGTTTGACCCACGGCACCCGATGCACCTAATACGACTACGTTATATTCCTGCGACATAATTACAGACCGACTCCTGAAAAACCTATATTGGACAACCAATCTACATCAGAACACGCATTGTTGGCTAGCGTTAAGGCGCTAAATTCACGCCTGTGCTTGTGATTTTTTCTCATAAGATCAAACCCATTGTTATTTAGGAATCTTTGCCTAAATAATTCATCGTCATCACGCAGATCATAAACCAACCGTGACAAGGTCAATAACCCTTTTTCCTCTGGTTGTTCATTCAAGGTAACGGCATGACTCCAAAGCGCTGGCAACAAGCTATCCATTGACTTATCGCCACTTTTATCCAACCGCGCCATTAGTGCCTGATAAAGCATAAATGTCCCTCTCGCTTTGCCCTCTAAACTGTAACCAGCAATATGGGGCGTGGCGATCTCTGTGAGCGGGACAAGTTCTGGCATGGGATGGGGTTCACCTTCCCACACGTCGAGCACTAGCTTAATATCCTCTCTCTGACGCTTTAGTGCAATCAAAGCGCGATTATCTATCACCTCTCCGCGGCAGCAATTAAGCAGCCATGTACCTGACTTTAATGAAGCCAGGCGCTTTTCGTCGAACAGGTACCAGGTAGGATGCGTGCCTGTTTTTGTTAATGGCACATGTAATGAGATCACATCACATAGCTCAACTAACCTATCAAGGCTAACAAAGGCTCGTGGATCGGCAGATTGCGCAACAAAAGGGTCATGCAACAAGGTTTTGACACCATAAGCTTCGAGGCACTTTTGCACAGCACTGCCCGTATTTCCTGCGCCAACAATGCCTACAACTTTGTCCTTTAATGGCTCAGAAAAACGCCGAGCTAGCTCTAACATGGCGATAAACGCATATTCTCCCACGGCCGTTGCATTGCAACCAGGTGCATTGGCGTAACCAATTTCACGGCTATCAAGGTACTGGGTATCGATATGATCCATACCAATGGTCGCCGTCCCAACAAACTGAAGGTTTTTGCAACTGGCTAACAAACCGGCGTTTACTTTGGTGACTGACCGCACCAACAACACATCAATATCACTCAGTTGCTGTGCTTGAAGACTACGACCATCGACGCGAATAATCTCTCCGAGATCCCCAAACAGGGCATCGACATACGGCATGTTTTCATCGGCAACGATTTTCATTGGGTGATTTTACTCTAGACAAAATAAACAATGATGTGACTTTACCTTAATCTATAGACACAAAAAAGGAGCCTAACGGCTCCTTTTGATGTGCTATGCAACATACTCAAATTAACGAGTACGTGGGCAAAGCTCTTCAGTGCTGAAGAAGTAAGCAACTTCACGTTCAGCAGAAGCAACAGAATCTGAACCGTGTGCCGCATTCTCATCGATGCTTTCTGCGAAATCTGCACGGATAGTACCAGGAGCAGCTTCAGCTGGGTTAGTTGCACCAAGAATATCACGGTGAGCTAGAACAGCGTTTTCGCCTTCTAGAACTTGAACCATGATAGGACCTGAAGTCATGAAAGCAACAAGTGCACCGAAGAAAGGACGCTCGCTATGCTCAGCGTAGAAACCTTCAGCTTGCTCTTGGCTTAAGTGAACCATTTTAGAAGCGATGATTTTAAGGCCAGCTGTTTCAAAACGGTTATAGATAGCGCCAATGTTGTTTTTAGCAACTGCATCAGGCTTGATGATAGAAAAAGTACGTTCGATAGCCATGTCTAGCTTCCTTTAATAAACAGGTTTAAAAAAATTCGCGCGGATTATACGAAATTTAACGGCAAAAACCTACCTTTATAGAAAGATGAATGAGACTTTCCTCTCATTACACTGTTGGCGATATGGGATCTTGCACGAACAATCATCACCCACAGCCAGCCCTATCACTAAAATTGGCCTAATACTCTTCAATCCAATGGCTTTGGATTGCCTCTAAAATACGCTCATTACAATGTTCAGGATCATCGTCAAACCCCTCTAATGCAATGACCCAATCAAACAGATCGGTAAAAAGAACCTGCTGGGGATCTACATCAGGAAACGTTTCTAGCAAACATAATGCGATATCGAGCGAATCAATCCATTTCATAACAACCTCAGGGTTAATTTGATACCCATGAGCATAGTTGTTAGCGCTGTAAAACACACAAAAAAGCCAGTCATAAAGACTGGCTTTTTATCGGCAAGGTTGAATTAACCTTCGCTGACCATATTGATGGTATATTTCGGAATATCGACCACTAAGTCACAATCTGGTACACGAGATTGACACGATAAGCGACTTTCAGGCTCTAAGCCCCAAGCTTTATCAAGCATATCATCTTCTAGCTCATCACTGGGTTCAAGCTCATCAAACCCTTCACGGATGATCACATGGCATGTGGTACAAGCACATGACTTTTCACAAGCATGTTCAATATGGATACCACTTCGTAGCGCAACGTCTAATACCGTTTCGCCTTGCTGAGCTTCCACGACAGCCCCATCTGGACACAACTCTTCATGGGGTAAAAAAACTATTTGTGGCATATCGTTACCTATATATTATCAACAGACTGACCTTTAAAGGCCAACCTAATAGAGTTATCCATACGTTTCGCAGCAAAGGATTGACTCGCCTCATCAAGCGCCTCTATGGCTTTCTCGATTGCGCTGACATCATTTTGTGCAGCGGTTTGAGCAAGATGCGCCATTCCCTGTTCAATCAATGCAGCTTCTTTTTGGGACAGTAACTCACTGTCTTTACCTAATGCGGCTGACAATGATTCTAATACCCGTGCGGCTTCAACCTGTTGCTCTGCGAGCATACGTCGTTCAATATCTTCTTTGGCATTCGCCATGGAGTCTTTTAGCATAGTGCCGATCTCTTGATCGGTTAAACCAAACGACGGTTTAACTTGAATCGTCGCCTGCACGCCAGATGACTTCTCCATCGCTGTCACACTCAATAATCCGTCAGCATCAACCTGAAAAGTGACTCGAATATGCGCAGCACCAGCTGCCATGGGAGGGATACCTTTTAATGTAAAGCGCGCCAATGAGCGGCAATCGGAGACCAACTCTCGTTCGCCTTGCACAACATGAAAAGCCATCGCGGTTTGCCCATCTTTAAAGGTCGTAAACTCTTGAGCGCGGGCAACGGGAATAGTGGTGTTACGTGAAACCACCTTTTCTATCAAGCCCCCCATGGTTTCAATACCTAAAGAGAGCGGAATAACATCAAGAAGCAGCAGATCGGACTCGGGCTTATTCCCCACTAAAATATCAGCTTGAATCGCTGCACCAATCGCAACAACACGATCGGGATCAATCGACGTCAATGGCGTACGACCAAAGAGTTTAGCCACGCTATCGCGTACAAGTGGTACGCGAGTAGAACCACCCACCATAACGGTTTCTAGAACTTCATCGGCGGCTATACCTGCATCACGTAGCGCTCGGCGGCAACTCGCCATCGTTTTTTTCACTAACGGCGTGATGATCTCGTCGAATTTATCTTTATCGACACTGCACTCAAACGTTTGCCCGTTGGTTAACACCAATGAGGCTGTAACCGCTGTGTCATCAGTTAATGCTTCTTTTACCCGGCGTGACTCAATCAATAATGCGCGCTGTTCTTGAGCCGTTAAGTCGCTTAAATGCCAAGCGCTTTGTAAATACTCTGCCAACACATGATCAAAGTCATCTCCACCAAGTGCGGAGTCACCACCAGTGGCCATCACCTCAAACACGCCTTTATTCAAGCGTAATATTGAGATATCAAAGGTTCCACCACCTAAATCGTAGATGGCAATAATCCCCTCTTGTCCAGAGTCTAAACCATAAGCAATTGCTGCCGCCGTCGGCTCGTTAAGTAAACGCAAGACTTTAATGCCCAACAAGCCAGCAGCATCTTTTGTACCTTGGCGCTGTGCGTCATCAAAATAAGCAGGAACCGTGATCACTACGCCCTCGAGTGACCCACCTAATGTTTTTTCGGCGCGTTCTACAAGTGGCTTTAATATTTCTGCCGAGACCTGGATAGGATTAACTTGACCACCAGCTGTGTTAAACAGTGGCAACCCGTTTTCACTGGCAGAGAAATGATACGGTAATGACTGCTCTTTAGCCTGAATATCGGTTAGGCTTCTGCCCATAAATCGCTTGACCGAAACGATAGTATTAAGCGGATCTTGAGCTGAAAAATGCTCAGCATCCACACCTACCTGCACCAACTGCTCGCTGTAGCGAACAACCGAGGGAATGGCATGGACTGCATTTTCGTTGGGTAAGGTGTCAGCAACGCCACTTCGTACAGCAGCCACTAATGAATTGGTGGTCCCTAAATCGATACCCACCGCTAATCGATGTTGATGAGGAGCCGCGCTTTGTCCGGGTTCAGCAATTTGCAAAAGTGCCATATCTATCCAACTTAAAAAATAAAGGCCCAATCAAGATTGAGCCAGTCAACAATTGATTGCCTCTAAAAAAGAGCGTCTTCTGCCCTAGCGAGTTCATCTTGTAATTTTGCCATAAATTTCAGTTTACGTATCATATCCGCAACGTTTAGCAGATCTTGCTCACTATCGCTGTCGATGAGTTTACTCATCTGCGATTTTATTTGAGCCGTGTAGTCTGAAAAAGAGTGGTGTAACTGTTCGATATGCTCCTCAGGAGCATCGCTGTCAGTGATATCCTCAAGCGATTCTCGCCATTCCATCTGCTGCATTAAAAACTGGGTGTCTTTAACCGTTGTGGATTCATGACTCAAATCAAAGCCTTTGAGGCTCAAGATATGTTCAGCACGTAGAATGGGATGTTTTAAGGTGTTATATCCATCATTAACCTGAGCCGCGCGCTGAACCGCTATGCGTTTATCTTGCTCACTCGCGTTGGCAAATTTATCAGGATGCACCGCCCGCTGCAGATCGCGGTAGCGCTCTGCCAACAAGGCGGTATCAAGATCATATTCAGGCAAAAAACTAAACAACTCAAAATAGTTCATGTATTTAGATTCGGTAGTTAGACTGTAAAGCTTTCGCCGCAGCCACACTCCCCTTTTGCGTTAGGGTTATTGAACTGGAAACCTTCGTTAAGACCTTCTTTAATAAAATCTAACTCAATTCCCTGAAGATATACGAAGCTCTTAGCATCAATGATGATTTTCACATCTTCGATATCAAAGACTTCATCATCGGCATTCAGATCATCGACAAATTCTAGCACGTAAGCCATGCCTGAACAGCCAGAGGTTCTTAACCCTAAACGTAATCCAATACCCTTCCCGCGGCTAACCAAAAAGCTTTTTACTCGCTCGGCAGCCGCTGGAGTCATCGTTATTGCCATATTAACTCCGAATATTACTTGTCGTGCTTTGACTTGTAGTCTTCTAACGCTGCTTTAATCGCATCTTCTGCCAAAATAGAGCAGTGGATTTTAACAGGCGGTAAAGCAAGTTCTTCCGCAATATCCGTATTCTTAATCGCTTGTGCTTCTTCGATGGTCTTGCCTTTAACCCACTCTGTAACTAAAGAGCTTGATGCAATCGCACTGCCACAGCCGTAAGTCTTGAACTTTGCATCTTCAATGATACCATTTGCATCAATTTTTAGTTGTAGCTTCATCACGTCACCACAAGCTGGCGCACCAACCATTCCGGTCACAACTGATGAGTCGTTCTTGTCAAATGAACCTACGTTACGCGGGTTCTCATAATGATCTATTACTTTTTCACTGTAAGCCATGATTCTGCTCCAATCGCTCTATTCGTTTATTAGCCGGATTAATGATGTGCCCATTGAACCTTAGAAAGGTCAACGCCATCTTTAAACATCTCCCATAATGGAGACATCTCCCTTAAGTGACCAATAGACTTAGTAATGGTCTCTATCGCATGATCAATTTCTTCTTCTGTGGTAAAGCGGCCGATCGAGAATCGAATGGAACTGTGTGCCATCTCATCATTCAATCCTAACGCTCGCAGTACATAACTAGGCTCTAAACTCGCCGACGTACATGCAGAACCTGATGATACGGCAAGATCTTTTAGTGCCATCATCAAGGATTCACCTTCAACAAAGTTAAAGCTCACATTAAGGCTACCGCAATATCTTTGCTCTGCATCACCATTAATGTAGGTTTCTTCAATATGCTTGATACCATCCCATAATCTGTCACGTAGACGACGAATACGAGCGTTATCGATTTCCATATCGGTTTTAGCAATAGCAGCCGCTTCACCCATACCCACAATTTGATGAGTTGCTAAGGTACCACTGCGCATTCCCCGCTCATGTCCACCACCGTGCATTGTCGCTTCTAAGCGAATACGTGGCTTACGACTAACATACAGTGCGCCAATCCCCTTAGGGCCGTACATCTTATGAGCAGAGATAGACATCAAATCGACTTTTGTCTGCTGAACATCGACAGGCAACTTACCAACACTTTGCGCCGCATCAACATGGAAAATCACTTTCTTTGCTCGGCATAACTCGCCGATGGCATCGATATCGTGGATCACACCAATTTCATTGTTAACATGCATTAAGCTCAACAAAATAGTGTCTTCACGCATTGCCGCTTCAATATCTGCCAGCGGGATAATGCCGTTAGCACCAGGCACAAGATAGGTAACTTCGTAACCTTCGCGCTCAAGTTGACGGCACGTATCAAGTACTGCCTTGTGCTCAGTTTTACTGGTGATGATGTGCTTACCCTTTTTATGGTAAAAATGGGCAACACCTTTAATTGCTAGGTTATCTGATTCGGTCGCACCTGAGGTGAACACAATCTCTCGAGGATCGGCATTAATCAGCTCAGCAACTTGATTACGAGCGATGTCAACAGCCTCTTCAGCTTGCCAACCGTAACGGTGCGAACGCGATGCTGGATTACCAAAAATCCCGTCCATTGTCATACATTGCATCATTTTCTCTGCAACACGAGGATCGACTGGCGTTGTTGCAGCATAATCTAAATAAATAGGAAGCTTCATCTCACACTCCGTACTTAGCAGTCCTAGGATTGACTGCTTACCACGTACAAATATTAAAAATTAGTTTAATAACAAAGTTAACTTATGCTGTTACTCTTTGTTCCTGTTGCATTTTATCTTGCTTAACTGAAATAAACTGCACATCACGTTTATTCATCAATCCCGCTAGACTAATGCCATTTAAAAAATCTGAAATTTGTTTACTCAAATCGCCCCATAATGAATGCGTTAAACAACGCGTTCCACTCTGGCAATTACCTAAACCTTGACAGCGCGTCGCATCAACTGACTCATCAACGGCTCTAACAACCATGCCTACAGAGATCTCACCCGCATCATATCCAAGGCGATATCCACCACCAGGACCTCTGACACTAGAGACTAATCCATGTTTTCTTAATTTAGCAAAAAGTTGTTCAAGATAGGAAAGAGAGATTCCCTGACGCTCGGAGATGTCAGCTAAGGGGACTGGGCCAGATGTAGAATGCATTGCAACATCTAACATTGCTGTTACTGCATACCGACCTTTAGAAGTAAGTTTCATAGCTACCACTGCTCTCAAAAATGCTTAAGCCAATTGGACCATACTTGAGTAATTTAGTCAAGTATAAAACCAAGCAATTTAGTCAGGTATTAATGGTGATTGCGAAACAGTAAATACCCTGTTTCTTTGGTGGGGTATTTAACCTGTTTCACTGGCAAGATTCAATGTCAAAGCGCAATTAATCTCACTATTTATTAAATAATGGGATCGAACTCATCTATTGCATGTTGACGCTTTTCAGCGGCGGCTTGTTCTACATCGCTAAACTCGTCGACTTCAAGCTCTGGTAAACGTTCGGTGCACACACTGCCGCCCATGCTTTGGACTGCTTGGCAAACCTCTTGTACCTTCGAGTCCATTAGGTGCATATGATCTAACATCTGACCAATAGCATTGGCAACGGGATCAGGGTTATCTGGTGATACCGCATAAGCATCGAAGCCATACTTCTTTGCCATTTCAGTGCGGCGCTGAGCATGTTCTTTAGACTGTTCACTGGGTTTCGCCACTACGCGAGCAGGGATCCCCACAACCGTGGTGTCTTTGGGAACTTCTTTAACTACCACCGAATTGGAGCCGACTCGAGCACCATCATGCATAGTGATAGGTCCCAAGATTTGAGCGCCAGCCCCCACCACAACATTATTGCCTAACGTCGGATGCCGTTTGCCAGCCTGCCACGTGGTGCCGCCTAACGTTACACCGTGATATAGAGTACAATCATTACCGATCTCAGCAGTTTCACCAATCACCACACCCATTCCATGGTCGATAAAAAAGCGATCACCAATGGTTGCTCCAGGGTGGATCTCCACCCCAGTTAACCAGCGTGAAAAAGTTGATATCACTCGCGCAGTTAAGCACCATTTGCGCTTCCAGAGTTTATGACTGACCCTATGTATCCATATTGCTTGCATACCGGGGTAATTAAGCAATATCTCTAGCGTGCCATTTGCCGCAGGATCTCTGTGATAGATGGATTCGATGTCATCTTTGATTCTGGAGATTACGCCCATGAACTACTTTTCCTTTGTTAGCGCTTCTTGCTCATCGTTAGCTGGTTTATTAGCTATTGCGACTTTCTTATCAACTGAGGTCAAGATACCCCGCAAGATATTCATCTCTTGGCTCTCGATTCGTGCGCGACTAAATAAACGGCGTAGCTTGGTCATCACCTGGCCAGGATGTTGTTTAACAATAAAGCTTGTTGACAACAAGGTTTGCTCTAGATGATTAAAAAAGTTCTCTTGCTCTTTCGCTAGCGGATACTCCACCTCTTCAACCATCTCTGGCGTCTGATTAAGGTGAGCTACGCGCGCTTCGTAACAGATAATCTGCACGGCTTGTGCTAAGTTGAGCGACGTATATTCAGGGTTAGCAGGAATCGCTACATGGTAATTACACTTTTGCAGCTCTTCGTTCGTCAGTCCGTTATTTTCTCGGCCAAATACAATCGCGACAGGACCCTTAATGGCTGAGCCAACCAATTTCTCACCCGCTTGACGCGGATCAAGCATTGGCCAATCTAGCGTGCGGCTACGCGCACTGGTCGCTATCACAAGACTACAATCTGCGATAGCATCGGCTAAGGAGTTAACGGTAACAGCATGTTTTAAGATATCAGATGCACCTGCAGCCAAGGCAACAGAGTGGCCGTCTGGCGCCACTTTAGGCTCGGCAAGATAGAGGGTCGATAACCCCATCGTCTTCATTGCACGGGCGGTTGAACCTATATTTCCAGGATGAGAGGTGCCTACAAGCACTACACGAATATTGCTGAGCATGAAATTACTTAATTTCTTTCTATAGAACAATGTGCTTGATGGTATCACAGCACACAAAGATCCCTTAAATAAAAATCTCTATTTGATATAACCATAAAATATCGTATAATACGCGCCGATTATTTATATCTGTTCTTTAACATCCAGGGGATTGTAATGCATCCGATGCAGACTATTGCTGTGCGCGCCGCTCGCGCCGCCGGCCAAACAATTTTGCGCGCCTACACTGAGCTTGACCGTGTAGAAGTTAGCAATAAAGGTATCAATGACTACGTAACAAACGTAGATAAAGAAGCTGAAGCTGCCATTACATATCAAATTCGCAAGTCTTACCCAGACCACACTATCGTCGCTGAAGAAGGTGGTGAAAGTCAGGGTGATAATAAAGATTACATGTGGATTGTTGATCCCTTGGATGGCACTAACAACTTTGTTAGAGGCATTCCCCACTTCTCCGTATCTATCGCAGTCCAATACAAAGGCAAAACTGAAGTTGCCGTCGTTTACGATCCTATTCGTGACGAATTGTTTACTGCTGTGCGCGGTAAAGGTGCAAAACTTAACGATTTCCGTATTCGTGTCAGCAAAGCAAATGATTTAGATGAAGCACTTGTTGCTACAGGCTTTCCTTTCAAAGCAAAACAACATACTGAAACCTACATGAAGCTATTTGCATCGACGTTTGCCCAATGTGCTGACGTTAGACGTGCAGGCTCTGCGGCACTTGACCTTGCTTATGTTGCTGCAGGTCGTATGGACGCATTTTTTGAAATCGGCCTTAAGCCTTGGGATATCGCTGCAGGTGAGCTTATTGTCCGTGAAGCAGGTGGTACTGTCACCGATTTCACTGGCAACCATAGCTATATGAGTTCAGGCAATATCATCGCTGGCACACCAAAAGCGACCGTTTCACTAGTAAAGAACTTCCGTCCACTGTTGAGCGAAGCACTTAAGCGTTAATATTGCGCCAACAGGAAACCGTAAAAAAACCGTCACATTTATGTGGCGGTTTTTTTATATCTGAAAAAATACGTTAGCCAACCATTTACATGTATTATTTTTACACCTTATAATACCCGACACTTTTACTCAGTTATTAAAGTCCACATATGCTCAATATAGATGAACCGTCAGACCGTCAACCCAACTGGCCATTTCTGCGTTTAGGCTTTCGTCCATTCTTTCTCTTGGGCACCTTGTTCAGCATTGTTGCTATGGGTCTTTGGGGAAGCTTTTTCCTTGGGCAGATGAGCTTTACACCACATGGCAATCCGCTTTGGTGGCATGGTCATGAGATGATATATGGCTTTGTTATGGCAATCGTTGCTGGATTTATTCTAACGGCCTCACAAACCTGGACAGGACAACCAAGCATAAAAGGAAAAGCCTTAGGCCTTTTGGTGCTGCTTTGGCTTATCCCGCGTGTGTTGCTTATTCAACGTCAATGGTTTCCATTTGAACTGGTTGCCGCGATTGATCTTTTATTTGCTCCATCAGTCGCATGGATATTGGGCAAACAGGTCATTGTCGTAAAGCAGTGGCGCAACTTTGCCTTCATTCCAATTTTTCTACTACTCAGTATTGCTAACGCTCTAAGCTATTACGGCGTTCTCACTCGCGACCTAGCATTGGTCACCCAAGCGTTTCACGGTGCGTCGATCTTAATGGTGACAATTGTGGCACTGATTGGTGGTCGAGTAGTCCCTTTTTTCACAGATAGAGCGACGACCTGGCAGCGAGTAGAGAGTCTTGCATGGCTAGAAAAGCTCACATTTATCAGCCTTATCTTACTATTTGCTGCCAACATCATCGGCAATGCCCTCGCTATCCAAATTATGGCAATGATTGCTGGTACTACCTTGCTATTTAGATGGTCTCGCTGGGGAGTTCAGTCAACGCTGCGTGTCCCTCTATTATGGTCATTGCACCTTAGCTACCTATTTATTCCTGTCGGCTTGCTCTTGATGGCTACCGGACTAAATTTCTCGGCAGGCTTACATGCCATGACGGTTGGAGGCCTAGGTGGCATGATTCTCGCGATGATGGCGCGGGTGTCATTAGGTCACACCGGGCGTAACCTTGTGCCGCCAAAAACTATGGTCCTCGGGTTTGGACTCATCTTAATCGCAGCAACCTCGCGAGTGCTGGCCGCGCTCCTCCCCCAACAATTTAGTTTATGGCTAGCGATTGCGATACTAAGTTGGATATTGGCCTTTGCTAGCTTTTTTATCTGCTATATGCCAATTTTGGTAAAGCCACGTATCGACGGCAGACCCGGTTAGTGCTAGGCGACAAGGATAATTAACGCCAATATGTGAATGAAATCACAAACATCGGCTAGCGTAGCGAGCAATAGTTGTTACCATCTATAAAAACACTAACGAGAGTTATTATGGGAAAGCTATATAGCCGATATGGGTCAAAAAGCTTAAAAGCGGTTGAACATTTTGTATTAATTATCATCGCTATTGCGACCATCATCGCCATTGGACAAGAGATTGTACACGTTGTAAAGATGGGTGAAGTCACACTGGCTGACTTGCTGCTGCTATTTATCTATCTCGAAGTGTTAGCTATGGTAGCTAATTACGCCGAGTCGGGTAAGTTGCCGGTGCGTATGCCTTTGTATATCGCTATTGTTGCGCTCGCGCGTTATCTCATACTCGATATGAAAGCCATGGACGATTGGCGTATCCTTGCTATATCGGTATCAACGTTAATACTTGCCGGCACAGTAATCGTCATTCGTTGGGGCCAGCTCAAGCTCCCCTACCCAAGAAATGAAGAAGAGCGATAATAACACCTGCTGCGCTCTATATTCATCGGGCGCACTTTACCCCCCAGTTTTGACTACTATTTCTTATTAAAACTGTGCTACGTTTAAAGCATAATGTGCATCGTCCATTAACAGAAAGGAATAATCTGATGGAAGCAACCCACGAAGAGTTTGATGAACGTCGTAAATCGTTACGTGTAGATATGGAAGCAGAAAGAGTGCTGGTTTCATGGACTGACAGTAATGGCGAGCCTCTGACTGACGATGGAATCTGTATCGATCTCGCTCGCCGCGGGGTATTGATTGAGTATAAACAAGCTTTTAATGTTGGTGACTTAGTCGCAATTACCTTTAACCCGGATAGTGACAAACAAAATCAAATCAGGGGTCAAGTTTGTCGCTGTAACCAATGCCACGATCAAAGTTACCATATCGCTTTACAAATTATTTAGTGATATCAGCTAACTAATCGATGCCAGTTAGCGCAGTTTCTAAAACTCTGTTCTATACTGAAAACACTTTACAGACTTTACTGTTAGTACAACGTTTGAGGGGGAAGAGGTATGATTCTGCTGGTCGGTGGTGAAAAAGGCGGCGCAGGCAAAAGTTGTCTAGCTCAGAACATCGCAGTTCATATTACACAAAAGCATAATGCCAATGTTTTAATGGTCGATTGTGACCCTCAGCGTACAACCTCAGACTGGATCCAGGCACGTAATGAGGATCCAAGCCTGCCAGCCATTAACTGTATTCAACTCTACGGCAAGATACGCAATGATTTACTTGGGCTTGATGAGCGATTTGACTATGTCATTGTCGATTGTGGTGGTCAAGATAACTTAGCCATGCGTGCAGCCATGTCGGTAGCGACCTATGTTGTGCTCCCACTTAGGCCAAAACGTCGTGACTTGAAAACCTTGCCCCATATGGAAGATATGCTTAGTACCTGTAAAATGGTCAACCCTAAAATGGTCGCCACCATAGTAATGACCCAATGCCCTTCACTGCCAAGTCAATATAAACGCATTCTCGAAGCAAAAGAGGTGGTTGAGTCATTTGGATTAAGGGTATTAAATGCTGTCACATTCAGCCGTAATATTTACGACGATAGCGAAGAGCAAGGCTCTTCAGTGATTGAAATAGAGCCCGAAGGTAAAGCCGCTATTGAAATACGTGCTATAGCCGACGAACTATTTGCCATACCGCCAGAAAATTCCTATGAGCTTAACTGATTTAAAACGGCGTAAACCCAAACCACGAAAAAAGCTTTCCGTGGAAGAGTTTATTGAAGATGCCAATAACTATGCATTTGGTCAGCCGAGCCTTGCGAAGAAAACACGCAAAAAAAAGCCGACTAATGAGTCGATGGAATTAAAAAAACAGTCGACCAAGATTTATCGGCACGCGACGTTCACACTTACCGAGCAAAGTATTGAACAGTTAAATGAGTTAGCTAAAACCGCTAATGTGGCTAAATCTAGACTGATCCGCATGATGATCACCGATTTCGCTACTAAAGATAAAAATGAGCTAGCCAGTATCATCGAAAACAGTCAAGATTAGCCACCTCTAGCGGCGTTGGAGGTAGCTAGTGGTTGCAGATCCGCTCTGCAGCCGTTTCAATCCCCTCTTCAGATGCGGTAAATTTCCCCTTTGCCTCCAAAAATTGGATCAGTGCTTGCGCATCCATCTCACTTGCAGAGCAAGTGTGGTACCTTGCTTGCTCACCAAAACGTTGCGCCATAATCTTTTCTAACTCTTGCTTAGTTACCGCTCGACCGAGCGACAACATCAACTCCATCACTTGATGACCATGAATTGAATCAGACATACAACCTCTAAAAGATATAAATTATATGTAACTTTATATCCTATTATTAATACTTAAACCTTGATCTGTTCCGCAAAGCTAAACTGTTGTTTACTATTCACAGCCAATGCTATGCTCAAACCTATCAGCTCGCCAACCCCGTCGGCAACCTAAGGTAACTATGCAGTTAATTCTCTTATTGACTCAACAGATGTGTTTGTATTTGGTTATCGTTTATCTGTTGAGTAAAACCCCTTTATTTAAACTCTTTGCAGAAACGGCAACGCGTCTGCCTCATAAGGTATACATCTATTTTATCTTCTCTGGCTTTTGCGTTATGGCAACCTATTTTGGCGAGCAGACCAACGATGCAATCGCCAACACCCGTGCAATGGGGGCGGTGCTTGGTGGACTGCTCGGCGGTCCAGTCACAGGTTTTCTTGTGGGGTTAACGGGCGGATTGCATCGCTACAGCATGGGCGGGTTTACCGATATCGCATGCGCTATCTCAACCACCCTAGAGGGTCTTTCAGCTGGAATGGTGGGTCTCTACCTAAGAAAAATCGATAAAAGTGAACTGGTTTACACTCCGATGCTAGTGTTTCTCGTGACGTTTTCAGCAGAAATGATGCAGATGGGGGTCATTTTGGCAGTGGCCAAGCCTTACAGTGACTCATTGGATTTAGTTAAACAGATTGCCTTACCTATGCTGCTTGTCAATTCTGTAGGGGCTGCACTGTTCATGAGCATGGTACGAGATCAAAAAACCATGTTTGACAAATTATCATCAGCATTTTCCACCAAGGCACTCAAAATTGCCGAGCGCAGCGTGGGAATACTATCCAGAGGATTCGATCAAGAGAGTAGCACTAAGGTTGCCCAGATTATAATTGAAGAGACTCAAGTAGGAGCGGTAGCCATTACCGACAGGGAAAAGCTCCTTGCATTTATCGGCATTGGCGATGACCACCATATTCCAGGGACCCCAATCTCGTCACAAATAACCCAAGATGCTATTGATCAAAATTGTGTCATGTTTGCTGATGGCGTTGAAACTCGTTACGCCTGCTCCATTTCCAGCCACTGCCGCCTAGGCTCCAGCCTGGTTATTCCACTAAGGTGCGAATCAGAGGTTATTGGCACCATCAAACTCTATGAACCAAAGAATAAGCTGTTTCTCAACATCAATCGGACACTAGGTGAAGGCATTGCGAGGTTGATGTCAAATCAGATCCTCTTCGGTCGATATGAGCAACAGCAAAACTTGCTGACTCAAGCGGAATTAAAACTGTTACAAGCACAAGTCAATCCACACTTTCTCTTTAATGCGCTTAATACGGTCGCGGCGATTATTGGTCGAGATCCCATCATGGCTCGGCAACTGATCCAACATCTAGCCCAGTTCTTACGTATTAACCTTAAGCGCACAACAGGCCTGGTCACTCTAGCCGATGAGTTGGAACATATTGATGCATACTTAATGATTGAGAAAGCGCGGTTTTTCGATAAATTAAATGTCGACATCAAGATTCCGCCAGCACTAAACCAATATAAGTTACCTGCATTTACTCTTCAGCCATTAATAGAAAATGCTGTCAAACATGGTACTTCTCATCTTTTTGAGACAGGAGAGATCAGCGTGAGTGGCGCAATAGAAGAAGATTTATTAATATTAGAAGTCACTGACAATGCGGGCCTCTACCCTGATAACCAAGATGATGATAATTCAGGCTTGGGGATGTCTATCGTCCATAAACGAATTCAAAACTTATTTGGTAATGAATACGGGGTCGATATCGCGTGCGAAAGAGACCGCTTTACAAAAATAATTATTAAACTGCCACTCATCACAGCTTCTCAACCGGACACATTATCGTGATAACTTGCCTGATCATTGACGACGAACCTTTTGCCCGTGACGCACTGTGCGATCAGTTAGCTCAACACACCGAGTTAGCCGTTATCGGCCAATGCAGTAATGCTATTGAAGCGATGCAATTGATCACCAAGCTCAAACCTCAACTGATTTTTGTCGATATACAGATGCCAAAGATCACTGGCTTAGAGATGGTTGCTATGCTCGATCCAGACACCATGCCAAGGGTGGTATTTGTCACAGCTTACGATGAATATGCCATTAAAGCATTTGAAAACTATGCATTTGACTATCTGTTAAAACCCGTTGATGAAAAGCGATTACAGACCACGATTCATCGCGTAAAGAAAGATCTTGCGCCACGTTCCCTTGAATTGATTTTACCCAAGCAGCTAGAGCATGTCCCTTGCTATTGCGGCAATCGGTTGAAAGTGATCAATGTTGATGAGGTAGAGTTTGCATTCAGTGATCTTAGTGGTATTCATGTCACCACTTGTCTCGAGCAAGTGCATACCCATTTAACCTTAAAAGTCTTAGAAGAAAAAACGCATTTAGTGCGTTGCCATAAGCAATATCTGGTTGCCCCTAACGCCATTAGCGAAATATTAGTCCAGGAAAATGGCGCTGAAGTGCTTACCCATTCAGGTAAGCGAGTGCCAGTATCAAGACGTTTTCTTAAACCACTTAAGCAACTCTTTGGTTTTCACTAAACACTGTTAACTACGCTATATAACCGCTTAATCCCCATATTCGACCACTCAGTTAATTGTCAGTTTTCATAAAATCCTGATTCGTTACACTCATGTTAACTTTTATTGGGGAGTAAAGATTATGATGTGGTTTTTAATGTGTATTGGCCTACTGTTAGGTGGCTACTTTATCTACGGCAAATTTGTCGAAAAAGTGTTTGGCATTAATGAAGCCCGCCAAACCCCTGCTTTTACTAAAACTGACGGCGTAGACTTTGTACCCATGTCTAAAGGCAAAGTCTACCTCATCCAACTACTCAACATCGCGGGTGTTGGTCCTATTTTTGGCCCAATTCTTGGTGCTCTTTATGGCCCTGCGGCCATGTTATGGATCGTATTTGGTTGTATTTTTGCAGGCGCCGTCCACGACTACTTCTCTGGTATGCTCTCTGTACGTAACAACGGCCAATCAGTTCCTAACCTTGCCGGTAAATACTTAGGTAAGAGCGCGAAACATTTCATGAATGTTTTTGCCATTATTCTACTCCTACTCGTCGGTGTGGTATTTATCTCTGCGCCAGCAGGCTTATTAGGTAAGTTGACAGGCTGGGATGTCAGTATCTTCCTTGGTTTTATCTTCGCTTACTACCTCATCGCCACCATAGTGCCAGTCGATAAAATCATTGGCCGCCTGTATCCATTCTTTGGCGCCTTACTGCTGTTTATGTCTGTGGGGTTAACTATTGCACTTATCGTATCAAGCGAGCACACCTTACTACCTGGATTTAGCGCTGGCGATTTCTTAACTAACCTAAACCCGAATGATATGCCACTATGGCCTGCATTGTTTATCACCATCGCGTGTGGCGCCGTGTCGGGCTTCCATGCAACCCAATCTCCGTTGATGGCGCGTTGTGTAGAAAACGAATCAAATGGTCGCTTTGTCTTCTACGGTGCCATGATAGGTGAAGGTGTTATCGCGCTAATCTGGTGTGCTATCGCACTTTCATTCTTCGGCGGTGTAGCAGGGCTTAATGAAGGCATGGCGGGTAACCCTGCTAACGTGGTTTATGAAGCTTCTACTGGTCTTCTAGGCGCTGTAGGTGGATTCATGGCAATCTTAGGTGTGATTGTTCTGCCTATCACTTCTGGGGACACAGCATTCCGTTCAGCGCGCCTAATTTTAGCCGAGTTCTTCAAAATGCCACAAACGGCGCTACCTAAGCGTTTGATGCTCGCTATTCCACTATTCATCATGGGAGCCATCTTAACTCAAGTTGATTTTGGTGTGATTTGGCGTTACTTCGGTGTTGCTAATCAAACAACCGCTGTAATGATGTTGTGGACAGCATCGGCCTACCTACTACGTCACAATAAATTCCACTGGATCTGTACGATACCAGCGATGTTTATGACTACGGTTGTGATTAGCTTCCTACTTAGCTCAGAAAAACTAGGCGCAGGTTTACCAATGACACTCTCTACAGTCGCAGGCATTGTCGCCACATTAGTCATAACAGCTCTTGTCGTCGTGAAGACTAAAGGAAAAGGTGAAGACGTTTTGCCTGAAGAGGCTTAATTCTCTTAACCCATAGAACAAAAAAGCCAGTCAAATGACTGGCTTTTGCTTTAAATGCCGATCACTCTTTTAATCGCTCTGGAATAATGTGCACACTGCCTAAATCACTCGACAACCACACCTCACCTTCGCTGATGTTAAATTGTAGGATCATACTGCGGGTAACGAGTTCTCCCATCGCCTTAACTGCGTCTTCAGGAATGTTCCACACTTTGAGATTGTTATAACGGGTAAACGCTTGTTGGTTTTGTTGCCACCAAATTGGCACACTGCGTCCGCCATAGGCGAACAGCTGCACTTGCTTTGAACGTCCACAGGCTTTTCGCACCCATTTCTCGTCGCTCTGACCAAACTCAATCCATAATTCGATCTCATCACTTAGCGACTTCTGCCATAGCTCAGGCTCATCCTCGACACACAATCCCTTACTAAATTGCAATGATTCACTAGCATTCATCGCAAAGGCCAATAGACGAACCATCATACGAGAATCGGTTTCAGAGGGATGTTGGGCGATTGTCAGCCCATGATCTTGATAATAGCCTCTATCCATATCGGCTATCTGCAGTTGCACTTTATAAACGGTTGCTTTAGGTGCCATGTTTTCAACTACCTGATAAATGTTGCGCCTAGTCTACCCTAATTTAGCCACAACAGGTTCACAGGTTTTAAGCAGAAACAAATTCAACTACAAGGAACCTGCTTTGATATGTTTAGCCATAGGGAAATGAGCGACAAGCTGCTTTACCTGTTCTGGTGATCCATAAATCAATAGGCGATCGCCCTGCTGATAGTGCTCGGTGATTTGACTTAAAGGTAATCCTTCACTGCGAGAGGCATCGCGTCTAACAAGCTCTAACAAGGATGTTGGCAATGGCGTCTCACTACACAATAGATCCAAACGTTGTAACAGCGGCATCGCCGCAATAGGTAGCAGCTGCACAGGAGTCTCATTATCAATCAGTATGATTTCGCCCGTACTGCATAAGTTGTTAAAGCTATTGTCATAATGAAACTGTGTCTCTGCGTCATAACGATCGCCATTGGCATTAAAAAACTGCTCCCAAAATAGCTTACGTTGACTAAAAATAGGTAATCGTTGCTGCACATCGACTCTACGCTCAGCAATAAAATCAAATAACTCACTGAGTGAAGGTGCAAGCCAGGTTTCTAGGCGTGAACGCAACTCTCTGGCAAACACTGGAGCAGCCCCTGCGGTGCTAATCGCAACCTGTAACCGGCCTCTGTCGACAATTGATGGCGTAATAAAGCGGCATAGACTTGGTGCATCAACCACATTGACCCATATTCCGTGTGCTTTGGCATGAATCGCCATGGTGCGGTTAAGTTCATCGTCCGCTGTCGCCATATACAGTAGGTCAAGCTTATCCAGATCTTCAACCATCACTTGACGCTCAATTAGCGTTATGCGACCGCGTTGGGCGTATTGGCGTACTTCATCGCATACTACTGGTGCAATAACCTTAATGTTTGCTTCAGTCCTTGCCAACAGATCGAGTTTTCTACTGGCAACCTCACCAGCCCCCACAATCAACACGTGTAACGATTGGGTGTCAACAAACAGCGGAAAATACTGCATGATATGGCTTCTCTTTAATTATTGCGGAAACTAGCAAAAGCGAATCGACCCATAACATACCAAATGTAGGCCAATCTTTAACGGTTTAACTCTGCGGAAATTCAACGAATTTAAACTAACTAAGCAGCTCACTGCGCTCTGCGCTGCACTGCCAACACAACTCAAAATTGCCTTCATTCATTTCATGACACTTCACACATTGCCATTTAGGGCTTTCGCTGTTGAGTGACTCAAGCTGTTTTCGTGCTAGCTCATATTGGGATTCGGCGACCCATAGCTCTACATCTTGCAAATCCACGGGTAATTCACCAATCCCGCCTAATAAAGCTTCACCTCTAAGCTCGACACCTATACCGCAGGCTTCAAGCATCCCTTTCCAACTGTGTGCCTGTAATAGGTTGCCACCTGCGACCAATCTACTGCGCTCTTCCATGTTGTTATCCTCTACGACTATTGCTCTTCCGGCAAATTATTAAGGTTATACAATCAGTATCAATGCCAATTCTTCGAACCATAAAATTATAGCACTGCTACAACTTATCAAGCCGCTTAGGAAACGGTTTAAAATTCTGCAATGGCATAACTGCCAAACATCCTATCCCCAAAGCAGTCCGTATGTCGAGAAGGAATATGGCCAATCGTAGGATTTTAGCGCATAAAAAAAGCCACTTTGAGTGGCTTTTTTCTCACGCAAATGATTAAGGCATTAACGCATCTTGATCCGCACCCTCTTTTTCAATCTCAACTGGCATCATGTGTTCACGATTAATACCCAGTTTAACTGCAAGGAAACTTGCTACATAGATTGACGAGAACGTACCCACAAAAATCCCCATCAGCAAGGCTGTTGCGAAGCCATGGATCATGGTGCCACCTTTTAAGAATAGCGCCACAACCACCACAAGCGTGGTTCCTGTGGTGATAATTGTACGGCTCATGGTTTGCGTAATTGAGTTGTTAACAATCTCAACTGGTGTGCTTTTACGCATCTTGAGAAAATTCTCACGAATACGGTCAAATACAACAATGGTATCGTTAAGCGAGTAACCTACAACCGTCAGAACACCAGCCAAAACAGTCAAATCAAACTCCAACTGAAATAGCGAGAATACCCCAAGCGTAATAATCACGTCATGAGCCAATGCCGCGACAGCACCAAGTGCTAAGCGCCATTCAAAACGGAAAGATACGTAAATTAGGATACAGATTAAGGCAACCAATACCGCTAAACCGCCCTGCTCAGCAAGTTCTTTACCGACTTGCGGTCCAACAAACTCAACGCGCTTTTGCGTCACATTTTGGTCGATACCCGATGCGGCTTCCATCACATGAGCAACTTGAATGTCGCTCTTGACGTCTTCTTTTACTGGTAGGCGAACCAATACATCACGACTTGAACCGAAGTTCTGCACCACTGCACCATCTGTTTCTTCTGAGGTTAAGGTGTTACGTAACTTGTTTAAATCAACCGCGCTGGAAAACTCCATTTCAACGACTGTACCGCCGGTGAAATCTAATCCCCAGTTAATTCCTTTTGTCGCCAACGATCCTAAAGAACCAAGCACTAAAATAAGTGACAAGATACTGATCGGCACTGCATGACGTAAGAAGTTGATCGAGCCTTTAATTGATAAAATCTGGAACATGGTCAACTTCCCCTTAAATAGACAGTTTCTTCACGCGCTTACCACCCCACATCGCATTCACGATTGAGCGAGTACCGACGATGGCAGTAAACATTGACGTGGCAATACCTATCATCAGTGTTACCGCGAAGCCTTTAACGGCACCGGTACCCACAGCAAATAGAATTAACGCTGTCATAAAGGTGGTGATGTTAGCATCCGCAATCGTTGAGAATGCATTGCCATACCCTTCGTGTATCGCTTGTTGCACGCTTCGGCCTGCCCGCAACTCTTCACGAATACGCTCGTAAATTAGTACGTTACCGTCAACAGCCATACCCACAGTCAGTACCATACCGGCAATACCTGGTAGGGTAAGAACTGCGCCAGGGATCATCGACATCACACCAACTACCATCACAAGGTTGGCTGTTAATGCAAGGTTAGCTATCAGACCAAAACCACGGTAGTAGACCAACATGAAGATAAGCACGACTGCCATACCCCAGATCATCGCCTGCACACCGTTTTCAATGTTTTCAGCACCTAAACTTGGACCAATTGTGCGTTCTTCAACAATAGAAACAGGTGCAATCAAAGCACCAGCACGTAATAGCAAGGCAAGATTTTGCGCTTCAGAATGATCAAGTCCAGTAATGACGAAGTTACGCCCTAGACGAGCCTGAATGGTCGCCACTGAGATCACTTCCTCAATTTTGTCCATCTTGACACTACCGTCAGGATTCTTAGCACCGTTATCTTTATACTCAATGAACAAGGTCGCCATCGGCTTACCGATATTGTCTTTGGTCACATTTGAGAAGATAGAGCCCCCCTTAGCATCGAGATTAATCGATACCTGTGGACGACTATACTCATCGAAACTTGGCTGTGCGCCTTGAATATGGTCACCGGTCAACATCACCGCTTTTTGTAAGGCAACTTGACCGCCTTGACGACGCTCATAAATTTGAGAACTGGCAGCAATACGACCACTCGCTATAGCGGCAGCGTCAGCTTTTTCATCAACCATATGGAATTCAATCGATGCCGTCGCGCCTAAAATATCTTTAGCACGTGCCGTGTCTTGAACACCTGGTAATTCGACGATGATACGTTCTGCGCCCTGGCGTTGTACCACAGGCTCAGCAACACCCAATTCGTTTACACGATTACGCAATGTAGTGATGTTTTGCTGTAGAGCCTCTTCCTTAATCTGCTTAAGGTAGACTTCACTCATGTTGGCAAGCAACAGGTAATTGTCACCTGAAGAGATATCGCTAAAGACCATATCGTTACTGCGTGTCTTTAGGAAGCGCTCAGCTTTGGCCAAGTTTTCTGCGTCGCGGAACTGAACCTCAATACCTTTTGCAGACTGGCGAATACCCGAATAACGGATCTTCTCGCTGCGAAGGTCGGTTCTGAAATCAGCGATCTTAGCTTCGGTCATCTTACGAATTGCTTCGCTCATGTCCACTTCCATAAGGAAATGCACACCACCACGTAGATCGAGACCCAATTTCATTGGGCTACCGCCCAAGGACTCTAACCACTGTGGCGTTGCCGGTGCTAAGTTCAATGCAACGATAAACTTATCGCCAAGTGATTCAGCAATCGCTTCTTTCGCTAGCAATTGCTGGTCGGCATTGGCCACTCTCACTAACAGTTGACCATCCTCAAGTTCTGAGCGTTTTACCGCGATGCCTTTAGTCGACAATATTTCATTGACTTGCGTCTGAGTTGAAACATTGACTTCAGCACCACGAGTGGCCACAACTTGTACAGCATGGTCTTCACCAAATAAATTTGGTATTGCGTAGAAGGCACCCACAGCGATGATGATCATCACCATTAGGTTCTTCCACATTGGGTATTTATTTAACACACCATCGCCCTCTTGGCTTAAAGTGACTTAATTTACAACTTAAAGTGACTTAATAGACCCTTTAGGCAAAACAGCCGCAATGTAATCCTTCTTAATTGTGATTTCGCTCGTTTCATTGATGGTCAACAATACGTAATCATTTTCGTCGCTGATCTTAGCAATTTTGCCAAGAATACCGCCGCTAGTTAACACTTCATCACCTTTGCTCAGCGAGCTCATTAGGTTCTTGTGCTCTTTAACACGCTTTGACTGAGGACGGAAAATCATGAAGTAAAAAATCAGGCCAAAGATGACCAACATGAATACCAATTCCATTGTTCCACCAGCGCCAGAAACAGGTGCATCGGCTGCATATGCGTTTGAAATGAACATAGTTCTCTCTTCTTATTAGCTAAAAATTAATCGATTAACTTAGGAACTTCACGACCTTGACTGGTATAGAACTCCTCAACAAAGGCGTCTAATGTACCTGTCTCGATTGCGCCGCGCAAACCTTCCATCAACATTTGGTAATAACGTAAGTTGTGGATGGTGTTTAAACGCGCACCTAATATTTCATTGCAACGATCTAAATGGTAAAGGTAAGCCCGTGAGTAGTTCTTACAGGTATAACAATCACACTTAGTATCGAGTGGTGACGTATCATCACGATGACGTGCATTACGGATCTTGATAACACCTTCACTAGTAAACAGGTGACCGTTGCGAGCATTACGAGTTGGCATAACACAATCAAACATGTCAACACCACGACGTACGCCTTCAACTAAGTCCTCTGGTTTACCGACCCCCATCAAGTAACGTGGTTTTTCAGTTGGGATTTTCGGACAAACATGCTCCAAAATGCGGTGCATATCTTCTTTAGGCTCACCCACTGCCAAACCACCGATGGCATAGCCATCGAATCCAATATTAACCAATCCCTCTAAACTCTCATCACGCAGATCTTCATACACACCACCTTGGATGATGCCAAAAAGCGAGTTAGGATTTTCTAATCGGTTAAACTCATCACGCGAACGTTGTGCCCAACGCAGTGACATCTGCATAGACTTACGCGCTTCATCTTCGGTTGCCGGATACGGAGTACATTCGTCAAAAATCATCACCACGTCTGAACCTAAAGAGTCTTGGATTTGCATAGACTTTTCAGGATCAAGGAAGATTTTTTCGCCATTGATTGGCGAACGGAAATGGACGCCCTCTTCGGTGATTTTACGAATATCGCCTAAACTGAAAACTTGGAATCCACCTGAGTCAGTCAAAATTGGACGCTGCCAATTCATAAAATCATGCAAGTCACCATGCTTGCGCATGATCTCTTCGCCTGGATGTAACCAAAGGTGGAAAGTATTACCTAATAAGATATCCGCACCCGTAGCGCGCACTTCTTCAGGCGTCATACCTTTCACCGTGCCGTAGGTACCAACCGGCATGAATGCGGGTGTCTCTACCGTGCCGCGTTCAAACACTAATCGACCGCGACGCGCACGACCATCAGTAGTATCTAATTCAAATTTCATAAATCACCTCGCCAGAGAAACAGTCTGACTATATTCCTCGCTGAAACATCTTCAACGACTATTAACAGATAGAGATAAGGGCAAACCTGTCAGTATCAACCCTTAAACGTAAAAATAAAAATACCCACCTTTGAGAGTGGGTGGGTATTTTAAAACAAAATGAAAGCTTAATTCGGTTTTTTAGTCACAAACATGGCATCGCCATAGCTAAAAAAGCGGTATTTTTCAGCAATCGCATGCTGGTAAGCTTCTTTTACCGCATCGAAACCAGCAAATGCGCTGATAAGCATAATGAGTGTTGACTCCGGCAGATGAAAATTGGTCACCATCGCATCAACAATTTGGAACTCATAACCCGGATAAATAAAGATATCTGTATCACTGCTGTATGCTTGCAGTTCCCCCTCACTTGCCTTTGCGGCACTTTCAAGAGAACGTACGGATGTGGTACCAACAGCAATAACACGATTACCGGCAGCTTTGGTCACCTTTATCTGATCAACCACGGTTTGCGGCACTTCAGCCCACTCCGAATGCATCTTATGCTCTAAGATATTGTCAACACGTACTGGTTGAAAGGTGCCCGCCCCCACATGCAAGGTAACAAAAGCGGTATTCACGCCTTTCTCTTTCAATGCACTCAGCAGTGTGTCGTCGAAATGTAAACCTGCCGTGGGCGCAGCTACCGCACCAGGCTTTTGATTGTAAACCGTTTGATAGCGCTCTTTATCGGCATCATCATCAGGTCTATCTATATAGGGAGGCAATGGCATATGACCCACTTCCTCTAAGACTTCTAAAATGCTTTTGTCACTGTTTAAACCCAGCTCAAATAGCGTGTCATGGCGCGCTAGCATGGTCATTTCATAACCACCATCAAGGCAGACGATACTATTTGGCTTAGGGGATTTTGAGCTGCGAACATGAGCAAGGATACGTTTATCGTCAAGCATACGCTCAACAAGGATCTCAAGTTTACCGCCCGTTTGCTTTTGCCCAAATAGGCGCGCAGGGATCACCCGAGTATTGTTAAATACCATCAGGTCACCAGGGTTGACCATATCGAGAATATCTGTGAACTGTTTATCAGCAACCCTACCAGAGGGGCCATCTAACGTCAGCAGTCGTGATGCTGTACGTTCTGGCATTGGGTATCTTGCGATCAACTCATCAGGCAATTCGAAGGAAAAATCAGCTACACGCATAGTCTATCTCTACTTAGCATAAATCGGCCGCTAGTCTATTGGCTGACGTAGATAAGATCAAGATGATTAGGCTAGTTAGTGCTTTTATCCTCATCAGACAGCGGTTCGCTTTTCTGAAGGTCAAAATCTGCTTTACGATAACTGTGCTGCTCAAACGGAATATCTACCTGAACCCGCTTACGTTGAGTTTGCCGTTTCTTGCCTATGAATTTTGAAAACCAGTTCCACATCATCCATGATCCTTAAACCGATATTGTAATGAAAGAGAGTTATTGTCGTGCACATCCGTTAAGAACCCTTCCACTCTGAGCGACAATTAACTTACCGAGGTCATGAAATAAAGGTTTCTTAGCACTAGCGGTCATGATAACGTGAAAACAGTGGTTTAACAAAGAAAATAAACTTTATCTAATGAACTTTTTGGCCCATCTTCACCTCGCTGATAACAGTAACACTTCCCTTGCAGCTAATCTGGCTGGCGATTTCGCCAAAGGTAATATCTCTGATCATCCTAAGAGGCTACAGCAAGGTATTTGGCTGCATCGACAGATTGATGCATTAACAGATAGTCACGAACTCACCAAAGAGCTGCGCCAAGCCTTTCCAGCCAATTTACAACGTGCGGCACCCATTTTAATCGATTTGGCTTTCGATCATATATTGGCGAAGTATTGGGATGAATATCATAATCAAACCTTAGCCGATTTTGCCCAAACAGCCTATGACGCACTAGACAACACTGCAGAACTTCCAAAGCAGCTAATTGATATTATTCCGAACATGCGTCAACAAAACTGGTTGCTTGCCTATGAGGGACGCAGCGGACTCAATCAAACCATTGAGTCGGTTGCTAAGCGAGTATCTAAACCAGAGATTTTTAACGGTGCAGTAAAGACAGTTGAGAAGATGGATATAGAGATTGAGATCGCATTTCGGACCTTCTACCCGCAATTGATGGCCTATAGCCGCATCTGGACGCGACAAACTCCGGCTGAATATCTATAGCCGCCTAAACGTGAAATTATATCAGCGCGTCAAAGCGATCCATCAGGCGTTAACGCCTCAATCGTCGTGGCTAAAAGGGTTACGCGACCTAGCTATTTTTGGCCTTATCCTCTTTGCCGTTCTCAGCTATCAACAGCGTAATATGGCGAGGGAACAAGCACCTGACATCATGGCACTCACAACCCAAAACACAGTCGTGTCAATGGCGAAAGATGCGCCCACGCTGGTTTATTTTTGGGGTTCTTGGTGTCCGGTATGCCGCATCACCTCGCCCATGGTCAATGCGATCAATGACGATTATGCCGTTATTACTGTCGCAGTCGCTTCTGGGGGGAATGATGATATTAATCAATATCTTACGGAACATGATTATCAATTCCCCGTCATCAATGATACCGAAGGTATGCATATACAATGGGGGGCATTGGCCTATCCTGCAATCTATGTTGTCGACCAAACAGGGCAAATAAGATATGTCACATCAGGTGTCACCACAACTTGGGGACTACGAGCCCGCTTATGGCTCGCCACCAATCTTTAAACCAGTTGGTACTTCTCCAGTCGATACAAAAACGCCTTATAACTCATGCCTAAAAACTTAGCCGCTTTAGTGCGATTCCCCTCGTGTTTTGTCATCGCTTGTTGTAAGCAGTCTTTCTCAAATAGATCCCACTCAATACCGGTTTCAGGCAGGATGAAGCCATTGGTATCTAACATTTGCGGCGCTAACGTTAACTCATTGACCATCTCTTGCTCATCACCAAGCAGCACGAAACGCTCAATCCGATTGGCTAGCTCACGCACATTACCGGGCCACGGGTGATCCAACAGGCATTTTAAGGTTTGACTGGACAACTTGGCGGTAGGCATTCCATATTGGCGGCAGTGGATCTTCAAAAAATGTTCCACCAGCTGGCCCACATCTTCCGGGCGCTCTCGTAAAGCAGGCATATGAATAGGCACCACATTTAAGCGGTAATAGAGATCTTCTCTAAAGCGCCCTTCAGCCACTTCAAGCTGCAGATCCCTATGGGTTGCCGCGATAACGCGAACATCTAATTTTAGCTCACCATTTTGCCCCAAACGAGAAATAACGCCTTCCTGTAAAAAGCGCAGTAAATTAGTCTGTTGCAGTAATGGTAATTCTCCGATCTCATCGAGAAACACAGTGCCACCATCGGCCGCTTCAAGCTTGCCTATTTTTAAACTGTTGGCGCCAGTGTATGCTCCTTTCTCTGCACCAAACAGTTCAGCTTCGGCCAATGACTCAGGAATCGCACCGCAATTAATCGCAATAAAAGGTTTATGCTTACGATTGGAGAGCTGGTATAACGCCCTCGCGGCCAACTCTTTACCTGTGCCACTTTCACCACCGATAAGCACTGTGGCATCAGTAGCGCTGACCCGCTGTACCCGTTGATACACCTTCTGCATCATGGCTGATTTACCCACTAAGCCAACGAGTTCTTGTTGCTGGGACAGCTCAGACGCTAAACGACGATTTTGCTTTTTTAGCGCAATAGACTTGGCAACTTTATCGATAGCCAGCAGTAAAGTTTGACGTTGATAAGGCTTGGCTAAATAGTCATCTGCACCAGCGTGCATCGCATCCACTGCATGGGTTATGGTGCCGTACGCTGTCGCGATAATAAACCCCATGTCAGGCAGTTCTCGGCGCACATAGTTGAGTAAGTCCATGCCGGTTAACTGTCCCAATTTCCAGTCAGAAAATACCAGATCGGGTTCATCTTGCTTGATTAAAACTATTGCCGCCTCTACACTCTCGGCGCTAGTCACTTGATAATCATTGGCTGCTAACATCGAGACAATTAGGTTACGCTGATCGGGCTCATCCTCAACAACCAATATTTTCAATTTTGCTTCACTCATCTAGGCCTCATTTATCTGGCTAATGGCACCCACCAGCATTGCTCTTATTCTGGGTTAACCCTGTTTATCTCGGGCAAATGTTAGCGTGACAACGGTGCCACCTTTCGGATTATCATCAAACTGGATATCCCCGCGATAATGGCCCTTGATCAATCGCTCCGCAATATAGATCCCCATCCCGGTTCCCTCCGTTTTGGTAGTCACATGAGGTTGCATCAATTTATGTTTTAACTCATCAGGGATCCCCTTGCCCGTATCCCTCACCACAATCACATGTTGATCATCTTCTTGAGTCAAGGTGACATCAATGGTGCCTGAATCAGGAGTCGCTTCAACAGCGTTAATCAGCACAGCATGGACGATACTGCGGATTTCAGACTCTGCACCTGCCACCACCAAGTTCTCTCCCGGTTTAACATTTGGCATAACGAAAGAAATCACAGGTTTACTGCCATTAATTGATAGCTCTAACAAGATATCTTGAATGATGGCATTCAATGGCACTTGATGTGTTCTGTCCACTTGAGTACTTGAGAGTGTTAGTAATGATTGAATGCTTTTGTCCATCATTACAATTTTTTGCTGTATTTGACTAAGCATACGCTGCAACTCCTCGCTTGATTGAGCATGGGTTGCGGCTTCTGACAATAAGCCCACCGTATGCAGCGGGTTACGTAAGCTGTGGGCAATCCCCCGCGTCACCTCTCCCAATTCTGCAAGCTGTTGTTGTTGAGCCATCATGCTCTCTTTTTCACTCAGCTGTTCAAGCTGTCGGCTCATCTTATTAAAACCCGAAAAAATCGCCTTTAGCTCTTTAACGCCTTTCTCCTCCACTTGAAAGCCCAACTCTCCGCTCCCTAGTTTTTGATGGCCCTGTGCCAGTTTACTCAGCGGCGCACTGATATAGTGACTAAGCAAGTACGTCAGGATCAGTGCCACTAAAGAAGTGATTAAAATCAAAGCGAGCATAGACTCGTTGAACTCCTCAAGCTGCTCATTAGCTCCAGTACTTGGTAACTTAAGGTCTTTAATCACACTGAAAGACAGTTTGCCTAACGCTGGTGCGCTTGGTGCCTCAATGATGGCAATGTTGCCATCTTCCAACCAACGATTACTGTCAATCTGTATTTGACTCACCGCCTCATTCAACCGTTGCTGATAAGCCATTGCAGCCTCACGCCGAGCTTCTACGATACTGGCACGTTGTTGTTGCTCAAAAACGCGCTCCTTCTGTGCCATCTCGTTAAGCTGAGCCTTTAGCTCCTTCTCCTTAACCTGCAAAGCTTGATGTAACTTTTGTCGTGCCTGCCCACTCAAACTGTCACCGTCTTGTGTTTCAAGCAGCATCACTTCTTGGCTGAGTTCGCTGATCGCTTGGGTTATTTCGCCAATTTCATTGTTAAAACCATGCCCAAACTCTTCAACATCATCCACAGCATCGTGTATAGTGTCGTGCTCAAACTCAACAACGAAATCCTGTTCATTGCCAACGTTCTCAATCAACACTTTAACTAGGTTTTGCGATAACGTCTTAGAGCTCTGACTTAATTCGCTTTGCAGCTCCTCTTTTATTCCTTGAGAGATCATAAGCTGCATAAGCCCGAGCAAAATAATCAAAGCACCAAAAAGTAGAAATAGATAACGTTTAATCGACATACAATCCCCAAAAACTGTTGCACACACTCACTAGGTTTACTCACTCGAGTATCAAACCCGCGAGTCACTGTGAAATATCACTACAAGATTAGTACCAAGTTGTAATTCCATTGATTCAACCACTTACGTTAGCACAGTTTTTATAGATTTCCTTAAATGGGGAATTCACTCCTCATTTGCGGTTAAATGCGAATAGAAGTAATCCCAATAAAAACTAAAAAAGATTAATAAAAACAGTATTTTAAATAATTGGCACAATTCTCGCTCTATCCATATACATCCACATTCCATCCGCTTGACTGATCCGCAGTTAAATGGAGAAATGAGAAAACAAAGGAAGCGCTATGAAAATTTTGCCTATGTCGACACTAATCTGTACCGGACTGCTCTCATATTCACTATTGGCTGCACCAATTATGGTGCACCAAATTGAGCTCAATGAACCCCAAGGTGTCACTAAAGTCAGTCGCGATGAAAATGAGCTCACCCAAGTAACAGTGATGATAGACGGTGAACAACAGGAATTTACGTTTACCCCTGACGAACTCAACGATCCAGAAGTCATCAATCAACATCTGAGTCAATTGCCAGCCGCACAGCAGCAAAGGTTAGCCAAACTGCTTAGTCGACTCGACCTAAATCATGGTGATGTAAGGACCCTGAGTAAAAATGCATTCAGTGCCGAAATGCAAGAAAAGCTCACTAAACTGCGTGAGCAGATGCAGCATAAAGAGATTCAGCTAGCCGTTGTCGCCAAGGAGATGAAAGCTAAAAGTGCTGATCTAGCGGCTAAAAGCACAGAAATACAGATGAAAGCCGCCGAAATTCTCGAAAACACACACAGCAAAGAGACGCAGGAAAAGCTAGCTAGATTGCACAGTAAAGAGATGCTATTGGCAAAAGTCGCACATGATATGGAAGCTAAGGCTGCCGAAATCGAAATCCACTTCGAGACCCATGGTAATAATTTTGATGAAAACATCACGCTCATCACTGACGATATCACTGCATTAGCCAATGAAATTGTTGAACTTGAGATGGGGGCGCTTGGTCTGGATATTGACGTCGACGTTAATGACGCTCGCGGCAACCACTTTATCGTTGTCAACCAAGACTCGAACACCTACAGTACAGAACAGATCATCGAACTCATTAAATCAGCAGAGTTAAGTGATGATGATAAGCTTCGTATTGAAACATTACTAAGTAAACCATCGTCAAAATAAGCAGAAGAAATATTACGCTTTGATGATGTAGTCACAAAAAGTGTGAACACGCCGATAGAATGCGCCTTAAGCAAAGTGTACTCTCCAGATCAATAATCTATTTGGAGATACCCTATGTGGTGGCGCATTCTCACTATTTTCTTGGCCTTTGCTTTGCTCGGGGCGCACTTTTTAAGGTATGGACAAACCCTCCTATGTGCACTCTTTGTTGTTGCCCCCATTTTGCTCATCTTTAGACATAGATTTGTCGCACACTTTCTTCAAATGGTTCTGCTTCTTAGTGCAGTATTTGTTTGGGGACTCAGCGGATATGATTATGTGCAGATACGTATTGCCATGGATGCGCCTTGGCTTAGACTGAGCCTCATCATGTCAGCCGTGACAATGTTCACCATCGGCGCATCGATATGTTGCCATGGCATACAAAAGCGCCGTGCACAGCAAAACTAATGACTCAAATTAAACTAGGTGGTTAGGCCTGGTTTTATGATGACAATTTAAGTAATACACGAGCGCCCATGGGCGATACTATCCTCGACTTGACGAGCCACTAATTTTCTCGCCGAAAAATCAATAACCACATTAAGCAAAGCCGTTACCGCTAATAGGTAAAGGGCATTGCTGTAGCGAATTTCAGCAAAGGCACTGTCGATATAAAATCCAATAGTTGCTACACCTAGAATGCCAAATATTGCCGTTTCCCTTAGCATCACCTCAAAGCGATAAAACAGTAATCCCATCAAATTAGGGTATACCCGAGTTAAAATTTCATAGGCAAAAAAATCAGCCCGTTTTTTATAGGTTGCACTCGGAGTGATCCCCTGCTCTTGTTTAACCAACAAAAATGCGATCAATGCACCATTGTGCAAGGCCAATGCAATGATGGCCGGCAACATCGATGGCCCAATCAATAACATCAATACAAAAGCTAAAATATATTCGGGAATTGAACGCAATACGAGTAATCCCAATTGCCCGGCGACAGCGCGATATTTACTACCACTATGCTGACTCGCTACAAGATGGGCAATTAGCGCGACAAGATGACTCAAACCTAGTGCCGACAACGCTAATATCACAGTGGCGAACACCCCGGGTAACGCTTGATTAATAGTGATAGAAGCCAACCATTGATAAAATTGATTCAGCCCATCACTAAGTTCCATTTGAGTATAAATAACCCCTTGTATACCTGGCGGCAGCAGATCATAGAAGACAAACCGCCACAGTAAGCCGCCATCTATAATGCCAATATCAGGAATAGTCCATAGCGCCGCCAATAGATACACTGGAATCAGGTTTTTTTTAGCCCATAAGCTAATCGTGCCGATGAGTAATATGAACAACATCAATAGCGCAGCACCTTCACTATACTGCCCTTGGCGAAATGCTGTCTCGAGATAAAAGCCCAAGGTTGGCATACCGATAAAGCCAAGTACGGCGCTGCTGCGGAGTGCGCACTCAAATCGATACCGAATGTAAGCCAGCATTAACGGGTAAACGTGACCCAGTCGGCCATAAACGTAACGGCTGAGGGGGTCGGTATTAAAGGGCAGCCCCCGTTCAGTCGTGGACGGCGATTGAGCCAAAATATCATGAAACACCCTTGCAAAGGTTGCGCCGTAGGGTAATCCAATCGCTAATATTCCAGTTAACGGTGATAAGCCAAAAATTTGTAGAAACAACAAGGCCCAAAAGAGTTCATGAACTCCTCGAACCATAGCACAACTAGCGGCGACAAACGGATGTTGATAAACCAAGGCTAATGGGCCACCGAGCACGATGCCAAAAGCCACACCCAATAAGGCAAAGTTAACGGTTTGCCAGAGGGCTGAAAGTAAAAATTCAGTGGCGAAGAAGTCTGGAGAAATAACCCCTAGTGCCAATCGGCTTAGTTCCGCCCACGGATCGACACTGATGACTTCAATATCGGCAAACAGCAGGGCGACTAACGCCAATAGCCACAGTTGTGCAGTCAATCGCTGCCAGGGCCCAAAGAAACGCACTTTATCCCCCATTATCGGAAACTGAGCCAACCTTACGGTCAAAAAATGCGATTAAATGTTCAGGCTGAAGTATTTGTGATGGGGCATCCAGTGCAATTTCGCCATCTTGCAACCCGACAATACGGTCGAAATAGTTCAATGCCATTTGGCAATCATGTAGCACCATAATCACTGTTGGATGTCGGCTAAGCACTTGAGCAATCAACTGCTGCGCCATCACAGGATCAAGTGATGAAAATGACTCGTCACCAATAAAAGTTGATTGTTGTTGATACAATGCCCGCGCAAGCGCAACCCGCTGCCGCTGTCCGCCAGAGAGTTCGCTAACTGTTTTATTCAGGGCGACATCGAGCAGCAATGCGCTGCAAAGTTCACTCACCTCATTGATGCGATGGGTTTGTGGCCTAATGAGGTTTAGCAGATTGTAGCCAAAGTGGTGACGGGCAAGCGCACCCATATAGACGTTATGGAAGACGCTTAACGCATCAACTAATCCTTGAGATTGTGCACAATAAGCAGCCTGAGAGTTAAGCTGAGTATAGATATGGGCTAGTAGCGTAGACTTACCTACACCCGACGCGCCGACAATCGCAACTTTTTCACCTTGCTCAATGCTCAATGAAAGGTCTTTAATGACCTTCCTATCGCCGTAACTGAGTGTTAAAGCTTCTAATCTCAGCACGATTAATCGAGTAAGCCAATAGCAATGGCCACCGATTCAATCGGTTCATAATCTTGGTTTTCCGCCTCAACAAAAGAGAGACGAGGAAAGCTGGCGAGTAATTCTGGGTCTTTCATATTCAATAAGGCGGCTTTCAACTTAGCTTCAAATCCTGAGCCAAATGTCTGTTCAACACCATGACGAACTGTCCACTGATAGTCCGGATAAGCTGGCGTTTCCCAGATAACCCTTACTTTGCTGGTATCAACTAACCCTTTTTCAACGGCACTTTCCCACACCTTATAATTCACAGCCCCAATTTGATAAGCGCCAGCTTCGACTTGAGCAATTGTGCGGCTATGATCGCCCGAAAAACCAATACGAGAGAATATCTCTTTTGCTTGTTTTCCGATGTTGCGTTCAATAAAAAACTGCGGCATCAAACGCCCAGAGGTTGAGCCTTTAGAGCCGAAGGTAAAAGTGTAGCCATTTAGGTTAGGGAAATTACTCGACGCCACCAATTCCACCGAATGGTGGGCGATAAAAAAGCTTTTGAAAAATTGGTCTTCATAACCTTGAGCAATGGCATCAGAGCCTGGCACCAATCGTCTTGCTTGCACGCCTGATAAACCGCCAAACCAAGCCAGCTGCACTTGATTATTACGAAATGCTGTGACTGCTGCAGCATAGGACTTAACCGGGACATACTTAACGTCAACGCCCAACTCCTGCTCTAAGTAGCGCGCAACCTTATTAAACCGTGTCTGCAATTGGCTTTCATTCTCATCGGGAATGGCAGTAAAAGTAAAGGTTTGTGCACAGACTGTCGGCACAAGTATAAAAGACAACAGCAACAAGCTAATACGGCTAAATAACATTTTGTAAATCCGATATTTAAAATTAACGCGATTTTAACCTTTAGTGCACTAAATTCATAGGCGAAACGGCTAAGAAAACCAAGTTGATAATGAAGGGATTCAATAGGCTTAAACATAAGTCAGCACTCATTAAGCTAACTTGATATAAACTAAGTTCTTTATCGCAGCATCACTTAGTTGGCACAGATACTATAACTGGTTAAACTGAGTAAAATCATTTAGAAGGCAAACTGTAATGAGAATTTTAGTTGTAGAAGACGATCCCATTCTGTCACATCACCTACAAGTTCAATTGTCGGAATTGGGCAATCAAGTCCAAGTTGCTCTGACCGCAAAAGAGGGATTTTATCAAGCCACTAACTATCCCATCGACGTTGCCATTGTCGACTTAGGTCTGCCAGATCAAGATGGTATGACACTGATCCAAAACCTCAGAAAAGCCGAGCTTAAAGCCCCCATTCTCATTCTTACTGCACGCGTAAATTGGCAAGATAAGGTCGAAGGCTTAAACGCCGGAGCCGATGACTATTTGGTAAAGCCGTTTCAAAAAGAGGAGTTAGTTGCACGTCTTGATGCATTAGTTAGGCGCAGCGCTGGCTTTGTTAAACCACAGATAACAAGTGGGCCACTAGAGATCGATCTTGCCGCCAAACAAGTTTCTTTGAACAGTGAACCCATGGAAGTCACTGCTTTCGAGTATCTAATTTTAGAGTACCTGATGCGCCACTGTCACGAAGTCGTCGCCAAACAAAGGCTGCTTGATGTGATATACGGTGATAAAGAGGGTGACCCAAACACCATTGAAGTCATGGTCAGCAGACTGCGTAAAAAACTCTCTAAAGGGGGATTAGATAATTCAATCGCCACCATTCGCGGCCAAGGTTACAAGTTCAATTTGCCATGCAGCTAAATTTTAAACCCAAAAAACGTCTGCTCATGCGGATGTTTATCACCTCGCTATCCATTATCGCCTTAGTGGGTATTGGATTAGCTTGGCTAGTCAACGTGCTATATGCACAGAATAGCTACAACGAGGAAACCGCTAAGCTCATTGCCGAAATCCCTAGCGTCGCAGCAGAACTAAAAGAACACAATCTAATTCCCGATACCAGTGAGTGGTTGGATGAAAATAACACCCCAGAGCGATATATTATTGCCAGTTGCAATGAGACCTTCTCTCAAGTGTGGACATCATCAATGGCAGTCGAAAGAGGTCTGTTTGATACCTGTGAACGTTTTAATGACATTAGACATGATACACCGCCCTACCACCTCACTCTTGCCGATAGTAAAAACTATTTCGTCTACCTTTTAGCCGTCGAAATTGCTCACAACAAATACAACTTACTCGTCATGAAAGATGCCGATAAGCTGGAACAAGAGCTGAATAAGTTCAGCCGCAGAACCTACTGGCGACTCTCTGGAGTTCTCGCGTTGGCCTTTGTACTGCTTGTCAGTGCCGCCTATTGGGGAATGCGTCCCTTAGTGCGTATGCGCAATGAACTAGAACAAGTAAGCAGTGGCAAGGCTAAATCACTTTCTGAAGATTATCCGGTAGAACTAGAAGGTGTGACTCAGGCCCTTAACCAACTATTAGTTCAGTCAGGTGCGCAGCAAGAGCGATATCAAAACGCAATGAATGACCTAGCCCATAGCCTAAAAACTCGTCTAGCGGCCGTGCACGCCATCACAGATGACGCGAGTTTAACCAAGCATAGTGCCAGCGAGAAAATCATGGATCAAGTGAGCCAAATGGACCAGTTGGTAAAATATCAACTTAAGCGAGCCATGTTAGGTAGAAAAGGACTTAAACAAGAGCAAACTCCTGTAGCACCGCTAATTGAACAGTTGTCACAGATGCTGTTTAAAGTTTATCGAGATAAACAGGTAAACTTTTCCGCAGACATCCCAACTGCCCATGTATTCCCTGGCGATCAAGGCGATCTAATGGAGTTATGCGGTAACTTAATGGAAAATGCTTTCAAAATGTGTATCAGCCAAGTCGCCGTTAGCGCCTACTATAACGACAACAGTGAATTTGTCCTGATTGTGGAGGATGATGGCCCTGGCGTTGCACAAAATATTCGTCAGCGGATTATAGAGCGGGGCGTTCGAGCCGACACACAAAAAGCAGGACAAGGTATCGGCCTGGCCGTCTGCAACGAGATTGTTATCAGTTATGGCGGACAATTATTGATAGAAACCTCCGAGCTTGAAGGCGCTAAATTCATTATCCGCATCCCAATATAAGGTCAACCTACCGGAGCATAAAGCTTTTCAGCTCGATTAAACATCACCCATGACGTGGCGATATATTTATCACCACTAATGGGGGTGTTTCCCCGATGACTGTGCGTAAATCCAGCAGGCGCTATTACCATTGTGCCTTTTTGGGGCTTCACTTTGCGCTGCTGGTAAAAAAATTCCGTCTCTCCGCCCTCTTCGACATCATTGAGGTAATACATATACAAGACTACGCGATGCAAAGCTTCATTATGCCCAAGTTGTGGAAACTGCTCTGAATGCCAATGAGGATAACCGCCCTTACCTTGTTCATATTGTTGAATATTGATCGAACCACTACGATAAAGATACTGCACCAATGGCGCTACACGATGTCGCCCTAAAGAATCAAAGTTATCAGGCGTTAGTGTTTTAGGTTGACCCTCGTCATCGGCAAGGGTGACCGCCACAGCTCCCATCACACCCATAGAATATTTCTCAAAATAACGCGCGCTCTGTTTTAGCGTATAATTAAGAAGCTCGTTTTTAAGCGGCGCAAGCTCCGGAAAATTATCCATCGTAATGTCACGGCTGATTTTCTTTTCTCGATCAACGCCATGGCCTGTTTGCCCGTCAATAACACCTTGATGAGAATTAAACATTGCGATTAAACGGTCACACAATTCATCAGGTATAGCATTAGGGTAAACTTCGATAAAATCCATACATAGCTCTCTAATTTGACTATTTTTTAATGCATCTATGCTGACACACAGCTTAAGTAATTGTAAAGCCGCCGAGTTCATATAAAATAGTCGTCACATATAGGTAAACATAAGTTCACATGAGCAAAAGCTGTAAGATTCGGGTCACACAACTCCAAATCGGTAACTTTGTTAGATTGCCCGTTTCATGGAAAGATCACCCCTTTCTATTTAACTCTTTTCGCATCAAACAAGAGGCACAAATTGAACTCATTAAAAACTTAGGTATCGAGTTCGTATTTGTTGATCTGGAAAAAAGCAGTACCCCACCATTAGCCAAAGACGCAGTGAGCGAAACGCCAACCCAAAAAGGTGCAGACTTAACCGCATTAACTGTCGAGATGAATAAAGACAAGCTCGAACGTATCGAACATCTTAAAAAATTACGTCGCGATCTTCAGAAAACTGAACAGCAGTTCGACCGCTCCATCGCTATGATGCGCAGCCTAATCACTAAACTGCGTAATCGACCACTCAATGCGATAAACGATGCGAAAGAGCTGATCCATAACATTACCGACCAACTGCTTAATTCTGAAAATTTGGTGCTGCATTTAATGGGGGATGCTAAAGACAGCGAAGGGATCTATTACCACTCACTAAACGTAGCGGTATTGTCTATGTTAGTGGCCAAAGAACTTGGATGGGAGCGCGACGGTATTGAAGCCGTGGGTCTTGGAGCGCTATTCCACGATACTGGAAAGCTTAAAATCCCTACGCAGCTAATGCGAAAAAAAACGCCCTTAACCCCGCCTGAAGCAAATTTTATTAAGCAGCACCCTACAATGGGCGTAGATCTACTGAAACTAGCCGATAACTTTCCAACAGATGCAATCTCCATCGTCAGAGACCACCATGAATACCTTGATGGCAGCGGTTATCCCAAAGGGCTAAAAGGCGACGCCATAAGTGTTCCAGCACAACTGGTTGCAGCGGTAAATCTCTACGATAAGCTCTGCCACCCCGAAGGAGCCGAAAAAGCTCGAACTCCCTATGCAGCGTTGGGTTACCTGTATAAGAACTTTAAAGACAAACTCAATAATGAGGCAATAGGCAAGCTAATAAAAATGCTTGGCATCTACCCACCGGGCAGTGTCGTCGAGCTTTCTAGTGGCCAATTTGCCATGGTGATGGCCGTCAATTTAGATAAAATCTTATTACCACGGATCTTAGTTTACGATGCGTTGGTGCCAAAAGAGCAAGCGCCGATTGTTGATTTAGAAACTGAAGGTCTGACGATTGTTCGCTGCATTTCACCTGCAGCCTTACCAGAGAAAATCTTTAAATACCTAAGCCCGCGAGAACGAGTCAGTTACTTCTTTGGTGGAAACCAAAAGGCTTAGCAGTCTGCTAAGCCTTTCACTGAACAATTGATAAATCCCCGACAAAACACTATAGCCAGCCTTTGCGTTTGAAAAACAGATAGGTTGATGCGGCGCTACCAATCATCATCAATATCGCCATGGGATAACCCCACTGCCACTCCAGCTCAGGCATATTCGTAAAGTTCATCCCATAGGCACTCGCTATCACCGTTGGGGGTAAGAATATTACTGCGGCGACCGAAAATATCTTAATGATCTTATTTTGCTGCAGCCCACTGAAGCCCATCGCTGCATCAAGCAAGAAGTTCAACTTATCGAAAATAAACTGACTATGAGGCATCAAAGACTCGATATCTGACAACATCTCTCGAAGATCTTTCAGATCGTCATCAGTTAGTTTACCTCGGTAGTATCGTTGCATATAACGCAGCGAACGTTGGGTATCGAGCAAACTTAATCGGATTTTACCGTTGGAATCTTCCTGTAACGTGATCAGCTTAAACACATCATCAAGCTCATCATTGTCAAAGACCTGTTCACCAACATTATCAAGAACTGAGTACACATCCTCAATTAAATCAGATAGGTAATCCACTTTAAGATTAAACAGTTCCAAAAACAGTGCTTGAGGTGTCGATACTTGAATCCGACCTAAACGCAGATAGTTTCTTAGCAAACGAATTAGCCCAACGTCATCCTCTCTTAAGGTCACTAGAAACTGCTGCCTTAAGTTAAAAGAGATGTTTACGCCCTTGACGTCTTGTCCAACACGTTGCGGAAACAACGAGTTAATATGTAAACCATCTCTATTTTGATAAAAACGTGCAGAAGCCTCAATCTCATTGATATCTTCCTCTTCAGGTAACTCTTCTGAAGAGTACCCCCTCAACCACTCTCGTTCATCATCTTCAGGTTTAAAAAGGTCAAGCCATAACGTCCCCATAGGCACGGTATCTTGAATTCCCAACTCGACAATAGACAACTTACTATCTTGGTAGACATAAGCAGTGATCATAAGACCTCCTGAAAAAACACTGAGATGAAATGACAACACATCAAAGCGCAGGGCAAAAAACGGCTAATTCTAACCTATAACAATCAGTTGAAAAACAGAAACTCCTTACAAATATCAATTAATCATTTAGCAATAAGCAATGATGACCTTTTTTATACATCTGTGGGCTAAGCGTCAATAATCCAATAGCAAGTTCGCAACAGCCCCAAATAAATACACTACCTTATTGGCACCGAGGCAATTATTACGCGCTCTTGGTTGGATAAGCGAATATTAATTCCATCTACCGTAGTGATTTCATCTGCTTTAATGTCCCGTTTATAAACCTGATAGACAGCGCTACTTTCTGCGATTGGGGAGACAATTGTAACCTCAACAATCTTAGCGCCATCTTGCCAAGACCAATACCAATAACCGGCACTTGCAAGCAATGAGACAGACACCAACCCAAAAAGCACATAACGCATAATCATACGTTGACCCAGTTGCGCTGCCGTTTCTTTTTCACGAGTAGCCGATGGCTTACGAATATAAAAAAGTGCTCCCGCAATCACTAATAGAGTGACGAGTATTTTTGTTAGCACACTATTCTCCACAATAGATATTAATGAAATTATATCTCCAAAAATCAATGATTACTGTTACAAAGCGCCCAGCTAGCGGAAAAACACCACCTAACCCTATCGAGCATTGTTCAAACCTCAACGAGAATGTTATAAAACTCTATAATAAATTTAATCTAGATCCTATAACGGTAATGTTATGAACCTAATAAAATTGCTCGCGCTTACCACAGTCCTTTTTGTCAATCCTGCGTTAGCAAAAATCGAGCTTATCCTCCCCAACAGCACTGAAAGTTTAGCCATTAATGGTAAAGCTACCGATGAACGTGAGTTATCGATAGAAAATGGTACTGTGCAGTTATTGTTTAAATATAACGCTAACTACAGATCCCAAGGCCAGCAGGTACGATTCACCTCTCAAGCCACCATTCTGACCTTTGAGGGCAAAGACAGTCGTTATCAAATCGAAATGCCACCAATAAACTCACAAAGAGACGCCGACAAATTCAATCAACAACCTTGGCTCACCATAAAAAATGCCAGTGGTGACCTCGTTGACTACAAAATTGATATTCTCGTTAAAGAGGGCTTACAGATTGGACGAGACTATACTGGAGAATTAGAGACTTACAATACCAACAATGGCATTGCAGCTATCGCACTTCTCCCCCCGTTAAAACAACAGCCCAAAATCATGACATTCGACAACCAGCAAGCACATATAGAAAAGACTGAAAAACCGCTATCAGCAGAGCCTCCTCAACCGGATCAAATTAATATAGGCCAAATGCTAGATTTCTGGTACAGCCAAGCAGACGAGGCGACAAGAAAAGCATTTAAAGAGAAAATTAACCAGTAGACATAAACATTAAACAAAAACCAATGTGTCACTAAACCGGGGGAGTTAGGCACAGGGGCGAATGCCTGAAACGCATGGGTCCCATTTCTGGCCAAGCTCTGTAACGAGACGACATAGCAGAAGACATCGAGGCAACATTGCGCACACTTGCTTAAGTCAATAAGCCGCCAGTCCTCCTCGCGGGCTAGCTTGCACTAATAATCTATTATTAAAAAATGCCAAAGTCAGGACAATTTTTACCAGCTCCAGCATCAAGCTGCGCTTGATAAACACGGATGCTTCACCCAAACGTCAATAGGGGCAGTCTTGAATGCGGAGCATTCAGATACTTTGTCGCGAAAGGTGACATTGTCGCCGAACTGAAGGGCCACACTTCGTTAGCAGCTTAGGGCTGCACATGAAGTCATCCTTCACGCGACCGACACGAATATTGGAAGTCACATAAATTAGCTGGTTCAATTTAGGTGAGCGTATATACGAAAAAAGCCCTAGCGTTTTGTGCTAAGGCTTTTCGTGTATTAGGCGCCTGGAAATGACCTACTCTTGTAGTTCGCGCAGCGAACACATGGGGGCGAAGAAGCTCCGCTATGAATGCAACGCATTCAGGAGCTAAGTCGCGCAAGTAACTTGTTACGAAGCTGGAGAGCCCGCTTAGCGGCGGGGTGACGTCGGGGGCATGTGGTTTCGCGAAGCGCATATACGAAAAAGCCCTAGCGTTTGTGCTAGGGCTTTTCGTGTATTTGGCGCCTGGAAATGACCTACTCTCACATGGGGAGACCCCACACTACCATCGGCGCGATTGCGTTTCACTTCTGAGTTCGGGATGGGATCAGGTGGGGCCACAATGCTATGGTTTCCAGACAAATTCTTACTGGTTAATTGTCCGTCTGATGGCATTGTTTCCTCGCTACAGTGCTCATGTACTAAAGTACACTCCGCGCTTCGCTCGTTACGGCTTTCTCAGCCAAACAATTACCTGCGTAATTAACCAAAATTATAAATTTAGAAAGCTGTTTTAAAATTGAGTCACACTAAATCAAGTGTCTGTATTCTTTCGCTAAAGTTAACCATTAACTGAAACCCTTTT
>NZ_JAEC01000005.1 GCF_000518705.1 Shewanella colwelliana ATCC 39565
ACTTATACTATTTGTTAAGTAGATAATAGGTTTGGAAAACGCGCATGCGCGTTTTTCCAGATGGTATATTTAGCAAAATGCTGATAAGTTCATTACATACAGATAGTTAACTGTGCACGTTTTCACTGGTCCAACGAGGTAAACGCGCATGCGCACTAATAAAATGTTATATGCCCTAAAGGAAGTTGAGGTGCACTATTAAATCGAAGAATATAATTGCACTTCCTTGTGCAGTTCTAGCAATGTACCCCGGCTTTTTAGCTTCAACACTTGCTAGTGAATACTATGACAAAGTTGCAGTTTCTACTTTAGTAGCCTTAGTGGCAGCATTCTTTTTTTATCGTAATTTAGCTATTTACCAAAAAGCGGATGGCTATCTAAAATGCTTTTTTGTTTCTACTTTTTTATTAAGTGGTAATTTTAGTATTCCTGTTTGGTCGTCTGCGGCAAAAAACGATGCTAGTAATTTGGTCTTCTTGTTACTATTTCCAGCGATGTTTATAGCCAATTATCTTTTAACTAAGAGCGAACCTGCAAAACATGCTGTAGCTTTGTATAATCGGGCATATAACAAGTCGTTAAAGCAGGACAAATAACAGTTGGCTTTTGCTCCTGCGTCGCTTATTTTAGCCAACATATTATTTGCCTCTTAACGAGGCGTTATGCCCATCAAGGAATCGAGAAATGTGGAAGTCTTTAGTTGAGGGTTTAGGCAAAGAATGCAGGTTTGAGACTCAAGCAAATAATTCAGAAATTGCCGTAGCTGAAGCTAAACTCAATGTAGTTCTTCCGGATGCTCTAAAAGCATGCCTGCTTGAATCCAACGGCATTTTCGGTGAATATGACTTAGGTTTGGTTTGGTCTATCGAGCGCATTATTTCAACGAATATTGAGTTTCGTGAAAGTACCGAGTTTTCTGAACTATACATGCCATTTGATTCAATGCTCTTCTTCGCAGACGCTGGAAATGGGGATCAGTTTTTCTTTCCACTACAAAGTAGCAAAGTAAGGCGAAATGATGTTTTCGTATGGAGCCACGAAGATGATAGTAGAAACTGGGTTGCACCAAGCATGCAAAAATACATTGAGTGGTGGGTCAGTGGTAAAATCAATGTCTAGGCATAACAAGTTGCTCCAGTCGGATTGGGGTAAACTGTCACCTTGTTTGCAAAAAACGCAAACAAGCCGCCAATTCACCCCAACCGCTGAGCAAGGCGTTAGGTGTTTTTGATGATTAGGCTTTTAATCTTATTTTTGGGTTTTTGCACAATGCTAATAAGTGCTGAAGAATTCAGCTTGAGTCATACCGAAGCGAACTTTAGAGGAATGTATAGACATCAAACTTATATAAAACAGGGAAGTTTTGTTCATATTGATGATCATTATAAAGTTGACAATACTGGGCTTAACGTTACCCCTTATATTCCTGAGTTTGTTACGGCTCAAGTAACACATGAACAGCAAGAATATTTAATAAAACAATTAATCTCTCTTGGCGTACATAAATGGAAAATCCAATATCCAGAATCTACAGAAGGCCTAATTTGCGATGGTCACACATTTCAGCTTTTTATTAAATCATCTAATTTAACTGTAAATACGAGAGGGATTTGCGAAAAACCTCAAAACTATAAAGAGGTTGTTAGTCTGTTAGAAAGTATATATAAAACACCTAACAAGTAACTAAAGCGGGACTGCTAATCGTTGGCTCAGTTCCACTTCGTTTCACATTTTAGCCAACAATTATCAGCCCCTTAGTTGGGCGTTGCCGTATATCAGCTTGCCATACTTTCCCTAATAAGAATCATCACTTTAAGAGCTTTGACTCTAACCAATTTCTGTCCAGAAACGATTTAACTTGTGATTGCCCAAGTGGTAGCAGCAAGGTCAAATCGAAGAGATAGAAAACTCGGTGCGAACACAGTTGTGACCTTCTGAGGCATACAAATGTGTTTGCACGTGGGGCCTGCAGCAAGCAATTCAAAACAATGAAAGTCAACGCTACCGTCAGCGAAATAAAAACCAATACAGCCAAATGTTAAACCACAAAAATGCCAACACCTTCATTCGAAGGTCAGCTTATTTTTGTCCAAAAACGATTTAACTTGTGATTGCCCAAGTGGTAGAAGCAAGGTCAAATCGAAGAGATAGAAAGCTCGGTGCGAACACAGTTGTGACCTTCTGAGGCATGGCCGCTCTCTGACGTCCATGTCATCGCGGCATTTGTGAATCCATTCACGTCAGATGCCACCGTCGAGCGTATAGGGATATACTTGCAGCGTTCCACCGAAATACCTGCACGCAAGGCATGCTGCAGGCAATTGGTTGCCATGAAGGTTAACGCTACCATCAATAAATAGAAACAACTTCGTCAAATGTTATAAGCCAAAAATGCCAACACCTCATTCTAAGGTCAGCTTATTTTTGTTTGCACGAATAGGTCCCTCTTTCACATCCTGTGATCACGACATTTACGCATCCATGCGCTTCACCTACAGCAAGCAATTCAAAAACAATACAGCTCAAGACTAGCACCAGCTAAGGATTGTCCAGTATGGCTATGGGCATCGACAAAGAAACTTCTAACTTGTTTCCCCACAAGCCATCGAGCTTGCGATCCACGATCTCGCCACAGAAGCACTTGTTTGCTATATTAGCGCCCATTAGTCTGCCTATTACGTCAAACCTACTATCAAACGTAATAGCAAACGTAGTCGCAACCATCACCACATTAAGGTCATTCAATGAAAATCGGTATTATTGGCGCCATGGAGCCAGAAGTCGCTCACCTCATCGCCTCTCTGACTAACCCTAAATCACAAACGATTGCTGGCATCGAATTTGTTGCCGGACAGCTAGACGGTAAAGATGTGGTGATTACGCGATCGGGCATTGGCAAAGTGGCTGCGAGTATTGCTACCACACTGTTAATCGAAAAGTATGCCCCTGATTATGTGATCAACACCGGCTCTGCTGGCGGATTCGTCGACAGCCTAGCCATTGGCGATATTGTTATCTCATCAGAAGTACGTCATCACGATGTTGATGTCACCGCATTTGGTTATGAGATAGGGCAAATGGCGCAGCAACCTGCGGCGTTTATGCCTAATGCCACACTGGTTGATGCTGCCAAAAAGGCCGTTGCCAGCCTTGGAGAAGTTAACACCATCGAAGGTCTTATCTGCACTGGCGACAGCTTTATCTGCGATCCAGCGCGCACCAAAACCATGCTAGAACATTTCCCAACGATGGCCGCATGTGAAATGGAAGGCGCTGCCATTGCGCAAGTGTGTCATCAGTTTGATGTGCCGTTTGTGGTGATCCGTTCGCTGTCTGACAACGCTAATAACGACTCGCCAGTGGATTTTGACAGCTATATCGTTAAAGCGGGTCATCATTCGGCCTTGATGGTTATCGCTTTACTCAAACAGCTTTAATCTATCGCCTATGTTGCCAGATTTCACTCAACTGCTCGCTAATGAGAGCCCTCTGTATCAGGGGGCACTAACGCTATTGGTGGCCATAGTGCTGGCGAAACTGGCTCCTCTCCCCCCGAGAGGCGCAAGCGTTTTATTGGTTTAGCCTGCTGGCTAAAAGTCTCGCAGCTAAGGTTAATCGTCGCCACCGCACCGCCTCTCAACAAGTGACTGCGGGCATAATGGCAACCATTTTATTGGTACTGCCTTTTTGGCTCATTGCCACATTTTTAGTGGAACTGGCTGCTTTTCCGTGGTTTTTTGAATTCATCATTCTCTACCTCTGTTTATGTGATGAGCAGTTTCATAAGGTCGCAGAAGAGGTCGCCCAAGCGTTAAAGCGCGATGATAAAACCAGCGCCCGCCGCCTGTTAACGCCTTGGATGTATCGCGACACCCAAGAGTTGTCAGAGATTGGTCTCGTAAAAGCCACTATCGAAAGATTGGTCACCTCGCCAGTGTACGGGTCTGTCGCTACCATTTTATTCTTCACACTCGGCGGCATCCCGTTAGTGCTTGGGGCCCGCATGATTAAGCAGCTCGAATACTGCTGGCCATCAGTAAACCCAAGGTTTAGTAATTTTGGCCGCCCGGTCTATTACCTCAGCTATGGGCTCTACTACCTCCCCACACTGTGTTGGAATTTTTCGCTAGCGATACAAGCAGGTCCTAAGGCACTGCTAATGTTGTTACGGCCGAAAAAAAGCCTGTACCGGGTGAACAACCACCTCCCCTCGTGCGAAATCGCAGCGCACGCCCTTAACATTGAGCTGGGTGGACCGATTAAAATGAACGGCACCAAAATCCGCGTTGAAACCATAGGTGATGGCCCCAAACCAAATGCGGACAACCTCAAACCTGCACTGACTTTGGTAAGTACAGCGATTAACATCTGGGTCTTATCTGTGATTGTCATTCCTGCGATGTGGGCGACACTGCGCTATCTTCAAAGCGTTTCGTAAGCGCTAGGTTTGTTTGTCTACCGATTGCACTAGACAAGCGATTTTTGCTTGGTATTATGCCCTCTCACCCAGCAACATCACGTTCCAATAGGCATAACTATTTTGTTTGAGAATCTTCACATTTCACTGACGACGCCCGCGCTACTGTTTCCTGCTATCTCATTATTATTGCTGGCATATACCAATCGCTTTTTCTCTCTTGCTGCGCTTATCCGCAACTTAAGTAGTCAGGGGAAACCAGTCCATAGCGGCCAACTAAAAAACTTAAGGCAGCGTATTGTCATTATCAGGCGTATGCAAGAGTCAGGGGTCTTAAGCTTTGCACTGTGCGTCCTGTGTATGATTTTTATCTATATTGGCTTTAATAAAACCGGCTCCATCATTTTTGGTTCAAGCTTACTGCTGTTGCTCTACTCTTTGCTGTTATCGGTTATCGAGATCCGTATCTCCGTCGATGCCTTGAACTATCACCTAAAAGAGTTAGATCAGTGAGCCATTGGATCTATTTTTTTGACCTTTGTGGCACGGCAGTGTTCGCCCTATCTGGCGCACTCGCCGCGGGACGTCACCGCATGGATCCGTTCGGGGTTATCGTATTGGCTTCTGTTACCGCAATTGGCGGCGGCAGCATTCGCGATGCACTGCTTGGCACAACGCCAGTGTTTTGGATCCGCGACCCCAATTACATCATCGTCATCTTAGCCACAGTCTTACTGACGCTTATCTTTATTCGTAAGCCTAAAAAGGTCCCTCAGTACACTTTACCGGTTGCCGATGCACTAGGTTTGGCGCTCTTTACCGTCATTGGGGCAGAAAAAGCACTCAGCCTTGGCTTGGGTGGCATGATTGCTGTAGTGATGGGCTTGATAACGGGCGTCGGAGGAGGCATGATTCGAGACTTGCTCTGTCGCCAAGTGCCGATGATTATGCGTACCGAAATCTACGCTACTGCATCAATTTTTGGCGGCATTAGTTATACATTGGCCATCCACTTAGGTGCCGCAAATGAGATAGCTTTAGGCCTTGCGATGCTAAGCGCCTTAACGATTCGACTCGCTGCCATCAAGTGGCATTTACGACTACCCGCATTCGATTTGAAGAAAACCTAACATGATCAAGCGATTTATACTCACAGTGTTAGCCTTACTCCCCTTGTTAGCGCAAGCCAATCCAGGGGATATGCCTCGCGAGCAACAGATGGCGGTAAAATACATTCAGGCGCTGACCGATCACGACTATAAAACGCTGGCTTCTTTTTATAATCGAGATAGCATCTTTAAAGATAGAACCGCCAGTAAAAGCTATACCGGACGGCGTAACATTTTAGAGTTCTTTGAGCGTGCGCATCGTGGTGTGCTTGAATATCATTTTAATATCGAGCATATGTTTAACTCAGGCTCTTTAGTGGTGATGATAGGTAACTACCACTATCGCGGCCCAGGCAGTCAATTTGGAAAACCTGGTAAGATTATCGAACTAGCGATTCCTGGTGTCACAACCATTAAAGTCGATATGAACAATCACAGAGTCAAAGTTCATGAAGATTTGATGGATTATCAAACAATGGCTGATCAACTTTCGACGCAATAAGGTGATAGGCGCGCTATATTCCATCCCTGGTTTTTGGCATAAATGTTCCAGACATAAATACCAAAAGATTCCATCCCTGGTTTTTGGCATAAATGTTCCAGACATAAAAAAGGCCTGCTGATGCAGGCCTTTTTTATGTCACTTAAGTTACACTAAGGTGATCTTAGCAAACTTACGCTTGCCGACTTGGAATACACCACTGGTGCCAGCACTGAGCTGCAAGCGTGAATCTTCTATCTTCACGCCATCAATCTTTGCCGCGCCTTGCTTAATCATACGCATTGCATCAGAGGTGGAGCCAACCAGCCCGACATCTTTAAGCAAGTTAGCAATCGCAATACCTTCACCGGCAACAATCTCAAACTCTTCGATATCGTCAGGTAAAGCGCCTTTTTGAAAGCGATTGATAAACTCTTGATGTGCAGCTTCTGCAGCGGCTTCATCGTGAAAACGGGCAATGATCTCTTTCGCCAATAAGATTTTTACATCTCTTGGGTTTGTGCCTTGTTCAACATCAGCCTTAAGCTGCGCAAGCTCAGTCAACGGACGGAATGAAAGCAGATCAAAGTAGCGCCACATCAAATCATCAGAGATCGACATGATTTTGCCAAACATCTCACTCGCAGGCTCGCTTACACCAATGTAGTTGTGCGCCGACTTAGACATCTTCTTCACGCCATCGAGGCCTTCAAGCAGCGGCATCATAATAACGGTTTGTGGCTTTTGACCCGCAGACTTTTGTAACTCGCGACCCATCAGCAGATTGAACTTCTGATCGGTCCCCCCTAGCTCGACATCAGACTCTAGCGCGACTGAATCATAACCTTGCAATAGTGGGTACATAAACTCGTGAATCGCAATAGACTGACCCGATGCATAACGCTTCTTAAAGTCATCACGTTCCATCATGCGCGCAACCGTTTGCTGCGATGCTAGACGGATCATGCCTGCTGCGCCGAGCGGTTCTAGCCAGCTAGAGTTAAACTCAATACGCGTTTTGGCAGGGTCTAAAATCTTATACACTTGCTCTTTATAGGTTTCCGCATTTGCCAACACCTGCTCACGAGTTAACGGTGGACGAGTGCTATTTTTACCACTTGGGTCGCCAACCATGCCGGTGAAGTCACCAATCAAGAAGATCACTTCGTGGCCTAGCTCTTGGAAGGTTCTCATCTTGTTTAGAATAACTGTGTGGCCAAGATGAATGTCTGGCGCGGTGGGATCAGCTCCCAACTTAATGCGCAAAGGACGTCCCTCTTTTAACTTTTCCAGCAGATCCGACTCAAGAAGAATCTCATCGGTACCACGTTTTATTTCTGCTAATGCTTGGTCTAAATCAGCCATCTTGGCAGCTACTCCTAAGAGCCTATAGGTAAATAATGGGGACTAATGTTACTTGTTAGCCAGCACAAATGAAAGAGTGTACACTAACAGGATCGCCTTAAGTGTTAGAAATTGGTATCGGAGTCAATGGGAAAGGTTATTACACTCTTAAAACTATTACCCAAAATACATCAAATCCTCTTGAGTATATTGGTATTGGTTACGTTAACCGTTGTCTTTTTACCCTCTGACGATGCTCAAGCCTCAAAGTCGGCCAATCGCTCACTAACTGGCACCATTAACATTGGCAACGGCCCCGATGCCAGCAACAATGAAGCAAATGACGATGCTCATGCCTACCCTGTGCCTTTAGCCTTTCGAACGCCCCAAGCACCTAGTGCCTCAGAGATTGCCAAACAAACCAGTAAATCTAACGACGTTAACCTAAGCGACACCGCCCTCTCTTCGCCAACCGTACTCGGCACAGCAGACGAAGTCGAAACCCTTGAGCCTGTTCCAAGCGAACACAGCAAACAGTTTATTGTTCAAAAAGGCGATACCTTAGCTGCGCTGTTTAAACGCGCAGGTCTTAGTGCGCGAGACGTGTACGAAATAACCCAATTGCCTAAGGCTAAAAAGAACCTGTTGAAAATCATGCCAGGCGAAGAGATCGTTATTGTCAAAAATGACGCAGGTGAACTGACCAAGGTGTTGTACCACTTAGACCCTATCTCCACGTTAAGCATCAGTAAGGCTCCAAACGGTTACAGTGAGGAAGTGCTCACTAAACAGGTGGAAAGTCGCACTAAATTTGCCAGTGCAACCATTAGCAGTAACTTCTGGAATGCAGGTGTCGGTGCAGGACTAACCCCAAACCAAATCATGCAACTTGCAACCATTTTTGGTTGGGATATCGACTTTGCACTCGACCTTCGACAAGGCGATAACTTTGCCATTTTGTTTGAAGAGGAATATGCCGACGGTGAGTTCCTCCGCAACGGGAACATCTTAGCCGCCGAGTTTAACAACCAAGGCGATAATTACACCGCAGTGCGTTACACAGACGGCAGCTACTATTCAGCCGAAGGACGCAGCATGCGTAAAGCCTTCCTGCGCTCACCGGTCGACTTTAAATATGTCAGCTCTAGTTTTAATCCACGTCGCCTGCATCCGGTAACAGGGCAAGTCAAGGCTCACCGAGGCGTTGACTATGTGGCCGCCGTAGGCACCCCGATTAAAGCGGCGGGTAAAGGACGGGTCATTAAGTCAGGGTACAATCAATACAACGGCAACTATGTGTTTATTAAGCACAACGAAACCTATACCACTAAGTACTTGCACCTTAAAAAACGCAAAGTGAAGCAGGGACAAACGGTCAAGCAGGGACAAATCATCGGTACCTTAGGGTCAACCGGCCGGGTAACTGGTGCACACCTACATTATGAGTTCATCGTTAACGGTGTTCATCGCAACCCTAGAACGGTGAAATTGCCGCAGTCTTTGCCTATCGAAAAGCAGCATAAAAGCAAATTCCTCGCGCTAAGTAAGCTGCTCATGGCTAAACTTGAACAAAACAAGCAGCTACGACTTGCCGCACAATAGGATCCTTTCATGACCAGTAACTTATATATCGGCCTGATGTCTGGCACCAGCATGGACGGCGTCGATGCCGTGCTCGTCGATTTCAGTGATAACAATATCAAGCTGTTAGCCAGCCATACCGAAGCGCTACCCAGCCACCTGCTTAGCGGCTTACAACGCTTATGCCAATCGGGTAATGATGAAGTTAATCGTGTTGGTACCTTAGATCGCAGCGTCGGTAAACTGTTTGCGCAAGCGGTCAACAATCTCATCGATAAAGCTGGAGTAGATAAAAGCCAAGTACGCGCCATCGGTAGCCACGGACAAACCGTGCGCCATATGCCAAATCTAGAGATGGGGTTCACCTTACAAATTGGTGACCCAAATACCATTGCTGCGTTAACGGGTATCGATGTGATCGCTGACTTTCGCCGCAAAGATATCGCCTTAGGCGGTCAAGGCGCGCCATTAGTCCCCGCCTTCCACCAGCAGTTATTTGCCCAAGCTGGCAGCAAAAGAATGATCCTCAATATCGGCGGTATCTCAAACGTGACCTACCTGCCTGGTGATGCGAGTGCTGTGATTGGGTTTGATAATGGGCCAGGCAACACCTTGATGGATGCGTGGATTAAGCAAGTAAAGGGGGAGCCTTACGATAAGGCTGGTGCATGGGCAGCGACAGGCTGTAGTGATAAAGACCTGCTCAAACAGATGTTGTCTCACTCTTACTTCTCACTGAGTGCGCCAAAAAGTACTGGTCGAGAGCTGTTTAATCAAGCTTGGATGGAGCAACAAACCGCGGACTTTGGTTACCTCAAAGAGGTCGATATCCAATCGACCCTATTAGATGTCACTTGCCATGCAATAGCTAACGACTGCTTAACCTTAACCGACTCAGCGCAAATGTATGTCTGCGGCGGCGGCGCCTTTAATGATGAGTTGTTGAAGCGATTACGCCACTTACTGCCTCACTACAATATTGAAACCTCAAGTGCACTGGGGATCAATCCTCAATGGGTTGAAGGCATTGCCTTTGCCTGGTTGGCAATGCGCTATCAAAAAGGCTTGCCCGGTAACCTTCCTGCGGTCACTGGCGCATCCAGAGAGGCTATTCTTGGCGGCTTGTTTCCAGCAGCGTAATACACAGCTTTAAACTGATTGGTATTACTGCAGTAACTTATGCTGTAGGCGGATAACATCGCGCTTATAATTTTGCGACTGAGTTAATAATAAGCTGTGTAACTCAGGCATATAACCCATTGAACCTGCTCTGGGCATGGTGCCTGGCGGTAATTTAATGATAGGCGTGACAAGTTCGGTGTTGAATCGCCAAAAGTTAATCAGCTGAAATCCTTGCTGATTATCTCTAAAGTAGATCCCTTTTTCTGTCGCAATCCAATTGTAACCTTCATCAAACTTTTTCTCGCTGATCAACGCATGAACCTTGTCTGGCTGTGACAAATCGATAGACCATAATCCATCTTTATCAGCACGGGTAAAAAGCAGCTGCTGACTCGATATCATCTGACCTAATCGCATATCGATGTGACTCAGCACCTGAGGCAGACGGTTATCTAGGTAGAACTCGGTAATGCCGTCATCTGTACTGGCGATAACAGTTTCATTGTCCCACCCCCAACTTGGACGATTATGATCCAAATAAGGCGTGGCTAAAATAGCAATGTTACCCGTTTGCAGATCAAGGACATGAATTTTATTGCCTTCATTTTGATCATCTGGCGCTAAAAAGGCAATTTTACTGCCGTCTCTGGACCAGCTAGGATAAGCGACTCGCCGTTTAAGGTTTGTATGCTGACGTCTATTATTGCCCGTGCTATCGGCGCTCCAAATCTCATTAAACCCCGTTTCATTGGAAACATAGGCAATACGCTGGGCTATGGCCGAATAGGTTGGATTACGATAACTGTACTCCACCCGTAACAGCGGAAAACTAGTGGTCGGTATCGACTGCTCCAGCGCTAAGCTGGTGACTCGGTAATCTCGTATGTAGTTAGCGTACACTAACTCATTGCTATGAGGGATAAAGCGTGGGTAGCTCATGCCCTCCACATCTAACGCCTGAATACCCTCATGTTCAACATCAATAAGGTAACCGTTTCTCACGCCTGAATTTTCGGTGCTAAAAACCAAGCGATGTCCATCTTTATGCCAGCTTAAACCACGAATATCTTCCAACCCCGTTGTCAGTCGGCGCTCTTGCCCTGTGGTCAGGTCGAGCAAAAAAATATCTTCAGATATATTGCCAAAACGGCGAGAAATAGCCATGTAACGTCCATCGGGACTAAAGGCAACATCCCTATCTCTATGGCTGCAATGATTGATACACGATAAACGCACGGGCAGACTGTCAGTCTCCTTTAATGCAAAGCTATACAAGCCTGACGTTGCATCACTGTTGCTTTGCCAGATAAACACTAGACGCTCACCATTGGGCGATACGTCTAATGCTGCGGTATAGCTATTACAGGGCGTTAATGGGCGGGCTTCGTTACTGTCAAGGGTTAGCTGCATAATTTGGCAATCTTTCAACTCCTGAGACGGGTAATACAACATCTGCCCGTCTGGGCTCCACACCGCACGTAACTCTGAACTTTTTGCTGACGTCAGTCGCTTTGGCATCTCTGTAGGCGAATTGAGATCTTTTAAGTAAAGGCTAGAACGCTTACCGTTGCCGCGACTGCCATATACCAACCAACGACCATCGGGCGAGACATTGGGATAAAGCTCCGCATCAGCCGCTTTCGTAAGCTGCTGCTTTACAGTCGGAATCAAATGAACCTCATCATGATAGAGGTGCCATACCAGTAGTGCACTAACAGCTACCAGCACTGTGCCACTAGCCAGCGCAAATTTGGTCAGTTTGCGCTGCAGTAAGTTGATCTGCTTTTCGGCTCGTCGTAATAAATCTGGCTCGTCGACTAAGTCCTCGGCATTAAATTGTGGCGCAATAAGTAAACGATAACCCGCCTTTCTTACTGTCTCTATGATCGGCTGCTCGCTATTCAACGGCTTTAATTGCTGGCGCAAGTGCCATATTGCATTGGTTAAGGCTTTGGTCCCAACATATCCATTACCGTCCCAAATCTCTTCGATAAGCTCATCACGGGTGACTACGTTAGGGTAGTGGCGCGCAAGGTAACTTAGTACTTCAATAAACTTGGGCTGCAAAGACAAGCAAATGCCATCTGCCTTACTCTCGGCATCAAACACCACGCTGTTATCTGCAGGCGACACCTTGCAGTGACCCAACGAAAAATTCGCCTGTTTAGAAACTTTAACACTACCGCTCATCTTCCCTGCATCTCCTTGTAGGTCAAAACAGTTATTCAGTTAACGCTTACTCCCCCTACATTTGCCAACAAGTGTAGCCCTTTTAACCAAGTGATTACAACCGGGAAATAGATATAGAATAGACATGTAAACCACTGGAAGAAAAGGAAATAGATGTTTAATCGACATATAAACAATCTATAAACGACACCCCCAACATTGCTCGCCAGCAACAATTTAATTACAACTGACACCAGTAAACAGCAGGCTACCTCGATGGTTACAACCATACCGTCTATTGACACTCTCCTATCCCTAAGAGTGACTTATCCATGCCCCGACGTTTGCAACAAGTAAAGGTAGTTAACGATAAGAATAAGGACAGCAACTAGATGAAACCTCAACTCAAACAATCAGCATTAACCGTCGCCTTAGCAATGGCACTAACCCCAGTGTTAAGCGTTGCCGCTGAGACAAACACAACTGGCACACAGTCGGCCAAGATGGAAAAAATCGAAGTCACGGGTTCACGCATTAAACGCACCGACTTTGAAGGGGTTGCACCAGTAACCGTTATCTCAGCCGATGATATTGCAAATAGTGGCCTCAGCTCTATTTCAGAAATACTCCAAGCATCAGTGGCTAATACTGGTGGTTCACTCAATGGCGAGAGTGACGGATTTACTGATAGTGCTAGTTCAGTCAACTTGCGCGGTATGGGAGCCAATCGCACCTTGGTACTTATCAATGGTCGTCGTCAGGCATCGTTTCCTAGTGCGGCCGGTGGCACAACAAACTTTGTTGATACCTCAGACATCCCCACCGCAGCAGTTGAACGTATTGAGATTTTAACTGGTGGCGCATCGGCTATTTATGGCTCTGATGCTGTAGGTGGTGTGGTCAATATTATTTTGAAGAAACAATATGAAGGAGCTAAGGTCGCTGCCAAATACAACCACCCAACACAAGGTGGTGGTGAGCAGTTAGACCTCTCCTACTTGCAAGGCTTTAATACCGAAAAGAGCCAAACCTTAGTGATGCTCGAATATAAAAAAGTTGAGGCGATCAAAACTGAGCAACGCGATGGTCTATATAGCCCAGCTTACTATGAAGACGAAGATGGTGACATTCGTTGGGGAGCAGGCCCCTATGGTGATGCCACGCCCTCAAGCTGGGGCGCTTGGATTAGGGACTATGGTAAAGTCTACACCGACAGTAAATACAGTCCACTCGATAACACCCAGTGCACCGAGCGCTTTGGTGATAAGGGAATTTACATCCCAGCAGGTACCTATGACTGTTACTACGATAAATACGCCGACCGCGGCCTACTGTCAGCTTACGATCGCCTAAATCTAGTGGTTAATACCACCTATGATCTCAATGATGACTGGCAGCTCTATGGCATGATAAACGCCTCCTACAAAGAAGCCTCTAAGTACAAAGATGAAAAAGGCTTTGGCGTATATATCTACGAAGATGAGGCCACTGGCGCAATGAGCTATGACGCCAATGCATTCGAAGACTCAAACAAATTCCAGATGCGTCGTCGAATGGAAGAGTTTCCAGGTGATCGTACTTATGAGACCCAAAATACTAAAGCCGCCTTCTCTTTTGGTGCCAATGGAACTGTGGGAGATTACGAATTAGATCTCTCTTGGTCGAGCGGTTTTAACCGTTATGAAAAACAGAACACGCATATGGTCAGTGCGGATGCCTTGCTTGATATCGTCACCTTCAACCCTAACGACAGTGATCCAACCAAGTGGTACCCCAATAATGCCCTGACATCTGAACAGATTGATCAACTAATTGGCAGCGCCACCAAAGACTCAACATCCAGCATGCACCAGTTCCAAGCGGTCTTTACTGGAGATCTAATGGAACTGTCAGCGGGCACGATAGGCTTTGCAACCACGGCTGAGTGGGCCAGAGAGAGCTACGAAGATACCCTCGATGAGATCACCATGAGTGGCGGCTACATAGGTATGGGAGGCACGGGTGGCGAAGGCGATAGAGACCGTGTTGCTATGGCAGGTGAACTGCAAATACCGCTGTTGGCAGACCTTACGGGCGTCAAATCGCTCGACCTGTCTGCCGCGCTGCGTTATGACCATTACCTAGATGATTCGAGTGTGGGTGGCGCAACAACACCTCAAGTGGGTATCACCTATCGCCCAGTCAGTGAAGTGATGATCCGTGCCAATATGGGTAAAAGCTTCAGGGCGCCAGACATGCACCGCCTCTATGCGGGTTTAACTCGTAGCTTTGGTAGCACAGATTATGTTCATCCAACCATTCCGGGAGAGATATATGAAGACAGCTATGATGGTTTTAGCTCAGGAAATCTCAATCTAACTGAAGAGAAAGGTGACTTTTGGAACTTAGGCCTTGTTGCCAACCTCAGTGATAATGCAGATTTAACCTTAGACTGGTGGAATATTGAACTAGAAGGCGCAGTAAAAACTATCTCCACCAACGAGATGCTTGACGACAACAGATTCGATCAAACCGCAAACTATAACAGCTGCGAGAACATGGATATCGTCGGTTATGTGACTGAGCTCGACGATGATGGTATCCGAAATCTTGCCTGTATGCGTAAAGGCCCGATTAACAGCGCCTATGAAGCATCAGAAGGTATTGATGCCAGCGTTAACTACCGCTTCCCTGAAACTTCGGCAGGTGAGTTTAAGTTAAAACTTGCAGCTTCTTATCTGCTAAAGAAGGAATATCAGGAAAGTGTTGATACTGAAATCGAGGATGAGACCAAAACTAACTACGTGCCTAAATGGAAAGGCAATGCCAGCCTAACGTGGAACCTCGCTGATTTTAGTGCAACATTAGCCTATTACTATACTGGCAAAGCTGTGGGTGAAGATACATTTACCCTTATCGATGCCGATGGCGATGACTATGAGGTGGACGACTATCCAGATACACTCGATGCTTACCAAACCATCAACCTTACCCTTGCCTATAGCACGCCTTGGAAAGGTAAATTCAGTGCTGGAGTGAAAAACCTCACCGATGAGATGCCACCACTGTTTGATGAGCGCAATGATCGTCACAACGACTGGCCATTCTTTGAAGAGGACAACAGTAGCTACTCAACGGTAGGCCGTACGTTATTCTTGGGTTATTCTCAAAAGTTCTAGCCGACTCTGTATGTTGAAATTAAGCGCCTCTTTGGGGCGCTTTGCTTTAACACACCTTCTTTATCAGGAGATACCATGTTTAATCTCAAACACCTATTGGCTGTCCTGGTACTGTTGTCCAGCCAATACCTTGTTGCGGGTGACTACCAACAACCCTCAGCTCCACTGATGCAAGTTCTGCAGCAACCTAAAATGGTTGATAGCCGTTTATCAGCAAACGGCATCTATTTAGCCGTCATGACCCCCATATCATCTCCCAGCATCGCCAGCCTCGCCAGCGAAGAGGTCAAGCTCGCAGGGCTAAGGTTAGCCCCAAAAAGCCTAAGTCAAAGCCGCCCTAAAAAGCGCTATAGCCACATAAGCTTAGTGAACTTAGACAATCAAGAACAACACTTCATTAACCCGAGTGCGGGCGCCATCGCTAACGTAAGGTTTTCGCCTAATAGCCAATATCTAAGTTATATTGCCATCAATGAAAGTGCAGCCAACCTATTTTTATACAGCATAAAAAATGGCCAAACACGACAACTTAACAACACTCCGCTTAACGCCGTATTTGGTGCCAATTATCAATGGTCTCATGATAGCAGCGCCATCTTAACCACTCTAGCCGTGGCTAGCATCACAGAGCCCAGTACCACTATAGGCCCCAACATTAGCCAAGCCTTTGGTGAAAGAGCGCCTCGACGTACTTACCAAGACTTATTGCAAAACCGTCAAGATGAGGTGCAATTTGAACAACTGGCCACTAGCCAACTCGCACTATTATCGCTAAAAGGTGCACATAAACAAATTGGTAGCCCAGGCATCACCGTCCACTACAAGCTCTCACCCAACGATCAATTTATTTTGCTAAAACAGATTCGTCCGCCCTATTCGCACATCGTAAAATACAGGGACTTTGCTCACCATGTCGAACTCTATTCAGCCACGGGGACTTACCTTAAAGCGTTTGCCCATATTGACAGTGGCGAGCTTAGACCTGCAGGTGCTGACTCTGTCAATACCGGCCCTAGGCTTATCCATTGGCGACAAGATAAACCCGATACCTTAGCCTTCGTCACCGCCTTAGATAAGGGCGATGGGGAACAAGAGTTCCCATTACGCGATAGACTCCAAACCTTAAATGCCCCTTTTAATGGCGCAGCACAAACCATTGCAACCACGCCTTGGCGCATCAACAGCGTAAAATGGACCGATAGCAACACCCTGTTGCTTACTGAAAAGAACAACAACGAAAAAAAATTGCGTGTCAGTAGCCTTGATTTATCGACTGGAAATACACTTAAACTTTGGTATGAAAAGTCAATCCGTGACATCTATCAACACCCTGGCACCTTAGTTTATCGTGCACAAAATACCGGCGTCGCCCTGGTTGAAACCCATGAAGGCAAGGTGATTCACTTTGGCAAAGGTGCATCACCAGAGGGATTAAAACCCTTTTTAAAGCAGACCGACTTAACTAATCATGTCAGTGAACCTTTATGGCAAAGCGCAAAAGATAAACTTGAGCAGGTAGTACATGTGGTGAGTCTATCGCCACTGAGGTTGGTTATTAAGCGTGAAGATGCTATTAGCCCTCCGCAGTTAGTGTTATTCAATCAACAAGATAGTACTGAGCACTTGATCTACCAACCGCCCCAAACCTTGAGCGCCTACCAAGGGATGACACGGCAACTAATCACCTATCAACGTGCCGATGGGCTGCCACTATCCGGCATGCTCTACCTACCTAAAGGTTACCGTAAAGAGCATGGCCCTTTACCCCTGCTGATGTGGGCTTACCCAAGAGAGTATAAAAATGCCAACGTGGCGGCACAGGTCGCCTTTTCAGCCAATCAATACCAGAGCATCAGTGCCAAAGGCCCGGTCCCCTTTGTTGCCAAAGGCTTTGCTGTATTCGATAAGGTCTCGATGCCAATAGTGGGAGAAGGTAAAAACAACCCCAATGACAGCTTTCGCGATCAGTTAGTCGCCAACGCCAAAGCCGCCATCGACACGTTAAGTGATATGGGGGTTGCAGACCCTGAACGGGTGGCTATTGGTGGTCACTCCTATGGTGCCTTTATGGTTGCCAATCTACTGGCTCACTCAGATCTATTTAAAGCCGGAATCGCTCGAAGTGGTGCCTACAATCGTAGCTTGACGCCGTTTGGGTTCCAATACGAGAAACGTAATTATTGGGAAGCACCCGACCTTTATCAGCAGATGTCGCCCTTTACCCATGCTGATAAAATCGATGAACCACTTTTGATCATCCATGGAGAGATGGACGCCAATTCAGGCACCTACCCCATGCAGTCAACTCGACTGTTTAACGCCATTCGTGGCCTTGGGGGCAAAGCACGCCTGGTGATGCTGCCATTTGAAAGCCACAGTTATGTGGCGCAAGAATCATTGCAACACATGCTGTGGGAACAAGAGCAATGGCTTAAAAAAAACCTCCAACCATAATGAATACGGGCACTGACACAATCGCTGCAGCGCCCGATTCAACTGCTGCGCATAAAAGTTTCACTTTCCATATATTTAATAAAGGCTAAAGTAGATAAGTGGTTAACAAGTCCACTCTTTCAACCCATGCAAACAAGGAATAGTGACATGAATATGACGCAAAAAATGGCCGCAGAGTTTATTGGCACTCTGTGGTTGGTATTAGGCGGGTGTGGTAGTGCAGTTTTAGCCGCAGCCTTTCCAGAAGTCGGTATAGGCTTATTAGGTGTATCCTTCGCTTTTGGTCTAACAGTTTTAACCATGGCCTATGCGGTAGGCCATATCTCGGGATGCCATCTTAATCCCGCCGTCTCTTTTGGCTTGTGGGCTGGCGGGCGTTTTCCTGCCAATGAACTCCTTCCCTATATTGTGGCGCAAGTCGCAGGCGGTATTGCCGGTGCCGCTATCCTATACCTTATCGCGTCAGGCAATGCCGATTTTAGCCTTAGCAGTGGTTTCGCCTCAAACGGATATGGTGAGCACTCGCCCGGTGGTTATACCCTCACGGCTGCACTGGTCTGCGAAGTGGTGATGACACTCTTTTTCTTACTCATCATCTTAGGGGCAACCGATAAACGCGCCCCAGCAGGCTTTGCCCCTATCGCCATTGGTCTTGGGCTAACGCTAATTCATTTAATCAGTATTCCTGTGACCAATACCTCGGTAAACCCGGCACGCAGCACAGGACCAGCACTCTTTGTCGGTGATTGGGCCATTTCGCAACTTTGGTTATTCTGGGTCGCCCCCATCGCAGGCGCCATCTTAGCCGGCATTATTTATAAGTTTTTTAATACACCAGAGACACACTAAGAAATGGCGCCGATAGAGACCCGCTATATCGGCGCTTCACTTCCTTATCTTCCACTCCTCTTCGCGCAAATTATTTTAACCTCACCCTCAACAGATGTTATTATTCCCGCCAATCGGTTCTACCGTCCCAATGTAAAGAGAATACCATGAGCAAAAGTGCAAAAGACGCCAGCAAAATGACCCCAGAAGCGCGTTACGATTACCTTGTTGAACAAGCTAAATCAGAAAAGGTCCTATGGACACTTCAAGATTTAGATGGCTGTGTGATGCTAACCACTGAAGATGAGGATTGCATTCCTATGTGGCCATGTGAAGAGTCTGCTAAGCAGTGGGCTGTCGATGACTGGGCTGACTGCACCCCGTTAGCAATTCCACTTGATGAGTGGTTAGAGCGTTGGGTACCTGGCATGCAAGACGATGATCTGTTTGTGGCGGTTTTCCCAGTGCAAGAAGATCTTGGCGTGGTGATCCCACCTTATGAGTTAGAACAGCGCTTAACCCCAAAACAGCGTCACTAAGCTTTTAATAGGAGAGCAAGCCGTGTCAGAACCCACTTCAACAACCCTGAAGAGACTCGTGAGCAACAAACTAGTGTTGTTGCCGCTAAGCTGCCAAAACGCTTAATACTTCTGCTGCTATTTTTGGCGATTGCCTCAATAAGTGGCATTGTTGCGAAACAGGGCGTACTGTTTTGTATTCTGACACTCTTCATGGTTATTGCTGTGTTAGGTCGACAAAAGGCCGGTCTTTACATGCTCCGAGGCTATACCATCATTCAACTTGGTCTCGTCAGTCTATTGCCCGTTATCTTGTATGACCCTGATAACTTAGTTGCGGGGCCATCGACCTTTAGACTGGGTGATTGGGAGGGTAAGCTGCCTGACTATTTGGTATTTGGCCTATTGATTACGCTGTCGGTTGTGCAGGTGTGGGTGGCATTTAATGCCAAGGTTAAAGCCTATTGCCACGTTAAAACCAACATGAATATCATGCGATAGATTCTAAATTCTAGATTCTAGATTCTAGATTGAGTATAAGTGTTCCAGACACAAACACCAAAAGACTCCGTCCATGGCTTTTGGCATAAGTGTTCCAGACACAAACACCAAAAGACTCCGTCCATGGCTTTTGGCATAAGTGTTCCAGACACAAAAAAGCCAGCAATGCTGGCTTTTTTTATTGCTACATCTCAATCTAAATTTACACTGAGAAACTTGCGCCACAACCACAAGTTGTTGTTGCATTTGGGTTTTTAACGAAAAAGCGAGATCCCTCTAGACCAGAAGTATAATCCACTTCGCCACCCACTAGGTATTGCAAGCTCATGGGATCAACCACTAACTGAACACCCTGCTTCTCAACGGTAAAATCACCTTCATTGACTTTTTCATCGAAAGTAAAGCCATACTGAAAACCTGAGCAACCACCGCCTGTTACATATACACGTAACTTAAGCGCTTCGTTTTGCTCCTCATCCAACAAGGTTTTTACCTTTGAAGCTGCCGCATCAGTGAAGCGGATTGGCATTGTATCTTCAACTTGTTCAGTCATTACTACCTCTAACATCGGTTTGCTGGGCGGAATTATCCGATACCTGACCATTTTGTTCAAGTAATAGTCGTGGCTGTTGTGAATTCTGTGAGCTATTTGCATCAACTTCTGCTTGAGTCTCTGCCATGGCGGCGCTACCAAACTGCAATACTTGCATCGCTTCGCTCGATAACTCACTGTCTAGGATTTCGGGTTTAGGCAGTAACTCTTGTGCCGTAAAAGATTGTTCAGCAGTAGCTCCTTTGCTCCAACGGCTTGCAGGCACAATCACTTTGGCCTCTAGACGAGAGAACTCAAAATCCTCAGGGAAGGTAACGACGGTTTCTAACACCTGAAAATAACGAAAACTGAAGTTGAATTTATCTTCAGTCAAAGAGCTAAGCGGTAAACTGACAACCTTACCTCCCTGTAAGCCAACAAAGTTAAGCTCTGCACGCCCCTTTAATCCCTGTTTACGCTTTTGTAATTGAGTGAGTACCAACTTAACCCGATATTGCTGCGGCAATAAGCCTGCAGACATCTCAGCGCCATGAATCGCCACTCCATCTGCTTGGTGCTCGGGCGCCATAATGCTGCGGTAGAAAGCGAGTTCACGATCAAGCTCTTTCTGCTTTTGATGTTGCTCTAAAAACATCGCTTGCATATTCTGATTGGCTTCACGCTCTAACGACAATTCTAAATTACGTGCAGCCAACACTTCAGCCTGTTCCGTTAATGCCTGACTAATCTCCACCTCTCTGCCATCTGTGTTAACCTGAACAACTTGATGCTGTGATGACCAAATCTCCCAGGTGAGAACGCCAGCAAAGAATGCCACCAGCACCAAAAAAAACAGATAAACGCTCGAAGGTCTAATTTTTCGCTCAACCACTTGCATGCGATCGACCCAACGATGATAATTTGGCATTAACTATTAGCCCCTTATAAAAAATCTACACTCATATTCGAGTTCGGCAATGGATCACCTGGAAGGTTCCTGTGCAGCTACCCATAAAAAACGCAATCAAGCAATGCCAAAAGTACTTAGATACTGATCTGAAAGACAACTTGTCTCAGGCCAAGATCAGCGTACAACTTTGCTCGCTGGCGTTGGCATTCGCACTAGTTGCCTCTGGCGTTATCATATTATTTCGCCTTTTATTGCAATGGTTCAATGACTATACCCAAACCCAAGAGATCGATTTTACTGGCAACTTTGGTGACTGGCGAGTGCTATTACCACTTTTAGGTGCATTGTTAATCTGGGTTGTGGCAATTTTGGGATCTAAACGCTATAAGCGAATGGGAATTGCTTATGTGATGCAGCGCATGAGACTCCATTACGGCAAAATCCCATTACAATCAGCTCCAGGTCAATTCTTCCAAGCGCTGTTCGCCCTTGCCACCAATTTCTCGGTCGGCCGAGAGGGGCCCGCTATCCATTTAGGCGCAGTGAGCGCGAGTGTCATGGCCGAAAAATTTAATCTGCCCGACAACAGTGTCCGAATCATGTGTGCCAGCGGCATTGCCGCCGGAATTGCGGCGACCTTCAACGCCCCGTTAGCGGCAGTCATTTTTGTGTTTGAAGTGGTGCTCCGCGAGTACAAAGTCCACTATTTCTTTCCTATTATGTTGTCGGCAATCTGTGGCGCGGTTTCTAGCCAATTAGTTTTTGGCAATATTCATGAGTATGACCAAATAGGTGTGATCAGTATTCCGCTGTCACAATACCCAATCTTACTCGTGTGTGGGGTTACCTTAGGCTGTATCGCCGCACTGTTTAACCACAGCCTATTGAAAGTCACCGCTACTGGACAATCATGGCCATTGATCTACCGATTACTCCTAGCAGGTACCATCACCACCATTATCGGTCTATTTCTGCCACAAGCCTTAGGCAGTGGTGATCTGGCGATAGACCATGCCATTAGTGATAACCCAAGTTTATGGTTACTCGTGGGCTTACTCGTCGGTAAAATTATCGCCACCATTGCAGCAATTGGACTCGGTATTCCCGGTGGCATTGTAGGGCCGTTATTTGGTATTGGAGCCTTGATAGGTTCCATTTTAGCTATCGTCAGTGCGTTTTTCTTCCCCTCTATTACCCCCTATGTAGGGCTTTATACCATCATAGGAATGACAGCGATGATGGGCGTCTGCTTAAGCGCTCCGCTGGCGGCGTTGGTAGCCCTACTCGAGCTCACCAATAATGCCGCGATTATTTTGCCAGCGATGTTCGTTACCATCCCCGCTTTCCTCATTGCTCACCAAGCTTTTAATACAAAATCACTGTTTTATAAGCAGATGGAGATCATGGGCTTGGACTACAAAATCTCCTCAGTCAAATTAGGCTTGCAGAAAAAAGGCGTGAGAGCATTAATGGATAAGCGCTTTGTTATTGTTCGAAACAATGATGAGCTGCTACTTGAAGTCCTGAAGCGTGCACAGGGGCGCTCAGTATTAACCCAAAACCAAGCAGGCGAAATGGAGATGCTGCAACTTGAGCTGCAAGTGGTTGACGATATGAGCACCCTGACTCGCCACCCTATTACTGGACTTGTCGATACCTGCACCCTCAAAGAGGTGTATGACGTGCTGTCTCGTGAGCGGCGCGGCGAAGTGTTTATCTATCAGCGTACTGTAGAAAATGTGGTGGGGGTGATCAGTTGGGCTATGCTACAAAAAGAGATTAACTCAGGGCAGATATAATCACAGTCCTCTCATTGCGACCAGAGTGATCAACAAGGTCACTACCCATAGCTGTGAAGTTAAAAATCTGACCTTACGTTGGTAAGTTAACGCTTTGAGCGCTGTGCCAATATGACGAAGTGCATTAATACCACTAACCAAGCCTATCATTGCAGCCATATCCCCCGACAAAAAGTTGCAGGAAGGCAAACGCTTGCGATCGCAAGAAATGGGCGTATAATCCCACGGAATTTTTCAAAACAGAGCGTAATAATGAACCAGGCAGTTAAGTACAACTTGACTCATTTTCGTCGAGGATCGGCGTTGGTTTTATTTTCTGTTTTTCGATTTCAAAAAAAAGCCTCCTTGTTTAAGGGGGCTTTTTTTTGTCTGCTTTTTACGTGAGGAGACTGTTTTAAACCTTTTTATTTATGTGCGCTTCATTCATTGCACAACTTGAATGTAAACACTGCGAAGAAAGCTTAAAACCATTTGTATCCGTTATCTATAATAAAGGAAAGAGAAGCCATGGCTAACTCGTTGTTTCAAAAACATATCATCTCCATTCCGGAATTAACCCGAAGTGAACTTGAACTTATCGTTGAAACTGCTGGAAAATTAAAAGCAGAGCCAAATCCTGAACTATTAAAAAATAAAGTTGTGGCTTGCTGTTTCTTTGAACCATCTACACGCACTCGCCTCTCTTTCGAAACCGCAATACAACGTCTTGGCGGCACGGTTATTGGTTTTGATAACGCTGGCAATACATCACTGGCGAAGAAAGGAGAAACTCTGGTCGATTCCGTACAAGTGATCTCCTCTTATGTCGACGCTTTTGTGATGCGTCACCCACAAGAGGGCGCTGCACGTCTGGCCTCAGAATTTTCTCATGGCGTACCAATCGTTAACGGCGGTGACGGGGCAAATCAGCATCCAACTCAAACCCTATTGGACCTATATTCAATCTTTGAAACTCAAGGTCGCTTAGATAACTTAAACATCGCCTTCGTTGGCGATCTCAAGTATGGCCGTACCGTACACTCTTTGACCCAAGCGCTATCCAAGTTTAACAAGATTAACTTCTTCTTTATATCGCCAGAAATCCTAGCCATGCCTGATTACATCTGCGAAGAGCTAGACCAAGCAGGCATTAACTATAGTGTGCACGCCACCATGGAAGAGGTGATACCAGAGCTAGATGTTCTCTACATGACTCGCGTTCAGAAGGAGCGTTTGGACGAATCTGAGTATGTACATATGAAAGCGGCTTACATCCTAACGGCTTCAATGCTGGCTGATGCGCGAGACAACTTAAAGGTATTACATCCGTTACCACGTATAGATGAAATTACTGTAGATGTAGATAAAACCAAACACGCGTACTACTTTCAGCAAGCGGAAAACGGGGTTTACGCGCGTGAAGCACTGTTGGCTCTAGTACTAAACGAACAACTTTAAGCAGGAGAGAATCGCTATGACTAAGGAAACCCAACAGGTTGAAGCAATCAAAAATGGTTCTGTTATCGACCACATTCCCGCAAATGTAGGAATAAAGGTGCTTAAACTGTTCAAAATGCATAAAACCAACCAACGTGTGACGATAGGCCTTAACCTGCCATCTTCAGCCTTGGGCGCGAAAGATCTCATTAAGATTGAGAATGTGTTTATCAGCGCCGATCAAGCCAACCAACTGGCTTTATATGCACCGAATGCAACCGTGAATCAAATTGAAAATTATGAAGTGGTTAAAAAGCTAACATTGTCACTACCAGAGAGAATCAATACTATTTTCAAGTGCCCTAATAGCAATTGCATCACTCATAATGAGCCTGTCGACAGCAGTTTTACTGTTATTGCAAAACAAGAAGATATCCACCTAAAGTGTAAATACTGCGAAAAAGTCTTTTCACGAGAAATCGTCACCGAACGCACTTAGTCTAAGCAAGCGTAAAAATGATCACTTGAGATGAATTAGCATATTGTTGCTGTTTCATCTCTAGCTTATCATTGATTATGCAAGCCAAACTGGGCCTCCTTTCCCTGTAGAGTGAAGAGAGGCCGGCGAGTAAAGTCTTCACAAAAAACTCAAGATAGCACGTATACACAGACCTCATTAAAAGCACTATCAATGCCTAGATATGTGAGCAATGACGTTGAAAATGCTGGGTATAAGATCACAATAATAGATCTATTTGAGGGCAATTTAGATCAGGCTCATATACTCTATCTGACACGCATTCAAAGAGAGCGTTTTCCTTGACAGGAAGAAGCAGATAAGTATCGTGGTGATTTTCGTTTAAACCACAATATTTGCACACAGCATTACACATAAAACACAGTGATCATGCATCCGCTGCCACGAGACGCTAGAGAGCAGACAAATGAGTTGGATAACGATTTAAACAGTCGTCCAAACTTAGTCATCTTTAGACAGGCAGATAATGAATTACTCATCCGCATGGCACTGTTTGCACAGACATTAGATGTTGATTCACAACACGAACAACACGAATGTCCAGTTAATTGGTATTCACAAAAAGCCGATTTTTAATCTGGCAATTGACTTTAAGGATATAGAATGACCCGTTCTGAAACCCTATTTGAACAGGCTAAAAAAACCATCCCTGGTGGCGTTAACTCGCCAGTACGAGCCTTTAACGGCGTGGGTGGCTCACCTCTTTTTATCGAAAAAGCTGATGGCGCTTATATCTATGATGCCGACGGTAAAGCCTATATCGATTATGTGGGTTCTTGGGGCCCGATGATTTTAGGTCATAATCATCCTAAAATTCGTGCAGCGGTCTTAGCCGCCGTTGAAAACGGACTTTCATTTGGTGCGCCAACAGAACTTGAAGTGCGCATGGCTGAAAAAGTAATTGAAATGGTTCCATCTATGGAACAAGTACGTATGGTGAGCTCTGGTACTGAAGCGACCATGAGCGCTATCCGTCTGGCTCGTGGTTTCACTAACCGTGACAAAATTCTTAAGTTTGAAGGCTGCTACCACGGCCACGCTGACTGCTTACTAGTGAAAGCAGGCTCTGGCGCACTAACTCTGGGTCAACCAAGCTCACCAGGTATCCCTGAAGATTTCGCTAAGCACACCCTAACCGCCGTTTATAACGAATTGGAATCGGTTAAAACACTATTTGAACAGTACCCAGAAGAGATCTCGTGCATCATTCTTGAGCCTGTGGCTGGCAACATGAACTGCATTCCACCGATCCCTGGTTTCCTTGAGGGTCTACGTGCCCTTTGTGACCAATACGGTGCGCTACTGATTATTGACGAAGTGATGACAGGTTTCCGCGTATCAAAAAGCGGAGCTCAAGGTCACTACGGTATCACCCCAGATCTAACAACTTTAGGTAAAGTGATCGGTGGCGGTATGCCAGTGGGTGCTTTCGGTGGACGCAAAGATGTGATGCAGTTTATCGCACCTACGGGTCCTGTTTATCAAGCCGGTACGCTGTCGGGTAACCCAATTGCCATGTCAGCAGGTCTTGCACAGATGGAAGCACTTTGTGAAGAGGGCCTTTATGAAGAGCTAGCCGCTAAGACAAAACGTATCGCAGAAGGCTTCAAGGCTGCTGCGAATAAGCACGGTATTCCGCTTAGCATTAACTACGTAGGTGGTATGTTTGGACTCTTCTTCACCGAAGAAGAAAACGTAACTCGTTTTGACCAAGTGACTCAATGTGATGCAGAAGCATTCCCAACCTTCTACCATGGCATGTTAGATGAAGGGGTTTACCTTGCACCTAGCGCCTATGAAGCAGGCTTCCTGTCTATGGCTCACGGCGAGAAAGAACTTGAAGCCACACTTGCTGCCGCTGATCGCGTCTTTGCTAAAATGGCTAAGTAAGTTTGTCTGATCACAGAGCATAAAAGGACGCCTCGGCGTCCTTTTTTATTAACCTAATGAGCCTTAATGCTGCTGAAAAACTGATTGGCAGTGATTTTAACTGACTTTTCACCGCCAACCGCCATAAAAAACGATAAACCCAATTAAATAAGCATAATAGCCTAAATGCGAGGGTTAACTGATTTTTATCTAGAGCGATTCACCAAAGTAATACGTCTAAAAAAAATATTCTTCTAACCACAAAACCCACGCATGCGTAACATCTCATTTTTTAATAAAGTTAGACTAAGGTAACGCTTGCGTATTACTTCATCCTATGGTCAGATCGCCGCCTAACACAACAACCTTAATTAAACCTTGATTTAAGTCATGGCGAACTTGGCATCAAGTTCTCGATTTACGTCAGCCGTAGGAACAAATGTATGCTCAACATTTTCCTGATAACTCTTGCTGTGCTAGCACTATTAAGCATTATTTTTGAAGAAGTTACCCACCTAAACAAAGCAAAAACCACCCTATTCTTTGGCTGTGTTGCCTGGATAACCCTGTTTGTCGCAGCTCGTGATCCTAGCCACCAACACCTGATTGCCGAACAGTTAAATGAGAACATACTTGAAATTGCGACACTGTGGCTGTTCTTGATGTCAACCATGACCTTTGTTGCCTACCTTAACGCTAAAGGCATGATACAAATTTTGGTGCAGAAGCTGTTTCCGCAAAAAGTTTCTGTTCGAATGTTAATGATCCAAGTAGCCTTATTCTCATTAGTCCTATCAGCCATCTGTGACAACGTCACCGCGACCCTAGTTTCACTAGGACTATTGACCACTTTCCAACTAGAAAGTCAGATGAAACGCCGGATGGCGGTACTCATTATTTTTGCAGTGAACTCTGGCGGTGTCGCCCTCATCACTGGCGATGTGACCACCTTGATGATTTTCCTCGGTGGACATGTGCATATCTCGCAACTGTTAATCCTATTCATCCCTGCGGCGATTAGCGTCATGTTACTGGCAGTACTCTTCTCTTTAAAAGCCGAAGGCCATGTCAGCACTACCCCAATTAAGCGCCAATACAATAAGATTGACGTGCTAATTGCGCTGATTTTTTTAACCACCATTATTCTTACCATGGTGTTAAATATTTTCTTTGGTATTCCACCTGTATTGACCTTCCTATCTGGGCTGTCGATTATGTTCTTAGTCGGCACCACCTCTCGCAGCAACAAAGAGGAGCTGCAGATCCTGGAATATATCCGTCAGGTCGAATTTGATACCTTGCTGTTCTTCCTTGGGATCTTGTTACTTGTGGGTATGCTTAAGGAGATTGGTACCTTGCATCTTTTGACTGAAGTGTACGCAAAGTTCGATCCAAACATCTCTAACTTTGTTACTGGTATAGGTTCTGCACTATTGGACAACGTGCCGCTCACCGCTGCATTATTAAAGGCTGAGCCTGTATTGACAACACCTGAATGGCTTGGCTTAACCTACTCTGTAGGTGTTGGTGGCTCACTATTGGTCATTGGTAGTGCAGCGGGAATTATCGCCATGAGTAAGGTTAAGGAACTCACCTTCGTGACCTACCTTAAATATGTTCCCGCATTGACCTTATGCTATAGCTGTGGCTATGGATTGACCTTGCTATTGGCATACAAGTTTTTCGGTTAACAGCCACCACCCAAGACACCTAAAAAGCAAAAGGCGATGAAGTGATTCATCGCCTTTTTGTGTCAGGAACATTGATGCACACACCAGAGTGTCAATTTCCCATGAATGGATAGAAATTAACCGGTAGAAACTGGTCTTGTATCTAGTCCAACCATTTGTTTGCTAGATTGCGGGCACCTTAAATTCAGTCCCAGCGACTTCTAACACGACATCACGCGGTCTAATCTCAACAATGGTTAATTTCCCGCCAATTTTATCGCCTTGCTGCAACTCAGCCCCATCGACATTTAACCAGCGGTTATTAGGATCGCTGGCATAAACATGAGCCAAGATATTAAACTCTGGCACCTGCAACTGCACTCCAGCGGGTAACTCTCCATATTTAGGCAGTTCATCGGGCTTAGGTGTTGGTATAGGGTCCAGTTTAGCTTCTGTCACTGGTGTGGCGACGGCGTTTTCTATCTCCACCTCTTTCAGTGCAGCCTCAAATGCTGCCAGTAAATTACTTGATGCTTCAGCACTAACAGGTTGCGCTTGCGGTTTTGATTCTAGCCCGACATCCAGTGCGGCATCGTCGACTTGCTGTTTTAACGAATTAAGCACTTCTTGGCCACGCTGATTGCTGTTTGCTCCCAAGATTATCGGCTCTTGGGTTTGTTGCACTGACAGAGCACTCGTCTCTTTGGGTGCAGCATAGGCAATGGTACGTGAGCCTGCTGCAATATTTGGCTCAACAACTTGATTGCGATTTGGAACCGAATTCTGCTGAGTCTGCTGTGGGCGTGCGACAGCCATTGGCAAGGCCACTTTGCCCGCCAATTGCACACTTGATGTTGCTTGAGGCTGCTGCGTTAACGCGCTGTGCTGACTATCAGGCTTAGTCGCAGACTGTTGCACCACAGGTTCGATATCACGCCCTTGATTTGTGCCAGACGGCACGTTGGTACTCAATAACCAAGCAGAGCCTACCGCTAACAGCAATAGCGCAACAAAGCCGGCGATTTTGAGCCCTAAATGTTTGCTCTTATTCATCTGTTGGTATTGAGCACGCGGCGTGATCACCGGATCAATAACTTGGTCTTGCTGTTTAGCGCGCGTCACCGCGTCGAGTAGGATAGACATTAATAACGTCCCTCACTCTCTTGTAAGCGCGGTCCCTGATTACTGAGATACAAATTGAGTTGTACTAACGTCTGACTGCCAGCTATCGCATCAGCACGCAGACCATGTTGACGTTGGAAATCCTTTAGCTGCTGCTCGAGTTCGCTATCAAAATAGCTGACGAGTCGCGGCGACTTGTCTTGAATATGAGCTAAGGCATTTTCTAACCACTGTATTTGCGATACTGGAGCACTGCGACCAATCTCTTGTGGTTGGTTGCTAGGCGCTTGCCATAACAGCTCAAAAGTGCCGCTAAAGTGGCGATTAAACCAATCTCTGTCAACCCAGAGTTGCTGCTCTGAGAGTTGCAGTAATAGCTGCTCTCCTTGACGTGAAACCACAGTGCCATAAAACGGCTCTTGTTGATCATCTTGTAAATAGACCACTGCAGGATAGTTTAATCGAACGATTGAGTTCCAATTGCCCTGCTGCTGAAAACAGGCCAACCCCTGTTGCTGTGCTGACTGGCATGCAGTTAAGCCGATATACGGGGCTTTACCCCACAGCCCAAGAATGCTGGCATAGGCGGTGTCTATGCTACGGCTTTGGGCTATTGCACTTCTGAGCACCTGCTGGTTGGCCGACAAAGACGGGCTCTTCGTTGGTGCTGCAGCGGGTGGCTGTTGCTGTGGCTCGCTTGTCGCTGCCAATGGCTTTGGTGTATCAGCTTGCAACTGATTGTGATTAAACAGGTAAAAAGCGCCAGCAAAGGTAGACACGACAGCAATTGCTGCGGCAATCTGCAGGAGTCGGCTTGGTTTCTTAATCTCTTCGCCCAGCACTTCGCTCGCTGCCGTGCTAACCATATTCGCATCTATCGGTACTTTCGATTGCGCATATCCCGCCATTAAGGCGCGTTCACATAATAAGTTGATGAGACGCGGAATCCCGCCGCTGTATTTATGCAAGGCCTTGATGGCTTTGCGATGAAACAAGGGTTCATGACGTCCGCCCACCTGCAAGCGGTGTTGCACATATAGCGCAATCTCCTCCTGCGTAAGCGGCAAGAGGTGGTAACGAGCGGTGATCCGCTGTGCCAACTGCCTAAGCTCTTGGCGCTTCAATAATTGCTGCAGCTCTGGCTGGCCAATTAAGATCACCTGGAGTAATTTTTTTGTATCCGTTTCTAGATTGGTCAGCAGACGCAACTGCTCCAACACGTCAGCCCTTAGATGTTGCGCCTCATCGATAATCAGCACCGTATTGCGGCCTTTATCATGATTGGCGAGTAAGAATTGGCTAATTTTATCGGTAAGCTGCTTTAAGCTGGGTGATTCCCCATACGTAATCGAGAGTTCATCACAGAGGGTGGCGAGTAACTCAAGTTCAGTTAATGACGGATTCAAAATAAAAGCGGTATCGGTATTTTCTGGTAACTGATTGAGTAGGCAGCGAGAAACTGTAGTTTTTCCAGTGCCGACTTCACCGGTCAATAAAACAAAGCCCCCGGTTTCCCCCAGCCCATAGGTCAAGTGAGCCAACGCCTCTCGATGCCGATCGCTCAAAAACAGATAATGGGGATTGGGTGCAATAGAAAATGGGTTATCGCTAAGTCCGTAAAACGCTTTGTACATGCAGCCTTCAGTCCGAAAAAATAAATGACGGTTCAAATTAATCCTTAGGCGCTACATTGTCAAAACTTCGCCCTAAATAATTGTGAAGCAGTGGCGATCTATTTGTACGAAATAACCCAAGGGCCATGCTAATCTATAAGCAAGTTCAATTAAGACAACACCTAACGTGAAAATCTATTTAGTTGGCGGCGCTGTCCGCGACCAATTGCTGCAACTCCCCATAAAAGATCGCGACTTCATGGTGGTGGGCTCGACGCCGCAAGAGATGCTGCAACTGGGCTATAAACAGGTTGGCAAAGACTTTCCTGTGTTTTTACATCCGAAAACGCAACAGGAGTACGCCTTAGCACGTACCGAGCGCAAAACCGCCGCTGGCTATGGTGGTTTTAGTTGTTACGCCGCCCCAGATGTCACCATAGAAGAGGATCTGCTGAGACGGGATCTTACTATTAACGCCATCGCTCAAGATGATGCGGGGAATTTGGTCGACCCCTACGGCGGCCAACGCGATATTGAACGGCGTCAACTAAGACACGTATCCGACGCCTTTGTCGAAGACCCACTGCGTGTGCTACGAGTGGCGCGATTTGCCGCTAGGTTTCACCATTTAGGCTTTAGCGTTGCGCCTGAAACCTTAACCTTAATGCAAACTATTGCTGCTAGTGGTGAGTTACAAGCACTAACCCCAGAGCGTGTATTTTTAGAGCTAGATAAAGCCTTAAGCTGCCAGTCACCACAAGTGTTTATTGAGGTCTTGCGCCAGTGCCATGCGCTACCTATCTTGTTCCCTGAAATAGAAGCGTTATTTGGCGTCCCACAACCCGAAAAATGGCACCCAGAGATTGATACAGGCACCCATACCCTGATGGTGCTCGAGCAATCGGCTGCGCTATCAAGCAATAATGCCGTCCGTTTCGCCGCACTAGTCCATGATCTCGGCAAAGCACTCAGTCCCAAAGAGAGTTTACCCAAGCACCACGGCCATGGACAAAAGGGCTTAGCGCCTATTAAAGCCTTATGTGAGCGAATTAGAGTACCCAACGAGTATCGAGACTTAGCATTATTAGTGAGCGATCTTCACCAGAATATTCACCAAGCGTTTGAGCTTAGACCAGAGACCATCATCAAACAGTTCGATAAAGCCGACCTGTGGCGAAAACCAGAACGCCTAGCACAGATACTATTGGCCTGCGAAGCAGACATGAAAGGAAGAACGGGTTTTGAAGCTCAAGACTATCCACAGGCAAATTATTTAACTTCATGCTTTAACGCCGCTAAAAATATCGACATTAAACCCATTATTGCGTCGGGCTTCAAAGGCGCCGATATTAAAACAGAACTCCAGCGTCAGCGTATCGAAGTCGTTGCTGAATGTAAGACGACATTGGCGTCGAAGTACGACTAACAGCAAGTAATAGTTAAATTTTAGTGATCATTCACCATTTTTCGTCCAAAAAGCGGCCTCACGCTTGCTTTTAAAGGTTGATGAGATATTGTATTAGTACCTTAGGGTGAAAATTCATAGCAAAATAAAATAGCTATGACATAATTAACCAGTTGCAGTTGTATTTTCGGCTGCTCCATTTCAATCCAACTTATTTAAAGGGATTTCCCAATGAACAAAAAAGTACTGATGATTGCTGGCGTAGCAATGACTGCCCTTCTTGGTGGTTGTGCAAACACTACTGCTCTAGAAGAGAGCGTTGCGAACCTAGGCAACAAGGTTGATCAATTATCAGCTGAAGTTAGCTCTCTTAAGTCAGAGCAAGGCGCTCTTTCTGCAGACGTTAAAGATGCAAAAGCTGCTGCGATGGACGCACAAGCTGAAGCTAAGCGTGCTAACGATCGCATCGACAACATCGCTTCTTCTTACAAGAAGTAATTTGTCTGTATCGGCAACACATCTGTGTTGCCGATATATTTCCTCCTCTGCACAACCTCTCTCCTTCTCTTTGCTCCATCTTCTAAAGCGACTCTAAATCAATATACGCTCAACCTTGCCAGTGATATCAGCAAATGATTCATCCCCTAAATTTTTGCCGCCCAGCCAGATATCTCAAAGAATTTCTCCCCAGCTTAAAGCACAAAAAAAGCGCCCCGAAGGACGCTTAATCAATTCACCGCAAATGTTACTGCGCTAAAGCATCGGCATCTAGCACGGTAAATGCCTCTTGAGCAATATTCATCGGAATACCATTTTGTGTCAGCAAGGCATCGTTGGCCTTATCACTATCAACATGGCTCTGGCTAATAAATTTCACGATTTTACTATTAAGGCTAATCACCTTCTCGCGCTGCTCATGCTCAGATTCAGACAATGGCGAGTGCACTTCAATAATGTGGCGACCGTCTGGCTCTGCCGAGATCTTTACCGTCTGATTAATCACACGCACGCTATCGCCATATTTAGCTTGATTAAATAGCCATTCAATATCATCAGGATTGAGGCGAATACAACCCGCACTAACGCGCATGCCGATACCAAAATCTTTGTTGGTGCCATGAATAAGGTAGCTGCCATCGCCATAGGAGAGTTGCATGGCATACTTGCCCAGCGGGTTATCTGGACCTGCTGGCACCACACGAGGTAAGACTTCACCGCGCTCACGCAGATGTTCGGCACGTAAACTCGCCGGTGGCGTCCAACTTGGATTGGGAATACGAGCTTTAATCTTAGTGGTCATCTCAGGCGTTTCACGACCAATACGACCAATGCCCACCGGGAACACATGCACTTCTCGGCCATTTTTTGGATAATAGTAGAGGCGTAGTTCAGGCAGGTTAATTACTATGCCTTTACGCGGAACATCTGGCAGTAGCATCTGCGTTGGAATAACCAGTGCCGTGCCGACCGTTGGCAGAAAAGGGTCAACACCTGGATTTGTTTCCATTAGCTCTAAGATGCCAATATTGTATTTATCGGCAATTGTCTTAAAGTAATCACCTTTTTCAACCACATGGGTCTGCAGTTCACCAATAAGGCGGCCGCCATTTGTAGGCAGCGAATAGACATTGGCCTGAGCAAACAGTGGCGATAAACTCAAGATGAGCAACAGCATTTTACGCATCATCAATATGGGTTCCGATAAAAACATGAATAATAGGCTCAAAGATTACCCTGAGCCGCTCCAATTTTCTAGCTAATCCACTACTTATCTGCAGTCTCGTCAGCGAATTTTTGGCTAACCGATACAAAAAAATCTATCTCTAGTTCGGCAAAACTTGCCGCAAGAATTTGCCGTTTGATTTTCTCGCTTGCCCGCCACGCATAGGGCGTCATTTCCAGCAGCGTCAGCGCATCTTCACCGCTCATGTCCAATTTGAAGCTAATGCGTTCTTGGCTAAGTAAATGTTGCCCTTTAGGCACACTCACATCGCCATTTTTCTCTGACAAACCGTTATAAAGAAACTCTTTTACCTGCCAAAGATGACGTGGGCCGGGTGATACCTGCACAAAAAAGCCATTGGGCTTTAATACTCTTAGCAGCTCCTTGCCTTTTAGTGGCTTGTCGACAAGGGTTATCAAGTCAAAACTGTTGTCGGCAAAGGGCAGTACTTTTAATTGGCTCACAATGTAAGTGGCATCAGCATGGCTTTTTGCCGCAGCAAACATGGCATTTTCCGCCTCACCGACACCCGTCTGCTGGCATTCAATATCATGTTCTGACAATGCACTGGCTAGCGACCGCAGAAAAAAACCCTCGCCACAATCAAAATCGAGGTGCGCTAGTGGCTCGCCATTTTGTGATACCGCTAACGCCTCAACTAATTGATTGCGCACAGCAGCAAGCATAGGTTCAAAGACACCAGACTCCAGCAAGAAACGTTTAGCACGCATCAGCTGCCTAGAATCGATGTGAGGCTTCTTAGCTTGGCTAAATACCCAGTATCCCTGCTCATTTTTATCCAGATGATGTTTATTTTCACAATGCAGGCCTTGAGACGCCTCATGAATACTCATGGGGGCTTGGCAAACAGGACACAAATAATGACTTTTCATTGGCTCTCTTTAACTGACTCTGGGTAATTAGGTTTAGCTCATTAATCGCTTAGGAAAAAATAACGACGCAAAGCACCGCACCCAATACTAGACGATAAATAACAAAAGGTGTCATGCCCATGCGGCTGATGATTTTCAAGAAGTAGTGAATACATAAATAAGCTGCGACAAATGAAACAATCGTTCCAAGTACGAGTGCTTGATAGTCAATATTGACACCGCTTTCAAAGAGATCTTTCACCACTAAAATGGCCGCCCCTAAACTAACAGGTACCGACATTAAAAATGAAAATCTTGCCGCCGCCTCACGGCTCAAACCTAACATTAGCGCCGCCGTAATGGTGGCACCAGAACGTGAGGTTCCGGGGATCAAGGCCATAGCTTGCGCGATACCAATCACTAGGGCTTTTTTCCAGCCCACTTGAAACTCATTAAAGCCTTCACGATTCATTCTGTCAGCCCACCAAAGCAGTAAGCCGAATACTATGGTAGTGAATGCGATCACTTCAATATTGCGCAGATGGGTCTCAATAAACCCTTTTGCAGTAAAACCGACAATGACGGCTGGTATGGTGGCGAGAATAATCCACCAAGCTAATTTGCTCTCTTCATTTTGTTCACGCTTAACAATACTGCCTGTCCAAGCGTTAAACATAGACCAAAGCTCACGGCGAAAATAGATAACCACCGCCAATAACGAGCCAGTATTAACCGCGACATCAAATGTTAAGCCTTGATCTTCCCAGCCCAATAACTGCGCGGGTAAGATAAGGTGCGCTGAGCTTGAGATCGGTAAGAATTCAGTAAGGCCTTGAATCAAAGCCAATACAATTACCTGAAAAGTGTCCATGTTTATCCTTTAAAAATGTCTTAATAAGACCAATGAAACTCTATTGGCCACAACTTTTGCTGTGACTTGTCATAATTATCCCACAGGGATTGGTAAGATTGATGCGCAAGCGGATGGCTTAAATCAGGGGCTATCTCAGCAAGTGGCCAAAGCACAAAGGCATTGGTGGTGATTTCAGCCCTCGGTAATTCAACAGGCGTTGTGACCACGCAATCGTCATAAAGCAGTAGATCGATATCTAAGGTACGTGGGCTAAATTTCTTAGCACCTATCTTGCGGCCATTATCTTGCTCAATCTGCTTAAAGACGGCGACCACCCCAGCAATATCAAGCTCGGTGTCGGCAGCGACCACCATATTCAGGAAGTTACTCCCATTAAAGCCCACCGCCTCACTTTCAAACACAGAGGACAAACACAGATTTGAAAAATGCGCTGATAAGGCCTTTAACCCCGCATTAAAATACCGCTCTGGCTCTATGTTACTGCCAATACTGATAAATATACGCGCCATGATGTTATAGATGACCTCGCTCTATCTCGACGCCAACCGCTGCAGCACTCGGTACAGCGCCAGGCTTCATCACCCGCACTTTGACCCAAGGCACATTAAACTCATCCATCACACATTTCGCACAGCGTTCGGCAACGGTTTCAATCAGCTCAATGGGCTTTTCAGTTATCAATGCAGTAAGGCGATTTGACACAGTTTCATAGCAAAGTGCATGTTGATAATCATCACTATCTGCTGCGGGGCGATTGTCCCAGGCCATCTCAAGATCAATAAGCAAGTTCTGATGGATCTGTTTTTCCCACTCATATATTCCAATCACAGTTGCAACGCTCAATTGTGATATCAGCACCTTGTCCATAATGCCTCCCGCTAGGCAAATAAAATGTGGCAAAAAAAGAGGTCTAATAAGCTAAGCCGGATAATCTCGGTATAATTGCAAAATTGAACCGATTACCCCTTTCGTACAGCGCAAAACCCAAGTAGGATAAGCTGCTGTAATAGTGGGATAATGGGATATAAATGTTACATAATAAACCTAACAAGCAATAAATATCACTTGCGAACCCATGCACAAAATACAAGGTTTAATCAGGCGCCTCAATACTAGGCCGCGATGATACCCTAAGAAGGATAAGGAAACCAATTTGAGCTTAACACTGTTGACCCTAGCGATGATATTAACCGCCTATCTAGCCGGTTCAATTTCAAGCGCTGTGCTAGTGTGTCGACTTCGAGGCCTACCAGATCCTCGCAATGAAGGTTCTGGCAATCCAGGTGCCACTAACGTACTGAGGATCGGCGGCGCCAGTGCTGCGGCCATGGTGTTGCTATTTGATATGCTTAAAGGCGCAATTCCTGCTTATTTGGCCTTTAGATTGGGTCTTGATGCGGTATCGTTAGGGCTTATCGCCATTGCAGCCTGTTTGGGCCACATTTTTCCGATATTTTTTAAGTTTAAAGGTGGTAAAGGGGTCGCAACCGCTTTTGGTGCGATGGCACCTATCGGCGCAGACCTATCACTTGCACTGGTGGCGACTTGGATGGTGATGGTACTGATATGTCGTTACTCTTCACTGGCGGCCATCACTACAGCCCTGTTAGCCCCAGTCTACACTTGGTACTTCGATGAGCGATTTACATTGCCTGTCGCCATGTTATCGGTACTCATTGTGATCCGTCACCGAGAAAATATTCACCGTTTGCTCAAAGGCGAAGAGTCTAAAGTCACGCGCAAAAAGAAAGACAAGGCGTGACCCAGCAGTGAATGCTAACGACTAATATTTAGCAAGCACAGCAGGCAGGTGACACCGCAGTCGTTACGCCATAGTCATTACACTGGTGGCAATGAATCTAATGGCCAGCGAGGCATCCCTTTCACCGCTAAATCTTCAATCTGCCCCGCTTTTAATCGTTGCAACCCAGCATAAGCAATCATAGCGCCATTGTCGGTGCAGAACTCACCACGCGGATAGTAGACCTTACCGCCTAAGCTTTGCATCATCTCAGCCAATGACTCGCGTAAGCGGCTATTTGCACTCACGCCGCCAGCAATAACCAGACGGTTATAACCCGTCTGTTTAAGGGCGCGCTTACACTTAATAGCTAACGTGTCGACGACAGCTTCCTCAAAGGCTCTGGCAATATTAGCGCGAGTCTGTTCATCATCAGGCTCGGCAGCAATCGTATTCGCCGCAAAGGTTTTAAGGCCTGAGAAACTAAAATCCAAACCAGGACGGTCAGTCATTGGCCGTGGAAAACGGTAATGGCTAGGTTCACCTTTGGCTGCCAGTTTTGCCAAGCGAGGACCGCCGGGATAATCCAGCCCCATCAATTTGGCGGTCTTATCGAACGCTTCACCTGCGGCATCATCTACCGACTCACCAAGTACTTCATAACGCCCTATCCCTTCGACAGCGACCATCATAGAGTGGCCACCAGAGACAAGCAGCGCCAAGAAAGGGAACTCAGGCACATCTTCCTCTAACATAGGTGCCAGCAGATGACCTTCCATATGATGTACACCAACGGCTGGCTTGCCCCATGCAAACGCTAAGGCGCGGCCAACACATGCGCCCACAAGTAATGCTCCAACTAAACCCGGACCCTTAGTGTAAGCAATGCCGTCAATATCATCTTGGGTGCAGTTAGCATCACTTAAAGCTTGCTTAATTAATGGAATAATCTTGCGAACATGATCGCGCGAGGCCAATTCAGGCACCACTCCACCATAATCGGCATGCAACTTAACCTGACTATATAATGCATGAGATAACAGCCCTTTCTCGTCGTCATAAACGGCTATTCCAGTCTCATCACAAGATGTCTCTATTCCAATAACTCGCATCGTTTTAAATCTACCTCAATTTAGTTGCCGCCGATTTTACCTGCTTGAGTGACATTATTCCAATAGAGTTAACTAACAAGGCAGACCTCGCATCGCAACGACAATAAAGCGCGAAAACCCGCGTCAGAATAAGATAGGCTGCTAAACTTGATCCCTGTGGCGAACAAAGATCGAAAATAGGATCGCGATAAGGGGTTTACAAACGGTTGCTGCTCGGTATAGAATTCCGCACCATTTTTAAATTAACTTGGGTTAAGAAATTAACTCAATACAACCTACACCTAAGGGGTGATGGCGTATGCCAATTATTAAAGTACGTGAAAATGAACCATTTGACGTAGCTTTACGTCGTTTCAAGCGCTCTTGTGAAAAAGCTGGTATCTTAGCCGACGTTCGTGCTCGTGAATTTTACGAGAAGCCAACTACTGCACGTAAGCGTGCTAAAGCCGCTGCAGTTAAGCGTCTTGCTAAGAAGCTTTCTCGCGAAAATGCGCGTCGCGTACGTTTATACTAATCTCTTATGAGCCTAATTGATCAGCTAAAAGACCAAATGAAAGAGGCCATGCGCGCTAAAGAAAAGCTGCGTCTGGGAACTATTCGTATGGCACTGGCAGCCGTCAAACAGATTGAAGTGGATACCCGCGAATCTCTGAATGATGATCAAGTCATAGCCGTCTTAACCAAAATGGTTAAACAACGACGCGATTCGATTGCTCAATATGAAGCAGCCGGTCGTGACGAGCTAGCGCAAGCCGAAGCAAGTGAGATTCAAGTTCTTGAAACTTTCCTGCCTCAACCTCTTTCACAAGAAGAGGTTGCTGCGTTAGTCGAGGCAACTATCCTTGAGGTAGCGGCATCATCGATGGCGGATATGGGCAAAGTAATGGGAGCATTAAAACCTAAAGTACAAGGACGAGCTGACATGGCGGCAATTGGCGCTATGATTAAGGCGAAACTTCAGTAACTTAGTTTTTGATGTATGAATGAGCCGTGCTTCTGCACGGCTTGTTTGTTTATATCTATCTGTTCTCTTTCGCGAAAGGCGGCATTTATACAGCAATGGCGATACCTCGTGATTTTATCAATGAGCTTGTAGCTCGCACCGATATTGTTGATCTTATCGATGCTAAAGTGCCCTTAAAAAAAGCGGGTAAAAATCACTCTGCCTGCTGTCCGTTTCATAGCGAGAAGTCCCCATCATTTACCGTTAGCAGAGACAAACAGTTTTATCACTGTTTCGGTTGTGGCGCCCACGGCAACGCTATCGACTTTGTGATGGAGTATGACAGATTAGACTTTGTTGATGCCGTTGAAGATCTTGCCGGCAGACTCGGTGTAGACGTCCCGAGAGAGCAAGGTACAGGCAAGCGCAAAGATGAAGGCTTAAGCAGAGATCTCTACCAGTTAATGGAAGAGTCGAGTCTGTTTTTTCAAAAGCAGCTTAGGCAACATACAGATAAACAAAAAGTGCTCGACTATTTGTCACATCGAGGACTGTCTGATGAAGTAATAGACCACTTCAATATTGGTTTTGCACCAGATGGCTGGGATGGCTTATTAAGCCGTTACAGACAAAACCAAGAGTCACAAGACAAATTACTTACCGCAGGTATGGTAATTGAAAATGACAGCGGCAAACGTTATGACAGGTTTCGCGACCGTTTAATGTTTCCTATCCGCGATAGACGCGGCAGAGTCATTGGTTTTGGTGGCCGTGTTTTAGGTGATGGCACACCCAAATACTTGAATTCGCCAGAAACGCCCATATTTCATAAAGGTTATGAGCTCTACGGTTTGTATGAGCTCAAGCAGCGTCACCGAGATCCGCAGCAAATATTGATTGTTGAAGGATATATGGACGTCGTCGCGCTAGCACAATTTGGCGTAGACTATGGTGTAGCCTCGCTTGGCACATCGACCACAGCTGAACAATTTCAGCTGTTGTTACGTAGTGCAAAAGAGGTGATCTGTTGTTATGACGGCGACAGAGCAGGCACAGAAGCGGCATGGCGCGCATTAGAAACCGCCCTACCCTTAATTAAACCAGGCGATCAAGTGAAGTTTATGTTCTTACCCGAAGGGGAAGATCCTGACTCTCTCATACGCCAAATAGGTAAAGAGAAGTTTGAACAGTCAATAGGAATCGCTAAATCGTTACCTGACTTTCTGTTTGAAACCTTGGCCACGCGACACGGCACAGATAAAGGCACCTTAGCTAAACAAGCGATGGCGCTAATAGAAAAAGTACAAGACACTGTTTTACAAAGTTTACTGCTAGAGAACCTAGCCTATAAACTGGGGATGAACAGTGCCGAAGAACTTAAGCGAAAACTAGGCTTTAATGTAAAAAGCCAAAGCAAGTCGCTACAAAGTAAAGCACTTAAGGGACGTGGAACACCATTGCGACTAGCCATCGCACTGCTCGTTCAACACCCGCACTTGGGCAATGAACTGCCCGAGCAAAGAGCGCTAAAACATATAAAGATGACAGGCATCGAATTGCTTATCCTCTTGTTAGACCGAACTCGAGCAGACAACATAACCAGCGCACAACTACTTGAACAGTTCAGAGGTGATGACCAGTTAGACACCCTGAAAAAACTGACCCAATGGGACCATCAAGTGGCGGATGAAAACTTGCAGCAAGAGTTCAAAAAAGCCTTGGTATGGCTAAACAATCAATATATTGAACAGCGATACCAGGAATTGAGCTTAAAACAGCACCATACTAAAGAAGAGCGGATGCAACTTAAAAAGCTCATTGCTGTGATGCAAGGTCAAACTTAGAGCAAAATTTGTCTCAATAAGTAATGACTTGGACTAGCACAGCAAAGCACACACGGCTATAATTGACGATTTGCGCGGCATAATTGCCCGTCGTTTAACTGTTACCCAACTTGGATGATATCTATGGAGCATACTCCGCAGTCGCAACTTAAATTGTTGCTTGCCAAAGGTAAAGAGCAAGGTTACTTAACCTATGCAGAAGTGAATGACCACTTACCTGCAGATATGGTCGATTCAGACCAGATCGAAGATATTATCCAGATGATTAATGACATGGGTATTCGCGTCTATGAGCAGGCGCCGGATGCCGATGACATCATGATGTCTGAAGACAGCACCGATGAAGATGCTGCCGAAGAAGCTGCCGCAGCACTGGCTACGGTTGAAGCTGAACTGGGACGCACAACAGACCCTGTCCGTATGTATATGCGTGAAATGGGTACAGTTGAACTTCTGACACGTGAAGGCGAGATTGTTATCGCTAAGCGTATCGAAGAAGGTATCAATACAGTTCAAGCCTCAGTAGCTGAATATCCTCAAGCCATCTCAATGATCCTTGAGCAGTATGACCGCTACGAAGCTGAAGAAGTCAGACTATCTGATATTATCTCTGGATTTGTTGACCCTAATGCTGATGATGTTGCGCCTACCGCGACACACGTTGGCTCTGAGCTCTCAGACGAAGAGCTTGATGACGAAGATGAAGAAGATGATGACGAGGATGACGACGAAGAAGATGACACGCCAAAGGGTCCTGATCCTGAGGAAGCTCGCGAGCGTTTCGCTCAACTTCGTGAAGCGCATACCAACGGATTAAAAATCATCGAGTTGAAGGGTCGAGATCACCCTGAAGCTATTGGTGCATTATTCGTTATCGGTGAAATCTTCAAAGAGTTTCGTCTAGTTCCTAAGCAGTTTGACCGCTTAGTAAAAAGCATGCGCGAAATGATGGACAAGGTACGTGTTCAAGAACGTCTCATCATGAAGCTCTGTGTTGAACAAGCCAAGATGCCAAAGAAAAACTTCGTTAAGGTTTATACCTCAAACGAAAGCAGCATCGAATGGTTTAACGAAGAGATCGCAGCGAAGAAACCTTATGCAGAAGGCTTGGAGATGGTTGCTGATGACGTGAAACGTTGTCGCGCTAAGCTCGATGCTATCGAAAAAGAAACCGGTCTTGCTATTGCAGCAATCAAAGATATCAACCGTCGCATGTCAATCGGTGAAGCGAAAGCGCGTCGTGCGAAGAAAGAGATGGTTGAAGCGAACTTACGTCTAGTAATTTCTATCGCGAAGAAATACACCAACCGTGGTTTACAGTTCTTGGATCTGATTCAAGAAGGTAATATCGGTCTGATGAAAGCGGTAGATAAGTTTGAATACCGTCGTGGTTATAAGTTCTCAACTTATGCAACATGGTGGATCCGTCAGGCAATCACTCGCTCTATTGCTGACCAAGCAAGAACGATCCGTATTCCTGTGCATATGATTGAAACCATCAACAAGCTTAACCGTATCTCTCGTCAAATGCTGCAAGAGATGGGTCGTGAACCATCTCCTGAAGAGTTGGCAGAGCGCATGTTAATGCCTGAAGATAAGATCCGTAAGGTACTTAAGATTGCTAAAGAACCTATCTCAATGGAAACCCCTATTGGCGACGATGAAGATTCGCACTTAGGTGACTTTATTGAAGATACGACGCTTGAGCTACCTCTGGACTCAGCCACAGGCGAAAGCTTGAAGAACGCGACTCACGAAGTCTTAGCAGGCCTAACGGCCCGTGAAGCCAAAGTGCTGCGTATGCGCTTTGGTATCGACATGAACACTGACCACACCCTAGAGGAAGTGGGCAAGCAGTTTGATGTTACCCGTGAGCGTATTCGTCAGATTGAAGCTAAGGCACTGCGTAAGCTGCGCCACCCTTCTCGCTCAGAGATCTTAAAGTCATTCTTAGACGAGTAACCGCTCGTTAGTTTGACCCATTTAAAGCCCAGCCCTAACGCTGGGCTTTTTATTTTATGGCCTTAAAAACGTAAGATTGATTAACAGATAACCACTTGAATTCAAACTTAGGATTTGAGCGAAAAACTGGGGTGACAAGCGCTTGCAAACCTCGTATACTTCTCAGCGCTTTCGATAGTGACGACTATCTTAAGTCGGCCCCTTAGCTCAGTTGGTTAGAGCATACGACTCATAATCGTCAGGTCCACAGTTCAAGTCTGTGAGGGGCCACCAATACAGATAGGCCGTAGTAGGTTAGTACCTACTACGGCTTTTTCGTATCTGGAGTTCTGTGTAGCAAATATGTAGCAGATTAAAGTATGTATCAATTACATTAAAAGTTAATTGCTCTCCCAAGTTTTACGTATAAGCTTTGCACTCACTACATCAATAGCACTATTCAACCTCCCAGTAATAATACTAATGAGTAGCACTTTGCTCACTACAGCATCAACTGTGACATACTTTAACCTAGGTCACTGATTACCCTGCCATTTCGTTAGTGCTAAATACAATATTTCATGTAGTATGTTTAAAGCTAATTTTGATAAACACAGCTAGATACCTTTTAAGCCTAATCTGGCTGTCTAGCTACTCACAAGCCTGTGTAAGAAGCAAAAGCTTACAGAAGTAAGATAAATGAAAGGAATTGACCTGTGTCTGCACTCAAAAACCTATTAGAAGTATATCGACAAGAATCAAAAACGGAACGTGAAAAAGGTAACTACTTCGAAGAACTTATCGTCACTTACTTTAAAAATGAACCGACTTATAAAGATTTATATTCTAAAGTTTGGTTATACGCTGATTGGGCAAAGGAACAAGGTATAGATGGCCGTGATACAGGTATCGACTTGGTTGCGCAAACGGATGCAACAAATGAATATCATGCTATTCAATGTAAATGCTACGCTGAAGATTATCGAATTCAAAAAGCTGATATAGACAGTTTTTTTACTGCTTCAGGTAAGAAACCTTTCACCCACAGATTAATTGTTACCACTACAACCAACTGGAGTGAGCATGCTGAAAATGCAATGGCAGATCAGCAAATTCCCGTTTCCAAAATTGATTTAGCCGATTTAGAAAGCAGTCAAATAGATTGGTCAAAATATGAATCTAACGAAGCTCCCGTATTAAAGAAAAAGTTTGACCCTCGCCCTCACCAAAAAACAGCTATTGATAACGTAGTTCGTGAATTTAAAACTACTGATCGTGGCAAGTTAATCATGGCCTGCGGTACAGGTAAAACCTTTACCAGTTTACGATTAGCAGAACAACAAGCAGGTAAGGGCAAAAGAGTATTGTTCCTTGTTCCAAGCTTGTCATTATTATCTCAAACATTAACTGAATGGACACAGCAAAGTGAAATTCCACTACATAGCTTTGCTGTTTGTTCCGACTCTGATGTTGGTAAGAATAGAGATACAAATGAAGATGATGTTGTTCAAACGCTAGTTCATGAACTTAGATATCCCGCGACAACAGATGCTTATAAATTAGCAAAAGAATTTGAGCTACGTCATGACGATGAACACATGAGCGTTGTTTACTCTACCTACCATTCAATTACCGTTATAAATAGAGCGCAAAAACAACACGGTTTAGCTGACTTCGATCTAATTATTTGTGATGAAGCACATCGTACTACAGGCGCAACATTTGCCGATGAAGATGAGAGTGCTTTTGTTCGTGTACATGATCAAAACTTTATTCGAGCAGATAAACGCTTATACATGACAGCAACACCAAGGTTATACGGTAACTCTGCTAAAGCAAATGCGGAGAAAGACAGTGTAACGCTTTGCTCAATGGATGATCCTGCTTTATATGGTAGAGATTTACATACCATCACTTTCTCTGAAGCGGTAAGAAGAGATTTACTTTGTGATTATAAAGTCATTGTTTTGACCGTTGATGAAGCCTATATCAGTAAAAAAATTCAATCGTTATTAAAAGATGAAAACAATGAACTTAAAGTTGATGATGCTGCGAAAATTATCGGATGTTGGAAAGCACTAAGTAAACAGGACACTCAAGAAGATTTATCAGATGATCTTCATCCAATGCAAAAAGCGGTAGCATTCTGTCAGGTTATTGAACCTCAAAGTACATCAAAACGAAAATCAGCCAAACATAAAGTCAGTTCAAAGAATATTGCATCCATGTTTCAATCAGTAGTGGAAGCCTATCAAGAAGCGAGTGACATTGAAGATGGCCTTTTCTGTGAAGCTGAGCATATAGATGGCAGCATGAATGCTTCAGAAAAAGGCGAAAAAATTAGCTGGCTTAAAGAAAAAACTGAAGACAACGTTTGTCGAATTTTAAGTAATGTTCGTTGTCTATCAGAAGGTGTAGATGTCCCAGCGCTTGATGCTGTTTTATTTTTAACACCAAGAAACTCTCAGGTTGATGTTGTTCAATCTGTTGGCCGTGTTATGCGTAAGTCTGAGGGTAAAACACGTGGCTATGTAATTTTACCTGTTGTTGTGCCTACAGGCATGGAACCAGATGAAGCACTGAATGATAATCAAGTTTTTAAAGTGGTTTGGGATGTATTACAAGCGTTAAGATCTCATGATGATCGCTTTGATGCCATGATAAACAAGCTTGATTTAATTGGTAAAGCACCTTCTAAAATGGAAGTTATTGCTATTACCGACAAAATTGCACCAAAACAAAAATCAAAGTCTCAAAAGAAATCAGGTAAAGACGAGTTTTTCATTGGTAGTAAGCGAGATGGTAGAAATAAAAAGCATGGTACAGAGCAAGATGATAGCCAAGGTGCATTTGATTTTTCTGTATCCGAAGTTGAGAGAGCACTATATGCTCAGGTAGTTAAAAAATGTGGGAATCGTAAGCATTGGGAGCAATGGGCAAACGATATAGCCAAAATTGCTGATACCCACATATTAAGAATAAAAACGATTGTTGAAGATCCTAACAATGTTAGAGAAGTTAAAGCGTTTAATGGCTTTGTTGAAGAATTAAGAGATGATTTAAATGAGGCTATTACCTCTGAGGAAGTGATTGAAATGCTCGCACAGCATTTAATTACTAAACCAGTATTCGATGCACTTTTTAAAGATCACAGTTTTGCTACTAATAATCCAGTTTCTCTAGCTATGCAGGGAGTTCTAGATGTTCTGCATGAACATAGGTTAGACAAAGAAGCTGATACACTTGAACAATTCTATGCAAGTGTAGCAATGCGAGCTGAAGGCATTGACGATGCCTCTGCAAAGCAAAAGATAATTGTAGAGTTATACGATAAATTTTTCCGAAATGCCTTCCCAAAAATGACCGAACGCTTAGGAATTGTTTATACCCCTGTGGAGGTGGTTGATTTTATTATTCACAGTGTAAATGACTTACTTCAAAAAGAGTTTGGTCAAACCCTCGGCAGTGAAGGGGTTCATATTCTCGACCCATTTACTGGCACAGGTACATTTATAACTCGCTTGCTACAAAGTGGACTAATCTCTGAAGAGCAGCTTGAGCATAAATACAAAAATGAAATACATGCGAATGAGATCGTTTTATTAGCTTATTACATTGCAGCAATTAACATTGAAGCTGTTTATCACTCATTAGTTGGCAATCAAGACGAAACAGGTGATTTAACTCATTATGAGCCATTTAACGGAATTTGTTTAACCGATACCTTCCAGCTTTATGAAAAAGACGACCTAATCCAAGAGCGTCTATCAGATAATAGCCAACGTAGAGTTCGCCAGAAAAATTTAGAAAACATTCAAGTGATTATTGGTAACCCACCTTATTCGGCTGGTCAAACGAATGCCAATGACAATAACCAGAATTTATCTTATGAAAAGTTAGACAATGGCATAAGAGAAACCTACGCAGCACATTCAACAGCAACTAATAAAAATGCACTATATGATTCTTATATCAGAGCTATTCGTTGGGCAAGTGACCGAATCGAAGATAAAGGGATTGTTGGTTTTGTTACAAATGCAGGCTTTCTAGAAGGCAATACTGCCGATGGTATTAGAAAATGTTTAGCTGAAGAATACAGTAATATTTATGTATTCCACCTTAGAGGAAACCAAAGAACATCTGGTGAATTATCTCGAAAAGAAGGCGGAAAAATTTTTGGTAGTGGTAGTAGAGCACCTATAGCTATTTCTCTTTTAGTTAAGAACCCTGAAGCTAAAGATAAAGGAAAAATCTACTGGCATGATATTGGTGATTATCTAACACAACAGCAAAAGTTAGATATAGTAAGTGACTTTTCTAGCGTTGATGGCATTACAAATGAGAACAAGTGGACTGAGATTACCCCTGATAAATACCATGATTGGATAAACCAACGTGATGATAGCTTTTATGATCATGTTGTAATAGGAACTAAAGAGAAAGGCACTACTGAGGACTTTGTTTTTAAAAATTACTCAAGGGGAATAGAAACAGCACGTGATGCATGGTGCTATAACGGCTCAAAAAAGAAACTTGCATCTAATATGGAAAAAATGACTTCATTTTATAATGTTGAAGTTGCTCGTTATAAAGAAGTATTACCTAATGATTTAAAAAGTTTTGTTAATAATGACCCCACTAAAATAAGCTGGTCTAGTAGTTTATTACCTAAGGTAGGTAAAGGTGTTGTTGCAAGCTATTCTGAAGGAAATATTATCAAATCATATTACCGACCTTTTAGTAAGCAGTGGTTATATCACGATGGGATGTTTAATCATCGTGTTGGGCAAATGCCAAATATTTTTCCAGATAAGTTGGCACAAAATAAACTTATTTATTTAAGTGGTTCAGGTAACAGCGGGAAAAAATTAACGGCTCTTATGCTAGACGGTTTACCAGACTTGAATTTGCAACACTCTGGTGGTCAGGGTTTTCCTTTATATTTATATGAAGCTAATGATGTAGGTAATCTAGAGCAAGTAAGCGCAATTTCTGACACCATAATTGAACATTTTAAAGAGTTATATTCAAATGTAGAAATAACGCCAGTGGATATCTTTTATTATATTTATGGTGTTTTACATTCACCAGATTATCACGATAGATTTGGAGAAAACCTAACTAAAGCCTTACCTAGAATACCTACTGTAAAATCAGAAAATGATTTTTGGTTATTATCAAAAGCAGGTCGAGACTTAGCTGAACTGCATTTAAATTATGAAACAGTAGATTGCTACCCTGTAACTCTAGATACAGGCGATATATCAATCAAAGAGCTTAATAATGATGATTATTATGTCACCAAAATGAAGTATGCCAAAAATGGGAAAGAGAAGGATTTAACCGCCGTTAAATATAACGACAGAATAACCATCAAAAACATTCCTGTTGAAGCCTACGAATATGTTGTTAACGGCAAGCCTGCCCTCGACTGGGTGATTGAACGTCAAGCAGTAACTACAGATAAAAAGTCACAGATTACTAACGATGCTAACGATTGGGCAATAGAAACAATGGGTAATGCTAGATATCCATTGGAGCTATTCCAACGTGTTATCACAGTTAGTTTAGAAACGATGAAAATTGTGAAGTCACTGCCTAAGTTAGATATATAATACGGCCTGCCTTCCTTAGCAGTTTGCTTCACTACTGCTAAGGATGGCACAACTATCTTACATTCAAATTCTGACAATTTTTATCAACACGTTATGAGAGTGATAAATTAGAATTGTTGGTATTCACTGAGCAAAGCCAATCTATAATTCATATTTGGTACAGTTGTTTACAGAACTCCAAGTAAAAGCATCTTAGCCATTCTGGCTGGCGACTACTAAAAGATTAAAGAAGGGGGGTTGGCATAGAAGTAGCACCTAGTTTTAGGCTAAAACTACTGGTGAGGTGTTATTCTATTCATATATTGGCTCTCAGCATTAATAGTTGAGACTTTGCGGTTCATTTTTTGATTTGGGTTAACGCCTAACCAAAAGCACTAAGCCTTTTCTATCCTCCATTGGTAAAGTCTGGTGATGATAGTCCGCCCTGCAAACCATAACCCCTTAACTTTAGTGATTAGCTCACCGTCATAGTAGCTCTGTAAGCACTCCCCAGTTTCTTCATCAATATTCAGTTCGTAATACAGTTTAATCGGTCTATCTTTATGTTTGGCAGAGACACCGCCCATAGCTGCCATGTAGCCTTGCCAATCGCTATTTGAATCGCCACAGTTTGCTTTTGAAAGCTGACTCATCATCGTCATCATCTCAAACACCTAGCAGTTCAAGTCTGTGAGGGGCCACCAATTTAAACAAAAAAGCCTGCATTAACCTGTGGGCTTTTTTGTGCCTGAAATTTTCTTTTCATCTTCTGAATAGATATCCCATACGACTCATTATCGGCATCACCTCAAGCATCAAGTCATTCAACTTTTAAAGGGCTGCCAGCGTTAATCAGCTAAATCGGCTGTGTTTTTGTCGGCAACAAGTTCACCAAGATGTGCGGCTATCTTATCGGCGACGCGAAAAGCATTGGCATAGATGGTTAATGTTGGCGTGACCGAGCCACCATTAGGCATAAACGAGCCATCGGTAACATAAAGATTGTCGCAGTCATGCACGCGGCAGTTTTTATCCAGTACAGACGTTTTGGGATCATCGCCAAAACGACAGCCCCCCGCCACTAAGTTTGAGGTCGGCGCACTAAACACATTGCCCCATGCTTCGTCGGCGCCCATGGCTTTCATGACCTCAACACCTCTGTCTACCAGGTATTGAGCAACGATTAGGTCATGAGGATGAAAGCCAACTCTAACGTTCGCGACGGGCTGGCCCCAACGATCTTTTTCATCTTTAGCTAAACTGACATAACACTCATCGTTGGTCAGCCAGTCGCAAAACACTTCAAATTTAAAATCCTTCGACTGGGTGAAATGGGCTTTTATTCGCTGCTTTAACTGTGTGCCCCAAAGTAAATTGCCCTCTTTCCACTTGAGGCTTGAGGTGTCGGCCGTTGGTGCTGGCGGATCGAAAACAAAATCTAGCGTGCCGCCTTTTATTGGTTTGCTTGCTATCGACTTATCATCAATCACATACCAGTCTTGCAATGCGCGATTGAAAAAGGGGCCTCGCAGGCTAAGCTGCCGTTTTTGGTTGTCGTTTAATCTATCTAGTTTAAAGACCCCGTGGCCAGTACCTCCCGCGCAGCAATGCAGATTTTTGCCCACTTGGCCAAAGCGATTACCAATGCCTTTTTTATGTTTCTCCCCTTTGCTGTTAAGCAGTAATCGCGCGCTCTCGATAGCATAACAGGCCACCACAAACAGCTTTGCCGTCACACGCTGACGCTTGTCATCAGCGTCAAAATAGTCAACCGAACTCACCAGCCCCTTGTGGTCAGTATTAAGGCGATACACCATAGCTTGCGTGATCACCTCACAATGCCCTCCCACTACAGCCTGATCAAGTAGCGCTGCACGCGCACTGGCTTTAGCACCTGAATGACAACCATAGCTGCCACAAAAACCTGAATATTCGCAACTTTTCCGACCATTAAATGGGATGGATAATACGCCGCGAGCCATAGGTAATGGATGGAGCTTTAATGATTTGCACGCTAAATCAAATTTGGCGGCAATGGGATGCTCTGCTGTGGGTGGAAAAGGGTAATCTTGGGTTGAGCGTGGCTCAAGGTGAGGATGGTCAACCACCCGCCCTGATACTCCAACGACCTGCTCTACCTTGGTATAATATGGCTCTAAATCAGCATAACTTATGGGCCAGTCAACCGTATTGGCTCCCGCAATGGGACCAAATTCGCTAATAAGTCGAAAGTCTTGTGGTTTTAATCGGTGAAAATAGCCACTCATAAAATTGGATGCACCACCGACCAAATTACCGCCCCAGAATTGCGCAGTGGTATCTAGAGACCAGCCCCCTTGCTCATCAGGCTCTTCTAACTGATGTCGCTCATCTTTAAACTGTGAACGAAAGCGGTTATGACGACCTAACTGCTCATCTTTGGTAAAATCACTCTCTTTGTACCACCGCCCTTTTTCCAGCACGCCAACAGAGTAACCCGCTTTTGCCAGCTCATAGGCAATAGGAGCCGCCCCGGCTCCACTGCCGACAATACACACATCAAAATCTAATTTGTTATTCATAAAGACTATCTCTTTATCTGCTTTGGCAATCACGATAAACGTCGAGTGACCTTTAAGGCGTGTACAACAATCTAGCGCAATAGGCCGTACTTCAGCCTTGCGAACAACGCCACAGCCCGCTAAAAATCCAAGTAGGTTTTACCAACCGTTGGGCGCGGAAATCCTGGTTGATACTCAAGCCATTGCCAACCGATACCTTGGGGATTACCGCCATAAATGGGATCAAGCGTAAGCGCTTCTAACAGGTAATAGAGCAGCAAGGACAACCAATTCTCGCCAGCGCGGCTTTTGGCGACTCGCTGTAACAGGTTATCTTGAGCTGTCTCATTGAGGAGCAAGAAACTCGTACCTAACTCCTCTTGCGACAACTCCTCCAGCCAGCTAGCGCCTTGTATTACAAAAGGCCTATCACCATCGGCTTGATTGTCAGGCTCATCGATCGCCCACAACAGATAGGTATAGGCGTTAAGCTGCTGAGCTGACGGACCATCACCATCATCAGGGAACAGATGCAGCTGTACGGTTTCGACAATCGCGCGGGTGATCACATCAAAGTTTCTTGGGGAACTTGTACTTCTATCTGGCACCACTTGGTTACGGTCAAACGCCTCGGTGCCAGCAAAAACCGGCTTGATGCCGATTAACGCAAGCAGTGCTGCACCCGCCCCCGTCTTTTGCAAAAAGGCTCGGCGGCTCATTCCTGATGCGTACGCGTAACGCGACATATTGCCCTTATTCGTCAGGTGCTGCCTGGTTATTCTGGCCATCATTGCTCCCTCAGCGTCTCCAATAATGCACTCACTATCTTAATACACCAGACCGCCCATTAACTGAAAATATTCATAAAGTTAGAAAATTAACACCCAATCAATACTCACGCCTTGAGTTAGGGCATCGCAGCAAAAGATCTCCTATAGTTTACTCATGCGTTTTAAGCCCATGCTAAGGAGGACCTATGTCTCATCCAATCATTGCTGACAACAAGCCCAAAAAAGTCACTCTAACTAAAGGGCAAGAGTACTATTTTTGCGCTTGTGGCCGCTCTAAAAGCCAACCCTTCTGTGACGGTTCTCATGCGGGCACCAACTTTAAACCTAAAGCTTTTATTGCTAAGCAAGAGGGCGATGCCTACCTATGCGCCTGCAAACATAGCGCCAACACCCCGTTTTGTGATGGCAGCCATAAACAATTTACAGCCAAAGATGTTGGCCACGAAGGTCCTGGCATCGCAACACTCAACGGGTCCGACGCTCAACCCCACGCCGCCGTTACCCAAGAGGAGCCGACGGTAGAATTTATCCATCAATTAGCGCGCGAAGGCCTAAGTAAAATGGGGCACCATGGCCCTATGACCTCAATGGGTGTTCCCCGTCACCACCTGCCTCACTGGGATGACATACAGATAATGACCGCTCAGATGGCTACCCAACCACTGCAAGAAGATCAGGCTGTAGCAACGGAATTGGTTATCGGTCCCCAAGCCAGAAAACCACTCATATTGAAGATACCGCTGTTTGTCTCTGATATGAGCTTTGGTGCATTATCACAAGAGGCTAAAGTGGCACTGGCTAAAGGCGCAGAACTTGCTGGGACCGGGATATGCTCAGGCGAAGGGGGTATGCTGCCTGAGGAACAAGCGGCCAACTCACGCTATTTTTATGAGCTGGCTAGCGCCCAATTTGGCTACCAAGAGCAGCTACTTCACAAGGTGCAAGCCTTTCATTTTAAAGGCGGTCAAGGCGCTAAAACTGGCACAGGTGGTCACCTACCGGGTATCAAGAATATTGGCAAGATTTCAGAGGTTAGAGGTATTCCTGCGGGCCAACCGGCCATCTCTCCCCCCTGCTTTAAAGACTTACACTCAGTTGCTGATTTTAAGAAATTTGCCGATCGAGTCAGAGAGGTCAGTGGCGGTATCCCAATCGGCTTTAAACTCAGTGCCAACCATATTGAACGAGATATCCAGTTTGCTCTCGATGCCAGTGCTGATTACATCATCTTAGATGGTCGCGGTGGCGGTACTGGGGCCGCTCCAAGCATGTTTCGTGATCATATCAGTGTCCCCACCATTCCTGCACTTTCTCGTGCACGGCGTTACCTCGACAGCCAGGGCGCAAAGGGGCGAGTTACCCTTATTGTCACCGGCGGCTTGCGAGTGCCTATCGATTTTGTCAAAGCGATGGCGCTGGGCGCTGATGGCGTTGCCATCGCCAACAGCGCCATGCAATCAATTGGCTGTGTTGCGGCAAGAATATGCAACACCAACAACTGTCCTGCTGGCATAGCGACCCAAAGAGCCGATCTGCGACAACGGCTCAATGTCGATCAATCAGCGCAGCAACTGGCCAATTTTTTTGCGGCGTCAACAACCTTGATGCAAGTGATGGCGCGTGCCTGCGGCCATCATCATCTGGCTGACTTTACGCTTGATGACTTAGCAACATGGCACAAAGAGATGGCGCTGTTGTCAGGCATTCACTATGCCGGCGTCACACCGCTAACGTAACGAAAACGTGGCTCATGATGAGCCACTTTATGGTTTATCCCAACTGATTATCCTAGGCTACGTCGTAGTGATTTTGTTGCCGTAACAAGATTTTTTAAGGCAGGCTCAACCTCCTCCCAGGTACGGGTTTTTAAGCCGCAATCTGGGTTAACCCATAGTTGCCGTACAGGCACTTTACTTGCCGCCTTTTCCATTAAACTCACCATCTGCTCGACACTTGGAATATTAGGACTATGGATGTCATATACACCTGGGCCGATTTCGTTGGGGTATTCAAAATCTTCAAAGGCATTTAAAAGCTCCATGCGCGAGCGCGAGGTCTCAATGGTTATTACATCGGCGTCCATGGCCGCGATGGCTGCAATCGTCTCATTAAACTCGCTGTAACACATGTGAGTATGGATCTGTGTATCATCCCGCACGCCTGCCGCGCTCAGTTTAAAGGCCGCCACTGCCCAGTCGAGGTAATGCTGCCAATCGCTACGTTTGAGTGGCAAACCTTCACGAAAAGCTGGCTCATCAATCTGAATAATGCCTATGCCCGCCTCCTGCAGATCAACCACTTCATCGCGTATGGCTAAGGCTATCTGCGTCGCAATGGTATCGCGACTGATATCTTCACGCGCAAACGACCAGTGCAGAATGGTCACCGGCCCAGTTAACATCCCTTTGACCGGTTTATCGGTAAGGCTCTGTGCATACTCTGCCCACTCTAGCGTCATCGGCCCCTTACGACTGACATCACCATAAATGAGTGGCGGTTTAACGCAGCGTGAACCATAACTTTGCACCCAGCCATACTGAGTGAAACCAAAGCCTTGCAGTTGCTCACCAAAGTACTCAACCATGTCATTGCGTTCTGCTTCACCATGCACCAACACATCGATACCGAGTTTTAGTTGGCGCTCAATGGTGTCTTGAGTCACCGCCTTAAGCTGCGCGGTATATTGGGCTTGGGTTATCTCAGCTAGACGCCAACGATTGCGCAAACCTCGAATGGCTGGCGTTTGTGGAAAGGAGCCAATAGTCGTTGTGGGCAGAAGTGGGAGCTTAAACCGTTGTTGCTGCGCCGCTTGGCGATAAGCGAACGCATGTTGTCTCTCATAGTCTTGGGGACACAAGGAAGCGACACGTTGCTGAACCTGTTTATTCGCCGCTTGCGAACGAGCATTGCGACGCTCAATACAGGTACCAACAATCTGTTTCGCTGACTCGCTGTCTGGTGACGTTAACAATAACTTTAACTGCGCAAGCTCAGTCAATTTTTGTTTAGCAAATGCTAGCTGATCACGTAAAGATGGGGCCAATTGCTGCTCACAATCTAAGTCAACAGGGCAGTGTAATAACGAACATGACGGCGCTATCCAAATTCGGTCTGCAAAATCCTTCACCACAGCTGAAAGGTTATCGGCAATGTCATCTAACTGGGCCGCCCACACATTACGGCCATTGATCACCCCAAGAGAGAGCACTTGATCTTGACTTAACTGCGCAGCAAACAGCGGCAGTTGCTCTGGAGCCGCCACCAGATCTAAATGCAGACCTGCAACGGGCAAAGCGGAAACGAGTGGTTGATGATGAGCAATCGTTCCGTAATAGCTGGCAAGCAGTAACTTTGGCTTGCTATGGCTAAGCGTTTGATAAGCCGACTCAAAAGCCTGTGTCCATTGTGGCTCAAGTGCTAAAGCTAGAATGGGTTCATCTAACTGCACCCATTCAACACCTTGGGCTGCAAACCGCGCCAAAATCGCTTGGTAAACGGCGACCAAATTGTCCAATAAGCTTAAGCAGTCAAATTCCTCCCCTTGCGCCTTAGCCAGGTAGAGATATGAAACGGGCCCTAACAATACAGGTTTCACTTTATAACCCAGTGCAACTGCTTCCTCTACTTCTTCGAACAGTTGTTCATAAGCGATACTGAACGTTTGCGCTGGGCTGAGCTCTGGCACTATGTAATGATAGTTAGTATTAAAGTATTTGGTCATCTCTGCTGCCGGCGCTTCCTCGCCAGTAGGTGCACGGCCCCGAGCCACACGAAACAGCGTATCAAGATCAACCTGCTCACTGCCTCGGTGGCGATCTGGTATCGCTCCAATAGTAGCGCTTAAGGTCAACACTTGATCGTAATACGCAAAGTCACCCACTGGCAGCAGTTCAACCCCGGCCTCAGCCTGCCACTGCCAATGTTGTATCCGCAATGATTTGGCTACATCAAACAATGCTTGACGGGAGATCTCCCCGCGCCAGTACTTCTCTTGCGCAAATTTCAGCTCTCGCTTGCGACCAATCCTTGGAAAGCCTAAAGAGGCGATTTTTACACTTTGCATATTGTATACCTTTTGAGTTAATATGAGCGAAATTCATGAATCAACGCCTTCTGTTGATAAATAGCGACACGCTATTGCCGCTATCATAGATATTAAATATTTGGGCGTCTGGACGTCTAGAAGTTTATTGTGTTAGTCTGTGACTTCGCAATCGAATTGATTTCAAGAACAACATGAGCAACATTCATGTGAGGGTAAAATGATAGAGCTTAGGCACTTACGTACATTGGTCGCACTCAAGGAAAGCGGCAGTCTGGCTGGCGCGGCGAAAAAGCGTTTTGTTACTCAATCGGCCTTGTCCCATCAGATTAAGGAGCTGGAGACACGGATCAACTCGACCATTTTTGTCAGAAAGAGTAAACCACTCTCTTTTACTCAAGAGGGCACGCGCTTACTTAATTTGGCAGAGGAAATTTTGCCAAAAGTGGTTGAAACCGAAATTGACCTCAAGAATGGTTTAACCGATCAAATTAGCGATCTCTTTGTGGGCATAGACTGCCATAGCTGTTTTCGTTGGTTAATGCCTGTCACTGAAAAGTTTAACCAAAGCTTCCCCCATACCAATTTGGAGTTGTCGAGTCGGCATCTTTTTGAGTCTCTGAGCGCACTAAAACAGGGACAGTTAGATGTGGTACTCACCTCAGATCCTATTCCTGACAACGATATTGCGTATCTGCACCTGTTCGATTTTGAAGTCAAACTACTCATGGCAAATGATCATCCGCTTGCCACCCTCCCTTATGTGACACCATCACAGTTAGCAGGAGAGCCACTCATCACCTACCCAGTGCCAGTGGACCGCTTAGACATATATCGCCACTTCATGGAACCTGCGGGTGTCCCGGTGAACAAACAGATCCGCTGTGACTTGACCGCCATGTTACTGCAGCGTGTCGCTTGCAAAGATGGCGTAGCGGCGCTACCAAGTTGGTCAATTAATGAAGCCCACGGCTTGTCATTGAAGGCGGTTAAACTTGGTGCAGAGGGATTAAAACGGCCGCTGTTTGGTGCATATCGTCGCAGCAGTCATCAAGCGAACGTCGCACAGCAATGGCTGTCATTAGTCGGGCAGGAAGGGCTAAGTAAACAAAAGTTGAATTAATCACACTGATAAAAAAACCTGCACTTAGCAGGTTTTTTATTATTTGGTATCGACAAGAGATTATCGGCTATAGCGGATTGAGTAGCTGCTTACGCATTGATAGCACTCGTCTAAGTACTAAACCTGGAGAATCAGGATTGCGGGTCTGGCGTAAGTTGTGGGCAATCATAAACTCTTCTCTGAGCTCTTCATCTAACCCAAGCGATTCAAACGCTTCGATAGTCAATGTTTGTTTCTGATTATCAATCAAAGATTTGATAATAGACAGAGGGAAAGATTGCTCCGACTCAGCATTTAAATATGCAAAAGCGGTTAACGCAATAATCTCACCAAAGACACTAAATAGCGCTAAGGTTTGCACCTCATCAGGGTTAATATTTACCCCTTCCATGTTGTGCAAGTTATCTACCGCATCAGCGGCAATACTCTCAGTTAATGCCCAATACCCATAAACCAGTTTTTTGTAGGGTTGCGGCAGTTCATCGAGACGTTCTTTCAAATAAAAGGTAAAAGCATAACGGTAGATATTTACTTGACCTAAACGCACCAATGCATCTTTTAAAGAACGATTCTTAGATGACACTACGCCACCAGCATTGGCCGCAGAATTACTACGCCAAAGGAGATGCGCCGCCAATGCGGGATCTGAAGAAACGATATCAATCACATTACGAATATCACCATCGGCAATGATCGCTTTCTTTAATGGGATCAAAATACCGCGGCGCCCAATGACCTGCTCTTCATTGGCGATAATTGCACGTACTTGAGTGAAAACTTGATGCTCAAGATCTGTCATGAGAAGTTATTAACCTGATTTATTATTCTGGCCAAATGCCATTTGTTATCCAAGAATTTACCCATAAAACGCCCGTTGTGGTCAAGTCGAATTAGAGCAAAACTGGAGTTTACCTTAAATAAACAACAATTGAGCTATCAACGCCGTCAAAGTGAGCCTTTTTATAGTGATATCTGGCAAAAGCCTAGCCAGCGTAATCTGGTAGCGAGCCTGTATTCATGGAGCATCTATCGTTATCTGACTCAGATTTAGCTAAATTGCCCCAGCTTTTACGAGGCGCTGCTCGATATGCTTTGCTAGGCGATAATACCCCTCATCATTGAAGTGAATACTATCTGACTTTACCTCTGGTAATTTTAGCAGGTCTAGCAAAATATCTTCAATTAATAACAGTTCAAATTGTGCAGCCAGTTCTGCGTATATTTCAGATGGTGCCAACCAAAGACTTTTTTGTGGCACCGCAATCAATACCACCTCAATATTCCTCGCCTTTGCTATCTCAATCATCTGTTTTAAATTGTTTTTTACCTTCTGCTCACTGACATTTCTCAGAAAATCGTTGCCACCTTCTAACAGTAAAACCAATCCAGGTGACCATAGATCTAACTGTTCCTCAAACCGTATAAGCCCTTCACTCGTGGTTTCACCAGAGATACCAGCATTGACTACTGTGCGCCCCAGCATGGTGGATAGCACTTGTGGGTAATCGGCTCCCTCTGACGCCCCGACACCTTCTGTTAAGCTATCGCCAAAGGCAAGTATCTTGGCCTCAGGCGACAAAGGTTCAAGCTGATGGCCGTGTTGCGACAATACCACTATCACCATCAATATCAGTGCTGCCACTGCAAACAACTTCATCTTCATTGTTAATCCTTACTGAGGGCTTTCACATTAGGTTGAGCGTAATAAGCCGACAGTGATTTGTAGTGGCATAGTGAATTTGATCAACAAGCGCTTCACCCAAATATTGCCAAACCCCTAAACCACAGCCAATAAAAAGCCCGCTATACGCAGGCTCTATTATTACAGCTCAATGGTAACTTAGATACCAAGCTTGTCTCGCATGGTGTAGTACCAAGCACCTATCGCCGAGAATGGCACTTGCATCAAGTGACCACCAGGGAACGGGTAGTGTGGCAGCCCAGCAAAGGCATCAAAACGCTTCGCTTGACCATTAATGGTTTCAGCGAGTATTTGACCTGCAAGATGGGTATAAGTCACTCCGTGACCGCTGCAACCTTGTGAGTAATAGATATTACTGCCAATGCGCCCAACTTGCGGTAAACGCGACAGCGTTAGCAGGAAGTTCCCCGTCCAAGTAAAATCAATCTTCACATCTTTTAGCTGCGGGAAGGTAGATAACATTTTAGGCCGAATGATAGCTTCGATATCAGCAGGATCGCGCGCACCATATACCACGCCACCACCATAAATGAGTCGGTTGTCACCTGACAAACGGAAGTAGTCAAGCAGGTAGTTACAATCTTCGACACAGTAATCTTGTGGTAACAGCGATCTTGCTAACTCGTCGCTCAGCGGTTCGGTGGTGATCACTTGAGTACCGCATGGCATAGACTTAGCCTGCAGTTCAGGCATTAGCCCGTTTAGGTATGCGTTACCCGCCACAATGACGAACTTACATTTCACCGAGCCTTGTGCAGTGTGCACGACAGGGCTCTCGCCTTGATCGACCTTGATTACCGCCGAGTCTTCAAAAATCTGTCCGCCTAATGACTCTACCGCATCGGCTTCACCCAGTGCTAAGTTAAGCGGATGAATATGGCCGCCACTCTTGTCGAGCAATCCGCCCACATAGCGCTCAGAGCTCACAACATTACGGATACCTGATTCATCAAGCATCTCTAGATGTCCCATGTGACCGTGCTTTTCCCACAGCGCCTTTTGTGAGTCAAGATGGCCCATCTGCTTGCTGTTTAATGCCGCAAAAACGCCACCATCTTTAAGGTCACACTGGATGTTATATTTAGCCACCAAGTGCTTAATGATACGACCGCCTTCGAAGGCCATCTCACCAAAGAGCTTACCTTTCTCAACGCCTACCGTTTTTTCTATGGTATCGATGTCACGGCTAAAGCTATTTACAATTTGACCGCCATTACGCCCTGAGGCGCCAAAGCCTACGCGAGCGGCTTCGAGTACAGTGACCTTAAAGCCCGCTTCTAAAAGGTGAATCGCCGAGGATAAACCGGTATAGCCAGCGCCGATAATACACACATCGGTTTCGATGTTATCGGCAAGTTTCGCTCGCAGCTGTTTGGTATTGGCTGACGCCGCGTAGTAAGAGTTTGCATGAGGTGTACAGTTCATAAAATCCACCTAAATCTTTATCATTGTTGTGCTGTTGCATTAGGCAGGCTGCAGCAGTTTTAGCTGCAGCCTGTCACCTTGTTTGATAGAAGGGATTGATCCGTTAATCGCTAGCCATTCTGCTGCGCTTGTCGGCACGTCTTGCCATATACCAAGAGATAAAGGCGATGAGTGACACAATCAAAATAATCAGCGTTGCCAGTGCATTGATCTTAGGCGAAACCCCCATCCTCACAGATGAGAACACCACCATTGGCAATGTTGTAGCACCTGGACCAGAAGCAAAACTGGCTATGACTAAGTCATCGAGCGACAAACTAAATGACAATAGCCAACCAGCAATTAAGGCCGGAGAGATCATAGGTACAGTGATATAGAAGAAGGTTTTAAGCGGCGTGGCACCTAAGTCTTGAGCCGCCTCCTCTATCGACATATCGAGTTCACGCAAACGTGATGCGACAACCACTGCAACATAAGCCGCACAGAAAGTGGAATGGGCAATCCATACTGTCAACATGCCGCGTTCAGCAGGCCAGCCAAAGAGATCAGCCATGTGTACAAACAGCAGTAACAAGGATAGACCCGTGATCACTTCTGGCATGACCAAGGGTGCGGTGATCATGTTAGACAGCGTCATCTTGCCCCAACCGCGCGCAAAACGTGTCATCACAAATGCCGCCATGGTGCCTAAGATCACCGCCATCGTTGAGGCAAAAAACGCCACCTTCAAACTGGTCCAAACTGCATCCAGAATCTGTTCATCGCGGAACAGCTCGCCATACCATTTAGGTGAAAAGCCGCCCCAAACTGTGACCAGTTTGGATTCGTTAAACGAGTAGATCACCAGAATAAACATCGGGGCATAAAGGAAAAACATTCCAGCCCAAAGCATAATGGTTGAGAAACTCATTTTCTTTAATCTGTTATTCATATCGTTTTCTCCATACTTCTCGACTGGTAACGATGAAATAGCGTGATAGGAATAATCAGTAGTCCAAGCATTACAATGGCTAGTGCCGATGCAACCGGCCAATCACGGTTATTAAAGAACTCTTGCCATAGCACTTTACCGATCATTAGTGAGTCCGGGCCACCAAGCAGCTCAGGAATAACAAACTCACCCACCACAGGAATAAATACCAACATAGAGCCTGCAATCACGCCGCCTTTAGACAGGGGCAAGGTGATCTTCCAAAAGGTATTTAAACTACGAGAACCCAGATCCGCCGCGGCTTCTAGCAAACTACCATCGAGTTGAGATAGGTTGGCATAGAGTGGCAAAATCATAAATGGAAGGTAGGTATAAATAATACCGATATAGACCGCAAAGTTTGTATTAAGCATCTGAATAGGCTCAGAGATAACTCCTAACCACATCAGCACGTTATTGATAACGCCGTTATTACTCAATATTCCCATCCAAGCATACACGCGAATAAGAAACGACGTCCAAGACGGTAACATCACCAGCAAAATCAACACTGTCTGATGCTGCTTAGGTGCTCTAGCAATGGCATATGCCATGGGGTAGCCAATCAGTAGACATCCTAGAGTCGTTATACAGGCCATCTTCAATGAGCCTAAATAGGCATTGATATATAAAGAATCTTCGAAAACTAAGATGTAGTTACCCAGATTAAGCATAATCTGCAGTGACTCATCGGCGTATTCAAATAGCGCTTCATATGGCGGAATCGCAATCGCTGGCGTAGACAAACTGATCTTTAATACGATGGCAAACGGCAACGCAAAAAACATCAATAGCCAAAAATAGGGCACACCTATGGTATAGCACTGCCCTTTGGGCAGCCTAAACGTCAGTCGTTTTTTCTTCATACCGCCCCCACTCATGATCTGAGCACCACACCACTGGTGGCCTCCCAGCTAACGAACACTTGCTCTTCCCATGTTGGTGAGTCTGAGCGGCGGTCACTATTGGTCATCACTGATTGGATAAGCTGTTTGTTGCTTAAGCGAATGTAGTACACAGAGATACCGCCAAGATAGGCGATATCCTCAACCTCACCTTGACACCAGTTATACTGCTCTTGTGGTTGCTCTCGCGTGATATGGGTCTTTTCTGGTCGCACCGCTAGCCACACATGCTTGTCGTCAACACTGGTCGAAATACCGTGACCAATATAGAACTGCTGTGGCAAATTAGGCGCTTGAATAACGGCATGATCCGCCTCATCGACAATGATCTCGCCTTCGAATAAGTTTACTGAACCGATAAACTCAGCCACCATGCGACTGGCTGGACTTTCATAAATATCCATTGGCGAACCCGTTTGTGCAATCCAACCATCATTCATAATGGAGATACGCTCAGCCATGGTCATCGCTTCTTCTTGGTCATGGGTTACCATCACACAAGTCACCCCTACAGCCTCTAAAATATCGACCACTTCAAGCTGCATCTGGGTACGCAATTTTTTATCCAATGCGCCCATCGGCTCATCGAGTAAGAGTAATTTAGGTCGCTTAGCCAGAGATCGCGCCAAGGCAACACGTTGGCGCTGACCGCCAGAGAGCTGGTTAGGTTTACGTCTTGCATAAGCTTCCATGTGCACCAACTTCAACATCTCTTGCACACGCTGCTCAATGTCAGCTTTTGGCATCTTGTCTTGCTTTAAACCAAAGGCGATATTTTGCGCCACTGTCATATGCGGAAACAATGCATAAGATTGGAACATCATATTAATTGGACGTTCATAAGGTGGCATATCGGTAATATCTTCGCCATCGAGATAGATACGCCCTTCTGAAGGTTTCTCAAAACCTGCTAGCATCCGCAGTAAGGTGGATTTACCCGAGCCTGAACCGCCTAATAATGCAAAAATCTCCCCACGATTAATATTGAGCGAAACGTCGTCCACAGCGCGAACGTCGTCAAATAGCTTGCTGACTCTGTCTATCTTCAGCAATACCTCTCCTTGCGTCTTTGTTGTCGGTTTATTGGTGACGCCCGAATTGCTAGCCATAGTTACTTCTCCACAAAAAGTGCCTTCCAGGCACCTACTGCAATACTGAATAAATTGAAATGAGACAGGGCAAGTAAACTTGCCCTGTTTTAAGCGGGTATTACATACCTGATTTGACTTTGGTCCAAACACGCGTCATGACACGCTGTGCTTTCATTGGACGTACATCAGCAACATAGAGACGTGAAAGAACTTCAGCAGTTGGATAGATTGCTGCGTCATTACGGATCTCTTCATCCACTAACTCTTGTGCTGGGACATTTGGATTAGCGTACGCCACATAGTTAGTAATAGGCGCAATCACTTCAGGGCGAAGTAGGTAGTTGATGAAAGTATGCGCATTCTTGACGTTTTTCGCATCAGATGGAATCGCTAACATATCAAACCAAAGGTTAGCGCCCTCTTTTGGAATCGCATAACCAATCTCTTGGCCATTTTCAGCTTCTTCAGCACGCGCGGCCGCTTGGAACACGTCGCCTGAATAGCCAAAGGCTACACAGATATCACCATTAGCCAGATCGGTAATATAGCGTGAAGAGTGGAAATAGGTGACATAAGGACGCACCTTAGACATCACTTCACCCGCTTTCGCATAATCGTCAGCACTGGTGCTATTAGGATCTAAACCAAGATAAATTAGCGCGATAGGTAACATCTCGTCGGCAGAATCTAGGAATGACATGCCACACTTAGATAGCTTTTCTGCATACTTAGGGTTAAACATTAACTCCAAAGAATCCACTGGTGCATCTTCGCCAAGGACTTCTTTTACTTTCGCCACGTTATAACCAATACCCGTTGTGCCCCAAAGATATGGCACAGCGTGTTCATTGCGCGGATCAGCCGATTCTAGCTGCTTCATCAACTCAGGCTTAAGGTTTTTGTGGTTGCTCAATTGACTAGCATCTAACTTTTGAAAGGCACCCGCTTGGATCTGCTTAGCTAAGAAGTTATTAGACGGTACAACAATATCGTAACCTGAACGCCCAGAGAGCAGTTTAGCTTCAACTACTTCATTGCTGTCAAACACATCATAAATAACCTTAATGCCCGTTTCTTTTTCAAAATTAGCCAAGGTATCTTCAGCGATATAATCAGACCAGTTATAAACGCGCACAACTTCTTCTGCGGTCGCCATCGAACTGGTAAATACCCCAGCTGTCACTAAGGCCAATGTTGTCATTTTCTTTAAAAGCTTCATGCTATCTCCTTATTAGCGTGCCAGTAATGTCTATCTAATTTACTGCCAGTGCATTGCCGCTAAATTACGGCTTTCATTGTTATAATTATCCAATGCTACAACGCGTAAAGCGCATCGGCTGATTGCTTAACATTCAACAGTTCAATCGCACTACCCGCTATCACGAGTAGCGCATTGGTTTAAACTAGTATCCTGATTTTGCTTTGGTCCAAGCACGAGTCATCGCTCGCTGAACCTTCAGAGGACGCACCTCACGAATATATAAATTTTTAATGATTTCATCGCTCGGGTAGATGCCAGGATTATCTAATATCTCCTTGTCCACCATAGCCTGTGCTTTGTCATTAGGATTGGCATAAGCCACATAGTTTGAGATCTCTGCGATCACATCAGGGCGCATGAGGTAATTGATAAACACATGTGCGTTATCAATATTCTCTGCATCGGCTGGGATGGCTAACATATCAAACCATAAGTTAGCGCCCTCTTTGGCTATCGAATAATGGATCTGCTGGCCATTCTTTGCATCGTCTGCACGCGCAGCCGCTTGGAACACATCACCAGAGAAACCGAAGGCCACACAGGTGTCACCATTGGCTAAATCTGTGATATACCGTGATGAATGGAAATAGGTGACGTAAGGACGTACCTTCTCAATCGCCGCGCCAGCGGCTTTATAGTCCTCAGCAGAGGTGCTGTTTGGGTCGAGACCTAGGTAAGAAAGGGCTTGCGACATCATCTCATCGGCTGAATCCATCATAGAAAAGCCACAGCTTGAAATCTTTTCCGCATACTTAGGTTCAAAAATCAGCGCTAAAGAATCAACCGGCGCATCTTCACCTAAAACGGCTTTCACTTTTTCAACGTTATAGCCAATCCCTGTTGTGCCCCAAAGGTAAGGCACTGCATAACGGTTTTGTGGATCAGCCTTCTCTAATTGCTTCATTAAATCGGCATTAAGATTACCAAGGTTAGTCAGCTTAGTTTTATCCAGTGGTGCAAACGCCCCCACCTTAATCTGTTTAGCGAGAAAATCATTAGATGGCACAACAATGTCATAACCCGAATGGCCAGATAGCAACTTAGCCTCAACCATCTCATTGCTGTCGAACACATCATAAATCACCCGAATACCGGTCTCTTTATAAAAGTTCTCTAGTGTATTTTCAGCGATATAGTCGTTCCAATTATAGACTTTAAGTACTTCTTCAGCCTGAAGCGAACCACTCGCTAAAGCACATCCAACAACCAAACAAGATGCTTTAACTGTATTAAAAACTGTCATCGATTTCTCCATTGCTACCGCCGTTTTCACGGGGCATAACTGTCAGTCATAAGTAGTGTCGATTTATCGACATCATTATTTTGTTATTATTGACCAATGCTACAGCTTACAACCGCATCGAACCCATCTAACGCCTTTTTCTCCCGTAGAATAAAACTGAATACTTTCCCGTTCAAGATGAATTTAAAACTCTTAAACTTTCCAATCACAACGCAATCATCACTCGTAAAAAATTATCCTTTACGCCCCAAAATGATTAGGCTTTCGCACCATAAAAGTGCAGTAACCAACTAAACTGTAAGCAATAAGAACTCTCGCTCCCACGAACTGATCACACGTCGAAAATTTTCTAAATCCGCCTGTTTAACCGCAATATAGCCATTGGTAAACGTTTCGCCTAAATATTCACGCACAGCAGAACTCTCAGACATCACCGCCAAGGCTTCTTCTAGCGTTAAAGGTAGGCTGTTACCTTGACGATTCTCATTGGCACGGCCCTGTACAGGTGTTGAAGGCTTAACGTCTTCAACCATCCCCATATAGCCACACAACAGAGTCGCTGCGATCGCTAAATAACTATTGGCATCGGCGCCTGCAATACGGTTTTCAATACGACGGTTTTGTGGTGATGATTCAGGAATACGCAAACCACATGTCCGGTTTTCATCGCCCCACTCTAAGTTCACAGGCGCTGATGTCCCGGGCAAAAACCGTCTAAATGAGTTCACGTTAGGTGCCATCAATGGCAACAATTCAGGAATGTACCTTTGTAAGCCACCGATATAACTTAAAAACTTAGCACTCATCGTGCCATCTTCATTTGTAAACACGTTTTGACCTGATTTCGCATCAACCACACTTTGGTGAATATGCATCGAACTGCCAGGTTCTGCAGTAACAGGTTTTGCCATGAAGGTAGCACACACATTATGCTTTAGCGCCGCTTCACGTAGGGTGCGCTTAAAAACAAATACTTGATCAGCAAGCGACAGCGCATCACCATGGCTGAAGTTAATCTCCATCTGTGCCGTGCCCTCTTCGTGGATCAAGGTATCAATATCTAACCCTTGGGCTTCGCACCAGTCATACATATCTTCAAATAGCGGATCATATTCATTGGCTGCATCAATAGAGAAAGATTGACGGCCAGACTCTCTCCGACCACTGCGACCAATGGGCGGACTTAATGGAATGTCCGGATCTTCGTTTGGTTTAGTGAGGTAAAACTCCATCTCAGGCGCAACGACGGGCTTCCAACCCTTTGCGTCATAAAGCTTTAACACTTTCTTTAATAGATTACGTGGCGAAAGTTCAATGGGGTTACCCATCTTGTCATAGGTATCATGAATAACCTGTGCGGTTGCCTCAACGCACCAGGGCAACATATATATGGCGTTTTCGTCAGGAACACACTCAAAATCGATATCAGCTTTGTCCAGCAACGAATCGTAGACGTCGCCATCAACATAATCACCGGTAACCGTTTGCAGCAAAACACTCTCTGGCAAACGCATCCCTTTTTCATCAATAAATTTACCCACTGGAGCGATTTTGCCGCGAGCAATACCTGTCATATCACTGATGACACACTCGACTTCGGTGATCTTATTTTCTTTTAAATAACTGATTAACTTCTTCATGTGTTTATCTCGTTCGTTTCGATGCGCGCACTTGGCACGCCGTATTGAATGCACTAAAAATGGCGCGGTAAAAGGCGTTATCGAGTACCTTCCATTCAGGATGAAATTGAACACCTAACGCAAAATTCTTAGCATTTTTGACCGAAAAAGCCTCGATGAGTCCGTCCAAGGCGTAAGCTTCTGGCCGCAATCCAACACCCAAACGGTCGACACCTTGAGTGTGTACAGAGTTCACCTCTGCTAAATTGCGGCCCCACGCCTCGTGGAGCAATCCTCCAGGTTCTATCTTGATCTCATGAGATAAGCCATATTGAATATCTACTGAAGCAGTTCTATCTTCCCTGTGTTCTATTAGGCCATCCACTTCATGTAATTTTTGATGCAAAGTGCCGCCATAAACGACATTCATCTCTTGAAAGCCTCTACAAATCGCCAAAACAGGCACACCGGCATCAATTGCCGCACGTAATAGAGGTAAATTTGTCGCATCGCGCTTAGGATCATGCAGGGTATCAACGTCGCTCGTCGGGCCATCATAATGATGAGGTTCGATATTTGATGGGGACCCGGTAAATAAGATACCGTCCAGACGAGGAAGAATAGTCTCTGCAGGACAATGCCCTAAGGCGGGAATAACCAAAGGCCATGCGTTAGTCGCATCTGCAATACTGAGAAGGTATTTTTCACCAACAATATTAAACGGATGCAAACCTAGTTGTTGATTACACGCTGTCACGCCAATCACTGCGAGTCCTTCCTCGGACATAGTTCACCTGTGTTGTTGCTTCATTCTTATAGTTATAGATAAATGAACACCATGTAACAAAGCGTTCATTTTTTCACACACTACACTGAAAAATATCACTAGGCAATAGGTGTTCACCAACAAAATATACAATACTTTATGGGTAACAATAAAAGTCTTATTAAACAGAAGTTAATAACGAAACAGCTTTTATAGGCAGCATAAACGCATGCGACATTAAGCCGTGAGTATGTGACATCGCTCCCAAGGTTGCGTTATCGGAAGCCCAGCCATATTCACTATGGTTTGCGCGATATTATTTACACTAATAAGGAAAGATAAACCCAAAGAAAAGCCGAGGGTCACGCGGTGATCACGAGGTTTTGAGGAATAAAAACAAAGGGGTTCCTAGGCGTCAATTAACGCCTAGTAAGGAAAGACAAGATTAGAAGTTTGCAGGTGTGGTCGCACTAACGATTCGGCAAGGTGCCTCAAAAGGGTTGCGAAAACGGTGTGGCTGTTCACTATTAAAGTAATAGCTATCACCCTCCTCAAGCACAAATACCTCTCCACCCACGGTGATCTCTATCTTACCTTCAATCACCATGGCGGCTTCCTCGCCTTCGTGCTGAAGCATCTCTTCGCCAGTATCAGAACCAGGTGGATAAACTTCATTCATCACAGACATTGCGCGGTTAGGGTAATCTCGTCCAATTAACTTGTAATCTAGATTGCCATCACCAATATCCAATAACTCTCCAGCACGGTAAACCACCTTTGGCTCGCTAGGCTCATTATCTTCAATGGAGAAGAAATCCACCAAGGACATAGGTAGTCCAGACAATACTTTTTTTAGGGAACTCACCGAAGGGCTGACACTGTTTTTTTCGATCATTGAGATCGTGCTATTAGTCACACCAGCTCTTTTTGCCAATTCTCGTTGCGATAAACCTTTCATTTTACGTACAGCTTTGAGATTTGCGCCTATATCCAAAAAAAGACCCTCTTCTAAACGAACTTATGTAGAAATTATTTAACATACTAGTTTGTCTCACACAAAAAAGCATGTTAAATATAATCAACAGGTGTGAAGTATAACTAACCCAAGCGCAAAGTATACTGCACTCAAGCCAATTTAGTCGAATAACGATAAAAAATGCCGATTTTGGAGCCATGATGTCCAGTAAAAGCCCCGTTCACAGCAATAACTATCCTGACTCCTATTACTACGCCACAGCAAATGCTTTGCATGAAGCGCCTCAACTGACTGAGCACATTAAGGTCGATGTCTGTGTGGTCGGTGGTGGCTTTAGTGGCATTAACACCGCCATAGAACTCGCTCAAAAGGGATTTAGCGTCGCACTACTCGAAGCTAAACGTATTGGTTGGGGAGCATCTGGACGTAATGGCGGTGAGCTTATTAGAGGAATTGGTCATAATGTTGACCAGTTTCGTGATGAGATTGGTCACGATGGCGTAAACGCTATCCACGAAATGGGCTTTGAGGCGGTGCAGATAGTACGCGACCGAGTTAAAACGCACAACATAGACTGTAACCTGAAAATGGGCTATTGCGACCTTGCCATCAAACCACGTCATATGGAGGAACTTAGCGCTGACTACGAGCAGATGCTAGCGCAAGGACGTGGCGAGGGTTTTAAACTGCTACAACAGCGAGATGTGGGTGAGGTTATCGGCTCATCGGTATACAGCGGTGCATTAGTAGACATGAACAGTGGTCACCTGCATCCACTAAACTTAGCGCTAGGTGAAGCGCAGGTTGCACGCTCACTTGGGGTGCAGATATTTGAATACAGCGCCGCCACCAAGATAGTAAAGGGTGACAAACCGCAAGTTATCACCGACAAAGGTGTCGTCGATTGCCAGTACGTCGTGTTAGCGGGGAATGCCTATATTGGCCATAAACTCGACAGCTACGTCGGTGGGAAAGTGCTTCCCGCAGGCAGTTACCTGCTTGCAACAGAGCCGCTGACTCAAGCCCAATGCGATGCAATAATTCCACAAAATATGGCTTTTGCCGATCTCCGCATCGACCTCGATTATTTCCACCTATCCCAAGACAACCGATTGCTCTTTGGCGGTCTATGCACCTATTCAGGAAAAGATCCTAAAAACATTGAAGCGGCACTCAGACCTAATTTAGAAAAGGTATTTCCCCAATTAAAAGGAGTGAGAATCGACTACCAATGGGGTGGCATGATAGGCATTGGCGCTAATCGCTTACCGCAACTTGGACGCCTACCAGATTGCCCCAATATTCTGTATGCGCAGGCCTATGCAGGGCACGGTGTCAATGCCACTCATATGTCAGCAAAGCTCATTGCTGAAGCACTAACAGCCCAAGCTGAACGTTTCGATATCTTTGCTAAAATCCCCCACATGACCTTTCCAGGTGGTCCAACATTTAGGTCACCTATGTTGGCTGCAGGCATGTTGTACCATAGATTTAAAGACCTATTTTAACCGCCATAAAAAAGGAGCCCTTAGGCTCCCTTATGACGCGCTTTAGCTCTCAGTTCACGGTATTACCACTATCACTGCGATCCGATTTGAGTGCGGCGGGACTAATTGGCAACTGATGATTACTGCCCCACTCAGCCCAAGAACCATCATATAATACCGCTCGGTGGTGGCCTGCAGCCACTGAGGCAAGAATTAAAATACAGGCCGTGATACCTGAGCCACAGCTAAAAATACGCTGCTGCTCGTCATTGCCCTCTAATCCATCAAACAGCTTAACAAGCTCAGTGCGCTCCTTAAGCCGATGCCCGTTGAGCACCTGTGCAAACGGCAAATTAACCGAACCGGGTATATGACCACTGCGTACATTGGGTCTAGGCTCCGCCATTTCACCAGAGAAACGTTGTGCTCCTCGAGCATCGAACACTTGCACATGCTCATCATCAAACCGGGCTAATAGATGAGCCGTATCACACACGAGTTCACTATGATATTGGCCATGAAAATCACCCAGTCTATCTTGCTCAGGTTGATGATATGAATCTACGGTCATACGCGCTTCACTCAACCATTGAGGCAATCCACCGTCAAGTACAAACACCCGCTCAAACCCCATAGCTTTAAACATCCACCATGCTCTGGGTGATGAGTAGATCCCTTGGTTATCGTAGATAACAACAGTACTATCGCTATCAATACCAAAGGTGGCTATCGCTTGATTGAACTGCACATCGGTGGGCATTGCATGAATTTGACTTGAGGTCAGATCACAAAATACCTTTTCTAGATCAAATTGCTGGGCGCGCGGAATCGCCACAAACTCGTCATAAACAATCGGCTCTTTACCCACAACCGATTGCATACTGGCATCTAAAACAATCAGATTTGCTTCAAATAGATTGGCTTCAAGCCAGGCCGTGCTGACCAAAGGATATTCCATAACTGACTCCCAACTGGCTCGCGCCAATCAATATTCAAAACTCAATCACTTTGCGCAACATAAACGAATAACCTTGTTATCTACAAGTAAAATATGCACTACCACGATTTCACTGGACCTATATGCCCTAACCGACAGGTAAATAAAAAAGCCCTACAGCGTAAGCTGAAGGGCTTTAATTGAAGCGGTTTGGTTACCGAAAGATTAATCTAACACAATCCAAGTCGCCTTTATTTCAGTATACTTATCAAAAGCATGTAGCGATTTATCACGGCCATTACCCGATTGTTTATAGCCACCAAATGGTGCGGTCATATCACCGCCATCGTAATGGTTAATCCATACCATACCGCTGCGCAGCGCCTTGGCCGTTTTATGGGCTTTATTGATATCAGAAGTCCAAACACCCGCGGCTAAGCCATAGATAGTGTCGTTACCAATACGAATCGCCTCATCCATGCCATCAAAGGTAATAACAGAGAGGACAGGCCCAAAGATCTCCTCTTTGGCAATGGTCATCTCATTTTTAACATTGGCAAAGATAGTCGGCGCAACATAAACACCACCCGTCGCAGTCATCACCTGCTCACCACCTTGAACCAGCTTGGCCCCTTCGGCAACACCTGAGCGGATATAACGCAGCACATTATCTAACTGCTGTTGGTCAACGACAGCGCCACAGGTTGTCTCAGGGTCTAGTGGATGGCCTGGCTGCCAAGCCTGCATCTCAGCTTCGATTAAACGAATCAGTTCATCCTTAACGCCTGACTCCACCAAGAGTCTTGAACCTGCGGTACACACCTCACCTTGGTTAAATGCAATCGCAGACGCCGCTGCAATGGCCGCTTTTTGCAGATCAGGCGCATCATTAAAGACAATATTAGGGCTCTTACCGCCCGCCTCAAGCCACACTCGCTTCATATTGGACTCACCCGCATAAATCATTAGCTGCTTAGCGATTTTGGTGGATCCGGTGAAAACTAATGTGTCGACATCCATATGCAGGGCTAATGCCTTACCCACGGTATGTCCAAAACCTGGAAGTACGTTTAGCACGCCTTTTGGCAAACCCGCCTCAAGCGCAATTTGCGCCATGCGTATTGCGGTGAGTGGCGACTTTTCAGAGGGTTTTAACACCACAGAGTTACCCGTGGCTAAGGCTGGCCCTAACTTCCAACATGCCATGAGCAACGGAAAGTTCCACGGCACAATAGCGGCCACTACGCCTACCGCTTCACGGGTTATCATGCCAATCTCATTATGAGCCGTGGGTGCAATCTCGTCATAAATCTTATCGACAGCTTCCCCTGACCAGCGGATCGCTCGCGCCGCCCCGCGACATCTACCGTACGTGAATAACGAATAGGCTTGCCCATATCTAACGTTTCAAGCAGTGCAAGTTCGTCCATATTCGCTTCAAGCAGCTCGGCAAACCGTATCATCACCTGCTTTCGTTTAACGGGTGGCATCTGCGACCAATCACCCCTATCGAATACTTCCCGCGCATTGGCTACAGCAATGTTGGCATCGGCTTCATTACAGCTAGCCACCTTTACCAGCACCTTGCCGTCCACAGGACTGATGCAGTCAAAGGTATCGGATGATGCCGCTGCACAATATTCGCCATCGATAAATGCCTGACCATTGATCGACAATGAATCTGCCATCTGCTGCCATTGTTCACGATTTTCTGGAGTACTCATTCTGACCTCTTAACGGGTGATAAATTACATAATGTTAGTCGAACGCCTTTTCAACACCATAGTTGTTTAGGATAAGTGGAAAACGCTTGCCGTTAGATTACGCTTTTCCCCAGCCTTATTTCAATATTTTTTACAAAAAGTTATTTTTTGCTATAAATAATGAACAAAAGACTTTCATATTCATTATTTCTGACATAGCATAGCAAATATCAACCACTCAAAAAAACAACAACTAATTCGGACCAGGGTAGATGATATGGAAGATTTCAAGAAAGCAGGGCAGAGCCAAGCAGTATCACTCGATCACTATTGGATGCCTTTTACCGCCAACAGACAATTTAAACAAAATCCTAGATTATTAGCTCAAGCCGAAGGCATGTACTACAAAGATGTCGATGGCCGTCCAGTCCTAGATGCCACTGCGGGTTTGTGGTGCTGTAATGCTGGCCATGGACGTAAGGCAATCTCTGAAGCGGTCAGCAAACAGATCCATGAAATGGACTACGCGCCCTCTTTTCAAATGGGTCACCCATTAGCATTTGAATTAGCCCAACGCCTCGCGGCTATTGCCCCTGAAGGCATTAATAAGGTGTTTTTTACCAACTCAGGGTCTGAATCGGTTGATACCGCCCTTAAAATTGCCCTTAACTACCATCGTGCCCGCGGTGAAGCCACTCGTACCCGCTTCATCGGTAGAGAGTTAGGCTATCACGGTGTTGGGTTCGGCGGCATCTCTGTTGGTGGTATTGGTGGCAACCGTCGCACCTTCAGCCAACAGTTACTTCAAGGTGTCGATCATCTTCCCCACACGCTAGACATCAACACCAATGCTTTTTGCAAAGGTTTACCTGAAACAGGTGCAGAGAAAGCTGATGTGTTAGAACAGTTAGTCACGCTGCACGGTGCAGAAAATATTGCCGCCGTGATTGTTGAACCCATGTCGGGATCGGCTGGGGTTATTTTACCACCTCAGGGTTACCTTAAGCGCCTTAGAGAGATCACCAAGAAACATGGCATCTTGCTCATCTTTGATGAAGTGATCACTGGATTTGGTCGTGTCGGTGATGCCTTTGCTAGCCAACGCTGGGATGTGAAACCAGACATGATCACCACAGCAAAAGCTCTCAACAACGGCACTATTCCTATGGGTGCGGTACTCATCGATGATGGGATTTATGATGCCAGTATGGATGCACCGGAAGGAGCTATCGAACTGTTTCATGGTTACACCTATTCTGGGCACCCAGTCGCTGCCGCCGCGGCATTAGCCACACTAGACATCTATGAAGAGGAAAAGCTGTTTGAACGCAGCCGCTCACTCGAAGGCTATTTCGAACAAGCAGTTCATAGCTTGAAAGGCCTACCTAACCTTATCGATATTCGTAACACAGGTTTAGTGGCGGGTATTCAGTTTGCCCCCAGTGACAAAGGGGTTGGCAAACGTGGATTTGGTATTTTTGAAACCTGCTTCAAAAATGGCACTTTAGTGCGTGCCACTGGCGACATTATCGCCATATCGCCACCACTTATCGTTGATAGACAACAGATTGACCACATTGTTAACACCCTAAGTGACGCGATAAAAAGCGTAGGCTAACGACTGATTTTTACCTTAAACCTAATTGAAACTTTGCAGGAATTTTAGCGCTATGCAGCAGATAAACCATTATATAAACGGACAACACACCCAAAAGAGCGAGCGCTGCAGCGCAGTGTATGAACCAGCAACGGGCGAACACAAAGCTGACGTATCCTTGGCGAGTGCAGCAGATGTGGCTGGCGCAATTGAACTGGCTAAGAAAGCTCACGCAAGCTGGTCACAGATGACCCCGCTTAATCGTTCGCGCGTGCTTTTCAAGTTTAAGGCGCTCGTCGAAGCCAACATGGATGAGTTAGCCGCCCTTATCACCCGTGAGCACGGTAAAGTACTCGATGATGCCAAAGGTGAAATCATCCGCGGACTTGAAGTGGTCGAATTTGCCTGCGGTATCCCTCATCTTTTAAAGGGAGAGCATACCGAACAAGTGGGTGGTGGTGTTGATGCCTGGACACTTAACCAGTCTTTAGGTGTCGTTGCCGGTATTGCCCCGTTTAATTTCCCAGTCATGGTACCGATGTGGATGTTCCCTATTGCTATCGCTGCGGGCAACACCTTTATTATGAAACCCTCAGAGAAAGATCCTAGCTCTGTGATGCGTATGGCCGAACTGCTCACCGAAGCAGGACTACCTGATGGCGTCTTTAACGTGGTTAATGGTGATAAAGAAGCCGTTGATACCCTACTTAGTCATAAAGATATTCAAGCGGTTAGCTTTGTAGGTTCAACCCCTATTGCCGAATATATCTACGAAACAGCATCCAAGCATGGCAAGCGTGTTCAAGCCCTTGGTGGTGCTAAAAACCATATGCTATTGATGCCTGATGCCGACCTTGATCAAGCTGTCGGCGCACTGATGGGTGCCGCTTATGGCAGTGCTGGTGAACGCTGCATGGCTATCTCAGTAGTATTGGCTGTTGGTGATGCAGGCGATGCGTTAGTCGAAAAACTGCTGCCACAAATTGAAGCGCTTCGTGTGGGCAATGGCCTTGAAGCCGATATGGATATGGGGCCACTCATTTCAGCTCAGCACCTAGCGAAAGTCCGCAGCTATGTCGACCAAGGTGTTGCCGAAGGCGCTACGCTACTGGCCGACGGACGTCAACTCAGTGTAACGGACCATGAGCAAGGGTATTTCTTAGGTGGCAGTTTGTTTGATCACGTGACCCCTGATATGACGATTTACAAAGAGGAGATCTTTGGGCCGGTGCTCGCCATTGTGCGTGTTAAAGACTATGCAGAAGCCCTCCAACTAATCAATGACCATGAATTTGGTAATGGCACGGCCATCTTTACTCAAAGTGGTGAAGCTGCACGCCACTTCTGTCATCACGTGCAGGTGGGGATGGTTGGGGTTAACGTACCGATCCCCGTGCCAATGGCATTTCATAGCTTTGGTGGCTGGAAGCGCTCACTGTTCGGTCCGCTACATATGCATGGACCTGATGGAGTGCGTTTTTACACTAAGCGTAAAGCGATCACTGCACGTTGGCCTAAGCCCAAAGACGCCCAGGCCGAATTTGTCATGCCGACAATGAAATAATGATTTTAACCTTAACAAAACAGGTGCAGTTATCGCTGCACCCGTATATGTTAAGCCTATAATGTTTGGAGAAAAAATGAGCATTACCGTCAACAGCATTGTTAACTTTAGCCAACACGCAGTTGAGACAGAGTTTTATGATGTCGCCAAGGAGAAGGTGCTTAGCGGTGATCCCAAGCAGCAAATAGATAATCACTACTCTAGTCCATGCAACCAGTTTCATGCGGGTGTGTGGCAAGGTGAAATAGGCAGCTGGAAGATTAATTATACCGAACATGAATATTGCGAAATCCTGGCCGGTGAAAGCGAGATAACCGATCAACAAGGTCAGAGTGTCACGGTAAAAAAAGGCGATCGTTTCGTGATACCCGCAGGCTTTTCAGGGGTATGGAAAATCACCCAAGCATGCAGAAAAATTTACGTCATATTTGAACAAAAGTAACCCTGTTCGAGTTTGAGTAAGCGCCATGATGTCTCAGCATTAAAAGGCTGTTGTTTGGCTTAACTAAGTCCATTTATTGGTTTAAATGGACTTATGTCAACAAAGTGAAATGGAGAAAACACCGTGTATAAAAAATTTAATAAAAAACGGATTGCCCAAGTCGTGGGACTAACCTTAGCAACAGCGCTAATGGCCCCTATTGCTCAAGCAGAAGTATCTGGCGAGATTGGTGTAACAAATGACTATCGCTTCCGCGGTGTATCACAGTCAGCAGGCGACTTTGCCGTACAAGCTGGTATCGATTACAGCATGGAAAGCGGATTTTTCGTCGGAGCTTGGGGAAGTAACGTTGATTTTGATGATCCTGAAGATGAAAATGGCGCCAACATAGAAGTTGATTTTTATGCTGGCTACGCTGGTGCTATCGGTGAAGAAGTAGAATATGACGTCACCCTACTTTACTACACTTATCCAGGCGATGATGTATCTCAAGATTACCTAGAAGGTACCATAGGTTTCTACTTTGCAGATTTCCATGCTGCATATTGGTATACCAATGACTACGGCGGAAGTGACCTTGATTACCATTACACCGAGCTCAACTACTCATGGGAGTTTGCTGAAAATTGGAGTTTAGACCTCCATGCTGGCTATAACTTTGGTGATGCACCAGAAGATGATATGGGTACCTATGTTGACTACTCTATCGGTGTTTCAACAGAAATTGCAGGCGTTGGTTTATCTGCAGCTTGGTTAGATAATAACATCGACAGCGAATACCAGTTCGATGAAGGTAGCTTCCGTAACGATAGCACTTTCTTAGTATCGGCTTCATACGCTTTCTAAGCTATCCCGTTCCCATCGTTATTATCGATACAAAAAAACCGCCTTTGGCGGTTTTTTATTGTGTCATTGCAAAACCTTAGGGCTTTCGCCACTGCGTACTTTATCGGCGAGGTTTCGCCAACAATAACCCAGCTCTTTATGTTGTGCTTGACGCTGCGGGAAGGTATTTGAGAGGTTTTCAATAATCTTAGCTTGCTCTTCACACAGTTTTGCCCAGCGCTGGGCATTAGATAGGTACATAGCATCTTCCTTAATTTAGTTAAGTCATCCCTTACAACAGCTTCTGTATATATAGCATAAAGATCCTGCAATAGGGCAAAAACGACTCAATATGAGAAATGACTGTGATCAGTGTGTTGTTTGGCAAACTCATTCAAGGCGAACAGATGCAGCAATGGATATTCTCGGGTCAATTGGTTCATCTCTGAGGCAGACCCCACCTAAGAGCCGAGTGATAGTGCTGCAGGAGTTGCGTTAGCAACGCTTAAATCTAGACTCATTACGCGCTCACTCGTTGCAATAAACGTGGATCGAGTTAATGCCGTTAATACCGTTAATGCACGACGATATGGCGATGCAAGCACAAAGGAGCCAGCTTCATAAGCGCTAAAACCTCGCTGAGCACGCAAATCTTTATACTGATAGGTATAACTACTAGGAAAAAAAACCTACCAAGAGTATCTTGAGTTTAAAAGAGCAAAATAAGGAAATTCAATGACTGCCACCATCTTAAAAACACTTTTTATTCTTATTGGATTGTTTGCGGCTTACAAACTGATTTTTAGCGGCAAGAAAGGCTTAACCCTATTTGAAATGCACTTTAAAGAGGGAAGACTGACCCAACATAAAGGCAAGATCCCCGAACGTTTTGAGCGAGAGTGTCGTGCTATCGCCAAGACTGAAAAACTCACTTGTGTGGTGCGAGCAGAAAAAGTCGGTAACGTGCGCTTGCATGTTTCTGCGAACGTGAGTGACACCATTACTCAGCGAATCCGCAATCAATTTCCCTTTGAGTACTACGACAAGAAGCAGGTCGATAATTCTAAACAGACAGGCTAAACAGATAGGCGGCGCACTGCCGCCTACTTTCAAGACCAAGCTCTAGCCGTTATTGAGTCTCCCCTCACGGCGAGCATCATCAATAATACGTTGATTATCGGTGGCCATAGGGTCTTTAACTTGCAGCGGATCAGTTTGTGGCTCCTCTTCTAAACTAACGTCAATATGGTTGATATTAGCGCAAGCACTCAGCCCTAATAGCCCAAGAAGTAATAGTTTTTTCATTAACTTTTTCTCCCTGCAAAATGCTCTAATCCCCACACCAATCCAATCCCAGCCACCATCGAAGCAATGGCCCAGGCAAGATGTGCAGGCTGACCAGTAAACTGCTCAAACTGCATTGGCGACAAGTTTTGCTCCATCAAAGGCACTAAGTTGCCAGCCGAGTTTTCTCGCCAAGTCAGTACCTGTTTCCATGGCCAAATTTTACCCAAAGTCCCCAACATGAGTCCGGTGAGAAAGATAAGCGTGGCATCGTGATAGCGGCGTAGCAACGCCGATAACAGGTGACTAAAAGTCAATAAACCGAACACACAGCCCGAGGCAAATATCGCTAGAATGAGAATATCAAAGCTCTTCGCCGCACTGAGTACCGAGGTATATAAGCCAAGCAATAGCAAAATGAAACTACCGGAAATACCAGGCAGTAACATGGCACAAATAGCAATACTGCCGCCGATAAACACATTAAGATAGGTCATTTCCAGCGCTATAGGATTTAACACCGTAATGATCCATGCAAAGGCAACACCTGCGGCAAACAAGAGCAATCTCACCAAGGAAAAACCCTGCACTTGCTTCAACATATGAATGACGGAGATAATTATCAGTCCAAAAAAGAATGACCATACAGGAATGGGATAGCTAGCCAGCAGATAGGTGATCAACTTAGCCAAGGTGAAGATACTGGTTAAGATGCCGCCAAAGACGGCAACTAAGAATGGCCCGTTGATATGCTCAAATGCCGCCTTAACGCCCTTCTCTTTGATAACGCCAATCAAACGCGGGTTAATGCGTGCAATACTCTCAAGTAAGGTATCTAAAATCCCCGTAATAAACGCGATTGTGCCGCCCGATACGCCTGGAACCACATCCGCAGCGCCCATCGCCATGCCTTTTAAGTAAGTCAGCAGGTATTTCACTCAAATTCCTTATTAAATAGATCCCACACCGCCATTACGATGTTAATAGCGGTCGATTATACCTATGCTGGTGCCATATAGGTAAATGAACTTTGCTTCATTTACCTTATGCCTTTTCCCCAGCAATCTCAGCTGACAGAAAAACACACCATTGTTAACCAGTTGTTATTAGGCTAATCTATCGACTCATCCGACCAGAACAGACCTACAGGCGAGTCTATGCAACAAAAACCAACCAAGGTGATGGCGTTATACAACAAGGTCACTCGATTGCCATTTGGGCAGAAGATTTTCTCCATTATGGTGTCACGTATGGCCCCCTATTTTGGCACCATACGTCCGCTCATCACCGAGCTTCGTCCCAACTACTGCCAATGCTTTATCAAAAAGCGTAAAGCGGTACACAACCATATTCAGACCGTACATGTTATTGCTATCTGTAACGGCTTAGAGATGGCGATGGGCGTCATGGCTGAAGCCTCTATTCCCTCTCATCTACGCTGGATCCCCAAAGGGATGAGTGTCGATTATACCGCCAAAGCGGGTAGCGACATTCGCTGTGTTGCTGAAGTGACGCCAGAGCAGTGGGTTGAAGGCGACTTACTGGTTCCCGTTACCGCCTATGACGACAATAATGTGATCGTGGTGAAAGGCCATATTAAACTTTGGATCTCTGCTAAACCTGCAAAATAGTCGACTCTCAAGCCATGGCTCCTCTAGCTGGAGCCATGACTGATATAGCCCTACCCGCAATAACCACCACGCTTAAAAATCTCAACATATTAAATTTGTTGACATTAATGTAGCGATCGCTGAAATTGATACTAATTTGGACTCAAGGATGTATCACATGGATCGTTCACCTTTCGCCCCGTTATCTCTATCGATTGCTGTCAGCTTACTTTTTACTCTGTTCAGCCACAGCAATGTTATGGCTGCAGAAATTGTCGATTACAAACCTAACTGTATTACACAAACTATCCGCCCAGTCAGCTTATCCATTACCAGTTCTAAATACCAAGCCCCCCAAAAACCAGAACAAAGCCAAGCCTTTAAAGATGCGCTCGAACGACTACGCCAAATAGCCGATGAGCGCGGTGCCGACACCATTTTACTTATCGATGTGAGAAACTCCGTCATCAACTCCAGTAAAACCAGTCCCCTTTCTGCCCATAGCGACAGAAAAGAGATAAAAATCTCTCAACTGCGTACCCATCTACAAGCACAGCTTTTTACCCAATGTGCCGACGATAAAACCTTCAGTGCAGAGGCCGCCCCATTTAGCCACGATGGCTACAAACTGCAACGTATTGAGTTTGAATATACCTTCGAGGTACCAGAGATAAAATCAGCAGCAAACCTGGCAGCTAGCATTGACTTGCCACCAGCGGCAGTCTCGCTAGAAACAGGCGTCTATGGCGCGCAGCTAGGAATGAGTAAAGCGCAGGTGTTAGCATTACTTGGACCCGCAAGTATAGAGATCCCCGCACAAAATCATCACACCATCTGGGGATATGGCAGGCACATCTGGTTGGTATTTCAATCATCCACACTCATTAATATCAGTAGTGAATCAGATCTATTAACTGCCTATGGGCGAAACCTTATTGAGTTCCGTGATGGATTTGATGACACGCTATGGTCGGTGCAGAACTTATTACCACAAAAAGCCAGCCGTTTGGACGCCGACAAGCAACTCGATAGATGGATAACCCGTCGCACAGACGACACTCTGACGCTGACTGGCAAGGGCAACCAACTCACATTGACCTTTGAAACTTTCCACCCAGACAGCGCTAGCGATCCACAATCTTTATTGACCGGCTTTACCTTGAGTGAAGCACAAAGTCATTCAGTTAAACAACCACAGACGGATCGATTAAATCCAGCCCAAAAAGATTGGCTAATGACTCATTTAGCCCCGCAATACCAGGGCAAACGTCCACTCCTTACTCAATTTCAGCAACAGTTCCCCCACATGACCAAACTTGCCATCTCTGGCTCAGGTGAGTGGTGGATCATTGGTAATCTGCTCCAACTACAATTTGACGATGAACAATTACGTAAAACCAAACTGAGTCAAGGTGTATTCCAAGCAATCTCCGACAAACAATTTCGCGAGGAAGTTAATGCGTTAGCGATCCCAACGATCAAGCAGGGGTTATTGGCTCAATACACAGATGCCACCGACAACTTCGACGCCGTTGATATCTATCGAGATAAGTTTGCAATTTTCGCTAAATATGACTCCTACGACGATGATGCCTTGCTCTATGAAGTCGAGATCGATTACTTTTAGACTTTTTATCCTTGGGAACGAGCTTGAAGGTATTTAAAGGAGCAATCACAGATTGGAACAAAGATAAGGGGTTTGGTTTCGTCCGGCCCCTTGGTGGCACTGATGCCCTATTTGTTCATATCAGCAGTTTTGGCATCAAAAGCGCTCCGCCACTCAGCGGCCAAGTTGTCTATTTCACGCCAAGTAAAGATAAGCAAGGGCGACGCTGTGCCACCATAGTCGATAAACATGGGACATCATTATCCAAAAAAACAAGACCATCATCGACGTCAGCAATACCACTCACATTCAGGTTAATCATAGTAACAACATTCTTTGTTGGCTTAATTAGCGGCTACCTGATGCAGTCTCTCCCTGTCGATGCGCTGTACTACTTTTTAGTCTTAAGCCTTACCGCCTTTACAACCTTTGCCATCGATAAGCGGGCGGCGCAGTTAAACCGGCGACGTATCAGTGAACGAAGTTTGCAAATATTGTCGCTATTAGGTGGCTGGCCAGGGGCACTGCTGGCGCAGCAAACTCTGCGCCATAAATCGCAGAAGAGGAGTTTTCGCATCGGTCTATGGCTGGCAGTCATGATTAACAGCGCAATATTGATATGGCTTACCTATCAAGGCTATCTCAGTAGTTTTAGCCTGATAGATTGGGTATCATGACTCATCAATTTTAACTAAATGAATTAATTATGAGAATGATATTAGCGGTCGTCGTCATTGCTGGGGTGCTGTTTTACTTTTACACCAGCATGAATAACCAAAAAGCGGCCAAAGAGAATATTGAGATGGGTCAGCAATTCTTAGCCGATAACAAAAACAAACCTGGTGTGGTTGAAACCTTAACGGGTCTACAATATCAAGTGTTGGCAAAGGGTGACGGTACTGAACATCCTAAAGCGACCGATACTGTTACCGTCCATTACCATGGCACCTTAATTGACGGCACAGTGTTTGACAGCTCAGTTGAGCGCGGTGAGCCTATCGCCTTTCCACTCAACCGCGTCATTAAAGGTTGGACCGAAGGCGTACAGCTAATGGTGGTGGGCGAAAAGACCCGTTTCTTTATTCCCAGCACACTTGCCTATGGCAATCGCAGTACTGGCAAGATCACTGGCGGCTCAGTACTGATTTTTGATGTAGAGCTAATCAGCATAGATAAGTAATGCTATCGCAATCAAAAAAAAACGCGCCGACTGGCGCGTTTTTTTTTAGTCACTAAGGCCCACAGCCTGATCACTCGTAACCAAATGGGTTATCGATTGAGTGAGCGGGCGCGGTAAACCAAACGGGGCCGTTTTCGGTCATATAGAAGTGATCTTCATGACGCACGCCAAACTCTCCCGGTACACACAACATAGGCTCATTACTAAAACACATGCCAGGTGCCAGTGGCGTCTTATCGTTAAGCACCAAATAGGGCCATTCGTGGATATCTAAACCAATACCGTGACCTGTGCGATGAGGTAAACCCGGAACATCGTATCCTGGACCAAAGCCAGCCGCCTCTAGCACATCGCGCGCCGCTCTATCGACACTGGCACAGGTAGCACCTACTTTTGCCGCTTCAAATGCCGCAATTTGGGCATCTTGCTCTAGTTGCCACAACTGACGCTGACGCTCACTTGGACGACCAAAGACATAAGTACGGGTAATGTCTGAGTTATACCCATGAAGCTGACAGCCGGTATCAATCAACACGGTATCATTGAGTTCTAACGCCTTAGGCGACTTCACACCATGAGGGTAAGCACTGTCTTCACCAAATAGCACAATACAGAAATAGGACCCAGCAGGAATCCCCACCGCTTTGTGCGCCTGATTAATAAAGTCTTCCACTTCAGCAACCGAGATCCCAACGTGTAGAATGCGCGCCGCCGCTTTGTGCACCTCAAGGGTCATATCTTTAGCCCGCTGCAGCAGACTCAACTCAGTTGCCGACTTAATCATACGGCACTCAGCGGTCACGCTTTTTGCATTCACATATTCAAAACTTGGCGCGGCTTGACGTACGCCATCAAAAATAAAGAAAGCTGCTGATTCATCGATGCCCACTTTCCCGTTGTCGATGCCCATCTTGCTAAGCACTTGACCAAACAACTGGTAAGGGCTCTCATCTTCATGCCAAGTATTGACCTTGCCATCAATCACCATAAAACCTTTAAGGGTGTCGACTTCAAAGGCAGGCGCAATATATTCCACGGCACCGTTTGCAGGAATAATGGCGCCAACCATACGTTCACTGGCATACCAGCGTGTGCCAGTAAAGTAATAGAGATTAGTGCCTGCATTAATGTAAATAGCCGCTAACCCTTGATCACGCATAAGCTGCTGCGCTTTTTCGACACGGGCAGAAAACTCATCTTTACTGATGCCGACAACGCCCTCAGTCATATCGCTAAGCTTTGCTAGCTCTTGTGCTGGCGTTGAGCCACCAATACCAAATGCACCACTGCTCATCTCTGTCATAACACACCTTTATAATTTGCGCAGCAAAGGCCAACATTAGGCCACATTGCCGCGGGAGTTCAAGATTGTAGCCAGACTTTTTAGCATAAAATATACAAAAAATCAGTATAAACTTATTGGAAATTTTCTAATGAGGTAGCTGAACTCGGCTAAAAGCAGATGCGATACAAACAGGGGGTTATACCTATCAGTATAAGAAAGTGATCGACTCAGCAAGTTCTATCCCTGAGTGACCACACCTTTATACTGATTGGTATCAGTACTGAGACGAGAAAAACAGCGAAAGGGGCAAATCACCCTCAATCATAGCAAGCAACGTCTACTGCCTTAGTAACACTTGTAGTCCACGACAAACTAAGGTTTCCATATCATCGACACGAGCAATTTTCACCTCTGTCATTGGTGCAGTTAGCGCGAGTTGCTTTAAGGTATCGATGCAGCCTTTGTGGTAGTCAGGATTATTTATCATCTGCCCCGCCAACCATATACGGTTAGGATTAAACAGATTAACGGCCCAAGCCAAGCCCATGCCCAAATAGCTGCCAGCACGGTATAGATCTTGCGGCGTCTTTAATCCTCTTAATCGAATCGACTCACCGCTAGCTAACTGCTCAACGCTATATTCGCCCGCTTCAGTCATCACGCGGCAATGGCCGAGTTCGCCAGCCATTCCAGCCGCGCCCGTAAACAGCTGTCCCTTAATCGCAATCGCCATGCCGATCCCCATGCCACTGGTTAACAGCAATTCACAATCATTTTTAACATCACAGATAGCCAGCATGCCCGCATCAATATCGTTATAAATACCCACCTTTGCGGCACGGCTAATAATCTTATCGATAGATAAACCATTGAGCTTAGGTGATATTTTACAAGACACCAGCTGGTTACCTTTAACTAACCCAGGCACAGCAACACCAAGTGCGTAATCGCTAAGACCATAGTCTGATTCTAAATCAGCGATCTGCTGATTGAGGTCATCAACCGTAAAATGCTCACCCGTTGCAATCTTATACTGCTCTGTCCGCCCCTGCTGCACTATCTCAAATAGGGCTGTGGTACCGCCAATATCTATGGTTAATGATTGCATAACTTGCTCCGATGACAATCGTCCTTGCGCCGTGATAACTCGCAACTATTGAAACAAAAATATTACCACACAATAACAGTTATGATGCTATAAAAAGTCACACTAACACATTGCTTTGATTACATTTAAACCACAGATTCATGCGCGGTGGGTATGCATTGTTGCCAATCGTCCAGTTAGACGCCTCGTTTAACCGTTTTAGGCAGCGACATCCGCCCCCAAGCCATCAGACACAGCAACACAGCAATCAATGGTATACAGCTAAGTAGCATGACCTCCCACCCAAGTGCGTGCAGCACCCAACCCGCACTTAGCGAAGCCATCGCCTGCGCCCCAAAGACAAACGAGTCATTAAAAGACTGCACCTTAAAACGCTCTTGAGAACAATAATACTGCGGTAGCAAAACCGTACCAGCCACAAACAGGAAGTTCCAGCCAATCCCCAGTAACACCAAGGCTAGCCAATAATTAAGTAGCTCCCTGCCCATCAACGCAATAGCGATAGTGACACCATAAGCCAACAACCCCGCTAACATCATCTTGGATGGGCCATATTTAGCCGTTAAATAACCACTAAACAGTGATGGAAAATACATCGCAATAATATGGCTCTGAATCACCCATTTAGTGTCGGCAAGTGAGTGATGCTCCATATGATGCATATGCAGCGGCGTGGCTGTCATCACAAAGCTCATCATGGCATAACCCAAAGTCGCCGCACCAATTGCTACCCACAACATAGGTTGAGCTAAGATAAGGCCCATGCCTCGTCCATCATCTTGCGTTGTCGGATCAGGAGAAACCACGAGCCCATCCGCTTCTTGGTAGAAACTTAAGGTCACGGCGGCTAGCAAACAGACCAAGGTCAAAAACAGAAATGCCCCCACATAAGGGGTGGTGATTAACTCACTGCCCAATACCGCCAATTCTGGTCCGACAAATGCGGCCACCAAACCACCGACCAGCACTCTAGACGCTGCCTTTGCCCCATCGATTGCATCGACTGACTCCATCGCCGCAAAGCGATATTGCTGCACAATAGCGCCCGCGGCCCCTAGCATAAATCCACTGAAGCAAAACAAGATAAACCAATGAAAGTGAGTGGCGCAGGCGGCGACTAATCCTGAACAAGCCCCGAGAAATGCGCCAAAAATAAAAATCGGCTTTCGACCAAATCGACGCATAGCACGACTGACAGGGATCACTGACAGCGCCACCCCAATCACCATAGAGGCAATGGGCAGTGTCGCTAAGACTGGGCTTGGCGCAAGCTCTACACCTATCAAGCCACCGAGCAGCATCATCATCGGCGTCGCACTCATCGCAAAGGCTTGCGCAAGCGTTAATACCCAAACATTACTCGGCATCCCTTTTCTTAATCCCCGCTCCATCTGCTATCACGCCGCCTAATCAAATCGTGGTACCAAGATAAACTGATTCAATCTTCAAGGCTACAGATCCCTTGCCATGGCGCCTATCGACTGTGATATTCTATGCGCCTCTTTTGATAAAGCCCGATACCAAACCTTATTGGTAATAACAGGAGCCAGTATGACTACCTCAATCGCTAATCGCCTTGCCGCCGTGCGCGCAGAGATGCAAACCGCCAATCTAGACGCATTTATTGTTCCCCGTGCGGACGAATACTTAGGCGAGTATGTGCCAGCGCGTAACGAAAGACTGCATTGGCTTACCGATTTTACGGGCTCCGCTGGCATGGCGATTGTGTTAAAAACACGGGCCGCCATTTTTATCGATGGACGCTACACAGTCCAGGTACAGCAACAAGTCAACGGCGAGTTGTTTGAATATGAGAGCCTCACCGAGACACCGCAAATTGAGTGGTTGATTGACCAGCTCGGTGCCAATACCCGTATCGGTTATGACCCTCGTTTGCACCCGTTCAGTTGGCACACTAAAGCTGCGCAACAGCTCACGCGTGCCAACATAGAATTAGTTGCCGTGAGTGCTAATCCTATCGATCTGCACTGGGAGCAACGTCCGCCAGCATCAACAGCACAAATCACCCTCTTTAGTGAGCAGAGCGCCGGCGAATCCAGCCTTACAAAACGTCAGGCCATTGGAACCCGGATCAAAGCCGCCGGTGCAGATTGTGCGCTAATAACCGCGCTGGACTCCTGCTGCTGGCTACTGAATATTCGCGGCAGTGATGTCCCCCGACTACCCGTTGTGCTCGGTGCTGCATTGCTGCATGCCAACGGCGATATGGTGCTGTTTACCGATTTAGCTAAGATACCTGATGGCTTCGACGCCCATGTCGGCAGCGGCGTGACGGTCCGCTCCGAGGCGTCGCTTGCCGCCATATTAAGCGAACTAGAGGGCGTCAAACTACTCGCCGATCCCAATGCCTCAAACGCGTGGTTGCAACTCACCGCACAATCTCATGGTGCTCATCTGATCACAGGCCAAGACCCTGTCGCGCTGCCAAAAGCTCAGAAGAATAGCCATGAGCTAGCGGGAATGATGGCTTGTCATATTCGCGACGGTGTTGCCGTAAGCCGCTTCCTCGCATGGTTAGACAAAGAGGTTGCCGCTGGACGCCTTTATGATGAAGGCGCACTCGCTGACAAGTTAGAGAGCTTCCGCTTAGCCGACCCTATCTATAAAGAGCCCAGCTTTGACACCATCTCTGCCGCGGGCGCCAATGCGGCAATGTGTCACTACAACCACAATAATGGCACTCCAGCAATGATGCAGATGGACAGCATCTACTTAGTTGACTCCGGTGCGCAGTATTTAGATGGCACCACAGATGTCACCCGTACCATCGCCATCGGCAAGGTCACCGACGAGCAGCGAAAAATGGTCACCTTGGTGTTAAAAGGCCATATTGCACTCGATCAAGCCCGCTTCCCTAAAGGCACAACAGGCCAGCAACTCGATGGGTTTGCCCGTCAATACCTGTGGCAACATGGCTTTGATTATGATCATGGCACCGGACATGGGGTCGGCCACTTCCTTAGTGTGCATGAGGGCCCGCAACGCATCGCTAAAAACAGTAACGATGTACCGCTACTACCTGGAATGGTGGTATCCAATGAGCCGGGTTACTACCGTGCTAACGAGTTTGGCATCAGAATTGAAAACTTAGTCGCAGTACAGCATTGCCAGGCCTTGGCGGGCGCAGAGCGAGAAATCTATGAGTTTCATGCCTTAACGCTTATTCCAATCGATTCGCGCCTCATCGACAAATCACTGTTGACCACAGCAGAGATTGATTGGCTAAACGCATACCACCAGCGGGTACAGCAAACCTTGTCACCGCTGATGCAGGGAGAGGAGCTAGCGTGGTTGAACAAGGCTACCTTGGCCATTTAAGCCCACCCACCTAAAAATGGCGCCTTCGTGGCGCCATTTTTATTGCACTAAGATAATTTAGCATAGGTGCGATCGCCGCCGATCCTTTAGGATCAAACTCACTCTAATGAATGGACATTAATGCGAAAGTGCAGGTTTTAAGCAAAAATGTTTGCTATACTCCGCGGCCGCCATTTAGGCTGTAGTAGCTTGTGTTACGGATCGGGTTCCGTTGCGGCTAAGCGACATTAAGCGTTATTTTTGTAATAGGTAAATAGGATATCCCAATGAGATTTGAATCTTTTAGTTTTGCTCCCGAGATTTTGCGCGCCATCTCTGATTGCGGTTATCAAAAAATGACGCCTATTCAGCAGCAGTCGATCCCTGCTATCCGTCGTGGCCAAGATATCCTTGCTAGCGCGCAAACGGGAACGGGGAAAACCGCCGCATTCGCACTGCCTATTTTACAAAAAATGGTCGACAACCCAGTTGAAACCCAACGCTCTAACGCTCGCGCCCTTATCCTGGCCCCTACGCGTGAGTTAGCCGCGCAGGTTGCTGACAATATCCAAGAGTACAGCCGCTATCTGCCTATTTCAGTGCTAACTATCTATGGGGGTGTCAAGATGGACACTCAAGCACAGAAACTAAAAAAGGGCGCCGACATCATAGTGGCGACACCTGGTCGCCTGTTAGAGCATCTAACCGCCTGTAACCTCAACCTGTCTAACGTCGACTTTTTAGTGCTCGATGAAGCAGACCGTATGCTAGACATGGGTTTCATCGCTGATATTCAAAAAATTCTGCAAGCCGTTAATAGCAAGCGTCAAAATATGCTGTTTTCTGCGACCTTCTCATCGTCGGTCAAACAGCTTGCCAATGAGATGCTGGTTAAACCTAAGCTGATCAGCGTTGACGGCCAAAACACCACGGCAGTCACCGTGAGCCAAGTGGTTTATCCGGTTGAGCAACGTCGTAAGCGTGAACTCTTATCTGAGCTAATCGGTAAGAAAAACTGGAAACAAGTATTGGTGTTTACCGCCACCCGAGAAGCAGCCGATACGCTCGTTAAAGAGCTCAATCTCGACGGTATTCCGTCAGCCGTAGTGCACAGTGAAAAAGCCCAAGGCAATCGTCGCCGCGCCCTACGTGAGTTTAAAGAGGGTAAGGTACGCGCACTGGTTGCAACCGAAGTCGCTGCACGTGGTCTTGATATTCCTGAGCTTGAATATGTGGTCAACTATGACCTACCTTTCCTTGCCGAAGATTATGTGCACCGTATTGGCCGTACCGGTCGTGCTGGGCGTAGCGGTGTCGCCATCTCTTTAGTCAGTCGTGAAGAGGAGCGCACCTTAGCCGATATCGAAAAACTGATCGGCAATAAACTACGTCGCATCACCATTGCTGGCTACGAAGTGGGCAGCCGTGAGCTATTGATCAAGCAACTGCAGAAGCGTCGCAGTTTTGCTAAGAAGCAGCAGCGCAGTGATAATGTAGGCGCTCAAGTGGTCGCAGAGAAGAACATGACGGGTCGCCGGGTTAAAGTGAAAAACTCATCTAACGCGAAAATAAAGAAGCAAAAATAATCGACGTACGGTCATAGAATTATTTAACAATCAAATAAGGCACTTAACTGTGCCTTTTTTATGCATAACGATTATTTATTTGTCGCTGTGAAAGTAACCAAGGCGTCAGCGGGTCTGTTCTTTTTCAAGAACAATCGATCTCAATAAATAGGAATAATCAATGAAATCCCTTGTCGCTGCCCTCATGCTGCTATTGGCCCTGCCCGCCCTTGCCAAGCCACTCGCCCTGGATGAACTCTCAGTTGCGCCATTAATGAACGGGCAAACGATCCCCCCGGCATTAGTCAAAACGTTAGCAGGCAAAGTTGTCGAGTTGAACACCTTTCTCGCCGGCAAACCCAGCGTCATATTCTTTTACCGCGGTGGCTGGTGCCCGTTCTGTAATAGCCAAATGGGGCAGCTCAAAGCGATAGAACCTAAGCTGATTGAGATGGGGTTTCAGTTAATTGGTATCTCACCGGATAGCCCTGAAAAACTCAACGCCTCAATGCTCAGTCAATCCTTGCCCTACACCTTGCTCTCCGACACCGAGCTACAAGCGATGCAAGCGTTTGGTTTAGGTTACTACAGCAGTGCCCGCATCACTGAGCGCTACATGAGTAAAATGAAACTGGATAACTTACTGCGTCCCACACCAGATGGCGATATGCGCTTGGTATTACCTGTGCCAGCCATCTATATCACCGATGCCTCAGGGCTGATCCATTTTCAATATGTAAACCCTAACTACAAGGTGCGCGCCGCGCCAAAACTTATCTTAACGGCCGCCAGTTTAGTGCCGCAACCCTAGGGTTTCTTAGCGCATTTAGGATATACTCTCCGGGCAAATCGCCACCTATTCTGCTCGGAGAAACCATGACAGAGCAAACCTATAACCAAGCCATTTTGGCCCTAGCACAGGCTGGACTCGCTGCCCTTGCGCAAAGAGAAAGCAGCAGTAATGCCATTAATACCCCAGCAGCCGAAAGCCACTTCCTATGCAGCTGGATGGTGCAAGCGCTAAAAGAGCGTCGTTTCTCTAAGCTCGTCGCCGAGGATCTTAACAACTGGATCCGCGATGGACGCAGCATGGGCGCGGGAGCACAACTGCCTAACTTGCTCTCCCGTATTGAGCAGCAATATCTAGCCGCTATCGATAATAGTGATATTGGGGCCTCACTGCAGGCCATGCTCAATAGTCTCGATGAGGAGCAGTGGTTAGTGATTGTCGATTGCGAAGTCACCACTAAGCTGAAACTCGATAGCGATGGCCGCAACAGCTTAATCACCTCTGTTGAACAATATGAGCAGCACATCAGCCAAGGACAACTACTTAAACCCGTCACCCTCTATGTGCGCGGTGACGAGCAACTGCTGGCACAACTGGCGGCAGAGCATCAGTTGCTACTGAGCCCAGGAAATAAGAAAGCTAGCCTTATCAAGCATCATAAGGCTTACAAACTCTATCCCAATAATCAACAACCTAGCCTAGCGCTATTGGTTGCCTAAATCATTTCAACTTAACATAGAGCAGCGGCCCGCCATGACGACACCCAAGCACTACCAAGCGCTAAGCCAAGAGTTTCAGCGTATTTATCACTTTCAGCACCTGCAAGCGCTGGGAGATTGGGACCAAGCGACCATGATGCCCATGGGTGGCAGTCATGGACGTGCCGAAGCGATGGCAGAGCTGGCCGTGCATATTCATCAGCTGAAAACCGCGCCACTGCTGCTTGAGTTGTTAGACTGTGCTGACAGTGAGCCGCTCAGCCCGTCCCAGCGCGCTAACTTGACTGAGATGCGCTATCAAACGTTGCAAGCCAACGCCCTGCCCAGCGCCTTGGTACAGGCGAAAACTCAACTCACCTACCAGTGCGAACATGCTTGGCGCGACCAACGTAAAAATAATGACTGGCAAGGCTTTGCGCCCAACCTGACTGCGGTTATCGACTTAGTCAGAGAAGAGGCACAGATTTTAGGCGAGGCGCAAGGGCTGTCCCCTTATGATGCACTGTTAAACAAGTTTGAGCCCGGCACCCAAGCTTGCCAAATTGAGCAGGTATTTAATGAGGTCAAAACTTGGCTGCCAGATCTCATCAAGCAGGTGCAGCAACACCAAGCTAGCCGACCTCACCTTACCATCCCTGCCAGCTCGATTGATAAGCAACAAGCACTGAGTCTAGACGTCATGTCTCTGCTCGGCTTTGACTTTAATCAAGGCAGGCTCGATGTCAGCAGCCACCCTTTCTCTGGCGGCGTGCCTGGCGATCAGCGCATCACCACCCGCTATGAGGAGCAAGACTTTCTCAGCGCACTCTTTAGCACTATCCACGAAACGGGTCATGCCCGTTATGAGCAAGGCTTACCGCTCGAGTGGCGCGGCCAACCAGCAGGTCAAGCGCGTTCAATGGCGATACATGAAAGCCAAAGCCTGTTCTTTGAAATGCAACTGGCAAGAGGTAAAGGCCTGCTGTCGCCACTCACCGCCAAGGTCAATCAACACCTAGGGACTCAGTTTACTGCAACCCAACTTGAGCACCTCACCACACAAGTCACGCCCGGTTTAATCCGCGTTGACGCCGATGAGGTCACCTACCCGTGCCATATTATGCTGCGTTTTGATGCTGAAAAAGCCCTGATCGATGGCAGTTTATCTGTCGCCGACCTGCCAGATTTTTGGGACAACGCCATGCAATCTCTACTGGGATTATCCACTAAAGATAACGACCGCAACGGCTGTATGCAGGATATTCACTGGCCCGTGGGTGAATTAGGTTATTTCCCCAGCTATACCTTGGGCGCCATGTATGCTGCACAGCTCAGAGGTGCCATTGAAGCGCAACTAGGCAATATCGACCAACTTGTGAGTGACGGTAAACTTAATCGCGTTTTTGAGTGGTTACAACACAATATCTGGAGCAAAGGCTCACTATTGACCACCAATGAACTCATTACTGCCGCAACGGGCGAATCTCTCAATCCGCAGCACTTTAAGCGTCACCTCTTCAATCGTTATTTATAGCCCTAAACCACAAACAAAAAAGCACCCGAATGGGTGCTTTTTTCAATGATTGACGCGAAGTAGCTTGACCTTAGGCGTCAGCCTCACTGGTGCCCTGACCATTGAGCCCTTTGGTCGCCGCCTTAGCAACATCACTCACAGCAAAGTTACCGTCAGCCAACAGATGATTACCGCTTAACAGATCGTTTAAACCGCCTTTTTCTGCATCCACTAAGCCAAGCTCTTTAAGCATGGCATCCACCAATGGTGCGTTGGCTCGATAGTTAAGCGCGGCGCTCGTTACCTGCTCGGCCATGCCACCTTGGGCAGTCGTTCCTTCACCTGTCGCTAAGGTGTTACCGCCAGTGCCATATCCTTGAAGAATCTTAATGCCTTCGATATTTTCAAGCGGCTTAACCAATTGCTCAATAATCTGCGGCAGTGCTTTAAGCATGGCTAAGGCTTTTTGTAGCTCTATCTGCTCTATGCTCAATACGTTTTCCGCCTCATGTAAGGCTTGCTTACCTTTAGCATCTACTTCATAGACTTTCTCATTAGCCTGCGCCTGCAATATTTTGGCATCGGCACTGGCTTTGGCTTCGGTTAAAATGGCGCTGGCTCTATCTTCAGCCGCACGCTTCTCCGCTTCCGCTTCAACTGTCACGCCCACAGCATCACGTTCTGCCTCTTTACGCGCATCGATCACTTCAATCTCTTTACGACGATTCGCTTCGGCCACTTGACGAGCCGTGATAACCGCTTCTTCTTTTTCAACTTTAAGCTTTTCGGCTCCGGCAGCTTTAGCGCGCGCGGCCGACTCCTCTTCTGACTTCTCGGCGACCGCAATTTGCTTCTCTTGCTCGGCAACTTCAATATCTCGCTGCTGCTGAATACGTGATTGCTCAATGGCTTTACGCTTCTCAATTTCGCGGGTTTCGATATCTTTGGTTTTTTCAATTTCGGCGGTTTCAACCGCACGTTCCCGCGCAATTTCAGCTTCGCGTTCTTCGCGTGTCTTCTGTTCTTGCTGTTTGAGGATCTCGGCTTTTTGCTCGGCACGTTTGAAATCAAGCACCTGTTGCTGAGCCAAGCGAGCTTCTTGTTCTGCTTTCTCGATCTCTAGCGACTCTTTTTCCGCCTCAAGATTACGTTGCTCAATCTTAATCCGGTTGTCTTGTTCTATGTCGTTAGTTTCTTTACGTTTCTCTTCGATGATTTTAGCTAGGCGGGCGCGACCCTCAGCATCAAAAGCGTTATTTTCATTGAAAAACTGCAGGTCTGTTTGGTCAAAACCGGTCAAGGAGACAGACTCGAGTTCTAAACCATTCTTTTCTAAATCATTGGCGACGTTATTTTGCACTCGCTGCACAAAGTCAGAGCGCTGTTCATGCATCTCTGTCATGGTCATCTCAGCAGCAACGGCACGTAACACGTCGACAAACTTAGATTCCATCAGCTTTTTCACCTCTTCGACGCGCGTGGTTCGCGTACCTAAGGTTTGCGCTGCCATCGAGATCCCTTCGATACTCGGTGCCACACGCAAATAGAAATCGGCACGCACATCGACACGCATACGATCTTTGGTGATCAAAGCATCCTTTTGCATCTTCTCAACTTCAATACGCAAAGTATTCATGTTGACGGCAATCGTTTCATGCAACACAGGCAAGACGATTGCGCCACCATCTTTGATGATCTTCTCGCCACCAAAGCCGGTTCTAACAAAGGCAGTTTCTTTCGAGGCTCGGCGATAGAGTTTGGCAAAAATCAAACCGATCACCAGCAAACCAAGCAGCACGGCCCCTGCAATAATGAAGACAAAACCGCCACTTAGCGATGAACCTATTCCTTGAATTTCATCCATAATTGTTCCTTAAAAAAGCTATTATTGTTAAATCAAAAATGACGCTACTCACCACTGAGATAGCGTCTACTGCATCTATTGGTTATTGAGTCAGTTGGTTACTGAGTCAGTTGTGCTGCGGACCAGACTTTGCCGATACGATTAAGCAGCACCACTTGCGTCCCTTTAGGGAATGTCTCGTTGGCCCCTTCTGGTTCCACAAGTACATAGTGTTTTTGCTGATAGTTATCGATAATCACCGCCTCGCTAGGGAGTCCTTGGCGCGCACAACCTAAGGTGATCACGCCAACTGAGCCAATGAGCGCATCCACTGACACTGCTGACGATTCATTTTTGGGAAGTAATTTGGCAAGACCGTGGCCCAGAGTACGGCAAGAGACAGCCGATAATAGTAGTGCTAACGTCACGCTTATTAACATAGGCACAGTCATGCCTAACATTAAGCCGATATAATTGACGCTTAAGCCCGCCACAGCGAAGCTGGTTAAGAGTAATACTAGCCAGATGAGTAAGGGCAAACGATCTAAACATAGCCAGCCCACCACGCCTGTAACCCCGGAGGCGGAATCTAAGTCTGCGTCATAATCTATCGGGGATAAGTCATCGAGTAAGCCTAATAAACTCAGGCCAATCAGCATCGATAGTGCCTCTACCGCGCCCAATAACGCCACAAAGGCGATGGCAACTGTAAAAGGCACATTAGTAGAAAGGAGTAAAAAATCCATCGTATCTCTCTCCATGAGAAGTCGATATAGCCAAAAAATTCACCGTTCGGTGGCAGGATTTGGCCCAATAGGCTGCAGAATAACAGACTGAATATCATAGTTAAACTATATTAGTTCACAATCAAAGTTGGCCGCATATTTGATTCGCCCAAGCCGCTATGAGAGTATCCCTCACAGCGCTCACCTCACTAACCACAGCGAAACCCAAGAAGATGATAATTCGTTCGATACAAGACAATGATTGGCGGGCAATATTGGCCATTCAAGATGAATGCTATCCCACTATTGAACCAGAATCTCTTGCGGTACTGAAAAGTAAAGCTGAGCTGTCGCCGCAATCATGCTTTGTCGTCGTCGACGATAATACTGTCCTTGGTTATTGTTTGGCACACCCTTGGCTATTGGGCCGCCCACCCGCGTTAGCACAACAGCTGACACCGCCCACCAATGCCGATACCCTCTATCTGCACGATATTGCACTGTCGTCGGCATCGCGGGGAAAAGGCGCTGGCGAGCAAGTCTTTAGCCAACTGCTTATCCAAGCCAAACTGATGCAGTTTACCAGCCTCTCTTTGGTCGCCGTGCAAGGCGCAAGCAGTTATTGGCAACGTCTTGGGTTTAAATCGCGTATAATCGACAAATCCCTCGATAGTTATACTCATGATGCCTGTTACATGGTGTACCAGATTACCGAGTAAACTAGAATTTAGTCATTCATTATTAAACAGTTAAGAGATAAATATGGCCCGTAGAGTCGGTTATACCTTTAAAAAGCAGTACAAAGAGATCAACTTTGTCTATGACAAATACAACGATATGTATGAAGCCGTAGCGGCCGCAGAGGGGGTAGACTTAACCCGCTATCATGCAATGGAAGCACAGGTTGCCATGACCTCAAAAGGCTCTCAAGCCGTTAAAGATTATCGCCTCAAAGAGTTTGAGCGTTTCGGTTTTACCAAGATTCATTTTATTAGAGATGAAACCCCAGAGTAACTTGGCTAAAATAGCGCGTTAATCGCCCTCCCTTAACCACATGATTTAGGAACCTCCATGTCCAACTTTGAACATGCTAACTTCCCTAGAGCAGGCTTTTTTCGCCGTTTTGGCGCCATCGTCTACGACCTACTGTTAGCGGTAGCCGTTTACATGATAGCGGGTGCCATCGGCTTTGGTATTTTCACTGCACTCACCTCAACAGGCATGATTGCGATGCACGGACATGAACACGTCTCCGATCTGCTTAACGACGTTGCCCTATATAAAGGGATCTACCAGTTTTGGATTGCGGCCTGTGTTGGACTCTTCTACGTGATGTTTTGGAGTTATGGTGGACAGACCCTTGGTATGCGCGCATGGCGTTTGAAAATTCAACACCCTAATGGCCAAAGCTTAAGCATCATTACCGCAGCCGCGCGCCTTGTTTGGTCATTGCTAGGTATCGGTAATCTGTGGATATTAATCAATGGCGATAAACTGGCACTGCAAGATATGATGACCCGCTCAGAAGTGGTGGTGTTGTCTAAAGAAGCCAACCAGATGCGTAATTGGCGCGGCGTATAATTCGCCTCCAATACTGGCAAACACCAACAAAAAAGGACCATTGAATGGTCCTTTTTTTAATTCTAGATTCTAGGTGCTAGGTGCTAGCAACCTGTTTAGATGCCCTAAAGCCTCACACCTATCAGCTCACCCTCTACTTGCGTATGTAGTATATCGCCGCACCGCTGAAGATAATGGGGGGCATGATGGCTCCAAACACGGCCGGTAGCCCATACACCAAGGTCATAGGACCGAAGATCTCGTTGCAGATATAGAAGCTGAAGCCCGCAACAACGCCCAGTAATACCCGAGCGCCCATGGTGACAGTTCGCAGCGGGCCAAACACAAATGACAAGGCCACTAACATCATAACTGCCACTGTCACGGGCTGCATAATCTTACGCCACAGCGCAAGCTCGTAACGACCAGAATCTTGATTGTTCACCTTAAGGTACTCTAAGTAGTCAACCAAGCCCTCAATCGACAAGGCTTCGGGCTTAACCGACACCACACTGAGCTTATCTGGCGTTAACGTTGACTCCCAGCGGAACAGGGTTAAATCCGTCAATGTCACCCGCTGCGCTTCAATCTTGGTCTGTCTAACATCGAGTAAGCGCCAATGATCTTTGGCATAGACACCACGTTTTGCTTCAACAGTCCCGATTAACTTTAAATCAGCGTCAAACTCATACAGGGTGACATTATTGAGGCTATTGATATCCACCACTTCGCCAATATTGACAAACAGATCGCCATCTTTAGCCCAAATACCACGGCTTGACTTAAACAGACTACCACCAGACAGTTTCACCGCTTGTAACTCTTTGGCATGACGTTCGGCAACTGGGGCGCCCCACTCGCCTAACGCCATGACGATTAACATCAAGGGCACAGCGGTTTTCATGGCAGACAGAGTAATTTGCAAGCGAGATAAACCGGAGGACTGCATCACCACCAGTTCAGAATTAGAGGCCAACATGCCCATACCAATCAAGGCACCTAGCAGCACAGCCATGGGGAAAAACATCTCAATATCACGCGGAATAAGAAACAGCACATAGATCCCCGCATCCACCATACTATAGGTGCCGCGGCCAACTAAGCGTAGTTGATCCACCCATTTGATGATGCCCGACAATCCGGTCAGCACCAGTAAGCAAAGCGCTGAGGTGCTAACCAAAACTCTAGCAATATAGAAATCTAAAATTCTCATGCCGCTACCTTCTTACGCTTAAAAAAGCCGGTCAGTTTAGCGCCTGCGGGGCGCTCTTTACCGAGCAGCAGTATGCCTAAGAATAGAGCGGAGAGATGGATCCACCACATGCCTAAGTATGCGGGTATCACCTCATCTTCGAGGGCTTTACGCCCTGCAATCATCAAACCGAAATAACCTAGATAGAGTAAAATTGCTGGGAACATTTTAGCAAACTTACCTTGGCGCACATTGACTCTGGCCATCGGCACCGCAATCAAGGTCATGAAAGGTATTGCTAACGGGATAGCCAAACGCCAATGAAACTCTGCAACAGCCCCAGGGCCTTCCGTGTCCATCAGCTGGTCAATTGGCAGCGCGGACAATTTACGGCGACGCTCATCGACCTCCTGCTCTTTAATCTCCATCTGGTAGCCTGCAAACTCCACCACTTGATAGTCCAATTGATTAGGCGTGCTTTGGTACTGGGTTCCCTCGTTAAGTTGCAAACGCTGAGCACCGGTATCATCTTCAACCACACTGCCCCCTTTCGCCACAACGATGTTGGCCTGTCCGGCATCATCGTCAGGGTCAGGCAGCTGGGCCACAAACACTTTATCTAATTGATTGTCACGACCAATGCGCTCAACAAAGAGTACCGCACGTCCATTGGGGCTGGTTTGGAATCGACCTTGGGTTAATGCAGCGATCCCCGCCTCTGATTGTGCATTTTCAAGCACACGATTTTGCGTCTCCTCCGCCCAGGGAGTGACGTATATCGACAAGAAGCCAGTAAAGATCATGTTAGCGATCGCGATCAGCAGGGTGACGCGCGTGATATACCACTCGCTAACGCCCACGCCATGCAGCACCACCATCTCACTTTCTGCATACATGCGGCCATGAGCCACCAAAATGCCGAGAAAAAGACTGAGCGGTACCACTAACACAGCCAGATAGGGCAAATTAAGCCCCAGCAGTGTCATCACAAGAGAAGCGGGAAACTCACCGTCTGATGCGTCAGCGAGCACACGAACAAAATGTTGGCTAATAAAAATAGCTAAAAGTACTAAAAGCACCGCCATTTGCGCTTTTAAAACTTCTCGAATCAAGTATCTAAATACAATCACAGGCAGGATCCAGTCCCTAAACTTATATTTATGCTGGTGTCAGCCTACTTTTCATGTAGACTGTCTACTTTTGGTAGTTTTGTGACCAGCCATTAACTAAAAATGGTAGAAAAACACCTGAAAAATTAACATTGGTGTACCAATTTTTAGGTCCGTTTTGGACACAAGCAGACATTATCTAATAAATAATAAAATTTGTCTTTAAGAATCTAGGAGAGCTCATGGAGTTTAGCGTTAAGAGCGGCAGTCCGGAAAAGCAACGTTCGGCCTGTATTGTCGTTGGTGTCTATGAACCTAGACGCCTCTCTGGTATTGCTGAGCAACTGGATAAAATCAGTGACGGCTACATTAGCAACCTACTTCGCCGCGGCGACTTAGAAGGAAAACCGGGTCAGATGTTGCTTTTGCATCATGTACCAAACGTCCTTAGTGAACGCGTCCTGCTTGTAGGTTGTGGAAAAGAGCGCGAGCTAGACGAGCGCCAATACAAGCAAATCATTACTAAAACCATCAACACTTTGAATGAAACCGGTTCTATGGAAGCGGTATGCTTCTTAACTGAGTTACATGTCAAAGGACGCGATACCTACTGGAAAGTACGTGAAGCGGTCGAATCCACACAAAACAGTCTTTACAGCTTTGATGCATTAAAGACCCGCAAAGGCGAAACTCGTCGCCCATTGCGCAAGTTGGTGTTTAACGTACCGACACGTCGCGAGCTAACGGTTGGCGAACGTGCGATTGAGCATGGCATGGCCGTCTCTTCAGGTATGCACCTATGTCGTGACGTGGCTAACATGCCACCAAACATCTGTAATCCAGCCTATTTGGCGTCACAGGCACGCCAAATCGCCGAGACTCATGAGACCCTAACGGTATCAACGGTTGGCGAAGAGCAGATGGCTAAGTTAGGCATGAACTCCTACCTTGCTGTGGGCCGTGGCAGTGACAACGAATCCATCATGACAGTGATGGAGTACAAGGGCGCAGTCGACAGCACTGAAAAGCCGATTGTATTAGTGGGTAAAGGCCTTACTTTTGACTCAGGTGGTATCTCACTTAAGCCAGGCGAAGGCATGGATGAGATGAAGTACGACATGGGTGGTGCGGCAGGTGTTATCGGTGCCATGAAAGCACTGTGTGAGCTTAAGCTGCCTATCAACGTAGTGGGTATTCTTGCTGGTTGTGAAAACATGCCGTCAAGCAATGCGTACCGTCCAGGTGACATCTTAACCACGATGTCGGGTCAAACTGTTGAAGTATTGAATACCGATGCAGAGGGCCGTTTGGTACTGTGTGACGTGTTGACCTATGTTGAGCGTTTCGACCCTGAACTGGTCGTCGATACCGCAACATTGACTGGCGCTTGTGTTATTGCCCTAGGCAAACATGCATCAGGCTTGTTCTCATCACACAATCCATTGGCTCATGAGCTGCTTAATGCCGGTGAGCAAAGTGGTGACCGCGCATGGCGTTTGCCATTATGGGATGAGTATCAAGAGCACCTTGAAAGCCCATTTGCCGACATGACTAACCTAGGTGGCCGCCCAGCAGGCGCGATCACAGCGGCATGCTTCCTGTCACGCTTTACCAAGAAGTACAACTGGGCCCATATTGATGTGGCCGGTAGTGCATGGAACAGCGGTGCCAACAAAGGCTCTACGGGTCGCCCTGTACCTTTGTTAACTCAGTTCCTGATCAACCGTGCAGGCGTTGAGCAAGGCGAATAATCGATAGCGTTCGAAATAAAGAAAGGTGAAACAGTAATGTTTCACCTTTTTTATTGCGTAACCAATAAGGCCAATCAGCATAAACCTGAGCACCGCTGGCGATAACGCTGGGCTATCAGCCTCAAAATCAAAGTTTAACAAATTGTAACCTTTGAATATTTAAATAAAACAACATATTAGATTTTTAATTTCAATGCATTCTCAACTGCTATTGAGTGAAACGTAGTTCTGGTTCTATGATAGAAGGATAATTATTATAATAATGATGGACAGTTAGATTAATGATGAATAGTAAATATTTGGTTGGAGAGTGCGAATTAGACTGTAAGTTAATGTCGTTAAACTATCAGCAAAACACCATCAAACTCTCGTCTAAAGTTTACCAACTCTTGCTATTATTCATTGAAAATCGTGACAATATTGTCTCTCGCCAGCAGGCTATCGACACGATTTGGTTGGGTAATGAAGGCGTAGGAAAAAAAGGCTTCACCAATGCTATCTGGGTCATTAGAAAGACGTTCAAAGAGCTAGGTATACAAGATGAAGTTTTCACGACGCTACCCAAACTCGGCTACCAACTCACGCTCCCAGTCACTCAACACCAGTCAGCCGTTACAGCGCACAGCCAGCAGCGAAAAATGCTTGTTATCATCCTCCCATTACTCCTTATTGCCACCCTTGTCGCGCTGGTTGTTTACCTCAAGCCCCCCCAAGCAATCACTCCCCCGACAAGCGTTGCGCCGACAGCCTTTGTAAAACCAACTAAAACAAAGGTCACTAATTATGAAGGGGTTGAAGAGCATATTGCGGTCTCCCATGATGGCAAGAGACTGGCTATGCAATGGCGTACCGACACGCTCACTGGCAAGCTCTACATTAAAAATCTGACCCAAACAGACTCACCGCTAACGCTCATCTCTTTTGAGAACAATGAAGAAGCGTCACCAGCTTGGTCCAGCGCAGATGATAAGCTCGCCTACGTCCGCATCGCTAAAGGTGGTGAATGCCAAGTACGAGTCAAAAACTTAATTGATAATACCGATGCACTCGTTGCATCCGATTGCTTCTATATGCCCTATAAACGTGTCGTCGCATGGTCGAGCCATGACGACAACAGTTTGGTCTATTCCAAGCAGTATGGCGACAACGTCAGTCTTGTCACTCACGATTTAACCACTGGGATCAGCCAACAAATTACCTTCCCACAACGCAATGAGATCGACTACGCACCGAAATGGCTACCCAATGATAACCAGCTTGCATTTATTCGCGAGAGCGGCACCTCAACCCTAGCCAGCCTGGTTATACAAGGCCTAGATGGCACTACCCAACAGCTCATCAGCAACAATGCCAGTATTGTCGACTTTGACTACTCGGCCACAGACAATCTGTTTTACATCAACAATGTCGATGGCGCGAACGCCATCATCTCTCGAATCTACGCTGATGGAACCCCGCTGCCACCACTTCAGCATGTGGGGCTGCCCAGCAGTATCACCCTATCTGACATCAATAAAACCTTGTATGTCACTGAGCATATTTCCAAAGAATATATCGCTCAACAATCTTACGATGAGAAACAAACGCTGCGCCGAATATCCTCCTCCTCTCGTGACATGTACGCCAGATACTCAGTCACCAACGACGACATATTATTTATGTCTAACCGCTCCAAACTCTGGTCTGTTTGGAAAAACAATCGCGTTAGCAGCAAAAATTTAACTAAAAACTTAGGCAATGTAACTGTGCCGGCAATATCGCCGATTAACACAGATTTCGCCGTCAACATCAATGTCGATGGACGCTCAACCCTGTTTTTAGGCGACATCAACTCAGAAACCTTTAGCACAATCGACATCAATGGACTTGAAGCAGATAACCTTAGCTGGTCTAAAGATGGTGAGTACCTCTACTTTAAAGGCTCAACTAAAGCGTTAACCGCCATCTATAAGTTGCATGTAAAGTCTGGAGAGCTGCAGCAAATCATTCAAAACAATGGCGTTTACAGTGTTGAAGGTGAGCGTGACTCTGTTATTTATCTGTCAAAATTCAATGAGAATGGCATTTGGCGCTTTGATGTCGAAACCAGTGAATTGACACAAATAACAGACAAATTAGCCAAGTTTGATTTTGGCTCCTTCTACTACGAACAGGGTTATATTTATTACCTTTCTCGCGAACACCAACTCGATACTGTCGAGCGGATTGCAGTCACCGCTGATGCAAACGTCGACATCATTGCAACCTACCCAGCAAACTCAGTGCGCAAATTTTTCGGGCTTTCTGCGGCAGATAGACACTCATTTCTGGTCACTTTAAAGGTCGCGAATGAAGCTGATGTGTTCGGCTACGCCCTCTCCGCCAACACAGAAAATGTAAGGTAAACATTTAAATAGTAAAGGATTAGTTTTTAATTAGATAAATTGTATGCCTTAAAAGAGCAAAAAACGGCTAATAATTGAGCCACCTCTTGTTGAGCCTGTATCACCTACAGGTTATTAAATTGTGACAGTCACCTCAGCAATGACACAACAATATAACAACAAGAAGGAATGGAAATGAAATTTAGAAAATGCACGCTCGCATTATGCGTCTCCACCGCCATCCTATCGGGTGCTCTGCAGGCAGAAATTCAGACTGAATCGATATCAGCATTTACAAGTGGCCAACAGCAGCAACGCGCAACCTATACCTTGTATTTAAATAGTGCGTCGGCCATCGAACTCCAGACTAAAAAGAATAACTATAAGCAACGCCTTAAACAAATCAGCAGCTTTCAAGACCAAGTTTTTAATCTAGTTAAAGCGATTGACCCTCAAGCAACCCTCGTTGCTCGCTCAGGTCTGGTGGCCAACATTATTACTGTTGAATTGCAACACAGTTCACTTGAACAAGTTAAAGCCATCGACGCCATTGAGCAGATTTTCAATGCAGATAACTCTTCAAGCATTAAGCTAAACCAAAGTGTCAAAGCCACAGCGCAAGATACATCGGTGATGGCTGATGAAGAGATCGCCTTACTGAGTCCATACACGGCTAACGCGTCGGCAGGGACAGGTGTCAGCGTTGCTATTATCTCAACCGGTATCGATTACACCTTACCAATCTTTGGCGGGTCTGGTGTTTATGGTGAAAACAACGATCCTGAGACCCCGCCACCAGCTGGTAGTTACTTAGATGCCTTAGAGCACGGTGCCATAGAGTACAACGGCTTTCCGACCGCAGTCGTTGGCGGTGGCTGGGACTTCTCTAGTGAGAACGCCGGTAATGACGCCAACCCAATCGATCAAAACCTCAGTTATGAGTCGTGGAATGGTTGGACCTACCCAACGGGCATGGGGACTGAACTTGCTAGTATCGTTCATCAACTCGCGCCAGGGGCCACGCTACACGCGTATAAAGTGTATAACGTATCGGGCGCGAGCTGGGACCCAAGCTATATCACTGCATCGGGGCCGACGCTGGCTAAAATAGTTCAAGCCTTTGAGCACGCACTGGACCCTAACCAAGATGGCGACACCTCAGATCATATAGATATTGCACTATTAGAAGCCTCGGGCGCTGGGGCATTTTTCAATATCGACGGCAATGCCTCGGCTAATTTACTACAGCTTTTACTTGAACGAGTGTCTGCACAGGGAATGACTGTGATCACCCATGCTGGCGACCTCGCTGAATATTCTCTGTACGGTGACGCACAAGCAAAACACCGCAATTGGATTTCAGCAGAAGGCAGTGCAACCTCTGCGATAACTGTCGGTGCGGTAAACTACGCAGAAGACGGTGAAACCCTGATTGTTCCATCATGGGCTGCAATGGGACCAGTTCGTGGGTCACAAACCTTAAAGCCAGAAATCATCACCTTTACCGACAATCAGCCGGTAGCAAAAATTTCTAACGCCGACGATGCAACCGCAAAATATGGTACACGGTCAGGTTCAATGTCTGGCGCAGCCAGAATCGCCGCCGCTGCAGCCGTCATAAAGAGTCAATTTCCTGGTTTTGGTCCAGCAGAAATCAAAGCCTTACTGGCTAATACCGCCAATATCAATAGCATTTTGGAGAGTGACGAAATTACGCCCGCTGAGATCTACTCTATCGGCCATGGTGTTGAAAATATTGATGCCGCAATTAGCTCACCATTAGTGGCTTGGGACTCAAACTCTAATCAACCTTATGTACAGTTTGGTATGCATGAAGTGGCTGGCAGTAAAACCCTTCACAAGAATATCACCGTACGTAACCTGTCTGATACTGCGCAAACTTACCACTTATCGTTCAAAATGGTCGGTGATAAAGCCGCCCATGCCGCACTCGCGATTACCCTACCTGAATCGGTAAACATTCCGGCCAACTCAAGTGTGGTTATCCCCGTCACTATGATGCTTGAGGGAGCTAAATTGCCGCAGTGGCCGTTAATGATGTCGGCGGATCATAGTGATGCAAACCTAAAAGCCACTGAGCTAAATGGCTACATTAGTCTTACGTCTGAAGGAAAACCAGAAATCAATCTAGGCTGGATGGTTAAGGCACGTCATAGCACCACCATCACTAAACGCCCTAACGCTACGGAATTTCCCACCTACCTAGGTTGGAACCCTGATACCTATCAAACAGATTGGGATCACCTTGCATGGGGGCAAGCGTTATACCCTGACGATGAGTTTGGTAATGGCGGCTATCAAGGCTACGTGGCTTCATTTATCAATGACTCACAGAGTGAAACAACATTCCATGCTTACCCGTTAATTTTACAAAACGGTGACGTTCGTGACGACCTAAAAAATGTCAAAGGCCACATGATTAAAGCTGTCGGTGGCGCTATCTTTGACGATGCCATGTGCAGCGTAACGGGCAAAAAACTCAACATCGCCGTGAGCCTATTTGATCGCGCAGACGTCGCACTGGCTAACTTCCAGGAACGCGGTCCACAGCTATTTACCTACGATCTGTTTTTCGAATCTGTGGTACTTGAAAACAACTGGCACGAGAGCTTTGAAGGGGCTTACCTATGGGATGAAGCTCAAATGGTCAACCAGCCACGAATTGCACTCAATGCAAAGGGGCAGCCAACAACCTATGTCATTGATTACAAAACGCCATATGACTACAACAATCCAAATGGACGCCTAAAAGAATCGACCTTGCCAACCTATTTTGCCAACAACGGTAAAAATGTTGTGTCGCAAGTTTGTCTCGAAGATCTATTTCACCATGAATTGGATAGCGTCGAAGATTTCGACCAAAACTTTGGTTTCCATATTCAAACCGATCGCCATACTGGCACGGAGATATACGAGCCAATCGCCCAATTTAATCCAATCAAAGGCGGCACCTATTCGGTAGAACAATCTTGCTACTTCGATTGGTTTTCCGGCGAAGAGGTCTGTAGCGATATGGTCAATGACCGCTCGGTACACGTAGGTTTTGCAGCGATGGTTCCAGAGGCTTCACTCGGTGAGTTAGCCTTTACTCCCACTTATACCGCGCAGCCAGGTGAAGAGATCTATATCGCCTCTGTAGGTGCTTCAGAGTTAGGCGGTATTGGCGCAATACCAGAGCCTAAAGGTTTTATGGTCGTCAGTGTCAACGATGACTTTATGCAGATAGGCTATAACTCAATGCTGGATAACGACGGTTCTATTGTCGCCAAAGCCAAAGCAAACCAGACATTTAACCTTGAAGAGAACGTTGAAGTGGGGACCATTATTGGCAAAATTGAATTAGACACACAGGGCTTCTTTACTTACGGCTCTACTTCATTTGAACCATTACAGATCCACATTACCAATACCTTAATTGGTACGCCGTTTGCGATTAATCAAGACACGCATGAGTTATACGTGATTAACCCTACCGCAATTGATTATGAAAATATTAGAGAGTTTGAACTAAAAATCACCGCTCAAAAAGGCAACACACTTGGTGAAACGGAAACGGTCAAGGTGATGGTGACCGACGCCAATGATATTGCCCCAGTGGTTGACGAGAAAGTGGCCGCTTCAATGCCGACGCCACAACTGAGCTTCAAACAAGGCCAATCAGCCAGCTTTAGCATCGATATCGCAGGTCTGTTTACGGACGTCGAAGGCAATAGCCTTAGCTACACCCTAGAGGGTTCAAGCTTTACCGCACTGTCTATCTCGGGTACCGAAATCATCGGTGAGCTTGATAGTGAGGGATCACATCCACTCACAGTAACTGCCTCTGATGGCGTTCATGAAGTCAGCCATAGCCTAAACGTGACGTCGACATTTGAGCCAGAAAGCGATAGTGGCGGCAGTTTGGGGCTACTATCTCTGTTGCTTGCAGGCCTCATGACACAGCGTCGCCGTCGCTAACGGGTTAATCAGCTAATTGATTCTATCCCTTATAGGGAAAGCCTCATTCGGGCTTTCCCTCTCTAATAATAAAATAGGTAATCAAATGAAATTAAGTCGTAGATATTTGGTTCTTAGTGCAGTGAGTTCTGTACTGGCATTTTCAAGCCAAGCTGATTCTGGCAAGCCACTTAACACCATCAACCCTGGCGAAGAGAAAATAAAACTCGAACGCGCCAGCAAACAACGCACCGACGGCATGTACTTTGTACGCCTAAAAGAGCGTGCCTTAGCCAGCTATGACGGTTCAGTTAGCGGTTATGCGGCCACCAGCCTCAAGGTCAATCAGGCCAATAAAACAGCCTCTGGGGTGTTAAACCTAACATCTCAAGCTAGCATCAGTTACAAGCACTACCTGCAGAACAAGCAGGCACAAGTGACTCAACGATTAAGCAGCAAAATTAACCGCACCCTCAAACCATCGCAGCAATATCAGGTCGTCGCTAACGCCTTTGCGGTGCAACTTGACACAAGTGAAGTAAAAACCATTCTAAAAGATAGCGACGTGATGAGTGTCGAGCCGGTTGGTATGCATTTTATTCATACCTCAACCGGGCCTGAGTTCGTCGGTGCAAAAAAAGTATGGCAGGGGGTGAATGAGCTTCCTGGCACCAAAGGTGAAGGCGTTGTAGTCGGTATTATGGATACAGGCATCAACGCCAATCATCCATCTTTCAAAGCCATCAGCGATGATGGCTATGCGCACATCAATCCGTTGGGTGAAGGCCAATATTTTGGTGATTGTCAGCAGTATCCAAAGTTCTGCAACAACAAGCTAATTGGTATCGTCAGCTATAAAGAGCTTATCGATCATCGTGCCAGCGTAGCCGATAACCTTGACGATGCCGCGTATGATGATTTAGCCGATAAAGCCAAAGTGGGTTATGACTTCCACGGTCACGGATCACACGTTGCTTCCACCACCGCTGGTAACATCGTTAATAACGTTAACTATTATCTACAAGTCCAAGAAGATGATGACACCATTATCGCTGAGAAAAGCGCATTCGAATTTGATGCCATCAGCGGCGTCGCCCCACGTGCCAACATCGTCTCCTACCAAGTCTGCGACGATGTAGGCGCTTGTTACCCAGAATTTACGATTCAAGCCTTGGAGCATGCCATTGAAAATGGTATCCAAGTGCTCAACTACTCGGTCGGCGGTTCAGCCACCGATCCCTGGAGCTCAGTCAGTGCCGAGGCCTTCCTAAACGCTCGTGAAGCCGGTATCCATGTGGCAACCGCAGCTGGCAACGCGGGTCCCACGGCGAGCACATTAGGTTCACCAGGTAACGCGCCATGGGTGACCACTGTTGCGGCTTATAGCCACAATCTCAGCTTTGATGAGAAAGGATTAACTGATTTTAGTTCTGTGGGGGGAGAATCGTTAGCAGACCTATCTGGTCGCGGCATTACCAAAGGTTTTACTGGTAAGCTTGTTCAGGCTAAAGATCACAACCCTGATAACGCAATGTGTACCGAGCCTTTTGACGCCAATACATTTACCGCTGATCAAATCGTTGTCTGTGAACGCGGCGTTAATGCCCGTGTCCGTAAAGGCATTAACGTCAGAGAGGGTGGAGCTGGCGCAATGATTCTGATCAACTTGGCTGGCGGCGCAGATACCGTGAATGATGACAACCATGTGATCCCAGCCATTCACTTAAATGATGTAGATGGCGAGCGACTGACTCATTGGTTAGCAACTGGCAGCGATCATCAAGCAACCATCGCCGCGAGTGTAACCAGTACAGATGATGCGCTCGGTGATATTGCAGGGCCATTTACCTCTCGCGGGCCTAACCTGCCCTACCCGAACATTTTTGCCCCAGATATTGCAGCACCTGGCGTCGATATCTATGCCGCCAATGCTGAAGATAGAGTGTTTAAGGATCAACTAGGCCATATTCCATACGTCTCGTTTTCTGGTACCTCTATGGCTAGCCCACATGTGGCGGGGGCACTTGCGCTAATTAAAGCTTCATTCCCGAATTGGACACCGGCGCAAGCGCAATCGGCAATCATGTCGACAGCCCATCAGGTGACTTATCAAGATGATGATTACGATGGCGTAAAAATACGTTCTGATTTCTTTATTCAAGGGGCGGGCAGCTTGCGTATTCATGCAGCCTTGAAAGCCGGGTTATTGCTAGATATCACCAAAGATGAGTACCTTGCAGCTAACCCTGAAATCGGTGGTAACCCTAGTGATTTGAATACCAGTTCCATGGTCAACAATGAGTGTATTTCAAACTGCACTTGGACACGCACAGTTACCGCAACTAAAGACAGCACGTGGACTGCCAGTTATGAGTACTTAAACGAAGGCTTTACATTGGAGGTCACGCCGTCTCAATTTTCACTGAAAGCCGGAGACACGCAGCAACTGACGATTAAGGCGACTGCCAACGTTAACCTGGTTGATGAATGGGTGCATGGCTATATTAACCTCAACAATGCCGATGCCACCATGAGCGACACCCACTTGCAAGCCACCATAGGCTTTAAAGCGGGACAGATCATCGACACGGTCTCAGCCAAATTAAACAACCTTGATAATACAATTGAAATCAATGAGATAACGACCTCCGGAAGTAACGATCTGCAAACCAAAGGTTTTGGATTATTCAAGTCACAAAGCGTTACCGGAACCGCCATCGGTGCCTCTAATGATGCAGAACGCAATACCCCAGCCTATAACCAAGCAGTGCTCTTTACCACCACCACGGTCGTGAAGCCCTATACCAAGCGACTCATTGTCGAGATCACAGACACCACCGCGCCAGATATGGACTTATACGTGGGTATTGATGAAAACAATGACGGCAAAGCTGACGTCTACGAAATGTATTACTCATTAGTCTGTGTCAGCGGCGCAGTAGACTCAAACGAGCGGTGTGTCATCGAAACGCCTACCACTGGTAACTATTGGATATTGGCACACAATTTTGAGGGTACAACCGCAGATGAACCTGATGAGGTTACTGTCCGCTTGACCCAAGTAAATTACAGCAGCCAAGCCAGCTTTGATATTGAGGCTCCATCAAGCGTTGCTCAGGATGAAGTATTCAACCTAACCGTGACGGTCAATGGCTATCTGGATGACAGCCAAACCTTAATGCCACTAGAAGAGGGCGAAGTCTACTATGGTCTACTTGAGCTCGGCACCACCGCGAACCTGGTTCGCAATATCGGTGGCACGCTGATTAAGGTTGAAGGTCTAGCGCCCGTTGAAATCCCACTCAATACTGCGCCCACAGTCGCCAACCCACTGAGCCATGTTGACACCGAGCTAACCAATACCGGTAGCGTGGCGTTCAGTGTTGATTTAACCGATGTATTTGCCGATGCCGAAAATGACACCTTAGCCTACAGGGTGTCAGGCCTAGATGCATTAAGCATTGACGGCATGACCTTATCAGGCTCATTGACTGAAGCTGGCACCTTTGAGATTGTGGTGACCGCCAGTGATGCAGAGTTCTCAGTATCAACGACCTTCATCCTAACGGTTGCCGCAGCCCCTGAAGTGCTTCCTCCTGTCATTGTCGAACCGAATCAAAGCGGTGGCGGCGCATTAGGCTATGCACTATTGATGTTGATCATTGCTGCAGGATGGCGAGCAAGAAAGTAATCCCCCCACCCATTTAGCTCCTATGGGCTTTACAATCGACCAACAGGGATGTTGGTCGATTATTTTTACCTTGCTGCCAACCACCAAGCTTGTAAGACGCTGCCTGTCCGGCCTAGCGTCTATCGGCTTTTTTAACAAAGTCTCTCGCACTTTGCTTGTTTAGGCTGCGTCGATTGGCTTGTTTATCTCTAGGAGCTCGCTTACGTGTGGCCATTTCGCTGGCCGGTTTATCGGTCACCATGAACCCCGCTAACGGCTCAGGTGCTAATACCCGCTGTGTTAGCGCGGCGATCGCCTCTAGATAACTCTGTTCACTGTGGCAAATTAACGATATCGCTAACCCCGACTCGCCAGCGCGCGCAGTGCGTCCGATACGGTGCACATAAACTGGGGCACTCGTGGGCAGATCCAGATTTATCACCACAGGTAAGGCCTCAACATGAATGCCGCGAGACAAGAGATCTGTGGTCACTAACACCCGCACCCGCTGCGCTTTAAAATCGGCCAAGGCTTGCTCGCGCGCTTGCTGATTTTTATCACCGTGCAATGCAGTGGCATCGATTCCCGCTTTGAGCAGCTTTTTGAGTAATTTGTCAGTGTCATCACGACCATTAACAAACACCAATACCTGGGGCCATGACGATTGATTCAACAAGGCAATTAAGGCCCTAGCTTTATCCCCCTTATTGATTAAGTACACGCGCTCAGTGACGTCGTTAGCAGCAGCGCGCTCAGGCAATATCTTAATATGTTGCGGCTGGAATAACAGTTTGTCTGTTTGCACCGTTAAATTGGCCGCCATAGTAGCGGAAAACAGCAAGGTCTGGCGACGCGCGGGCATATAGGTCATCATGCGCTCAACATCGGGCCAGAAGCCCATCTCCATCAGCCTGTCGGCCTCATCCAGCACTAACTGCTTGAGCCCCTCAAGCTGCAACGCTTGTTGCTGCAACAGTGCTAGCAGCCGACCGGGAGTAGCTACCACCAGCTGTGGACAGGTAACTAATTCAGCGCGCTGCGCTTCAATATCAATGCCGCCGCACAATACGCTGACCTTAATGCCAAGCCCTAGGGCCACTGGTTGCAAAGCTGTGGCGACTTGCTGTGCCAACTCCCTTGTCGGCACTATCACCACCCCTTGCACATAACCGGCTGACACGTCGATGTTTTGCAGCAGTGGCAGGCCAAAGGCATAGGTTTTGCCACTGCCGGTTTGGGCCAGCGCAATTAAATCGCGCCCGGCCAAAATAACGGGCACCGCCAACTGCTGTATCGGCGTTGGGGTGGTGAGTTCGTGAGGCAAATTGTCGATGATTGCGGCGGTTAGCTTAAGGTTAGCGAACGTCATGATGAAAACACTAAAAGAAACAGACACGCAGTTTACCACTGTTAACCACACATTACGTCGCTAGGCGGATCAGACATTGTCACCCGTCCTTTGGGATATAAGATGGCTATGCCAAACTGCTATCAAAACTGCTATCAAAACTGCTATCAAAACTGCTATCAAAACTGCTATCAAATACGGTTATCGCGAAAAGAACTGTTAAAAAAGCGCTTCTATCTGCTTTTTGCTCCCTCGCCCATCAATCAATATCATGTCAATGGCCCTAGATGGGCGTATTGGCTAGCATCTAGAGGGCTAAATTGTTAGGGTGGCCCTAATTTAATTTTGATTGTCCCAAAGCTGTATTAAAGGAATGCCCTATGCCACGCTTTATCTTGCCACTACTGGCCCTGTTACTGGTCACGTTTGCTCCTCAACTCGTCGCTGCGGTTGACCCCCAGCCCACAGCAACAACAGATGTGGTGACTCACTCAGACCTAGACCTATTAGACAGACCACTGATTGAGCGTTATATCTTGGATGAACTCAAAGCCCTAAGAATGGAGCAGCAAGATTTAGAGCGCCGGATGACAGTAGATATCACCGACCGCGAGTTGGCGGTTGCCGACAAGTCGCTTAACTACGCCAATGTCACTGTGACCTACTTCTTTTATATCATTGCGGGTGTCGCCTCGTTGATCGCCTTTATCGGTTGGCAATCATTGCGTGAAATTAAAACCAATACCGCTAAGCTCGCTGCCGAGCAGCTACAGAAAATTACCGAGCAATATGAAGAGAAATTTAAAGAGTTAGAGCACGACCTCAAACGTAAGAGCCGCATTATCACCAAGAACAACCGTGAAATTGAGATCATCAACGAGATCCATACCCTGTGGTTACATGCTCAAAGTGCACAAACCCCAGAGCAAAAAATTGATGTCTACAATGAGATCCTCTCCATTCGTCCTGGCGATTTAGAAGCCATGACCTACAAAGCTGATGCCGCCATGGAGATGCGCGAGTTCAACTGGGCATTAAGCCTATGTAACCGCGTACTTGAGGTCGATGGTGCCAATGCCCACGCTCTGTACCAACGCGCCTGTGCATTTGCCTGCTTAAGACAAGAAGACCGCGCCCTATCAGACTTAGAGCAAGCCATTGAAAACAGTGCTTCATTTAAGGAAGTGGCCGCCAACGAAGCCGACTTTGCCAACCTAAGAGACAACCCTAAATTTGATGTCTTGATATCATCAAGCGAGTCCTAGTATCGACTGTTACCTTTGAATGAAGGTTGGTCATTTTTAACATTTGGCTTGGAAGCGGCTATTTTGAAGGTCGTACCTTCATTGCTACTTAACGCCTGTCGGGCGGGTGCAGTGCATGGAAGCACCAATGTCGTGATCACAGGGATGTGAGGGAACGACGAATGTGCAAACACTTCTGCTACACGGTGAGTGAAGCGTAGCTTCGAGCCTACGAACGAGAGGCAGGGTGAGCTTGGCGACAGCCATATACTCGCGAACGAGAGACAGGGATGTCGAACTGGCATTTGTATATGGATATATTTTGCCGAACTGGCTTTTAGACATGGACATTGTACAAGCACAATCCCTGTGTGCTCTGCGCCAGCATCTGATGTGAATGGATTCACAAATGCCGCGATGACACGGATGTCAAAGAGCGGCCATGCTGGCAAAGGCCGCAGCCGCGTTTACACTGGGTCATTTCGTATCTTCGATTTAACCGTGTGCGTATCTGTCGGTTTAATCCAAGCAAAAACATTTTTTGCTACAGTATTATGCACTCTGGCAAAGGCCAAAACCGCGTTTACACTGGATTATTAACTCTCTTCGATTTAACTCTATTGTGGGCGATTGAGAAGGAATCTTTGGCCTAATTTTTATTTACAGGTGATTTGAAAGTCGAACCTTCGTGGCAATTTATCGCCTGCCCGGCGGGGGGATGTGCAGATACTGCTTCGGGACGCTGTACGCCATCCATGGCCGCTTAACGAAAACATCCATGTTTTCGATACCCTCTGCCGCATCTACACTGGATTATTAACTTTCTTCGATTTGACTTCATTTGATACTGTCAATGAAGTGCTAGCTGACATTTTGCTGAGTGCTCATTTATTGAATGTGTTTGAAGGTCGTACCTTCATTGCTACTTAACGCCTGTCCGGCGGGTGCAGTGCATGGAAGCACCAATGTCGTGATCACAGGGATGTGAGGGAACGAAGAATATGCAAACACTCTTTTAGCTCGCCGAGATTCCATCCATGGAGGCTCCACGGCGACATCCTGTCGCCAAGGGCCAAAACCGTGTTTACACTGAGTATCTAACGTCTCTTCGATTTAACTCTATTGTGGGCGATTGAGAAGGAATCTTTGGCCTAATTTGTATTTACAGGTGATTTGAAAGTCGAACCTTCGTGGCAATTTATCGCCTGCCCGGCGGGGGGATGTGCAGATACTGCTTCGGGACGCCGTACGCCATCCATGGCCGCTTAACGAAAACATCCATGTTTTCGATACCCTCAATCTGCACTGGGTCATTTCGTCTCTTCGATTTATCCGCGTTTGATACACCTTGATACAAGCTACTATTTTTACTGAAAAAAATTGCAATAAAATGTGACACAGCTTGTTGAATACTCGCTATAAAATAGATTAAAGTGTCACCAATCAAGGACAGAGCTAGGCCAACTCGACTCAAACATCGACCACGCCATTCAGGGAATGAAAAAGCCAACCACCATGCGCCAATCAAATCCCTTAAAAGTTTACTCTGCCCCCATTTATTTACATGCTTGGTCTCCTACCTTACAAGGTAGCGTACCTTGCTAGGTCTCACTAATAAGTCGTTAACCCTCAAGGAGAGATTGTGGCATTACTCGCGGGATTGGATTTTCATTTTGACTTAGACTTTGAGGAGGTGCCTCTTAAGGAGGCGGAGCAGTATTTTGAAGTATTAACATCAAAGTACGCAAATCTCATTTTTGATCAACAAACAAAGATCTATGTGCGACTTCAAGAAGGAAGTCTTAAGGTCACTCTAGCTGTAGTTGGTGCTCTGTACATTGGCATTGGTCAATATGGTTCATTCCGTTCTGGTATTGATTACATGATCAAAGATGCCAAATCATTGATAAGTTTGGTTACTAGTGAAATAGTAAAAAATGGAATGAGTGAAGCGGATATAATCGAAAAGAAAAAAATGCACTGTGATCCCGATAAAATTCGTCGTGTGTTGCTTGCAATAGATCGCCTTGAATCAAAACCCAAAATATCTAAATCTGATCTTAATAAAGAGTTATCAAAGATAAGAGCATCAGTGCGGAATATATGTAGCTCATTAAGTGAAGAAGACGCTGGTCTTTTTGCAATTTCAATTAAAGAGGCATATTGGCCGCAGGATAGAGAAATCCCCCATTTCGTCGAGCGTTACAAATTAGTGGCTAGGGAAGAAGATATTATGCACGATCCAGTAGCAAGTATTGAGCAACCGAGGGTTAACAAAGCATTGCTGCGAACAAGCCGCTGAATGCGGCGTTAACCCTCATTGAGCACTGTATAAATACTCAACTAATCCCTTATTATGAAATGGGATATCATACATATCAGTATGTTATTGAAGAGTGACCAAATGTCAGAAGTACAGAGAAAAGAAAACGAACTTTGCATCAAGATTGACTTTGAAAGAAACTCACGAAACCCTCAGCGAGTTTTCAACTCGATGAGTCACCTCATATCATCGGTTGAAGAATTTCACTCTTGCTTACTTAGCTCTGTTTCTGCTGAAACCAAATCAAACTTTCTTCTATCGGACATCAACGAGGGCTCGATCAAGTCTTGGTTATGCCCTCAAATAGATGGTGATGTTACGAATGAACAAAAAGGGCGTTTAACAAGCTTTCTTACTTATTGTACTGATCTAGTCATATCGTTCATCTCGGATAAGAATACAATTGAATCCTTAGAGGTATTGGCAAAACTTGAAGATGAAATTGCTACAGCGGCTGAAGAGTTTAATATCGAGGAATTTCCAAATGTCTTTTCACTAGATCGCCATAGGCTATTGAAGGGTTATACGGAGCTTTCTCAATCAACATCTGATTTAAACAGTGTTGATCAAGTTTACTTAAATTCCCGAGGAAAAACTCAAAAAATAAATAAGAAGTTCCATTTAACCAAAGAAGATGTTGAAGCTATCTTGATTGAACAGATAGAAAAGAACACTACAACAGAAACTTTGGTCATAAAGAAAGCTGACTTTATAGGTAAGTCTATGTGGGACTTTTTGCGCAATAAATCGACTATATCAGCCCGAATAACACATCAAGAATGGCTGGATAAGTTTCATTCCCGCCAAGAGATTGTTGCCCCTGGTGATGGATTGCTGTGTGATCTTGTTACTACCGCTTACTTTGATAAAAGTAATAACTTAATCGACACAAAGTACGAGGTTATTCTTGTCCACAAGAAAGTTGACGTACTTAATTTACAGCAAGAGTTAAAATATGACAGCTAGTAAATCTAATCAAAATGCGTGGTTAATTCTGCTTTCAGAATACTTGTTCATTTTCTTACCATTTTTAGTGATTGGCATTATTAAAATATATAAGTCTGACTTTTCAACATTCTTTCAAGCTGCGGATTGGAGTTTTGCCGCATCAATTTTATTTGGTCAGGTCATAGTAAAACTTGTTTCTGGCTCCGTTATTCATAAACATGCTCAGTGGCAAAGAGTCGTTGTGTTACTATCTTTTATCCTAGTGCTAGGGTTGGTACCTAGTTTAATTGTTTTGGCGCTAATATTGATTGACGGTGGTGTTTCAGAGTTTTTGGTCAATATGCAACTTGGCTTATTTAGTTTAGCCTCGTTGGTGTTTTTTCTTGTCGGTAGTGCTGCGCATACAATGATAGATGAGGGTTAACAAACATTTCAGAGTGATTCACCACGCTTTGCATTTTGGGTTTGAGTCTAGTTCAGTGTTTACGGTGTTCAAATTGAATGCAGAGGTTGAGTGGTTCACACCTTAATTGGGCACTAGCACATAGAAAAATTAATCTGAAACTCATCAATATGGAACTAAAGTTCTAACACGAAAATGTCAAAAAATTGGTGCATCCATGCTCTGCACCTGCTGCCAAGCAATTGATTAACAATGAAGCATTGGTCTTCAGTAAGCTTGACTCTATCCCAACTCAAATACCCATGCTTACCAAATGCGGGGAAATCGAAGAGAGATAATAACCCAGTGCAGATGCGGCAGAGGGTATCGAAAACATGGATGTTTTCGTTAAGCGGCCATGGATGGCGCATAGCGTCCCGAAGCAGTATCTGCACATAAGCGAGCCGCAGGCTATTCATAGCAATGAAAGTTCGACCTCCAAACACATTCCCCGCCGGACAGGCGATTGATAAACCAAGAGGCTATGGTTCAGAACCTCCTATCCAAGTACCTAAGTCAGGTAGACGCTACAACCAAAAATATTACCCAATTTGTTATTCGACAAATCCCCTCCCCTATGGTTTAACACCCCACTTTTAGTGTAAAATCTCCCCTTTCGTCAATCATTCAGTCAGACTCAGCCAACATAGAGCCAGATAATGCCTAACGCCTTGTTTTACCTGATGCCAGAAACATCCTCTGTAGCAGAGCAATCAGCTGCCGCAGCAAATACGGTTACATCGGCAACGGATGACGTTTACCGTTTGGCGTGCCAACTTGCCGAAACCGCCTATAAAGCGCAGCAGTTGGTGTATGTTCACTGTAATGACCAACAACAGAGCTACGCCATTGACGAAATTTTATGGCAATTTGAACCCACAGCATTTGTGCCCCATAACCTAAAAGGTGAAGGGCCAACGGGCGGTGCGCCAGTGGAAATTGGCTTTGATAAGCTCGGCCCCAATAAAAATCGTCATCTTCTGATTAATCTTGCAGACCAAGCGCCGCAATTTGCGGTAAACTTTGGCCAGATTATCGACTTCGTTGCTAACGATGCAGCCATGAAAGCGACCGCCCGCGATCGTTATCGTCAGTATCGCGAGTTAGGGATCGCCCTAACGACCCAACAACCAATTAATTAGTTTGAGAAGCACACGCTCCTATGGAAAAGACATACAACCCGCAGTCAATCGAACAAAGCCTCTACCAAGACTGGGAAGAGAAAGGTTACTTTAAGCCGCATGGCGATGAGTCAAAGGGCAACTATTGCATCATGATCCCGCCACCAAATGTGACGGGTAGTCTACACATGGGTCATGCCTTCCAAGACACCATCATGGATACGTTAACCCGTTACCAGCGCATGAAGGGTAAAAACACCCTTTGGCAGGTGGGTACCGACCATGCAGGTATTGCCACCCAGATGCTGGTTGAGCGCAAAGTGGAAGCCGAAGAGGGTAAGAGCCGTCACGATTTAGGTCGCGATGCCTTTATCGAGCGTATCTGGGATTGGAAAAACCAGTCCGGTGGCACCATCACTAAGCAGTTACGTCGCCTTGGCGCATCGGTTGATTGGGATCGTGAGCGTTTCACCATGGACGAAGGGATGTCTGAAGCGGTACAAGAGGTGTTTGTTCGTCTGTATGAAGATGAGCTCATCTACCGTGGTAAGCGCCTCGTTAACTGGGACCCCAAATTACACACTGCAATCTCTGATCTCGAAGTTGAGAACAAAGAGAAGCAAGGTAGCATGTGGCATTTCCGCTACCCACTTGCCGATGGCGCACTGACCGCTAACGGTAAAGATTACCTTGAAGTGGCCACCACGCGCCCTGAAACCATGTTAGGTGACAGTGCAGTTGCTGTGCACCCTGATGATGAGCGTTATCAATCACTCATTGGCAAGTTTATCATTCTACCTATCGTTAACCGTCGCATCCCGGTTGTGGCCGACGATTATGTGGATATGGAGTTTGGTACAGGTTGTGTGAAGATCACCCCAGCCCACGACTTTAACGACTATGAAGTGGGTAAGCGCCATGCGCTACCTATGTTCAACATCTTAACGATTGATGCGGCGATTCGCTCAACGGCTGAAGTGGTTAACACCGACGGCACCGCCAACAACGAGTTAGATAACAGCCTGCCTGAGCGTTATGCCGGCCTTGACCGTTTTAAAGCCCGTAGCGCCATCGTTGAAGAGTTTGAAACCTTAGGCTTGCTGGGAAAAATTGACCCACACGGATTAAAAGTGCCTTATGGCGACCGCTCTGGTGTAGTGATTGAGCCACTACTGACCGACCAATGGTATGTGGCCGTAGCGCCAATGGCGAAAACCGCCATGGAAGCCGTTGATAACGGTGATATCAAATTTGTACCGCAGCAGTATGAGAGCATGTACAACTCTTGGATGCGTGACATTCAAGATTGGTGTATCTCTCGCCAGCTATGGTGGGGACACCGTATTCCAGCTTGGTATGACGAAGCGGGTAAAGTGTATGTGGGCCGCGACGAAGCCGAAGTACGTGCTAAGCACGGCTTAGCCGATACCGTAGTGCTACGCCAAGACCCTGATGTACTGGACACTTGGTTCAGCTCAGCCTTATGGACCTTCTCTACCTTAGGCTGGCCAGAAGACACGCAGGCGCTTAAAACTTTCCATCCAACCGACGTGTTGGTGACAGGTTTTGACATCATCTTCTTCTGGGTGGCGCGCATGATCATGATGACCATGCACTTCATTAAAGATGAAAATGGCAAACCACAAGTGCCGTTTAAGACGGTTTATGTGACAGGCCTTATCCGCGATGAAGCGGGTAACAAGATGTCTAAGTCTAAGGGTAACGTGCTCGATCCGCTGGATATGATTGACGGTATCGACCTTGAAACCTTAGTTGAGAAGCGCACCGGCAACATGATGCAGCCTCAACTAGCCGCAAAGATTGAAAAGAGCACCCGTAAAGAGTTTAGCGACGGCATCGAAGCTCACGGTACTGACGCACTGCGTTTCACCTTGGCATCAATGGCCTCCACTGGCCGTGATATCAACTGGGACATGAAGCGTCTCGACGGTTACCGCAGCTTCTGTAACAAGATCTGGAACGCATCACGCTACGTGTTAATGAACACAGAAGTGCAATCGGATGCTGACAGTGATGTGGCAGGCGAGCCGTTAGATTGTGGCCAAAAATTGGTTGATGGTAAACCTGGTGAAATGGAGCTGTCATTAGCCGATCGCTGGATTATCGGTCTGTTTAATCAAACCGTTAAGACCTATGACGAGCACATGGAAAGCTACCGCTTCGACCTAGCAGCGAACACCATTTATGAGTTTACTTGGAACCAGTTCTGTGACTGGTACTTAGAGCTCACTAAGCCTGTGATGCAAAGCGGCACTGACGCGCAGCTTCGTGGTACTCGCCATACCTTGGTGACGATTCTTGAAGCGATGCAGCGTCTAATGCACCCAATGATGCCATACCTCACTGAGACTATCTGGCAGCGCGTTAAGCCACTAGCTGGCGTTGAAGGTGACACCTTGATGTTGGCAGCGTTCCCTGAGTATCAGGCGGACAAAGTCGATGCGGTTGCGATGGAAGATCTTGAGTGGGTTAAGCAAGTGATCACTGCGGTACGTAACATCCGCGCTGAGTTAAACATCGCCCCAAGCAAGCCGCTTAATGCACTACTACGTGGTGTAAGCGAGCGCGACAAGGCCCGTATCGAGACTAACCAAGCCTTCTTTAAGACCTTGGCTAAACTTGAAAGCATGACCATTCTTGGCGACGACGACACCGCACCTATGTCAACCACTCAGTTGATTGGTGACATGGAGCTACTGATCCCAATGGCGGGTCTTATCGATGTGGCGGCAGAGATGGCGCGTATCGACAAGCAGCTTGAGAAACTGGCTGGCGAGTTTAAGCGTATCGAAGGTAAGCTGTCTAACCAAGGTTTCGTGGCGAAAGCCCCTGCTGCCGTGATTGAAAAAGAGCGCGCTAAGCAAGCGGAATACCAGCGTGATATGGACAAGCTCACCGAGCAAAAAACTGAGCTAGCCAAGCTAGAAGGTTAACCCTAAACAGCTAGCGACTCAGCGATACGATTAAAAAGCAAAACTTAGGTTTTGCTTTTTTTATGCCTAATTGACGCCCAATAGCCTGGCGACTGCAAGTGATACCAATCAGTAACAAAAAACGTTCGACTCAGCGTGTTTTTGGTAACTACATTAAGGCGAATGGGCGATGGAATGGTTGCTCCCTTTTAAAGCCGTTCAACGCCGAAATTGGAAGCCAAAAACAGGCCTAACAGGCGATTTTTTTGTGCTTTCGATGCTGTGTTAACGAGTTTGCCCCTAGTTCAACTATGCGCTTCACTCGTTGCAATCAACAGATATGTTGTGGATGCCCTTAATGCACGACTAAAGGGATTTAGGTAGGGTAACGCATAGAGCGGTTATCGAGGAGGCGAGAGCCGAGGAATAATTAAGGGCCTTGCCTCATAAGCGCTACATTCTCGCTGAGCGCTCACATCTTTAACCTGATTGGTTAAGATACGTTTATTGTTCCGAGTTCAGGTTATATTAGCCATAATGAAATAAATACTGGCCATCGCCGTTCTATTAGTGCTAATCACGTATCAGTGTTACTTGCACAACGCTGTGATGAGTATCAATTAGACAAAGAGGTTGTTGTGAGCAACAAAAGTATCAATAAACGGTTAGCACTGATTTTCGCTTTGATGATTTCGACAGTAAACACTGCTTTGGCTCAAGGGGTGACGATCACCAATAGTGACGGTGATGCGATGACAGGTATGGTGGTCTATTTACATGGCGCATCAAGCCATCAACCCAATGATAACGCCATAAGAGAGCCAATCGAAATCCACCAAAATAATAAGCAGTTCACGCCTTATATCACCGTGATTCAAAAAGGTTATGAACTACAATTTGTGAATGATGACGATATCACCCATCATATCTACTCCGCTTCTGGGCCAAAACGCTTTTCGTTCAAGCTGCGTAAGGACAATGCCCAACAAGCGATGTTGTTTGACCAAGTGGGCCATATCTCCATGGGCTGTAACATTCATGACTGGATGAGTGGTCATCTATTAGTGGTAGATACCCCCTACTTTGGTGTGACCGACACTAACGGATTTATCGACTTTGAGTCGGTGCCCCCAGGGCAATATCAAGTGGTGATTTGGCATCCGCAACTGCTCAGCCAAGACAACCTTGTCACCGTTGAGAGTCAGTGGCCTTTGGCACGAGCATTAACCATTACGGTCGATGCCCCGATGGCTGACATACCGTCACAGCAGAGTTTAGACGATTTTGAATTTTTGGAAGGATATTAATTTTCGATATGTTTAATCGAATACAAACCAGGATATTCGCTTTTTTCATGCTGTTATTGATTGCCGTACAGGCGATCTCTTTTGCTATCACTTTCTACGCTAACAACCGACTCCAACAGCAGCAATTGGGCAACCAATTGTCGATTGCGGAGCTGGTGTTTAAGTCTGAATACAATAACCGTAACTACTATCTGTCTGCCTTTGCCGAAACCGCCGCAAAAGACTTTGGCCTTAAAGAGGTGTTTATTGATGATGACCGTCGCAGCTTTCTCGTTGCTCTCAATAATCATCGCAAGCGTATTAATGCCGATCTGGCGATTGCCGTTGATAAAGAGGGTGAGATCATTGGCGAGCTACTGTTAACCCCCGATGGCGTTAACCAAGGCAAGGTAAAAGTGGGACCAGAGCAAGGCGATCTATTTCGTTCGCCATTAGGGTCTGAATTTGATAACAATAACCCATTGTACTTATTAGGTGATCATGTCTATCAGTTAAAGTTTGCGCCCATCACCAGTGGCGCTGCCAACATTATCGGTTGGATAGGCTTTGGCTACATTATCGGTGACTATCTGACCCTGTCCTTGTCACAACAAACCGGACTCAACACAGGTTTTGTACTGAGTGACGACAAGCAAAACCAGCAAATTATTAGCTTGTCTGGCAGTGAGTTATCCAGCGATGACGAACAGGTTCTGGCTAACTTCATTCAGCGCAGCCAACGCAATGAAGAGTATTTGTTGTGGCAATCATTCGTAGGCGATGTTCAGGGTAAACAATTACATGCCTTTATGTATTTAAGCCGTCAAGATGCACTCGCGTCATCGCAAAAACAGTGGCTGCAACAACTCATATTGATTCTGTTAATGCTGCCATTGTCGTTAATGGTTGCCTATGTCATCGCACGCGGGGTCACCAGACCGATAACCCAATTGATCACTCAGGCGCGCTTTATTGCGAAAGGTAACTATCATTCCAAGGTTGAGGTTGGCTCAAGTACAGAGATGCAGGCGTTGGCCCAAGAGTTTACTGAGATGCAGCAGGCGATATTGAGTCGCGAAAACAAAATAGCGTTTCAGGCTTACCACGACCCACTAACCAATCTTGGCAATAAAAATGAGTTAATCCGAGTAACGCAAAGCTGGTTTGAGCAAAAATCGCCGCTGGCGTTGTGTCAAATTAATATTCGCCGCATGACAGAAGTTAACGGCACCTTAGGCCATGACGTGGGCGATAAGGTGATAGAAGAGGTAGGCCGCCGTCTATGCAGCTTTAGTCATATTGATTTAGTCTGTCGTCTTAATGGTGATGAGTTTGTGGTGGCCATTGAGCATTCAGAGCCCAAAGCGTTACGGCAGTTAATTGGCCAAATTCAGCAATCGATTGAAGCGGAATATTGTTATCAAGATATCTCACTGCACTTGCAGGTGACTATTGGGCTCAGTTATGTCCACTATCCTAGCGATTTGGAGACACTGTTAAGACAAGCTGACACAGCGCTGCAATATGCAAAGAAAAACCGTTTAGATATTCAAGTTTATCACCAGAAAATAGACGTTAATAGTGTCGACCGCTTACAGCTGATTAATGAACTAAAACCGGCCATTGCCAATGATGAGTTGGTACTTTTTTACCAACCTAAACTCGACTTGGCACAAAATAAGGTAACACATGTGGAAGCCTTGGTCCGTTGGCAACACCCAGATAGAGGCATGATCCCACCAGATACCTTTATTCCCATCGCTGAAAAAATGGGCCAGATGAATGCCTTAACCCGCTGGGTGATAAACTCGGCGCTGACACAGTATCTCGCCTGGCAAGCTCAGGGCGTCAACTTGGCCATTGCGGTAAATATCTCTGCGGAGAACTTAAAAGATGGTGGGTTTTGTGATTATGTACTGCAAGCGATTCGAGATAAAAAAGTGCCCATTGAGGCGCTCACCTTAGAGATCACTGAAGATGCCGTTGTGGCCGATCCTGACAACGCGATTAAGCAGCTATCCTTATTGAAACAACATGGGTTAAAGCTGTCGATTGATGACTACGGTACTGGCTACTCGTCGCTTGCACAACTTAAACAACTGCCAGTGGATGAGCTTAAAATAGATAAATCCTTTGTGCAGAACTTAATGGTCAATAGCGATGATCAGATCATTGTTAACTCGACCCTGCAACTGGCCCATAACTTAGGCTTGCGCGTTGTCGCTGAAGGCATTGAAAACCAAGCGACTCTGAACTGGTTAACCGAGCGTGGTTGTGAAATGGGGCAAGGTTTTTACCTTTCTAAACCCATTGACGCACAAGCGCTCACGACTTGGCTGGCACAATCGCTCTACCAAGTAAACGCCAACAACACGGTGGTTGAACTCAATTAACAAGGGGCAAGGATGAGATATTGGCTATGGATGCTAAGTGTTATTGCGGCAGATGCTATCGCTGCCGAACATAAGTTTAGCGGTATTGTTGATATTAGAGCCAGTTACACCGATGGCATTGACACTTATGTAGATGGAGGCTTAGGCAAGTTTCGATTTGATCAGGGCAGCCAGCTCTCTATTGCACAAGCGGGTGTCAGCTATGAGTTAGACTGGGACAACCCGTTATCTGCTCAGATAACGGCGAACGGCTATCTAGATGGAGTAAATGATAACCTCGGCATCACAGAAGCTTTCATTAACTATCGAGGCCTGCCCTTTGAAAATGGCCTGCGACTGCAAGCTAAGTTTGGCCTGATGTACCCCAATATCTCTTTGGAAAACATTGCCACAGCATGGTCGTCACCCTATACCTTAAGTTACTCGGCAATCAACAGTTGGTTAGGGGAAGAGTTTCGCCATATTGGTGTTGAGTTCTCTGTCGAGCGACTCGGAAAAATGAGCAATAGTCCACATGACTTTGCATTATCTGCCACGCTATTTCAACACAATGATACCGCAGGCGCGATGTTGGCATGGCATGGCTGGACCAATAGTTCGAGACAAACCTTGCTGCAAGAAACCTTGCCGCTGAGCAATATGCCTAGCTTACAAAACGGGACGCTCACAAAACAGGCTCAAGCATCAGATCCCTTTATTGAACTGGACAATCGCCTTGGGTATCACGCTAAGGGACAGTGGCGCTACAAGGGGCAGGGAGAGTTGTCTATCGGTTACTACGATAACAATGCCAACACTCGAGTTGTTGAAAAGGGGCAATATGCTTGGTTAACTCGATTTATTCATATCGACAATAAATGGCACTTACCCTATAACATTCTTTTGCTAGCGCAATATATGCATGGCGATACCTTGATGCAGTCTCCTGATGGTCGCGACATTGTTGATAATCAATATCAGGCTGCTTATTTATTGCTGAGTCGACGTTGGCAGCAACACCGCCTTAGTGTGCGATTAGAGAAGTTTGATGTCACGGATAATGATGCCACTGCCGATGATAACAATAATGAGCGAGGTTATGCTGTTACCGCATCCTATCAATATAGGCTAACCAAAGGCTGGTATCTTCAAGCCGAATACAATCGTATAGATTCAATACGTGCAGCCCGTGTTGAACAAGGCTTGCCCTATGATTTGATTGAGCAGCAGTGGCAACTGGCCAGCCGGTGGTATTTTTAGTCGCCAGATGCTAGCGTGGTGAGAGCCCCCTAGCTGCCTTTCAGCTTAAGGTTTCGCTCAAAAAAATACCTGCATTTGGCAGGTATTTTTAATGTAAAACCGCAGTGATACCAATCAGTATAAGAAAGCGTTCGACTCTGCATTTTTAGCGCATAGCCATCACACCTTTGTACTGATTGCTATTAGTTTTGCTTTCTTACAAATTGAGATTTCAGCATCATCTGGCCATTGCCATCCACTTTACAGTCGATATCGTGGTCAGCGTCAACAAAACGATTAATCACCGCTTTAGTGCCGACTTTAAGCACAAGTGAAGAGCCTTTCACTTTAAGATCTTTAATGAGCGTGACTTTATCGCCTTCAGCCAATAAGTTGCCCACGGCATCTTTCAAGATGATGGCATCTGGATCAACGATCTCTTCATTTGGGTTCCACTCATTCGCGCATTCAGGACAGATCAATAAAGTGCCGTCTGAATAGGCATAAGGAGACTCACATTTTGGGCATGGTGGGATAGTATCGCTCATCACAAATTCTCTTTAATTTACAAAATAGTCGACCCCAACTATCTGGTCGAAAAATATTAGTTCTAGGTACTAAGCTAAACGCCGACCAGAAATGATAATGGCATTATAATAAAATTATCATAATACGGCTAGCCAACATTATCCGCTAAACCTAAAAACCTTAGCCTTTAACTTTTGGATTGTGAGTTGGCTTCTGTTGACCATAGCTCACATCATGCTGTTCTAGGTATCCTCTGATCAACTGACGCACCACTTGGGAGGGGGTAAGGTCTTGCGAGGCACACAATTGCTCAAACGCTTGCTTTTTACTCGGATCCATTAGTACCGTGAATCGGGCTGTTTTATTTTCCATCTTCATACCTAGGCTAAAATCATTATCATTTGATTATAATCAATCGAGCATCCATTGCCTATGATTACGCTAAGCAATCAACAAAATAGGCTGCGGTATTGCCCGCAGCCTACTTAATTAACATGTCAACGATTAACCTAATGCGCTAATAACATTGTTATACCAATTAGTATTACACCTTATAGTGAGCGATATCCGCCTCCATCGATTCGGCTAATTTGGCCAGATCCGCTGTCGCTGCACTGCTCTGCTGTGCTCCTGCCGCCGTTTGATCAGAGATATCACTGATATTGGTGATGTTAATATTAATCTCTTCGGTGACTGAGCTTTGCTCCTCAGACGCGGTGGCGATTTGCGCGTTCAGGGCATTGATCTGCTCAATGCTGTCCATGATCTGCACCAAGGCGTTGCGTACCGATTGCGATTTGTCGACACTGAGTTTCACCTGCTCGGTACCACTTTGCATCATCTGCATCGAACTTTGGGCGCCATGTTGCAGCCGCTGGATCATCTTCTGGATCTCTTCGGTAGAGTCTTGTGTGCGCTTAGCAAGCGAGCGCACCTCATCGGCTACCACAGCAAAACCTCGACCCTGTTCACCCGCCCTTGCCGCTTCAATCGCGGCATTCAGTGCCAGTAAGTTAGTCTGTTCTGAAATCCCTTGAATCACATCAACCACAGTGCCAATTTCATTGGAATGCTGCGCCAGTAGTGTCATCGCTTCGCTGGCACCATCGAGTTTTTCCGCTAAGGCTTCGATCACTGAAATACTCTCATTGACCACAACTTGCGCGCCATGAGCGGCACTATTTGCCTCTTCCGATGCCGTAGCTGCCGCCGCTGCACTTTGAGCAACTTCACGCACGGTTGCGGTAAATTCATGGATAGCGGTGGCAATTAATTGGGTTTGTTGCTGCTGATCAAGCACATTGCGCTGGGTCTGCGTGGACACCACCGCATTCTCTTCGGCAGAGCTTGCAAGACGCGACGTTGACTGATGAGTGTTGTTAACCGCTTGCTGAAAACCACGAGTGATCTGATTAACATAATCCGCAATATGAGAAAACTCATCATTCCCATCAAGCGCTATCCGCTTGGTTAAGTTACCAGAGGCAATCTCTATTGCGGTGTTTTCTAATTGCGTCACAGAATCACTGACCCGACGAATGATTAAGGTCGAGCTGAAGATAATCACCAACATGCTGATCCCCGAGAAGATAGCGACCAGTACGATGTAAACAGAGACATTACTTTGTGACAGCTCAAAACTCTGCTTCGCCTCATCAATCTGCAAGTCTAAAAAGGATTGTGCCTGCGCGGTAATATCTTTAAATAGGGGGTTAATTTGGGTTAACAATAGTTGGTTTGAGAGGCTGTAGTCACCCTCTCTGAGTGCCTGCAACGCAGGCTTAAAGCCATCCTCAGTGACTTTATCGAGCAAGTTCACCAACTGATTGACTTGCTGACGCTCATCGTCATCTAAATCTGAGCTTAATATCTCATTGTCGACGATACTATGCAGCAGCTGGATTGAGGCCTCGGTAGCATCGATATGAAATGACAACGGATGATTGTGCATATCGGCAAACTGACTATTGGGATCATGCTGAAACCCAAGCAATAAGCCACTGCGCGCTTTTTCGAGCTCGTTTAGCACTTTGCCGGCCCGAATGCTGTGCTGCATCCCCTGCTGGTAAAGCTCACCGATGGAGTCTCCGGCGTCTTGCATACCCGATATCCCTTTATACCCTAAAAAGATAAGCGCAATAACCACCAAAAACACATTCAGCTTAAGCTGAAAACGCACCGACTTTATCCGCTCAAAAAAACCTATCTCTGGGTCGTTTCCTTGCCCTATCTTTTCCTGTTCAAACTGAGTGTGAGTGGCGGACATGACATATTCCCTTACTGAAGTTAATGTTACAGAGTCAAAATTAACTCCTTAGTTAACCATAGTGCCAGTGAACAATAATACCTACATAGTAGTAGATCACATTTGTTAAAACCCTAATGTTCATTGATCGAAATCAAATCACTCTACGCGTGAGTCTAAAGATTAAATTTCACATTAATATTTACCTTAACCACAGCGTCAAAATAACCGCAAACGTCAAAATCTCGCCTTAACCTTTGTTTTAATTAGTTATTTAACTCTATTGTTTGCATTAAGCCTGAAACGTCATCACAATGTAGCAAAATCATTAATGGATGTTAAAAATGAAGCAGTGGTTGATCCCAAGCTGTCTGATATTAGGTTTAGTGGGCTGCGGTGGCGGTTCTGATGACGGCGATAATAGCGGTGATAACGGCAATGGTGGCAACATTACGCCGCCTTTAGCACAGGCGCCTACTGTCGCCCTAGGGCCAGATCTGCAAGCATGGAATCATCAAGTGCAAACACTGACCGCCCAAGTTACCGTCTACAACGAGGGCGTAACCCAGTATCAGTGGCAACAGCTTAATGGCCCCAGCGTACAACTGACTGGTACCGACAGTGCGTCGGTTACGGTAGATGCCAATAGCCTAGTACAAGATGCCGATATAACCCTGTCACTCACGGTGACCGATGGCGCAGGAAAAAGCAGCGAAGATCAACTGACCCTTAGCCTTAAAGATCAAATTAGTGCCGCGTCCCGTGTTGGAGATGCCAGTTTGATCACAGGGTTAGAAACCAAAGTGATAGATCGCGCACTCAAGCTTATTAACAGCTATCGACAAGAGCACAGCGCCTTTCTTAAGACTATCTACCAAGATAATGTGGTGCGCTACGATTCTGGTCAGCACTCACAAATGATCCAGATGAGCCTTGGCGCTAATGGCTATCCAAGCAGTAAGAGTTTTGAACTGATCAGAGGTAATGGTGGACGACTCTTCGCTGCCGCCAGTGAGATCAACACTCAGCGCAATGCCGCCTTTGGCAGTGACATTATCTCAGGCATGCACAACGGCAATAACCTCGACTTTGAACCGAGCATGAAGCAGCTATTAGGTTGGTTAGCCAATCAAGATGCGACCACTCTTGCTCAAGAAAAACAGATCAGGCTATTTTTGATAAGCGACTGGAGCAGCAGCCGCATCAGCGCATGGTTAACCACGCAATTTCCTAACTGGCAAGTTAGCCGTTGTAACGTTGAAGCGCAGCTGAGTAGTTGTCTTGCTGAGGCTGAACTGGTGGTCACTGGGTCTACAGAAACCTTTAATGACGCCTTAGTGGCTGAAAATCTTGCTACATTGCAACACAATAAGACCCCGCTGCTCTATATGCATATGCACAGCTGGAACAGTGTGCCGCTGACCCAAACCGTACTAGGTGCAATGGGCTTTTCTATGCAAGGCCCTGGCGGCCCAGGAAACTTTTTCGGTGCCGATAAAGCCGACTGGTCAAGCTATACAGCCATGTTCGATGCTAAGCCTTCACTGACTAATGAGCAGGTCTGGCTAAGCCTATTTAAAGATGAGACGTCGCCGTTTAACTTAGCGAACTGCGCCACCGATTGCGACGCTAACTTTAAGGATAAGTACCGCGCAGGCCTTAATCAGATCCGAGCAAGCATCATGGGGTTTGATAGCGCCAAGCGCGATATCTTCGCTCTCAGCGACCATCAGTTATATAAGTATCTCATCCTGCTCGGCGACAGTTACCGCCAGGAGATTAGCTATCCGATGGATGTGGCGACGACACCAACAATGGAATACCTAAAAGCCTTCTATGCCGACCATACTGTGTATAACACTCGTGATATCAACGCTGTACCTAAAGACTTAGGTAATTTTAGCCGCACTGACTTTAGCCACATTACCCCAAGTGATAAACGAATTAACCTTGTGAGTAAACAAGGTTTTAGATCCGCAGGCGTCTATGCAATCCCTGGGCAAACCTTAACCATCACGCGTAGCGACAACAGCGCATTACGCACTTGGGTGTTTATTAATACCCAGCGTTCAGGCTCGACCCATGAATTTGCCAGTAATGGCTACAACCGCGCCAAGTTTTTACAGTCCACCCATATCGAAATAAAACCAGGTGAAACCATCAAACTCACCTCACCTTACGGTGGACCACTACAGGTAAAGTTTAGCGCCAATGACCTACCTGTGACATTGGATGTTAGCCATATAGGTCAACACCCATACTGGCGCGAAGGCATGGATGGCAGTGCCTTTATGCAAGCGTTAGAAAAAGGTGACTACGATTGGGCCGAGCTCGCCACCGCCCACTTTGAGGTGCACTCTCGCCTCGATAAGATGAAAAAAACCATGAGCCACGAGCCGCTTTGGGATACCCCAGAAAAAATGGCGCAGGCAATTATGACTCATGTGCACAACTACCCACATCTATTGGCAGGTTTTAAGGGACCATTTATAGATGAGGTCAGTGAGATCACTGACTTTGCAACCCTCAATGGCTGGCAAATGGATAACCTAGATATGGTTAAACACATGAATGCCGATCAACCTACTTGTGGTTCGGGTTGCTCGGGGAATCCCTATGATGCGAGTTGGTCATTCAGCCCTACAGGTCATGGCGATATCCATGAGCTAGGCCATGGTTTAGAGAAGGGCCGTCTGCGTTTCGATGGCCACGAAGGACATGCGTCCACCAACCCTTACTCCTATTACACCAAGTCACGGGCTTACAAGGAGAGCGGCAAGCTGCCGTCATGCCAAGGTCTATCGATCCAAGATGAGTTTGATGTACTGCAAGCGAGCCAAAATCAAGCCGACCCTTTTGCTTACATGCAGGCCGCCAAACTGACCAGCTGGTCAAACGGCATGGCCACCATGCTGCAAACCATGGTGGCGGCGCAGAAACTGGGCGCACTGCAAAATGGCTGGCACCTACTTGCACGAGTGCACATTTTACTGCGTGAATTTGAACGGGCGAAAGCCGATGACGCCACTTGGCTCGCCAAACGGGCAAGCATTGGGTTTGACAGTTTTAGTTTACAGAGCGCTAAAAACATCAGTAACAATGACTTTTTGATGATTGCCATGAGTTATTCTACCCATCTGGACTATCGTGACTTCTATCAGATGTGGGGGCTAGCCACCACTGATGCAGCTAAAGCCCAAGTTGCGAGCTTTGGCTACCCCTTAGTGCCTAAGTCTGTTTATGTGTATGCCCCAGGTGACTACTGTTATGGCCTAGATCTACAAGCTGTACCCGTTGATGGTACGCAAGCTTGGCCGTTATAGCCCAATAGCGACAATCTAAAGCCACTAAAAAGAGCGCCGATGGCGCTCTTTTTTTATTACCAGCACCGCAACCCCCCCGCTCGTTACAATCACTTTGGTTTTTAGCTTCAAATTTAGGTAAAGTGTGCTCTGCAATCACAAGCGATTATCGCAAGATCAACATCATTGCGAATAAAACAACAATAAAATAAGAGTAAAAGGAAGGGTATGAGCGACTCCAAAGATGCTTACGCAGACAATGATCTGCGTGAAGTTAAGCAGCTGGGTATGTGGGCCTCCATTGCCAGCTTAAGTTATATATTCTGGATAGTCGGCGGCATGGAGCTGGTTGAGCGTATCGCTTACTACGGCGTCAAAGCCAGTGCGGGGCTTTATGCCAAGGCACCAGTTTCCGAAGGTGGCTTAGGGATCAGCCTGCACGACTACGGTGTGATCATCTCAATTTGGGCTTTAATGCAAACCTTTATCCCTGTGTTTACTGGCGGTATCTCAGACCGCGTCGGTTACAAGGAAACCATTTTTGCCTCCACCATCATCAAGATCTCAGGCTATTTAGTGATGGCCTTTTTCCCCAACTTCTGGGGATTCCTGTTTGGCGCAATATTGCTCGCAGGGGGAACGGGGATATTTAAACCCGGTATTCAAGGCACCTTGGTGCTCTCAACCGGTAGACAAAACACCTCAATGGCTTGGGGGATATTCTACCAAGTGGTCAACATAGGTGGCTTCTTAGGTCCACTGGTTGCCGTGCATATGCGCCAACTCTCTTGGGACAATGTGTTCTATGCTTGTGCGGCCATTATCTCGCTTAACTTCCTGTTCCTGCTTGCCTACAAAGAGCCAGGAAAAGAGGAGCGCATGGAGCGTAACCGCAAAATCAAAAGCGGTGAGATCACTCAACAAGCCCTGTGGAAAGACGCCTGGCATGAACTGAAAAAACCAGTGGTTATTTACTATATGTTGGTGTTTGCTGGCTTCTGGTTCCTGTTCAACTCGTTATTTGATGTTCTGCCAATTCATATCGCAGAGTGGGTCGATACTAGCGTGATAGTCACCAGCCTATTTGGCCCAGAAGGGACCTCTAATGGTGTTTTACAGTTCTGGCTGGGTCTGGACAATACTGGCACGAAAGTGATGCCAGAAGGGATGCTTAACCTCAATGCGGGGATGATCATGACCAGCTGCTTCCTTGTAGCCGCCCTGACCGCCAAGTATCGCATTACCACCGCCATGTTAGCTGGCTGCCTATTGAGCATCATTGCATTTGTATTAATTGGCGCGACCAATGCTGCGTGGATGATAGTGTTAGCGATTGTGATGTTCTCATTTGGCGAAATGATGATTAGCCCCAAGAAAAATGAGTTCATGGGGAACATTGCCCCTGAGGGCAAGAAGGCGATGTATTTGGGCTTTGTCATGCTACCGCAAGGGATAGGTTGGGGCCTTGAAGGTTACTTCGGTCCTAAGCTGTATGAGATCTATGCCTCGAAAGAGATTTTCTCTCTGGAGCTACTTGCCCAGCGAGGCATGAGTCCAAGCGATGTTGCCGCCATTCCTCAAGGGGAAGCCTTTACCACTTTGGTAAGTTATACCGGCGAGTCGGCGCAATCACTGACGACATTGCTGTATAACACCCATAATATTGGTATGGCGTGGTACATCATTGCCGCTATCGGTACCATTTCGGCTGTCGGCATATACCTCTACGGTAAATGGTTGCTAAAACTACAACGCAGTCAATAATCGATTAGGGAGCTTCGGCTCCCTTTTTAGTGCCTGCTAATTTCCTTTCGCTCAGTTTATCTTGCAGTATCGCGAAATGCTTGGCATCTTGCCTTGGTAGCGCTTTAGCGTACAACCAGCCTTGCACCGTATCTATCCCTGCCGAACGGACAAAAATCTCCTCCTCTATAGTCTCAACCCCCTCTGCAACCAAATGAAACCCTAGGCTTTTGCACAGCATACAGGTATGCCGGTATAAGATACGCCCCTTCTCGTGCTTAATATTTTCTAAGATGCTTCGGTCTAGCTTGATACCATCAATTTTGATTTTACTCAGTAAGCTAATACTGGAGTAACCAGTCCCGAAATCATCAATCACAAACGAGAAGCCATAGGCCCTTAGATTTACCATGCTCTGTTCGACACTCTGCAGATCGGAGATAAAAGCAGACTCCAACAGCTCGATATCGATACTCTGCGCATAGTCAGCCAGACATTCTACCAGCAAGTCTTGGGTGGCTTTATCCACCACACTATTTGGGTTGAGGTTAAGACTAACTCTGGGATGAAACGCTTCAGCTGCCCATTGGCGCATATCTTTCGCCAAGCGGTTAATCACAAAACTGTCGATTAAATTACCGTAACCGGCTTGATCGAAGTCTGGGATAAAATAGGGCCCAACCACCTCCCCTGACCTGTTCTTCAATCGTAATAATGCTTCATAGCTCACCACACAGCGGCTGACTAATGACACCTTAGGCTGATAGTAGAGCAGTAGTTCACCATTGAGCACCTCTTTAATGGTTTTCTCTAAGGCGACGTTAGTTTGTAAATCTTCGCTCTGACGCAGGGTATAGTTTCGCTCGGCAATTTTGTCGATATCAATTTGCAACTGAATACGTTTAATAAGGTCCTTATCAAAATTATCACCTTTGCCCTGCAAGCTGTAATGGCGCACAAACGGCAGGTAGATGGCCACACCAACGGCGATAAGCAGTAGCTGTAATAGCGGAATGGCCATACTGCCGCCAGCCACAAACCCATTTAACAATATAGGCATTATCCAGGGAAACTCATTGCCACTAAACGTTATCCACCCCGCACTCACAAGCAGATAGCCCACTAACGTGTTAACGACAGGCACAATAATGAAAGGCAATATAAGCCGCAAATTAAAGATAATAGGCAAGCCATAAATCAAAATCTCATTGATATTAAACAGCACAAACGGCAGTGATAGTTTAGCGACGTTAAGCATATTTCTATCTTTTGAGGCGATAAAAATAGCGATGAGCAATGAGTGCGTTGCACCACTACCACCAAGTAACACAAACAGATCGGTAAATTGCGACAGCGTTAAGTTAGGGGCGATTTGCTGTAACCCATTATCGATACCAAGCACCAACATATACGCAATATCGCCATGCACTCCAAAGCACCACAGCACATGGGTAGAGATCACCCTGACAATTAGCTGACTAAATAAACCGCTGCTTTCAAGCCCTAGCTTAAAAGACTCAAACAGCTGACCCAGTAAGAAGCTACTGGCATACATCACCATGGTCACCGCAATAAAGCAGGTGATCAAAGGAAACAGTAGGTTGAGATGCAATTTAAGATAGCTACTTAGCTGAGTGCTTTTAAGAAAGTTAATCGCCTTAATCCCCATGAAGAATCGCAACAGATAAGCCACTAAAATCGGCAAGATGATCGCCCTTGCATCACCAAATAGAAACGAAAAACCTTGGGTCATTGCCATCTGTTGGTGGGAGTCAATATGTAAGGCGATTAGTGAACCAATGGAAACCGAGGCCACCGCCACCGCTGAAAGCTCAAGGTATTTAGAAAAGTGAAATGACAGTGACAATAACGCCATCAGCGGAAAGAAGTTAAATAGAATTTGGCCAAACTGACTTAACCATAAGTAGCCATTACTCTGCTGCCAAGTGGGTTGCCACACATCAACAATGGCTAGCACCAGTGCCAGCAATGAATTGACGACAATAAAAGGAAGCAATGCAATAAAAGATTCTTTTATTGCTATGAGAAAGGCGCGCTCTAAGGTATTTCGTGCTGCAAACATATCGTCCGAAATTGTAGTGCGGTATCTAATTAACTTAGTCCAATAACGGCAAAACAGAAACTAACCTAAAGGAATTGGTGTGCCAACATGCCACTTAGGCCAATGGCGAGCAACAAAACACGATTGATTGGCTGAGTTAGGTAAGCAAAAAAAGGGGGACCTTTAAAAGGTCCCCAAAATACTTCTATCTCAGTGGGCTACTAGCAGGGGTGAGCCCACCTTAAGAGAACTATTATTATCTAGATCATATATCTAAGTATGACCTAGTGTCCGCCTCCCATGTGGACTTTATCAACACCGTATGTTTTACCTTCGGCGTGACACGTTGCACAAGATTCTACTGGTAGGTCAGCTGTTGTAGCAGGTGAACCTTCAACATAAGAACCATTGCTTTCAAAGTGCGCAAGCGCTGAACCTTGAATGTGGCAAGAGCGGCAAGATTCTGCGATAGGTGAGATATACTCTGTCGCACTCACCTTAATTGCACGTTTGCCAGAAGTTAATCCACCATCAGCGGCAAACAATTTAGCACCTTCTTTGTGACAAGCTTGGCAGTCTGTTGCAAGCGCTGGGTAGCCAACAGTTTCCATATTCTTATCAAAGTAGATTCCGCCGCCATCCCACGAACCACTGTGGAAACGGTGAGCTACAGTAACAAGATCACGGTTACTAAAGGTTAGACCTGGTACATTGGCAAAGATTGGATCGCCATCGGCATCAACTTCACCTGTATCGTAAGCAACATCACCATGGAAAGATCCGTACCACGTATTATTATGGCAATCCATACATTGGGTGAACTCAGTCGCGCCGTGAGTCCCTTTCACATGTGTTAGGTTACCATGGCAAGTATTACACTGAGCTTCGCTCACTGTGACACGGTCAGGATCGTCCATACGAGCAATCACTGTTGCAGCAGTCGGGTCTGACAAATTGAAGTACTTGATTGGCGCGCTATTGGCTACACCAAGCTGCTCAATGTCACCATCTGTATTTGTGGTACATTTAACAACCATATCGCCTTCTGCACAGACTTGAACTTCAGCCGTCACGTAGATAGGACCCATTAAACGCGTTGCATCAAAATCTTTAGCAACAGTCAATACACCGCCAGACAAACTCACGACATCACTGATCACTGACATACCTAAACCACGAGTCGGTGTTCCATCGGCGTCAAGATTACCAATTAGCAATCCACGACGAGTACTGGTCATGTATTCACTAAAGTCAGTACCATCAGCCACTGCTGCGCCATTAAGTGTCACGTTAGCCATAACGGTCAAAGTCGATACTGCAGGGTCAGCCGTTGCTGTAACCACGGCAGAGGTAAAGTCGAAGGCAAATGCATCAGAGACCTTATCACGACCACCCACATTATGAGCAACCATTGGGCTCAAACTTCCTGCACCATGACAACCAGAACAGGCCGCATCGCTACCAGGAATGATACCGCGGTGATTCTCACCCGTGGCTAAGTCAACATTCATATGACAAGAGAGACAAGCTTCTACATAGATGTTGTCGTTCCACTGCGTACCGTTATCATGACAAGTGGTACATTCACTTAGCTCAGCAGGGAAGTGAACCCCAGCAAACTCATCTAATGCATCACCCACTAACAAGCCATCTTCAGCAAGTACGCCACCAGCATGGATGGTATGGATCATTGCATTCCAGTTAGCATTAAAGCCTTTTTCTGGATCATCCTGTCCACCAGCGTAAGCTGGGTTATGACAAGTAATACAGTTTTCAACTTTCTGATAGTTATGGTGTGCGCCGATATTTGCGATACGCATATCGCCTTCACCGTAACCCGTTAGCTCACTGTGACACTGAATACAGGCCGCATTTGATACTGAGTCTTTGGTAGAAACGGCAAGCTCACCGGTTGCAGGAGTGAAATCAAGAGGAGTCGATAGTAACTTGTCACCAATACCAACACCCGTAGCATCAGTTATGTTATACGTACGAACCATGACTCTGAATAAGCTGTTTGGATCGCCGTCGGCACTGACAACAGGCGCATTACCATCATGTTCCCAAGAGCCCATATAAGTCCCTGGGTTTTCTGCGTCTTCAACTAAGGTACACGCGTCAACTTCTGCTCCACCGCGCGCTGTGGCTTTACCTGTTGGGGTACAGTACATGCTAGAGCCAAACTCATTGACTAATGCATTGTTAGACCACAACATTGGCGCGCCAGTATCTGTGTCGTTTGCAACCAGATTGGTGACATACAACGCCACTTTATCAAGGCCTGTAAATGGAACATCATCTCCTTTGCTATTTTTACCAGTTGCAGTGAACTTAATAGTGAAGTCATCAGCTCCAACTACTACGATATCTGCAGGTTGTAGGGTTAACATAAAGTCCGCTGCGGTGGTGACGGTATCAACAGTTGCACCCGCAGGTGCTCCTGGAGTACCAGGCGTTCCGGGTGTACCTGGGGTTCCAGGTGCACCGTCTTTACCATCTTCGCCATCACTACCACATGCGCTCAAACCCATGGCACAAACCAGTGCCATGGCTAATAAGGATCTATTATTTTTTTTCATCGCCATATCCCTTTCTTGGTATTTCTGCTATTGCAGTACACCAAATATAAGAGAGATACGCTTAAATGTTATAAATTTGATTCCAACTTGTGACAGCAATTTAAAGATTCATTAACAGAAATTTCAAGATGTGAAATAGTGAATTTCAATAATTGAAATCAACTTTTTGATACTAGCTGCTTGATTAACTGAATAAATAATGATCTTTGATCGTTGGAATAGCGGCGGTAGCCTTCGGGAGCTTCAATCAGTAAGTACTGTGGGGCCATGCTTTCACCGTGTAATCGCGCCACTTCAGCGTCGCTTAGCGGCATGACTTTAATACCGGGTAAAGAGCCACAAATAGCCGCCTCTGAGCAGCTGAGAAAGGCCAACGAGTGCATGGTGAGGATATTGCTGTACCACTCATCTCTTGATCCCACACGCTCAATATTTTTTATCTCTATACCTGATTGACGAGCGAACACCTCTAACGGGTCAAGCTTATCATTGAAGCCTTTACTGTTGAGACATAAAAATGGGTATTTGCAGACCTCTTCGAGTGTCACGCCATCGGGTACTAACCAGATATCGTGCTCCTCGTTTGCTGCAATGCAGATGTGCGACAAGCTGGCAACGGGTTCACTGCACAACACGTGGTCGTCACAGGGATCAAATGCGACCCCCAAATCAACCTCTCCATTATGAATCAAATCAGCAGAATCGCTGTCCCATAAGATGAACTGCACGCGACCAATATTTGTGCGCTCGTTACTGCGTGCATAAGTTAGAGAGAGGCTAGCCATAATGCTTGGGGTTACGGCAATTTTAAGGCTATCGCGCGTATGTTCTAAGCCTTTATCTGCCATCGACTGCTCTATCTTTAAGACTGAGTCGCAAAATTGACAAATGGGTTCAAACAGAGATTCTGCTAGAGGAGTGGGTTTCAGCCCTAATTGGCGCCGGTAAAACAGTTCATCATTAAATGTCGCTCTTAACATGTTCAAGCAACGACTAATTTTAGGCGCAGAGACATTAAGTTGCTTCGCCGCAATATTTGCATGGCCCGTTTGAAAAATGACCTTAAAAACCATCAAGCAAAAAACATCGAGTTCACGGATCTTCTTTAATGTCTGACTGGTCATAAGGGCCCAAGTTAATTTGAATTATCTAATAGATATAACACAATTTTTACAAGGTAATAAATAGCCCTTACTCATACAATGATTAAGCTCTCACAAAAAACTGTGTTTTAAAAATAATCCTGTTCTGCTTTAGTAAGTGGTCGACTCTGCCCTGGCTTTAGGTTTTCATCTAACACGATATTGCCCACAGCAATGCGATGCAGTGCCATGACTTGATTTCTAAAGCGGCCAAACATTCGTTTTATTTGATGATATTTGCCCTCGTAGAGCGTCACCAATGCCCGGTTTGGCCCTAAGATCTGCAACTCGGCGGGCAGAGTGGTAATATCCTCATACTCAAAGTAAAAACCTTTAGTAAATGCCTCAATATAAGCGGGCGTCAGGGGATGTTTTAGAGTAACCAGATACTGCTTAGGGATCTTTTGTGTCGGTGACATCAATTGCCGAGACCAATGACCATCATTGGTCAGCAACACCAGTCCGGAGGTGTTGAGATCTAAGCGTCCAACAATATGCAGATCTTGAGGTGAGTTAGCCGGAAGTAGCTCCATAACCGTGGTGTGCTGCTCATCTTTGGTCGCACACACTACACCAATCGGCTTGTGCAGCATGATGTAGTGAGCACTGCGCTGTTGCAGCGTGATATCATCAACCACCACATGGGAAAATTGATCCACAATTTGATCCATATCGCGGGCGATAATACCATCGACTCGCACGCGCCCCGCAGCAAGCATGGGCCGTATCTGTTTTTTGGGTATCTGCAGCTTGCCACTAATAAAGCGGTCTAACCGAAAACGCTTAGATTCCATCGGTTAACCAGATTAACATGGCACCACCTTATAGGCACAGCGGCGTGCACCTTCAATAATATGCTCCTCTCTGGACACCACAGCCATGCCTTTAAATAAGTGTTGAAAAAGTTGTAACTCTGAGCGACAAAACCCCGCACATACTGTGGCAGCAGCACAAATCGGACAGTGATTTTCTAATAACCAAAAGCTATTTTCATCGATCTCTACCGTCGCTAAATAGCCCTCTTGAGTGCGTAATTGTGCCAATGCATCAAGCTTATCTCGAATCGTTTCATGGCCATCCAGCGCTTGATGATAGAGCTGTTGACTGGCTGCCTCCCTGTGACTAATCAGTTTGTCCAATCCGCCATCACCAAATACGACTCTCACCGACTCAATCAGTTGACTGGTCAGTTCATCATGGCGATCCGGAAACAGTGGGTGGCTTTTTTCGGTCAGCGCCCAATAACGTGTTGGACGCCCGCGGCTCGCCTTTCTATCTTCGACAGACAACAGGCCATCATCTTCCAATGCTTGAAGATGCTGGCGCACCCCCATTGTGGTTAAGCTAAAACATTGTGCCAGCACCTTGGCTGTTGTTGGGCCATTGATCTTTAGATAGTCGACAATTTTCTCACTGGTTTTTTTTGACACCTAATACTCCGCACAGGCTTGTTCATGGTGACATTATTACCGATCCAGTAATTAAGTAAACTTTTTTATTTACTTTACTCTTTACAAACTTAAGTAAAGCATTTACCTTACAAACATTAAATAAACAAAAAGGTTTACTTTATGAAGTTGCTTATCATCAGTGCCAGTCAGAGAACCGCATCACAAAGTGCTAAAGTAGCACAGTATATTGCCCGCCAAGACCACGGCTTCACGTCAGTGTCTCACTTTGAACTGTGTCGATTTAACCTGCCTTTTTGGGATGGTGATAGTGGAACTAAATCACTTAATGGCAGTGGCTTTGAGACACTCAACCAGCAAATTAAGCACGCTGACGCCCTCGTCCTTATCACACCAGAATGGGGCGGAATGGCCTCTCCGCTATTGAAGAACTTTCTTTTAATGATTGATGGACAAAACACGGCACATAAGCCTGCATTACTTGTCGCGGTATCGAGTGGAATAAGCGGCGCCTACCCCATTGCCGAGCTGAAAATGAATGCGCTAAAGAACAATAAAATCGTCCCTATTCCTGATCACCTCATCATACGGAATGTGCAGCAAGTATTAGACAGTGATCTGCCAGTCAACCCGCGCGATGAAGACCTAAGATCACGCATAGATTACAGCCTCTATATGCTCCACCAATACAGCGGTGCACTGCTATCCATTAGAGATGCACATCAAAATCGCGCTTATCCCAAGCAGCAAGAATACGCTTATGGTATGTAACACCACCACATATAAACAATAAAATAAGGAGTTAAACCATGATTCACCTAGAGCACATCAACCTAGTCGTGACCGATATTGACCATACACTAAGCTTTTATCGCGCCGCGTTTCCCCACTGGCATATTAGAGGGGGTGGGCAAGGGAATTGGTACGGCAAACCTCGAAGCTGGGTTCATTTTGGCGATGACTATCAATACCTTGCCTTCAATGATGATGGAGAAGGAGAAAATAGAGACTTAACCGGCCACCAAGTTGGCTTAGCGCACTTTGCTTTTGTCACCGACAACATTGAGGCTGTAATCCAACGTTTAGCGGATGAAGGCTTTACTGTCGATAAAGATGGGGCAGTCAATCTACATCGACGCAATGTCTATTTTATTGACCCCAACGGCTATGAGGTAGAGTTTGTTCAATATTTAAGTGATCTGCCAGCGCAGCGCAATCACTACGAAGCCGCCTAGCAGAAGCCTTGCCAAGATTGTTTGGTTAACTCAACCCAAGAGTTACAGCCATACAATCAAGGCAAAGAGGATTAAATAAAAGAAAAACCCACTTAGGTAAACGCTATAAAAGTCATTTTTGGCTAAACGCTTTTCATGATGGAACATTGCTGGCCAATAGAGTGGTTTTTGTATCCGACCAAATGAGAATACCGCAAGCACTACTGCGCCCGTGGTATAGAGCACAAATGAGAGCAATAACTCCCAAAAGAACCAGATAAAGAGTTCAGTAACAAAGCCTGCAACCATAAACATCTTCCTTTCATTAAACCTTTGTGAATCTATCGCCTTATTGCCAGCCGCTGCACCTAATGACCTGCCATTTTATAGAGAAAAAACACAAATCCAGCGGCTAAAATCACACCGATAATGACCATTATGGTCAGTGTCTTAGAACGCCTCATGGATTGAAACAGCGCAAAGTGGGTATCCATTTCAACAATATCCATCCAGCTAAATTTCTCGTGTTTTACACTCGACTTAGCTTTGGTTTGCTGGGCTTTATTGGCTTGATTAACAGTCATCGGCTTTCCTTAGCGAGTAGTGTTGATAGAATAAGTTGAACAGTGATTAGCCAGCACTCTAACCAGGCTAATTGTAAGAGTCATGTTAATGATTGTTAACGCTGCGTTCATCTGCCACCATTTCTACCAATCAGCAAAAGGAAAGGTTGAAGAAAAGTTAGGCAGAGGTGGCCACAAAGAAAACTTAAGCTAAACCTTGCTTGGGTAAGCGGTTGTTTAAGGGTTGTTTAAGGCTTCTGGTTTTATATAGAAATGAATCTCAAACTGAGTATCGTCGGTTAACGGTGCGATACTGTGCCAATATTCAGGATGAGAGATCGCGGTTTCAGAGGCTTTTAATCTTACCTCTCGCTCAACATCGCCTTCCTTGTCTTTGTAGCCGTAAAACATCAGTTCACCACGAATAACATGGATCTGCTCGTATACCCCGCGACGAGTAAAGTGACGCTCACGATAGATAGCTGGGATAGAGTTAACGGCAAATACTTGCGTCTTTTGGCACTTTACATATCCCTTTGGTACAAATGACATCACAAGCTCCCTGGCGATCTAACAGATTTAACATTTCAAACTTTAAAGCTAGTATAAATTTGCACAAAATTCTATTGTCATTACACTAAGGACAATTTTTCAAATGAGTGACTTTAATGGACACTTCTTTTCGCTATACCACACAATTTATTCTCGACAAGTCCTACTATAGTGAATGTTTCGATGAATCAGTTCCCTCTAATCCGTCGAAAAAAGTGTATGCCAAGGCCATCATCTTTATTGTTATCGGCACAGCGCTGCTGCTGACCGGTGCGAATAACTACGCATCTTGGTTTATTATCGGTTTAGGTTTTCTCGAAGGCCTGAGTATCAAATTCAAACGCCCATGGTGGCTACTGCGCCAGATGTGGAGTAAAGCGGCAGGTAATGAAGTGGACCTAACCATAGACGAGCTGGGAATAACCACAAAATCACTTTATGTTGACACTCAGGTGTTGTGGGATGAAATGGACCAGATAAAAGAGACCGAACAAGGGTTTCTTATCACTAAAGCACGCAGCCAAAGCTACATCTCCAAGCGCTACCTCGACCAACCCGCTTGCGAGTTTATCCGTAACATACAGGGATCGCAGCAAAACTAATAATAGGTAAATTCGCTGGTGAAACCATATGTTCGCCAGCGATATGTGGCTAATTTACCATCAGTTAAACAGCGACAAGCATAATCTGCTTAATGCCTTGCAACATAAATGCGACAATCGCAACCATTCTAGTCAATACAGATAAATGATGCGCCACCGCGTATCGTTTGGGGTCTCTATGCATAACAATAAACTCTCGCTCATCGGGATGATCGTCAGCGCAAGCCTTTTGCTCTCTGCCTGTCAAACCACCAATCCTTACACCAATGAAAGCCAAAATGCTAAAGCAACCAATGGCGCGATTATTGGTGCTATTGCAGGCGCAGCAATTGGAGTGGCCTCCTCCAGCAAAAGCGATCGCGGTAAGGGCGCCTTGATCGGTGCGGCCTCGGGAGCGGCAGTTGGCGGTGGTATTGGCTACTATATGGACGTGCAAGAAGCAGAGTTGCGTAAGCAGCTGCAATCAACAGGCGTAAGTGTGACCCGTAGCGGCGATGATATCATTCTCAATATGCCTAATGAGATCACTTTTGGTGTCGATCAATCACATCTCAGTGACCGTGCTAAGCAAGTACTTAACAGTGTTGCCTTAGTGGGTAAAGAGTATGATGAAACCAAACTCAATATCATGGGCTTTACTGATAGCTCTGGCAGCGAATCTTACAACCTTCGCCTATCTCAAGTGCGCGCAAGCGAAGTGGCAAATTACCTAGCGTCACAACAGATTGCTAACCAACGCATCGCCTCTCATGGCATGGGCGAGTCTCGTCCTATTGCCAGTAACGACACTAAAGCGGGTCGTGCTCAAAACCGCCGTGTTGAGATCATCTTAAGCCCTATCGCCAAAAACTAGGGCCATGATTCATAAAAAAAGGCTGCATTGAGCAGCCTTTTTTATAGAACTAATTTCAGTGACTCACGACTTATTAATCAGCGTTTAAGCTCACCGATAGGCAAAATGGTGCGCCCAAACTCATTATTAATCACTTGCGCCATTGCAAAGTAAATGGCACTCGCCCCACAAATAATGCCTTCAAAGCCTGCAATAGTGCCGATCAATTCACTACCAGTAAAATCTCTTGCCGCTAATAGGAAAAACAACAGGGTCAATGACGCAAACACAAATTGCTTAGCACGAGGATAGCGCAAAGACCCAACAAACATGAATGCGGTAAAGGTTCCCCACAGTGCCAAATACCAGCCCATAAAGTGACTAGGGCTAGCAGCGATCCCTGCATTAGGCATTAATATAAGCCCAACTAACGTCAGCCAAAAAAGCCCGTAAGAGGTAAATGCAGTTGTGCCAAAAGTATCGCCACGCATGAAACACATAATACCCACAATCACTTGACCTATACCGCCATAAAAAATCCCCATGGCTAGAATCATCGCATCAATCGGAAAATATCCCGCATTGTGGATATTAAGTAAAATAGTGGTCATGCCAAAACCCATAAGCCCTAACGGCGCTGGGTTAGCCAATTTTGTAGACATCAAGTTCCCCTAGTGGAAATATCAAGCGAAAGTCGTGTAGCCAAAAGGGCTGCACTCAGCAAGCGGCGGATTCTAGAGCAAGGCTAACAAGCAGGCAATATGCGTAGCAGCAATCTAAGTCGAAACGAAAATACCTATTTAATACAGATAGTTAGATAGATATTGAGGAGGTGTAGCAAAATAAAGAATCAAATTTTGTAAAATATCTGTTTAAATTCAGCAAGATAGTTTTAAAGGCGCACCAAAAGGTGGCCACATCACAAAAACAAGGCGAAACGAGACGCAAACCACAATAGCCGTTAGGTCACAGGCTTAATAACAGCAAAGGATAATTCAGCAAGCACCATTATTGCGAGCGACATCTACTAACGCCACATAAGTGAGAGCCACCCCTCACTTTATAACGCCCGCAAAGAAACCCTAGCTAGACCTGATCTAGATCAGTTATCCAAGTGGACTAATGCGTGCCATTAAATAGGCATCAACATAGACACCGTTTCTAAAGGCATACTGTTTAGCCGTGCCCTCAATGACAAAGCCATGGCGCTCATACAGCGCGATACCAGCGACATTATCGGTATAAACTTCAAGCTCTATGCGAGTGACTGCAAGCCAGTTTTGCGCCAAGTCGATAATCGCTTTAAGCAACTGACTGCCAATACCTTTACCTCGGGTTAATTCGCACACTGCCATGCCAATATTGGCAACATGCTTGCGCCTTGGGCGACTAAAAACCTCCATGCCGATTTGACCAACAAGCCTTCCCTCTAGCTCAGCCACTAAGCTGTAACTATTTTCCGGCAGACTTTCCAAACGTTTCTGCCAGCTATCTAGTGAGGGAAATGGGTGCTGCAACGTGCCAGCATAACAACTGGGCTGGGCATACAACTGGCAAATAGCCTGAATATCATTCGCGCCACTATGACGAACGGTTAACCCAGCAGGCTCACTAGATTGACAATGTAATTGGGACACAAACCACCTATATCGATCATAACTTCAAACTTCTATCTTAATGTGCTTAATATCAATTGCTATCCCTTAAGTACAATAAAGTGTCACTATCGCAAGAACCTAGCACGTCTCGATATCATGGGATGTAGCCAGAAAGCGCTGCTTATCATGACCCATAGCAATTAATCGAGGAGCAGCCTGTTGCGCGGCGCTGAAATCGGTTTTATCCTGCCAGCCAAACCACTGCTGCTGGATTAACGCTTGAGCAACAGGTCCCCCTAAGGTGTTACCCGGACCCAGAACAATTATTTTATCTGGAGCAAACTCTTTGACAGCAACTGCGATCGCCTTGGAAAAGTCATAAGGTTCAATCACTTGCTTACCTAAGGTATAATCATATAATGCGGTCGTATCCGTACTATATGGCGACCAGATTTTCCCTTGTCCATCAACCAAAGAAACCCTTGGTGCGTTAAACAGTGACTCAGGCAACGCCGCTCGCCCTTTATCCGAAATATCACTGAGCAGTGGCGAATGAAAAGCACCGTGATTATACAAGCGCATCGGGTATTTATCGTCAATCCGCGGCAGCAACGTTTCAGCCAGCGTCATCCCAGCCTCATTCCCCGCCAGCACACGGTAACCACCGAGATAGATAGAGGTAAACAATTCGCAGCCCGAGGCTTGATTGACTTGATTAATCACGTCATCAACCAAGCGACTGACGGTTAAATCTGTTTGCCAAGCTTCATTCATCTCAGGGTAGATCAACTGCCCACCAATTAGACCGTCACTCATCATTGAGCCCATGGTATTAATCAACTTAATGGCAGCATCGGGCTGCAAGGCTCCAGCCAACGCCAAGGCAATATACCACCCCATGGAGTTACCCGTGACTGCGACAACCTCATATTCTGCGGTATCGATATCCATAAAATCGGCCATCGCACAGGCATAAATCAACGCTGAAGCATTTTCGCCAGGGGTGTGCAGTTTGAAAGAGTACTTCGCCTGTGCGTCGAGTTCAGCAATTCCTCTTTGTCCTATGCCATGCCGATATTGGTCAATCTTATCGATAAACGCCAACTTATCTTGATGATGCCGTTTAAGATAACCAAGCTCATCTTTGTTGTAACACCCCCGACCTGGCGCAACCACCAGTGCTCTGTGCTTTTTGCCTGCACCAGTGCCTTCGGCATTATTTTGACTCATTATGCTTCCTTCGAACGTGGGGAGTTAATCTGTTCATCAATACCCAGCAATGTTAGCGCTGCGGTCACAATGCTTTGCTGGCTGGGCAACGGCAAAGTTGCCGCGTCAGCTAAAGGGATAAAACAATCTTCTGCCGTTAGGCGCGCAAGTTTGGGACATTCATCACCAAGCTGCTCATACAAACAGGTAGTAATAGCCTCACTCACTGAGCCGCTGCGCCGACATTCGTCGACAATTAACACATGCTGACATTGGGCTGCCTGCTGGGCGATGGCCACTTCATTCAATGGCGCGAGATAGCGAAGATCTATCACAGTGCACGCAACACCCAGCGCTGCCAATCTCTTTTCAGCCTGACGACTCAGATAGAACCCATTACCATAGCTGATGATACATAACGACTTGCCCGTCCCATAAATACCTAACTCCCCAAAAGGTAATCGGGTTGCCGTGGCTTGTGGCTGATACGTAGCACTCCACAAGTTGTCACCTGGCTCATGGAGATCTCTAGTCATATATAGTGCTATTGGCTCTAAAAAGATAATGAGTCTTTGCTCCTCATCAGCCATTCGCACGCACTCCCTAAGCATGGCCATCGCATCGGCACCATTAGAGGGGCAAGCTAAAATTAACCCAGGTATATCGCGAAAAACCGCTAAAGAGTTATCATTGTGGAAATGTCCACCGAACCCTTTTTGATAGCCCAGTCCTGCGATACGGATCACCATGGGATTGGTAAACTGCCCATCGGAAAAAAATGGCAAAGTGGCCGCTTCGCCGCGGATCTGATCTTCCGCATTATGCACATAAGCTAAAAACTGGATCTCTGGAATAGGTAGTAAGCCTTTATGCGCCATGCCTATAGCCAAGCCGAGTATCGACGTTTCGTCGAGCAAGGTATTGATCACTCGATTGGGACCAAAACGCTCAACCAAGCGTGAAGTGACATGGTAAACACCGCCTTTTTTGCCAACATCTTCACCGCACACAAGGATATTTTGCTGCCGTGCCATCAATTCAGTCAGTGTAAAGTTGATCAATTTCCCCATGTGCACAGGCTTGCCGATGCTATTCTTATCGGCAATGAAAAGACTGAGATACTGCTCATCACTTAACGGTGTTTTCTCACTGCCTTGTGCCAAGGATGGCGGCACGATTGAACTCATCGCTTTATGCACACAATCAAGCTTTTGCTGGGATACTGCAACCGCAGCAATCGCGGCTATACGTGTTTTTGTGGTTTGATACAGGGCTACTACCTGCTCAGGCGACAACAGCCCAGCAGCAATGACCTGTTTAGCGGTGATAAGTAGTGGGTCTTGGGCCTCGTTATCTAAAATCTGCTGTTTCTTCAGATAGGCTATTTCAGCATCACTGCCGGCATGGCCCATTAAGCGTACTGTACGCACATGCAAAAATACTGGCTTGCGCCGCTGACGCGCATAGTCTGCGGCTTGCTTACTGACACGATAGGTATCGAGAATGTCGCGTCCATCGCAAGCGAAATATTGGATACCAGGACGCGCACTAAAATTGGCAGCTATCCACCCTTTTGGTGTTGCCGTTGAAATGCCGATGCCATTGTCTTCACATACAAACATCAGCGGCAGCGGTACTTGCTGATACGCCGCCCACCCCGCCGCATTAATTGCGGTTTGTGCACTGGCATGGTTAGCGGACGCATCGCCAAAATTGCACATGACTATACCCTGTGGCTGCAGATCACTGTGTAAATCTAAACGCTCAAGCAGAGGAATACTCAGTGCCGCCCCGACCGCTTTAGGCAAGTGTGAGGCAATGGTTGATGTTTGCGGTGGAATATTGAGACGCTTGCTACCTAACACTTTATGACGACCGCCAGAGATTGGGTCGTCGCTTGATGCAGCAAAGGACAACAACATATCCCACAGTTGCATCTCACCAGCGACATGGCGGCCGCGCTCAATCATAAAAGCAGCGCTGCGATAATGTAAAAAAGCCATATCAGTCGGTCGCAGTGCCAAGCCATAAGCGGCATTCCCCTCATGACCCGAGCTACCTATGGTATAGAAGCCTTGATTTCGGGCACGCATCTGCCGTGACTCAAGATCCAACAAACGGCTCTTAATTTGTGATTCAAACAATCCGATAAAATCGGCATCGCTTAAGCCTAAACGACGATGATCCCACCCCTGTTCTATCGATAAAAAGTCTTGATTGATTACCCTGTCGACAAACTGTCGATCGAGGGCGATAGCTCTATCTTCCAATCTACTCTACCCCTGTGTACTGGCAATTATCCCTCCGCAACCCACATCATGAGCGGATAGATAGACATCTGTGTTGAAAAGAAAACGGGCGAATAATCGCCCGTTTTACTGTTTAGCCAAACGCCTGAATGCCAGTTTGTGCTCGGCCAAGGATCAAGGCGTGAATGTCATGGGTGCCTTCATAGGTGTTCACAGCTTCAAGATTCATCACATGGCGAATGACATGGAACTCATCACTAATACCATTGCCACCATGCATATCTCTTGCAACGCGGGCGATATCTAACGCTTTGCCACAGGAGTTTCTTTTAATTAACGAGATGGCTTCGACTGGCAGTGCATCTTGATCCATTAATCGACCCGCTTGCAGGCAACTCAACAATCCCATGGTGATCTCAGTCTGCATATCTGCGAGCTTCTTTTGTATTAACTGAGTCGCCGCCAAAGGTCGATTAAACTGAATCCGGTCTAAACTGTATTGGCGCGCAGCATGCCAACAGAATTCGGCTGCGCCCAGCGCGCCCCAAGCGATGCCATAACGTGCTTTATTGAGACAGCCGAAGGGGCCTTTCAGCCCCTCGACATTAGGCAGCAATGCCTCTTCGCCGACCTCGACATTGTCCATTACAATCTCACCGGTGATAGATGCGCGCAGGGAAAATTTCCCCTCAATTTTAGGGGCTGTTAAGCCTTTCATTCCCTTCTCGAGAATAAAGCCACGGATCACACCATCAAGCTTGGCCCACACAATAAAGACATCGGCGATGGGTGAATTAGTGATCCACATCTTTGCACCATTGATCCGATAACCGCCTTCGGTGCGAACGGCTCGAGTTTTCATACCTCCAGGATCAGAACCGACATCTGGCTCGGTTAAGCCAAAACATCCCACCCACTCGCCGCTTGCGAGTTTGGGTAAATACTTTTGCCGCTGCGCTTCGCTACCATAGCTATAGATAGGGTGCATCACTAAAGAAGACTGCACACTCATGGCACTACGATAGCCGCTGTCGACACGCTCAATCTCTCTGGCCACTAAACCGTAGCTGACATAATTGGCATTCGCGCAGCCATACTCCTCTGGCAGCGTTGCCCCCAACAATCCTAACTCTCCAAGTTCATTCATAATTTCACGATCGAAGGTTTCGTTTCGATTGGCCATCAATACACGACTCATCAACTTTTCCTGAGCGTAATCATGAACCATATCGCGGATCATGCGCTCATCTGAGCTCAGTAACGCATCAAACTGCAGCGGGTCTTGCCAATCAAAATTCACTCGAGCCATGGGACTATTCCTTGCCTGTTAATGATTATCGGGTAGCGTCGATGAATGGTAATTGAGATCCATTTATGACTTATTCATCTCTTGCTAATTTGACTAGCATAGGCATAATTTTGGGTTAGGAAAAATATTCTTTTTATTTATCACTGATAGTTTTTTTCTATATCTTACGTAAGGGTAAAGATGAATCTACGAGCATTGAGTTACTTTGTCGCGGTTTATGAAAAAGGCACCATCAGTGCGGCGGCCAAAAAGTGTTATATCGCGCAGCCCTCTATTTCAGCGGCGATAAGTCAGCTAGAAGCAGAGCTCAATACCCAGTTATTCCAGCGCCACGGCAAAGGGGTCACGCCCACAGAATCTGGCGTACGTCTTTATCCTTTAGCGCAAAAACTACTGAATGAATCCAAAGCGATAAAAGCCTTGTTTAGTGAACCTCAAGCGCGTACGCCATTTAAACTCGGGTTAATCAACTCTTTGGGGGTACAGCGTATGAGCATGCTGTTGAGGGATTTTAGCCATGCATGCCTTGATATGGAGCTAACACTGGTTGAAGCCAATGAGAGCTGTGATGGGCGAATTATCACCACTAGCCAGCTCAAGTCTGATGAAGCCTTTCACCCCATTTGGCATGATGACTACTTATTGGCAATCCCGCCCTCATTTAGTATCAGTCTAAAAAAATCACTCCAATTGCGAGATCTTCATGGGCAAGCTTTTATCCATAGAGCCCCTTGCGAAGCCCTTGCCGATCTGCAACAGTTGATGGATCTAGAGGGGATCAAACTGGAAGTCAGAGCCCGCATTCAAACCGTTGAATATTCTGTTGGCCTAGTCAGTGCTGGAGTTGGGATGGCTCTTGTACCTGCGCTTCCTGCTTTACTGGCACAGAAAAATATCGTTTTTAAACCGATACAAGATATTCAGTTGCAGCGAACCGTTGGCCTCGCGCTCCCCAGAGAGCGGCCATTAAACGAACAACAACGTCAGCTACAACAAGTTTGTAAACTTTATAGCTAACTAGAGTTAACATTTAACAAGAGAGACCCAACAAACTCGCTAAAACAGGTTTACAGCTCGCCAGCCTCTGTATCATTTTGCATCAAAAGCGACGAAATACCTGCTTAAAAAGTGCTTCAATGGTAACCTGTAATACTAGAGGTTAATTGTTTAATAAGTGTATCAATCTAGATCATGAAGAAACTTGCAGTATTACTTTTAACAGCCCTAATTCTTCCATTTGCCAGCTTGGCGAATGATGCTGCTATGTGCGATGAGAATAGCGACTGTATTACTGTCGGACGCTGGGATTTGGGTATCGCACTAGGTTACGGCGTGAAATCTAACCCCGTTAAAAATTACGAAGATATTCCTATATATCTTGCTCCCACTATTGCCTATTATGGCGACAAATGGTTTTTCGATAACGGTAATCTTGGCTACACTTTAGCAGAACAAGAAAAATTCACGATTAATTTAACCACCAGCTTTAGTGCCGATAGCGCTTATTTCTACCGTTGGGACCCATCAAATATTTTTATCGCGGGTACCAACCAGCTCAACGTGGGTGCAACGCCAGTGGCAAGAACAGTCCGTACCTTTGGTGTGGAAGCTGAACCTGTGATCAATGACTTAGAAGATAGAAACTTTACACTTCTTGGCGGAGTTGAAGCGTTCATTTACACTCGTGCTGGTATAATCAATCTCAGTGTAGCCCATGACCTTTTTGACGTGCATTCTGGCATGGAAGCAAAGCTAAAATGGCTATATAGCATTGCTATCGCACAATGGAAATTTGAGCTAGCAGCGGTGGCTGACTGGAAAAGTGAAGATGTCGTCAACTATTACTACGGCGTTCGACCTAGCGAAAATGTCTATTGGAGTGAGAAATTTCAAGCAGCGTCTGCGACTAATTTAGGATTAGAATTGACTACTCAATATGTAATAAATGAGCACTGGGAACTTATCTTTCTTGCTCGATACAGTGAACTTGCCGATGAAATTGTGGCCAGTCCTTTAGTCAACGAGAAAAACACCAGCACCTTCTTTGTCGGCGCAGCCTATAGGTTTTAAACCGAGTGTTATTGACGACATACAGGCTGTTACTGGCAGTTTTTGTTCTGATTTCTTTTTTTAATAGTGCTTTAGCTGCAGACAATGATTCTGAGGCTAGCATTACTTTGTCGCCTCAATTTTGCATCACATCCGCCGAGGAGCAAAGTTGTGACCTTACTGTGGTGCTGAACTGGGAAATCGATACACCAACCACCGTTTGCATTATGTCAGACCACGAGAGTTTGACTAAATGGTGTGCAGACAGCCCAACAACACACTCGCTAAGCTTAGCCATGCTAACCGACAAAGATGTCCAATTTGTCATGGTAGATAAGGAGACCCACCAAACGTTGGCTGGCGTAAAATTGAAAGTTACCCCTACAGCGGAACCTCAAGTGAGGCGACGCTATCGCAACCCTTGGAGTCTATTCTAATGACCGAACCCCAATCAACCCATAGAGTGTTACTTGTCGAGGATGATATTCGTCTGGCAAATCTGATTGTGGATTACCTAAAGTCGCATGGAATGCATGTTGAAGTCGAGCGTCGCGGTGATACCGTACTCACACGTCTTATCAACTATAAGCCTGATATTATTTTACTCGATATCATACTCCCAGGAATGGATGGGCTAACCCTGTGTGAAAAGTTACCCGATTACTTTGCGGGCCCTATCTTATTAATGAGTGCCCTCGGCTCAAACGAAGATCAGATAAAAGGGTTAGAGTTAGGCGCTGATGATTACGTTGTTAAACCTGTCGACCCAGCCCTATTGGTCGCTCGCATCAACAACCTACTGCGCCGCAACGCTAAACCCCCGCAAGCAGAGTCTCACTGCTTAACCTTTGGCAAACTAAGCATAGATCCACACACCCAAGCCATCCGCTTAGGCGATACCGAAGTGGATCTGACCAGTCACGAGTTTGAACTACTCTGGTTACTGGCCTCGCAAGCTGGCCAAGTATTGAGCCGTCAGTATATTTACCAGTATCTGCTTAACATAGATTTCGATGGCAAAGACCGTAAAATTGACGTGCGAATTTCAAGACTACGTAAAAAACTGGGCGACAACATCGAAACACCGTTTAGAATAAAAACTGTCTGGGGCCAAGGTTACCTGTTTGCACCAGAAGCTTGGAACAATTAAACGGAACGTTAAGTGAAACGACTCTTTATCAGTCTATACCTACTATTAAGCCTCAGCTTTTTAGGTATAGGCTGGACCTTAGACAGCATTTGGCAAAATAATGTCGACGACAGTGGTGCACCCGATGCACCACTGGTCGCTTTTGCACAGCTACTCGCACAATTCCCCGAGGAACAGCGACAAGGCTTTATCGATAAACTCGATGATAACCCGGCATACCCTCTGCAACTTCTTAATCGTGATCAAGTGGCCTTTGGTGACAAGGAAGCGATCAGCCGTAACCAAATTCTCGTTGCCGCCCATGACAAAGAACATGAATTGCATTTTATCTCAGTCGATGACAAACAATTTTTAATGGCGGGGCCGATAGAGATCGACCCAAGAGAGCAACTTAGAGGCCTATTCACGCTATTTTTCTACCTTTCATTGGCCTTTGTTGCCCTGATCTGGGTTTGGCCGCTGTCGCGGGATTTGAAGACCTTGAGATTGGCGACGAAAGAGTTTGGACAATCAAACTGGGACACCCAGATACAACTATCGCCACGCTCTCAAGTGCAGCCGTTGGCCAGTACCTTTAATGAAATGGCCAGACATATTCGGGCGCTAATCGAAAATCAAAAACACTTATCCAATGCGGTATCTCACGAAATACGTACCCCCTTGGCACGACTCAAATTTGCCTTAGCACTCATGCCACAATACTGCCGCCCAGATTCGGATGTTGAGCGCCGCAATGAGTTTCTCGATGAGATGCAACAAGATGTTAAGGAGATGGAGAACCTCCTTCAAGAACTGCTCACCTACGCGAGTTTAGAGTCACAGCGAAAAGCGATTCAATTTGAGCGTTGTGATTTGTCTAAGCTAACCCAGCAAACCATAGCACGATTACAAGGATTAAATAGGCTGCCGATCACACTAAATCCGCAACCTAAAAAGATTGAAGTCATGGGTGACCCATCGCTCATTGAACGGGCTCTGCAAAATCTGATCATTAATGCACAACGATTTGCTACAACGGCTATCACCATCGAACTGTCTGTATCACGTGGCAATGTCACCCTCTCGGTCATTGATGATGGTCCCGGTATTGCGACAGAAGATCAAGCTAAAATCTTTGAACCCTTTTACCGCAGTAAAGTGGTGCAAAATGGAAATAAAGGTCATGGACTTGGGCTGGCGATTATCAAGCGTATTATGGAAAGGCATAACGGAAAAGTGCAGCTGAACAGTGAACCCAGCATGACAAAATTTACCCTAAGTTGGCCCAGAGTCGTTAAAGGGCTATCAGAGAAGATGACCATTTCGAAACATTAATTTGAACTGGTGTCGGCATCAAAATCTAAATGGGGTGTTGCCGCTGCGCGCTCCTCAAGGATTTGAATCTTACGTGCCCTCAACAAGGCAAGCTGACGTCTGCGCTTACGCTGCTTACACAGACGTATCACATCGTACTTTTGTGCATCGGAGAAGTGTAACCAGTTAAAACGTTCATCACGATTACGTAAGCACCCTTTGCAGTAGCCCCTAGCATCTGTTTGACAGACACCAATACAGGGACTGGGAATGTCAAAAAACTCTAACTGCTCCATAGACTAACTTTGCTTGCTGTTGCTTTTATACACTTTAATAACACTTTAGCCCCCTATCACAGGCCCTTTATTGTCTAAATTTAAACATAACTGATTTATTTAGAACTGGCTAAACTTTATTCATGAGTTCATTCATAAAATATCTTGCATAAATAAGCTGATAACTGCACCTTATTTATATTGATATACTATTTGGTCACTCACTATGAAGATTATCCACCGACTTTCGCTTCTCGCAATAAGTTTGCTGCTGACAGCTTGTGCGACCAAGCCGAATTATGACTACGACACAAACTATGACTTTAATCAGCTTAAGCAGTTCTCTACTTTTACGCCAGAAAACACCACAGATCCGCTGACCGCTAAACGGGTAGAGACGGCCATTACTGCTGTATTAGTCACCAAAGGTTTTGCAGAAACGCAGGAAAATCCACAATTTAAAGTCACCTATGCATTTAAAGTTGAAGATAAGCCGAAGAACTCTGGAGTTTCAATCGGCTTGGGCACTGGCAGCTGGGGAAGTTCAGGGGGCGTAAGCCTTGGTACCAGTGTTAGTGTACCCGTTGGCAGCAACACAGCTAAGATACAAACCATTCAGATTAATATTATCGACACCAGCAACAACCGCCTTATCTGGCGTGGCAGCGACAAATTTAACTTTGACAATGGTGGCGATGAGAAAGCCGAAGAGACTCAAAAAACAGTCGCAACGATTTTGGCCCTGTTCCCACCACAAAAATAACCCTAATGGGCTTATCGTACTCGCTAAGCCCACTCTCCTCTCTGCGCCGTGAATACTAACTATCTAGGACAGGTGTGCGTTAACCGTTCTGCCCTTAGCCCAATCTCTTAGTCCTTGCAGTTGTTCACGCATCACTACCGACAAAGGGCGAGTCTTCATCAACTCGTTGAGTAACACCTGTTGAGATACCGCGACATTAGACGCGCGTGCGGTATAGATAGCAGAGATAATCGCTTGTTCTATCTCAGCCCCTGAAAATCCCTGACTGGCCATTGAAAGCTGCGCGAGATCGAAATCAACAGGATCGAGAGCACGACGCTTGACATGAATCGCGAAAATGGCTTGGCGCACACTGTCATCAGGCAAGTCGACAAAGAAGATCTCATCCATCCTTCCCTTACGCATCAACTCAGGCGGTAACGCGCTGATATCATTGGCAGTCGCCACGAGAAACACCTCAGATTTACGCTCAGCCATCCAGGTCAATAAGGCACCTAAAATTCGCTTTGAGGTACCATCATCACTACTACCACTGCTCAAGCCTTTTTCTATCTCATCAATCCACAATACGCAAGGCGACATCAGATCGGCAAGAGCCAACGCATTACGTAAATTCTTTTCTGTTTCACCGATATATTTATTGTATAAAGCCGACATATCCAAGCGTAATAATGGGCGCTGCCACATCCCCGCCACGGCTTTAGCAGCAAGGCTTTTACCGCTACCTTGCACCCCAAGCAATAAAATCCCTTTAGGGAGATCTTCTGCACAAGCTGCAACACTTGATGCTACAGGAGCACGATGGTTTAACCATGCCTTTAAGTTGTGTAAGCCCGCTACTTGAGAAAAATCACTCGTGTCATACTCAAACTGCAACACACCTTCCATATCTAGCAGCTTAAATTTTCCCTGGTTAATACGATCGACATCGGAGTGAGTAATGGCACCATCGTCGACAATCGCTTTATGGGCGAGTCGGCGCGCATCATCAAAGGTTAATCCTCTGAGGTTGTCGGCCAACTTCACCACGGCATCATCATCGACACTTTGGACTAACCCATCACTGCGGGCTTTGTCTATCTGCTCATAAATCAGGTTTTGCAGTTGCGCGCTATCGGGCAGTGAGATACGAAAATGGGCGCAATATCGCTGTATTTCAGGCGGAATATCGAATGCATGGCTCACCAACACCAGCGTGTGTTTCAATGCTTCATATTCGAGAGCGATCTCTTTCAGCAACCGAACATTTTTAGGCGCATTATCGACAAAAGGGTGAAAGTCGCACAGAACATAGATCCCCTGCTGAGTCGTCGATTTTATCTGACCCAATATATCGGTTGGATCACTATTAAACTTCTGTGTCCCCATCTTCACATCGGCGCGGGTCAGGCCCTGGGTGATACTCCAGGTAAATAGCGGTTGGTAGAGAACACTGGATACACGCTTTAACAGCTCAATGACTCGATGCTCTTCATAGGTTTCAATCACCACTATCGGCGTATTTGAGCGTAATACTGCAGTAAGATCCCTAACGTCTTGCATTGTCTAATCCTTAATACTCATCACCACAAAAAAGGCCCGCCAAGCGGGCCTTTCGATATTAACAAAGCAGGCCGTTAATGAAACAGATAATTCAACCAGCCTTGCATTCTTAACAGCACTTTACGCATCACTGATACATGTGAAAAATGCTCAGTATAAATGGCTATTTGACCTGCGGCACCAGCGGGGAAATGTTGTTTAATCTCATCATCATCCACTTTAACCAACACGATAACCCGACCTGACTGCATTAACATTCTTGATGAAATCAAGCTACCTGTCGATTGGATTTCGCCCTCTGCCATAGCTGGTAAGACTTTAGCCACTTTCCCTTTAAATACTACGCCTGGCGCACCATCTAAAATCACTTCTGCCTCGTCTCCCTCTTTGAGACGCATCAAGGAGTTCTGCCAAAATGCACCAGCCATATAACGTTCTTCATCAGGAATAAAGCTCATGACTGAACGCAGAGGCATAGGCACAGCGACAAGACCTGGACGTAGAGCCATTTGTGTCACCATCCCATCGGTCGGTGCCAATACAACCGTTTGATCAAGATCGTAAAGCGCTTTATCAAGCTCGGCACGAATACCAGCCACTTTAGTGTTGACGCCGTCGACATTAGACTGAAACGCCAAACGCACTCTCAACTCTTCCGACTTTGCCGCCATCAACTGCGCTTCAGATGCCATGTAGAGCTGACGCTTATTGTCTAATTCAAGTTCAGTAAAAGGCGAGTTTGCCCCACCACGTTTGCGGCCTTTTTCGTAACGGTCAAACGCTGATTTAGTTCTATCTCTATCGGCAGTCGCACGCTCGACACTGGCTTGTGCCGTTTGCCACGCAGCTTCGAGTTGTGGTACCTCAAGCTCTGCAGCCGCTAATGCTGCTCGCTTTTGCATAACGATTGCTTCAAACGGGATAGGGTCAATTTTGAATAACACATCCCCTTTCTTCACTGGCACATTCGGTTTAACGTTAACTTCTTTTACAACGCCGCGAACCGCTGGATTAATGGGAACAGAGACGAATGCCTCTTTAGCAAATGGTGTGTAAGGATGGTTGTAGTTCATCAGCAAGACTAATGCGCCAACAATAAATACACCACCTAAAATAGCTGTGGGCACAGTCCATTTATTCAATGGTATCTTAAACACTTTAAACACTGCGATACAGATTGCGGTATAAGTTAAAATCAGTAATAGATCCATCTTATGACTCCTTCTCGTTAATATCAGTCACAGATGGTTGCGCTTGACTCGCAGCAATGGTTTGAGCACTGCTGCCTTCAACGGCTTGCAGACGCTGCTCCAATTGAACCACGGTTTGTGTCAGCTGCTTCACTTCATCTTCGAGTTCTAGTTCTCTTTTTACAACTTGATTAAATCCCCAACCGCGATCTTCACGGTATAACGTTGCCCAAATCCATAAGAACGGCCAAATCGCATGCAAAGTGAATAAGCTGACCCAGCCCGCCACATGCAATGCATCCTGCTGCGGATGATTCCGCTTCTTGGCAATCTCGTAGGGAATATCATGGATCACAATGATTCCATAAAACAAAAACACCGCGACAAAAACGATCACGCCTAACGCAAAATAGTCTAGAAACACCACTCACTCCTTAAAAGCTAAACACACTCAAGCCTGTGCAATTATCGCTTTGTTTTTATTAGTGAACACAGCCAAATTCAAAACATTCTCTCAACAATACGTTATCAATACTAGTCATCATTTACGCTTATTTCATGATATTTCCACCTGTCCAGAGTGATCGAGCACACAGTTGTCATCTCAAAACCCACTCATTTAACTGCAAAAAGGTAAGATAACTGCAAATAAAAGCACTATTGGCAGCCTCGCTGACCAAATGTTAACAATAAAAAAAAGGTACCCAAAAATGATAGGCACTCCCCACTCAAAAGGTGCGTTACGCGCCATGCTGCTTGGTTGCGGCGAACTTGGTAAAGAAGTCGCCATTGAACTACAACGTTTAGGCGTTGAAGTAATTGGTGTTGACCGCTACCCCAATGCACCCGCCATGCAAGTCACTCACCGTTTTCATGTGATCAACATGCTCGATGGTCAAGCCCTTCGTGGCATCATAGAGCAAGAGCAACCTCATCTGGTTATTCCTGAAATAGAAGCCATTGCGACCCAAACACTGGTAGAGATGGAAGCTGAAGGTCTGCATGTCGTCCCGACAGCCAAAGCCACTCAACTGACCATGGATAGAGAAGGCATCCGCCGACTTGCTGCAGAGACCTTAGGCCTGCCAACCTCGCCTTTCTTTTTCTGTGACACCGAATCTGAATTTACACTTGCAGTGGAAAAGATTGGGTTACCCTGTGTGGTGAAGCCAGTGATGAGTTCATCGGGTAAAGGGCAAAGCGTTATTCGCGACACCAACCAAATCGACACAGCTTGGCAATATGCCCAAGAAGGCGGCCGTGCGGGCGGTGGTCGCGTAATCGTTGAAGGCTTTATCCCCTTTGATTATGAGATCACTCTGTTAACCATTAGCGCCGTTAACGGCATCCACTTCTGTGCCCCGATAGGCCATCGTCAAGAAGATGGGGATTATCGAGAGTCTTGGCAACCACAGTTAATGTCTGACAGCGTATTGACTAAATCTCAGGAGATCGGGCGAAAAGTGGTACAGGCACTTGGCGGCTATGGTCTGTTTGGCGTCGAGCTGTTTATTAAGGGGGATGATGTGTACTTTTCAGAAGTTTCTCCTCGCCCACACGACACAGGTCTGGTCACTCTAATCAGTCAAGATCTGTCTGAATTTGCTCTGCATGTGCGGGCAATTCTCGGTCTGCCCATTGCTAATATTGCTCAGCACGGCCCATCGGCATCAGCAGTCATTTTGGCCGAAGGACAGTCTAGTAATATTCGCTATCAGGGCATGGCGGCCGCATTACAGGAAAGTGATACCCAATTACGCCTGTTTGCAAAACCTGAAATCGATGGGCGTCGCCGTCTGGGCGTAGGCTTAGCACGTGCAGACTCAACCGATGAAGCGGTCAATAAAGCACTTAACGTTGCAGCAAGTGTTGAGGTTATTCTTTAACATCTGCTAACCGAAAGAACAAGAAAGGCGCTAAATGCGCCTTTTTGGTTCATCAAGCCCATTAACAAAGCCGATTAACGCTTTCACCTACCAGATACCCCTGAAGATTTGCTACAGCTATATCCATCAGGTTTTGTCGAGCCTCTCTCGTCGCCCAAGCATTGTGTGGTGTGATGGTCACATTGCTCGCCGTTAATAGTGGGTTATTGACCGATGGTGGCTCGGTAGATAAGACATCTAACCCCGCAGCAGCAATGATCCCGCGCTCAAGTGCTTGCGCTAAGGCCGGTTCATCGATTAGCCCACCGCGCGCCGTATTAATCAATAGCGCACTCGATTTCATTAATGCCAAGCTTTGGTGGTTAATCATCTTATCGGTTGCTGGTGTAAGTGGACAGTGCAACGATATGATGTCGGCTTGGTGATACAAGGTATCAAGCTCACACCACGTGGTGCCTTCAGGCAGATCACGCTTTGGCTTTTGGCTGTTAACCAACACCTGCATTTGAAAAGCGCGCGCAATATCTGCCACCTGACGGCCAATATCCCCATAGCCGACCAAACCTATCACCTTTCCCTTTAATGATTGCAACGGCGACAAGGTAAAACAAAAATCTTCGCCTCGACTCCACTGCCCGTCCATCACGGCCTGATGATGGGGTGCCACGGCCTGCGTATGATGCAAAATATGGGCAAAGACCATCTGAGCCACCGCATCAGGGCCATACCCTGGGACATTGGTGACGGCAACCCCGTATTTAGCCGCAGCATCGACATCGACGACATTTGTTCCAGTGGCCAATACACCGATATATTTCAGCTTTGGCAATGCGGCGATATCTTTGACATTAAGCGTTGTCTTATTAGTCAGTAATACGTCTGCATCTTGAGCGCGCTCAATAAGTTGCTGAGGAGACGTTCTGTCATAACTGCTTACCTCGCCTAAATCCTCAAAACCACGCCAGCTTAGATCGCCTGGATTTAAGGTATAGCCGTCAAGAATCACAATTTTCATCTGTTACATCTCAGCCTTAAAAGCTCAACTTAATGCCGGCGTTAACCTGACCTTGCCACATAATATCGGCGCGAATATTCCAAATGCACTGACTTGCATCGCAAAACAGCGCATTGTCGCTGCTGACAAACGTCGCATAGCCTCTGGCATCAGCAAAAAGAGAGAAACGCTTGTTGAGTTGATATTCGACACCTGCACCGAAGCCCATAGAAAAGCGTGACTCATTTGAGTACTCACCAGAAGGACGCATTTGGGTTAAACCAACACTTGCCGTGACATATGGCCGCAGCGACCCATTAGGGAAATAGAGCGACCCGCCCACGTGAAGATAATCGACGTTTAGATCTGCCAAGGTGTCGGGAGTGAAGCTTCCTCCCGCTCGCATATCTGTACTTTGGTGACTATAAAGCAGGTAAATATCGCCAGGGTCTTTAGTTTTCATCCCCATGATCAGCCCGTAATGACCCGACTCACCAATCTTAACCGACGTATTCTGTTCACTGTTGCTCTGTGTTGCATCCAGATCACTGGCAGCAAAGCTGTAGCCCGTAAATGGCGCGACAAACAGCTCTGAGTTAGCCATTAGCGGTGTAGATAACAACAATGACAAGATACCTGTTGTGAACACTAATCTCATTTTCATCACGAATCTCCCTATAATATGGCCTACAAGCAACGGCTATCTCATGCCACGATCTTGTTTCACTCTATCATAAGCCGCTTGGATATCCTGTGCTTTTTTCTTGGCTAACTCCATCATTTCAGAGGGTAATCCCTTTGCCACGAGTTTGTCAGGATGGTGCTCATTCATCAACTTACGATAAGCACGTTTTACCTGTTGATCGGAATCAGCCTCGGTTAAACCTAGCAAGTCATAGGCGTCTTCAATTGATGTCTGTTGGTTGCGACCACCTTGGTGAAAATTAAACTCTGCTTGCCAACGTTTAAGCAGCTCATCAAGCTGAAGGCGGCTAAAGCCTAGCTCCTTAGCTACGGTAAGTAATATTTCGTGCTCCTTGTCATCGAGCGTTGCATCAGACAGTGCCGTTTGGATCTGTATCTCCAAAAACATCTGCAATAACTCTTTGCGCCCCATCGAAATTAAGCGAAACGTTTTTAAACAGGCGTTGAGGTCGAAATTACTGGCCTTGCCTTCATTAAATGCAGCTTGAGCATCACGCCTTGCCTCACCCGTTAACTGCATCTGGTCCATCAGCGCCGTCGCCATACGAATATCATTTTCGGTAATATGCCCAGAGGCCTTAGCGACATGACCCATCACCGCAAACGTGGTATTGAAAAATAACGCTTGTCGATTGGTTCCATTGCCAATCACCGCACTTAACTGAGCTCTTTTCTTATCGTAAAGATGACCCAGCCAGAGTCCAATAATGCCACCGACGATGCGACCGAACATAAAACCGATAGCAAAACCAAATAACTTACCCCAAATTTTCATTCATTAACCTTTACATTAATCACGTAGTTGTTTTGCCCTAACCTGGGCATCTAATGCGTATAGACGCTCAGGAGTGCCAACATCACACCAAAGATGGCCAAAATACTCTCCTGCAACACTTTGCACAGCCATTTTTTGCTTCAATAAAGGCGCTAAGCCAAATCGTCCCTGTGGCGTATCATCAAAAAGGCTTGGGTGATATAGGCCTATGCCTGAAAAAGTCAGCTTTGACTCCCCTTCTATAGACAATTGACCATCGGCAAGCGCAAAGTCTCCCTCAGGGTGTTGCGTGGGGTTGTCAACCAACCATAAGTACGCCTGGTGATGTCGCAATGCGACCAAGGCGCTTGCATCACTCAAGGTTCGACCTTGTATCCGTGGTAATTGTTCGATAAACACATCACCATTGATCACTAAAAATGGCTTATCGCCAAGCAGTGGCAAAGCTTGCTTAATACCACCACCGGTTTCCAACGCCTCGACTTCGGCGCTATAGTGTAATTTAACCTGCCAACGACTGCCATCGCCCAGAGCTTGCTCAAGCTTGTGACCCAGCCATGCATGATTAATCACAATGTCAGTAACCCCAACCTCAGCCAAGCGTTCGATGTGATAAACGATAAGCGGCTTATCTGCCACCTCAACCAACGGCTTGGGCAAAGTGTCGGTTAACGGACGCAATCGCTCGCCACGACCTGCAGCTAATATCATCGCCTTCATGACTGAAGACTCATTCGAGGTAAAATAGTGTCAGTTATCCACTGGGTAAAGCTGTCAAGTTCGGGATAATGCTTACCAATATCCACCACATATTCCAAGGTCAATGGAATATCCTGCATATACCCAAGTTTGCCATCACGGTAATTAAGGCGGCAGAAGATACCTGCCGCTTTTAAATGGCGCTGAATACCCATCAAATCAAACCAGCGACAATATTGCTGAAAACTGACTTCTTTGCTGATGAGACCAAGCGATAACAGTTGCTGATAATGCTGCATTCTAAGTGGGTCTACAATGGCATCTGGCCACCGCACATAACAATCACGCAGCAGCGACACCGCATCGTAGGTAATTGGGCCTATCACAGCATCTTGAAAATCGATCACCGCAAGGTTTTCCTCTACTAGCATTAAATTGCGGCTGTGATAATCTCGGTGCATCCCCGCTTTAGGCTGTTCGGCCACGTTGGCTACCAGTAGACTAAATGTCTCATCAAGCAGGGCTTTCGTTGGTCTATCGATAACAATTTTAAGGTGATGTTCAACCAACCACTCGCAAAAGATTCGCAACTCTCGCAGCACAAACTCATCATCATAGATAGGCAATGACTCGCCACCTGCGGCGGTGATGGCAACCACTTTGTCGAGAAGGTAGAGGGCTTGCTGATAATAAGCGCTGACATTGGCCTCATCTAACACACTAAGCAGCTGCAGATCCCCTAAGTCACTTAGCAGTAAAAAACCCGATTCAATATCTTCAGCAATCACCAAAGGGGCACTCAGTCCTTGGCGTTGATATTCGTTCGCTAACGCGATAAAAGGCTGCACTGGAACCATCTCAGGTGGAGAGTCCATTGCGATAAAGGAGGCTTGGCGATGAAAAACGCGGAAATAGCGACGAAAACTGGCATCACCTGATATCAACATAACCTTGGCATCATCGCCTAAAGTTCGCGCTATCCAATCACAAAGGGCAATAAATCTTGGATCTGACAAGGGCACCTCATGGCTCTTAGGCAAAAATTGCTTTATTATAAAGCAAAATGGAAACAGCAATTAAGATGATTCTATCTCTTTTGCTAAGTTGCTTGTGTAATTAAATGCAACTATTCTCTCCGATAATTTGTCAAGACTAAGAATTCACAAAACGATTAAAGATGCATAACCGTTACTTATTGGCTTTAGCGCTGCTTCCGCACCTTCTCTTGGCAGACGAATTAGATAGCACCGTCGACACCAGCACTCAATGCCTTGTGGAACCGCCTGTGCCCGTTCCATCAAGCGACGATAGAGATCTACCGCTTGACCTTCAGCAAATTAAAATTGTTTCCGACAGTTCAACAGCTAAGATGGGCGATAAAGCCACTTTTGCCGGTGACGTGACCTTTAGCCAAGGTGGACGCCATATCGCCGCCGATAACGCTGTATTGGACCAAGCAAACGAACGCTTAGATGCCAATGGCAATCTGGTATTTCAAGACAGCATGTTTACTGTTACCGCAGACTCACTCAGTGCCGAGATGCGCAGTAATAGTGCCGAGCTATCCGGCGCACAATATTGGCTACATGGACAACAGATACATGGCGAAGCTGAGAAGCTTGAAATTACTCAAGACAATAACCTACATCTAACCAATACCAACTTTACCACTTGCCCCCCTGGCGATACCTCTTGGTTGCTCGAAGCTGAAACCATCAAAATCGACAGCACTGAGGAGTGGGGAGAGCTTTGGGATGCCAAGCTAAAAATTGGTGATGTGCCAGTGTTCTATCTGCCGTATATGACTATTCCGGTATCCGAAAAGCGTAAGTCAGGCTTTCTTTTCCCGCTGTTCAGTACCAGTACCACCAATGGTGTTGAGGTCGCGACGCCCTATTACTGGAACATTTCGCCTGAATATGACCTTACATTTACACCGCATTATATGTCAGCTCGCGGTCTGTTTTTAAAAAGTGAATTTAGGTATTTAGCAGGAGAAGCCCAACAAGGTCAGCTTAATGTTGAATACTTGGGCAATGATGACTTAATCCCTAACAGCCCCGACCGCTATCTTTATCATTGGCAGCATCAAGGGGCGATAGATGACAATTGGCGAGTACTCGCTAACTTTACAGATGTCTCTGATAATAACTATTTTAACGATCTCAATTCAGATGTGCTGCGAGCAACCGACAATCAACTATCGCGAATAGGCGAAATTGCCTATTTTGCCAATAATTGGGACGTCACAGCTCGGGTGCAAGATATTAAAGTATTAGGTGAAGATGAGTCGCCCTATCAAGTCATGCCTCAAGTCGCCTTTAACTACCGAGCGCCTGAGTTATGGCAAGGCTTAGATTTCAGTATCCTTGGTGAAGCGACCAACTTTAGACATAAAGAGGATCAGTATGCCACCGCAAATCGCGTACATATTGAGCCAACATTATCGCTACCTATCCACGGCCCAGCGGGTTCGTTAACCAGCGAAATAAAGTTACTACAAACCAATTATTGGCAAGATACTAATGACTACAGTATCAATCAAGATCTCGACAGCTCAGTCAGCCGTACCTTGCCACAAGTGCGAATACATGGACAGATCAACTTTGAGCGCTATACCGATTATTTTGATAGCAACTATCGCCAGACCTTAGAGCCGCAGTTCCAGTACCTTTATGTGGGTTATGAAGACCAAACTGGCATAGGTCTCTACGACACCGCCTTGCTACAAGATGACTACTATGGACTATTTAGGGATCGCCGCTTTTCAGGTTTAGATAGAATCGCCGATGCCAACCAGATGACCTTAGGTTTAACCACGCGCTTATTTGATGAACATAACCGCGAAACCTTCAAATTTAGCTTAGGTCAAATCTACTATTTTGAAGACAGCAAAGTAGGCCTCATTGACCCAAGTCAGCCTAATACCGTACTGGAGGAACAAAACACCTCGAACTCAGTATTAGCAGCAGAGTTAAATACCCAGCTATACAACGACTGGTTTGTCAGCGGTGCAATTCAATACGATACCAAAGAGAGTGAGAATAAGAAGAGCGAAGTCACGCTCGACTTCCGCCCAGGTATCAATAAGCTAATGCAGGTAAGCTATCGCTATGTGCCAGACCTAGTTAACAGTAACACCAATGAGTCGGTCAATATTTCACAAGCGGGTGTCCGAGCAGCTTGGCCAATCAACGATAACTGGTATATCGTAGGCAACTGGTATTACGACCTCAATGAAAGCAGAAGTGTTGAAACCTATACAGGCTTTCAATATGAATCCTGTTGTTGGGCGGTACGCTTAAGTTATCATTACCGCATCAAAACCAATTATGATGACGATTTAGCACCAACATTTGAGGATAGAGAGCTATTCGAACACGGCTTCTATCTTAATTTTGTGATTAAAGGATTAGGTGGCTCTGGCCCATTGGGTGTGTCGGATATGCTTGATGATGGGCTATTCAACTATCGTAAGCCGCTCTATTTGAAAAACTAGCTTTGATATTTAGTTAATATTTTGCTGAACCTAGATACGGACTTGTAGTCCAATCAGAATAATCGAATTAAGTTGTCGGCCACTAATCGTAAAGACCGACTCCAATATGCCAAGGATTTTTGTGGATGAGACCCTGTAAACAACTGATTATTGCTTTTCTGACATTGGCGATGAGCCACAGCGTTATGGCGGCAAATGAGCCATTAGATCGCGTTACAGTACAGATCAATGAAGGGATAGTGTTAGAAAGCGAAATTGCTAACATGCTTAAAACCGTCAAAGCTAACGCAAAGGCTGCCGGACAAGCATTGCCTTCAGATACCGCATTGCGTACTCAGGTCATTGAGCGTCTCATCATGACTCGTCTGCAGCTGCAAATGGCTGATCGTATCGGTTTACATATTGGTGATCTGCAACTTGACCAAACCATCGACAATATCGCTAAAGAGCAGAAAATAACTCCCGCAGCAATGCGCGAGAAAATTGAAGCAGAGGGCATGAGTTGGGGTCAGTACCGTGAGCAGTTACGTGAAGAGATCACCCTAGGCGAGATTCAACGTATTCAAGTACAACGACGCATTCAAGTCTCTGCACAAGAGATCAACAACCTAGTTAAGTTGATTGAAGAGCAAGGTATGCAACAGGTTGAATATCAAATTGGCCATATTCTTATAGAAGTGCCAAGCAGCCCAACGAGTGAACAATTGGAAGCGGCAAGTAAGCGTGCCAATACCGTATTGAAGCGTCTTGAAGATGGTGCTGACTTTAAACAAACAGCCATTGCCTCGTCGTCAGGTCCTAAAGCACTAGAAGGTGGTATTTGGGACTACATGAACATCAACGAGATGCCGACGCTGTTTGCCGAACTTCTTGGCGGAGCTAAAAACAATGACATTATTGGCCCAGTTAGAAGTGGTGCTGGTTTCCACATAATTAAAGTGATGGATGCGCGCGGACTACAGACCCAAGAGATCGATGAAGTGCGCTCACGCCACATCCTTATTAAGCCTTCGCCTATCTTATCTGAAGAACGCGCCAAAGCGATGCTAGATAAATTTGTGCAACAACTTCGCAATGGCGAAGCAGACTTTGCCGCCTTAGCGCGCCAGTATAGCGAAGACCCAGGCTCTGCGGCGAAAGGCGGTGAGCTTGGTTGGGCTGACCCATCCGTCTATGTACCAGCGTTTGCGCAAACATTAAATGCACTATCACTTGATGAAATCAGTGAGCCATTCCGCTCTAGTCACGGCTGGCACATTGTCCAACTAGAAGAAAAACGCAAAACCGATGCAACCGATAAATTCAATACTAATCGTGCACACCAGCTTATCTTCCGCCGTAAATTTAACGAAGAACCGCAAAACTGGCTGGATGAAATGAGATCTGAAGCTTACATTGAAGTATTCGATGCCGATTTTAATCGAGGTTAATTATATTGACGACTAAACGAATCGCAATCACACCCGGCGAACCGGCGGGTGTAGGTCCAGACTTAGTCATTCAACTTGCTCAGCGCGCTTGGCCCGCTGAGCTTGTTGTTTGTGCTGATCCAGCTTTATTGACAGCGCGAGCCAAAAAAATTGGTTTGCCCCTTCAACTGCGCCCCTATCAGCCGAGTCAACCGCCTAAACCGCAAGAAGCCGGAACCTTGACCATTGTTCCCTTTGAGCTAGCAAATGAAGCGATTTGTGGCACGCTGGATGAGCAAAATAGTGCCTATGTCATCGACACATTAAGCTATGCGGGCAACAAGAATATGAGCGGCGAATTTGATGCCGTCGTGACTGGGCCTGTGCACAAAGGGATTATTAACCAAGCGGGTATCCCATTTAGTGGCCATACGGAGTTTTTCGCTCACCAGGCTAACTGCCAAGATGTAGTGATGCTGCTTGCAGCCCCAGGATTACAGGTTGCGCTGGTGACTACACATATTCCGCTCGCCTATGTGTCAAAAGCCATTACCCGCGATCGTTTACATCAAATTATTAAAATTTTACACAATGATTTGGTGGAAAAATTTGCCATTGAACAGCCCAAAATTTATGTCTGTGGATTAAACCCACATGCAGGTGAAGATGGCCACCTTGGCAGAGAAGAGATAGATGTTATTGCTCCCGCGCTTGAAGAACTGCGTGCTGAGGGAATAAGTCTGATAGGTCCCTTACCTGCTGACACCTTATTCCAACCAAAATATTTAGAAGATGCGGATGTCGTATTAGCCATGTATCACGATCAAGGCCTTCCGGTACTTAAGTCGCAGGGCTTTGGCAGTTCGGTTAATATCACATTGGGCTTACCTTACATTCGCACATCAGTCGATCATGGCACAGCCCTTGCGCTTGCTGGAACCGGTGAAGCCGATATCGGCAGCTTCGTCTGCGCACTAAACAAGGCTATTGAACTAGCCACTAAAAACGAGTCTTTGAAGAGTAGTAATGAGTAATAAAGTACATTTAGGCCATACCGCTAGAAAACGTTTCGGACAAAACTTTTTGACCGACAGTAATGTGATCAACCGTATCGTAGGCGCGATTGCGCCCGATAATGACCACGTAATGGTTGAGATCGGTCCTGGCCTAGCGGCACTGACAGAACCTGTCGCTGAGAGCATCGATAAACTCACCGTTGTTGAGCTCGATAAAGATCTGGTTGAAAGGCTAAAAACTCACCCATTTCTAAAAGATAAACTCGATATTCATCAAGGCGATGCATTGAAGTTCGACTTCAACCAATTGGTTGAAGAAGGTAAGCAGATGAAAGTATTTGGCAATCTGCCATACAACATCTCAACACCACTGATGTTTCATCTTTTCGAATTTGCAGAGCATATTGAGAATATGCACTTTATGCTGCAAAAAGAGGTGGTATTACGTCTATCTGCGTCGCCAGGAACCAAAGCGTACGGCCGTTTAACAGTAATGGCACAATATTTTTGCCAAGTGATGCCAGTACTCGAAGTACCACCGGGCTGCTTTACGCCGCCACCAAAAGTTGACTCTGCCGTCGTCAGGCTGGTGCCCTATAAGCAAAAGCCATGGCCTTGTAAAGACGTTGACCTACTGAGACACCTTTGTACCACTGCGTTCAATATGCGCCGTAAGACGCTACGCAATAACTTAAAGCAGATGCTCACCGATGACGACTTTAAGCTGTTAAATATTGATTCGACAAAACGCCCCGAACAGATAAGTGTTGAACAGTACGTCGCGATGGCTAACTTAGTTTTTGATAAGAAAAGCAGCTAATCAAAAGGGAGAGCCTCTCTCCCTCAAACTTTCGTTTTAGGACCCCTCGATGACTGAACTTGAATCCTCAATCCGAATAGAGGTAAAAACCGAATATATTGAAGCGCAATCCTCTCCAGAAGAGGAGCGTTATCTCTTTAGCTATACCATCACCATCGTTAATCTCGGTGAAAAACCTGCGACCTTAAAAAGCCGTATGTGGTGCATTACCGATGCCAATGGCCATCATAGCGAAGTTCAAGGTGCTGGTGTTGTTGGCGAAACGCCCACGATCGCCCCCAATACCGCCTACCAATATACCAGCGGAACGGTATGCGAAACACCGTTTGCTGTGATGCAGGGCCACTACATTATGATCAGTGAAGATGGCACCGAATTTAAAGCCCAAATTGCGCCATTTCGTCTAGCTGCTCCAGGATTGCTACACTAACAAAACGCGACCTCATCCCATAACGTTCATTAAAAGAGAGAGAAATGGCAACATATTTTGTCGGTGATATTCAAGGCTGTTTCGACGAACTTAGGCTGCTTCTCGATAAGGTCGACTTCCGCCCATCTAGGGATGAATTGTGGGTTGTGGGTGATATGGTTGCTAGAGGGGAGAAATCACTCGAAACCCTTCGATACCTTAAATCTCTCGAACATTCGGCAAAAATCGTCTTGGGCAATCATGATCTGCATCTGCTCGCGGTGCACGGTCAATTGAAACGGCCAAAACCAAGCGACAATTTGTCTGCTTTACTGGCGGCCGACGACATCGAACAGCTTATAGATTGGATCAGAGTACAACCATTAATCCGCGAATTGAAACAGCCGAAGCTACTGATGTCCCATGCGGGTATTCCCCCACAATGGGATGTAGAGACCGCACTTGCTCAAGCAAGTCTTGTTAGCCAAGCTCTCCAATCACCAGATTACCTTGAACAGCTTATCTCAAAAATGTATGGCAATGACGTCACACAGTGGTCAATAGACCTTTCTGCCACTAAGCAGTTAATCTATTGCATTAATGCACTGACACGGATGCGTTATCTGCATAACGATGGCAGTCTAGATTTCGATTGTAAACTCCCGCCAAACAAGGATATCCATGATGGCCTAACACCATGGTTTACCCACAACAATCTCGCCAATCAAACCCATCAGTTGGTGTTTGGTCATTGGGCCGCGTTAATGGGGAAAGTGGACAATCCTGCGATGCGAGCCTTAGACACTGGTTGCTGCTGGGGGGAGTATTTAACCCTGTGGCATCTGGAGTCCGATCAAAAAATTACCCAAAATAAGTTAAAAAAGAGTTAAACTAGATTCGCTGCTGGCCGATATAAAGCTTGCAGAATATGCCCCGCCCTAGCCCTGAGAATATTTTTAATAATTAGGGATATAACAAAAAAAATCGGAGTGCCCCTATGAAATTGAATGTAGCCACTAGAGTAATTGGTGGATTTGGTGTTGTAACCCTATTGTTAATAATACTGGGGGTTGCTTCACTCATTACCAATGACAACATCAAGAGCAGTACGCTCGTGCTGCAAGATTTGAGTCTTCCGGCTTTAGAAGTTAGCAATCACCTCACTCAAAACATTGCCTTGCAAGAGAAACAACTGTTAGTGGCTTACCATAGTAAACTCTCCTCCGAACTGCCAAAAATACAGAACCAGTTTGGTGATCACGCCAATGGTTTTTTGACTCAGCTCGATAAATTGAGTGGCATTATTCAGGGACATCAACAAGGCTTAGGTAAGCAAATTTCATCACTGCGAACACACTATCAAGCGTTTAATGACAATAGTCTTAAAATGATGAAGGCAAGAGAGCAGTCACTTATCACACAAGAAGCCCTCATTGACCAGTTAGATGAGTTAGAGATGGCGGCCGATGACACTGCGTCTTTGTTACTTGATCTTATCGACTTGGAAACCAGTGAAGACCCAACCGAACGTGAAATTGCAGCAACAGCTAGCAATATTGATAACAGCTTCAGCACCATCATCACTAGCAGCTATGACTTAGTCAACGCCAAAGATAAATCTAAAGCTGAGACCATAACGAAAGAACTTGATTATATTCTTAGTGAAGCAAAAAATAAGCTCGAATATGTGAGTCGTCATTGGGAAGGTGTCATTGATCAGGACATGCTAGATAGCGTGAACGAAGAAGCGGCAAAAGTGTTCAATATGTTATATGGCCCTAACGCTATTCAGGCACGTAAAGCAAAGCAGATCACACTCAATGTCACAGCAACCAACTTACTCAATCAGGTTGAAGATAATGTCACTGATGTCAACCAAGATATGGACAACCTAACGAAAGAGATAGAAACGGTATCTCAAGCGATTAGCACCAAGGCAATTAGCGATATTGATAGCGCGAGCTTTAAAACCTTGGCACTGGTTGTTATCGCTATTTTCGTGTCTATTGGGGTAAGTATTGCTGTCATTCGCCCGCTCAAACGTTCGCTCGACAACGTTAACAATGCGCTTAATGTCCTAGCATCTGGCAACCTAACCCATAAGTTAGATGATTCTGGCCACGATGAGTTTGCGGAACTATCGCGTAACTGTAACCGATTAGTCGATAGTTTGCGGAATTTAATCCAAGGCATACTCGATCGCTCCAATCAGCTAGCGGCTGCCGCAGAGGAGACCTCAGCGATTACCGCGCAAACCACTGCTGGCATCCAAGAGCAGAAGAACCAGGTCGACCAAGTCGCGGCCGCAACGACTCAGCTCAGCTCAAGCGCCATGCAAGTGACCAGTAGTGCCGATGAAGCACTTAGCCAAATTAAGCAAGCCGACGAAGAAGCGCAGCATATGCGAGCAATCGCCGATGAGAATAAGCGCACGATTTTAGCCCTTGCCGATGAAGTGGCCAAAGCAGGACACGTTATCAATAAAGTGCATTCCGATAGTGCATCTATTGGCTCTATCCTCGACGTTATTCGCGGAATCGCAGAACAAACCAACCTACTCGCACTCAACGCCGCCATTGAAGCCGCTAGAGCCGGTGAGCAAGGCCGTGGCTTTGCAGTGGTTGCTGATGAAGTGCGTAGTCTAGCGTCTCGGACCCAAGATTCGACTCAAGAGATCCAGCAGATGATTCAGGTGCTGCAACAAGGCACCCAAGAAGCGGTATCGGTTATGGAGCTTGGACGTAGTCAGGCTACCAGCTGTGTAGAGAAAACAGAGCAAGCCAATATCGCCCTTGAAAGCATCAGTAACGCGGTTCACAGTGCCCACGACTCAGGCACTCATATTGCCCATGCAGCCCAAGAACAAAACTTGGTAAGCCAGCAGGTATCAGAGAAACTTGAGCACATTGCTGCGATATCAGAGGAGACGGCAACAGGTGCTGACCAAACAGCTCAATCTAGCCATCAAGTCGCTCAGTTAGCTGAAGAGCTTCAAGCCTCTGTAGGTGAATTTAAGGTCTAGCTTAAATGTTATACCTGAGAAAAAAGGCCGAATTTAATTCGGCCTTTTTTACTTTTATATAGCAATAAAAAAGCCGGACATTCGTCCGGCTTTTAGATTTTAGATACAAGTTAATTACCCGATAATCTACCTTTAATCGCTGCAGTAACTGGGCTACCAGCATGTCCATTAGCTTCCGCCCATTGAAGCACGGTGCTGCCATCAGCTTCTGTTACGCTTAAATCATCGGTAGATAAACGCTTAGCCATAAATTCGCCAATATCATTCGCGCCGCTTTTCATCGCAAAACGCAGTAAGCTGTCACCATCACAAGTGATCCCTTGATACACATTGCGTAATTTAACACGTGCCTCTTTAAGCTTTTTGCGTAAACGGTTTTTATCATCCGCTTGAACATAGTTACAGATGTTTGCAACGAGCTGGTCGTTGGCTTGTACCGGAACAGTATAAACAGATGCTGCAATAACCACAGCAATCGTCGCAGGTAACAGACGCATCGGGTACTCCTATAATATTTATTATTTTTATTTAGCAGATTTTCAAAAACTTAAATCTACAAATGACTCAGGACAACACCGTAATTTAACATTTTTTTACCAAATTGATAAAGCGATATTCCAAGCCTTTATCGCTCACATGGCATTCATCATTGAGTATATGCCAAGATCCATCATCCCACAGAGGAAAATAGGTATCCCCTGCAGTATCTAAATTTATTTCTGTTAAATATAAAATATCGGCTTGCGGTAGCAGCTCTGCATAAAGCTGACCGCCACCCATGACCACCAACTCTTCGCAATCTCCAGCGGCCTGTTTCGCAGCATCGAATGAGGTCACGCAGGTGACACCTTCGATAACGAGCTCTTGCTGACGGCTCACCACAATATTATGTCGCCCCGGTAGTGGACGACCAATAGACTCAAATGTCTTACGCCCCATAACAACGGGTTTCCCCAGCGTCATAGCTTTAAAATGGCGCAGATCTTCCGGTAGGTGCCAAGGCATCTGGTTATCTTTGCCTATCACGCGGTTATTTGCCATCGCAGCAATCATTGCTATTTTCATTGGTATCTCCCACGGTCTATCGCCGCTTTAGATAAGAGGTTAAATTACAGGTCGGGTACGAAAGTAGAGTAAACTCGGCATTGCTAGCCCTACAGACAAAGCGCCTAATATGAATACTGTTTTAAGGCCATTACTAATAACCTCGGCCGTCAATTCAGGACTAACCTCGGATTGAGCAGTGAGCTGCACTAACGCAATAACTGTGTTGTATGCATACGTCCCTGGAATCATGGGAATAATTGCCGCAACCGCATACATAAGAGGTGGTGCTAGGTGTTTTTTAGCGAAGCCAATAGTCATCACACCAACGATTGCAGCGGCAATAAATGTCGCCCACTCAATAGGCATATGAAAATGCAAAAGTAAGGTCCTAACACTGTGACCTAACGCCCCAGCCATCGCACAATAAGGTAAAAATCGCTTAGGTACATTAAAGACCATAGCAAAACCAACGGCAGGAATAGATGAGAACAACGCGTCATTAAGTAGCTTTATCAGTAAATCCATTATAAGAATAAGCCTCCTATCTGCATCGCAATAGTGATGCCAATCACTGATGACACGGTCAGCAAAGTCGCATGCCCCCAACGAGAAATCCCAACATTTAGATGGCCTTTTACCATGTCTGATATTGCATTGATCATCGGAAAGCCTGGCACCAACATCAGCACACTCGCCGCCATTGGCAGCCTCGGCGTTTCAGTCAATTCGAAATGATATCCAAGCTGCGCGATTAACGTCGTGATGAAAGCTGTTACAGCAAAATTAACTAATAAGTTGAAGTGACGCTTAGCGATAGAAAGTCTGACAAACATTCCGATTGATGATGCGAATATCGTGATCAGCACAGCCATGATATCACCGCCAAACAGATGGCAGAAGCTACCACAAGAAAGGCCAATCATAGGAATGAGATAGCGTTTAGGATAGGCTCTGGGCTGGATGCGAGAAACGCGTTTACGCACTTCATTTAGGCCATATATCCCTTTCTCTGTGAGTAAGCAGATCCGCTGTAACTCACAGATAATGGTCATATTAATGCCATGCTCTCTGATCCGCCTAGTGGTTGTTATACAACGCCCATGAACAAGACTTGTCAACACCAAGGAGTTGGAAGAGATGGAGATCTCGACACTCGCAAGACCTAAGGCCTGCCCCAAGCGCTGACTGATCTCTTCAACGAGCTCAGATTCAGCGCCATAGGCCAGAAGTAGTTGTGCTACTCGAACAACCTGCCGAGTAATATCATTTTGAGTATCAGCGTACACAATTATCTCAGAATGAGGCGAGAGGTAAGTGTTCTCTACCTCTGGTAAATAATCTCAACATCGTAATCATCGTCGTCGAAATCATCATCAAAATCGTCATCGAAGTCTTCATTGACGACCTCCTGGCTCTGTTGATGATAGTTATCCCACTTAAACTCGACTTCAGCATCAGGATCTTTTTCAACGTCAGCAGGTAAGGATTCAATGAAATCCATTAACTTAAGACTAAGCTCTTGGGTGCCTTCACGATTATAAGCCGATATCGTGTAGACATCGCCTTGCCAATCCAGTTCCTTAACGATGCGATCGATACGTTCTTGAAGTTCCTCTTCAAGTAATAGATCTGTTTTGTTAAAGACTAACCAACGCGGCTTGCTTGCAAGCAATGGTGAATGCTTCTCTAGTTCACCCACAATAGCGCGAGCACTATCGACAGGGTCGCTACCATCAATCGGCTCAATATCTAATATATGCAGCAGTACACGACAGCGCTCTAAATGCTTGAGGAAACGAATACCTAAACCCGCGCCCTCTGCCGCACCTTCAATCAAGCCTGGAATATCAGCGACAACAAAGCTTTGGCCATGTCGTGGCGTTACAACACCTAAGTTAGGCACTAATGTGGTAAAAGGGTAATCCGCAACTTTAGGCTTAGCTCTTGAAACGGCGCGGATGAAGGTCGACTTGCCCGCATTAGGCATACCTAAAAGACCGACGTCAGCGAGCAACATAAGCTCTAAGCGAAGACTTCTTACCTCTCCTGGCGTACCCAAAGTTTTTTGTCTCGGTGCACGGTTGGTACTGCTCTTAAAGCGAGTGTTACCTAAACCATGAAATCCGCCTTTCGCGACAAGTAGTTTTTGACCATGAACCTTAAGATCACCGAGTGCTTCTTGAGTTTCCTCATCCACAGCGCGTGTTCCCACCGGCACCTTAAGAATAAGATCTTCGCCGCCATGGCCAGTACAGTCTCGACCGCGACCATTCTTACCACGTTCAGCAAAATGAAAGCGTTCAAAACGGAATTCAATCAGGGTATTCAGGTTTTCGTCGGCCTGTAAGTAAACACTACCGCCATCACCACCATCACCGCCATCAGGACCACCATCCGGAACATATTTCTCGCGTCTAAAACTCACGCAACCACTACCGCCATCACCAGCTTCAACTCTGATCACAGCTTCATCGACAAACTTCATACCAACTCCAGGCACCACACGATAGACGGATTATACTGCCTATCTAATATTACCGCCAAAAAACAATTGCTCTACCGATCTATCGACGCCCATTATGCATCAATAAATCGATTCTCAACTGGTGCTGGAGCGTAGCGTTCGGCTCTTTCACCAGATAATAATCTTCATAAACAATAAAGCCCTACCAGAGGCAGGGCTTTATAAACTAGCTTAGGTTAGCTAAAGATTAAGCTTCGATGCTAATGAACTTGCGGTTCTTAGGACCTTTAACTTCAAACTTAACTTTACCGTCAGTTAGTGCAAATAGAGTATGGTCACGACCAATACCTACGTTAACACCTGCGTGGAATTTAGTACCACGTTGACGAACGATGATGTTACCAGCTAGAACTGATTCACCACCGAAACGCTTAACACCAAGACGTTTACTTTCTGAATCGCGGCCGTTACGAGTAGAACCGCCAGCTTTTTTATGTGCCATGAGTTAGACTCCTAATTAAGCGTTGATAGCTGTAATTTTAACTTCGGTGAACCACTGACGGTGGCCCATCTTCTTATCGTGGTGCTTACGACGACGGAACTTAACGATAGTTACCTTTTCGCCACGGCCATGGCTGACAACTTCAGCTACAACCTTACCACCTTCAACTAAAGGTGCACCAACGTGTACAGTCTCACCGTCAGCAACCAAAAGAACTTGGTCAAATTCGACAGTTTCGCCTGTAGCGACTTCTAATTTTTCTAGACGAACAGTATGGCCTTCAGCAACACGGTGCTGCTTACCACCACTTTGAAAAACAGCGTACATAGCTATTTTACTCCGATATTTCTAGCACGCAGACCTTTTTAGTTTGGCTGGGTGCTATAAAAGCTTTAATGACAATGGTCGCGGAGTTTACGCTAAGAAGACCAAGCTGACAAGCCCTAATTCACTTTGATCAAAAAAAGATCGGAATTACTCGCACATTAGTCTTCTAATACTGTCTTGCGACACATTTTTAGGTAGAATCGAATCATTATAACATTTTCGCCTTAATTTGGGCTGCCTGAATTACGCTGCAACCCTAAAAGTAGAGCCTATATATGGATTTGAATGCCATCCGTCAGTTAGCTGACGTAGATATGAAAGCCGTCGATCAGCTTATTTATAAGCAATTAGAATCAGATGTAGCCCTAATTAATCAGTTAGGTTTCTATATTATTAATGGAGGGGGCAAACGATTACGCCCACTGCTGTCAATTCTAGCCGCTCGCGCCATTGCATATGAAGGCGAAGCACACCTTAAGTTGGCAGCCATTGTCGAGTTTATCCATACCGCTTCACTGTTACACGATGATGTTGTCGATGAATCCATGCTACGACGCGGCAGAGAAACTGCCAACGCATTGTTTGGCAACAGCGCTAGCGTATTAGTTGGGGACTTTCTCTACACTCGCTCTTTTCAAATGATGACAGAACTTAAAAGTATGCAAGTGCTAGAAGTCTTAGCCGATGCTACTAACGTACTTGCTGAAGGTGAAGTACTGCAGTTAATGAACTGTAACGACCCAGACACCACAGAAGACAGCTATATGCGAGTCATCTACTGTAAAACGGCCAAACTATTCGAAGCGGCGACCCGCCTTGCTGGTGTGCTTGCTGACAGCAGCATAGAGGTTCAAACCGCGCTGGCCGATTACGGCAAGTACTTAGGCACTGCGTTCCAGTTAACCGATGATCTACTCGACTACACTGCAGAAACTGAAGAGTTAGGTAAGAACATTGGTGATGACCTGGCAGAAGGCAAACCGACACTACCGTTAATCTATGCAATCGCTAACGGCACTGATGAAGCTAAAAAGTTGATCCGCGAAGCCATTGAACAAGGTGACGGCTCAGGCCACATAGAAACCATTTTAAATGCGCTCAATGAATGTGGTGCGCTTCAATATACTGAAACAAGAGCCCTAGAAGAGGCTGAGAAGGCCATTAACGCGCTTGATATCCTTCCTGAGTCCGACTACAAGCAAGCATTAATATCATTAGCTAGAATAGCTGTCGCGCGCAATCACTAATGATTGGTTAATGACGCAAAGATTTAAATAACAAAAAAGGAGCCAATCGGCTCCTTTTTTATTGATTCGTCTAGCTTACTTAACGAATTCAACACCAAGCTTAATATCAGCCTTTAGCGTATCTAACATCGCATCACACGCGTTGGCTTCAAACTCGCTTACGTCGCCATAAGCTAATACTTGCTCAACACCATTCTTACCAAGAAGAATCGGTTGTGCGAAAAATTCTGCATGCTCACTGCCACCATCGACATAAGCACACTCAACCACATTGGCATCACCTTGCAGGCCACGAACCAGTGATAAACCAAAGCGGCATGCCGCTTGACCCATAGAAAGTGTTGCACTACCGCCACCGGCTTTAGCTTCAACGACTTCAGTACCCGCATTCTGAATACGAGTAGTAAGGGCTGCAACCTCTTCATCACTGAAGCTCACACCTTCAACTTGCGATAGCAATGGAAGAATCGTTACACCGCTATGGCCACCGATCACGTTCACTTTGACATCCGCAACATCTAAGCCTTTTGCTTCGGCGACAAATGTTTCAGAACGGATAACATCAAGTGTCGTCACACCGAATAAACGATTTTTGTCGTACACGCCTGCAGCTTTTAATACTTCAGCAGCAATTGCCACAGTGGTATTTACAGGGTTAGTAATGACACCAATCAGTGCTTTAGGGCAAGTTGCCGCACACTTTTCAACAAGGTTTCTGACAATGCCAGCGTTAATATTGAACAGATCTGAACGATCCATACCAGGCTTACGCGCAACACCAGCAGAGATAAGCACAACATCTGCACCTTCTAATGCAGGCGTAGGATCTTCACCTGCAAAACCTTTCACCTCAACCGCAGTAGGGATGTGGCTAAGGTCAACTGCAACACCAGGTGTTACAGGAGCGATATCATAAAGGGACAGTTTTGAGCCGGCAGGCAATTGTGTTTTAAGCAGTAGGGCAAGAGCCTGGCCAATACCACCAGCGGCACCAAGTACAGCAACTTTCATAGTTATCTCCGTCATTTCTTGGATATTTGTGATATAGATCTAAATTCACCGATGGCGCAACATTACTGTAATCACACCAATAATTCAATTATCCCTTAGTAGTGTGAGCGTATATTTTGTCTTTTTGCTCTAAATTATTAATTTTGACTCAAATAACGTATAGTGCCGACTTATCTGCGCAACATGTCTCTCATCTCACCACACAGACACCAAACTGAATTATTATTCATCATATCCGAATATTCGTTGACAAATAATTCAAAGCTATTCAGAATAAAGCAGTTTTGTGAATAAAGAATAAATAAATTATGCAAGCAACTAAAAATCAAGACGAACTTGTTAAGACCTTTAAAGCGATTTTAAAAGAGGAGCGCTTCGGCTCTCAAAGCGAAATCGTCAATGCCCTTCAAGCCGAAGGGTACAGCAACATCAATCAATCAAAAGTGTCGCGCATGCTCAGTAAGTTTGGCGCGGTGCGCACGCGCAATGCCAAGCAAGAGATGGTGTATTGCTTACCTGCAGAGTTGGGTGTACCGACAGCTGGAAGTCCACTTAAAAACTTAGTGCTCGACGTCGACCATAATCAATCGATGATAGTCGTAAGAACCAGCCCAGGTGCAGCGCAGCTGATAGCGAGACTCCTAGACTCTATCGGTAAACCAGAAGGCATTTTAGGTACTATTGCCGGAGATGACACCATTTTCATTTGTCCATCGAACATTAAAGATATCGACAAAACACTCGACACAGTGAAATCACTATTTAATTATGCCGATTAAACGGCTTGATGATAAAGAAGACGCCTAGTGCGTCTTTTTTTATGCTTAGCAACATTGGATACCATATATTGAATAAGTTTCACTTTCATGAGAGATTAATAGGCCGAACGTAGTAGAAAGCTGGCTAAGGATCTTAGATGAAAAATACAATAATTAATATCGATGATATTTGCTGGGAATCATGGCAACACTCCGATAACTATAGCAGTCAGCAAAAACATATCGGCGACGCGGCTGGATGTGAAAAAATTGGGGTGACGATGGAGAAACTCTCTCCAGGCAAACTCTCTTCAGTGGCGCATTACCATACTAAAGAGGAGGAGCATATCTACGCTATGCAAGGAGAAGCGACCCTACTGATTAACGGTGTTCCCCACCCTTTTAAGCAAGGCGACTATATCTGCTTCAACGCCAATAGCGCGATTTCTCACACTCTAAGAAACGACTCGGATGAGGACTTTGTTTTTATGGTCGTTGGTAACCGGGATATGCATGATGTGGTGGTGTACCCCGAAAACAATAAAGTGCAGGTCAGATCAATCGATGAAATTTACGCCAAACGACCGACAAACTATTGGGACCCTGATGAGTAAAAAAACACACCTTAGGGTGTGTTTTTTTCTAGCCGCTAATCAGTTGGCTGCGTCATTCATAAAATCTAATGATGGCGCAAAGAATGAAGACCCCGTTAACGCTTGAGTGAAGTGCATTAGGTGGTCATGATGACCGTCTGCATCGCCATGGATCATACTGTGTAGCATTTTTTCAAAATTCACCGAATTTCGACAGTTAGAAATAAACATGAGTCCCTGCTCTTTTACTGAGCCATAAGGCATACTCTGGCGCAAAATTTCCATTGAATTGCCATTTTCATCTTTTAGATTAACCCGCTTAATATGGCTGGTTAATGGCTTATCGTCCGATGCATATTCAATATTATCAATCTTAGTACGACCGATAATGTCTTCCTGTTTCTTCTGCGGTAGTCGATTCCATTTACTCAGGTTATGAGCAAACTTCTGCACATGTACATAACTGCCCGCTTTAAAACTAATGTCTTCATCACCGACTAATGCTACATCTTGGCGATGCCTACCTTTAGGATTTTCTGTGCCGTCAACAAACCCAGTTAAATCACGATTATCCATGAACTGGAAACCACGCTCTTCGTCAACCAGCTCAACCAAACCTTCAAACATCTGGCACACTTCATTGGCAACAAGGTGAAGTATGTCAAAGCGGTCACAACGTAAGTGAACAAATAGGTCATATTCGTGAGCGGGCGCATCACGATTATCAGCATTCATCGCAGGAAAAGGCCTTAGTTGCGCAGGGCGATTAGCTGGATATAGGCTATCCCAGTAGTTGGCACCAATGGCGACAAAACCATTAAAAGCGCTATCAGTATATTGATCTGATAATTCACAGATGTATTGCGCTACATTTGCAACACAAGGACGCAGTTGTGATTCAATACCATCCTCGGCATTAAACATCAAATAGACACTGTGTAAATTCCCCTCAGCACACACACCCAGCTGTTCACGTGGCATAACCTGACTATCCATTTAAACCCTACCTTTACCAGTTTCAATTTCGGCACTATTATCCGAAACTTTAGCGATTAATAGTACTAACAAGCCCACAAATCGGTAAAACGAAACCCCAATAACTTTGTAGAGTAACGTTTTTTCATCTAGGCAGCCATAATGGTTTACAAAAATGCTACATCACCATCAAATTAATGGTTTAGAACAGAACTAAGCCATGAGGCGCTACGGATAACTTGACCCGCTGTCCTATTCCAAGTGTCGTTAGCGCCGACTTTATATCGTAAAGAGTTTGCTCTACTTGCACTCGATAATGACAGATGTTCCCGAGAAAGCGTCTCTCTATGATTTCAGCGCTACCTTCTGCAACAGCAGCAAGTGTTATCTGTTCAGGCCTCAGTAATAACTCTGCACTGCTGCCAACACCTTTACCCAACGGCGTGGTACTTTGAATCTCCCCCAGCACAGTAGAAAAATGATGAGCCCCAGTCACTTCGCCTGAAAGATAATTTCCGCCACCCAAAAAGTCAGCCACATATCGATTACTTGGCATTGAATATAACTGCTCTGCATCACCGTATTGCGCGATTTTTCCATCTTGGAATAATGCCAGCTTATCCGCAAACACAAAGGCCTCATCTTTACTGTGAGTCACAAAAATAGCGCTAACATTACGCTGCTTTAGAATGGCACGAATCTCAAGCATCATCTCATTACGCACTTTCGCATCGATATTTGAAAAGGGTTCGTCCAGCAATAATAGTTCAGGCTCATAGGCCAAGGCTCGGGCAATTGACACCCGCTGCTGCTGGCCACCCGAAAGCTCGTGGGGATAACGCGATCCTAAGCCATCCAGCTTGACCAGTGTCAACATCTCATCTAAACGATGCGCACGTTCCGCCGTCGTTAACGCCTTAACGCCAAATAACACGTTTTCAGCCACCGTTAAGTGCGGAAACAAAGCGTAATCTTGAAATATCATCCCCACTTCCCGGGCTTCACTGGGAACAAACAGCTTGTCAGCAGAAAGTAATCGGCCATTGATGCCAATTTTGCCTTGGGATATGCCTTGTAGCCCCGCGATAGCGCGTAACAATGTGGTCTTCCCGCAGCCACTGGGACCAAGGAGCGCAGCGATTTCTCCTTGCGCCACATTCAAACTCAGCCCATTCAAAATAACTTGTCCGCGATAATCACTATGAACGTTTTCTATTGTTAACGTCGACATCTTAAGTACGCTGCTCCAAAGAACGATTTAAATAGATAAGGGGCACTAACCCCACAAGGACAATAACGATTGCCGCTAACGCACCATGCTCTAACTGTTCATCAGAGACAAATTGATAAACATACGTCGCAAGGTTCTCAAATCCGACAGGCCTTAACAACAACGCAGCTGGTAACTCTTTCATGCACTCGATGAAGACCAACAGCAGCCCAGCGAATATTCCCTTGCGAAGAAGAGGTAAATGAACTCGTTGCAATAACGCCCCAGGTGTTAACCCCATGGTGACGGACGCCATATCTAGCGAAGGACTGATCCGCTTATAGCTATTTTCTACACTACCAATCGCAATGGCGACAAATCGCACCGAAAAAGCAAACACCAACACAAATACTGTGCCGCTGAAAAGTAGGCCAGGGCCTCGCGTATCAAACAAGGCATATAGGTCATTAATGGCAAAGTCGAGGTAAGTGAGTGGAACTAATATGCCTATCGCTAGAACGGTACCCGGTAAGGCATAACCTGTTGATGCCAGACGTGATGGCAGTAGATCAACTGGGCGTGGGCTACAACGTCGTACAAACATTAAAATCACTGCGATCGCCACGGTCAGCAGGCTCACGATGGCGGCAATATAGAAACTGTTAAAACTGTATTTTAGAAAGTCGTTGTTCCAACTGACATCGAAGTAGTCCCACGCATAGTGTAGCAATATGATAAAGGGTAGCAGGAAAGCCAAAAATAATAAGGCCATGCAATACAAACCTGCCCCCAACGCTTTAATATTACCTAGCTGATACCGATCCCCATAGTTGAGCTCAGTCTGCTTTTGAAACAGTTTTTGTTTACGCCGGGCAAAGCGCTCGATGCCGATCATACAAAACACTACCAATAGCATAATCGCTGACAACTTAGCGGCGGCAGCTAAACTACCATACCCCAGCCAAGTATCGTAAACCGCCGTCGTTAAGGTTGGCACGGCAAAATAACTAACCGTCGCAAAATCAGCTGCGGTTTCCATAGCAACTAACGACGCGCCAACAGCAATAGCAGGCCTAGCCATTGGCAAACTTAAACGCCAAAAACTCTGCCAAGGTCCACAGCCCATAACCCTCGCTGCATGCTGAAGGCTTGAGGATTGCTCCATAAATGCCGTACGTGCAAGCAGATAAATATAGGGAAATAGAACCAGCGCCAACATCACCGATGCACCCGCTAAGGTTCGCACATCAGGAAAAAAATAGTCTTGAGGAGATTGCCAACCAAATAGGTATCGTAACCCTCGCTGAATAGGCCCCGCGTAATCCAAGAGATCCGTATAAACATACGCAACAACATAGGCTGGCATTGCCAGGGGTAACAAGAGCGCCCACTGGAAAATGTGCCGTCCAGGAAATTCGCAACGAGCGATTAGCCACGCAGCAGGCACCGCAATAAGTGCCGCGCCAATACAGACTGACACCATTAAAATGAGAGTGTTACTAATGTAGGTAGGTAAAACGGTATCGAGCAGATGGTCGAAAACAGATTCGTCGGGCGTGGCAGCTTGAAGTAGGATAGCAACAAGAGGGAGTGTCAGCGCAGCGGCTATGACATACCCCATAATTGACCAACGTTTAGAAAAACCTAAAATCATCAATAATCCCATTTAGCTTTATGACGTAATTATCAGCCACAAACCTAAATCAAAACTTAAATAAGAACGATTATAAGTCACATAATTGCGACCTAAGCCTCATAAGTCAAAAAAGCCCTCCGAAGAGGGCTTTTTTAAGCGATGATATCATTACAAATCGAATTGAACTTCATCTAACAACTTAACCGCAGCTTGATGGTATTGCGCTAATTTAAATACAGGTAACTCATCAGCTTTAAAGTTGCCCCACGACGCGACTAACTTAGACGGCGCGACGTCAACCTTTACCGGGTATTCCATATTGATCTCGGCATAGGACTTCTGCGCTGCATCACCCGAAAGATACTCCATCAGCTTTATCGCGCTCTCCCTATGTGGTGCAAACTTCGCCAATGCCATACCGGAAACATTGATATGCGAACCACGGTTATCTTGATTGGGGAAGTTAATATTAACCGCTTCAGCCCAAGGCACTTGCTTTGGATCTTGCAACATTTTACCTAGATAATAGCTATTACCGATAGCGATATCGCACAAGCCCTCTTTAACCGCTTTAACTTGACCTCGATCATTGCCCTGAGGTTTACGTGCAAGGTTCGCCTTAAACCCTTCAAGCCAAACCTTGGCATCAGCTTCACCATGATGGGCAATCATCGATGCCACGAGGGAGATGTTGTAAGGGTGTTTACCACTGCGCGTACAGATCTTGCCCTTATATTGAGGGTCGGCTAAATCTTCATAGTCAATATCAAGAGGGCCAAGACGCTCTTTAGATGAATAGATATTGCGTACCCGCTTTGTTAGTGCGTACCAATTATTCTCAGGAGATCTTAGCGCTGTGGGGATATTAGCAACCAACACCTCACTGTTAACAGGGGCAACAAGTTCTTTATCTGCAAGCTCCATCAATCTCGAAAAATCAGAGGTTAAAACCAGATCTGCCGGGGATAGCCTCCCCTCTCGAGCCATACGTTCTGCAATGCCATTTTTAGAGAACACGACATTAACTTTGATACCAGTCTCTTTTGTAAAATCGGCGAGTATAGGTTCAATTAGAAATGCCTGGCGATATGAGTAAACCGTTAATGTCTCAGCCGCATTAGCCATTGAAGCAACGCAAGCTAAACCCAACGCAGCTAAACCTTTTTTCAACTTCATTCGAACTCTCCGTATTTAACAAAACTTGAATGATAATGGTTATCAATTGCGTGTAGGGTAATCAATCCTTTGCACAACAGCAAGCAGATTCGCTCGAAAATCCCACCCATCTATCATTTTTTGACCGAACAAGATCAAGCCACTAAACTCAAAATAACGACAACAAAACGGAATTTATATGTTGGCAGAAATTTTAGCTCTAATACTGGCCCTACTACTACTGCTGTTTCTGTTTAGGCACAGGTTTATAAAACCCAAGGTAAGACGCAGCTTTAAACCTGCAAGTAATGAGCAGCATAACGCTAAAACCACCTCAATCAGCGAAGATATACCGCTGCCCGCACACACTGTTGTGTCGGGTATTCACCCATTCCATAGCGTTGAAATCGTCGACGACTCAGGCCTATGTAAAAATGCTCAAGCACTTAAAGGAAAACGATACCTATCCCATGAGGCGCCAACACTCCCGCTTGCAGGGTGTAGTGGGCAAGATTGTGAGTGCCGCTATATTCACCATGAGGACAGGCGAAATCAACATGAAGAACGACGTTTAGATTTTGGCGTGACTCATGAGCTTTATGGGGCCTTCGGTGAAACAAACCGCAGAGCATTACGGCGAAAAGGCCGCAGAGAAACCGATCGCCAATCATCACTCCGTAGGTAAGGTGATAATAAGTAGCTCTAGGATACTAAATCCCCTTTAACGATTCGGCTTGGTTTGCTCAATCGCATCGAGCGTTTCAAACTCCAGTAGCCAACGCGCAGTTGCCGGTGCCACACGCCGCCAATCAAGGTCAGGATGACGGAAATCTAAGTACTGCAATAAGCAACACAGACCCATCTTTTGAATGGTCACTTCACTGCCGCAAGTCATCGACGATAATTCAATTTGAGTCAGCCCCCGGAGAAGTGCCTGTTCAAACCGAGAGGTCCAAAATGGACTGCGGACGCCTTCCTCCTCTCGCATCTGTTCTTGTCTGAGGGCAACCGCACTATCTAACAATCCTTTAATCAAAGAGAACTGCGTCATATGTCGCCAACGAAGTTCAGCAGCATTAAATAACTTCTCCTTGCAATACTGATTATCGAGATAACGTAAAATCACTTCGCTATCAAACAATGCCTCACCGTCATTGAGTATTAGACAGGGGATCTTTCCAAGCGGATTGGCGTGTATGAGTTGCTCACCATTTTCAAGCGGGTTGACCTCAATTTCACGAATATCTGCAATAGCATAGTGACTCACAACCACTCTCACCCATCTCGCGTAAGGTGATGCATCTGAAACAAGTAATTGCATTGGTTAACTCCCTATTTTCACCAATATTTTTCAACCGTGATCTGCCCAGGTGCTCGGCGTAAATTTTTTACCAAGCCACGTTCATTTAACTGCGCACTAAGGGTTTTTATCATCTCGGGATGGCCACAAATCATTACCTGAGATGATTCAGGAGAAATCGTTAAACCCGCCTTATCCTCAATCTCACCCGCTGCCATGCCCGTGGGGATCCGACAATTCATCGCACCATCAAATTGTTCACGGGTCACCGATAACACCAGTTTCAACTGATCGCCATATTGCGCTTTTAAAGCCAATAACTCCTGGTAGTACGCAAGATCTGCTGCAAGCCGCACCCCATACACTAACACTAGGTGCTCAAAGCGTTGCCATGGCTGTTCCGTTCTCATCATCGAGATAAAGGGGCCGACTGCCGTGCCTGTCGCAAACAGCCACAGATCTCGACCTTGTTGCGGAAGCTCATCTAAGGTCATAAAACCACTGGCTTTAGTGGAGATATCGATACTGTCACCAACTTGCAACGCCTGTAAGTTGGGAGACAACTGCCCCTCCTCGACGCTTACAGCCAAGACCTCTAAATAGTCATCAGACGGCGCATTAACCAAGGAGTAAGCTCTAGCAATACGCTTACCATCAATATGTTGAGAAAGCTTGATAAACTGCCCAGCGATAAAAGGCGCTATGTCAGCCGACAATTTTAAAGTGAAAAGTTGATGATTCCAATCAATACGCGCTATCACCTTAGCCTCTTGCCACATATATCCACCTTATCGTCATATTATCTATCTTGGCTTTAAACCATCATTAACCTTATATTTACTCGAGTCAAGATAACAAAAAGCCCCTAAATAGTAGGGGCTTATAAAGAAAGTACTTACTGTTTACCATTACTATGAGGTTGGGGCCTCGGGCTCGGAAAAACTGCCCCTAAATGCTTGCAACCCCTCCTGCACTAGACTGTAAGTTTGATCGACACCATCAGCAATATCTCCCTCTAGCACTTTTAATCCCGACAATATATCTTTGGCCTCATCAAACCCTTGATCAATAGCCCCGCCAATTTTATCCATGAAAGAGTTCAACTGCTCATCAAACGAGAGTCCACTATTTTGCTCTTGATGGATAGCAAAAAACTGAGTCGCAAAGCTAACTATACGTTCAGCAGTTGCTTCCGGTGAGGTGTCTACTCCCTGTTCAACAGCAGTTTCAATTGCATGCTCGCCCATTGTTGGTGCCAGCTCTTCATTAATCGCTTCAATCGCTGCCTTATAAAGTAGCCGCATAGGTTCATTGCTTGAGCTTAAATTGACCTCTTGTTGCGCCGCGATAATGGCCGTGTTCATCATCTGTTTACTGGCAGCCAGAGCGGTTTTGTTTTTTGCCACCTCTGAGACTTGTTGGCCATGATTACCAGAAGTTTCAGTCTTGTTACGCGCAACTTCTGACACTGCGCCGCCGTGGTTCTTAATCTCCATTACAGCCTCACTTAATTTTAAAAGACGATAGCTTATCTCTAAGTATCGACCATTATTTAATCAACTTTAGTTTTTATCTTGTTTTATCAATAAAGATTGGATGATAGGCTAACTAATCGTGTCGCAACCACATTCACCATCCATAGAGATGATTCTTATGCATATAATTAAGTTATTGATCGCAGTTCTATTACTACAATCCGCGCCACTTGTCGCCGCTGAGTTGCATGAGTCAAAAACAGTAATATTGGTTAGGCATGCTGAGAAAGATAGCCAACGCCCCGATCCTGGGCTAACCGCAATAGGACAACAGCGCGCAATAGCACTAATGTCAACGCTTGAACGCACTCCACTATCGTTAGCAATCACCACCCAATTTCGCCGCACTCAAGAGACATTAGCGCCTCTTATCAGCGCTCGTAGCCTAAACCATGTCAGTGTCACTGCTAGCAAAAATATCGATGAGCATATCCAAGAGATCTCACAATTAGTGTCAGGAGCTAAAGGGAACGTGATTATTGCGGGTCACTCCAATACAGTCCCACTTATCATAGCTGCACTCGGAGGGCCTACATTGGCCAATTTATCAGAAGATGAATATGACAAGTTATTCATTTTAACCTTACCTAATGAAGGGACATTAAGTATAGTTATAACCCAATACGGTCTTAGTTCGGGCAATGAATAACCGCTATATATATTTTAGTTCGATAAGGCTAGATTTATGCGCCATAATTGACTACATTAGCAAATTATGGACAAAAGACGTGAAGCTACGTCTGAACTGGAGGATCTGGTGAGTAACTCTTTTTTTGATTCAGCGGGTAAGAGTAAACCATTATCTGTAAGCTGCCAAAATTGCGATAGATTAACCGTTATTGAAGGAGAGACTATCTGCTTCAAAGGAGGGGAAATCATTCGACTAACCCCTTATGAGTCCGACACTAATAAACTCAGCCTTTTGTGTGATGGCTGGAAAACCGTTAACACGAAGAAAACAGCTTAAGCTCCAACCATTCCAATATAGTCTCTTGAAGATACCTTAGGTTCACGTGTAATCCCCGCTATTGACGTAGATTGAGGGATCTTTGATAAGGTTAATCCCCTCGTCGTAATTCGCAAATACGCCATTAGCTGAGAATAGATGAGCTGCAACTCTTCTTGCTCTATTCCACGTTTTTTCAATGTCGCCATAATCGCCAACCAATCGGTATCAACCATACTTGTTTGGCCTTCAATGCTTGCGCGTATTGGAATGTTTTTCATCAGCATAATCTCGCTAGGGTTATCTTTTAGCCCTATTATGCAAAGCTAACCTGAACGAAGGCTTAATTAGTAGGCAAATAACAATAAGCCTTTCTTTAGCAAAGTGATCGCTGGCCTCTACAGCCAGCTTAACCCATGAAAAATCGATTAACTTTGTTGATGTTGAACTGTCCACAGTTTTTGATACAAGCCCTGCTGGATAATCAGTTCATCATGAGTGCCTCGTTCGACAATACTTCCCTTACTGAGCACTAAAATTTGATCAGCATCGACTATCGTCGACAACCTGTGCGCGATAACCAAACTCGTATGCCCTTGCGTCATCTCTTTCAGCGCAGTCAAAATCGCTTTTTCTGAATGGCTGTCTAACGAAGAGGTCGCTTCATCAAATATGAGTAGGGGCGACCCCTTCAAAATGGCTCTCGCAATCGCTACCCGTTGCTTTTCACCACCAGAAAGTTTTAAACCTCGCTCCCCTACTTTCGTGTGCCAGCCTAACTCAAGCTGTTTCACAAATGCAGACAGATGCGCCATTTCTATCGCTGCGTTGACCTCCTCATCGCTAGCATTTGGGTTTGCGTAGCGGATATTTTCAAGCAATGAATCGTTAAATAGCACGGTATCTTGTGGCACAATCGCTATCGCACTGCGCAATGCATCTTGGGTCATCGCCGAAATATCGTGTCCATCAATGAAAATGCTGCCTTGGTTTGTATCATAAAAACGAAACAGCAATTTAACTATGGTAGATTTACCCGCACCGCTGTCGCCCACGATGGCAACCTTCTGTCCCGGCTTTAACTCAAAATCGATCGCTTTAAGAATCTGGCGCTCACCGTAACTAAAACTCACGCCCTCAAATTTTAATGCACCTTTTGTAATGGAAGGCGTCGTCGCTGTTGGAAGGTCGTTAATAAGCGGTTGTCGGTCGAGCAAACTAAACATACGTTCAATATTTGCCAACGCACCTCTAATCTCTCGATAAACAAAACCTAAAAAGTTGAGCGGCATAAATAACTGCATCATGAAGGCATTAATCAACACAAAATCACCAATGGTCATCACCCCTTCTGCGACATGTTTTGCAGCCAACGCTAACATTGCGGTCATAGCAAAAGAGATGATTAATGCTTGGCCGACATTTAACGCAAATAACGACAATCGATTTTTTCTCTTGGCCGTTTCCCAGCGCTCCAGCGCGTGATCATATTGCCGTGACTCATAGCTTTCATTATTAAAATATTTCACGGTTTCATAGTTAAGCAAACTATCAATTGCACGCGTATTTGACTGTGAGTCGGCTTGGGCGGCTTCGCGCACAAAACCCGTTCGCCACTCCGTTGCTATGACAGAAAATGCAATATAACCAACAACGGCAGCAAGCGTAATCGCTGCGAAAGCCAAGCCATAGTTATAAAATAAAATCCCCACAACTAGGCCTATTTCTAACAACGTCGGCACAATATTAAACACCATGAAACGCATCAAAAAGCTGACACCGCTAGTACCACGCTCTATGTCCCGCGACAAACCGCCGGTTCTTCTTTCTAAATGAAATGCCAAATCTAATCGATGCAAGTGCTCAAAAACCGACAAGCCTAAACGCCGGATAGCTCGCTCTGTCACGCGTCCAAATAAAGTATCTCTAACTTCTGAAATAACAGTGTTCAGCAGGCGCATGCTGCCATAGGCAACCACTAGCGCTATCGGTACGCTAATCATCTGTTCAGTCGATGCACCGCTTAATGTATCGACTAACGCCTTTAAGACAAAAGGCAAACCAACACTCGCAAGTTTTGCGATGACCAAGCACATCAGTGCTAAGGCCACTCTTCCCTTAAACTCCAGTAAATAAGGCCAGAGTAACTTTAAAACATGCCAATTTAGTTTATCGATGGGGCCGTCAAAATAGAGGGAGGGGCGCATGATTGCTCCATAAACGAGTTGATACAGTAACAAAAAGATTACAGTTATGGCTTTAGCCTAGCTGCCAGCGACTGATGCATATCATTTAACAAATTAGCTAACTGCAGCTAGAAGCGCGGCCAATATTATACCCCATTAGGGATAAACTACTGCCCACTTATATATAAGCCAGACAAGGCAGTAATACTTTTGACCTACTTTTTACTTTAAAAACTATACAAAGGGATTAGACTAACAAGATAATTTACCGATTGCTGTCCAAATGAGAGTTATTATTGTTATCTCTTTTGAGAGATTTTGATACTCTTTGCTACATCTTTTGGTGCACCACCAACAGCTCTTAAGCGTCGGGAATAATCCCAATATTGATAAAGGAAACCGATATGCAACAATCATCTGAAGTACAGTACCCTCCGCTACCACTGATACAAACTTGGGTATGGATGATGACCGAATCGAATACCCCTGAGATCCAACAAAAAGGGCAGAGTAATTTAATATCGTCTTTTGGCAGCCTAGCCAAAGCCAATGAATACCTAGTTAAACAACTCTCAAAATAAAAAAGGAAGCCAGCGGCTTCCTTTTTATGCGCAATAGCACCACGTCAGTATCAACGTAAGGCTCTTCTCGATATGATACTTTGACTTAAGGTCTCAAGCAGTTGCTCTGTGTCATCCCAACCAATGCATGCATCAGTGATACTTTGCCCATAACGAAGAGGTTCACCTTCGATATAATCTTGGCGCCCCTCAACTAAATGACTTTCAACCATCACGCCGAAAATAGCCTTTTCGCCCGCGGATAGTTGACCAGCAACATCTTCTGCAACCACCATCTGACGCTTAAACTTTTTAGAACTATTAGCATGACTAAAATCCACCATGATATTGGTATCTAGCCCCGCTTTGTTTAAGTCTTCTGTGATCGCTTTAACATGGACTGCGCTGTAATTCGGCTCTTTACCACCACGCAAAATAATATGGCAATCAGGGTTACCATTGGTCGATACAATAGCTGAGTGACCAAATTTAGTTACAGAAAGAAAGTGATGCGGGGCACTAGCAGCGCCGATAGCATCGATAGCCACTTTGATGGTGCCATCAGTGCCATTTTTGAATCCAACAGGACAAGACAAACCCGAGGCCAACTCGCGGTGAACTTGAGATTCTGTAGTTCTAGCGCCAATGGCTCCCCAACACATCAAATCTGCAACGTACTGCGGCGTGATCATATCCAGAAATTCACCAGCTGTTGGCACCCCAGCATCATTGAGGTCTAACAGCAGCTTTCTTGCTGTCCGTAAACCATCATTCAGTTTAAAGCTATTATCCATATAAGGATCATTGATTAACCCTTTCCAACCAACCGTTGTTCTAGGCTTTTCAAAATAAACCCTCATGACGATTTCTAACTGATCTTTATATTTCTCACGCAACGGTGCCAAACGCTTTCCATACTCAAGCGCCGCAACGGGATCATGAATAGAGCAAGGACCAACCACAACCAATAAACGGTCATCTCGGTGCTTTAAAATATTATGAATATTTTTACGTGCATTGAATACTGTTGCGGAAGCATTTTCTGTAGCCGGAAATCGCTCCAAAATAGCGATAGGAGGTAATAACTCTTTAATTTTATTAATACGAACATCATCGTTTTGGTAATACATGGTATAAATTTACACTCCGGCTAACGGTTAAAAATAAGATCTCTCTTCTGCATAACTGCATTCAATTTATCCAGTATTAGCTCCAGTTGCAACCAAACAATAGAAAAACCCAATAAATAAATTTAAATCATTGTATTTAAATAAATTTAATAATTCGATATCACAAAAAACTAGCAAGTTAAAAACTCATCAAACAGCAACTAGCTATAAACAGTTAACATTTATCCAAAAATAGTTTATAACTCTTTAAACCACCTAGTTAACAAACACAATATCTATAGAAGCTCACCCTTTGCTGTCTACCTCACTTTTTTAATTCGATTATTGGCAGAGATTGAAACAGATAACGGTTAAAGCACCATGACGGCGAAAATAACAAGCGATAACAAACTGCGATATCATCGACAGAATATAGGTGCACCGCTAGCTCTGCAGCGCAATGACTAAACAAAAATAGGAATATACTCAGATGAGTGGACATAGGGAGCGCATCAATTAAATGACAAGAGTTTCACTATGGTTTTGCTGTCTATTAGCATGGACTCCTGTAATGGCAAACCACGTGCCAGTAAAAGGGGTATCTTTTGCAGTCAGCAATAGTATTCCGCCCTATTTCTATGCTGACAAGAAAAGCGGCCTACAATACGATTTACTCAAAGCGGCTCTTGCCACCCAAAACTTGGCTATTTCACAGCTGTATTTCTCTCCCAACAAACGCGCCGCACGTCAGGTACAAACGCACAATGTTGATTGCTTAATCAACGCCCACCCAAATATTGAAGGGTTGTTTTACACCCAAAGTTTGATTGAGTATCAGAACAGCGTTTTCAGTCTAAGTAAAAATCAATTTGTCATTAACAGCATTGCCGATCTGCAGGCAATCTCTTTAAATGGATTTCAGAATGCGACCAAATATTTAGGTCAAGAGTTTCGTGATATGAGCAGAAATAACAGACAATATAACGAATCAAACAGCCAACGTAGCCAAGTACTGATGCTCTTTACTGGTAGGGTTGAAGCGATTGTTATGGAAAGACGTATATTTGAACACTATCGGAAACTGCTTGCTCATAAGATTGACACAGAACAAGCGATCAGCGAACACTCTCTTTTTGCACCAGCACAGCGAAAAATAGCCTGTTTTAATGACACGCTTCGTATGCAAATCGATGAAGGGATTTCAACCCTTAAGCAAAGTGACACGATAATGCGACCAAGTAAACTTAACTCTTAGCCCCATCAATGTGTTTTCATTGCATGTAACTTAGCTTGATAGCGTTGTTTATTATGTTCGTCGCCAGATAAAGCCAGCGCTTTCTCTAAATTACGCTTCGCTTTATCCTCATCACCGGTAGCCCAGTAAGCACGAGACAAACCAAAATAGAATTCATGCCGATAGTTCGCCTTTTCCACTGCACGTTTATACCAAGTTAGCGCCTCATCATACTGCCTGTCGAAATACGCTTGTTGCGCCATATCATAATAGTAATAGGGATTACGGATCCGAGCGAGTTCAAGGGTCTTGTGAACTTCAGCCCACTCCTCTAAACGGTTTTGGCTAGATAAGAGCACAGCGTAGTTAAACAGCGCGTTCATATCTTCTCCATCTTGACCCAATGCTAGTTTATAAACCGTTTCCGCCGCATCATCTAAGCCTTTATAACGATACAGAATGGCTAAGGTATTCAATGCCGGAACAAAGTCGGCCTTCAACTGTAAACTTTGTTTTATATGGCTGTAGGCCTTATCAAAATCGCCCACAACAAGTGACTCTGCCGCTACATTGTTGTAGAACATCGCCATAACTGTTGCTTTATCAATCTGCTTTTTTGCATAGCCTCTTACTGATCGTTCAGGTAAAAAATCAACCTGAATCGCTTGCTTAGAAACATGAAACGTATCATTAGTCTCTTTTGGTATCAGGCGTAAATTGATATGCCCATTAACCAGGTAAAAGTCTCCCTGTTTATCCCATATAGGGGGCACCTCAATCTCTTGAAACTCAACATCAACATCTAGCGCATCAGCCATTGCTGCAGTCAATAACACTAATGAAAGACAGTTACCCGCTCGGTCACCATAGGTGTCGGCGGCAACTCGCGTCATATTGTCTTGATACAAAAAGCCGCCATTATCAGCATTGATATAGTCCGCTAACCATTGATTGGCGAGCATGTAATTGCGCGACATACGGCTTTTGCTAAATTCTACACGCAACTGTTGAGTGGCCAAACTAGGAAGGTGAAACAGTGCCTTAGGGGCGATAGCTTCTGTCTGAACAAAGTGTTGGTCAAGAAAGTATTGCTCGACGTTATCGACGCTAGGCTTTGAAGAGGTCGACGCACAGCCTTGAACAAGCGCCAATACAACAAGAAGAGTGCTGAAAGTTCGTGTCATCATTTTGCCACCTCAATCGAAGTTCATAAGATCCATCATAAAGTAGGCTTTTGACTTTTGCAGGAGCAAAGCGTTACAAAATATTAACAGTTAAACGGCTTAAAGGTACCTAAGATTCATTCACCTCCCAGCGCTCTCCAACCTTATTACTCAGGCGGATCAATTTGAATAAAGACTTCTGAAGATTTTTTGCCCGTTTCTTGGTAGTGATAAGGCCGATAGAACGCTGCGCCACAACCATAATGACGATAGGGCCGTTGAATGAGCACGCAGCCAATGGGTAACGCTTGTAATACCTGTATCTGTTGTTGCAACCTTAGTGACTCTTGCCATGCGTGTTCTTGCAATACCTTATCTCGCACCGCAAACGCATCAAAAGGTTCACTTGATTTCCTCACAACAACTTGCCCCGCCCACGATAACGGCAGGCAGAGCAGTAATAACAATAGGACAATTAAACTTGTAGGCATAACCGCTCCCCTTTTCCAACAATCTTGAGTGATTATGACACAAAAAAACAAAGCCCTGATACCTACCGGCCAGGGCTCTGTACTATCTATTGCTATATAAGCTCATTAACTTGCACTTTTAAGCGAGACAAACTCTGGGTAAGCATCAATACCACAGTCAGAAGCATCCATACCGTTATACTCTTCCTCTTCTGTGACTCGAATGCCCATCGTCACTTTAAGGACGTACCAGACCACAAATGATGCTGAGAATACCCAAGCGAAGATAACCGCAGCACCGAATAGCTGACCACCAATGGTCGCATCGGCATTTGAAAGTGGCACCAGCACTAAGCCAAATAGACCAGCTACACCGTGCACTGAGATAGCACCGACAGGATCATCAATCTTTACTCGGTCAAACATCACAATTGAGAACACCACTAAACCACCGGCTGCTAAGCCTATCATTCCGGCAACAGGTAGTGATGGTGATAACGGGTCGGCGGTAATGGCGACTAGACCTGCCAATGCACCATTTAAGATCATGGTTAAATCGGCCTTACCCCATACCATCTTGCATACAATGAGCGCAGATATCGCACCGAATGCCGCAGCTGAATTAGTGTTCACAAATATTTTGGCTACGGCTGAGGCATTTTCAGCATCAGAGACGAGAAGTTGCGAGCCTCCATTAAAACCGAACCAACCCATCCACAAAATAAACATACCTAATGTCGCCATCGGTAAGTTAGAACCAGGGATAGGGTTAACTTGGCCATTTGCACCATATTTTCCTTTACGCGCACCGAGTAGTAACACACCTGCTACCGCTGCTGCCGCGCCTGCCATATGTACGATTCCGCTGCCCGCAAAATCAACAAAGCCCGCTTCAGATAAAAATCCGCCACCCCATGTCCAGTAGCCTTCCACTGGATAGATCACTCCAGTCATCACAACCGAGAACACTAAGAACGCCCATAACTTCATACGCTCAGCAACAGCGCCCGACACAATAGACATTGCGGTTGCCACAAAGACAACTTGGAAAAAGAAGTCTGATTCCAATGCATGATCAGCGTCACTCGCTTGCGAACCAATCAGACTAGCAAACGATGGCAACCAGCCTCCTTCAGCGTTGTCGACATACATAATGTTGTAGCCAACAATCAAATACATCACACAAGCAATTGAGTAGAGACAAACGTTTTTCGTTAAAATTTCTGTGGTATTTTTAGAGCGTACTAAGCCCGCTTCTAACATGGCAAAGCCTGCGGCCATCCACATCACTAGTGCCCCAGAAATCAAAAAGTAAAAGGTATCTAATGCAAATCTCAATTCGGTAACGGTTGCACCTAATGCTGTTAACTCTTCCATCATCATCTCCTCTTATAGTGCTTCGTTATCGAGCTCACCCGTACGAATACGCAGAACTTGATCCAAATCGGTTACAAAAATCTTACCGTCACCAATCTTGCCAGTGCGTGCTGCAGCAACAATCGATTCAATAAGTAACTCAACGTTTTCGGATTTAGTCGCAATGTCTAATTTCACTTTGGGTAAAAAGTCGACTTGGTACTCAGCACCACGGTATAGCTCTGTGTGCCCCTTTTGACGACCAAAGCCTTTGACCTCAGTCACTGTCATGCCTTCAATGCCAAGTCCTGCTATCGCTTCTCGCACATCATCCAATTTAAATGGTTTGATTATTGCGCTGATTAATTTCATGCCAGCCTCCGAATCGTGAATGGTATTTTGTTATGCCAAATACAATTCAATCATCAGGCCAACTATAAAATCTATATAAAAACAGAGCCTTAAGAAAAAACAGCGACATCAGATCGCATAATAATGCACCAAATAAGTGCGACTATGCAGTGCGCGCACAATAATAGGGCGAGATAGATATTCGACTTATAGACGATTGGTTAACCGCGAATCAAAGGTATGATGATGTTAAATCACAGAGGAGTTACTTATGTTAAACCCGCAGGAGAGTGTTCTCATCATTGTCGATGTCCAAGGCAAGCTGGCAAAGATGATGCGTAACGCGCAAGCTTTAGAAGATAATATTTCCACGCTAATCGAAGCCGCTACACTGTTTAATATTCCCATTCTGTGGCTTGAGCAACTGCCAGACAAACTCGGGGCAACAAGCGACAAATTGCGTGAACAATTAGTCGCTGCACATCAACCAATCGCTAAGGCACATTTTAGTGCCTGGCACGCACCAGAATTTAGGGCAGCACTGACCGCAACTGCAAGGAACAATGTTTTGCTAGCGGGGATTGAAACCCATATCTGCGTGTACCAAACCTGCCGTGACTTATTGAGCAACCAATACCAAGTTCATGTGATTGCCGACGCCGTTTCATCTCGAACAGCAGAAAACAGAAGCTTAGGTATTGAGATGATGCTGCAACATGGGGCGCTGCTTAACAATACAGAATCGTTACTGTTTGAGTTACAACAAGAAGCAAAAGGTGAACGGTTTAAAGCACTGTTAAAGTTAATTAAATAACGGCTGTAAGAAATATAGCCCCTGAAATAAAAAGCCCCGGTCAACTGACCAGGGCTTTTATCATGTAAGGTAAATGATATTAGTAAGTCGCTTCGCGCTTCTTAGCTTCTTCATCCCACTTAGGTAGAGTCGTTTTCTTGAACTCTTCTTTCGCAGCGTTCATCTTCTTCATATCCATACCTAATGCTGCTTGAGCTTTAGCTTTGGTTGAAGTGTCTGGGTAAGCAATCGGTTGCTTAACACCTTTAGTTGCCAGTAGTTGTGCTAACTTAACGCGTGCATCACCCGCTTTGTCAACCGCAGTACCAAGTACTCGTAACGCTTCATCAGCTGTGTGAGCTGCTACACCATGAGAGGCAGTAGCATAGTCCCAACGCCATTGTGAATGACGGATATCCATAAGGATAGGCTTCATTTCAGCTTCAGTTGCACCGGCATCCCATGCAGCTTTCGCTTCAAAGTGAGCTTTAACTAACTGAGCTTCAACACGTGCTTTAAGGTCAGCAACTTTAACTTTACGTTCTTTCGTTAAGTTAACCATGAACTCTTTGCTTTGCTCATGACACGTTGCACAAGTTTCTTCGAAACGATCAAATGGGTTACCCACTTTGTGATCGGTGAACTTACGGCCTTCTGCATTTTTAACTTTAGGCATATGACAGTCAGTACAACTTACGTTGTTCTTACCGTGCACGCCTAACTGCCAAGTTTCATAACCTGGGTGCTGTGCTTTTAGCATTGGAGTCTTAGAAACTGCATGGGTCCAATCTGCGAACTCCATATTGTCATAGTAGACTTCCATCTGCTCAACGGTTGTGCCCATATCCCAAGGGAACTTGACAAAACCTTTCTTCTCTTTGGTCTTTTCAAAATAGTATTCTACGTGACACTGACCACATACCATTGACTGCTTGTCTTTCTTAGACGCTTTGTCAAAAGGAGTGCCAAGTGTTGCCATGGCGCGATCGGCAAATGGACGAGACATACGTAATTTAGAAGAACCTTTCTCGTGACAATCACCACAACCGATAGTGTTGACGATTTCAGCGCCACCTTTGTACCACTTACCGGCAAAGTAACCATCTTCACCTTGCTCTTCGATGACGCGAGGTACATCCGGGCTCTTACAAGACCAACATGCCATTGGCATTGGGCCATCTTCAGCAGACTTAGGAGCGCCAGTACGAAGGGTATTACGTACATCAGTCACTGCATACATATGACCACGAGGTGCATTGTAATCTTTTGCGAAGCCGTAACCTGCCCATAACACAACTAGACTAGGTACTTCTTCAAGCATATCTACAATTTCTTTGCTTTCAGCTGTGTCGTGCCAGCTTTCATACTGCTTTGAAAACTTATCTTTATAAACTTCATTACGTGGCTCAGTTTTATCACTTGCCATCACGCCAGTAGCCATTAAGCTTGCGGCGACCAAAGCACTTAGTGCAAAGGTTTTTCTAGTTAATGTTCTCACCATCTCATCTCCGTGTTACTTTTTATAGTAGTCTAAATAACCACATCATCTCCAAGGCCAAAGTTAGCTGCTTAAGCCAACTAAAAATATACCCCTTATGGGGTATCCGAGATAAAGTTTGAGTTAGATCATAATGTAAACGTGTTGTTGGTCACATTTTTACCAGATTGTTAACTTTATAAACAATCCCTAATTAAGCAGAATAGTCCGTATTCTTTATTTTTTCCTAATAATTTAATGAGTTCTAGTCAATGAAGAAAGGCAGTCTTACCTCCACCATTTTTGGGGTAATGTTAACATTAATATTACTTTCTAGCGGTCTTGCAACCTTCGCAATAGCTAATTTGGCATACAGTTTGGGCGATGCCAGAGCCATCAACGCATCAGGCTCGCTGCGCATGCAAAGCTACCGTTTGATGTTTTACGCCAACTCTGGCAGCGAACAAGCAGACGAAAAAATCCAGGAGTTTGAAACAACCCTTTACTCTGATGCTCTCAAACGTTCTTTGGGCTGGATGACACCTGATGAATTGGCCGACCAATACTTATTAGTCATACAAAAATGGAAGTTAATGAAACTCTATATTGAGGAGGAAAATTCACGCCTATACGCGGCCTCGTTAAAAGACTTCGTCGATACCATTGACTTATTGGTGTTAGAAACAGAGCAACACGCCGCATTTAAGCTCCGATTATTAGCCGCAAGCCAGATAGCAGGCTTAAGCTTAATGCTGTTGATCGCCTTCTTTGCAGTGCGTTTTACTAAGCGCAAAGTTGTGCAACCTCTACATCAATTGATGGAATCAGCCAATGTCATCTCTAAAGGTAACTTCGATGTTGACGTCCCCCAGAGTGAATATATCGAGCTGAGTGCATTGAGCAATGCCCTGGCCAGCACAGCTAAAGAGCTATCTGCGCTCTATAGCAATCTAGAAAACCAAGTACAAGAGAAAACTTTTGCCCTCACCCGTGCCAACAATGAGCTCAAACTCCTATATGACAACTTAGTGATGTTACACTCGGGAAAGTTAGATATCAGCACCTTGAAACAAGCCTTAAACCAACTGCGCATTCACGAACCGAATACCTTTCTTCGCTTAGTTATTTCACAAGATGATAAAGAAAAACTCGTCATTGAAGCTGACGGCGGTTGGCCGCTATCAAGCGTGACCCAAACCCGTTTTGCACTTAAGTTTGATGACAATGTGTTAGGCTATTTAGAGGTCACCTCAACCGATGAGATCAATCACCCATTATTTGAAAACTTCGCCATCATGTTGGCTCGCTCTATCGTCATCTACAATGCTGGTGAGCAACGTCAACAACTAGCCTTAATGGAGGAGCGCGGGGTCATCGCCCGTGAATTGCACGACTCTTTAGGTCAACTATTGTCATTTTTAAAAATCCAAGTGAACTTACTTTCTAAAGGACTAGATGTGGGTTGCCGCAGCCCACAAGTTGAGCTACAACTGTCTGAAATTAATGAAGGAGTAAACACCGCCTACGTTCAGCTACGTGAATTATTGTCTACCTTTAGGCTAACGATCAAAGACCCTAATTTAAACCATGCCATAGAGGTCATGCTTGATCAGCTCAAAAGTAAAACTGACGCGGTCATCACCCTGGATTACAAACTACCAATGCAACTACTGGGCGCCCATCAGCATATCCATGTATTACAGTTAACACGGGAAGCCACATTGAATGCGATTAAGCACGCCAATGCCAAGCATATTGATATTTCCTGCACAACCGATGGCTGCGACGTGCTCATTAGTATTAGCGATGATGGTGTCGGGCTCGAAAAGTTAAAAGAACGTGATCAACATTTTGGTATTGGGATCATGCATGAACGCGCAAGTCGGCTATCAGGTGTGGTAGACTTTCGCAGCAATGACAATGGCGGTACCACAGTAACACTTCAATTTCCGCCCGAACAGGAGCCTAACCAATAGGTTAGTGCTTTCCATTTTGGCAGTATGTTTAACATCAGCAAAAAGACGCTGGAGAAAAAGATGGGCAAACCCTACTCTGTATTAGTTGTCGATGATCATCCTTTATTACGTCGAGGGATCTGTCAGTTGATCACCTCTGACTCTGACTTCACTCTATTTGGTGAAGCAGGTAGTGGCCTAGATGCACTATCGTCTATTGCCGAGGATGAGCCTGATATCGTTTTACTCGATCTCAATATGAAAGGGATGACAGGGCTCGATACGCTAAATGCGCTGCGTCAAGAAGGGGTTACCTCACGCATAGTGATCTTAACGGTTTCCGATGCTAAGCAAGATGTTATTCGTCTGGTAAGGGCTGGCGCTGATGGCTATCTGCTCAAAGATACTGAGCCTGATCTTCTCCTAGAAAAACTTAAAAACACCATGCAAGGCCATAGAGTGATCTCTGAGTCGGTAGAGGATTTTCTTTATGAACTTAAAGATAGTGCTGATGAGCAAGAATGGATTGATAATCTAACGCCAAGAGAGCTACAGATTTTAGAGCAGCTTGCAGAAGGTAAAAGCAACCGAGTGATCTCCGAGCAGCTACATATCAGCGAAGGAACGGTAAAGGTACACGTTAAAAACTTATTACGTAAAGCCAACGCTAAATCTCGCACAGAGATGGCAGTTCGTTACCTGAACCAATAAAAATTGCGAATATAAAACACTCAAGGCAGATAGCGTTGCCTTGAGTGTTTATCAAAACCTAGCGACTCTCTTTGAGAAAGGTTTGCCAGCTCAACAATGCATGTTCAAAATCTTCTAAGCCACAAAACGCCTCTGACTCACCGTTATACAAAGACATTGACTCGTCTAACTCAAACTCGTCCTCCATCTCTAATACATTAGCAAACACCCTAACCTGCTCTGTATCTAACTCGATGGAGATCCCTTTACCGACATATCGCTTCTCATTGAGGCTACCTTGCTGCAATGCGAGGATAGTAGTGCAGATAGACTGACGCAACTCAGTGTTTTCACCCAGTTCATCGACAAACCAAACACCTAAGATTTCGTGTTCCATAGTAAAGTTAGCTAACAGGGTCCCCGTCAACGTGTTGCGGCGAAATTCATATTCCATAACTCAAGTCCAAAATAATTCGTCCCACAAATTTTAACTCAAGCTCAATGAAAATGCGCCGCAATCTTATCGTAATGATATTGAATATCTAAAAAGGATAACGAAGTTAATACCAATCATCCGTTATTTTTTAAGCAACAAAAAAGGGATGCCGAAGCATCCCTTTTAAACCAATCTGTAATACTAAGCCGTAAAAGATTAGTGAGCGTGACCGTCTGTTGCCGCTTCTGCCGTTGGCGCCGCCGCTTTCTCAATTGACAGTAATTCAACTTCAAATATCAAAGTTGAGTTAGCAGGGATAGAACCGGTATCACGATTACCATAAGCCAACTCAGCTGGGATCACAAACTTATACTTTGCACCAACAGGCATCAACTGAACACCTTCTGTCCAACCAGGAATAACACGGTTCAATGGAAACTTAGCTGGCTCGCCACGGGCAACAGAGCTATCGAACTCAGTGCCATCAGTGAGCGTGCCAACATAATGAACTTCAACAGTGTCTTCAGCGGCAGGTTTTTCACCAGTGCCCGGTGTTAATACTTCATACTGTAGGCCAGATTCAGTGGTTACCACACCCTCTTTTGCTTTATTCGCTTCTAAAAATGCTTTGCTTTCAGCAAGCGCTTTATCCGCTAACGCTTGTGCTTGTGCTTGACGCTTCTCGTTAAGCGTCTCATCAAGACTTTGCAATACAGTCTGCATCTCCTCTTCGGTCAACTTAAGTTCATCGTTAAGGCCATTGCTGAATCCAGTAATAATCAGGCTACGATCAACAGGCAAACCTAGCTCTTCCTGCTCTTTAATATGGCCTGACATATATTTACCAATTGACGCACCGACACTGTACGCCTGCTTTTGCGCTTCAGTTTCTAATTTAACTTCTGCCGCGGTTGTTGTTTTTTGTTCTTGATTACAAGCAGTTAAACCATACACTGCTAGTGCGACCAGTGAAATTTTGTAAATAGACTTCATTAAAGCTTCCTCAGCATTCTCTTGTGGTAACAATAACCTTACTTTTATAAGACGAACCACTTTATACTAGTTAATTAACATATTCCAATTACATTGAAGATGTTTAATCTAAGTCGTGAGCGGATAAGCGATCTACTGATAATTTGCTTGAGTCATCGCCCATCGCTGCATACTTCAATGTAATAGCGCTTGAGCTAAAGACAACGAGACTAAGGACAAGTTCATGAAGAGCACTCACTTGCTGATAATTTGTTCACTGTTACTGGTTGCATGTCAGCCTAAATCGCAGATAACCGAGATAGTTAATGAGCCTAGCTACAGCGCCGATCTGTCGGTGGATGGTCGTTATGTGCTTGTCAGTACCGCTAACAATGGCTTGCAGTTGTGGGATCTGCAGACCAAAACACAGAAATACCAATGGACCCAAGATGACAGCCAGAACAGCGCGATAGACACTAAGATAGCCAATAATCTCAAGTATGCAGCCTCATTAAGTAATCACTCCGTGGCACTGTGGAGCATGGAAAACGGGCAGTCCTTAGGCTGGTGGTCCCTCCCTTCTACCGGACAAAGCCTTGCGATATCAGATACAGGCTCACTATTAATTGGTTTAACCGATGGCAGCGTGATGTCCTTAGACCCAGCAAACAATAGCTTAATCAAATTTCTTGGGCACAGTGAAAAGGTCAATAGCGTGGCGTTGTCTAACGACGGAACACTCGCGCTTACCGGTGCCAATGATAAACAAGTGATCCTTTGGCATGCAAAAACCGGTCAACCTATTCACACCTGGGCACTACCTACCCGTGCCATTAAAGTAGCTATCAGCCAAGATGGCAGCTTAGTCTTTGCCGCAGACAGCACCAACCAAGGATTGTTCTGGCAAGCAAGCGACGGACAAACACTCGGCAAACTCAATATTTCACGACGACAAATGAACTTTTCAGCCGCTCGGTTTACCAATGATAATAAGCACCTCTTGACGGGCACACCTGCTCGAGAAGTCAGCCTTTGGCAAATAAGCAACGGAAAAATGCTCGCAAATTGGCGAGTTAGTCGAACAGAGCATGCCCAAATCAAAGGTGCCGTTGTATACTCTGTCGCAGAACCGACAAATAACCACATCTCCAGCATCAGCAGTAATGGCTTGTTAGAGACCTGGTCACTCCCAGTCCAATAGAGGATACATTGGTGCATTTAGAACAACGTATTGAAGATCTTGAAATGAAACTCGCATTTCAGGAAAGTACCATTGAAGAATTAAACCTACAGGTGATTAAACTCAATGACCTCATCGCACAGCAGCAAGAAAATTTGCAGCTACTGATCAACAAACTCCAGACTGTAGAGCCGAGTCAAATCGCCTCTCAATCTGAAGAAACACCGCCACCACACTATTAAGCCGCTGTGAAAGGATCGACATGGATAAGCTGCCAATGACGGATTATGCTCAACAGGAGAGATGGAAATGAAGCGTTTAGTCGTTACCATATTATTGAGTTTAAGCTTATCCGGTTGTGCTTTTAATAGTCTTTTTATTAATTATCCATCGCAAATTGCCCCCGTTAAAGCAGAGCTTAATGGGCCATCAAACGCGCCGCTATACCGTCAATTTGATGATCAAATAACAGGTGCAGATGGACTACTTTACGCTCAAGAGGCGGGTCGAGTCGCCCAGATAAGTGGTGACTTTAATGCCAGTAAAAGCTATTACGATAAAGCGATAGCCGCCTACCTCAAGTTTGATGATAAAGCCGTAGTCAGTGCATCAGACATTGGCGCGACGGCTAGCAGCCTGTTCCTCAATGACAATGTGATCCCCTATCGAGGTCCGGGGTACGAGCGCATCATGTTGCATCAATACCAAGCCCTAAACTATCTGTTCAGCGGCGATAGCCAAGGTGCTTTGGTTGAAGTCAGGCGCAGCAACGAGTTGCAAAGCTCAGAGCAAGCCCGCTATCAAAAATCGATGAAATCAGTGCAATCGATGGCAAACGGTACCATCGATGCCGAAATGAATAAGCTGGGTAAAGCGGCGGGCACCACAAGCAGCTCTTTTTTAAATGCCTATAGTTATTACACCACGGGGTTGCTCTACGAGCTATTAGGGCAAAGCAATGATGCATACATTGATTACCGTAAAGCCGCACAAATATCACCAAACAATCCCTATTTACAGCAAGACTTAGTTCGCCTAGCTAAACAGCTCTCTATGCCGCAATATGATGACTTCAAGCGTCGTTGGGGAGATGCTAAACAGGCCACTCCAGGACAAGGGCAAGTCGTGGTGCTGCTAGAGCGCGCTTTTGTCCCCGCCAAACAGAGCTTTACCGTACCATTTACTATTGATGGCAACTGGCAAACCGCATCGCTGGCAACCTACTACTCGGACAGCACATCAATAAGGCCTGGGCAAATAACTGGATTAGGCAATGTACTAAATGCCGCGCCATTAGCTAACATCGATGCCTTAGCCATAACCGCGCTGAAAGAGGAATTACCCTCGGCGTTAATACGCCAAGCTGCGCGGGTTTACGCTAAAGCAGAAATGGCCCAAAGTGTCCAGAGTGAGTCGAAAAAACGCCGTAACGAAACCGACGCTGCCGTTATTGCAATGCAGATCTTTAACGTGATCACGGAACAAGCGGACCGACGTAGCTGGCTCACACTGCCCAAACAGGCGCAACTGGCACGTAAATATGTCGACAGTGGCAGTTATCAGATAGGCTTAGATCAATCAGCAACACAAATCATTGACGTACAAAGCGGTAAAACAACACTCGTTTGGATAATTGACACTGGTAATTACACCCGTTTTTATTCAATAATCATTTAATCTATTTTTAGGAATCGGTATTTTTATGAAAAAGTTTAACCTCATTTTTATCATTGCTGTGGCAATCGGCCTGGCAGGCTGTCAATCTAAGGTCCAGTACGGTGATGCAACAGAAGTCGAAACTGTGAATGAGAACTTCGGCTCTACCGACCTACAAGCCATCACAGCTAAGATGGTCGATAGCATGCTGACTTTCCCACCGATTGTCGCTATGACAGCCAATGATCGTCCAATCATCTTCGTTGATAAGATTAAAAATAAGACCTCAGAGCATATCGATACTGAGTCGGTGACCGACTCAATTAGCAACAAGTTACTGCGCTCAGGTAAGTTTCGTTTTATCGACATGACAAAAGTCGACGCGGTACGTAAACAGCTCGATTACCAAAACAACTCAGGTATGGTCGACCCTTCAACCGCCATTAATTTTGGTCGTCAAATCGGTGCGCAATTCATGCTTTATGGCAATCTGTCTAGCATCGTCAAGCAAGACGGCAGCACCAAAGATGTTTACTACAAAATGACAATGCGCCTTATGGATTTGGAAACAGGACTAATCGAATGGTCTGATGAAAAAGAGATCCGTAAAGTGAAGTCTAAGTCGTTCTTAGGTCTGTAAAGCACGACAAAAAACACCACCATAAAAAAACCAGCAAAAATGCTGGTTTTTTTATGGCTCCGCGTTGAGAATATCGGCGATGATTTCACCCAACTGGTATAAAGGTCCTGATTTTGAAACTGCTCCAGCTCTGTGCCGTCACTGTTATTGCCTTGTCGCAAATAGCCTGTCAGAGCACCAGTAAGGTAACAACCACTAGCCTCAAAAATCAATCGGGTAGCATCAGCTTTCACGACGCACAACAACGTACCAGTCGCGTCACCGAACTCAACTACAATATTCACATTAACCTAAGCCAACAATATAACTTCAGCGGCATTGCCGACATACGCTTTAACCTAGATAACAATAATGCCCCTATCACGCTAGATCTCAATCAAGCCCGTATTATCGAATTTAAAGTCAATGGTAGCAGGCTGTACCCCAACTATGATGGGCAATCGCTTAACATCCCACAGTCTCTGTTAAACAGCGGTAGTAATCAGGTTCAAATTAGCTATAGCAAACAGTATAGTGAGGGCGATGAAGGGATCATTAAGTACCAAGACCCCATTGATGGTCAAATCTACCTTTACTCTCATTTTTTGCCTGCCAGTGCACAGATGATGATGCCACTCTTCGACCAGCCCGATCTCAAAGCGGTATTTAATTTATCAGTGGATGCCCCGCAAAATTGGACAGTGATCAGCGCAGGCCCTTTGACAAACCAAGGCGAAGGAGAAACTAACGCAACAACCCATTGGCAGTTTGCCCCAACCGATAAACTCAGTCCGCATACCTTTTCACTCTATGCAGGACCCTTTCATCAATGGCAATCCACTAACCATGCCATGCCAATACGCTTGTTTGCCCGCCAATCAGTTGCGCCAAGTATCGATGGCGATGCTTGGCTAGCCGCCACAGCCAGCAGTATGAACGCGCTGATTAGAGAACTAGGCGTTAACTATCCATTTAGACAATATGATCAAATACTGGTGCCGAGTCTTAGCAAGCCTGTCATGGCAAACTCAGCCGTCGCTAGCATTCAGGAGTCAGCGTACTTAGTGGCCCAAAATGATAATGCCAACCAGCAACTTATCACTCAAGCACTCGCCTATCAGTGGCTAAGTAATTTAGTCACCTTAAGGTGGTGGAACGATCTGTGGCTCAGTGAGAGTCTCGCCCAATTTGTGACGCAAAAAGCCTTACGCGATGATTCAAGCAAACCAGCTTGGTATCAAGACAAATATTACGCTTACCAACAGGACAACCGTTTCAACAGCCGCGCGATAGAGCAGCCCATGACTCATAGCGACCAAATTCAGCATGGACTGAGTGATGAGACTATTCAGAAAGGAGTCGCGCTGCTTAGCCAGCTAAATTTCTTGTTAGGGGAAAAAGCGTTCAATCAAGGGATCAGCCATTACCTTGAACAGTATCGATTTAACAACGCTGATTTAAATGATTTTATGGCCAGCCTAGCCTTTTCCGCTAAACGCCCACTAAATGAGTGGACCCAAAACTGGTTTTACCAAGGTGGCGTCAACCGGATTGAAGCGGACTACCGCTGCGTGAATAACCGTATCACTCAATTCACTATTCATCAGAGCGCTAGTGACCAACATCCAACCTTGCGTGAGCAAAAAGTTAAATTAGGCCTATTTACCAAAGGGCGCGGCGCACTGCACCGCAACTTAGCCATCGCGGTGACTTATAAAGGTGAATACACAGAGATAAAGCGCCTACAAGGAGTGAGGTGCCCCGATCTGGTGTACCTCAACTATCAAGACTGGGGTTATGTTAACGTCAAGCTAGATACTCGCTCGCAAGACACCGCATTGCTGCATCTGAATAAAGTTGGTGACCCGCAACTGCGCGCTATGTTATGGCTCAGCCTATGGGACTCGGTGTTACGGGGTGAGCTGCCACTCAACCGATTCATGGGAAGTGTATTTATTAACTTACCCACTGAACAAGACAATAATACCTTAAGCCAAGTATTGAGTAAGCTCAGCCAAGTTAAGGCTTATTTAGAGCAGATGAGTCCAAATCATCAACATTACAGTCAGCGAGTGTTAAAAGCGCTCGAGCAGATGAGTTTACGTCTAGCTATGGCGAATCAGTCTAATCAAACGCTACTTAATTTATGGTTTGATACCTATATTCAGTTTGCCCGCAGCCTGCCCGCTCAACGACACCTTGCAGCGCTATTAAATGGTTCCGAACAGCTCTCAGGCCTTACACTGACCCAAGCACAGCGCTGGGCAATGGTTATCCAACTCAACCGTTATGACTACATCAAAGCGCCACAGTTACTTCTGGCTGAGAAGAAACGCGATAGCTCTGACATAGGCCAATCTCAGGCGCTTGCCGCAGAGGTGATACGTCCCATAGCCAACCAAAAACGTCAATGGTTCCAGCGGGTACAAACCCATCATGCGGACGCAGACGCATTGATGCTTAATAAGTTGAATAATGTGATGCGTCACCTCTACCCCAGTGAGCAAAAGGCGCTTAGTAGTGCAACCGCTGAACAGCGACTAGCCGAGCTTGTGGCGCTCGACACACAAAATAGCAGTGACTTTATGGCTGTCTATACCCAAGCATTGCTGCCAATGAGTTGCTCTTATTCTGGCGTGTCGCGCTTAACTCGCCTACTCGATGAAGCCGTTCATCTATCGGATGTGAGCAAACACGGATTGGAACAAGCGATCTCCTTTGAACAGCAATGCCTGACAATCCAAGAAAATATGTTACGCAAGTAGTCAATTTACACAGAATATTGTAATAATCGACAACTATTAGCAGATAATGACTATCAAGATAAAATATTGGCATATTTATCAATAGGTTATTTTTGGCCTATTGTTTGCTTATTCCAATAAAGCCAAATTATAAAAGGACGAGAGGAATTTATGGGACCATTTGAAATTGCAGCCATTGCCATCATTGGGGCATTCGCCATTAGTGGGTATAAAGAATATAACAAACGTCATGACAACATGGATAGCAAGGCAGTAGACGAGCTTAAAACTGAACTAGAAAGATTAAAAGATCGCGTCGTAACCCTAGAGAAAATCGTTACCGATAAATCTTATCAATTAGGTGATGAGATCGAGCGACTTTAATAAAAATGCCACCTAAGGGTGGCATTTTTGTTTGTGTAGGTAATTAGGCAAACAGCTCTTTAATATTTTTCAAATCACTTTTGCCCTCTGCGAGCTCTTCAGGCGTCAATCCTGAAACTTCATGAGGGAATACCAACCACTCTTCAGACTCATGAATAAAGTAATCAGGTGTTAACTCAACGGCGGTATTCTTCGGCTTATAGTAAGGGCAAGCAATACGCACATCACGCGGCATATTGAGGCGCATCAGCTCTTGTAGCTTTTCTTTTAATGCATGAATGCTGCGGCCAGAATCAAACACATCGTCGACAATCAACAGACCATCGTCAGCATTAGCATTTTCAATAATGTAGTGCAGACCGTGTACTTTGATCTTTTTACTCTGCTGGTTAATACCATAATAAGAGGAAGTTCGAACGGCAATATGATCGGTTTCAACTTCTTTAAAGTCAAAATACTCCTGTACTGCAATCCCGATTGGAGCACCGCCACGCCAAATCCCAACAATAAACTGTGGTCTAAAACCACTTTCAAAAACTTGTGCAGCTAAACGAAATGAATCCTCTAGCAGCTCCTGTGCAGTGATAAAGCGTTTCTCAGACATCCGACCGTCCCCATCTTGTTATATTTTATTTGCGAGTAGGTAAAGTTAATCCATACAGATTAGTCTTCGCCAAAATTCAACGTAGCACAAATCAACCGAGTTGAGGGTCAAATCGATGGATATTCACTACGGGATTTTGGAGCGAGATTTTATACTAAAAACTGCCTACATGCTGCACAAATTAACTAAACTTGAGAACGGCAGCGCTTTTTAGGCAAAAGAGAAGCCGCACAGATGGCGGCTTCTCATCGCAATCAGCTTTTATACTGATTGCGATTGCCGAAAAGCGATTGCTTTAACTGGCGGACACTGGGGTAATCGTCTTCTCGCCCGCTTTAGTAACTGCCGAAAAACGCTTGTCTGTCGCTTCGCTAAACTCAGTAGACATTAAGGTATCAACGTAATGCCAGTCGCTGCGCACCATCTCATTGTCAAAAGTTAGCACCATGAACCCACGATCGCGTAAGTTGGTGTATTTAAGCCCAGCGACCAGATCAACAATACCCGCCTCAGTAACAGCTTGTTGATCAGCTGAGATCCCCAAATAGTATTCTAGGCCAGGAGAAGACACTGAACTGGTAGCAAACTCAACGCCAACCGCATCACCGTGACTATCTGTTAGCTCATTGGCCCAAGCATTATGGGTGTCACCAGCAATCACCACTAAGTTAGTCCCCTTCGCTTTTGCCGTGGCAAGGATCACTTCGCGCTCATAAGCATAGCCGTCCCATGCGTCCAAGTTGTAAGGAATTGAGGGTAACTGTAATAACGCCATCACTTCAGGAGTCAGTTTATGTTGATTACCGATCAAAAAACTGTATTCCTGCGCCGTTAGCGTTGGGTCGTTTGCAGCAGCACGGGCAGCTAGCTGCGCTAATGCCCCTAACTCAGCATATTGATAAACGCTAAGTTTTTGTGTCGCTATCGCCGCAGGTAACATCATAGAACCCATCAGAACTTGTTGACCCAATACTTGCCATTTAGCCGTACTATTAAGCATATGACCTTGCAGCCACTGCAGCTGTTCAGTACCTAGCATGGTGCGCTCAGTACTGGTGACGTCGGCCATAAAGCCAGCGCTATCAATGGTGTTGGTCGCATCATCAATGTAATCGGCATAATCAAGCTGTTTGTCTCGCGCTAAAAGACGAGTGTCTAACATATGCAAATCAAGGAGGTTACCAAAACTAAACGAGCGGTAGATCTCTTCATGGTTACCCTCTTTCCACGGACGGATAGGCAACCATTCAAAATAAGCTTGTAGGGCAGCAGTTTTGCGTGCTTCAAAATCGCCTTCAGCTTCGTTATGGTTCTCTGCACCATCGGCCCAAGCGTCATTAGCCACTTCATGGTCATCCCATACTGTAATAAATGGCACTTTGGCATGCAGTGCAGTGAGCGATGCATCACTACGATACTGCCCATAACGGGTACGGTAGTCGGCAAGGGTAAATAGCTCTCCAGCTGGCATGACTTCACGCTCTAGCTCTGCAGCGTTTTCACTGGCATAGCCGCCACGACCATATTCATAGATATAATCACCTAAATGAATCACCGCATCGAGATCGTCCATGTTACTGGCAAGCTGATAAACATTAAAATGACCTGCAGGGAAGTTAGCGCAAGACATCACAGCCAGTTTGACCGAATCGATTGCGCCTTCAGGAAGCGTCTTGGCTTGGCCGATAGGAGAAACTGTAGTGCCTGATTTAAAGCGATAATAATAACGTGTTCCCGCATCAAGGCCGATAGCATCAACTTTGACCGTATAATCTCTATCTTGACTAGTTACCATTTCACCATTGCCAATAAGCTGGCTGAAGGCTTCATCGGTGGCGATCTCCCAACTAACACGGGTTTCGGCGTCCATTTCAGGCGTGATACGCGTCCACAAAATAATGCTGCTGTGGGTCGGGTCACCGCTGGCCACACCATGCATAAATTTTACGCTAACGCCAGTTTGCTCATCGTCATCATCGCTGCTCGAACACCCCATAAGGCCATAAGAGACCACGGCAGCACCAACACCCTTAGCCGACATGGCTAAAAAATCCCTGCGAGAATAGTTTGTTTTCATTGTTATTCCTTTAATTGAGCCAGATATCCCTACCGTCAACCTGCCACATTACGCTGACAAGTCCACGACCACTTAAGAAGATACAGGCCTTGTTATTGTTATTCCTGGTAAGAGGTCTAATCACTCTAATTATCTGTTAACAATATTGCAAAATTATTATGCAACAAGTAGTAGATAGATTTGCTAAATTTGCAGAAACAAGCAACGAAAAATACTAGGAAAGCCTAAAGTAAAGAGGGTGTAGAGTATTTTTCACTAGCCTAAAACGATTTCTCCAAAAAAAATTAGAGCTAAAACACTAAGCCAAGAAAGCTGTTATGATTTAAATAATGAACAGCCAAAGGAGACAAGGATGAAAGTCAGCGACATTATGAGTCATGAGGTGGTTTGCATAAGCGATCAAGCCACAGCAAAGGATGCCCACCTATTGATGCAAGATCGTGGTGTGAGACACCTACCCGTCATCAGTGAAACAGACGGTAAACTGGTTGGGATCATTACCCATAAGAAGATGATTTCCGCTGTTATCCACATGCTCAATCAATATGGAGCAGGCGCTCTCGATCGCAAGGAACGTAAAACCACCATCACGGAGCTAATGGAGACCGACTTTCAAAAGCTCACCATGGATGAACCCTTAGCGGTGGTGGTCGATTACTTTATTGATAATAAGCTAGGCTGCTTACCTGTAGTGGATGAGCATTTTAAAGTAAAGGGAATCGTGACTTCCTCAGACTTTGTAAAGCTATGCGCTAAACTGCTTCAGGCTAACTAAATCAGCGAGTCGTCATTATACCAATAGGTATGCAAAAAATGGTGCGCCGATAACCATGGCAATTCCCGTCAATATCATGGTTAGGCTCGCCACAACGCCCTCCTCTTGCCCCAACTCGGCCGCTTTAGCTGCACCAACGCCATGAGCCGAAGCCCCCAATGCTGCGCCCTTTGCCAGCGGGCTGCGTATTCTAGCCAGTTTGAATATCGGTGCACATAGCAGCATGCCTAATATGCCTGTGACTAATACTAACATTGCCGTTAAATCTGGTACGCCACCAAATGCAGAAGTGGCCTCAATGGCAAATGGTGTCGATACTGACCGAACTAGCATGCTATGAGACAATTCAGGTGGCAGATAGATCACTTTTACCAGCAACCAAGAAGATATCAAGCCAGCAAAGAGTCCTGTCAACACACCGATGCTAATCGTCATTGGGTAACGTAAAATAAGGTGACGCTCCCAATAGATTGGTAAAGCAAATGCTATCGTTGCTGGTGCCAATAAGGCTGATAAGTAATGGCTATAGGCAAAATAGGTAGGTAATGGAATAGCAAACAGCAACACAACCGAGACTAAACATGCTGGGGTCACAATCATGGGTGACAGCCACCAGTGCCGATACCGCTTATATAGACGTTTACTGACAAAATAGGTCACAACTGTGGTCAATAGACAAGCCAGTGCCACCCCTTGCGAAGCTAATAACTGCGGCATAGTCACTATTCACCTACCTTAACAGGCTGCAACACACCAAACTGGCGCCTCGCACGCTGACGTCGACGCTCAAAACGAAACACTCTGTCGATAACAAAACCTGTACTCACCAAGACACACGCGCTGCCCGCCACTAATGTCAGCATCAAACTCACGCCATACTGGTGTAATAGTGGTGCATAGTGAATAGAGGCGACCACTGGCGGAATAAAAAACAACAATAACTCTCCTAGCAACCAAGTCGCACCAACGGCAACAAAACGCTCAGGTAACCAATTGAGTGCGAGCAAGAGAAATAGCGCGGCCAAGCCCACCACACTGCTAGGCACAGGTAACCCAAGTCGATCGACTAACCACTGTGCGGCAAACGCCAGAAGGCAGAGCAATCCAACTTGAAGTAGGGTTTGGCAAACGTGCTTGCATTGGTTGATTGAAATTGTCATAGCGAACTTAATAAGAGAGGTCTAACAGTTGGATTGATCTTACGCTTGCAATTTAAATAAAAAAAATGAATATTATTTATAAACTTCATAACCAAAAGTAATTGAGTTTAATTTATGGACTTAAAAGCGCTTCACTATCTGGTTGAAATCGTAAAATGTGGTGGCTTTAATCGCGCTGCAGCAAAGATCCATATCAGTCAGCCTGCATTATCAAAAGCGATAAACCAACTAGAGGCGGAACTTGAATTGCCACTGCTTACTCGTGGAAAACGTGGCACCTCCGTCGCCTTAACCGTGCATGGTCAATTGGTTTACGATTATGCCGTCCGTCTATTAGACACTAAGCAGGCGATGTTTAATGAACTCAATCAGTTAAGAGGTTTAGAGACAGGGCAGCTAAAACTGGGCCTTGCGCCGCTGGGCAGCGCCGAACTGTTTGCCCCCATCATCGCAAAATTTCGCCAGCGTCATCCCAAGATAAATACCCAATTATTAGTGCGTGGTGGCGTTGAGCAAACATCAGCACTGCAACAGGGAGAAATTGAGCTTGCAACCGGGATCATAGAGTTAGGCAACGAGTTTGAAGGGATAGCCATTCATACTGAACCCATGGTGGTGGTATTACCTGCCCAACATGAGTTAGCCCAACGCCAAGAAATTCCCCTCAGTGCGCTCAATCACTGCTCACAGATCCTATTTGAAGCGGAATTTTCCCTGCATGAGATGGTCATCAACGCGTGCGAGCAAGCGGACGTGATCATAGATAACCCGACTCAGGTTAACCAACCTGAATTTGGTATTGCCCTTGTCGCCTCTGGCATAGGTGTCATGTTGCTGCCCCGTTTCATCGCTGAACGTTACCAAATAGAGGGCGTTGTCACTCGTGCGCTCACTGAAACCAGATTAAGCTGGAAAATGAGCTTATTTTGGGTCAAAGATAAGCCGCTCTCTTTTGCCGCATTAACCATGATAGAGATTGTTAAACAGCACCTAAAACGTTAATAGCCGCGACGGCTTTACTATCCTGCAGGGCAGCTTATTTTTGTCACACTATTGATCACCACATCGACAACTGGCACGTCTGAATAAACCCCATGCTTAGCGGTAGGCGTAATACTTACCTGATCCACCACTTCCATACCCGCGATCACTTGACCAAACACAGCATAACCAACGCTGCTGGCACTATAGTCAAGCTGAGGATTATTTAAGGTGTTGATAAAAAACTGCGAAGTCGCGGAATTAGGAACATTGGTGCGGGCCATCGCGATGGTGCCTCTAAGGTTACTAAACCCAACGTTAGCCTCATTCACAATCGGTGCACGGCCTGGTTTATTAACCATACCCGTGGTAAATCCACCACCTTGGATCATAAAATTATTGATCACTCGATGGAATAAGGTTTGATCATAAAACTGCTCATCGACATAACTGGCAAAATTATTCCCCGTCACTGGCGTATGGGTATTATCGACCGCTAAGCTAATCTCGCCCATTGTTGTGTCCATCAAATAACAAAGATCAGCTGAAAGCTGAGGGGCTGGCCCAGGAGTCGGCGGATTCGGAGGGGTGACATTTTCGCCAGCACCGCCACATGCGGATAAACTACTTACCAGTACGGCTAATGCTGCAAGTTTTCTCATCAACGACTCTACCCTATAATTTGTGAACCAATTCACGCAAATGTTAAGAGTTCGTCAACGAGAAAACAATAGCAGATACAAGTTGTTACTTTAGTTCTGATACATTCAAGAAAAAGTCTAGCCACGAATTTTTTGTATACCAGACATAATAACCAATGCTAACGCACCTGCCAGCACCCCAAATAGGGTATTAAGTAAACTCGGCGTTATTACTGCTAATATAGGGCCAATCATTGCCAATTCAGCCACCCAAGCAGCCACATGAGCAATCGGTTCACTCACCACATGCAATCCATGGGTTAAAATTCCCCCACCGACCATAAACATGGCAATGGTGCCAATCACGGTTAGTCCACGCATTAAATAGGGCGCTGCGTTAACAAGCCCCCCACCAATCCACCGACCGAAGCGGGTCCATAAACGCTCGCCCTGACGCTGGCTTAAATACAACCCAGCATCATCAAGTTTTACTATGCCGGCAACTAATCCATAAACCCCTATCGTCATTAAAACCGCGATCACCGACAACGTGACCACTTGAGTCAGAAAACTACTGTGGGCGACAACCCCTAACGTAATGGCGATAATCTCAGCAGACAACACAAAATCGGTACGAATAGCACCAGCGATTTTTTGCTTCTCATAAGCTTGCAGATCTTCTGCTGCTTTATCTAGCTCGGCTTGACTCACGCCATCATCGCCTTTTTGGCTCATAGAGTGATAGAGTTTCTCAAACCCTTCAAAGCAAAGAAAAAGTCCGCCAAACATCAAGAGCGGCGTCACCGCCCAGGGAATAAAAGCACTGATCAGTAGCGCTGCAGGAACTAAAATGCACTTGTTACGGAACGAGCCCTTGGCCACCGCCCAGACAACTGGCAGTTCACGATCGGCGTTTACCCCGGAAACTTGCTGAGCGTTTAAGGCAAGATCATCACCAAGTACCCCTGCCGTTTTGCGTGCCGCAACCTTACTCATCAGCGCCACATCATCTAAAATTGCAGCAATATCATCTAATAGGGTTAAAAGACTTGCGCCTGCCATACCTTCTCCTTTTTTAACTATCCTTCTACTGCAGGCGGTTACCCACACTCAATAACTTCACATTTGTAGCAGTTATATCCGCTAAATTACTCTTACAAAGCAAGTTTTACTAGCACACCTACCTGTAAATCACTAAAGAATACTGCCTTTTTGATGCATTTATAGCCAAACTTCACCGATAACCCTTTACGTGAATTAAACAAACTGAGCCATTTCACATATCCCTAACAGCAACTCGGGGTATAATAGGGTCAGACTATTTCTACATCCTTACAGGAACAACTCATGACTCAAGATGAAATGAAAAAGGCTGCTGGCTGGGCAGCACTTCAATACGTTGAAAAAGATAGTATTGTTGGTGTGGGTACTGGCTCAACGGTCAATCACTTTATCGATGCTTTGGCAACAATGAAAGCCGATATTGAAGGTGCAGTTTCAAGCTCTGAAGCATCAACTGAGAAGATGAAAGCCCTAGGTATTCCAGTGTTTGATCTTAACGCTGTCGATGATCTATCAGTGTATGTTGATGGCGCGGATGAGATCAATGCTCACATGGATATGATCAAGGGTGGTGGTGCGGCATTGACTCGTGAAAAAATTGTCGCTGCAGTCGCTGATAAATTCATCTGTATTGTTGATAATACAAAAGAAGTCGACATTCTTGGTGAATTCCCACTGCCCGTTGAAGTGATCCCGATGGCCCGCTCTTATGTCGCACGTGAGCTGGTTAAGTTAGGCGGTGACCCCGTCTACCGCGAAGGCGTTATCACGGATAACGGCAATGTGATCCTTGACGTTTACAACATGAAGATCGTCAACCCAAAAGAGATGGAAGAGAAAATCAACCAGATCGTTGGCGTTGTCACTAATGGTTTGTTTGCAATGCGCGGCGCCGATGTGCTGCTTGTAGGGACGCCCGAAGGTGTTAAAACCGTAAAGTAATGGCATACCCAGCCGTTATCTAACATTAAGCCACCTATTGAGGTGGCTTTTTTATAACCCATCTACAATACTAGGCGTTCAGCTGTAGCAACGCTGATTGTGATTATTGAGGCTCACATTGAGAAAAATTTTAGTCTTTGGCAACTCAGGTTCAGGAAAGAGTACGCTAGCAAAGCGATTATGCCAAACAGAAGCGCTTGCCCATTTAGATCTTGATACCCTTGCCTGGCAAGCCACTATGCCGCCACAGCGCCAACCCATTGAGCAATCTCAGGCCGCTATTAATCACTTTACCGACAGCCATGAAAATTGGGTGATAGAAGGCTGCTATAGCGATCTTCTTCAACTACTGCTCGATAAGGCAACCGAAATAGTCTTTATGGACCTACCTATCGAACAGTGCATCAATAATGCAAAAAACCGTCCTTGGGAGCCGCATAAATACGCCTCCCCAGCCGACCAAGATGCTAACCTCGATATGCTTATTCAGTGGATACGGCAGTACGAAAACCGTCAAGACAGTTTCTCTCGCCAGGCCCATCGCATGCTGTACCATAGGTTTAGCGGTATTAAACAGCTCAAGGACTCAAATGACAACACGTATTGAGATCACGCAATTTCAAGCCATACCTAACGTTGGAAAGGCAACCGAGGCGGACTTGCGCCAGCTTGGTTTCGCAGAGCCAATCGAATTGGTCGGTCAAGACCCCTACCAGATGTATGACAAACTTTGCCAAATTACCGAACAGCAACATGATCCTTGCGTTATCGACGTATTTATCGCTGCGGTGAGATTTATGGAGGGAGCCCCAGCAAAAAAATGGTGGGCCTATACCGCTGAACGTAAAGCTCACCTTGCATTGCAAGCATTAAACTCACACAAAAACGGCACCTAACAAGACGACACTAGTGACACGCCTATCTGTTTGATGCCACTATAATCACTCTGCTCTACCAACGACATTGAGTAAAAATCTAACCATGCTGACCACCTTAGCCATAAGTAACTATCGCTCTCTTAGAGAAGTAAAAGTGACACTCAAACAGCTCAACTTAGTCACTGGTGCTAATGGTTGCGGTAAATCTAACCTCTACAAGGCACTGCGTTTACTCGCACAAACCGCCCAAGGTGGCGTGGTCAATGCGTTAGCGCAAGAGGGAGGATTGGAGTCCTGTTTTTGGGCTGGTCCAGAAAACATCACCAAAGGCATGCTCACGGGTGAAACTGCCATTGAACCGACCGTCCGCCAACAGCCTAAGCGATTAAAGTTGGGATTTGCTAGCGAGGAGTATAGCTACCTTATTGAATTGGGGCTGCCTAAGCCTGATTCCACCACCCTATTTGGGCTCGACCCACAAATAAAACGTGAAGCGATCTGGGTGGGCAACAAATATCGCCCCGCGTCGGTACTGGTTGAGCGACGTGGCCCAGTGGTCAAAAGCCGTGCAGAGCATCAAAAGCAAGCTGGCTGGCAAACTATCGGTCAACACATGCAGCATGGTGACAGCATTTTTAGTGAACTGGCCGATCCTGAGCGCACACCTGAAGTCATTCGCCTACGCGACACAATTAGGGCTTGGCGGTTCTACGACCACTTTAGAAGCGATAGCGATGCGCCCGCACGTAAACCTCAGTTGGGAACACGCACCCCAGTGTTACATCACGATGGACGCGACTTAGCTAGCGCGATTCAAACCATTTTTGAAATTGGCGATAGAGATGGTTTTAATGATGCGGTCAGTGATGCATTCCCTGGTGCCACAGTCACCGTTCACTATAATGCAGGCTTACTGAATATCGGCTTTCAACAAGAGGGCTTACTTCGACCTCTGAGTGCAAGCGAGTTGTCTGACGGCACCTTACGATACTTACTGTTAATTGCTGCTCTACTCACACCCAGGCCACCAGCACTGATGGTGCTCAATGAACCTGAAACCAGTTTGCATCCCGATCTGTTGCCAGCGCTGGCGCGACTGATTGCCAAAGCATCAAGCCTATGCCAAGTGTGGGTCGTTTCCCACGCCAATCGCCTTATCAATGCATTAAATGAATTTGAGCAGTGCCACCTCATTGAGTTAGATAAACAGCTTGGACAAACACACATTTTGGGGCAAGATATTTTGACGACGCCCAGTTGGAACTGGCAACAAAAAGCCTAAGCTTTCGTTGCCAGTTTACCTTGCAACTTGCTACTGTCCGCTCAATCTTTTACCGAACGAGATAGCGTACGCAGTCGAGCGTATTTTTAAGACAGGATCATCGCTAGGTTCAATACCTTTCGCTAATCGATTCGGATCAAAGTTGATCGGCTCACAACTGACATCACCACTATCACGGATGCTCAATGTTCCTAGGGTCACCACTTCGCGAGAATCAGGCCACATCAATGAGGGGTTATTGGTTTCATCTTCCTCATGTCCAATTACAGCCTCTAATTCATAATTTATAGGTCCTTGAAGCAACTGTTGCTCAAGTTTATTGGCCAAAAAAGTATCTGGGAGCTGCTCCATCTGCGCGTCAGTCAATAAAACCTCTCCCTCTTTAGGCACTAAGCGCCACTTAAACTTGGTTTTTTTACCTTGCCCATCAACAAAGTAAAAAGCATGAATACCATGATAATTAACGGATGTGTATGCGCTTGGGGGGTTATGAGCTTGCAACCAGTTAAACTGCGGCAAAGTGCTCGGATGATCATGGCGATATTGCATGATCTGACTGCCATCGACCTTGCCTTGCTCATTGGGCAGCAAAGTTTCCAGCAAGCCTAAAAAGACTTCTGGAGACTTACCAGGGAACACGGGGGTCGTTAGGCCAGCAAGGTTATGAACGCTGCCATCTGCCATCGTCAACTTGACGCCAATACCGCGAGGGCTTCGGGCTGTTTCACTGGCGTGAGGATTACCGCCCGCCATGGAAAAGCGAATACTTGCAGCCGATTTTCCACTGCTAAATAGAGGGCTGTCTGAATATCGGCGACCTACTTCAGTAGGCATAAACTCACCAATGGCGCACACCCCTTTGGCGTGACCTTTACGCACTCCGGGGTGTTTACCCGCAAGTTTCTCAAACACATCAATAAAGTCGTTGCCTGTCACGTCCGCGTGAAGCGGCCCGCTTACGGTGATTAGTGATACCAAGCATACAGAGGTCGATAGCCATTTATAGTGCACAATTTCTCCAGAAAACATTAACAAATAAGAATGATAATCAGTAAGACCGCATTTAATCGCATTTTATTTCCTAGAAAATATTAACGAGCTAATCGCTATCGCGTGCCAATATCTGCTATAAAATTTTTTGGAGAGGAAATACTGAGAGAAGGGGTGCACTCAACACTCTAATCACGACTCGGTGCGCTAATGGTATGCGAACAAACAGTTAAGCCATATGATATGGCTTAACTGTTTGTTGTTATTCTAGTTACGTAGGCACTGACTATAAGGAGAAGTTGGCGATAGTTTTCTGAATACCCACCACATCGGTGCCTTTTTTTAGCTCTTTAACTAGAGGATCTTTCTGACCAGAGATCCACAGCTTTAACTCAGAATCCATGTCAAAAGTTCCAGCCGTTTCCACCTCAAAATGGGTGATCGCTTTATAGGGTACTGAATGATAACTGACTTTTTTTCCGGTCATCCCCTGCTTATCGATGAGGATGAGTCGCTTGTTAGTGAACACAAACATATCGCGCACAACCCTGTAAGCTAATGCTAACTGTTCATTATCGCCCATAATAGGACCTAACTCTTCAGCCAACTCATCTAAATTCACCTCTGAAGCATTGCCCATTAGCGCATCGAGTAATCCCATAGCCATTATCCTTAATCTAGGCCGCGATAGCGGCAAAAAATATATAGGTGTTTAACTTACCCATAAAAAACCGATTGTCCAATAGCCAATGGGCAGTTATTGCGCATTAAAACCTATACCCTCTAATGCCTATCGTATTTGCCCTTACCAGCATGGCTAAGGTTAGTTGGTAACTCCTATAAAAAAATCGCCAATTGGCGATTTTTTAAGGGTTAGACAGTTCTAGCAATTAGTCGCTCGATTTAACCTGACGATTTTCTGCGACCACCAGCATCTCACACTTAGGGCAATCAAACACCAGCTTTAATACGTCTTTACCTATCTCCAATACCATAGGGTCAGCTTTGATCCCCGGCACCTCTTTTGGACACAGATTGAAATTAAAGCGTAAACAATGTTTAGTGACCATTAATGGCACATCTTCGGTCACGCCATTTTTCTCATAGGTATCTTGAATGTCGATAACGCCATGGCGAGTATAAAAGTCTTTGGCCTTTTCATTGGCCACATTCCCCAAATAACTTAGGTGTTTGACCGGATAAGTCGCTTCTTGATTATATTTCCATGCTTTTGGACGGTGATAACCATCAACTCGTGCCAGTTCTAATGCCGCAACCGTGTCACGACGTAATCCATTTAACATTGACGTTGGGATAAACCAGGTTTGCGCGGTCTCGATGGCGATCTTACGCGCCTTGAAATCAGTACTGCCTAACTTAGCCAATTGCTTACGCAGCCCCTGTTGCGTTTTTTCCACATCGGTTGCCACGGTTTTTTCAACCACTAATGACTGGCTAGCGCTATGACCATAGCTATCGGTCATCGTCAAACAAACACCGTCATCGGTATCGGTTAACTGTAGATCAACCCCAATAACACGTTTAGATGACTCTTTAGCTAATACCGCTTCAAATGCCTGATTATGGTTACGATAGATAGTCATACCTACCTGTAACTCTTTCGGCACGCGAGTAAGGTGCAGCTTAAGCCCATCGGCGCGATTAACCCGCATTCCTTTTAACTTGTCATCAGACTGTTTAGCTTCGGTGAAATTACTGGTGAAAAAGCATAACCCATCACCATTATTGAAGCTTTCCTCTGAGCTCACCTCAATAAAGTCGCTACCAATACGTTTTACCTTGGCAACTTCTTCGCCGATGTACTTTGGCGAGCGAAAATCATTCATCCCTTGGCTGCGCTCATGCACAAAATAATCAGTCTTGCCGCGGTTAAAGGTTTTCTCTGGATCTGGGGTAAAATTATGCTCGCAACGACCATGTGATGAGGCTGTAAACTCAGGGCGTCTCGCCATAATTTTATCTAACTCTTGACGATAATGGGCGGTGACATTTTTAACGTAACTTAAGTCTTTAAGTCGACCTTCAATCTTAAATGAACGAACCCCCGCATCGATAAGCAGCTCTAGGTTGTCGGTTTGATTATTATCTTTTAACGATAACAGGTGTTCATTCTGTGCTAACACTTCACCTTGGCGTGTTTTTAAATCCCCTGGTAAACGGCACAACTGCGAACATTCACCACGGTTGGCGCTGCGGTTACTAAAAGAGTGACTGAGGTTACAAAGTCCGCTAAAGGCTACACAGAGCGCCCCATGAATAAAAAACTCAATTTGCATATTGGTATTGCTGGCCACATCGCGGATCTGACTTAAGCCAAGCTCCCTTGCCAATACTACTTGAGAGAAACCCACCTGCTCAAGAAAGGCCACTTTCTCTGGACTACGATTGTCCATCTGGGTGCTCGCATGCAGCGCAATTGGGGGGATATCAAGTTGCAAAATCGCCATATCTTGCACAATAAGCGCATCGGCACCGGCCTCATAGACCTCCCAAACCAATTTCTCTGCTGCGGCTAACTCGTCATCCATTAAAATGGTATTGATCGCAACAAATACCTGTGCGTGATATTGATGAGCAAAGGTACATAAACGCGCAATATCTTCAACGCTGTTACCTGCTGTCGCACGAGCCCCGAAGGCTGGACCGCCAATATAGACCGCATCTGCACCATGTTTAATCGCTTCTATACCGTAATCGGCATTCTTAGCAGGAGCTAATAGCTCGAGGCGATTAGACTGTACCTTGACTGGTGCTAGCGATACAGAATCTGGGGTAAAAATCTCAGGCTTGTCCATGGGGGTCTCAATCAGGTCACAAATGGATAAAAAAATAGGGGCGCGATTATAACAGACCTAGCTCACATATCACGGCCCTGATTGATAGATTTTAGCCATTTTTGCACCATTTCGTCTAATAATGCACCGCTATCCAGAGAGTCTCTGGGTGATCGGCAGTCCAGCTAACACGATGTTTACAATGAGCAGGGATAGTAATGTAGTCGCCTTTTTTAAGATGAACCACCTTAGCGTGTTCAAAAACCAACTTAGCTTCACCCTGCAGAACCATCACCCATTCGCTACGATCTTGATCATACCACTGACCTTCTGGCGTCACATGACCCTTGGAGATAATGCGCTCTATCAATACTTTGCCATTATCTTCCAAGGGTTCAAAAACTTCGTTACTCAAGTCGGTTGGAATACCTTCAAACACATTCTGTGGTTTCATTTACATCATCCCGATTAAAAAGACCAGCAAATGGCAGCCTTTGATTATGGTTCACAGAAAACTCGCGATCTCATCCAGCGATTTCTTCTGTAATGCATGCTCTGGCAATGTGGCATCATCGCTTGGGTACCCTGCAATAATCAGCATATAGGGTCGTTCATTACTCTTATCTCTGCCGCAGACTTTGCTTAAAAATGACATCGGCTTAGGAGTATGAGTAAGCGTTGCCAAACCTGCATGATGCAATGCTTGAATCAAAAACCCGGTTGCGATACCAACCGATTCATGGACGTAATAATTGGTCTTCTGCTCACCCTCTTCCTCATTACGCTTTTTGCTAAAAATGGCAATCAACCATGGCGCATGTTCAAGGTAAGGTTTATCAGCATTCGTCCCAAGCGGCTTTAATGCATCGAGCCACTCTTCTCCAGCCCGCCCAGCATAAAATGTTTGCTCTAACGCTTCTGCTTCATGGCGGATCTGCGCCTTAACTTGTGGACTATTAATGGCGACAAAGTGCCAAGGCTGGTGATTTGCACCGTTGGGGGCTGTACCCGCAGCAAGAATGCATTGCTCAATAATCGCTTTAGGCACTGATCGATTAGAAAATTTTCGTATAGAGTGACGACGCCTTATCTGCTGGTAATTATGCTGTGCGCGATTAAGCATCTCAGCTTCACTGTATTCAATAAAATCACTTAACGGATGATGAACTTGGGACATGTGGCTTCCTTGGCTTAACGATATCTAGACAATCGTTTTTACTTCATTTATTGATAAAAACATGAGTATTTCTATGCTATTCGCACCAAGGGCCACCTAAAGAGAGTTGGCGATGATGCGTCATGGGCAAGTCACTGCTAATAAACAGTATTGTCCCTCTCCCTACATTATCCAAGTGATGCTTAACCATTAGCGCTACATGGCAAGGTGACAAATATCAGTCGGCTAAAGTAGCTAATCTAAGCTAACAAAAAATCGGTTAAGGATCACCCAAGTAATTAGTGACAAACCAAGAACGCTTGGAGCACAAGCTAAGTTATTTATTTGCAACGACCAAATGGTCAATAAAAGGCTATATTTAATTCAAGTTATGATTTTTGAATTGGCTTTTCCACGACTGTACAACGCCGAATGATATCTGTAGGTGACAGAGAGAGTCTACTTTCTAGTCCCTGCTCACATTCTACAATAACAAAAAATAAGTGACTGAATGAGACTGCGCGACTCGTGTGTTTGGTATTGGCTACTAGGAACAATCTTGATGATTGCTTCCACTTCCAGCTTTAGCCTTAATCTGTCAATAGATCATCAATCAACTATCACTGAACACTTTGCCGCGGCTCATCTGCCCTCCAATATAAGCATCAATGATGCACTGCACGCATACAAAAATGGACAGTTTCAATTATTGAGCGACAATATTGCTAACTTCGGTATTGATTCTCCGCCAATGTGGTTAGCAATAACACTCAGAAATCCTACCAAGATGGCAATCAACAAACAGCTGATCATCGCGAACTCATGGCTGGATAAGCTTGAGATATCTGTCCATCATCAACAAGGCGATATGCGACACTTTTCCAGAGGCGATCATTTCACTTTTGACCAACGTCATAACAACCAAAGGTTTTTTACTGTCGATTTCGCCTTTCAACCAGGCATCAGTTACCTATTGATTAGGGTCGAGTCGGTGGACCCTATGGTCTTGCCGATCTATCTGGCCGAACAGAGTGACTTTAACTCCCAACTGCTATTTGATAGTTATAGCTATGGTTTTTTATATGGCGCCATCTTCTACTTATTAGCCTATAACTTTATGCTGGCCGTTGGGTTGAGAAGCATAACGTACTTCTATTACTCATTGTTCTTACTTAGTTTTTTAATTTTGAACATCTCTTATAGCGGTCACGGATTCCAATGGTTATGGCCTCACTCGCCTCAATGGCAACAATGGGCGAACCCGCTGTTAATGGTTATTTTTAATATCTGTGGGTTACTCTTTGCATTGCGATTCTTGGAAATAAGACGCCTGAATTTATCTATTTATCGCTGCGTCATCGCTCTGTGTATTTGCCTATTGTTGACCGTTCTAGGCGCGCTAATACTTGACCAGCAGGGTATCAGCCTGCTGGCTGCTTTTGGCTTCATGTTACTGTTTTCGCTTATTATGCTGTTTTTAGGGGGAATTGCTGTTGCCGCAAGCAATGCTAACGGTAAGCTATTTTTACTAGCATCCATCTCCTCCATGCTAGGTACCGCTACAACGGGTTTGGCAGTCTGGGGAATTATTCCCTATACAAATTTGACATTTAGAGCAGGTGAAGTGGGAATGGTCATCGACATCACCCTGTTGGCGTTAGCATTAGCTCGGAAATTTAGAACAATAGAAAGCGAGAAGCAACATGCACAATATATGGCGAAAATTGACCCGCTAACCGGACTCAATAATCGGCGGGCTTTCTATGAATTAATGCCAGCCATTTGGCAAAGTACAACCAACAAACGTAACCTGACGCTGGCTCTTATCGACCTAGACTACTTCAAACAAATAAATGACACCTATGGACATGTATGCGGTGATCAAGTCCTGAATAAGGTTGGGTCGATACTGATGCAGAATTTAAGAGAAGAAGACATTGCTGTCAGGTGGGGTGGAGAAGAGTTTCTCATCGTGTATCACCATGCCACGCTTAGCCAGGCAGAAATACTCGCCAGCGAACTTGCCAAGCAAATAGCCTCCTACCCGTTTGCTAAGGGGGAGCAAAGATTTACAATCACTGCTAGCATCGGATTAGCAGAGGGGTGCAGCGAATGCCACACACTTGGTCAACTTATTGATAAGGCAGATAATAAGCTTTACCAAGCAAAACATGAAGGTCGCAATCAGATACGTTGTTAGCCTTGTAAAATCATCGATAAGCCCCCACAGAAAACAGCTTTTAACGCCCCAAATCTACTCTTCTAATAACGCCTTTAAGTTCTGTAAACCTTGATTTAAGTCTCGAGTAACCATTCCCTCTATATCCATAATTAGTAGAAGGAAATTCATCGGGTAGTCCATGTGGCCACTAAATCCCCAATTCACCTGCGTGGCACTTTCACTCACCGCGCTGGTCGTCATGTAAGCGGGTGATACCGCTTCAAATGGCGTCAGAAAACGTAGCTCATATTCGATACGCTTCTGAGGGTAAATGGCTAAAATTTCCTGCTCACCAGCGCCGACATCTGGATTGGCACTTTGCCAGCTTGATACAAAGCCCACCGTGCCATCTTCCCCCTTATACTGCTTACTCATCGTTGGGTCCATTTGAGCCCAGACACTAAAATCATCTTGATGCTTTAATAATCTCAAGTAGGCAAAAACCTCATCGACCGGGCGTTCAATGATGATTTGCGCATCGACGACATAGTCTTGCTTAATAAACAGTGCAGCAATAAATGGAGTAGCCAATAATAACAGTGCGATAAACAGTATTTTTTTAAGCATCTCATACCCTTACTTTAAGTTGGTAAGCTTTATTGTACGCCTATATCATCATAGCAACGCTTTAATGATCCGTTCTGTTAGTACAGCCAAGCACTCACACCACCGTCTTAACATAGACAAACTAGGGTCAAATGCAAAGTGTTGATATTCATCCACTATCAATAAAACAGTGAGTGTAATCAGGGGGTCACTATCACCCCTAAAGATAAAAAGGCACCATAGGTGCCTTTTTATCGATAAATACTGTCTACATCTTTATCTAGCGAGCTTCGCCTGCAGCTTTTGATTTTCGGTCTCAATATGCTTATAAAATTCACAATCGGAAAGTTGCGAGGCCGCGGCTTCGTCGAGAACTAATACAGCATCGCGATGTAATTGTAATGCCGATGCAGGGCAAGACGCACTCAATGCTCCTTCAACCGTTGCCCGTATCGCTTCGGCTTTCGCTTCGCCGGTGGCGAGTAGCACAACCTTTTTGGCATCTAAAATTGTTCCAATACCCATGGTTATCGATAAGTGTGGCTGATATTCATCTGCGGCAAAAAAACGCGCGTTATCTTCAATTGTCGCTTTGGTTAATGTCTTCACTCGGGTGCGAGACATTAAGCCAGATGAAGGTTCATTAAATCCGATATGGCCATTACGGCCAATACCCAACAGTTGAATGTCGATACCTCCCGCCGCCGCTATTTTCATTTCATAGCGTTCACATGCTTCGATAGGGTCATCTGCATCTCCTGGGGGGACAAAGGTGTTGGCAGTATCGATATCTAGATGATCAAACAGCTGTTGATTCATGAAGTAGCGATAGCTTTGAGGATGAGCGCCTTCAAGACCTAGGTATTCATCGAGATTAAAACTGGTCACCTTGGCGAAAGAGACCTCACCGGCCTTATTCGCTGCAATCAATTGCTGATACAGCGAAACCGGGGTTGAGCCCGTCGCCAAACCTAACACCGAATCTGCCTTTTTTTGTAACTGCTTAATAAAGATATTGGCGCCATACGCGGCGACTTCAACGCTATTTTTTAAAATTACTATTTGCATAATTTGCCACTCGCCAGACACACAAAATGGAACGACTAAGATGAACCTCCGCTTTTAGTCACCCAAAGTCAGTGTCTTTAATAAGGCGTTATCCGCGTGGTTCACTCATCTGATAACATAACTATAACGACTAATGACAGCGTTGTCATTAGTTAAATAATAGCCATCTTATAACAAAAGGCATCCTATGCCTTAGCAATTATGCTCGTGATATACTCCCAAAATCAGATAGCGGGCAACTCAGCCTCACCTTTGCGATGAAAGATAAAATGACGACACCCAACAGCCCACAAACGGCCAAACATTACAAAATATTCAAGCCATTTGGTTACCTAAGTCAATTTGTTCCTGAGCGCCGTAAGTCTAAAAAACTCTTGGGGGAACTGGCAGACTTTCCTGCAGGAATGATGGCCATTGGTCGTTTAGATCATGACTCGGAAGGTCTATTGTTATTAACCACCGATGGCATGATGAGCCACAAGGTACGCAGCAAAAAAGTGGAGAAGGAATACTACGTTCAAGTAGATGGTGAGATTGATGTAACATCACTGGATACGTTAAGTCATGGGGTCGAGATTGGCATCAAGGGCGAAAAATATTCAACCTTAGCCTGCCGTGTTTATAGGCTCGAATCTGCACCCAATTTTCCAGAGCGAGGCAGGAAAATTCGCGATGAACGCCATGGTCCCACAAGCTGGATTTCGATAACCTTAACTGAAGGAAAAAACAGGCAAATACGTAAAATGACCGCAGCGGTAGGGTTTCCAACCTTACGCTTGGTGCGCGTGCGTATCGGTAGCATTGGCATTGAAGGGATGACCTCTGGCCAAGTCATCCCCTTAGAAACGCAGCAACTTTTAGCCAAGCTTGGGTAAGATCAACCTAAAAACTTGTTCAACTCGCTGGGTAACAATGGTTTACTGTATAAGTAGCCTTGTGCTTCATCACAACCACTTTGGCGCAAAAACTCGGCCTGCTCTAATGTTTCAACCCCTTCAGCAATGACTGTGAGGTTTAATGCATGCCCCAAGGCGATAATCGCTTTTGAGATAGCCGTGTTATTGGCATCATGAGGAATATCCCGCACAAAAGATTGATCGATTTTTAGCTTATCGATCGGTAACCGTTTTAAGTAGTTAAGTGATGAGTAACCTGTACCAAAATCATCAACAGAAAGCTCAACCCCCAGATCGCCAAGCTTTTTAAGCAGTTTAATCACAGCTTTGGGATCTGACATCATACAACTCTCTGTTACCTCTAACTCAAGGCATTCAGGTGGCAAGCCCGTCTGCTCTAGCACCGTTTTCACTTCATCAAAAAAGCCCGCATCTTGAAGTTGTGGCCCAGCAACATTTACCGAAATACGGCCAAAGTGCTTGCCCTGTTTCAGCCATTCAATACCTTGACGTGCCGCACTATTTAACACCCACAGCCCGATATTACAGATCACACCAATCTTCTCTGCCACCGGAATAAAAATGGCTGGTGATATATTCCCCATCAAGGGATCAACCCAGCGCAGTAAGGCTTCAAAACCCACGGTTTCACCGATCGAGAAGTCTAGCTTTGGCTGATAAACCAGATGAAAAGCATTGTTGGTAATCGCACTGTGTAACGCACTTTGCAGCTTTAGATGCTCAACTGACTCTAGAGTTAATGACTGAGTATAAAAAGCGTAATTATTACGCCCATTGAGCTTGGCTCTGTGCATCGCTGCATCGGCATTTCTCAGTAAGGTATCGGCACTGTCGCCATCACCAGGATAGAGTGCAACGCCCATACTGGCTGTCAAACGCACAATTACATCATCGTCCAACACAAACGGAGCCTTAAACACTTCACGCAACAAACTCACCATCAGTGAAACACGATCACGGCTTTCAATATGCGGTAGCAAAGCAACAAATTCATCGCTGCCCAAACGGGCCAAACTGCCCTGTCCCTCTAACTGCTTAGATAATCGCTTAGCCAAATCAACCAAAATGGTATCACCCGCTACGTGACCATAACTGTCATTAATATGCTTAAACAGGTCGACATCAATAAAGATCAGCGCCAATTCTGTTTGCTCACGTTGGGCATGGTGTAGCTCTTGTGCAAGCTGAGCCGATAACGTCATACGATTGGGTAATTGTGTTAACGGGTCATGGTAGACGAGTCGTTCTAATTCCTCTTCACTCTGCTTTTGAGCAGAAATATCGGCAAATACCGCAACAAAATAACGCACCTGATCTTCGTCATCATACATGGAGCTAATCGTCAGTTGTTCAGGAAAAATCGCCCCACTCTTCCTACGATTCCAGATCTCGCCATACCATTTCCCCGTGGATAATAGCGACTGCCACAGAGAACGAAAGAATGCCTTATTATGACGCCCTGAACTGAAAATTCGGGGATTTTTCCCCAAAACCTCTTCCCTGCTATAACCTGTGATATCAGTAAAAGCCCCATGAACCTCAACGATATCACCCTTTGCATCGGTAATAAGGACACCTTCAACCGAGTTCTCAAACACATTAGCCGCCATCTCTAACTGTTCTTGCGCTGCCTTATGAGAAGAGATATTTCGAGTAATGCCGATAATACCCGTTAACTCACCACCATCGCTAATCACAGGCACTTTCGTGGTCTCTAACCAGGAGCTAACGTCATCAATATCTAAGCCTTCACATTCACCAGCGGTCACTTGCACACCGCGAATGATCGACTCTTGATCGCTCTGAATAAACTCCGTTGCCAACTTTGAGTCAAACAGTTCTTCATCCGTATGGTTAATGATCTCCGCTTTCGGCCGACTCCATGCAGCTTCTACACTTTTATTCACAACAATATAGCGACCGCTAGGATCTTTTATCCATACATGTTCTTTCAAGCTATCGATAAACAGTTGCAAACTGATATCACGACTTTGGGATACAGAGATATCATTGGATCTATTTTCTAACCGATACTGTCGATAGATGGCTGAGAGGTCTCGTTCTATACTAGCCCGACATAATGCTAATAGATGGAGCGCATCTGTTACCCCATCTTCATCCAGATCACAGGCCACCACGTCCAAATAAAGATAGCCAAATAGTGCTTGCGACGGCCAGTTAATCGGTAACAAGCAATAACCATCCTGAGTTAACTTAGCATCTGTCGCTTGAGAATTGGCATAGTGAGGGTAATGAGAGACTTGTACCGAATCACGGCATAAGTGTTTTTCAGCACAACATGCAACCGCTTTAATCAGTACTTCATCAGACAAATTAACGCTAATATCAGGCACAAATAGCTCATTTTGATCAACCATTAACAGCGCCACACCAACACCAGAAAAGCGCCCTATCATCTCGAAGGAGCGTTGCCATTCGTTGCGTTGGTTCGGTGATACTTCAATGTTTATCAATATAGAGCCCTACCTATCAAAAACGAAACAGCATGATATAAAAGATTAATTAACGCATCAGCAAGTATTTACTTACTCATCACACTAATTATTGCAGTCAAATATTCAGTTAATGGCAATTTTAAAGCGGTATCGACCAACACGCCACTCAAAACAAACATATTCATCTCATTAGCTTACAACGCTCGACATCAAAAATGCTAGCTAAAGGAGGTATTGTTGGTTAGTTTCTAACTGAAATCAAACTTACCACTAATAAGTTATCAAACATACCGACAAGGAATTAGCGTAATGAAAAAGCAGCAATTATTGGTTGCAGCCTTTCTATTTTTGCCGGCGATATGCGCTGCGCTGCCACTGGAAACGATCGTATTACCGCCAGGGTTCGAAATAGAAATCTATGCCGAAGGTGTCGATAACGCCCGCCAAATGGCGCTAGGCAATCAAGGAACTGTATTCGTAGGCAGTCGAAAAGCAGGCAAACTACACGCACTACGAGATACCAACAACGATGGTAAGCCCGACCAAATGATTGAACTCGCGCGCAATCTCTTCCTTCCATCGGGGATCACTTTTCATAATACTGACCTTTATGTAGCAGAAGTCGATAAAATTTGGCGCTACCCGAATATAGAGGCAACACTGCCCGATACTCCTCCCCCAGAATTGGTTTATGACAAGCTGCCCAACAAATCACACCATGGCTGGAAGTTCATCCGCTTTGGCCCTGATGGTCTGCTCTATATCCCCATTGGTGCGCCGTGCAACGTGTGTGAAAGTGAAACACCTTTTGCTAGCATCATTAAGCTCAATATCGATACCAAACAAGTCACGACAGTTGCTATTGGGGTTCGCAACAGTGTTGGCTTTGACTTTCACCCAACCACAGGGCAGTTATGGTTTACCGACAATGGCCGCGACATGATGGGAGATGACCTGCCAGATGATGAACTTAACCATGTAACCAAAGAAGGTCAGCATTTTAGCTTCCCCTACATCCACAATGCAGATGTCATTGATCCCGAGTTTGGTCATAAAGCCAGTAGCATTAATAACACGGTGCCCGTCCTGAACTTAGGCGCTCATGTGGCGGCATTGGGAATGGAGTTTTATCAAGGAGAGCAATTCCCCTCAAGCTACCGAGGTAATATCTTTATTGCCGAACATGGTTCATGGAATCGCAGCAGTAAAGTCGGCTACCGCATCGTGCGTGTTGAGCTTGAAGGCAACAAGGTGGTCAACTCAGAGGTTTTTGCATCGGGTTGGCTACAAGGAGAAAAAAGCTGGGGTCGTCCAGCCGCCGTATTAACGCTCAATGATGGCTCTTTATTAATCTCTGATGATGCGGCTAATGCGGTTTATCGAATTAGCTATTCAGAAACGGAATAGTTCATTTTTGACTTTCCAAACTTCGTTTGGATTAACGTCGTGGCGCTTCGCCCACACCAGAGCCAAGGGGGAAACCGCTTGTCCCCCTAGCAATCCCGCAGCGCTCCGGCGAAATTTAAACAGCAAAATTTCCAACGGAGAATTATCTAGCTTTAACCTGCAAATATAACCCGCTTCAGGAAGCGACAAAATCACTAACGCTTCCGGCGATACGTCCCTTCCCCTCGAAAGCTAGCTGAAATCTTAATTGCAGGATGTACTAAATGCCTTGAAGCACATGGATGTGCGAGAAAGGCCATAGCCAAACTCACGTTATTTTTTTGCTCTCCTCAATTCAAATCGAACATCTAGGTCTTTAGAAGTTGTTATATCAAGCGATGTCATATGAACCTGCGGGTACAATAGACTCCGTTGGAAGTGTCCGAATGCGGTGAGCTAATTTGCGTGATCGAGGCAGGACGCCGACATAGCCTCAGTTGAGCCATGGATGGCGAATCTGAGGCGATAGCAAATTAGCTCATTTAGCATGAGGATCAACACTTCGCCGGAGCGGCACAGGGATATCGAAAAGGGAAATGCTGTAGTTTCCCTTTCGTCGGGTGTGGGCGAAGCGCCACGACTTTAAAACCACACACTGAATCAATTTTAAGGGATGATAATTCAACCTAAAAACTCAATAGCATCAATCCAGAAAGTAAAGTAACTTAATAAATTAACTGTATAAATTGAATGAAAGATGTAATTGAGCCTGTAAATAATTTAGTAAATGTCTGTTATGAAGGAACCTCTGGGCAAACAGATATAAGAACAATGTATATCGACGATATTCTTCACTTTTCATTAACGGATGTTTTTGTCGTTTTGAACAAAGAAAATAAAAGTATGGGTGAACGAAACCCAACAAGAAACATCCCAAATCTAATAAAAACACTCATAACAGCTTTAGATAAAGATGAATATACCCAGTTTCCTCATTCAAAACCAACACCAGGGTTAGAAACTGAAACTTTCGTTACGCAGCCTGGCTTAAACAGAGTAATGGGGAATGATGACTCTGCTGCAGGAAGAAAATTCCAACGTTGGTTATATCACGATGTTGTACCTTCTCTGACAAAATTTGGCTCTTATCCACCCCCTCTTACACCTCAAGGTTCAGCACTTTCACAAATGGCTGAAATTGTAGCTCAAAACTCAAGGGTACTGGCAGATACAATTATTCGGCAAGATAGGTTAGAGCAAGAAGTAAGCTATGTTAGGGGGGATATAAACAGTGCCCAAGAACGTATTGAAAAACTTGAACAGCAAGGTTCCGATAATGAATTTATCATGACCGTTAGACAATGGTTTGATAAAAAAGAAATAGTTTTAACAAATAAAAAAGAGTTTGACATAGTCACATGGTGCGAAAATATTAGCCTTCGAGATAACAAGAAAAAAATAGCTTGCCCATCCGGAGAAAGGTTGAACGCAAGATTCAATCTAGATGTTATTACCCAAGCAAAATCGTTGGTAGAAGACTCTCAAGGTTAGTAAATATCAGTAATAAAAACAAAAAACCAGCCTACTTGGAAAAGTGGCTGGTTTTTTAATCGTGATTATTAAGCCAACGGCTTAATCAACAATTACGCTTGTGGGCGCATCGCTGGGAACAGAATCACGTCACGAATCGTGTGCGTGTTGGTAAACAGCATCACCAAACGATCGATACCAATACCTTGACCCGCAGTTGGTGGCAGGCCGTGCTCGAGTGCAGTAATGTAGTCAGCGTCGTAGAACATCGCTTCGTCATCACCTGCATCTTTTGCATCAACTTGCGCTTTAAAGCGGTTGTCTTGATCTTCTGCATCGTTAAGCTCAGAGAAACCGTTAGCGACTTCACGGCCGCCAATGAAGAACTCGAAACGGTCAGTGATGAAATGGTTTTCATCGTTACGACGTGCCAGTGGTGAGATATCAGCAGGGTAGCCAGTAATGAAGGTTGGTTGCATTAACTGTGGTTCAGCCGTCTCACCAAAAATCTCTTCAAGTAACTGACCGCAAGTCCAGAACTTCTCGATGGTCATGCCTAGGCTCTTAGCCAAGTCACGCATAAACTCAAGGTCTTTCACTTCTTCATAAGTCATCGACTGAATCGTTGCGTTGTCTGGGTTATACTGCTTAATGGCATCTAACATGCTTAGACGAGCGTATGGACCACCAAAATCAACGGTGTGCTCGCCATAAGGAAGTTGTGGAGAACCACAAAGTTCGATAGCGATAGAGCTCAACATCTCTTCAGTCAAATCCATCAGATCTTTATAATCTGCGTACGCCATGTAGAATTCCATCATAGTGAATTCAGGGTTATGACGAGGCGATAGACCTTCGTTACGGAAGTTACGGTTAATCTCAAACACACGCTCAAAACCGCCAACCACTAAACGCTTCAGATAAAGCTCTGGCGCAATACGCAGATACATAGCGATATCAAGCGCATTATGATGCGTCTCAAATGGACGTGCTGAAGCACCACCAGGAATGCTGTGCATCATTGGGGTTTCAACTTCCATAAACTCTTTTTTCACCATGAAATTACGGATTGCTGAAACCACTTTAGAGCGCATAATGAAGGCGTTACGAGACTCTTCATTCACAATCAAATCAACATAACGCTGACGGTAACGAGTTTCTTGGTCTGTTAAACCATGGAACTTTTCAGGGAGTGGACGCAATGCTTTAGTCAGCAACTGGTACTCTTCCATGTTCACATACAGATCGCCTTTACCTGAAAGGTGTAGCTGACCAGTAACACCTATGATGTCACCAATGTCTAAACCTTGGAAAGTCGCTTTAAGATCTTTTTGAACGTCTTTACCCGCGTAAGCTTGAATGCGGCCAGAAACGTCTTGAATCACTAAGAAAGGACCACGCTTAGCCATGACTCGGCCAGCAATTGAACGCACAATGCCCATGCCTTCAAGCTCTTCTTTGGTGTTTTGGCCAAATTCAGCTTGGATGTCTGCCGCTTTATGTTTTCGATCGAAGTTATTTGGGTGACCGTTTGCTGGGCAGTTCGTACGGATGTGCTCTAATTTAGCACGACGTTCTGCAATTAACTTGTTCTCGTCTTGGGTTTGTTCAGTCATCTTCTTCTCTCGTTAAAGGCCAGATTTCAGGCTAGCTTCTATAAACTTGTCCAGGTCGCCATCTAAGACGCTCTGGGTATTTCGATTTTCAACACCGGTACGTAGATCTTTAATACGCGCATCATCGAGCACATATGAGCGGATCTGGCTGCCCCAACCAATATCTGACTTGGCATCTTCTGCAGCCTGTTTGTCGGCATTCTGCTTGAGCATCTCTAGCTCGTACAATTTAGCTTTTAGCTGTTTCATCGCCGCATCACGGTTCTTATGCTGCGAACGGTCATTCTGGCACTGCACTACCGTGTTAGTTGGCAAATGAGTAATACGAATTGCCGACTCTGTTTTGTTAACGTGCTGACCACCCGCGCCTGATGCACGATAGGTGTCGATACGCAGATCCGCTGGATTAATATCAATTTCGATCGAGTCATCAATCTCAGGGTAAACAAATACCGAGCAGAAAGAGGTATGACGCTTACCAGACGAATCAAATGGCGATTTACGCACTAAACGATGAACACCTGTTTCAGTTCTCAGCGATCCAAAGGCATACTCGCCAGAAAACTTAATGGTTGCACCTTTAATGCCGGCTACATCACCACCGGTCACCTCAATCAACTCAGGCTTGTAATCATGAGCTTCGCCCCAACGCAGATACATACGCAGTACCATATTGGCCCAATCTTGCGCTTCAGTACCGCCCGACCCAGACTGAATATCTAAATAACAATCGGCGGCATCATGTGGACCAGAAAACATGCGACGGAACTCAAGTTCCTCTAAACGTTTTTCCAGCGCAGCAAGTTCAGCTTCGGCATCATTGAAGGTTTCTTGATCATCCTCTTCAACGGCCAGCTCCAGCAGCCCTTCGATATCTTCGAGGCCACTGTCCATATCATCGATAGTTTTGACGACCGCTTCGAGCGAAGCACGCTCTTTTCCAAGCGCTTGTGCATTCTCAGGATTATTCCATACTTCAGAGCTTTCAAGCTCTCGGCTCACTTCTTCTAGACGCTCACACTTAGCATCGTAGTCAAAGATACCCCCGAAGAAGGTGGGTACGGTCGGCCAGCTCCTTGATTTTAAATTTAACCGGATTTACTTCAAACATGACTCTTTCTACTTAAATATCGATGGGCAGGAGTGCAAACGCGGTATTTTAACTCAATCACCCGCTTTAGCCTAGAGGCGAGACTCGCAGAATCGGCCTTATTTCATGCAATAAAGGCATAGAATATAAAATGCAGTGTTTTCAAACGTTCGCTCAAAACCCCCCTGCACAATCCAACTTACTATTTCACATTTGCTGGCTATACTTTTCAATATGAATGAAGAGATAACTCGTTGTTGCTACCACGAAGATGAAGGATTTTCCTGCACAGAGCCTGCGGAACCTTCAGGCTTGTGCTATTGGCACGACCCAAAAATCCTTAAAGATAAACCAGAAGATATTGCTCGATTAGAAGCCTACGCCCGAGGCGGAGGCATGATGCGAGGTATCGCACTTAAGCGTGCAGAGCTCCCGGGAATCGATCTGGTTCGTCATCATCAAAAAACCGGCTTTGACATGAGTCATGCCGAGTTATACCGCGCCAACTTAAATGGTGCTCACTTGTTTAACCTTAACCTGCAAAATGCCAGTTTAATGAAGGCCGATCTGCGCGACTCCAATGTCCATTGCGCTAACCTCATCAATACCAATTTACTTGGCATAAAATGGAATGGCGCCAAGATTGAAAATATCAACACAGGTAAAGCCATTAAGCAGGAACGAATGGCACTTGAGGCTGAGCGAGTTGGCGAGCAAGAGATAGCCGAAGACTATTTTGAGCAAGCAGAAGAGATCTATCGCGATCTGCGTAAAGCCGCTGAACGTGAAGGATTATTTGCCATGGCTGGCGAGTACCTCCGCAAAGAACTCACCATGCGTAGACATCAAATGCCCAAGTTCAGTCATACCCGCATGGTATCAAAGTTTGTCGATCTTTTCTGTGGCTATGGCGAGGCCCCCATCAGAGTGATCGGCTTCTCCATGGGGCTCATTTTCATCTGTGCCCTGCTCTACCTATTTACGGGGTTAAGTTACGATGGCAACATCCATGTATTTAATCTCAATAATGGATTATCGGCTAATCTCACCCTCTTTTTTAACTGTGTGTACTATTCTGTGGTGACCTTTACCACACTTGGCTATGGTGATTTCACCCCAATAGGTTTCTCCCGTGCTATTGCAGCTATCGAGGCGTTCACAGGCAGTTTCACCATCGCATTGTTCGTGGTGGTATTTGTGAAAAAAATGACTCGCTAATTCGCTACACCCAAGCAAAACGATAACCCGATCACATTTAAGTCGTACGCATCAAGACCGGGGTCTCAATGCCTTCACTGAGCGTGAAGTACCGCCCAAAAGCTGCATAAATAACCACTTCTAAGACCTGTTGCCAAAAGGGCTCTGGGTATACTCAAGCCAACCTTACTTCTCTAATTTACTTACTCAAGGTGATGCACTGCCGAGCATAGTCAACGATTCTAAAAAGGTCCCTACAATGATAACACTCACTATCGATGGTCAATCGGTCAATGCCAAGCGGGGAGAAAACCTCCTCCATTGCGCCACTCAATCAGGCATCGCAATCCCCAATTTATGCCATCAAGGCAAGCAAGCGGAAGGCAGAAAATCCTGTGATCTCTGCTATGTTGAGACCACAGATTGTTCAGGTAACAAGACCACCATCAAGGCTTGTGAAACACACATAAGTGAACCACTGACGGTCATCACTCATTCCGCTGCATTATCTGAACTGCGCCAAGCATCACTTAAAACTTTACTGAGCGACCACTTTGCTGACTGTGAAGCACCTTGCCAGACCGCCTGCCCTGCAGGTGTCGATGTACAGTCTTATCTGTATCAAATTGCACAAGGCAATCACAAAGAAGCCGTAAAAATCATTAAGGACACCTTGCCACTGCCACTCTCTATTGGCCGAGTCTGTCCCGCATTTTGTGAATCGGCTTGTCGTCGTGGTGAACTAGATGAACCCCTTGCCATCAGACAGCTAAAACGTCATTCAGCCGATATCGATCTTCAGGGCGATAGCTATATCCCCACAAAACTCCCCGCAACCGGCAAGCGAGTAGCCATTGTAGGCAGCGGCCCCGCTGGAATCAGTGCGGGTTTCTACCTCTCCAATGCTGGCCATGATGTCACCCTTTATGAGTCGATGCCCAAGGCCGGCGGCTGGTTAAGGTACGGCATCCCCGAATACCGTTTGCCTAAAGCCATTCTCGACCAAGAAATTGAGCTACTCTGTAAAAACGGCATGAAAATTCAAACTAATACACGGCTAGGTGAAGATATTCACCTCAAAAGTTTACTGAACGATTTTGATGCCGTTTGCCTAGCAATTGGTGCACAGAAAGCCGTGTCGATGAACTATCCAGGGGTTGAGCTTAACGGTTGCTATTTAGGGGTGGACTACCTAAGAGACCATTGCACCGATAAACAGTACACCACAGGGAAAAAAGTGGCGGTGATCGGCGGGGGAAATACCGCTATCGACTGCGCCAGAACCGCTCTTAGAGAAGGTGCAGAAGTCACCTTAGTCTATCGACGCACTCGTGATGAGATGCCCGCAGAAAATTATGAAATTGAAGAGGCTGAACACGAAGGTGTACGCTTCTATTTTCTCACTAATCCCATCGAAAATTTGAGCGATAATAACGGCCGAGTCAACGCCGTCACGTTTGAAAAAATGCTCCTTGGGGAGCCTGATAGCTCTGGTAGACGTTCACCCAAAGCCACTGGAGAAACCTTTACGGAAGCATTTGACACCGTTATTCCCGCGGTGTCTCAGACTCCAGATATGACATTTTTAATCCATCCTGAGAGCCAGTTGTCTACGGGTGAAGTGGCACTGACCCGCTGGAATACATTCTCAGGCTGTGAACACACTATGTCTTCAGGCATAGAGAAACTGTTTGTATTAGGAGACTCTCGCACAGGCCCAGCAACCGCTGTCGCCGCGGTCGCCGATGGCAAAAAAGCCGCACAAGCCATCGAAAAACAGCTCAATGGCTCGCTGACATGTGAGTTGACCCCCAAAGCTTTTAACTCGCAAAAGCGCTCATCCACACCACTTGATAAAAGCCACTTTCCGCAAACGCTAACTCAATCTAAGGCCAGGATGCTTGAGCTGCCGATATCCGCGCGGCAAGGTAACTTTGCCGAAATCGAGCAGGGCTTTGACGAAGCGGTGGCCATAGCCGAAGCAGCACGCTGCCTTGAATGTGGCTGTCAGGCCAATACAGATTGCCAACTACGCGACTTAGCGACCGAATATCGTATTGAGGAACAAGGGCTTAATAAAAGCGAACATCGTGCCTTTACTCAAGATAGCAGCTCACCCTTTATTCATTTTGATCCCAATCGCTGTATCAGTTGTGGAGCTTGTGTCACTGCCTGCCACCAGCAATCGGGTCATAAGGCAATATGCTTTGAAGCCGATAGTTACTTGGCCCTGCCGACTCAGTCTCCCTCTGCACGTCAAGCTCCCCGCGTTGGCTTTAATGCCACCATGGCCGACAGCCAATGTGTGCAATGTGGCAATTGTGTTCAGGTCTGTCCCACTGGTGCCTTAAGCGACGCTCGAGATAAAACCCAGGGCCGCAAGCAAGCCTTAATTAATACCTCAACCGTGTGCACATACTGCGGTATAGGCTGTCGTATCGAACTGCATACCGATCCAGAGACAAATGAGATTAAGCGGGTTAGCGGCGACCCCGAGTCCCCCGTCAATCACGGCATGCTGTGCGTCAAAGGTCGATTCGGCTTCGACTTTGTCAATAGTGAGCAGCGACTAACCACACCACTGATACGCCAACAAGGCACGCTCGTCCCCGTAAGTTGGAGTGAGGCAATAAACTATATCGCCGAAAAACTCTCCAAAATTAGGCAGCAATTTGGCTCAAATTCTATTGCAGGGCTCGCATCCGCTAAGGCGACAAATGAAGACAATTACCTGTTTCAGAAACTTTTCAGAAGCGTAATAGGTACCAATAATATCGACCACTGCGCTCGCCTTTGTCATGCATCCACTGTTACCGCACTGCAAGACTCTCTGGGCAGCGGCGCAATGACCAATGACATTCCATCAATTCAAGCCTCTGATCTGATCTTTATCTTGGGCTCAGATACCAGTGCGGCCCACCCCATCATTGCCTCAAAGATAAAACAGGCAGTCCATCAGCATGGCGCTAGATTAGTTGTCGCCGACCCAAAGAAAGTTACCATTGCCGATGACGCCGAACTCTACATTTGTCAGCGCCCAGGGACAGATGTAATGCTGCTTAACGCCATCATGCAGCAAATCATCAGCAATGACTGGCACGATCTCGACTACATCACTAATAGGGTCGACGGTTATAGTGAGTTGTATGATGAGGTGATGAAGGATGACTATCAGCTAGCTAATGCCGAGCTCATTACGGGTGTGAAGCAAGCCGATATTAAACTTCTTGCCAAGATGATTGGCACCGCAAAAATCACCGCCATCTACTATGCGATGGGTATAACGCAGCACACCTCTGGCCATGACAATGTCACCGCGATAGCCAATTTACAGCTGCTGTGTGGCAATATCGGCGTCAAAGGGGCCGGGATTAACCCACTTAGGGGTCAGAGTAACGTTCAAGGTGCCTGTGATATGGGGGCACTCCCCAACTACTTTACCGGCTACCAAAAAGTGGATGACCCATTGGTACAGATGCGTTTTACCCAAGCATGGCAAAAAAGTGAACTACCATCGACCATAGGTATTGCCGCTACTGAGATGATGCATGCCTTAGCAAAAGGAACCCTTAAAGCCTTATATGTGATGGGAGAGAACCCTGTCTTGAGCGATCCGGACCAAGCGCATGTGTTACAGGGCCTTAAAGCGTGTGAACTGCTCATCGTGCAAGACATTTTTATGACCGAGACGGCGGAACTTGCAGACGTAGTATTGCCCGCAGCTAGCTTTGCAGAGAAGCAGGGGCACTTCACCAATACCGAGCGCCGAGTGCAGCAATTACAAGTGGCTATCCCCTCACCTGGCGTTGCACGTCAGGATTGGCAAATTATCACAGATATCGCCAACGCTTTAGGTGCCCAGTGGCACTATGATAATGAGCGAACCATCTGGCATGAGATCACCCAAGTCACGCCTCAGTACCGCGGTATTAGCTGGAAAACTATCGATCCCACCACCACAAACGGCAAACATGGAATCCAATGGCCCTGTCCAGCAGAAGGACATCCCGGGACGCCTATTTTGCATACCAGCCAGTTTACGCGCGGCAAAGCTGTGATGCGACCAGTGAGGTATCGACTGCCAGCAGAAATGCCCTGCAAAGATTACCCCTATATGCTGTCTACCGGGCGCTTACTTGAACAGTTCCACACTGGCACCTTGTCGCGTAAAACCGCAGGGCTCAACGACCTCGCCACGCCAAGAGTAATGATTTCGGCATTCGATGCTGACAAGCTAGGGATCGATAATGGTGAAATGCTCACCCTATCCACACGACGGGGCAAAATAAGCATCGCAGCGTTTGTCACCAAACGGGCGCAAGCGGGAGTGCTGTTTTTACCCTTCCATTTTGCCGAAGCGGCAGCGAACAAGCTCACCAATAATGTCCTCGACCCCGTGGCTAAAATACCTGAATTTAAGATCTGTGCGGTAAAGGTCGAAAGCGCCAAAAAGCCCATAAAGTGCGATGAGTAACCACTCGCTATTATCCAGGCTACGTGCCACAAAAAAGGCCGCTCATTAACGAGCGGCCTTTTTCATCTATCAATGATTAAACTTTAAACTGCCCTACAAGTTTGTCCAGTGTCCGCCCCTCTTCAGCTAGCCCTTGACTGGTATCAGAGGCACTATTACTTGATTGCAGCAACTCATTAACGATATCTTGGATAGCGTAAACGTTACGATTAATCTCCTCAGTCACCGAGCTCTGCTCCGTTGCTGCGGCGGCAATCTGGGTACTCATATCATTAATAGAGGTGACCGCTGAAGTCACCGCCCCCAAACTATCTGAAATTGCCCGTGATGAAGTTACCGAGCGATGGCAGCTTTGTTGGCTAGATTCCATACTATTCACCGCAAGCGTCACTAGATTATGTAGCTCCGAGAGCATCTCGTTAATCTCTAAGGTACTGGCTTGCGTCCGGCTGGCGAGACTTCTTACCTCATCGGCGACTACCGCAAAACCGCGCCCTTGCTCTCCCGCCCTTGCCGCTTCAATGGCTGCATTGAGCGCCAGTAAATTGGTTTGCTCTGCAATCCCACCAATGACACTCAACACACTGTTGATTTTTTGCGACTGCTCATTAAGCGAAGTAATGTGTTTGGCCGCCGTATCAATTTCACTCATCAAGGCCGACACTTCATGCAAAGAACTATCAACACATTGTTGTGCATTACTCACATCGTCAGTGGCTGCATGGGTCGCTTCAGCCACCTGCGTGGTGCTCATCGCCACTTCAGACGCTGTCGCCGACATTTCGGTGATGGCCGTCACGACTTGGTCAGTTTCGTTGTTATGACTGATTAACTGAGTAGTCATGGTTGCGGTTTGTGATGAGATGTTGTCTGCCCCGCTTTTTACCTCAACAGTCGCTCTGGCGACATCTTTGATAATACTCTGCAGCTTCTCGACAAATTGATTAAACGCTCTACCGAGCATAGCGATTTCATCACTACCATTAACAGTTAAACGTTTAGTCAAGTCCCCCTCGCCTTTCGCAATATCTTCAAGGTTTTGTACCATGTTATGTATTGGATTCACCATGCGTTGTGCCGCTACTAAAATAACAACCGTTGTCAACGCGACTAAAATAAACGCAATAAAGATAATCATCATGGTTTTATCATTCATATGCGCAGTCATCACCTCACGGTAACTGTCCACTTGCATGTCAATATCATCGGTATAAGCGCCTGTCCCCAAGATCCCGTCTTTACCTGGTATGGTGGCGGCATAACCAATCTTTGGGATCAATCCGGCTGCGCCAGGCTTTGCATGTTCATAAGCAAAAAAACCATCGCCTCGACGTGCCGTTTCAATCAGCCCGACCACCACCTTCTTACCATTGGGATCTGTCATGCCGATTAAATTTTTACCTTCTTGATCTGGTTTGACCGCATGAAACTCACTGATACCGTTAAAATTGTAAATAAAGAAGTAACCTGCCGAACCAAAACGTACATTGCGTAAGGCGTTATTCACATCACCTTGTGCCCCTAAATTAAGCTGGTAATTAACGACTTCTAATGCAATTTCAACCTGTTCTTTTAACTGGGACTTCCTCTCCTTGTAGAGGCTGTCCTTGAACGTGGTCATATTTTCTTCAAGAGAGTTTGATTCTAAGTTGTAGGTAATCGATACCAAAAACAGAAAGCTTAAAATCAAAGGTAGCAAGGCAAATACCAAGAGCTTATTCTTCATTTTCAATTGCCACATTTTTATCTCCTGCGAGAAGTGATACATCTATAAACTAAAATATAGCTAATAAATACAAATGTTAGTGATTATTTATCGTGAAGCTGTAATAGATCAACAATTTGATAAATGGTTATCTTATCGGCAGGTGTTGAGATATGTGGTTAGAGAGGTTTAGTTATTAGAAAAAAGCCGGCCTCCTATCCTTAGGGGGCCAGCAATAACTTATTAAGCTATGACGAACACAAGCTAATTAGGCTTTTGTTACTTTACGCTTACGGCGTGCGCCAGCTATCATCATCAACAATGCGGTAAAACCGAGCGCACCACCATCGTCTTTATCTTCGACTTCTGGTTTTGTCTCTGGCTCAGGCTGAGGGTCAACACCATCAGATTCTATCGTCAGCATGAAGCTGGTCGATGCCGCATCGCTTGGGTTTTCCACATCGCTTACGGTAACCGTGACTTCCACTTCACCATAGAAGTTCTCTTCTGGAGTGATGGTGATTTCGCTGCCCGAAGTATGCCCATCGACCACAGCGCTAATGTGCTCACCGCTGACGGTGATCTGGTTGACGCTGTTTTGCTCATCGGCGTACATCACTGTGATACCTTCCAGACTCGTGTTCTCTGCAACACTCTGGTCGGCGATGGCGCCCAGGGTGATGTTAGAGGCAACACTGACGGTATGGCTCATGCTGATATCGGCCATGCCTTCGACCTGGCTGACGGCATTGACGGTAAGATCCTGACCGGCAGCATTCTCTTTAACGCGAGTCCAGGCGGTCACCTCGAACTGTGAGGACTCAGGCCCCATATAGTCGTAACAGATCACTAGGCCGTCAGATAACTTCTTATCCAGCTCGCCATAGCTAAACTGCTCACCCAGATACTTCTGCAGCGGTCCATAGGCATAGACGCCACCTCTAAAGCCTTGAATACCGATAGAGCCTCGGCCATCTTGGCTACCGAAATCTAGGTTGTCATAGGCCATCATCATCTCATACTCACCGTCGCCATGGCGGGTGTTGACGTTGAAGATCAACTCGAAGTCGAATCTGTCATCCAACTCTTCCCACTGGTAGACACGGTTAGCATCACGACCTGCTGGCAGATATGAACGGGCATTATCGTATTCCAGGATAGCCCAACCAGTTTGCGTGCTGGCAATCGAGATACCTGAGCGCTCTCTAAAGCTATTGACCAATGGCGCCGACAGGATAGCTTTTGGCGCACTAGGGTCGAGCACCTCGAAACCGCGCCACATCATGCCGATCGTCTCATACGGGAAGTTGTTGTATGGGAAGATGTCATGATATGGGAAGAAGAAAGGCTGGCCTTCCCATAGCGAGACTATGCCGTGGGCATGGATATCCAGCACATTCTGCTTGCCGACATTAAGCTTTTCGCTGTTGTTATACAGGTGGAAACTGTCATAACGACCACCAAAGATCACATCGATTGGCAGTACGATACCGTTGCGAGTCAGGATGTTATTGTCTTTACCAGTAATGGCACGACCATTGTCTCCATACTCAACTGGCGCAAAGCCACTGAACATTGGATAGATACGGAACTCTTCGAGATCCACATAGCCACCTGGGTTGCTGTTACCAAAGTCTGGCGTGCGGCACATGGCATCTTCCAGGTTAGTGGTCACCTTGTAGCTGGCTTCCATCTCTGCCGTGTTAGGCTGGACACCGCTAATGGTTAACTTGCCATCTTCTAAGGTGATGTCTGTGACTATCTCTTTCGATGAGGTCAATACATCTTCCACATTCAGGCTTAGGCCTGCAGGAATGTCGGCGCTAATGGTAAAGGTGCGATCGACACCACTGTCGTTAGGCTGAACCTCGAAGGTAAAAGGTACTTGCTCACCCAGATGTGCACCGGTTTGCGGTACATCCAGATGTACGTCATCGATACCACGCTCAAGCTTGAAGGCGACCTTGCCTATGTTGCCGGCGTTGATCTCTGAGGTGCCAAAGTCGAGCAGTGAGTAATACACCTCGCCTTCAACCATCTCAGGCATGTTCCAGTTAACCTGAATGTCTACAGGCTCCTGACCATTGCTGGCGGATACTTCCAGGCTCATGTTAGATGCCACAGTGTCAGTGACTACGGTTGTCGCAAACTGGAAGGTCTCTTCCATCGCGTCATAGTAGTTGTTCTGAGCCTTACCCTCTCGATTGTTGTAGAAGATCGCCCAATATTGGCCCTCTTCCGGCTCGTTGATATTACAGAAGTTGTCGTACTGGATGTGGTTAGACACACAGAGTAACTCTTCAAACGGATCCGCCTGGCCATTACCGTTATAGTCTTTACCCACATAAACGATTAGGTTACCGACATCTAAGGTACCTTCCAGCTCACTCTCTGTGGTACCGAAAGATTCCACCATCAAGCGACGGGCATTAGCAGGCACATCGATCATCTCGACGTGGGTGGCCTCATCCAGGCGCTCCTCCATAGGCACAGTCATGTCGGCTGTAGAGCTCCATGGGAAATTACCATCATCATCCTTTGGCAAGGTGATGGTTTTCACATCGGCCTTCACAGGCGCAAAGATACGGCCATGGATGTTGTCGCCTTCCGGCAGGCTGATCCCCTTGATGATGGCATTGCCATCGTTACGATGAGCCGTTGCTGCCAGACGTCCAGGCATGCCGTTCTTGTCATACTTGAAGACCACAGGCCAGTGCGCCTCTGACGCATTGCCACTGGTTTCGGTGAAGATTAAGTTTGAATGCAGTTCAACTTCCGCATTACTGAACCAATCCTGGGTATCCATGATCGAGGCCTCGACCACGATATCCATGGATTCACCGGCTTCGAGAGTAAACTCGCTCGGTGTCACCTTGATAGACACACCGTTTTGCGCCATCTGTGAACGAGAGTCAAATGCCCAGTTGATCACATCATCATGGGTCACACTCCAGCTACCGGCCGTGGTGGCCTTGATGGTACGGATCCACTGACACTTTGGCTTACACTCAAAATTCACCAGCTGTGGAATGTTGAGCTTATGCACCGCGCCACCGTTTTGCGGATCGGCAGCCTTGAAGTTCTCGGCTGTCTCGTCCAGGACAAAACCTGCCTTGGCCGCGTTAGCCACATTGATACGACCGGTACCGGCGCGGTAAGTCGAGGCCAGTGCCACATCACCATTTTCATCATCGAGTCTGTGATACTGCACCTTGTTCTCGGCAGTCATTGCCAGCGCAGACTGTATCTCGGTAGCGCTCCAGTCCGGCTTAGCCTGCTTAAGCAGTGCCATGGCACCGGCAACATGCGGCGAGGCCATCGAGGTGCCGCTTAAGAAGGCGAAGTCACCAGATGCGCCACCACTGACAAACGGATGCTCATCGGCAAAGGCGGCGTAGATGTTCACGCCAGGCGCCGCAACCGCAGGGATTAGGGCTTCAGGCGTCGAAGGACTCGGACCACGTGATGAGAAGGCGGCTAACCAGTCGGCGCGCTCAGGATCCAGATCGCGATCGATAGTGGTCTCAGAGATGGTCAACACATGGTCGCTACCTTTAACCAACCAATCACTCAGGCCGTAACCAGACATACCGTTGTCCCAGCGACCGTCCCACTCCTGCTTGGTGATATGGATACTCGGCACCGAGTAGGCCGCGGTCGCGACGATAGCGTCGGCATTGGCATAGTTGTACATGATCATACCATCGGCGCCGCCAGCTTTAATGTTGTCGGCTTTAGCAGAGCGAGCAATACCATTAGGATCATTAAGATTATTGCGCTTACATACCACAATCACGTCTGTCGGATCACCGCCACTGTCGGTTAAATCAAATGTACCAGCAGGAAACGGCGAGCCACAATATTCATCACCATAGGCACTGGCTTTAACAACCATACCCGTTACCGAGCTTGAGTTAACCGCGCCACCTTCAATTTCGCTCCACTTAGGCGCTTCGCTGCCACCCATAGGATCTGTCAGTCTGGTATCGACAACAATTTCACGGCCATGAGTGCTGGCTGCCACGTTCATCAGCCAAGGAGAGGCATGGTCGATCGCGCCAAAGTATTCTTTATAACCACTTGGTTGGCCTGAGTTACCCGCTGCTACCGCAACTGAAATGCCCGCCTCACGTGCAGACAAGAAGGCTAATTCAACATCGTCGCTCCATGGGTGAGAATCTTGACCACCAATAGAGAAGTTGATCACATCCACACCATCGCTGATCGCATCTTCGATACCTGCGATCAAGGCTTCACCAGGACAGCCAGGGAACAGCTCATTTGATGGATTACAGACTTGATAGGAGATAATGTTCGCATGTGGTGCTACACCGCTCATGCGAGGGAATAAGTTTGGCTTAATCACTGTGCCATCTGACACTTCACCAGGAGCAGGGCTGACATAGTCAACATCAAGTAACACGTTACCCGCTGCCGTAGAGGCAACATGTGAGCCATGGCCTTGATAATCTTCACCAACGGCTGGGCGAGTCGTCCCAAAAATACCACTGGTAAAATTATCTGTGATCACAGGATATGAGCGAACGCCAATGAGCTTGTCGTTACACATATTCTCAAACCCCTCTTTGGTACAGTCGCCCACATACTGGCCGGCTCCCCAAGGGTTGGTATGGTCATAACCATCATCGCCAACATCGGCAAATGAACGATGATCTGAGTTAATCCCAGTATCAACGATACCTACGATCACATTTTCGCCTTTGTAAGGCACAGAATCAGTTGCAACACCGGTCCATAACTTATCCGCTTGGATCAGTTCAGGACCCGCGTCTGAAAATAACTCATAGGTTTTTGAGCGACGAACAGACGCCACACTGCCCATTTGAGCAACACGCTGCGCTTCCTCTTGCGTCATCATCATCGAGAAACCGTTTACCGCATTGGTAAACTGTTGGCGAACGTCACGATCACCTAAGGTTGAACCAATTTCTGATATGAGTTGTTGTTGTTTTTGCAGAAGTTGATTGCGATAGGTCTTGATCTCATTGTTCACAGGCTTACCAGCAACAAAGAGCTTGCCGTCGGTTGACTTGTTAGTGCGAGATTTTGCAAAGGAATCGTCCAGATTAAGCAGTGCTGCACCCGCTTGCGCTAATGGCTGCTGATGCATTCTCACGATATAGACATGCTCCCCCGTCAGCCCATCTTCGGCGACGAACTTACTTTCTTGACGATTAATTTGAACATTCAATCCATCATTTTGCAGCAAGCTATCGCTCTGTTTGGGCCCAGCATTAAGCAGCTTAGCCTGCTCTGCAGTGATGTTAAGAGGCTGAAGCTTATGAACTTCTCCTCCAGATAGGGCAGCGGCTTGTGCCATACTCACGCTATACAGCGCGGCGGCAACTGCCGTTACTAATGTTTTCACCTTCATGAAACTATCCACCTTTTAAGTTATTACCTGATGAGGTTTGTTTTTTTGCATATATATTCACCAGCGAAATAACATATAATCATGTTGTTAAACGAAAGCGGCAGTGGTTTGATGTAGCATTTTGTAGATTTGTTAAAAAAGAAACATTAAACCAACAATTAAGACTTTGTGGTGGGTACAGGTCTAATCTCTACTTATCAAACTCGTTTACAACAGCACTAAACAACTTAAAAAACAGAAAGATAGAACCAGGAAGTATAAAGGCGCCACTAAAAAAACCATGTTAACGCCATGAAAACAGAGGTGAGATAACCGAGACTGGATGTCACTATATCGATTAAAATGCTTTGAAAAGATGCATTAACACATAATGGTTACCGTAATCGACAGCAAAAAGCAGACAGCATATTTATGCATAAAACTTTCGATTGGTTATGCTAAATTATCGTTATAGGTCATCTAACAGATTGATATAAATAGAAGCTAACGGCGAAACACTGCTAGATTTATGGAGAGTCATACAGTAAAGCGAGATGTAGCATTTTGTACGCTCGCAGATATTTTTACAGACTTTTAACTTAAGATCGTTTTAGATTCATACATGCTGTTTTAGGATTTAGATATCACCATGAAGTACCTTTTTTCCAGCCTCTGCATCATATTTGGCCTCACTTTAATAGATGCCAGAGCCGATGAGCAGCTTGATGCGATAAAGACGGGCGAACTGCAGTTCACCCTCGCCTTAGGCTATGGCGGTATTGAGAATCCTAGAGCGAAATCTGACAACATCACCACCTATGTGTTACCCAGTTGGTCCTATTATGGTGAACGCTTCTATGCAGAGAACTTTACCTTAGGCTATAGCCTCTATGAATCTGATCGTTTTATTGTCGATTTGCAAACTCGCCTAAATGAAGATGGGATATTTTTCGAACTAGATGGTTGGAGCAATGTTTTTTTAAGCGATATTTTGGGCTATAAACCAAATAAGCAGCCACTATTTGGCCCAAAGATCCCCGAAGTTCCGATCGAGCGGCATATCTCCTACCTTGGAGGGGTTAACACCTCCTGGTTAACCCCTTATCTGGATATCAACTTAGGCTATTACCATGATATAAGCGGGGTTCATCAAGGCAATGAGATCCACTTAAAGCTTAAAACAATCCAGCCTTTATCCTGGGGAGCCCTTGCCTTCGAAGTGGGCGCAATAAGAAAAAGCAGCCAACTCATCAAATACTATTACCACTTTACCGAAGCTGAACTTGGGCGGCCGATACGTGAAAGTGCCCAATCCGCGTCTATCAATTACCATGCTAGCGGAGTCATCAACATCCCACTTTGGCAAGATATCAATTTTGTCGGCATTGTCACCTACACTTGGTTAGGCGATGAGATAAGCGACAACCTGATGGTAGAAAAAGATGACTACTTATCTGGGTTCGTTGGAGTAAGCTATGCCTTCTAGCGGGTCAACCTTGATGACAATGCTGCTTATTTTGGCCTCAATGGTGAGTGTCGAAGTGAACGCTGCGACGACAGAAGTCGAGATCAAACCCCAAACCTGTGCGGTGCTAGAAGCAGGGACTCCTTGCCATATGCAGCTCAAGATCAGCTATCATCTGCAGGTACTGGAGCAGACTTGCATCTGGATAGCACTAAGAGAAAAGCCTGAGCAATGCTTCGACAGCCTAAGCGTCGACCACTTATTTGACCTCTCATTAATTGAAGATACTCAGGTGTTTATAAAAGATCTCAATGATAAAGTGCTCGATGAAGTAACAATACAAGTTGCTATCTATCAGCCAGTAAATACCCGAAGACGCAGAGGGCTCAATTGGAACTTGCTATGACCACACCAAAGATATTGCTTATTGAGGACGATCTTGACCTAGCCGAACTCACGGTGCTTTATCTGTCTCAACAGGGATTCGAGTTAACCCATGTAGAGTCTGCTGAAGAGGTGTCCCAGTTGGACCGGACTGAACACTTCGATCTCATTATCTGTGACATCATGTTGCCAGGACAGGACGGCTTTAGCCTATTCGAAGCGCTGGCGGAGCGCTTTCGATGCGTGATCATCTTTATGACGGCGCTCGATGGCCAGCAAGAGCAAATTAAAGGGCTCGAGTTGGGCGCGAGCGACTATATTGTCAAGCCAGTAGATCCTGAGCTGTTAGTTGCGCGAATTAGGGCGAACCTCAGAAAAGGGCAAACTAACCCACAGTCCAAAACCCTTGCTATTCATGATTTTCATATCGACTTTACCAAACAACAACTGTCGATAGCGGGTCTGCCACATAAAGTCACCACCCAAGAATTTAGTCTACTGTGGATCTTCGCCCAACATCATGGCGAAATTTTAAGCCGCGAGTCTCTATTCGAGCAATATGTTGGTCGACCCTACGATGGTCTCGATAGAGCTATCGACCTAAAGATTAGTCGATTACGTAAAAAAATAGAGGGCTATCAGATAGAAGGCTTAACCATCAAAACCGTTCATGGGCAAGGCTATCTGTTCAACTATCAGCCACAACTATCGGACCGATAATGAAGTTTCAATTTTATCGCCTCTATGCTTTATTGATACTCAGCAGCGCGCTGATCATTTGGTCATTTAGTGAAATTCATACCGCCATGCAACAAGGCAACGAGTCATATCAAATCGATGTCGATAACGTATTTAGTGGTCTAATAGACGAACAGCACCCCGTCACTATATCCCGTATCAGCGCAGACAACTTAGCCCTGCCAACAGATCTTAACGACCAGCTCAACCAAGGCAAAACCATCGCCCTCACCTTAAGTAATCGACAAACCTATTACTACCGACAAGGAAGTAGCGCAGAAGAGGTGATCGCCTTTGGCCCTGTCATACATGCTTCGCAAGCGAGTGTACCGAGGGAACTAATCATCTTCGCGTTATACGCCAGTCTCGGCTGTGTAGCACTCCTGCTTATATGGCCACTATTTCGCGATCTCTCGAAATTACAAAAAACCGCTATCGACTTTGGCGCGCGGCCGAGAAAGATGCCTCAAGTCATCAACAAGCGTTCTGCAATCTATCCACTCGCCAAGGTATATCATGAGGTAACGATACAGATAGTCGATTTCCTGCAGATGCATAAAGAGTTATCTCGAACCATCTCCCACGAAGTCAGAACTCCGCTGGCACGTATGCGTTTCGCCCTGCAGCTTAGCAAGGAGCAGTTGGATGAAAAATATTGGCAAAGGCTCAATGCCGATATCGACGAGATAGAGCAACTGGCCAGCAACTACCTCTCCTTTGCCAAGCTTGAACACAGAGAGACACAGTTGCAGAAAGTAGAAATTTCCCCTCAACAGTTTCTAAAACAAATACAAGATAAGTTTTCCCTTTATCAGCATAAAATCATCATAAATTTCGATGCCAACAATCTTGCCACCTATATCGACACACAATCCATGACCATAGCCACTCAAAACCTGATCATGAACGCCCTAAGATTTGCTCGGACCCAGATCAATGTCAGCTTTTATTGTGATGGCGAGCGTTGTGAAATTAAGGTTGAAGATGACGGACCAGGCTTCGAAGGCAAAGGAAAACAGTTGTTAGCCGCCTTCGCCAGAGACAAGGACCAATCCGACAGCTCCGGCTATGGCCTAGGACTGTATATCGTACGTAAGGTCGCCATCTGGCATCAAGGGGCATTGACACTACAGCCATCCACTCTCCTGGGTGGCGCATGTCTTTGTATCCGCTGGCGTAACCATAAACAGCGGTGAAGCTTAGCCAATCAACCCGAACATCACACCAACAAGGCTGTAGCCAAGCACCAGCCACAAAATATTTAGTCGAAACCGCTTAAACAGCCAGAAACCTAGCAGCACCAAAATCAGATCGACCAGCGAATAGATAGCACTGGCGATCACTGGTGACACCAATGCAGCCAATAGTAGGCCTACCACTGCAGCGTTAATTCCCGCAATCGCCCCACGAAATTGACTACGATGCATTAACCCCTGCCAAACCGTTAAGGCTGATAGCAACAACAGAAAGCCCGGTAAAAAGATGGCCAAAGTTGCCACCAATGCGCCAATAACAGGTTTCGCACTGAACACTTCGGCCCCAAGAAATGCCGCCAAGGTGAACATAGGACCAGGCACAGCTTGTGCCAAAGCATAGCCTGTTAAAAATCGTTCACTACCTATATGTTGACCAACGCTCATCTCAAGCAACGGCAGCACCACATGCCCTCCACCGAAAACCAATGCCCCAGCCTGATAAAACTGGGCAAATATTTGCCCAAGTGGGTGCTGACTATTAAGCAGCACCAATGCGGTGATAAACAGCGTGCCAAACAGCGCCAACCATTTTACATTCACCAGAGTGAATGATAGGTTTCCCCTCCCATCACTCCCCCCATTTAGCGATTTAGGCGCAAGACAGAAGATACCGATACCCGCGGCAACAACTAATATCAATAACTGGCCCCAAATATTGCCTACAAGCAGCGTAACTACCGCACTAGTGAGCATTAGTATTTTCGCTATCGATTTAGTACAAAACTGGTTATACATGCTTAACACAGCATCGAATACCACCACCACCGCCATCAACTTTAAGCCATGAATCAAGCCATTAAACCAGCTTTCGCCTAACCAATTAGCACTACCTAGCGCCAATAACAGCAGTAATGTAAAGGAGGGAAGAGTAAATCCAATAAATGCCGCTAGGCCGCCTAAAAGCCCCGCGCGATGGTAGCCAATCGCAAAACCAATTTGACTTGAACCGGGTCCGGGGATCACCTGACTTAACGCCACTAGCCCGCCAAATGCTGTCATATCAAGCCAATTAAGCTCATTCACAAAGCGACGTTTGAAATAGCCAATATGGGCCGCTGGGCCACCAAAGCTCACCAATCCAAGTAGGAAAAACTTTATAAAAACATCGCTCACACTTAACCCCTCTTGCCCGTTACAGTGGATAGAATATGACAGCTAAATGACACCTTAATGACAGTGATGGCAAGGCCATGATGAACGTGTTAAGGCAACCGTTCCAGCAGCACTAACACCTCAAAATGGTCTGTGTGAGGGAACATGTCAAACAACTGAACTTTGGAAATTTGATAACCCGATATGTGTCGCAGATCTTTTGCCAAGGTCTTAGGATTACAACTTGAATACAAAATAGCCTTAGGTGCAAATTCACTAAGAGAATGGCAAAGCGCCTCACCAATACCGCGTCGAGGAGGATTAACAATAATCAGATCAGGTTTATTTTGAGCGTCACTTCCACTAGCAAATTCGGTGGAATCGAGGGCGGTAAACTGCACATTTTCAAGTCCCATGGTTTTAGCCGACATCTTGGCACAGGCTATTGCCTCGGCTTCAATCTCAATCCCCGTTAATGCGATCTCTTTTGACGCACAGTGCAAGCCAAAACCACCCACACCGCAAAACAGATCCCAAATGGCATTGGGCTTCAATTGCGCAGTCCATTCACGGGCAGTTTGATACAGCTTGGCAGCGACCTCTGGATGGGTCTGAAAAAAGCTCTTGGGACGAATATATAAAGGTACATCATTGAAGCACTCCTCTAAACGGGTTGCTTCGCTAAGAAATATCTCTTCATCCCCTTCTAAAATAGCCATATGTACAGGTTGCAGATTGACGGAAACGACTTTGATTTGAGGGTGGTCGGCCAGTAATGTCTGGAGTTCCCGCTCAATGCGTACAATTGCATCTGTTGTTCGCAACACAAACCTAAGCATATATTCGCCACGGACTTGGCTACGGGTCAGTAAAATAAACTTGAGTTCACCTTTTTGTTTGTCAACGCGATATGGCGGGATCCCAGCTTGGCGCACAAAGAGTTCGAGTCGATGCAACAACTGCTGCATATCCTTGGGATAAAGCGGACAATCACATAAACTAACAGGCTCACCCGATGGGCTGACTAGCCCCAAGATAGGTTGATGCGCAGCGCCAAGCACCACCATTTTAGCCTTATTTCTAAACCCGTATTCTGGCCCCATAACGGGCGCTAGCCACTGCTTAACTGGCTGGCCGGCCAGCAAGGCTTCTAACGCCTCAGACTTAATCGCAACCTGCTCGGCTAAAGGCACTTTTAGATGATGGCAAGAGCGACACTGGTTTGCGTCGAAATATGGACAATTCACAACAAATAGACTCGTTGAAAGGGATAAAAAAGGCGCCACACTTTAGCTGGTTTAGTCATAAAAATCACCCATCAAGCGTGTTATTCGTGTGATTTGTCGATGCACAGAGCTTCAGTTGGTCGACATCAGCCACCGCTGCGCGCTGGCCAATTTGCTTTTCGACCCATTCAACAGCGTCCTTCGCTGTGTGCCTAAATGTTGTAAGCTTGCCACCATAAATCGTCATTAGCCTTGGATGAGTAACCCGAGTATTCATCAAGGTTTCTCTGGGCAAGTCAAAAGCATCTACTTGCTGTTTTGGTAACACCCTCATTCCACAATAGTTGCCAATAACTTTATCAGCTAAGTGGCTACCCTCCTCAGAAAAAGGAAAGTAGTGTCGATAAATACCCAGTAAATATTGCGTTTCAGCTTGGGTGACACCCACTTCATCCGCATCATTCACTGGGGTTTCAGTGGTGCCAATCATGGTTTTTCCTTTCCATGGCATCACAAATACAACCCGTTTATCATAAATCGACTCAAGATAAAGAATACCATCGGGTGGTGGAATATCGAGTACCAGATGGCTGCCCTGTACCAACTCAATATCGACGCCAGTGACCTTAGGTTGCACCAACTCGAGGGTTTTATTCACCCAAGGTCCGCTAGCGTTGATGACACAAAGGGCCTTAAGGCTTTTAGCTAAACTGTTTTGCTTATAGTGAATAGTACAAGCATCTCTTTGATGCTCAATGCTCTTAATCTCCACAGAAGTATGGATGCGTGCGCCAATCTGTTTTGCGCTATCAGCGACGGCAAGCGTAAGGGCGTGATCGTCAGTTTGTGCATCCCAGTAACGAAACACAGCTCTCAATCCCTGCAACTTTAACCCAAACAAGTTCCCCCACTCTTTAGGCGCGATTGATTTGAACTGCCCAAGCGCATCAAACTCGCTCAATAACGCATACATACTGAGTCCAGCACGGATCGCGAGCGGGCCACGCTGACTACCTTGGTAAATAGGGATATAGAAGGGAACAGGCTTTACAAGTGTCGGCGCCAATAAAAGCAGCGCTTTACGTTGTGCCAATGATTCACGCACTAGGCTTATTTGGCCACTTTCCAAATAACGTAACCCACCGTGAATCAATTTACTGGAGTTGGATGATGTTGCCTGACCAATCTCACCTTTTTCCAAGACTGCGACACTATAACCTGCGGCCTGAGCACGCTGTGCAATGCCCACGCCCGTAATACCGCCACCAATGACGACCAGATCTACCGTATCCAATGTGTCACCTTAGTTGATTATGCCTTATTTAAATATTGATAAGCTTTATCACACAATAGCTTAAGTTGCATAAACTCTTGTGGTTCACCACCAACTTTACAGCGCATCATGGTTGGGATCTCTTTAGCCAACTCATGCAATGCATTGCCAGCATCGGTCAAATGCAACACTCGCACACGCTCATCGGTTTCGCTGCGCCCGCGAGTCACTAACCCCTTGCCTTCCAGTCGCTTCAAGAGTGGTGTTAACGTGCCTGAGTCGAGGTGTAATTGCTCGCCCAGGGTCTTCACGCTAATCCCTTGGTGCTGCCACAGCACCAGCATCGCTAAATACTGGGGATAAGTTAGGTCAAGCTTATCGAGTAGCGGGCGATACGCCCTCACCATCGCATTCGCCGCACTGTATAAGGAAAAACATACCTGATTTTCTAAAGCCAGAGGATTTAGCTCTTCGTTTTGGCTCATATCCACATCACCATAAATTTAATTGCACACAACCTATCATCATTTTACTGCAAGTTGCCAATAAAGTGAAAATTTCTCTTGGAAAAATAACTTCATTTCACTTGTCAATTTATTGTCTTTGCGACCAAACAGTTAGCCTTTTTTCAAATAAAACCATCAAGATGCAAAGTGACTAAATTGTGACGCTAGTGTAATCACTCTGATGTGGTGAAAAAAATCAGCTCACCAGGCCCAAATCTAGGTTGATTTTCAAACAATAATCACCTAGATTCCGCCCTCTTAATCTCGTTTCAATACCAACACATTGGAGGTGTTCACTATGAAGCAGCTGTTAGTAGTGATGATGTCATTTCTATTATCCACCCCGTTAATGGCAAAATGCCCTAAAAATATTAACTATGGTGATATTCCGTTCGAGAAAAACAGTTCGTATTTCTCGGGTAAATATACGCAAAAACTGAAGAAACTCGTCACAGAAACACAACAAGGCGACGGCTATTTGCTACTTGAATTTCCAGTTTACAAAGGGCAAACAGACAAAAAATTGCGCGAATATGATATGTGGTTAGCCAACCGCCGAATTGATAGGGTGAAGCACTATTTAACCCAATCTGCCTTCTCACAACCTATTGTGACCCGCATATTAACTGCGAGTGATAACGATACCCGTAGCGTTAGCCTACACTGGTGTACAAAAACAGTGCCTCAAACCATTATGGCGTCGACCGCGGATAAACAGTCAAACATCGACTCAATAACATCCCCTAAGTAGCCACGTCACACTGCAAACGAGCAAGCCGATATCATTTGCATACTGGCTTGCTCCAAAACGAGCCGCAGTTAACAATTCTATTCGATTTCACGATTTACATTGCAAATCTGACACATAAAATTAATCTCTTGCTTTTATATCAGTAAACTATTGATAAAGGATTTTCACCTTGCCTACTTTGCACTCGGCAAACACCTCTGAAGGAGGGATTATGTTACGACCCCTTATTTTTAGTTTTTTATTACTCTTTAGCTTTTTTCCAACCTTAACTTACGCAATCGATAATGCGTCAACAACAGATAGTCAAACTTGGCATTATGTTGACAGCCAAGGTCAGCTAAAAGTTAAACTCTATTTTTTCTGGTCAAAAACCTGTCCGCACTGTGCTGAAGCTCACCCCTTTATTGATAGTTTGCCCAAGCAATATCCTTGGTTAGAAGTGGAAGATTTTATGATCACCGCACCAGGTACCATGGAAGCGTGGCAAAAAATCGCAGAGAAAACAGGCACAGAAGCCCGCTCAGTCCCCTATTTTGCTAGCGGTGAAAAAGCGATAGTCGGCTACAGTAGCCATGCGGTTACGGGAGAGTTTCTTGTCCAAAAGTTAAAAGCATACTATGTGTCATTAGGCGGTCAATTAGCGCCAGAAACCGAAGGGCAATATACGAGTGAATTGCCAGCTTCAGGAGGTTTATTTCAAACCTGCAGCGAGAGTGCTAGCGAAGGCACGTGCGACTTAGGTGATGAGACCACCAGCAATATCACAGCTTCTGATGTTCAACCCGTCGAATTACCCCTTGTTGGTGTCGTCCATCCTGAACAGATGTCATTGCCACTATTAACGGTAGTGCTTGCTGGGGTAGATGCGTTTAACCCATGTGCCTTCTTTGTACTACTATTTTTACTCTCCATTATGGTGAATGCTAAGAGTCGTACCCGCATGCTTATCGTGGGGGGGATTTTCGTATTCTTCTCAGGCTTTATCTACTTTATCTTTATGAGTGCTTGGCTCAACATTTTCCAACTACTCGGCGCGGGCAGCGATGGAGGGTGGATCATCCTTGGAGCGGGCATGTTAGCTTTGGTTGCCGGCGCGATAAACATTAAGGACTACTTTTTTACCAAAGGCGAAGTCACCCTATCGATGTCGGCAGAAAACCGTACAGGTTTAATTAAACGTATGGGGAAACTAACCAGCGCCAGCAGTATGACAGCAATGATTGCCGGTACAGTGGTATTGTCTATTTTAGCCAATGCCTACGAACTATTGTGCACAGCAGGCTTTCCGATGATTTATACGAGCGTGTTGTCCATGCATGACTTACCCACCATCGAACGTTACATGTATTTAATCATGTATAACGTGGTTTATGTCATTCCACTGGCCATCATCGTCATCGCCTTTAGTGTATCTCTGGGTAAGCGTAAGCTCACTGAAAAAGAGGGCCAAACACTTAAGCTGATGTCGGGAATAATGATGGTTGGTTTAGGCGGTATGCTCGCGATTGACCCCACGGCACTGCAAAATGTGGTCTTAGCGATCGGGCTTATCTTAGCCTCAATTGGGTTAACCTTTATTATCACCTTAACCCGAAAAGTAATCGCTAAGAAGGCTTAAGCCCTAGGTCAAACCGAGCAACGCGCAAAGTTTGGCCTAAAGCTTTTCAATTTATAGCCGATAGCACTATAGTTAATGGTGTGCATTAATATGGTACAGAACTAAGTGTAGGCGGTAATCATGGCAGTAACAGTTGGAACCAGTAATCTCCAGCCCAACCTAAGCAATGGCAACATTGGGGTTAAAGTGGCGCAGCTAGCCAAAGAGCAGCAACAAGCAGAGGGAGAAATTGCACTACAGCTGATTGAAGCGGTCGATGCAACGCCGAAAGCTGCGCCTGTAGGCAATAGTGGTCATAATATTAATACCACTGCATAGCATTTAAAGCGAAAATAGCCTTAAGCCCTCCTCATGGAGGGCTTTTTATTGGCGCTAATTAGGAGAAATCGTTAAAGTTTAAACTGTGAGGTAGCGTGTTTAAGATCATCGGCAAAGTTTGACATATTTTCAGACACATCTTGTACTTGCACTAATATCTGCAACGTTTGCTCAAAAGAGGCATTCATCTCTACAACACTCTCTACCACTTGTGATGCCACCAAAGATTGCTCGTCGGTCGCTGACGCAATTTGAGTATTCATACCATTGATTCTGACAATTTGCTGTTGGATCGAGTCAAGTGCTCGACCCGTATTTTGAGCATTGTCTTCATTTTTGCTAGAACGATTCATCGCGTTATCCATCGTAGTAACCGAAGATTCAGCCGCACTTTTCAACCGTGTAAGTACCTCGCGGATCTCCTTGGTGGCATCCGCTGTTTTCGATGCTAATGCCCTGACTTCATCGGCGACAACGGCAAAACCACGTCCCTGCTCACCTGCTCTAGCAGCCTCTATCGCAGCGTTGAGGGCCAAAAGGTTAGTCTGCTCCGCAATGGATGTAATGACATTCAGAATAGAACTCACACTCTCGGTATCTGTGGCAAGCTCATTAATGGCTTTAGAGGCTAGCGCAATTTCACCGTTTAACTCTTGAGAAATATCTATGGTGCGCTGTACGACAACCATGCCATCTTGCGCCTCTTGTTCAGCGACTTGAGCAGCTTGTGCCGCCTGATTGGCACTTTGAGAGATATCGGTAACCGAGTGACGCATCTCTTCCATCGAACGTTGCACATTTTCCGCATCACGGCTTTGAGTCTGTGTGGCATTGGAAGCTACCTCCATTTTGTCTCTTAGCGCATGTGCGCTGTCCAGTAACGGGTCGGTAACATTGACGACTCGTCTAATTGACTCGGCTAATAGATTGAGAAAACGATTAAAGTGGCTAGAAACTTGCCCCAGTTCATCACTGCCATGGACAGCTAGTTGGTGAGAAAGATCCCCTTTGCCGTCGGCCAGCTCAGACAAGGATAAGGCAACACTCTTTGCCGATTGGCTAATCGCTTTCGCAATGACAATTGTGACGATTGCCATAATCATTAACAGCACACAACCGATGGACAGCATTAACCACAAGCTCTGTTCTGAACGATCACCAGCCTCTTGAATGGTACTTTTGAACTGCTGAACTTTATCCGCTTGGTACGATTTTATCTGATTTAGCGCACTATCATAGGCTTGAGATTTTTTCTTACTGATCTCACCGATGTTGCTCATATCAATAGTGCCTTCGAGCATCCCTTTTGCCAGCGACAAGGTCAATTGATTGTAGGCTTGAACCTGAACCATTAATTGTTTTAATGAAGAAGCGTTGGGTTCATCGAGTCCTTGCAACAGCTCAATATTTGTCGCTAACGAAGCATGGGTCTCGCCTGCATTATCTAATAGATCTTCATCGGCAAAAGACACAGATTGGGTATACAGTTCATCGAGGCGTTGAATAAAAATCACATTTTGATTCGCAAGCTCAACCCGCTGATAAACCTTGTCTTCCATAAAACTCAATGTCGCTCTATTCTTATTAATCGAGACCAGTGAGATTCCCAAGGTGACAGCAAAAATCAGTACAGATAATACAAACACCGCACCGATTTTCTTGAAAATTGAGATATTATTAAACCATTGCATTCGAGGCCCCTTTATGGGCTGAGAAGAGGGTCCTCAGCCCGAGGTTTGACAATAGAGTGAGCCAATAAAAGCGCTAAAACTCTGCCGCCACTTTTACCGAATCATTGACCTTACTACTATCAATATAGCCAATGATATTGGGGTTTGACGAAACAAGCTTAATCACTTCATCGTCGTTAGCCATCTCTTTAGGCGGCGTGCCCTTGCCGGTAAAGACCTTCTGCGACCAATAGGACTTTAATTGACTCGAAGATTTACCTAGCACATTAGCATCAAAATCTTCTCGCATCGGCAGGCCGCTGTCCAAATTTATAGGAACGGCCTGACCACCGCCTGGGAAGGATTTTGTTTTACCTAAGTAGATATTTGAAATGGCTTTCTTATCTAAACTACTGGCATTATCGGGATGGACAATAACAGCAATACCCGCAAAAGCCTGAAGTGACATCAAACTCAATAGGATTGAGCAAAATAGTGTTTTCATCTTTCTCTCTCCTAAAAGACCAAATCGACGCCGAAACTGACCGATTTTGAATCACCTGCAACTTTTAAACCTGGGCCACCATTATCTTCAACGTCATCGTATTGCAGCTTCAATGCCGCTGATGGGTGAAAATCCCAACGGATTCCAAGTGAGGTGGTGTTGTGTACCTCTCCGCCCTCACCATCATTGAAGTCGGCATATCCAGCATAAGGCATAAAATCGCCAAACCGATAGCCTAAGGTAACCATGTAGGTATCAAGATCGGTACCCGATAGATCAAGGCGGTTTAGCTCAGTTAATAACAAGAAGTTTTCGTAATCGATATTAACCGACAAACCATAGAATTTGCCTTTACGATCTGTACTGCCGTCCCACACTTGCTGCACATCACCAATATATCTTTCATTGGTGTATTGCATGTGGGTCACACGAATGTCTAACCAGTCACGATTAAGTTGTAATACGACACCACCAATGTCATTCCAAATCTCTCTGGTTGGTTCAAGAAAGAAAAATTCTGATAATAACTTGTTTGGCTCATCATCCTCACTACCGTAATAAAATTGTCCAGATAAGGTCCAGTCACCTACAAGATAATTATAAAGTGCACTTACGCCGGTATAGTTAAATATCTGCCATGTATAGTTATCCGCAGGTGGGCGGATCCATGGATAGGCGTAACCCACATCAAAAAAATCACTGTAATAGTAGAGCGGTAGTCGCTTCTTACCACCTTGCAACGTCCAGTGTTCATTTAACTCATAGGAGATATAGGCCCACTCAAAGGAAACATCAAAGTCATCCGCCCCCCGTGATACAATTTGAGCCGTGGCAGTCAATCCATCAAGAAGATCAGCCGAGAATTGCAGCCCAAACAACGTGTCAGGCTTAAAACTTATTTCCTCTTCATAGGCACCAACAAGTGGATAGTCAGCCAAAAACGTTGGTGGTAAATCGAATTCATCGACACCGGATCCTTCAATAACTTGCCCGCCAACAATGGAGGCGAACCCCGAAATAGTGACCTCTGCCAACACAGGTGAAGACAACAGCAGAGCACCGATGCTAACTGCTAGTTTTAGTTTCATAGAAAACCCTTCTAAGTTAAGCACATTCCGATCTAAGCGTAGAGCAGCAACACTTTTTTGCAACTTTCTCGCAACCAAAATGAAACCTAATGAGGTGATCGCTGTCTAAGCGGGCTCAGGGGAAGGCTGGGCATAAATATGAACAAGCAAACTTTGAATTTACCACATGAATTTTTTACACAATAAAAAACAGCAACTTATAATATTGCAGCATCAGAGTAATAAGTATCTCTTCCCCCATGCTTCGCTTTGTATAAATAACTATCGGCTCGGGCCAGATAATCGTCAGAACTTTCTAACGCTTGCCACTGACAAATCCCTTGAGACACGGTGACATATTGACTCACGTCAGAGTCAGGATGCGGTATTTTTGCTTCGCGTAGCGCCTGTTTTAACTTCGCAGCAACCGTCTCTGCCCCTGCGGTATCGGTATTAGGCAGTATGAGTACAAACTCCTCGCCACCATATCTAGCGGCTAAGTCTCTAGGTCTTGAGGCTATCTCTGATAAAATCCGCCCAAGTGCCATGAGGCAGTCATCGCCCACTTGGTGACCGAGCTTATCATTGAGCCGTTTAAAAAAATCGACATCGAGCAAAATAAGGCTAAGTGGATGCCTATTACGCTCAGACACTCTGATCTCTTGCGCTAAAATCTCATCAAAATGGCGGCAATTACTTAAACCCGTTAAACCATCTATCAAGGCCATTCGCCGAAACTGTTTCACCAACTGCTGCTTCTCTACATCGCGTAAAATCGCTTTTTTGAACCAGCTGTATAAAACCTTTTGTGCACTTATTACAATCACCAACAAACACAGATATTTTGTCAAAGGGAATAAAAGATGCCCTGGAAGCTCGACTATTCTTACGACCATACCGATCATAATAAACAGCGAGACAGTTGTTAGCATTAAGCCGCGATGCGGAAAGAGTGCGATCGAAAAAGTGAGCACTAAGACCTCAACGAGGGACTCAATACCTGCTAGCGTTGCGCTTCCATCTTCTAAGCCAAGCCCATCAAGGTAAGGGAGTAGCGACAAAATCACATACAACCAGCTCAGTGTTAACAGCCCAGAAAATACAATAATAGCTGTCTGTGTGAGTTTTTCTTCACCGTAGATTCTGGCTAGCCCCACCCATAAAGCGGTGAGAAAAAGAACGGGGAAAACCAGCGGGATAGTTTGACTGAAAAAACTGAACGGATCGGTTTAACTATATCATTTAAAACCACCACACAGGCTAAAAAAATAGATAACCAGCTCGCCCATAACACCCCTTTTAAAAGGTATTTTTGAGTCTCTATTTTTAATTGCTGTTCAAAGGGCAATAATTCACTATTCATTACTAGTGCGACTCTCCTTTTATTTTCCCAGCCAAAAAACTTAAAGGTTAACCAATAATGATTATAAGGTCTGAAAGTAAAACAGCCAGCTTTAGCTGACTGTTTTAACATGAACTTTCCTTGATATTTCTACGCTGCGTTATCAACAACAGCATCAGTTTGCCTGATCAGATAGTCAAATGCGCCCAATGACGCTGTCGCACCACTGCCCATGGCAATAATGATCTGCTTGTAAGCAGAATTAGTGACATCTCCCGCAGCAAATACGCCCGGTATTGATGTCTCACCTTTGCCGTCAACAATCACTTCGCCTCGGTCTGTAAGCTCAAGTGTACCTTTTAACCATTCAGCATTGGGCACTAAGCCAATTTGTACAAAGATACCCGCTAACTCAACATGGTGGCTATCGCCTGTGGCTCTATCAGTGTAGTTTAGACCATTGACTCGGCTGCCATCCCCGGTGACTTCGGTGGTCATAGCTTGCGTGATGATCTCAATATTACCCATTGATGAGGCTTTACGTTGTAACACCTCATCCGCTCTTAGCTTGCTATCAAATTCAAGCACGGTAACATGCTCAACAATGTTCGCCAGGTCAATCGCGGCTTCAATACCAGAGTTCCCGCCACCTATCACAGCCACACGCTTACCTTTAAACAATGGGCCATCACAATGTGGGCAATATGCTACCCCTTTGCCACGATAAGCCTGCTCACCGGGTACGTTCATCTCGCGCCAGCGCGCCCCAGTTGCCAGCAAAATGGTTTTACTGCGCAGCAAGGCACCACTTTCAAGTTGTAACTCAAATAACTCTCCCGACTTTAAACTCAATGCGCGTTGATTATCCATAATGTCGACGTCATATTCATGAACATGAGCTTCTAAATTGGCCACCAATTTGGGGCCTTCTGTCGCTTTAACAGAGATGAAGTTTTCAATCCCTACGGTTTCAGCAACTTGTCCACCAAATTTGTCAGCCACAATCCCTGTACGCAGCCCTTTACGCGCCGCATAGATTGCCGCTGATGCGCCAGCAGGGCCACCGCCAACCACTAATACATCAAAGGCTTGTTTCTGATTCAAGGCTTCAGCTTTACGCCCAGCAGCATTGACATCAAGTTTATTTAAAATCTGCTCAACACTTATTCCGCCTACAGAGAATGGCTCACCATTGAGGTAAACAGAGGGGACAGCCATGATATTGCGCTCACTCACTTCATCTTGGAACAATGAGCCATCTATCATCACATTGGTGATCGCAGGATTAATTGCTGCCATCATATTGAGTGCCTGGACAACCTCTGGACACGTCTGACAACTGAGAGAAACATAGGTTTCAAAATGATATTCACCGGGCAAATTGCGGATCTGCTCAATCAACGCCTTATCTAGCTTAATTGGGTGTCCTCCCGTGTGCAGGAGTGCCAACACTAATGAAGTAAACTCATGTCCCATAGGTAAACCGGCAAACGTCATCAGCGTGTGAGTCTCGTGATTAGTGATTGTCATCGACGGCGATCGCTCCCCTTGAGATTCACGTAGTGAAACCAAGGTGGATAGACCCGCTATCTCACTCGCCAAGCTCGTAAGTTCACGTGCCTTCGGACTATTATCTGCAGATACGACAAGTTCAACTGGGCGCTTGAGGTTTTGCAAATAAGTAGTCAGCTGATTTTTTAAATTCGTATCTAACATAATCACTCCTAAGATGACATTCTGAAATTAATAGCTAAAAAATAGGGAATAAAAAGCCAGCTCAACCATTGCAGGGGGGCGTTGAACTGGCTGGAGATGAATGTGTGCTTAATGTTTAGTTAAGCGGCTAAATGGGGGAGATGAATCCCCATTTAGGCCATGTCGCTATCGTTAGATTTTACCAACTAGGTCTAATGAAGGTGCTAGCGTCTCTTCACCTGGCTGCCATGCTGCTGGACATACTTCGCCATCGTGAGTGGCTACATACTGTGCCGCTTGAATTTTACGCACTAACTCAGACGCGCTACGGCCAATACCTAAATCATGAACCTCAGCCACTTTAATCTGGCCTTCAGGGTTGATTACAAATGTACCGCGCAGTGCTAGGCCATCTTCTTCAATCATCACGCCAAAGTTACGTGTAATTTTTCCAGTTGGGTCGCCAATCATTGGGTAGTTAATTTTGCCAATGGTATCTGAACTGTCGTGCCACGCTTTGTGAGTAAAGTGCGTGTCGGTAGACACCGAGTAAACTTCAACACCCATCTCTTGTAGCTTCTGGTAGTGATCAGCCATATCACCCAATTCTGTTGGACATACAAAGGTAAAGTCAGCTGGGTAAAAGAAAACTACAGACCACTTTCCGAGTAGGTCTTGTTCAGTGACAGAAACAAAATCACCATTGTGATAAGCCGTTGCAGAGAATGGTTTGATTTCAGTGTTGATAATTGATTGTGTCATTTGTCGCTCCAATGTGGGTTATTCACTTTTCAACTTATGGGTTAACGCTACTGCATTAACCCCGTTTGTTTTCGATGGAGAGATAATAACGAGGATAGAGAAACAAATATAACGGGTAAAAACTATCATGCTAATCGATTTTAAAGATTAAGCGTTACTGCCAACTAAAAAACCGATTAAACGAGAAAGGCTGGATGGGCTATTGCCAGATATCGAAACGCGTTAGGCTGCGCCCCAATTGAAAGTCGAGTTTTTGCGATAACTGTTGTGCATTGGTTTTCAATGCGCTCGCAGAAATATCGCGCGTCACCTTCCCCGCAATCACCACCCAGTTTCCCCCCACCAGTCAAACATGCTCTGACTTCGGCAAAATGCGCTTGCAATAGCGATAGTAACTCACGATTTTGACTGTGTTCTTTCCAGCAGTTGAGCACCAAGTAGCCATCCGATTTCAACATCATTGATGCATTACTGATAAAGCTATCAGACAGTTGGCTTTCATCAACGCCGTCGGCACCATAGATGTCAGCAAAGATAACATCCGCTTTTTTATGATCTTTCTCTTCAAGGAAGTGCGCCGCGTCTTGGTGCACCAACGAGAGTTTTTTGCCTATCGGTAGTTGAAAAAAGCGTTTTGCAATCTCAATCACACTCGCCCTAAGCTCCACCGCTGTGACCTTAATCCCCGTATCAAATTGGCGCAGCGCATGGATCAAACCTCCGCCACCTAACCCCAAAATAATCACCCGTTTAGGTTTAATAAAAAGCAAGACTAATAGCATGGCTTGCAGATAGGTATGCTGGGGAATATGTGGCGTTGCCTTTAATAGCTTGCTCTGCTCATCGTTGTCACCAAAAGAGAGCATTCTGATCTCCTTATTCTCTAATACGATAAGGGGTCCTATCTCATCGTCAGCTCGATGTAAGGTATATAACTCTGTCATTAAATCTCCGCAATAGGCCTGAAGCCCTGCTCACTACACTGCTTAATGACGACCATTATGAAGCAAGTGAACGAGGAACACAGCAAAATAACGGCTAGGTTCAAAATCATGCCCTTTATATAACCTTGTCATGAAAATGCTAACGCAGGCCTAATATCTCAACCTTCACCAAGGATTTTTCTCATCTCTTTTAACTACAACAGGTACAGACCAACAAACCACCGAATGATTGCTACCCTTCACACCATTTTTTGACCTCAAATTGTGAGCTGACTCCCGTCCATTTTCTTATTAGGCACTAAAATCAGCGCGCTTTATCACTGACTGAATTCACCATGAAAAAAACACTTATAGCGCTGACATTAACCACGCTAATCACGACCCAACTCACAGGCTGTATGGGACAGATGGGCTTAAGCGCAATGGTCACCAAAGGCAATCTATCTGCAGTTGACAACCGCTATGGCCGCGCTGGGCTTTTTGTACTGCTAAGCCCAGTCTATGGTTTGAGTGCCACCGCCGACCTATTCATTTTTAATAGCATTGAATTCTGGACAGGTACTAACCCGATAACCAATAGATCACCAGCCGTCGTCGATATGCCCGTCGAGGCTATTTTCAAGGTTAATCCTCACCTAGATAGCAATCTAAAAGATGCGCCATTACCGCAGATCAAACTTACTCGAGCAACTATCGAAGCAATCGATGATGACACTATGGTGATGACCTTGAATTTTGCAGACAAGAGCCAGCAGCAGTTAATGGGTAAAAGGCAGCAAGATCAAGTCTCGTTTTACTTAGACCAACAGTTGATCACAAAGGTCAAGATTGATGAACTTAAACAGTATCAAATAGCGATGGAAAGCTAGGCTTAAGATTAGTCATGTCGGCAAGTCTCCGCACTCGCCTTAGGTAACAGAGTTAAAACCATTGCATGCCACACGGTTATGATGTATTTCTCTGTTACCTCTAATATAGAACCATGCTCTTATGACACAAACTCTGTTTACCATCTTGTTTTACATCGTGCTTTTTGTCGTATTACAACGCTTGGTAAAAAACTGGGTACAACGCCTCTCTCGGCTGAAACAAGTGTCAGAAACACGCTCTAAACTGGTCACACAATATATTACCTATCTGCTTTTTGTCTCTGTCGCGTGCTTAATGATTGTGACTTTAGGTGTTGAATATCAGCAAGTTTCCTTATTTATCTCATCAATATTTGCCGTTCTCGGTGTAGCCTTAGTCGCACAATGGTCGATACTGAGTAATATTACAGCGGGGATCCTTATCTTCTTTGTATTCCCTTATCGTATCGGCGATAAGATAAAAGTGGTCGATAAGGATGAAGATATTAGCGGAATAATCACCGAAATCAGTTTGTTTCACATTCTTATCGAGCGTGATGACAAAGTCATCATTACCTACCCAAACAATTTGATGCTACAAAAAGGCGTATTAAAGTTAAAAGGTAAGCCAGCGCAAGCCCTTAGCCTACCCGATCAAAAAGATCACACCCAACAACAAAGCGACTAAGCTGTTAATTAAGTAAAACTATTGATAATAAGGCTAAATGGCCTACAGATTAGTCGAAACAAACATGGGATTGAACAATATTGCTTATTCCAAGTTACCGTTTATAGATAGCTAAGAGGCAAACATGCTAACAACGCTGCTTTATCAACCACATGATGACAGCCTTCTCAGTGGCGACGAGGCCAATATTAAGGCGTGGAAACAGAGCCATGATGCCATTTTGTGGCTAAATATAGATGGTGAATTAACCCCCGCATTGCAGCAGATGTTACAGGCTGATTTTGGCTTACACCCGCTGGCACTGCAAGATGCCTCACGAGATAGACATCCACCAAAAATCGAAGCCTTTGAAGATCATACCTTCTTATTGTTACGTGGTTTGTCAGCGAGTTCTGAATCGATTAATTGTGACAATATTCTATTGGCGCTGTTTGTTGGCAAACGCTTTATAATTACTCGTCACAGCGCGCGTTCATTAAGTATTGAGCGCACAATGAACGAAGTCATGGCGGGTAACCTATCGATGAAGCTAGGTACAGGAGCCCTTAGCCTGAAAATAAGCCGTTTTGTCGTGAAACGTTACCATAAAATTTTATTTGATCTTGAGAGTCGCTTGGAGGAACTTGAATCCATCATGCTGACCACCGCAGATGATAAAATTTTAGCAGAAGTCGTGCTCTACAAAACCGACCTTACTCGGTTACGGCGTAATTTCCACTATCATGTTGAACTCTTTAATAGCCTGCGAGACGAGCCCTCTCTTCCCTTCGATGAACAGCTCGCTCATGAAATTAACGATGTTTGCGAACATCAACACCGGGCCGCGAGCTTAGCTGATCTTTTCTATCAGGTCTCCAGTGATTTAATCGACGGTTATATCTCGATTAGTGCTCACCGACTCAATAACATCATGAAAGTGCTTACTATTATCACCGCGATTTTTGTGCCACTGACATTTATTGCAGGCATCTATGGTATGAACTTTGAGTTTATACCTGAGCTTAAACACCATAATGGTTACTTTATCGTCTGGGGCGTGATGATCACCATCACCATAGCTCTGCTGTTGCTGTTTAGAAAACGAAAATGGCTCTAACAAAACGAGCACTTAATAGTATAAAGATCAGGCTACTCTGCGAGCGCTTCAGAGGCGAAGATAAGCGCTTTTTCGCTCTCGGCATAAGCTCGTCAGCACTGCATCACATGTAAAAAAAACTATCAAATCATTACGCTAATTCAAATAAAACGGCGAACCTTGAGTTCGCCGTTCTGGTATCTGCCGTTAATCGTTGCTAGCGTAACACGCGGTGAAAAAACGCCACCGCCTGCTGGTACATCTGCAACGCTAGAGCAGGGTCATATCTATCACCCTCATCACGCATAAACGCATGCTGCCCATTAACTTCTTGCCAACTAAACAAGCGGCCAGTTTCACTCAGCTTATCGTAAATAACTTTACGTCCCTCACCAGATACATGCGGATCTTGCTTACCAAAGATCAGCATTAACTCACCTTGAATATCTGCGGTACGGCTCAGGGAGTCGTTGCCATCGTTACAAGGCAAGGTATTTGAATGTATATCGGTTGGGTAAAGACAAAATGCACCGACAACATCGCTATTAAGTGCTGCTCTATAGGCAAGGTGTCCGCCAATGCACACGCCCATGGCGCCAACATGGCTGGTGCAGAAGGCTTGACGATGGGCAAACTCAACTAAAGCTTGCGTATCACTATCATGATGTTCCAAATACTTAGTAAACTTATCCTCATTACCTTTATCCTTGCCAGCATCGTCGTAGGCCAGCACAGTGCCAATGGGATTGAGTTCGTGAAACACCTCAGGCACCAATACCACAAAACCATGGCCTGCAAGCATCGCTGCGGCGCGAGCAATGGGTGCTGTTTGCTGGAAAATTTCTGAATAAAAAATGATGGTCGAAAACTGCCCTTCGGCATCAGGGCGGTAGAGGTAACACCTCATCGTCCCTGTCGGGGTATCAATGTCACAAACGTCCTGTTTTATCATCATAAGCTGGCCCTCAGGCGAATAAGTTTATCGATAACTTATCAGCCTAGGGCCTATTTGTCAGGTAAAAAGGACGGGCAGTTTACTTGGCGTTAAAACAGTTCATTAGGGCAAGCTTCACCCGCGAGCAGTTGCTTCACATTACTCAAGCTAGTGTGAGCAATAGCCCCTAACGCCTCTTCGGTTAAAAACGCTTGATGACCGGTAAAAATCACATTGTGACAAGCGGATAAACGTCTAAACACATCGTCTTGAATAATCTCATTAGATTTATCTTCAAAAAAGAGTTCTTTTTCGTTTTCGTAAACATCAAGGCCTAGCGATCCTAACTGACCCGTTTTCAATGCTTCCATGGCATCAAAAGCATTTAGTAAACCACCACGACTGGTGTTAATCACCATCACACCAGACTTCATTTTAGCAAAGCTATCTTGACTCAACAGATGATGATTTTCAGGGGTCAACGGGCAGTGTAAGCTAATAATGTCACATATAGGATAGAGCTCATCGAGCGTAAGATAGTTGACACCAAGATCGATTACCGCTTGATTAGGATACGGATCATAGGCCACCACTTTACAACCAAATCCTAACAGGACTTTAATGGTTGCGACCCCGATTTTACCTGTACCGATAACCCCCACGGTGCGGCCAAACATATTAAAACCGACCAAACCTTCTAAAGAGAAGTTAGCGTCGCGAGTACGTTGATAGGCTTTATGTACTTTGCGGTTAAGGGTTAGCATTAAGGCAACGGTATGCTCTGCCACAGACTCTGGCGAATACGCAGGAACATTGACCACTTTTAGCCCAAGGCGTTTTGCTGCAACTAAATCCACATTGTTAAAACCAGCACAACGCATTGCGATAATTTTGGTGCCGTTTTTCGCCAACTCAACCAACACCTCTTCGCATAATGAGTCGTTAACAAAGGCACAGATAACTTCATAGCCAAAAGCCAGTTTCACCGACTGCATACATAAGCGATAATCAAAATACTCAATGTGCGCACCAAAAGCTTGATTAGTGCGATTAAAGTGTTCCATGTCGTAGTGCTTGGCGCTAAAAAAACCTATTTTCATTTTCTCTTCCTAATTACTTAGCATTGGCCTCAACACTTAAGACCACTGCTGCGGATTATCACAAGATGACACATATATTCATCGCCACGACGAACGTGCGCAACATGTGCGACTTGACTCGATTAATGATGTCTTGATAAAGCTTTCCATCATTATAGCTAAGCGATGAACACGAATAAATGAATCAATACGTTAAGTCAGACAGTGAAATGGTACGCGTTTAAAAAGTAGAGATCATAATCCAGGTCACGAAAAACTTAAGTTTGTTAGACTGACACGTGCTTTCTTTACATATCCTGATAAGCTGACAACAAATATCGTCACATCCTCCCTTGAGTATGAGCAATAAAGAGATTTCAGAAGCCAAGTTTTGGCTACAACGACTAAGCAAAACCAGTCTTAGAGCCCTTCATATACTGGGGATAACAGGCGCAGGTGGTGGCATACTGCTGGGCGTAGCGAAAGCAGACTGGAGTATATATTGGTACACCGCTATGACAACAGGCTCTTTGCTCATGGCTTGGGAAGTCGTTAGAGATTGGCGTTGGTTAATTCAATTAAAGGGAGTTTTAACCATGGTTAAAATTGGACTGCTGGCGCTCTTTATTCCCTTAGCCAACTATAAGCCTGAACTGCTTATTACCATTGTTCTCTTGTCCGTGGTTGTCTCGCACGGCCCTGCGGGATTAAGACATTTCTCTGTTATTCACGGAAAACGCATTGATGGAAAAAAAGAGATTAAAGGCTAACGTATCAACACTGTTACTGGATCATAAAAGGCTGCTGCATACTTCTCCTTCCACAGATGTTCTAGATCTGGCCTGTGGCAGTGGCCGTAACGGTTTATGGTTTGCAGAGCAAGGCGCTAAGGTCACTTTTATCGATCAGGATATTAGCCGTCTGCCATCGCTCCCACAAAACTGTCACGCAAGATCACAAAACCTCGAAAACGATGGGCAGCAGCATCTACCCACGGCGCAGTTTGATATGGTTTTGGTGTTTAATTACTTGCATCGCCCGCTGTTTGGCCAAATAGCCCAAGCGATAAAACCCGGGGGGCTATTAATCTATGAAACCTTTACCACAACCCAAGCAACAGTTGGCCGCCCTAAAAACCCCGATTTTTTACTAACGGCTAACGAACTGCTCAATCGGTTCAATCAATTTGAACCATTGCACTATTTTGAAGGTAATGTAGGCTGTGAATTAGTACCCTGTTTTAAAGCACAGATGATCGCTAAAAAACCACGCAGATAGGTTAGTCTTCATAGCAAATAAGGATATTAAGATGTTCCCCTACCCTGAACAGTATAGATTGGCGGCCCCGCCTCTGATCACGGCCTTTATGGTACTGTGGTCACTCCTCTCTAGAGCGCTGTTTGGCGATGGCAGTCCAATCGGTTTTTACCCGCTATTTATGCTGTTCCCGTTGATCATTCTACTTCATGGCCAATTAATCTGGCAGGCAAGAGGAATGGAGCGACTCGACCAAGGTGTCTACGCTTTCATTCACGTAGCGCTAGCCTTTGTTGTATGGACCTTCGCCATCATGCACATTAACGGCAACGGATTCTGACAGCCTAACCAGGCAGCGCAACCAAACTATACTTGCCAACATAGACCGCTAAAGAGTATCTTTGCAGCCGCTTTTATGATGCTGAGTAAATTATGAGTGATTTTGTATACGCGCCACCGACAACCCCTTGGCTAGATATAGTTTATCAAGACAAAGATATATTGGTGGTGAATAAACCCTCAGGGTTATTGTCGGTTCCAGGTCGCAAGGCGGCTTACCACGACAGTGTCTATGCCAGAGTCTTAGCTGATCACCCAAACGCACAGATTGTTCATCGACTCGATATGGCCACCTCTGGCATCATCGTTGTGGCGCTGCGTCGCAGTGCAGAGCGTGAATTAAAACGACAGTTTCGTGAGCGCGAAACGAAAAAAACCTACTACGCCCGCGTTGCTGGCTACGTAAAGCAAACAATGGGCACCGTTGACTTGCCTCTTATCTGCGACTGGCCAAATCGTCCGAAACAAAAAGTTGACCACAAAATCGGTAAATCGTCGACGACCCATTTTGAAGTGATCAGCCGGGCCAAGCGTTCCAGTTTAGTTAAACTCACCCCGATCACAGGTCGCTCTCATCAACTGCGGGTTCATATGATGGCACTTGGTCATCCTATCCTTGGTGATAACTTCTATGCGGACCCGCTCGCTAAACGCCTAGCAGCACGTCTATTACTGCACGCCCAATCGCTAACAATAAAGCACCCTTACAGTGGCGAGTCGATGACTTTTTCTACAGAAATTCCTTTCACAGATATTACCCCGCAGCAATGATGGGCATTAACATAAACAAAGGGTGGGGTTACGCAATATAGGTAGCTTTTGACGCAATCCAGACTTTAGCTAAAACATGTGCGATGAAACTGTGTCCCCCGCCATGATCATTGACACTAAAAGTTACCCATTTCCTAAAAAATACCGTAAATTACTTAATAATATTAATCTAAATCGGTATTTCTTAATGGATACGTCATTTCAGCGCGACCAACTAGACAATCAAATTCTTTCTGCATTGATGGAAGAGGCAAGAACTCCCTTTGCCGAACTAGCCAAGCGGTTTGGCGTCAGCGCAGGCACAATTCATGTGCGTGTCGAAAAGATGAAACAAGCCGGCATTATTACTGGTGCACAAATCACCGTTAACCCCAAAGCGCTAGGGTATGACGTTTGCTGTTTTATCGGCATCAACCTGAAAAGTGCAGGCGACTACCCAGCAGCCATCGCTAAGTTGAACGCGCTCGAAGAGGTCACTGAAGCCTACTACACCACCGGGAACTACAGTATTTTTGTAAAGGTAATGTGCCAATCTATCGACGGATTGCAACACGTATTGATTAACAGAATTCAATCTATTGACGAAATACAATCAACCGAAACACTGATAAGTTTACAAAACCCGATAGTACGGGCGGTCAAACCTTAGTCATATTTTTTATATGCTATAACCCACCAGATAAATCATCTAATAGAATTGCATCTACAACTTTTTTATCTATCCACTTTAACTTTGGCAATCTTTTGTGTTAAAAAGAACACCACCCCAACAAAGGGGCAACAAAATAACAATAGTTCTATAACCAAAGTTACAGCGATACCAATTGTGCTTCGACCCATCGAGGCACATTTAATTGACAAGGAAGAAGTTGTGAAAACAAAATTATCACTAGCCATATCAGCTGCGCTGATCTCATCGGCCTCTTACGCCGGTACCGTAGAAAAATACAACACAACCAACCAGACTAACGACGAATATCAAGGTCTTCAAGTTGCAAAGAGTGCTGAATCTCAAGCTAAAACTCCTGTAGCTTGGATGCTTAAGCTAAAGACTCAATCAGTATCTCAACAGAGTCGTGTTGCAGGTTTTAACCAAGCTGCAGCAATGAGCAGCATTGAAAGTGCTCAAGCTCGTGTTCAATCTAGTTTGCGCGCAATGGATGCTAACGTTAAAGTTTTAGCAACCACTTCTAAATTGGTTAGCTCAGTTGTCGTTGAAGCTGATAAATATGCATTAGCAGCACTGCTGGCTAACCCAGATGTTGCCGATATTCTTCCAATTTATGATTATGAACTGCACGTTGATGACAGCGCTGAGTACATTAAAGCTAAAGCCGTTATCGAAGCTGGCGTTGCATCAGGTAAAGGTCAACGTGTAGCAGTACTTGATACGGGTGTTGATTACACTCATAAAGCACTTGGCGGTAGCGGTGATGTTGCTGACTATGATGCAGCAGTTGCCGCAAAAGCTGACATGCCAGATTGGCCACAAGGCAAAATCGTTGGCGGTTGGGATTTCATCAACAACGATCCAAACCCAATCGACGTAAACACTAATCATGGTACCCATGTAAGCCACTCAGTAGTCGGTGTCGCGCCTGATGTTGAACTATTTGTTTACTCTGTCTGTAACTCTGGTTGTCCAGGTCTTGCTCAGCTACTCGCGTTAGAAGCCGCAATGGATCCAAACAACGATGGCGACATCAGCGATCGCGTTGATACCGTCAACATGTCTCTAGGTGGAGATTTCGGTGATTCTGAGGGCGGAGCAGTTCAAGAGCTGATCGATGAAATGGTAGAGCTTGGCGTTAACCTTGCAATCTCTGCAGGTAACGATGGCCCAACACCATTTGTTGTTGGTGGTCCAAGTACCTCAAATAACGCCCTTTCTGTCGGTGCGATGACGCATCCAACAACTAAAGTCGGTAAAGTTGACTCAGCATTTGCTGGTGAAACTGTCGAAACATTTGGTGCAGGTTTTAACACTAGCAACGAATTTGCTTTCGATCACACTAAGGCACCATTAGTCTACCCAACAGCAAACCAAGATGGTTGTGCTGCATTTGCTGATGATGTTGATTTCACCGGTAAAGCGGTAATTATCGACCGTGGTGCCTGTGCATTCACCCAGAAAGTACTGAATGCGCAAACTAAGGGTGCTTCATTTGTTATCGTGGCTAACAACAAGCCAGATGATGGTGCCTTTAATATGGGTGGTGCAGATCCAAAGGTCACTATCCCTTCAGTAATGATTTCTAAAGAAGATGGCGATGCTATTAAAGCGGGTCTAGTCGACGGTCCAGTTGAATACAGCGTAACCTCTGTTGAAGTAACTACAGCTGGTGCTATCGCGACCTTCACTTCACGCGGTCCATCTATTGCAGGCACTCTTAAACCAGAGATCACAGCGCCAGGAACAGCGATTCTAACTGCATACCCAGGTGGTGGCGATCAACTATCTCCAATTAGCGGTACTTCTTTCTCAAGCCCAATTACAGCAGGCGCAATGAGCATCGTTCGCGAAGCACTACCTGAACGTAATGCGCTAGAGATTAAAGCGACCATGATGAACTCAGCGAACCTAGACGTTACGCTAGATCCAAAAGGTCTTAACCCTGACGCAGAACTTGCACCAATCAGTTATATCGGTGCGGGCCTTGTTGATGTGGAAAAAGCAGTCAATCTTCCTGTTATCGCTTGGAATAAAGACACTCAGCAAGCAGCCCTTGCTTTTGGTCTAGTAGCAACAGATAAAGTTGTTTCTATGACGAAAACGGTAACCGTTAAGAACTTCTCTAACGAGGAGAAAACTTACACGCTAGCGGCTAAACAACGTTTTGAAAACGATATGAAGTCTGAAGCAGTTAGTTTTGAACTACCTGAGTCAGTAACGGTTCAAGCCGGTCAAACGGCTGATTTCGATGTCACGGTAACTATCGACCCAACTAAGTTACCTGAGTGGACATTAACCTCTTCTTATGAGCTAGATGGTTCTGCATCAGACGCATCAACTGCACTTACGTTGTCAGAGTATGACGGTGCAATTAAATTTATGGATGGCGAAGACAGTGCGCTTCATGTGGTATACCACATTCTACCAAAAGCAACCGCTGGCGCATCAGTTTCGACTGAAGTGACCGAAGAGGGTATCGTTCGTACCTTTACTAACTCTGGCGCGATTGCCATCTCAGAGCCATTTGCAGCACCATTGACTGCAACTAGCCCAATAGATATGGATCTACGTCACGACCTAGTGAATGCGTCAAGTGAGCTACTAGGTAGTAGCACATGTGATGAAGGTATCGCTATCTACAACACTTTCCAGATGCGCGATCCGATTATTCACCCACTTGTAGCAAGCTACAACGTTGATTTTGACACCGATAACGATGGTGTTTGGGATTACACTGCAACAACTGTAAACCTGCAGTGGTTCAATGATGCATATCCACGCGCTATCTACGGCTTCGTTAAGACGTACGGTACAGCTAGAGGTACTTTAGAACCAGCTTTCCACGTTACTGGTAATGACTTTGTAACGATTAAAGCGTGTTTTGAAGATATGGATCTCACCGCAGCTGATTTAGGTAACGATGTTACTGTTCGCTACCGTGTAGAAGAAGCTGATTGGGCACCGGTTTCAACCGGTACTGGTGATGAAGTCGTCGCAACATTGATGCTAGACGGTTCTGGTACCAGTGCACAACTTGTTGACGAAGATGGCGCAGAAGTAACTGAGCTTGCACCTGGTGAAAGCGCGTTCCTAACCAGCACAGTTGGTCGCGACGCAATGGGTTACATGTTCCTATCTGAAAATGGTTCTATGTCAATCACTGCAAACACCACAGATGAAGGCAACTCAGCACCAACTATCGAAGATACTATGCTATCTGTCGATAAAGGCGCTGAAGCAGGCACTGAGCTTGGTAAGCTGATGGCTACCGACCCAGATATGCTAACTAGCCCATTCTCTGAGTTCATCGTTCTTAACAGCAACAGCAACATGTTGGTTATCGAGAAAGACGGTACTGTTAAGCTAAGCGATACTGCGGTAATCAATCAACAAAGTGAATCACTAGTCGCTGAAGTTGTAGCCATTGATACCATGGGTAATCGCTCAGAGTCTGCAACGGTTACTGTTGAAATCAACAACACGGTACCAACTGTATCTCCTACAGGCATGACAAGTACTGAAGGCTTCGTTGTCACAGCAAAAGCTAACGGTAAAGATGCTGACGGTGATGAGCTAACTTACACTTGGACTCAAACAGGTGGTACGCCAGTATCATTTGCTAACGGCGGTGCTGAGATTAAGTTCACAGCTCCTACAGGTAACAACACTCTGACTTTCTCAGTTGTTGCATCTGATGGACGCGTAGAAAGTGAAGCGGGTACTGCAACCATCGCAGTGAGTGCTAAAGAAGTGAAATCTTCAGGTGGTGGTTCACTTGGTTGGTTAGCACTACTAATGGTTCCATTTGCAGCGTTCCGTCGCCGCAAGTAAACCTAATCAATAAGCAAAAAAGGGAGCCAATTGGCTCCCTTTTTATTTGCTTCGCGATGTCTTGTAACAATAGCAAAAGTTAACGCTGTCACTCGTTGTTAGTCATTACAAACACATTTGTCATCACTTTATAAAGTTCAGTGCCTTGATAGACAGATGCTGAAGCAAAATGCAGAATCGGCACGCAATCTTGGGATAAATGCAGCGGTGTAAGCACTTTGCTACTCCCATACTGATCCAGTCGCAAGATATTTGCCAACGGCTCTCCTGCCGCTAACGGCTGCCCCACTTTAGCCAAATACTCCACCATCCCCCCCATAGGAGAATGAAACTTCTTGTAGTCTTTCAAATAACAGGCAAAGCGTTGCATCGGCGCAGCAGGGACAGTATCGGCGACTACGCCACGATGGCTAAGGTAAGCCATTATCCCTTTGGCATCGACCAACGCATCATCAAGATCAATACACTCTTGGCTGCCTAGCTCTAACGTGAACGCAGACACTGGGACAGTCAGTTCGCGCCCCTGCTCCCCAACATATTCACTCAGCTGCCACCATGGACAAAACACAGATTCGTCCATGGCACCACCAAAATCATTGGGGATCAGCAGGGTATAGGGGATTGAAAACAGTGTTGCAGCTTCAGCATCATACTCGGGGCAATACAGATGCTTGCAGGCTTTAGGACCCGTATGCAGGTCCAGCACGATATCAGCCTCGTGCCCCATTCGTTGTAACATCACTGCTTGCTGTTGTCCCGTTGTCACTCCCCACTCACTCTGAAGACGAATTTGGCAACGCTCAACCAACATAGCTCGGTAAGCTTGAATCAACTCACCATCCGCCAAATGACTGTGCTTGGCGTACCAAGCAGCGACATCGACTTTATGGTCAAAATATTCACGATTCCAGTTGACCCCAGTGATAGGGTCAAACCGACCAAGAGTAAACTCGCCGCTCTTTTGGTTTATTCCAAGAGGATTAGCCAAGGGTACCAAGGTCACCTTGCCCCGCAGTTCACAGTTTTCCAGCAGTTGCATAAGCTGATAGATAACGGCATTACCCTGCACCTCTGCGCCGTGCACATTCGCCTGAATGTAGACACTTGGCGCCGTTATATGTGCGGGCTCGAACTGAAAAATCGGCAGTTCAAGATCTTGCCCTGTCGCCAACTCACCAATCTTAAGAGAGGTTCGACTCGGTTTCATCATGCACCTTCAAATAGATTTTCATGCAGCGACCGTACCACCTGTGCCGCTTCGGATTCAGCCACTAAAACACACAAGTTGTGTGGACTCGCACCTTGGCAGATCATGCGAACATTGTGGGGTTCGAGTACCTCAAATACCCGGCGGCACACGCCTGGCGTCGACGCAATCTTATTACCGACAATGGCAACCAAAGCCAGCTCATCTTCCACCCGCACGCGGCAATGTTGAGACAACTCTTGCAGCAAGGATTCACTTAACAAACTATTACCTGCGGAGTCTGAGCCGGTTTTATCTAAGGTGAGTGATACGTTTACCTCAGATGTAGTGATCAAATCCACACTAATCTTGTGACGTGCTAGGGTCGCAAAGGTTTCAGCCAAAAAACCCTGAGCATGCAGCATCTGCAAACTATGTAGATTTAACAAAGTTTGATCGCGGCGCACCGCAACGGCTCTATAGATTGGCTCATCACTAACCTGATGACGAATCCAGGTGCCGCCACGTTCAGGTTCTTTACTGGATCCCACAAAGACCTGAATCTTCTGTCTTACTGCGGGGAGAATGGTGGCTGGGTGCAAGACTTTGGCACCAAATGTCGCCATCTCCGCTGCTTCGTTGAAGCTGATTTCTGCAATAGGCTGCGCATTGGGCGCAAGGCGAGGATCCGTGGTATAGATACCCGCAACATCAGTCCAGATCTCAACAGCAGACGCCTTAAGTGCTTCTGCCAGCAGTGCAGCTGAATAATCGCTCCCCCCCACGGCCTAAGGTTGTCGTGGCACCTTGTTCATCGGCACCGATAAAGCCTTGAGTTACAATACGCTGTGTCGAAAGCAGCGGCGCTAAATGGAGGCGACACAAAGTAGCAATCTGCTCAATTTTCGGTTCTGCACGGCCAAAGTGGCTGTCTGTACGCATCACTTGGCGAACATCAAAAGCCGATGCTACTTCCCCCTTCTCTCTTAATACTGCAGCAAATAAGGCCGATGAACACTGCTCGCCCTGAGCCAGTAGCTCATCCATGGTGGCTTTACTGCGCTCTTGGCTCAAGGATTCACTGAGCACGGCAATACGGCTAAGAAGGTTATCGAGTCGAGCGGCAACATCATTGGGCCGACCTAGCTCATCAAGGATCTTATATTGAATAGAGGCGATATCTTTAAGCAACTGCTGACGACGAGCATCATCTAGGCCATCTTGCGTCAGCTCGACCAACAAGTTAGTCACGCCACTTGAGGCACTGACAACGACCACTCGCGTATTAGGGTTAGCCAAAATAATATCGGCACAACGACTCATCGCCTGATAATCGGCAACAGAGGTTCCACCAAACTTAGCAACAATAGTAGACATTAGCTCACCTCTCTTTGATAAGAAGAGTGAGAAACAACGAAAGAAATGATAAACATGATTACGCTCCGAACTAACTTCGTTCGAAGAGCCTGGTGCAAAGATTACGCACCCCAAAGAAGGGAAACAGCGATCACCACCAGAAGCTCTCCACCAAAAAACAGGTGACAATCGTTGGGATTCAGCCCAAGCGACCGATAGTAAGATGAACCAAACATCTGCCTATCTCGGCGTTAATCTCCCTCGCAAGCCATCATTGGAGTTTGGACTCCTCAAGCTTACTACCTAGTTAACGCTCCTCTTCTGTATCTTGTCCCTATAGGTCAAGATGGATGAAAATTAACAAATATCTGTCTATTAAGTCAACGCTAATTTCTCGTTATGACTAACTTTCATTCAAAATACACTTTTCACGCGATTAAGCGTATCTCAAGAGTAAATATCAGGCAGCTCGCTAACTAGACAAACACGAGCCTCAAATACACCTAAAGCCTGTTCAGGATAGTCCAGTAAACAGGGTACTAATTGGAGGTGGCCGGCCTCAACAAAATAGATGGCATTTTGATTAAACAACTTGCCAAGTTCTATGGCAGCAACCTTATCAATAGGCACAGCCCAGCTTTTTTCCATATGATCGCCGGCAACAGAGGTGCCCACCACAGCACGATAGGGTTGATGTAGCTTATCAATTTCGAGTTGAAGCTGTTTGTCGAGTAGTCGATTTTGACAGGAGGTCAGTATCTGTCCCATTGGATTGTGAGCCGTAATGATCGCAAAGGATAACGTGGGAGAAAAAGCTTGAGTAAGAAGAAACTGGGTTTGTTGGTAGCAGTACCAAAGATCACGATTTGAATCACTCATTACTAAAATATCCCTAAATTAGATTCCAATGATTATAGCAAACTCAGCCCCTCTTCCTAGAGGTGTGAGCCACGTCACTTAATTAACTTTAATTCATGCCTTAAAAATCAACAGGTTAACTCGCAACGTGTGACCTGCGTCATATCTCCCAGTAATTTTGTTAACATTTCATTTGTTAACAAATGCCTAAAACGAGTACAATAAGCTTGTTGATTCACTTCCACTCATCTAACGATGAAATACTTTTTGTTACACCTTGTCGCTGACACTGTAATTAAAAGTTAGTCAATTTCCTGTATATAATGTGAGCTATGGCTGCTGTGACATTTAAACTTGAAAATAATCGATAGTTAAAGGAACTATTTCCTACTATTGTTAATCGAAGTGGATACAGTTCGCGTTTTCTTTTATAGAGATACGCATACTTTACTAATCATGAAGTGTGTTGCTGTTTCAGGCCAGATTTATGAAAGCACCTACGTGAATCAGTAATTGTCAGCACGACAAGTTAGGGCGCAGCCAACATACGCGCTCATGGTTAGAACAGATTTAAACAAATATTAGGTAATTAAATATGCAAAACCCGCACATTCTGATCGTTGAAGATGAAGCCGTTACCCGGAACACGCTAAGAAGTATTTTCGAGGCTGAAGGATATGTGGTAACTGAAGCCAATGATGGCGCAGAAATGCATAAAGCCATGCAGGAAAACAAGATAAACCTCGTTGTTATGGACATAAATCTTCCTGGCAAAAATGGTCTTTTGTTAGCCCGTGAACTTCGCGAAATCAATAACATTGGCCTAATCTTCCTGACTGGCCGTGACAACGAAGTCGACAAAATTCTTGGACTTGAAATTGGTGCAGATGACTACATCACTAAACCATTCAACCCACGTGAATTGACCATCCGTGCTCGTAACCTACTGACTCGTGTTAACAGCACAGGTACAGAAGCTGAAGAGAAGAGCGCTGTAGAATACTACCGCTTTAATGGCTGGAGCTTAGAGATTAACAGCCGTTCATTGGTCAGCCCACAAGGTGAGTCATACAAGTTACCACGCAGTGAATTCCGTGCAATGCTTCACTTCGTTGAAAACCCAGGTAAGATTCTGACTCGTGCAGACTTGCTAATGAAGATGACTGGTCGTGAGCTCAAGCCGCATGACCGTACTGTAGATGTGATCATTCGTCGTATCCGTAAGCACTTCGAAAGCTTACCAGATACGCCAGAAATCATTGCCACAATCCACGGTGAAGGCTATCGTTTTTGCGGTAACCTAGAAGAAGCATAAATCACATCCAGCTAGCGCAAATGTGATTCGATTTGAAAAGCCAGTCTAACGACTGGCTTTTTTTATAGGGATATACTTATCCCCGGTGGCCAGGGAAGGCCAGAGAGGGGATTTGGATATAGACTGACGCTCATAGAGACTTATCCTCAGTACCCACCAAAGGGAGTATGAGATTAATTGTGTATGGCACACTTATGACAAAATCCAAACATGGGCAGCTTTAGGTTTTTGTACCTGCATTACGGTGTTGTATTGGCTTTGTGATTGAAGCCCAGCTTAAACCTAACCAGCGGGAGGCATATTAACCGAGTAGACCTTTAAACCATTCACTTACCATCAAAAAAAGTCTCTATGCTCTCTGTCGATGATAAGTCGTTTGAACCAAGGTATCTAATACCACTTCATTCTTAATCACATAAAAACTCAAAGGGCTTGCAAGTTCACCAAATAAGGGGGCTCCACCACCCAGTAATATAGGGAAACGAGTAATAACCATTTCATCGATCAGATCTTCTTTAAGGAAGTTTTGAATCGTCACTCCACCGTCAATGTATAGCTCATTGAATCCTTTTGCATTCAAATCGGCGATAATATCAATCAGCTTACCTTTGACTAAAAAAACTTTGTCTTCATAATCTTTAGGTACTTTGGTCATAGTGTTACTTAACACGAACACTGGCTTAGTGTAAGGCCAGTCACAGTCAAAACTCAGTACCATATCTAAGGTATTCCGCCCCATTATTAAGCCGTCAACTCTCTCCATCAAAGCGATGAATCCCGTATCAACATTGTTTGGATTAGGTACAGAATGTAGCCAGTCGAGTTGGCCTCGCTTATCAGCGATATATCCGTCTAGGCTGGTTGCAATAAATACGATGTTTGCCATAAGTCCCTCGTCAAGTTGATGGTGATTGATCCAAACTAAAATATGGTTTAAATTAATTCTACACCGTAGAATTAATGGCGAGTTTATCGGGAGCTCAAATGACTGTCAATGAAAAGAAACGTGGACGACCTATTAGAAAACAGTCGCAGTTAAGTGCGCAAAGCATACTAGAAGCAGCTAAGTATTTGATGAAAAGAGATAGTAAAACACCAAGTATCCGTTCATTGGCAACGGAATTAAACGTAGATCCAATGGCAATCTATCACTATTTCAAAAACAAGAATGCATTGCTAGAGGCCCTCACCTCTTCGCTCGTAGCCGAAGTCTATCAACCCCAAGAAGACCCTGATTGGCAAAGCGAGTTAAGACGCTTATGCGTCAGCTATATTGAATTACTGTGCGAATACGACGGATTACTACAAATCATGCTCAGGATGACATCCCAGGGACCAGCCCAAATATTTATTGAGCGTTATCGATGCATAATTGCGCCTTTAGCACTCGATGAGAAAACAAAAAAAGATAGTCTAGATTTACTCGCTGACTACTTACATGGCTTCGCATTATCAGCCAGTTGTTGCCATGATGCGAAGTTAATTAAGCCCCAAATGATGGATGGGCCTTTGATGTTGATTTGTAAATCGCTAGAAACCTAGCTTAAAAGGTTATTCTCTATGCCAATATTGGAGCCATAAGGCATTCTCGCTTCACTTTAGTCATTAACCACAATCCCAACAAGAAAAAAGCCCTGCAGCTTATCTCAAGCAACAGGACCTCTGACTTAATACAGGTAAGGTTAAGCACTTAACCTTACTGTTTTAGCTGTTTCTCCAAGAAGTCGGCCAATGAACGATATAAGTGAGTACGCACCTTCTCGCCGCGCATTGAGTGCTTAGAGCCAGGATAGTCAATCATCTGAAACAGCTTGCCCTCATCTTGAAGCGCCTTATACACACGAGTACTGTTTTCAAACAACACGTTGTCATCTGCCATACCGTGGTACATTAACAGACCCGATTGATAACCTTTCACATAAGGCAATACGCTACTGGCTTCATAGCCTTTAGCATTCGTCTCAGGATGTGACAAATAACGCTCAGTGTAATGAGTATCATAAAGCGACCAATCGCTTACAGGTGCCCCTGATATTGCCGCTTTAAAGTGAGTAGGTGCTTTGAATAGACTCATTAATGCCATGTAACCGCCATAGCTATGACCGTAGATAGCAATATTGTCGCCATCGACATAATCTAGGCTACGCAGATAATCGACACCCGCTTTTTGATCGTTGACCTCCACCTCGCCTAAACGCTTATAGATCACATGCTCAAACTTTGTGCCTCGGTGAGCAGAACCACGGTTATCCAGCTGAAAAACCACAAAACCTTGCTGCAATAGGTACTGGGTAAAATAGTCATGCTCGCTCCAACTATTAACCACAAGTTGGGCGTGAGGCCCCCCATAGACTCGCACCACAACGGGGTACTTTTTAGTGGCATCAAATGCTGTAGGTTTAAACAGACGATATTGCAGTGCTTGGCCATCTTCAGCTTTTATCTGTCCAAACTCAGGCAGTTGCCAAAGACCAAAAAAGGGATGCAGTGGATGAGTCTTATCAACTTTATTTTGCTCTACCCATGCCAAATGCTTGCCTTCGCTGCTATGTAAACTGATCTGTGGTGGCTGTGCGAGGCTATTGAAATAGTCCAGATAGATGGCTTGGTTGTCAGCAAAAACAGGCGCATGCATTCCGCTGCGCTGGCTTATCTGCTCAATTTTCCCGCCTTTTATTGGTACTCTAAAAAGGTGCTTTTCAATGATGCTAGCTTTGCGACCAGTGAAATACACCCAGCCCGCTTTTTCATCGATATAGGCCACCTCATCGACCGCCCAATCCCCTTTAGTCAGTTGCTTAATAAGGCGACCTTGCAGATCAAATAGGTAGAGATGATTGAAACCGTCCCGCTCGGACGCCCAAATAAGTTGCGGCTGCTTTTTTAAGAAATAGAGATCATTATTAAGATTCACCCATGCTTGGCTTTGCTCTTTAATCACGATTTGTGGTGAGTCATTACTTCGTAAATCGGCAATGCGTAAATCCAAAGTTTGCTGGTCGCGGCTTTGCCATTGAAATGAGAGCTGCTTACTGTCAGGCAACCATTTAACCCGCGGCAGATAGATATCTTTCTCTTGACCAATATCGACCCATTTAACCGCTTGGTCGCTAATGTTAACCACTCCAAGCTCAATGGTGACATTGTTTTTGCCTGCATAGGGATAACGCTGCTCAGTAAGTTTAATCCCATCGGCGTAAATTTCATTGCGAGTAACCTGCTCGACACCAGACTCATCAATACGAGTAAATGCGATGGACGACTCATCAGGCGCCCACCAATACCCCGTCATGCGGTCCATCTCTTCTTGCGCCACAAACTCAGCCATGCCGTTTTTAATGGCTCCGCCGCCGTCATGAGTTAAGGCCGTTAACGTCTTCGTTTTTAGATTTAATACATAGAGGTTTTGCTCACGCACAAACGAGACGAAATTGCCTTTGGGTGACAATTTAGCATCGGTCGTAAAACCCTCTCCTGTTGGTAAAAGCTCCACTTTTTGAGTGGCCACGGCGTAGTAATAGAGTGCACCAGATGCAGGAATAAGCAGTGCCTGGCTATCGTCAGACCAAAAGTATTCCATGATCCCCTGACCATAGATACGTTGACGCTCACGCCTTGCCTTCTCCTCATCTGACAGCTCATCGCTTTTCAGCTGATCGGCATTAAGTAATATAGCTTGCTCACCCGTAGCAACATTCATCTGCCATAGGTCATAAAGATGTTGATCTTCACTACGCCCAGCCAAATAGGTCACCCGCTGACCATCAGGCGACAGCTTTAAGCCGCGAGGGCTACTACCCGCCAATGCAGGCGAAGCATAGAGACGTTCAATGGTTAACGGCGTTGTGCCGCCAGTGGGTTGTTGGAGATCTGATTTTGCAGCAATTGCAGATTGAGATAAAAGCATAGGCACCGCCATAAGGGCTGAACTTATCCATTTTTTAGTCATTATTATGTCCTGGATATAAAACAAATTTGATTGACCTCATAAAGATCAGGCCGAAGCATTGTGCCTGAAAATACAACAAAACAAAAACACTATGGCAATACCCCAACACAATGAGCTGCTTTGCAAATAGCCGCTGAAAAAATGATTAATCTGCGGTAGAATCGCCCCCATAATTACAAAATAAACTTAAGATCCGACCTCCAAATGTGAGCCTAGCTCCATATGTCATAGGAAATAACATGCAAACTCTGGCGCAAAACCTCAGTTCACAAGGGATTGAAGCCCCCTTATCTCAGCTTATTCACACCCTAGCTGACACCTCAAAAGCCATTAGCCACGCCGTTCGTCATGGCGCATTAGCTGGTGTACTCGGTGCAACCGAACAAGAGAATGTCCAAGGTGAAACACAGAAGAAACTTGATGTGATCACCAATGACATGCTTAAAGATGCCCTTAAAGCCGACTCGACAGTTCGTGGCCTAGCGTCAGAAGAGGAAGACTATATTGTTGAAGTGGGCCAGAGCGGGGATTTCTTAGTCTGCTTCGATCCACTTGATGGCTCATCAAATATCGATATCAACTCGTTAGTGGGCACCATCTTCTCAGTGCTACCTGCACCAAGCGGTGAATTAAGCGAAAAAAGTTTTCTGCAAGCGGGTCGCAACCAAGTTGCAGCAGGCTATGTGCTTTATGGCCCTTCAACCATGTTGGCATTAACCACTGGTAAAGGAGTGCAACTGTTCACCCTAAACCCTGATACCAATGAGTATTTACTCACCTGTGAAGCTATGTCTATTAGCAAAGACACGAGCGAATTTGCCATCAATATGTCAAATCAGCGCTTCTGGGAAGCGCCAATGCAAACCTACATTAGCGATCTGCTGCTAGGTAAAATTGGTCCAAGAGAAAAATCATTCAACATGCGCTGGATTGCAGCCATGGTAGGCGATGTGCACCGTGTGCTGTCTCGTGGTGGTTTGTTTACCTACCCAACCGACAACAAGAACCCAGAGAAGCCTTACAAGCTCCGTTTGATGTATGAAGCCAACCCAATGTCTTTCTTGGTTGAGCAAGCTGGCGGTAAAGCATCTACAGGCTATGAGGCCATCATGGATATCGCGCCAACCGACATTCATCAACGTGTCGCGGTTATCTTAGGCTCTGCCAATGAGGTCGATGCCTGTCTTGAGTATCATCGCGTCGATTACAGCGAAGAGCCTAACCTGTAATCAATTAGCTGGCCGTACTCGCAAAAAAGTCGCCCTTGGCGACTTTTTTATTGCTTATACCGTGATTTCTGAACTAATGATGGCCAAAACAGATCCACGGCATGAAAGGTTTCTGTCGTATGTTCCATGAGTTATCACTCGCATCGATTTGACCCTAGCATGCCAAAGTTAGATTGGTAAAAGTAACGTAGATTACGCTAAGAAGACTCATTCGCTCATGCCATTTTATCAAAGAACCCAATTCACCCGACCCTTTTATCTTTTAAAAACATAACGTCCAGCGACTAAGTGTGCCGAGTGCTGGCGGACGATTTGCCCAGCAAATGGTATGACAGCCTTGCTGAATCTGAATTTAGCCGCTTGTTAATGGTCGCCATCACCAACTGACGAACCAATTTGGCTAACATCTTCAGACGAAAAAACATTGGGCTGGTCTTGCGGATTAAACCAAAAAATCCAATCCCATGTGGATTTTACTGCTTCCTCTCGGCTACTGAGTTCAGATTTCAGCAGTGTACTAATTAGAAGAGCGCCTAAAAATGGTACTAGCCAGGAAACCGCAATAATCCAATTGACTTGGCTTTGTTCGAGCAAATCACTTTTATAGGCCATATAAGATGTTCTAGCCGAAAAGTAGATTGCTAATAATAAAACAGCTATAAAAAAGTAGACCATCAATGACTCCATCCTTGGGAATATTAACGCCCGCATAAGGGGCTGATTAATAGTTTGGCTAAAGTGTGCAGCGAAGCGGAACCGAGCAAACTGTTAGCTGTCCCACAGTTAATGCCTTATATTTTAAAGCTCGTGCCTAGGCGCCACTTTGCCAGTTCCATAGAATTTTACAGGTACTCTATTTTTATTTGTAACTGATGGTTTGAATTCTGATTTAGGCATATCATCAACTTGACTTTGTGTCATAAACCCTTTTGGAATAGAGCTTATTAAAGTCTTTTCGACTACCCTCCCGTTGGAATCTATAACTGTTAAAACAGTCCACTCACCTCTACCTTCTGGCAACCAAGTGGGTCGTTTCTTTAGCATCTTAACTTTTGTGGTCTTGGGAACCCAATAATTCGCCAACTCATCCGCCTTGATCTCAATCGTTTCGGAAGCGAATACATGCTCTACTTTTGTCGGTGTTGTATGGCATCCCATTAAGCTTAGGATTAGCAAGATAGAACTGATTTTTTTCATTCGACTCTCCATGTGTGGGTAAAACATAACGCACCTTTCTAGGGAACCCCCCAGATAATTCCTTTTATAATCAATTAGTAGACACGCATGGTGCTGTTTGATCTAATCAATTTCGCCAAAAACAAACTAGAACAACACCATGCGCGACATTACAATACTACATGACTCTCTTAGCAATCAATGCTCTTCCATCCACAAAAAACGTCTTAATTCTCTTATGGTTGCCACTAAATCATTACTAGATTGTGATCAACTCTCTTTGACCCAGCTAGGCCGTAACATCTCTGGTAATGTGGCGCCTAAGCACTGTATCAAACGCATTGACCGCTTACTCGGTAATCACCACCTCAATAATGACCGAATGGCGGTATATCGCTGG